>NZ_CAXUPE020000002.1:2187500-2338546 GCF_964252735.1 Mesorhizobium sp. LjNodule214
GGTGTCGCCGCGCGTCATTGCGGACGACCAGGCGCCGGCGTTCGCCGAGGAAATCATCCCCTTCACCAAGGATCTCGACATCACCGAGGCCTTCGCCGATTCGGGCTATACCGGCCCGGACGCCACCGGCATGGCCGAGGCGATCGGCAAGCTCTTGAACGCGCCGGCGCTGAAGGCCGGAACCGTGCTGCGCGTCGGGCTCGAGATCCATGGCGATGCGGCCAAGGTGGTTCGCACCAGCGTCTACGACCGGACCCAGCATATCGTCACCATCGCGCTCGACGATCGCGGCCAGTATGTGCCGGCGCAGGAGCCCGAACCCAATCCCGAATTGCTGACGGCATTCGATGATTCGCCGCCGGTGGTGGTGCGCGGCAACCTGCCGAACGTCTACGACGGCATCTACCGTGCGGCCTATTCCTACGGCATGTCGAAAAAGCTGACCCGGCAACTGGTCCGGCTGCTGGCTTCCGGCGTCGACTACCAGTCACGGCTGAGCCCCTCGGACCGTATCGACGTCCTGTTTTCGCAACCGGACGGCGACGACCAGGCTTCCGACGAATCCCAACTGCTTTACGTCTCGGCGACCTTCGGCGGACAGACGCGCAATTTCTACCGCTTCCAGATGCAGGACGGCAGCAGCGACTATTTCGATCAGGACGGCTCGAGCGCCCAGCAGTTCCTGCTGCGCAATCCGCTGCCGGCGGGAAAATTCCGCTCCGGCTTCGGCGCGCGCCGCCATCCGATCCTCGGCTATGTCCGCATGCATACCGGCGTCGACTGGGCAGCCCCGATCGGCACGCCGATCATCGCCGCCGGCAACGGCGTCATCGAGAAGGCCGGCTGGGCCGGTGGCTACGGCAAGCAGATCATCATCCGCCACGCCAATGGCTACGAGACGTCCTACAATCACCAAAGCGCCTTTGCCAAAGGCATGGAACCGGGCGTCCATGTCCGCCAGGGCCAGACCATCGGCTTTCTCGGCCAGACCGGCCTATCGACCGGCCCGCATCTTCATTACGAGCTGATCGTCAACGGCACCAAGGTCGACCCGATGCGCGTCCGCCTGCCGGTCGGCAAGGTGCTGAAGGGCGACGACCTCGTTGCCTTCAAGCGTGAACGCGAGCGCATCGACGACCTGCTCAAGCAGGAAGACAACAATCCGCTGAAGGTCGCCAGCGCCAAGGTCGAGGGATAGCCCTCAGCCTCGAATCGATTCGGTGCCGAATCAGTCCGGCGAATCATCCGTGCCGCGCGACCAGGGCAGTGCCCGTCCCGAAACGGTCATCCAGGCAATGACCGCCGAAAGCAGGCAAAGCAGCGCGGTGACCCAGGCGATGGCCGCGAAGGCCGCATCGCTGGCGGCGAGCCGCGTTG
This sequence comes from Mesorhizobium sp. LjNodule214, assembly GCF_964252735.1. Lineage (NCBI taxonomy): Bacteria > Pseudomonadati > Pseudomonadota > Alphaproteobacteria > Hyphomicrobiales > Phyllobacteriaceae > Mesorhizobium > Mesorhizobium sp. LjNodule214. Next base: position 2,188,878 of record NZ_CAXUPE020000002.1, read on the forward strand.
CATCGAGTTCGGGCGCTAGCCCTGCCGATGCCGGTTCGCCGAAACCCGGAATGCCCGGCCTGACGCTTGTGTCCATCATCGTCGAATAGACCCAGGCCGCGAGTGATCCCATCGCCGCCACCGCGATCAGGCCGCCGATGCGCGAGACGGCATTGTTGATCCCCGAGGCAGCACCGGTGTCCTTGTCCTCGACCGCCGTCATGATCGCGGTCGACAGCGGCGACACGACAAGCGCCATGCCGAGCCCCATCAGCGCCATCAGCGGAAATACCCCGGTCCAGAAATTGTGGATGCCGGCATGGGCGAGCAGCGCAAGCCCGGTAAAGGCAAACGCGACGACCAGGCTGCCGCTGGCGATCGGAAAGCGCGGGCCGATGCGGTCGGACCACTGGCCGACCGGCCCGGACAACAGCGCGATCGACGCCGACAGCGGCAGGAAGATGAAGCCGACCTCGGCCGTGCTCAGCCCCCAGCCGGCAATCAGCAGCATCGGCAGGTAGAACAGATTGGCCGACAGGGCGAAATAGAGGAAGAAGGTCGCGACATTGGCGCCGGCAAAGGCGCCGATGCGAAACAGCTTGAGATCGATCATCGGCTCGCGCTGCCGCAGTTCGAAGGCGATGAAGACGACGAGCAGCACGGCGCCGGCGGCTATGCTTGGACTAGACAGGTGTCCGCCGCCTTCGGCGCTCATCGAGGTCAGCCCATAGGCCAGCAATCCGAAGGCAAGCGTTGCAAGTGCAGCACCGCCGAGATCGAGGCTTCGTTTCTCCGTTGGCGCGTCAGCTGGAATCTTGACAAGGAGAAGATAGATCGAGAGCAGTCCAAGCGGCAGGTTGATGGCGAAGATCGCCCGCCAGATGCCGTTGCCGAAGGTCGACAGCACCAGTCCGCCCAGCACCGGGCCAAGCGCCGTCGTCAGTGCCGAGGCCGCCGCCCAGATGCCGATCGCCCGGCCCCGCTCCTTCTTCGGATAGGCCTTGGCGATGATGGCGAGACTGCCCGGCACCATGATCGCGGCGCCGATGCCTTGCAGGGCGCGAAACGCAATCAGCACGCCGGCATTGGGTGCGACCGCGCAAGCGATCGACGCGGCAATGAACAGGGCGATGCCGACGACGAATGCGAGCCGGAGGCCGAACCGATCGCCCGCCGCACCGCCGGCAAGGATCAGCGCCGAAAGCGTCAGCGCGTAGGCGTTGGAAATCCATTGTGCCTCGGCGAGGCTCGCACCGAGATCGACGCGTATCGCCGGCGTGGCGATGGCCAGGATCGAACCGTCGATGAAGCCGAGCGCCGATGCCAGGATCGCCGCGATCAGCACGAACCTGCGCCGCGATTGCGGACAAAACGTTCCGTTTGCAATGGCGCCCGTCAAGGGGATAGCGGCAGCTTCGCTTGGCGACTTCATAAGGGCTTGCTTAGACCTCCGGTCTGGCCGCAACAACCGGCCAGCGGGCCGTTCTCGTTGAAACCAGCCGCGACCCGTATGGGCAGACTCGCTCCGATCGGCGTGCAATGGCCGGATGTCTTGTCTATTGGCTGAACCTGCTGATGCTCGGTGCGACGCTGTTCGCCAGCTGGCGCTGTGCGAGCCTCCTCGCGGAGGACGTCGGTGCGGAAACGACCAGCACCGTCTACCAGCGCGTCGTCAAGGCGCAGATGCTGTGGGCGATCGGTGCCACGTCGGCTTCATCCTGGTGGTGCAGCTGATCTACGCTACCGCGCTTGCGCGGCTCACTGCTGCGCAAGGTCATCGGCTGAAGATCCGCCGACGAACTCGACCGTCACCCCAGGCGAGACGAGCTTGGCCAGCTCGCGCGCGTCCCAGTTGGTCAGGCGCACGCAGCCATGGCTTTCGGTCTTGCCGATCTTGGACGGGTCGGGCGTGCCGTGGATGCCATAGGTCGGCTTGTCCAGCGCGATCCACACTGAGCCGACCGGGCCGTTCGGGCCTGGCGGGATGGTCAGGATCTTGTCGTTCTGGCCCTGCCTGAAATTGATGCTCGGATTGTAGGTGTAGTTGGGATCGAGCGCGACCCGCGACACCGCATGGATGCCTGTCGGCGACGGCGTATCTGAAGAACCGATCGTGGCCGGATAGGCCGCGACCAGCTTGCCTCCAGCGTCATAGGCAAACACTTCTTTCTTGCCCTTGTCGGCAACGATGCGGGCAACCGGCGTCGACACCAGCCTGCCGAAATTGGCGACCTTGATGATCGTGCCGGGGCGATTGAAATTGGCCTCCGGATTGAGCGCCTTGAGATAGTTCTCGTCCATGTGGAAGCGCTCCCCCAGCGCCTCGGTCACCGACGTGTAGCCCATGCGGTCGAGCTGCGCCTTCTGGCTGTAGTCTTCCGGTATCGACGCGACATAGGGACCGGCCGCGTCCTCGGCCGTGATCGTGTAGTTGGCGAAGGCATCGCCGCCGGATTGCGCCAGCGCCGCCTGGATGCCGACCGCATCGGTCGACTTGAGATTGCTGCCGGTGATCTCGTTGTAGGCGGCCACAGCCTTGTCGACATTGGAGCCGAATCGCCCGTCGATGACGCCGGGCGAAGCGCCGGCACGATCGAGCAGCACCTGCAATGCCGCCACATCCTGACGTGTGCCGAGCGAAAGCGACGGATCGACGACCGTCTTGCCGTCAACCTTCGGCGGCAGGGCTGCCTCGTCGCCCGGCGCCGCCGGCTGGACTGGATCTATCGAAGCCTCGTCGAGCGGTTGGCGCCTGATGCCGTCCGGTTCGCCAGGCTGGGCCCCGTCCGGATAAGTGTTGCCATAGATCCCCTCGTCCCGGGGCGCATCCGGAAAAACCTGATCCGAATTGTTGCCATAGGGATCGTTTTCGTTGATCGGCGGTGGGATGACGGTGCCTTCCTCTTCCAGCTGCTTGCGGCGGAAGCGGGCCATGTCCTCGGGATCGTCGAGATAGTAGCGGTCCTCGTCCTCGACCGGCGCGCGCCCGAGCTGCTGCATGCGCAACTGACGGCGCAGCGCACGGCGGTCGAGCCTGGTCTGTGGCGGCTGGATGGCGATGACCTTGCCGGTGTCGGCATCGACGATGACGCGGTTCCCCCTGGCGTCGTAGTAGATGTCGAGATTGCCGTCCTGGGCGAGAAGGATCACGCCGGAATTGGCGGTACGGGTTCGTGCTCCTTCCTCACCCGGCGCGGCGAACACGCCGGTAGACACCAGTCCGGCGGCGAGTGCCGAAAGGCAGAAGATGGTGCGCAGCATTGTAGCCAAACTCTCCGGTCCGTAATTGCCGCCGCCCGGCACAGTCCCTTTACGGCGAACCCCTTCGCCAGCAAACCATTTACCAAGCTTAAGGTTCCAATATGAACCGGGCATGAAGATGGCGGATTGCTGGTGTTTAGAGGTTCAATTCCTTGCGTGTCTGTTTCGTCAGCTTGAGGACGACGAGGCGATGGCTCTCGCCGAGATAGTCCTTCAGTGCAGCATCATCCATGCTCTGGCTTGTCTGACGCTGGATCCATTTCATGCCGCGCGAGGCGAGATAGGGTGCTGGCCGGCAGCCCGGCTGCTCCTTCAGCACGTCATAGGCGATTTCAGAGCATTTGAAGGTGACGAAAAGCTGCCCGCCATCGTTCCAGCCGCCGATCGCAAAGACCTTGCCGCCGACCTTCCAGACATGGGCGCCGCCCCACTGGACGACATGGGTCGTCTGCGGCAGCGAGGCGCAGAAGCCGTTGTAATCGTCCAGCGTCATCCGCGCCCCGTGATCTCAAACAAAGAAGGTATCTCGGACAAGAAGAAAGCGGCAAAGGCTATCCCAATTCAGGCTTCGCCGCTCTGTTCAGGTAAGGCAGCCTGAGATCAGGCCGCCGCTTCGGTCGCCACCACCGTCGGCTTCGAACGGAAGTTCAACCGGTCCGAACCGGCGGTGACCTTGACGGTCGAACCGTCGAGTATCTCGCCAAGCAGGATCTTCTCCGCCAGCGGATCCTGCAGCTCCTTCTGCATCACCCGCTTCAGCGGCCGCGCGCCATAGGCCGGGTCGTAGCCCTTGGCTGCCAGCCAATCGATCGCCTCCTGATCCAGCGCCAGCGTGATCTTGCGATCGACAAGCAGGCTCTCCAGCCGCCTGAGCTGGATCTCGACGATGCGGCCCATATCCTGCCGGCGCAGCCGGTGAAACAGGATCACCTCATCGACGCGGTTGAGGAATTCCGGCCGGAACGATGCCCTGACGACGCTCATCACCTCGTCGCGCACGGCGTCGACGTCCTGGTCCTCGCCGAGGCTGACCAGATATTCGGCGCCGAGGTTCGACGTCATGATGATCAGCGTGTTGCGGAAATCGACCGTGCGGCCCTGCCCGTCGGTGAGCCGCCCGTCGTCGAGCACCTGCAACAGCACGTTGAACACGTCCGGATGCGCCTTCTCGATCTCGTCGAACAGCACGACCTGATAGGGCCGGCGCCGCACTGCTTCGGTCAGCGCGCCGCCTTCCTCATAGCCGACATAGCCGGGAGGTGCGCCGATCAAGCGGGCGACCGAGTGCTTCTCCATGAACTCCGACATGTCGATGCGCACCATGGCGCTTTCGTCGTCGAACATGAAGTTGGCCAGCGCCTTGGTCAGCTCGGTCTTGCCGACGCCTGTCGGACCGAGGAACATGAACGAGCCGATCGGCCGGTTCGGATCCTGCAAGCCGGCACGGGCACGGCGCACTGCTTTCGACACGGCCTGCACCGCCTCGCCCTGGCCGACGACGCGCTTGCCGATCTCGTCTTCCATGCGCAAGAGCTTGTCGCGCTCGCCTTCCAGCATCTTGTCGACCGGAATGCCGGTCCAGCGCGACACGATATGGGCGACGTGGTCGGGCGTGACCACCTCTTCGACCATGCCGACCTTGCCGTCCTGGGCCTCGGCTTCCTTCAGCTTCTTCTCCAGCTCGGGGATACGGCCATAGGCAAGCTCGCCGGCGCGCTGGAATTCGCCCTTGCGCTGGGCAATGGCCAGTTCGTTGCGCGCCTCGTCGAGCTGCTTCTTGAGATCGGCGGCCAGCCCGAGTTTTTGTTTCTCGGCCTGCCACTTCGAGGTCAGCCCGGTCGATTCCTCTTCCAGGTCCGCGAGCTCCTTCTCGAGGCGAGCGAGCCGGTCCTTCGACGCATCGTCCTTCTCGACCTTGAGCGCCTCGCGCTCGATCTTGAGCTGCATGATGCGGCGGTCGATCTCATCCAGTGCCTCGGGCTTGGAATCGACCTGCATCCTGAGCCGCGAGGCGGCCTCGTCGACAAGATCGATCGCCTTGTCCGGCAGGAAGCGGTCGGCGATGTAGCGGTTGGACAGCGTCGCCGCAGCGACCAGCGCCGAATCGGAAATGCGCACCTTGTGGTGCTGTTCGTATTTCTCCTTCAGGCCGCGCAGGATCGAGACGGTGTCCTCCACCGTCGGCTCGTTGACGAACACCGGCTGGAAGCGGCGGGCAAGGGCCGCGTCCTTCTCGACATGCTTGCGGTACTCATCGAGCGTGGTCGCACCGACGCAGTGCAGTTCGCCGCGCGCCAGCGCCGGTTTCAGAAGGTTCGACGCATCCATCGCACCATCGGCCTTGCCGGCGCCGACCAGCGTGTGCATCTCGTCGATGAACAGGATGATGCCGCCGGCTGCAGCGGTCACCTCGTTGAGCACCGCCTTCAGCCGCTCCTCGAACTCGCCGCGGTATTTGGCACCGGCAATCAGCGCGCCCATGTCGAGCGCCATCAGTTGCTTGTCCTTCAGCGATTCCGGCACGTCGCCATTGACGATGCGCAACGCCAGGCCTTCGGCGATCGCCGTCTTGCCGACGCCGGGCTCGCCGATCAGCACCGGATTGTTCTTGGTGCGGCGCGACAGCACCTGGATGGTGCGGCGAATCTCGTCGTCACGGCCGATGACCGGGTCGAGCTTGCCGGCGCGGGCGTCCGCCGTCAGGTCGCGCGCATACTTCTTCAGCGCGTCGTAGCCTTGCTCGGCACTCGCCGAATCGGCGGTGCGGCCCTTGCGGACCTCGTTGATGACCTGGTTCAGCGCCTGCGCGGTCACGCCGGCCTTGGAAAGGATATCGGCGCTCTTGGCCGATTTCTCCATGGCCAGCGCCTGCAGCAGCCGTTCGACAGTGACGAAACTGTCGCCGGCCTTCTTGGCCAGCTCCTCGGCGGTCGAGAACACCTTGGCCAAAGGCTGCGCCAGATAGAGCTGGCCATTGCCGCCTTCCACCTTGGGCATGGCATCGAGCGCCGATTCGACGCCGAGCTTGACGTCGCGGACATTGCCGCCGGCGCGCTCGATCAGCGACGCGGCCAAGCCCTCCTCGTCATCGACGAGCACTTTAAGCATATGTTCGGGGGTGAATTGCTGGTGATTGCGCGAGAGCGCCATGGTCTGCGCCGACTGGATGAAACCTCGCACGCGCTCTGAGTATTTCTCAAGGTTCATATCTGTCTCCTTCCATCACCGGCCCGCTTCGCGGCACCGGATCAGATTGCGGTGACGGACCCGCTCCTTCGAGCCGGATCCTGTTCAGGCGAGATATGGTGCAGGGGCAATGGGCACTCAAGACGTCCAGATGACTGGGAACGCATATTATTCCACCAGTGCGTAAACGAAAACGGCGGAGATTTCTCTCCGCCGTTCAATGGGCCTGAAAGCCCTGTTCGAGCTGGATTCGATCAGTTGTCGACGTCGACGATGACCGGGTCGTTTGCGTTACCTTCGGCCGACGCCGCACTCACCTCATTGCCACCGGCATTGTCGCTGCCGCCATCGGCCTGATTGTCTGCCTGGTCGGCAGTGGTGCGCGGACGGCGCGGGCGCCGCGGACGGCGTGCGCCACTGTCGGCGGCAGCTTCGTTGCGCTCCGCCTGGGCGGCAAGACCGGCCGGCGAAAAACTGTCGAACAGCGGCGCGGTCTCGGTCGAAAAAGTCGGTTCTGCCGGCGCGGTGAAAGTGGGCTCAACCTGGGGCACGAAACCAGTTTCGGCCTGGGGCGTAAAGCTCGTTTCGGCCTGGGACACGGCTTCCGCCTGCGCCGGCGTCTCGCTGGAGCGGTTCTGGTCGAAGCGCTGGCTGCCCTGCTCGCCACGCGGATTATGGTCGCCGCGCTGACCATTCTGGCCGTAGCCGCCATTGGGGCGGCGATCGCGATGGCGCCCGCCATTGTCGCGACCACTATTGTCGCGGTTGTTGCGATTGTCGCGGCCGCCTTCCTGGTTGAAAGCCACTTCGGCCGGTGTGCCCTCGATCACCGGCTGTGGGCCGGCGCCGTGGCTGGCCGTCTGGTTGTCGCTGACATTGCTGCCGCCGTTGCCTGCAGTGTCGAACTCGTCGCGGTCTTCGTCACCGTCATCGTCGAAGTCGTCGCGGTTCTGCTGGGCGTTCTGGATCGGCATCTGCGCCTGGGCAGCGGCAATGATGCGATTGTAGTGTTCGGCGTGCTGGAGATAGTTCTCCGCCATCACCCGGTCGCCAGAGCTTTGCGCGTCACGGGCGAGAGTGGCGTATTTCTCGGCAATCTGCTGAGCCGATCCGCGGATCTTCACATCCGGGCCGTTGCTCTCGTAGTTGCGCGTCAGGGGATTGGGACCCTTGCGGTTGTTATTATTGTTGTTGTTGCCACCGCCGCCGCCATTGTTGTTGCGACCGCGCATGCGCCTGTTCTGCTGTTGTGGCCTCATTCGACTCTCTTCAGTGTGAAATTTTCGAAAACTCTTCACGAACGGAGGCGCTCATGCAGCCAGCCGTTTCGTTTCTTCACCGGCGTTCGCCCGCATCAATTGCGTTGGCGCCACGTGCCATCCTGTTCCGGTTACATCACTTGCCGGACGATTCCCGCACGAAGCTTGGGCGTCGTTTGCGCAAGAAGGCAGCTATTTCCAAGGAAAACCGAATCGCTAAGAGCACTGCCTGCTTCGTCTCATCCGGTTAAGGCGACCCTAGCCGCATTCCCCGGCATTGCCAAGCCCTTTTTGCACTGCATCAGGGCTTTGTCCGTTCAAACACCAGAACCCTGTCGTTTCCGCCAAGGTCGCGAAACGCCCCGGCCAGACTGTAGCCGGCTGTCGCGAATATCGCCGTGACCTCGTTGCGCTGCGTGTGGCCGATCTCGACCACAACCCTGCCTTGAACTTCCAGAAACCTTGCCGCCTCCGCGGCGATGATCCTGTAGGGGCCAAGACCGTCCGCGCCACCATCCAGGGCCAAAAGCGGATCGAAATCGCGGACTTCGTCCTGCAGATTTCCGATGTCTTGGCTTGGTATATAGGGAGGGTTTGCGGCAATTACATGGTACCGGCCCGAAACTTTTGCGAACCAGTCGGATCGAAGCGTCTCGAACCGGTCGGAAAGGCCCAGCGTCTCGGCATTGCGCCTGGCCGTTGCCAGGACACCCTCCGAGAGGTCGACGCCGGTGGCCACGGCGCCCGGAACGGCGCTGAGCAGCGCCAGCGCGATGGCGCCGGTGCCGGTGCCGAGATCAAGGATGCGGCATTCGCCTTGCCGCTCCACTGTTGCCCCGACAAAGGGCAGAACCGCCTCGACCAGCGTTTCGGTATCCGGCCGCGGCTCCAGCGTTTCCGGCGAAAGCTCGAAGCGCAGGCCGTAGAACTCGCGGTAGCCGAGGATGCGATGCACCGGCTCACCGGCGATACGCCGGTTCAGCGCTGCATCAATTGCGGCAACCGCATTCGGGTCGACGGCTTGTTGGGGCTCAGCAATGGCCTGGGTGCGGGTCGTGCCGGAAAAATGCTCGACGATCAACCTGGCGTCCAGCGCCGGGTCGGCCACGCCGGCGGCCGCAACGCGTTCGCGCGCTGCCCGAAGCAGCAGCCCCAGCACCTCCGGCAATTTGTCAGCCATCGACGCCCATATCGGCGAGCAGCTTCGACTGGTGGTCGGCGATCAGCGCGTCGATGACCTCGTCGAGCTCCCCCATCATCACCCGGTCGAGCTTGTAGAGCGTCAGGTTGATGCGATGGTCGGTGAGGCGTCCCTGCGGGAAATTGTAGGTGCGGATGCGCTCCGAACGGTCGCCTGAACCGACCTGCGATTTGCGCGATTCCGAACGCTCCTCATCCGCCTTGCCGCGTTCGAGGTCATAGAGCCTGGCCCGCAGGATCTGCATGGCGCGCGCTCGGTTCTGGTGCTGCGATTTTTCCGCCTGCACCACCATGATGCCGGTCGGCAGATGGGTGATGCGCACCGCCGAATCGGTGGTGTTGACGTGCTGGCCGCCGGAGCCCGAGGCGCGCATCGTGTCGATGCGGATGTCTTCTGCCCGGATCTCGATGTCGACCTCTTCCGCTTCCGGCAGCACGGCAACGGTCGCCGCCGAGGTGTGGATGCGCCCGCCGGCCTCGGTCGCCGGTACGCGCTGCACGCGGTGTACGCCGGACTCGAATTTCAGATGCGCGAACACGCCCTTGCCCGACACGGTGGCGATGATTTCCTTGTAGCCGCCGACTTCGCCGTCGCTGGCCGAGGCCACCTCGAAACGCCAGCCGCGCGACGCCGCGTAGCGCTCATACATGCGAAAAAGGTCGCCGGCGAAGAGTGCTGCCTCGTCGCCGCCGGTGCCGGCGCGGATTTCGAGGATGGCATTCTTCTCGTCGGCAGCGTCCTTGGGCAAAAGCAGGATCTGGATGTCCTTCTGCAGCGCCTCGATGCGCTCCTTGACCTCGGGCAGGTCGGCCTCGGCGAGCGCCCGCATCTCGGCGTCGGTGCCCTTGTCGGCCAGCATCGCCTCCAGGTCGGCCTGTTCGTGCTCGGCCGCGCGCAGCGCCCTGATCTTGGCCACCATCTCCTGGATATCGGCATACTCCGACGCCATGCGGACATAGGCGTCCGCAGCCGGCCCGGCCGACATCTGCGCTTCGAGCATGTCGAAACGCTTGACGACTTGATCCATACGGTCGCGGGGCAGGTTGATCATGGCGGCCGCTATAGCGGGATAGAGCGGTCGTCGGCAAAGGCCTGCAGCAGCGCCCGCATCGGCAGGCCGTGGGCAGGCGCCATCAGGTTGTCGTCGAAGAAAGCCTGCAATTCGTCCAGCGGCAATTCCGTCAGCATCGCCTTCACCGGGCCGATCGAGGCCGGCGACATCGAGATCGAGCGGTAACCCAAGCCGATCAGCGCCATCGCCGAGATCGGCTTTCCCGCGAGTTCGCCGCAGAGCGTCACCGGCGTGTGGTTGCGCGCCCCGGCATCGGCAATCTGCTTCAGCACCCGCAGGAACGGCGTCGACAGCGTGTCGAAGCGGTCGGACAATTGCGTGTTGCCGCGATCGACCGCCATGACGAACTGGAACAGATCGTTGGAGCCGACGGAGACGAAGTCGACCGCCTTCATCAGCTCGTCGAGCTGGAAAAGCAGCGACGGCACTTCCAGCATGGCGCCGAGCTTGAGGCTGGTCGGCAGATGATGAGCGAAGCGCGACAGATGCCGCACCTCGCGGTCGATGATCTCGCGCGCCTGCGCGATCTCGCCAAGTTCCGTCACCATTGGCAGCATCAGCTTCAGTTCGCGCCCGCCGCACGCCTTCAGCAGAGCGCGGATCTGGGTCCGGAGCAGACCCGGACGGTCGAGCGTCAGCCGAATCGCCCGCCAGCCGAGCGCCGGGTTCTCTTCCTGGATCGCGCCCTTGAAGTAGGGCAGCACCTTGTCGCCGCCAATATCGATGGTGCGGAAGGTCACCGGCTTGCCGCGCGCCGCGTCGAGCACGTCGCGATAAAGCCGCTCCTGCGCCTCGGCGCGCGGGAAGGTCGAGGCGACCATGAACTGCAATTCGGTGCGGAACAGGCCGATGCCGGCCGCTCCCGCCTCGGCGAGCTGCGGCAAGTCGACCGCCAGGCCGGCATTCATCAACAGATCGACCTGGACGCCGTCCTTGGTCACCGACGGCTTCTTGCGCAGCTCGCGGTAGACTTCCTGCCGCCGCGCCCGGAAGCGGACCTTTTCGGCATAGGCGGCTTCGAGGTCTGGCTGTGGCCGCAGGTGGATAATGCCTTCCTCGCCGTCGACGATGATGGCATCGCCGTTTTCCGCCATGGAAACGGCGCCCTTCATCTGCCCGGCGACCGGGATGCCCATGGCGCGCGCCACGATGACGACGTGGCTGGTCGCGGCGCCATCTTCCAGCACCACGCCGCGCAGCTTGTCGCGGGGATAGTCGAGCAGTTCGGCCGCCCCCATCGAGCGGGCGACGATGATGGCGTCCTTCGGCAGCGAGGCCGCGACATCTTCCGGCCCGCGCCCCATCAACTGGCGCAGCAGCCGGTTGGCGAGGTCGTCGAAATCGCTCATCCGCTCGCGCAGATAGGGGTCGGTCATGTGCAGCATGCGGGCGCGCATGTCGCTCTGCACTTTCTCGACCGCCGCTTCCGCCGTCAGGCCGTTGCGGATAGCTTCTTCCAGCCGGCGTACCCAGCCGCTGTCGTTGGCGAACATGCGATAGGCTTCGAGCACCTCGCGATGCTCGCCTTCGAAGGCGACCTCGCGGCGCTCCAGCATGTCGTCGATGGAAAGCCTGAGCGAGCCGAGCGAGGCCTGCAGCCTGCGGGCCTCCTCCTCGCTATCCTCGTTGAACAGATTTGTGACGACGATGCGCGGCTCGTGCAGCACGACGTGGCCGAGCCCAACACCTTCGTTGAAGGACAGGCCGGTGAAGCTGACCGGGCGGCGCAGGTCGAGTTCCAGGCCTGGCCGGGTCAGCCGGGCGAGGTCGCCGGTGGCGATCATCTCGGCGATCACCATCGCCGTCGTTTCCAGCGCCTCGACCTCGTCGTCGCGGTAGTGACGCATGGTCTTGTTCTGCACCACGAGAACGCCGAGCGTGCGCCCTGCCCGCAGCACTGGCACGCCGAGGAAGGAATTATAGATCTCTTCCCCGGTCTCCGGCAGGTAGGCGAAGGCCGGATGCTCCTGCGCATTCGAAAGGTTGAGCGGCCGGGCACTCGCCGCAATCGTGCCGACCAGGCCTTGCCCAAGCCGCAATTGCGCCAGGTGGACGGCGTTCGGGTTCAGACCCTCTGTGGCGTAGAGTTCGAGCACCGAATCGGCGCGCAGCACATAGAGCGAACACACTTCGGCGACCATGTTGGAAGCGATGTCGCGCACGATCCGGTCGAGCCGCTCCTGCGGCTCCAGCGGCTCTTGCATGAGCTCGCGGAGCCGTTTCAGCAGAACGCGCGGGCCACTGGCCGTATCACGCATCGCGGCTTCTTCTCCAATAGAGTCCTTGCCGGCGCAGTTTCAGCTGTGCCCGGCACTCACGCAACAACTGATTCAGTCTTGCTATTGCTTATCCAGACCGTAGACGGAATGCAAAGTGCGAACCGCAAGTTCGGTATACGGACCGTCGATCAGTATCGAAATCTTGATCTCGGAGGTGGTGATCGCCCGGATATTGATCGCCTTGTCGGCCAGCGCCTTGAAGGCGGTGGCAGCGACACCGGCATGGCTTCGCATGCCGATGCCGATCACCGAGACCTTCGACATGCCGGCTTCCGACTGCACGACGTCGTAGCCGATCGTCGCCTTCAGGCGCTCCAGCACCGCAAGCGCCTTGTCGACGTCGCCGGACGGCACGGTGAACGTCATGTCGGTGAACTTGCCGTCCTCGGAGATGTTCTGGACGATCATGTCGACATTGATGTTGGCCTCGGCCAGCGGCCCAAAGATGCCGGCGGCAACGCCGGGGCGGTCGCCGACGCGGCGCAGCGAAATCTGCGCCTCGTCCTTGGCGTAGGCAATTCCGGTGACGACCTGCTGTTCCACGATCTCTTCCTCGTCGCAAATAAGCGTTCCGGGCGGATTGAGCAAATCCCCCATTCCGGGCGCGTCGGGATCGTCGAAGGACGACCGCACGAAAGTACGCACCCTGTGCACCATGGCAAGCTCGACCGAGCGCACCTGCAGCACCTTGGCGCCGAGCGAGGCCATTTCGAGCATTTCCTCGAAGGAAATCTTGGCCAGCCGGCGCGCCTTCGGCTCGATGCGCGGGTCGGTGGTGTAGACGCCGTCGACATCGGTGTAGATGTCGCAGCGATCGGCCTTCACCGCCGCCGCGATGGCGACGGCACTGGTGTCGGAACCGCCGCGGCCGAGCGTGGCGATGCGGTTGTCGGGTCCGATACCCTGGAAACCGGCGACGACCGCCACCTGGCCCTCGCCGAAGCGCTTGACCAGGAACGCGCCGTCAATATCCAAAATACGCGCCGCGCCGTGCGCATTGTCGGTCTTGATCGGGATCTGCCAACCCTGCCAGGAGCGGGCATGCACGCCCATGTTCTGCAGGGTGATCGCCAGAAGGCCGGCGGTCACCTGTTCGCCGGAAGCGACGACGGCGTCATATTCGCGTGCGTCATGCATCGGCGAGGCTTCACGCGTCCAGCCGACCAGCTCATTGGTCTTGCCGGCCATCGCCGAAACCACCACCGCAACCTCATGGCCGGCGTCGACCTCGCGTTTGACGTGACGCGCCACATTGCGGATGCGGGCGATGTCGGCGACGGAGGTTCCGCCGAATTTCATCACGATGCGCGCCATGGAAGCGAAATGCCTTTGACTGAAGCCGGCCTGTTGCCGAATGCGGAACGAAGCGCCCGGCTGGTGCCGGCCGCTGAATGCGCGGCCTCCTTAGCCAAAACAGCAAAGCTGCGCAAGCGACGGCGGGAAAGAACGGCTTGGCCGCACTTGCAGCCCTCCTGACAGCTTTTCATCCGCCTGCCATGCGATAAGACAAACAGGAACCTCGAACCGTGGAGGATTTGATGATCGAGACCCTGGAAATCGTCAGCTTCCGCCTCAAGCCAGGGACCAGGGCCGGCTTTGTCGCCGGCAACGGCGTGGTCACGAACTGGCCTGCGCAACAGCCGGGCTTTCTCAGCCGCCACCTGGCCGAGCGCGAGGATCAGAGCTGGATCGATGTCGTGCGCTGGCGGAGCCTGGAACAGGCCCGTGCGGCAGCCGGGCGGATCATGGCTGAGATCGGCGATTGCCAAGCCATGCAGGCGATCGACCCCGCGAGCGTCGACATGGGCCATGCCGCGGTCGTGCTCTCGACCTCGTGAGGTCATGTTGGCAGCAGGCGAAAAATGCTGCCTTGACTTTCTCTGCCCGGCACCCGACTTCCTAGCGTCCGAGGAGACCCGCCTATGCCAGAGCCCCGACGATCGACGATCGATGCCGGAGAAGTGGAACGCTTCTCGGCACTTGCCGCCGAATGGTGGAATCCGAACGGCAAGTTCCGTCCGCTGCACAAGTTCAACCCGGTTCGGCTTGCCTATATCCGCGACCAGGTGGCTGCGCGCTTCGGCCGCGACCCGCGTGCGGCGAGGCCCTTCGAAGGCCTGCGCTTCCTCGACATAGGCTGCGGCGGCGGACTTCTTTGCGAGCCGATGGCCCGGCTCGGCGCCGAAGTGGTCGGCGCCGATGCGTCCGCCACCAACATCGAAGTCGCCAAATTGCATGCGGACGAAGTTGGCGTGAATGTCGACTACCGCGCCACGACCGCCGAGGATCTGGCCGACGCCGGCGAGACATTCGACGTCATCCTCAACATGGAAGTGGTCGAGCATGTCGCCGACATCGACCTGTTCGTGGCCAAATGCGCGGAGATGGTCAAGCCTGGCGGCATCATGTTCGTGGCCACCATCAACCGGACGCTGAAAGCGCTCGGCCTTGCCATCATAGGCGCCGAATACGTGCTGCGCTGGCTGCCGCGCGGCACCCACCAGTTCGGCAAGCTGGTGCGCCCGGAAGAGCTGGAAAAGGCACTTGGTGCCGCCGGCATGAGCATCATCGACCGCACCGGAGTCGTCTACCATCCACTTGCCGACCGCTGGCAGCGGTCGAAGGATATGGACGTCAACTACATGGTTCTGGCGGAAAGGGGCTCGGTCTGAACCTGCTCACGCTGCTTGGCTCTGCGCCTTCGCGCTGGTCTGGCTCTGCGCCCTGGTGGTGATGAACACACCGGCAGTGATGATGACCGCACCAGCCCAGGTCAGCAGCTGGTAGTGCTCGCCAAGGAAGATCGTGCCGGCAAACAGGCCGACAGCGGCCGCCACATAGCCGATCTGGCTGAGATAGACCGGGCCGCCGACCGCCTGCAGCCGGAAGAAGAAGACAAACATCGCCGAGGCCGACGCCATTTGCCCGACGGCCACCAGCGGCACGCCGCCAAGCGGGGCAAAGGCTTTGACGCCGAACAGCGCGAGAATGCCAGCAAGCAGCAGCGCGGCCGACGCCAGATGGCTGCCGACGGCGAGCTCAATCGGGCCGGTGCCTTCGGGCCAGTCGACGGTACGGTAGATGTTGCCGGCGGCAAGGCTGACCGGGATGAGCAGCCCGACCGCCACCCAGATAAATTCAGCCGGCTGGCCGGCCTCGCCGCGCGTCACGGCGACCATCACCGCGCCGACGAAGCCGACGGCAATGCCGGCGACGCCAAGCATGTTGGGTCGCCTGACACCGAGCAGGATCGAAAACACCAGCGTGACGACCGGCGACAGCGTGAACATGATGCCGGTGTAGCCGGCGCCGAGATGCGGGATGGCCGAAAACATCAACAGATTGGGGAAGGCATAGGACACCGCCGCGGTGATGAAGAAATAGCGCAACCTGTGCGGCGTCAGCCTCACCCCCTGCCCGCGCAGCAGCAAGGCCAGGAGGAGCACGCCGCCCGCGCCGAGCGAAATGACGAAGGCCCAGACCATGGCCGGCACGCCGGCCGCCGTCGCCAGCTTGCCGAACGGCAGCGTCAGGCCGAGCAGGCCGCCGGTGACGACCAGCAGGCCGAGCGCCGAATCCCAGAGAATTTTCATCGGATGATCCCGTCGTTCCAGTCGCGGCGCTTGGCCGGCATCATATCTTGAGATAAGATAATGCAAAGATTCTTAACGGTGAGATAGATGGACCGCGCCGCAAAGGCGATCGAGCAGTGGCTGAGGGAGCGGCCGGATCTGGACGTCTCGCCGATGGCCGTGCTCGGACGCTTGAACGAAGCCTCTTCGCTGATCGCGCGCGAGCGCCTCGCGCCGCTGTTCGCCCGCTTCGGACTGCAATCGGGCGAATTCGACGTGCTAGCGACGCTGCGCCGATCCGGCCAGCCTTACGCGCTGACGCCGACCGAGCTCTATGAGGCGACGATGGTCACGTCCGGCGCCATGACCAATCGGCTCGATCGGCTGGAAAAGGCCGGATTGACCCTGCGCGGCCCACACCCCAGCGATCGGCGCGGCATTGTCGTGCAACTGACCGAGAAGGGGCTCGCCCTGATCGACGAGGCGGTCGCAGCCCATGTCGCCAATGAGCACGAAATCCTTGCCGGCCTGTCTGGGCCGGAGCGGGAGACGCTCGCCCACCTGCTCGGAAAATTGATTGGGAGCCTGAGCTAGGCGTTCAGTTCCGGTCATCCGGAAAGACCGGGATTGGCATGAACTCTACGCCGTCCTCGGCCAGGCTTTTGGCTTCGTCAACCGTCGCCTCGCCATAAATGCCGCGCGCATCGGTTTCGCCGAAATGGATCTTGCGCGCTTCCTCGGCGAACTTGTCGCCGACATAGTCGGCATTCTCGCGCACCTTCTCAGCCATGGCCTTCAGCCGCGCCAGCGCCTGCTTCTGCGCCTCGCCCATGGCCAGCGCAATCTTTTCCTGCTTGCGCCCGGTCGAGACGGCCGGCGCCATCAACGCCTTCTCGACCTTGTGCGAACCGCAACTTGGGCAATCGACGAAGCCACGCTTCTTCTGCGTGTCGAAATCGTCGTTGCTGCGGAACCACGCCTCGAATTCGTGTTCATGCTCACAGATAAGGGAAAATCGGATCAAGAAGCCGCACCCCTCAGACGCGGCGCTTCCGCCGAGCCGGCATTGACGGCAAACTCCCGCGCGTTTTTCAGGTTGGGGATCTTCCTGCGCGCCGCGAGTGATTGCGCCGGATCGATCTCGGCGACGATGACCGCCGGTTCGTCATGCGCGGCTTCCGCGATAATGCGGCCCCACGGATCGACGATCAGCGAATGGCCATAGGTCTCGCGGCCGTCCTCGTGCAATCCGCCCTGGGCCGCGGCCACCACATAGGCGCCGTTCTCAATGGCGCGGGCCCTGAGCAGGACATGCCAGTGCGCCTCACCGGTCTGGCGCGTGAAGGCGGCGGGCACCGACAGCAGGTCGGCGCCGGCCAGCGCCTCGGCGCGGAACAGCTGCGGAAAGCGCAAATCATAGCAAACGGCAAAGCCCAGCTTCGTGCCGTCGATCTCGGCCACGACGGCCTCGGTGCCGGGCTCGTAAGCGGCGGATTCGCGCCAGCTCTCGCCATTGTCGAGGTCGACGTCGAACATGTGGATCTTGTCGTAGGTGGCCAGCGTGGCGCCATCCGGCCCAAACAGCAGCGCCCGGTTGGCGAGCTTGCCGTCGGCGCGCAGGATGGCGGTCGAGCCGATATGCAGGAAAACACCGAGTTCGCTCGCCAGTCTGCGCGCGGTCGAGACGACGACGTCCTTGTCCTCGGAGGTGAAGGACGCAGCGCGCGCATCCTTGTCGCGGATCAGCGCACCGGTCATTTCCGGGGTCTGGATGTAGGTCGCGCCCTGGCCTGCCGCCGCGCGCACCAGTCGCTCCATATCGACCGCGTTGCGCTCCGGGATCTCGCCTGAACGCATTTGGATCGCCGCTGCCTTGAAAACACCCATGGTCATGTCCTTACGTGGTCGAGCCGTTGGCAAGTAGCCTGTCCAGCCGGCCCTCGGCCTCCAGCTCGTGGAGTTCGTCGGAACCGCCGACATGCGTATCGCCGATGAAAATCTGCGGAAAGGTCGATCGGCCACGCGCCCGGGAAATCATTTCCTGGCGCAGTTCCGGCGAGAAGGAGGCGTCATGCTCCTTGTAGGCGACGCCCTTGCGCTCGAGCAGCCGCTTGGCCGCCGTGCAATAGCCGCACATCATGCGCGTATAGATCGTCACATCGACCATCGGTCAGAAATCCTGCCTATGCATGTCACCCGGAAGCGCGCAGCGCTTCTGGGACAACGGCATGCACTAAAACAACAATTTCAATCTATATAGTCGCGGACTCGTCGGCCCGAAAGTCCCCCGGCAGCACACGCGCAAAGGTCAGCACGTCGACCGCTCCGGCACCACCCCGTTTCAGCGCCTTGGCTACCGCGCGAACCGTAGCGCCGGTGGTATAGACATCGTCGATCAGCAGCACCCGGCGACCCGCGATCTCGATTTGCGCCTCGGTGGGCACGCGGAAGGCCGCACGCACATTCTCCTCGCGCTCCTGCCGTTCCAGCCCGACCTGCTGGCGGGTGAGTTTCACGCGCCGGATCGCAGAGGGTGAGAACGGCAGGCCGCTGAGATGCGCTACGGCCCTTGCCAGTTCCGCCGACTGGTTGAATTGCCGCCGGAAGAAGCGCCGCCAGTGCAACGGCACGGGCACGACCACGTCAGCCTCGGCGATCAGCTCGGCCCCAGCGCGCAGCATCCAGCGCGCCATCCACGGCGCCAGGTCGGTGCGGTCCTGGTATTTCAGCCCCTGCACCATCTGGCGGGCGACACCCGAATAGACGACCGCCGCCCGAGCACGATCGAAAGGCGGCGGATCGGCGATCGCCTCGGCGGAAAGGAACCCTTCGCCCATGTCATGGGTAAACGGCGTGCCCATGACGGCGCACCACGGTCGTTCCAGCAGCCTGAGCTTGGGCCAGCAGGTGCCGCAGAGCACGCCGGGCTGCGAAACATGGCGGCGGCAGCCGGCGCAGACCGGCGGAAACAAGATGCGCACCGGCAAGGCCAAGGCCTTTAGCGCAGCGCTCTTGATCGCAACGGTCTTGATCTTCGGCATTGGATCGGCCACGTGGTTGGTTGTCCGCCACCATAGAACCACTCTTTCGGAGCGCGGAAAACAGGAACCCGTCCGTTGCAGCCCCTGATCGATATGCCTTTGTGGCTGGCGCACAAGCGCCGCGCCTTGGCCCGCCCCGTTGGCGGCGCCGATTTCCTGATGCGGCGTGCGGCTGAGGACCTTGCCGACCGGCTCGACGCCGTCGAGCGCAAATTCGCCAAGGCGGCGGCGCTGTTTTGCCAGACGCCGGCGGCAGCGGACGTGCTCGCCGAAAGCGGAAAGGTGACGGAAATCGTGCGGGTGGAAGCCGACCCGGCCTTCCTGGAAGCCGAACCGGCCTTCCGCGCTGGCCGGCAGGGATTGGTGGCGCCGCCGGAGACCGTGCCGTTCGAGCCGGAGAGTCTCGACCTCGTCGTGTCTCTCCTGTCGCTGCAGGCAACGAACGACATTCCCGGCATGCTGGTGCAGATCCGCCGTTCGCTGCGGCCAGACGGCCTCTTTCTCGGCGCCCTTGCTGGCGCCGGCACGCTTTCCGAATTGCGCGAGAGCCTGCTTGCCGCCGAGACCGAGCTCTACGGCGGCGCCAGCCCGCGGGTCATTCCGTTCACCGATGTCCGCGATGCCGGCGCGCTCCTGCAACGCGCCGGCCTGGCGCTGCCGGTCGCCGATGTCGAGACGGTGACGGTGCGCTACGACACCCTGTTCGACCTCGTCGCCGATCTCAGGGCCATGGGCGAGACCAGCGCGCTCGCAGATCGCAGCAGGCGGCCCGGCACGCGAAGGCTCTTTGCCCGTGCCGCCGAGATCTACGCGGAACGGTTCTCCGATGCCGACGGCCGCGTCAGGGCGAGTTTTTCGATTGTCTGGATGTCCGGCTGGGCGCCCGATGCCTCGCAACAGAAGCCGTTGAAGCCAGGCTCGGCCAAGGTCTCGTTGAAGACGATACTGGAAAATCCCGACCGGCGTTGATCGGCTTTCCGCGATAGCCCGGCGACGCAATCAGTGCTGGGCGAAGGCGTTCGCAAGCTGGCTGTTGGTGTCGCTGAACAGCCACTGGATTGCATTGGCTGCCTGGCCGACGCCGCCGACGATGGCGAGCGACAGCACAGCTACGATCAGGCCGTATTCGATGGCCGTCGCGCCTGTCTCGTCTCTGATGAACCGTTGCAGCAGATTTTTCATGATCGTCGATCCCTCTTGCCAGGACCTTAGCGCCGACCCGTTAAGAAAGGTTAACGGCAAAGGCTTAACAGGCGGTGAAACAGGCCGGTTCGGCGAAAAGTATTAACCAAGTCAGCATTCGCCGCTGCGCGTGCCGTCGTTGCGGATCACGCAGACTGAACTCGGCATTGGCTGCAGCACGCTGCGGCGCAGCGTATAGGTGTCGCGATGGCCGATCGAACCCGTGCTCATTGCGTCGAGGCCGCCGAAACTGTCCCGGGCCGATTGCGACCGGGCCTGGCTGTCGAGAAATGGTGTCGCGATCAAGGCCAGCGCCACTGCGGCCGAGCCGAACAAGAGCGTGATGCGCAATATACCCATGCCGGCATCGGCGGCGCGGAAGCCGCGATCGGGCCGGATCGAGTCCCAGTCTTTCTCGAGGTTCATGCTGTCGCTCCCAAGCATGTTGGCCGAAGTCCGGCCTTGCCCCAATTTTTCACACCGGGATAAATCTTCTATTAACGCTGACTAATCGATGGCGATCACAACAGATCGATGAGGAAATGGATCAGCGGTGCATCGGCGGGCGGCATTGGATAGTCGCGCATCTGCCGCGGCCGCACCCATTTCAGCGTCTGGCCTTCCTTCGGCTGCGCGATGCCGCGAAAGCGGCGGCAGACGAACAGCGGCATCAAGAGGTGAAAATCATCATAGGAATGGCTGGCGAAGGTGAGCGGCGCCAGGCATGGGATGTCGGTCTCGATGCCGATCTCCTCATGCAGTTCGCGAATCAGGCACTCCTCCGGCGTCTCACCGGGCTCGACCTTGCCGCCCGGGAACTCCCACAAGCCGGCAAGCTGCTTGCCTTCGGGGCGCTGCGCCAGAAGCACGCGCCCATCGGTATCGACCAGGGCGCAGGCCGCGACGAGAAGCAGACGCTTTCCGGCTGGTTTGACGTCGCTCATGCGCCGGGCGGCCGGCGATAGTGATAGCGGTAGACTTCCTCGAAGCCCAGCGAACGGTAGAGCGCCACGGCCGGCGCATTGCCGGCCTCGACCTGCAGCCAGGCCTCCCGCGCGCCACGCAGCCGCGCCCATTTCAGCGCCGACAGGATAAGGTTGCGGCCGTGACCCTTGTTGCGCGCCGCCTTGTCCGTGGCGACCTCGAACAGACCGGCGAGATCGCCGTCATGGACGCAGATCAGCGTCGCCAGCGGCTCGTTTCCCTCTTCGAGCGCGAACAGCCCGGCCTCGGGCTGGATGGCGCCGATGATCTCCGACAGGCCGGGCCGCAGCGACACGTCCGAGCCGCTCACCTTGAGCGATGCGCCGATGAAGCGGCTGATGTCCTTCAGCGGGATCTGGTCCATCGCCGGGGCGAGTTGCGCGTCCGCCAGCGGCAGGCGCATCACCAGCGATTCGTCGAAGCTGTTCCAGCCCTCGCTATCGAGGTGTTTGGACAGGTCCGGACCCGACAGCGGCGATATGCGGAAGGTCAGCGGCCTGCCATAGGCGTCGAAACGCCGGCTGGCGCGGCCGATGCGATCGGCAATGTGCTGGATGTCGCCGGGGTCGAGCGGATTGACCGAGTTCAGCCGCTTGGCCGGATGGCCGGCCGTCAGCCGCACCACCCAGGTGCCGTCATAGTGGACGGCCGCCGCCGGCCAGGCGCGAAAGCCTGCAGCCTCGTAGCGGCGCACGATGGCGAGCACGCTTGCCGGATGTCTGGAAACCAAGGCCGTCAGCTCCGATAGTCGCCGTTTATGGCGACATATTCCTTGGTGAGGTCGCAGGTCCACACCGTTGCCTTGCCACGGCCGATGCCGATATCGGCGCGGATGCGGATGTCGTCGCGCTTCATGTAGGCCGAGGTCGCTTCCTCGGAATAGCTGGGATCGCGCTCGCCCTCATGCGCCAGCCTGTTGTCGCCGAACCAGATCGACAGGAGGTCGCGGTCGGCGGGTTCGCCGGCCTTGCCGACGGCCATGACGACGCGGCCCCAATTGGCGTCCTCGCCGGCGACCGCCGTCTTGACGAGCGGCGAATTGGCGATCGACAGCGCGATGCGCTTGGCCGAGCGCGCCGATTTCGCGCCGGTGACGGTGACCTCGACCTGCTTGCGCGCGCCCTCGCCGTCGCGCACCACCTGCAGCGCCAGCGATTTCAGAACCTTGCCAAGCGCCCGGCGGAACGCGCCGAGGCGCGCATCCTTGGCGTCGCTGATCGTGGGTGCACCACGCTTGGCGGCAGCACCTGTGGCGAAGATCAGCAGCGTGTCGCTGGTCGACGTATCGCTGTCGACGGTGACTGCATTGAAGGTCTTGGCCGTGCCGCGCGACAACAGGTCCTGCAGCACGGGCGCCGCGATCGGTGCATCGGTGGCGATGAAGGACAGCATCGTCGCCATATCGGGTGCGATCATGCCGGCGCCCTTGGCGATGCCGTTGATGGTGACGTCGGCATCGCCGAGCTTCACCAGCGCCGTTGCGACTTTCGGATAGGTATCCGTGGTCATGATGGCCTTGGCCGCCTCGCTCCACAGATCCGGCTTGCCGTCCTTGACCAGACCGGCGAGCAGATGGCTGAACTTGGTTGTGTCGAGAGGCTCGCCGATGACGCCTGTGGAGGCGAGGAACACCTCGCCGGAGCTGCATCCGGCCGCCTTGGCCGCCGCCTCGCCGGTCAATGCGGTAGAGGCACGGCCCTTCTGGCCGGTGAAGGCATTGGCATTGCCGGAGTTGACGACCAGCACGCGCGCCTTGCCGGCGCCAAGGTTTTGCCGGCAGAAATCGACCGGCGCCGACGGGCATTTCGACTTGGTGAACACGCCGGCGACCGCAGTCCCGGCATCGAAGACCATGGCCAGCAGATCGGTGCGGTTCTTGTACTTTATTCCGGCCTCGGCAGTGGCGATGCGCACGCCCGCGATCGCGGGCATTTTCGGATATTTCTTCGGCGCGAGCGGCGAAATCGTTGCGGACATGGGAACCTCGGGCGGGAAAATCGCAAGGGAACGCCGGTTTGCCCGATACGCGGCGCCGGTGCAAGGGCGTTTTCGTCGCTGTCGCGGCCCGCGCGGACGCACTCCGGATCAAGCTTGCACCTCAAATCCGTTGGCGTCGCCGCGGCTGATATGCGCGACGGTCAATGGCGCATCGATTCGGAAACATCGGAAGCCATGAATAGGCGTCCGAGATTTCTGCGGTCCCGCGGAGTGACCGTAGCGTTTATCCCTTGTCCCAGTCGAGAAACAACCCGTTAGAACGGCCCGTTTCGTTTCGCCGCGGGTCTTGTATGATCCCGGCGAAAATTGCCGGCAAGGAAAAGCAGATGAGTGAGCAAGCGCATCCGGGGCGCAGATCGATTGGCGCCAGGCGCAATCCCGACAGTGCCGATGCCATTCTCGCGGCCGCCGAGGCCGTACTGGCCGAGGCCGGCTATTCCGGCTTCTCGATCGAGGCGGTGGCGCGGCGGGCGCGGGCCGGAAAGCCGACGATCTACCGCTGGTGGCCGAGCAAAGCAGCCCTGCTGCTCGAGGTCTATCAGCGCGGCAAGCGCGTCGCCGTTCCCGACACCGGCAATCTTGAGGAAGACCTTGTCGGCTTCCTGAACAACCTGTTCTCGCATTGGCGCGAGACGTCCTCGGGCAATGTGTTCAGATCGCTGATCGCCGAGGCGCAGTCGGATGAAACCGCGGCCGTAGCCCTTGCCTTGTATGCCGGTGGACGCCGAGCCCACACCGGCCAGATCATCGAGCGCGCGAAGACAAGGGGCGAGATTGCGGCCGATATCGATTCGGCGCTGGTCGCCGACATTGTGGCCTCCTATGCCTGGAAGCATCTCCTGACCAACCGGCTCGACGAACCTGAAGCGACGATACGCAAGGCGGTCCGTTATTTGACGCAAGGCATAGCAGTGCCCGGTCGAGCAATTCCAGGAAAAGTGTGAAACGGTTTTCCGTCCGGAATTGCGTCAAAACAAAGAGATAGAGCGGTTCTCCGTTTCCGTGAAACGGTGAACCGCTCTAGAAAACCGCGGCCGAGCCGGCCGATTGAAAAAGGGCGCGACAACCCGGTTGCCGCGCCCCTTTTCGAAGTTCTGTCAGCCTTACTTGGCGCTTTCCATCGTGTCGACGGCCTTCTTCAGGTTCGCGTCGGGGATCTCGACCTTGGCGGCGGCGCGCAGCGACTTGACCAGCGCAAAGTACTTGTCGCGGATGACCGCCTGCTTGGCCTGGTCCTTGACCTCTTCGAAGGCCGGCGGCTGCTTGGTGCGCTTGTCCTCGAGCTTGATGACGTGCCAGCCGAACTGCGACTGCACCGGCTCCTTGGTGTATTTGCCGACTTCGAGCGCGAACGCTGCCTTGTCGAATTCCGGCACCATCTGGCCAGGTCCGAACCAGCCGAGATCGCCGCCATTGGACTTGCCGCTCGGGTCGCTGGTGTGCTCGTTGGCGAGCTTCTGGAAGTCGGCGCCGCCGTCGAGCTGCTTGATGATCGCCACGGCCTCTTCCTTCGTCTTCACGAGGATGTGACGGGCGTGCACCTCATTGACCGGGGGCGTGTTGGCGATTTCCTGGTCATAGCGGGCGCGCACCTCGGCGTCCGTGACCTTGTCGACGACGCCCTTCTCGACCATTTCGCCATGCAGCGCGCGCTGCTGCAGGAAGGCCATGCGGCGCTGGAAATCGGGATCCTTGTCGAGGCCGGTGGTGACCGCCTGGGCGGCCATGATGCGGATCTCGATGGCTGCCGAAAGGGCCGCCGCACGGCGCTGTTCGGGCAGCAACTGAGCGAACTGCTGCGACAGCTCGCCTTCGGCAAGCCCAAGGTCTGCCTCGGTCAGCGTCTGGCCGTTGACAGTGGCGACCACCGCGTTAGGGTCGACCGGCGCGGCCGCCGGGGCCGGTGCCGCCGGCTGGGCGGGGGCGGCTTCCTGCGCCATCAGGGGCGACAGCGACAGAGCCGACAGCCCGAAAGCCAGGCCAAGGCTGGCGAGCGACGCACGGCTAAACGATAAGGACATTAAGTTAACTCCGATGGGGATTGCCGATGGGGGTTGCTTGAGCAAAATGGCTTGCAGATCAGCCAGATTGTGGCGGAATTTGGCGCGGCCCGCAGGGCGAGCGCGGCGTTGACATCAGTTGAGCCCCCTCTTATCTGTCCAACGACTTTGCGTCCAGAACCGTTTTCCGGGCGCTTTTTGCGTTTGTCCGCGTTTCACGCGGAATTGATGGGGCCGGCCGGCGCCCGTCGCAACGATTAAGAATGCTATCGAAAGGGCCATTGGATGGTCAGTCTCGGCGGTCTCGCCCGTAAGGTTTTCGGCTCCTCCAACGATCGCCGCGTCAAGGCGACCCGGCCGCGCGTCGAGGCGATCAACGCCATGGAAAACGAGATGCGGGCGCTCTCCGATGCCGATCTCAGGGGCCGCACGGAAAAATTCCGCCAGGACATCGCCAACGGCGCTTCGCTCGATGATCTCTTGATCCCTGCCTTCGCCACGGTGCGCGAAGCTGCGCGCCGCGTGCTCGGCATGCGCCCGTTCGACGTACAGCTGATCGGCGGCATGGTGCTGCACAATGGCGGCATCGCCGAGATGCGCACCGGCGAGGGCAAGACCCTAGTCGCCACGCTGCCGGTCTATCTCAATGCGCTCGCCGGCAACGGCGTCCACGTCGTCACCGTCAACGACTATCTCGCTACGCGCGACTCCGAATGGATGGGCCGGGTCTACAAATTCCTCGGCCTGGCGGTCGGCGTCATCGTCCATGGCCTCTCCGACGAGGAGCGCCGCGTCGCCTACGCCGCCGACGTCACCTACGCCACCAACAACGAACTCGGCTTCGACTATCTGCGCGACAACATGAAGTACGAGCGCGCCCAGATGGTGCAGCGCGGCCACAGCTACGCGATCGTCGACGAGGTCGATTCAATCCTGGTCGACGAGGCGCGCACGCCGCTGATCATTTCCGGTCCGCTCGAGGACCGTTCGGAAATGTACAACACCATCGACGCTTTCATGCTGCAGCTCGGCCCGGCCGACTATGAGATCGACGAGAAGCAGAAGACCTCGATCTTCACCGAGGACGGCACCGAGAAGCTGGAGAACCTGCTGCGCGATGCAGGTCTGCTCAAGGGCGAGTCGCTCTACGACGTCGAGAACGTCGCCATTGTCCATCATGTGAACAATGCGCTGAAGGCGCACCGGCTGTTCCAGAAGGACAAGGACTATATCGTACGCAACGACGAGATCGTCATCATCGACGAGTTCACCGGCCGCATGATGCCGGGCCGCCGCTATTCGGAAGGCCTGCACCAGGCGCTCGAGGCCAAGGAGCATGTGACGATCCAGCCGGAGAACCAGACGCTGGCCTCCGTCACCTTCCAGAACTATTTCCGCCTCTACAAGAAGCTTGCCGGCATGACCGGCACGGCGCTGACCGAGGCCGAGGAATTCGGCAACATCTACAATCTCGACGTCACCGAGATTCCGACCAATCTGCCGGTCATCCGCAGGGACGAGGACGACGAGGTCTACCGGACGGTCGAAGAGAAGTACAAGGCGATCGTCAAGGAGATCCGCGAGGCGAGCGCCAATGGCCAGCCGACGCTGGTCGGCACCACCTCGATTGAAAAATCCGAGCAGCTGGCCGAGCGCCTGCGCAAGGAAGGCTTCAAGAACTTCGAGGTGCTGAATGCCCGCCACCACGAGCGCGAAGCGGCCATCGTCGCCCAGGCCGGCAAGCCGGGCGCTATCACCATCGCCACCAACATGGCCGGCCGCGGCACCGACATCCAGCTTGGCGGCAATGCGGACATGCGCATCGCCGAGGAACTCGGCGACCTGCCTGAAGGGCCCGAGCGCGAGGCGAAGGAACAGGCAATCCGCGACGACATCGCCAGGCTGAAGGAAAAGGCGCTCGCCGCCGGCGGCCTTTACGTGCTGGCCACCGAACGCCATGAATCGCGCCGCATCGACAACCAGCTGCGCGGTCGTTCCGGCCGCCAGGGCGACCCCGGCCGCTCGAAATTCTTCCTGTCGCTGCAGGACGATCTGATGCGCATCTTCGGTTCCGAGCGCATGGACGGCATGCTGCAGAAGCTCGGCCTCAAGGAAGACGAGGCGATCATACATCCGTGGATCAACAAGGCGCTGGAAAAGGCGCAGAAGAAGGTCGAGGCGCGCAACTTCGACATCCGCAAGAACCTCCTGAAATATGACGACGTGTCGAACGACCAGCGCAAGGTGGTGTTCGAGCAGCGCATCGAACTGATGGACGGCGAAGGCCTGTCCGAGACGATCGCCGAGATGCGCGAAGGCGTCATCGAGGAGGTCGTCGCCAAGAACATTCCCGAAAACGCCTATGCCGAGCAGTGGAACGTCGCCGGCCTCAAGGCCGAGGTGGCCGAATTCCTCAACCTCGACCTGCCGGTCGAGGAATGGGTCAAGGAAGAAGGCATCGCCGAGGACGACATTCGCGAGCGCATCACCACCGCCGCCGACGCCGCCGCCAAGGAGCGCGCCGAGCGTTTCGGCCCGGACGTGATGAGCTATGTCGAGCGTTCGGTGGTGCTGCAGACGCTCGACCATCTGTGGCGCGAGCACATCGTCAATCTCGACCATCTGCGCTCGGTCGTCGGCTTCCGCGGCTATGCCCAGCGCGACCCGCTGCAGGAGTACAAGGGCGAAGCGTTCGAGCTGTTCCAGGCGATGCTGGGCAATCTGCGCCAGGCCGTCACCGCGCAGCTGATGCGCGTCGAGCTGGTGCGCCAGGCGGCGGAAGCGCCACCTCCGGAGGCGCCCGACATGTTCGGCAGCCATATCGACGGCACCACCGGCGAGGACGATTTCCAGGGCGGCGAAACAGCACTTCTGGTCCGCCAGGAAAGCCACGCCATCGTCGCTCCCAAGGACCGCGATCCGAACAACCAGGCAAGCTGGGGCAAGGTCGGCCGCAACGAAGCCTGCCCCTGCGGCTCCGGCAAGAAATACAAGCACTGCCACGGCGCGTTCGCCTGACGACCCTTCTTCCTTCTCCCCGTTCACGGTGGAAGGTGGCCCGCAGGGCCGGATGAGGGGTGGCGCCAGCTTTCGCGATTGAGCAGCAACCTGTGGGGATCATGCCGGTGGCGCCCCCCGGGGATCGCTTTCAGGTAACAAAAGCCGCCGCCACGTAGCGAGTTCACGGAACGCCGCACGCAATTCCTCCCGGCCCTCCGCTATGGTTCCCTGCCCTTGGGGCGTTCAGTCCCTTCAGAACGTCCACTGGACTTTTCTGATCCGCCCGGAGGCGCACCAGGTCTTCGCCGTTCGACGCCCGAAAAGCCAAATCGTTGGCTTTTCGTCCGCTGCGCGGACCGCTCCTCACCCAACCGTTTCTTAAGGTGTTTCGGATAGACCCAAACGCTGAAAAAGAGGCGGAAAACGGAGTGTGATCGGGGTGCGCTTTTCCGCGGCCACGACAGCCGAGCGGTTTTTGCCGCAGCGTTTGGCGCTGCGCATGGTGCCTCTGCTTGACCGGATCGACGCCGTGCTGTTCACCGCCGACGAGCGCGGCGAGGCCGGTCGCATGTCGGTCATCGCCTTTTCCATCCGCATCATCAGCGCCGTCATCGCCTTCGTCAGCCAGGTGCTGATGGCGCGCTGGATGGGCTCGTTCGAATACGGCATCTTCGTGCTTGTCTGGGTGACGATGGTCATCGTCGGCAACCTCGCTTGCCTTGGCTTCCACACCTCGGTCATCCGCTTCATCCCCGAATATCGGGAGCGCGGCATGCTGGCTGAATTGCGCGGCATCGTCGTGGCGAGCCGCCTGTTCGTGCTGATCGCTTCGACGGTGATCGCCGGGCTCGGCGCCCTCGGCGTCTGGCTGGGCTCGGCCTGGCTGGAGAACTACTATGTCGTGCCCTTCATCCTCGGCGTCTTCTGCCTGCCGATGATCGCGATGGGCGACTTGCTGCAAGGGCTGTCGCGCGCCAACTCATGGGCGCTGTTTGCGCTCTCGCCGACCTATCTGGTGCGGCCGATACTGATCCTGGCGTTCATGGCGCTGATGCTGGCGATGGGCTACGCACCCGACGCCAGGACCGCCATCTTCGCCTCGATCGCCGCAACCTATGCCACCACGCTCGGCCAGCTGATCGGCGTCACCTCGCGCATGGAACGGATCATCCCGACCGGGCCGATGAAGGTGCATTTTGGGCAGTGGTTCGTCGTCTCGCTGCCGATCTTCCTGGTCGAGAGCTTCTTCTTCCTGCTCACCAATGCCGATGTGCTGATGGTTGGCGCCTATCTCGACCCCAATGACGTCGCCGTCTATTTCGCCACCGTCAAGACGCTGGCGCTGGTGCATTTCGTCTATTTCGCCGTCAAGGCCGGCGTTGCCCAGCGCTATGCCCAGTTCACCCATGGCGAGCCGGAAAAGCTTGCCGCCTTCGCCCGCGAGACGGTGTCGTGGACCTTCTGGCCCTCGCTGGTGATGGCGCTTTCGGTGCTGGCACTGGGGCAGCCGATGCTGGTTCTGTTCGGCCCCGAATTCACCGCCGGCTATCCGCTGCTGTTCCTGCTGGTCTTCGGCGTCGTGGCGCGGGCCGCGGTCGGCCCCTGCGAGAGCCTTTTGACCATGAGCGGCAACCAGAACATCTGCGCCGCTGTCTATGCCATGACGCTGGCCTTCAACATCGGACTCAATGTGCTGCTGATCCCGCATTTCGGCCTGTGGGGCGCGGCGATCGCCACCAGTTTCGCCATGATGTTCGAGGCCAGCGCGCTGTCCTTCACCGTATGGCGCAAGCTCGGCATCGTCATGGCCATCTTCGTGCCCGCCAGGAGAGACGCCTGATGGCCGCCGTCCCGTTGCTCGAGGAAACCAGCGGCGGTCCTGCCGGCGCCATGGTGTCAGGCCTTGCCGGCCTGGCGCGCGAGGCCGATCCCGCCCATATCGAGATCCTCGCCAACAACCGGCCCGAGCGCAAGCTCGCCATCTACCCGGCCTCTGCCGGCTTCGATCTGGTCGAGGAACTGGACTATCTCTGCACCCGCACGATCGAGCCCAACGTCTTCTTCAACCCGCGCTTCCTCGCCCCGGCGATGCCAAGGCTTGAAGACCGTGAAGTGCGCCTCGCTGTGATCCGCGACGGCGACGAATACCGCAACCGGCTGCGCCTCCTGGTGCCGTTCTCGGTCGAGCGGCCGGCGATCCCGCTCGGCGTCCCGGTGATGCGCACCTGGTCGAGCCCGTTCGGCCCGATCGGCACGCCGCTGGTCGACCGCGACGACCCGGTCGGCGTCATCGAGGATTTCTTCTCGATGCTTTCGCGGCCGCATCTCAAGCTGCCGAAGGTGTTTGTGCTGCCCGACATCCGGCTCGACGGCCCGGTGGAGAGCCTGCTTGCCTCCGTCGCCGAGACGCGCGGCCTGACCATGGTCACCACGGGCAAGGCGGAGCGGCCGGTGCTCGAAAGCGAGGCCGAAGGCGAGGAGTATCTCAAGGCCTCGCTGCGCGCGCACCACTATCGCGAATTCCGCCGCCTGAAGCGGCGCCTTGCCGACCTCGGCAAGCTCGAGCACGTCGTGGCGCGCGGACCCGACGAGATCCGCCATGCCATCGAAAGCTTCCTGACGCTTGAGGCGGCCGGCTGGAAGGGCCGCGAGCGCACGGCCATGGCGATCGACCGCTTCCGCGCCGCCTTCGCCCGCGAGGCCGTGCACCGGCTGGCCGAGCAGGATCTCTGCCGCATCCACTCGCTGACGCTCGACGGCCGCACCGTCGCCTGCCTGATCGTCTTCGTCGAGGCCGGCGTCGCCTATACCTGGAAGACCGCCTATGACGAGACGCTGTCGGCCTATTCGCCGGGCACGCTGTTGATGATCGAGGTCACCAGGCAGCATCTCGACGACCCCAACATCGTGATGACCGATTCCTGCGCCGTGCCCGACCATCCGGTGATGAGCCGGCTGTGGAGCGAGCGCAAGCCGATGGGCACGCTGGTGATCGGGCTCTCGCCGGACGCCGACCGCCAGGTGCGCCAGGCGGCGTCGCAGCTGCATCTCTACCGCGAGACCCGCAATATGGCGCGCCTGCTGCGCAACCGCATGAAGAGCCTTCTGGGCCGGCGCTAGAGCAATTCCAGGAAAAATGCGTAGCGGTTTTCCGTCCGGAATTGCGCAAAAACAGATACCTGGAGCAATTCAAGGAAAAGTGCGTAGCGGCTTTCCGACTTTGTCGGGTGCCTTCTCCGACCAAGGAGCCTTTTGGCTTAGGTCATAAGGGTTGCTGTTCCCACGCAGTGGGAAGGATTAGCATCGATACAGTTCCAAGGGGGACGAGGCGGTAGAGTTGGCCGCGCGGTTAGCATCATTTGCGCCTCGGTCTTGCACGGCCAGAATCAGAATCTGGGAGGAGTGCATGACGAAAATAGCTAGTCTTGGGCGTTGCGGGATCCTCATTTCGATAGGTCTCATTGGCGCATTCCTAGGCGCGGCCGCAGCTCAGGCCGCAGAACCCAACAAGGCCGAGATCGACGCCCTGAAGCAGTCGCTGGCCAAGTATGAAGACTACACGGCCGCCATTCGCGACCTCTATCTGTCGACGGTCGGGTGCGTCTCCTACACCGGAGAAAAGATCCCCGGAACGATGGACTACCCGAAGGGCGCCATGGGCATTCATTTCGTCAATGTTCCCAGCATCGGCCCGACAGTCGATCCGATGCGCCCCAATGTTCTGATCTACGAGCCGGTCGATGGCGGCTTGCGCCTGGTCGGCGTGGAATGGCTGGTGCCCCTGACGCCCGACACCAAGGCGCCGCCGGAACTCTTTGGCCAGAAGTTCATGGGCCCGATGGAAGGGCACTATCCGCTCATTCCGAAGGAGTTCCACCACTACGACCTCCACGCCTGGCTGTTCAAGGACAACCCAGACGGAATGTTCAGCCCGACGAACCCGGAGGTGAAATGCGATAACTACGCATTCCCGATGCCGGAGAAGCCGACCAAGATGGTGCCGGGGCCGATGTGAGTAGCCCCCGAGTCGAACTGACCGCAGAGCCGGGGTGAGCCCCGCCTCTGCGGGTTTATCCGGGCGCGGTCTTTCAGGCCCTGCGAACTCGACTCAACCCCGGGACAAGTTGTATCCCGAGGGCACAGGTGCATCCTTCGCTTTCGCGGCTTTTGCGTGAAAATTGGTGCCCCTAGCCGGGATCGAACCAGCACTCCTTGCGGAACTCGATTTTGAGTCGAGCGCGTCTACCAATTCCGCCATAGGGGCTCAGGCCGGGCGGCCTGGATGGGCGCGGACTATACGGTTGGAGGCCTGTTCGTCAACTGGCCAATTCTCGACTGTCCCGCGGCCGCGACCAAACCTCACCTTTCTGTTTCGTGAAGCTTCAGCCATTGTGCAGCGCGGAAAATCTTTCTAGACAGACGGCGCGTTGAAGCGCCTCGCGTCCGGGAGATGGATGCGGCGTGCTTCTGGTCTTTGTTTTCATGTCGTTTTCCAAAACCGCTGTGCACTTTTGGGCGACATGCATTAGGAGAGCCTATGCTTCGCGGACTTTACGACTGGACCTTGTCGCTGGCGGCGCGGAAATCCGCCGAATGGTGGCTGGCCTTCATCGCTTTCGTCGAAAGCTCGGTGTTCCTGGTGCCGGCCGACGTGCTCTATCTGCCGATGGCCTTGTCGCGGCCCGACCGCGCCTACCGCTACGCGCTGATCGCCACGGCCGCTTCGGTCCTGGGCGGCATCGCCGGCTGGTTCATCGGCCATTATGCCTATGAAGCGGTGGCCAAGCCGATTCTCGAATTCTACGGCAAGTACGACGAGTTCGAGGCGCTGCGCACCTCGTCCGGTATCGGCTTCATCATCCTGATGCTGATCACCTCGGGCGCCGCCCATCTGCCGCCGATCAAGGTGGTGACGATTCTCTCCGGCGTCATCGGCGTCAATCTGCTGTTGTTCATCGCACTGGCGATCGTCGCGCGCGGCGCCCGCTTCCTGCTGCTGGCCTGGCTGTTGCGCCGCTACGGCGAAACGATCCGCGAATTCATCGAGAAGCGTCTCGGCCTGATCGCCAGCGCCGCTGCCGCTGCCCTGATTTTGCTCTATATCGCGGTCAGATACGCCCACTGAGGCGACGAAGCAGACGGACCACCACCGATGACAGCGACCATGAATGCCGATACCGGACGCCAGCGCACGCGGGCGGCGCTTTTTCTTGCCGTCGTCATGGCGGCCACCGTCGGCTCGGCACTCGCCTTCCAGTACATAGGCGGCTACATCCCCTGTCATCTCTGCCTGGAGCAGCGCACGCCCTATTACATCGGCGCGCCGCTGATGCTGCTGGCGGCGCTTGCGTCAATGCTGGGCGCGCCCGCCTGGGTGACGCGCGGCCTGATCGCCATCGGTGGCCTGCTGATGCTCTACGGCCTCTATCTCGGCGTCTATCACTCCGGCGTCGAATGGGCATGGTGGCAGGGCCCGGCCGATTGCACCGCCGGCGCCGGCCCGGTCGACACCGGCGGCAAGGGCGTGCTCGACGCGCTCGACAAATTCGTGCCGCCGTCCTGCGACAAGGCGGCGCTGCGCATCCTCGGCCTGTCGCTGGCCGGCTGGAACGCCATCGCCAGCTTCATCCTGGCCGCAGTCGCCTTCCGGAGCGCCTACGCTCGCGACTGAATTAACGCGACGCAGAGTTCGCGCAAAAATTCGGCAGGCGGAGTCGGATGGCGCGGCTTTCGAGAATCGGAGCGGAGCGTACTTAAGTACGTGAGCACCGGAAGCGCAGAAAGCTGCGTCAGGCGGCCAGCATGGCGGATTTGTGCCGAACTCTATGGTTCGAGTTCGACATCCCAGTAGAGATAATCCATCCAGCTTTCATGCAGATGGTTGGGCGGGAACAGGCGGCCATTGTTGTGCAGGTCATGCACCGTCGGCTGAAAGGGTTTCTGCAGCGGCCACATCTTGGCGTGCGCCGGCATCATGCCGCCCTTCCTGAGGTTGCAGGGCGAACAGGCGGCGACGACATTCTCCCAGGTCGTCGCCCCGCCGCGATGGCGCGGGATGACGTGATCGAAGGTCAGATCCTCCGGCGTGCCACAATACTGGCACTGGAAACGATCGCGCAGGAAGACGTTGAAGCGGGTGAAGGCCGGATGCCTTGACGGCTTCACATAGGCTTTCAGGCTGACGACGCTGGGCAGCTTCATCGAGAAGGTCGGCGAGGACACGGCGTGCTCGTACTCGGCGACGATGTTCACCCTGTCGAGGAACACCGCCTTGATGGCGTCCTGCCATGACCAGAGCGACAGCGGGTAATAGCTGAGCGGACGGTAATCCGCATTCAGCACCAGCGCTGGAAGCCCATCCGGAGATACGGCAATCGTCACGCGTTGACCTCCTTGTCTCGCGAACCGATCGGCGCGGATACTGTAAGCCCGACATGACAGGGATGTGAAGCGGATTGTCGCTCGCCAGAAACGTCAAAAACGCCTGATTTTCAGGCTTTTTTGCGGATTCAGGCGGGCGGTGCCGCCTCCTTGCCCTTCAATTCGCGGTAATAGGCCCAGAAAAGACGCGACGCGACACCTCGCCACGGGCTCCATGATTCGGCGAGCCGGATCAGTGTTTTCTCGGGCGGACGCGGGTCGATGCCGAGCGCGTGGCCGACGGCGCTCTGCAGCGCAACGTCCCGCGCCGGGAAGATGTCGGGGTGGCCGGCGGCAAATAGCAGATAGACTTCCGCCGTCCACGGACCGATGCCCGGCACCGCCGTCATCGCCGCGATCGCCTCAGGGGCGTCGAGCGAGCAGAGATGGTTGAGGTCGAGCCCATCGGCCACGGCTGTTGCCACGGCAATCAGGCCGCGCTGCTTCGGCCGCGACAGGCCGGCCTCGCGAAAGACGTCTTCGCCGGCGGCAAGGATCGCCCGCGGCGTCAGCGGATCGAGGAGCGTCGTCAGCCGCCCAAAAATCGCATCGGCGCTGGCGCGGGACACTTGCTGCGAGACGATGATCGAGGCGAGGCTCCTGAAGCCCGGCTCCGAAAGCCTGAGCGGCACCTCGACGGCCATGCCGCGCACCTTTTCAAGCCGCGGGTCGATGAGGCAGAGCGCATCGAGCCCTTGGGCAATGTCGTTGAGATCAGCGATGCGTTGCATGTTCCCTTCCGCCTGGAGCGGGCGCAAGGTAGCAATCGGCGAAAGCGCCTGACAACCGACGAGCCGCCTGAGAGATGACGCTCCTGACATTCCGCTTTGCGCCGAGCCCGAACGGGCAATTGCATCTCGGCCACGCCTATTCGGCGCTGCTCAACCAGAGACTGGCGACTGCGGCCGGCGGCCACCTGCTGCTGCGCATCGAGGACATCGACACAACGCGCTGCACGCCGGAATTCGAGGCCGGCGTCCGTTACGACCTGAAATGGCTCGGGCTCGACTGGGAGGAACCGGTGCGCCGCCAGTCCGGGCATTTCGCCGAATACCGGACGGTGCTCGACCGGCTGATCGCCGAAGAGCTTGTCTATCCGGCCTTCATGAGCAGAAGTGAGATCCGCGCCTTCATCGCCGGCAGCGAAAAGCGCGGCCGCGACTGGCCGCGCGACCCGGACGGCGTGCCGCTCTATCCCGCCGCCGACAAGACATTGCCGGTCAGGGAACGCCAGCGGCGAATCGCCGAGAACATGGCCTTTGCCTGGCGGCTGGATGTCGACGCGGCGATGGCGCGCGCCTCGGCCGACCTGTCATGGACCGAATTCACCGACGAGACGCTTTCCGGCACCAGGCAGGTCAAAGCCCGCCCGCAGGACTGGGGTGACGTGATCTTGGCGCGCCGCGACATCCCGACCAGCTATCACCTGGCCGTCGTCGTCGACGACGCGCTGCAGGGCATCAGCCATGTCGTGCGCGGCCAGGACCTGTTTTCCGCGACCGGCGTGCAGCGCCTGCTTCAGGACCTGCTTGGCCTGCCGCAGCCGGGTTACTTCCACCACCGGCTGATCCCGGGCCCGGACGGGCGCAAGCTGTCGAAGAGCCTTGGGAATACCGGTCTCGCGGAACTCAGGCAGGCGGGCGCTTCCCCGAACGACGTCAGGCGGCTGGTCGGCCTCTAGAAGTTTTCGATCTGGGAATGTTGAGATTCAGGTGAGGCCGAGCCGGAGTCGAAGACGGGCGCGAAGCGACCAAACTAGGTGGTTCTCGAGAACCGGAACGGAGCGTACTCAAAGTATATGAGCACCGGAAGCGCAGGGAACCGCCGTTTGCAGGCCGGCCTCACCTGAATATCAGCATTCCCAGCTACCAGCGGGCCATCCCGGCCTTGATAAACGCCATCGTGCTGAGGAAGGTGAAAGCGCCTCCCAGGCCCCAGGCGATCGCGAGTTTGAGATCCCGCAGGCTGATGCCATGCTCGTTGGCGACCATCACCGCGACGAAAAAGCCGAGCGTGAACAGCAGCGTGTTGCCGGTCGAACCGAAGCCGTCATCCTTCATGATGGCGTCGAGCGCGGTGCCGAAGAAGAAACCGAAGACAGCCACCGTCGCGACCGTCATCAGCAGCCAACTGGTGTCGAGATGCAAAAGCATGACTATCCATGGCGACCGAGCCGCCATGCCCCTGGGGATCAATCGATTGGCCGATTGTCCCGACGCCGTTTGTTGAATTCGAATGAGCTTATGGATCAATCGTTTCATTTTGCTTGCCGGATTGAACGGCATTAGAGCAATCGCCGTAGTCAGTTCTTCATCCAACACGTTTCCACCCGGTTCACGGACGGCCCCCGAAAAATGCACAGCATCAAGCGGTTCATCCCCGCCTCCTTCGTCGTCCTGTGGGCAACCGGCTTCATCGGTGCGCGCTATGCCATGCCCTGGGCCGAACCGTTCACCTTCCTGGCCGTGCGCTTCGTTCTGGCCGCCATCCTGCTGGGCGGCTTGACGGTCGTGCTCGGCTCCAAAGGAGCCACCCGCACGGAGGCGCTTCACGCGGCGGGTGCCGGCGTCCTGATGCACGGCGTCTATCTCGGCGCCGTGTTCTGGGCGATCCACAGGGGCATGCCGGCCGGACTTTCGGCGCTGATCGTCGGCCTGCAGCCGCTGATCACAGCAGTGCTTGCCGGCCGGTTCCTGGGCGAGGCGATCCTGCCGCGCCATTGGGCCGGACTCGCCGTCGGGCTTTTAGGTGTCGTCATCGTATTGTGGCCGAAGCTCGGTGCCCTCGGCGGCGGCGTAACGGCAGCGACGCTGACCGCCTCGCTTGTCTCGGTGCTCGGCATGAGCGCCGGCACGATCTGGCAAAAGCGCTTCGCCTCCGGTGGCGACCTCGTGGCGGCGACGATGTGGCAATATGTCGGTGGCGCCGCGCTGATGGCGCTCGCCTCGCTCGCCTTCGAGACGCGCACCGTCATCATCAATGGCGAGCTGATCTTCGCCATGGCATGGCTGGTGCTGGTGCTGTCGATCGGCGCCATCTTCCTGCTGATGGTGATGATCCGCGACGGCGAGATGTCGAAGGTCGCTTCGCTGTTCTACCTTGTCCCGGCCGTCACCGCGGTCATCGCCTGGGCGCTGTTCGGCGAACAGCTCAGTCTTGTGCAGATAATCGGCATGGCGATCGCCACGCTGGGTGTCGGGCTAGCCACCGCGCAGCCAACCAGGAATCAGCCAACGCGGGCGCGCGCCTCGAGATAGCGGCTGATCGCGGCATTGAGCTCGCCGCCGAGGATGAAGATCGCCGAGAGCATGTAGAGAAAGACGACCGCGATCATGATCGAGGCGAGGCCGGCATAGGTCGTCACATAGGACGAGAAATGATCGAGATAGGTGGCGAAGATGGTCGAGCCGGCAAGCCATGCCATCAGCGTGAAGAGGATGCCCGGTACGATCGAGACGAAACGGCGCTTGCCCGCCGGCAGCCAGAAATGCACCGCGAACAGCCCGCAGACAATGACCGCCGAGGCGATGATGTAGCGCCATAGGGTGATCGTGCCCATATAGGGCCTGATCCATTCGAACTGCGCTTCGGCCAGCCGCGCCAGCAGCGGCGCGAACACCAGGAGCACGCTGATCGCCAGGAAGCACGCCGTGGCGATCAGCACGAAGATGACGCTCTGCACCCGCCGGTAGATGATGCCGCGTGTCTCCGACACACGATAGGCGCGGTTGAGCGAGGTGCGCAGCGCCTCGATGCCGTTAGAGGCAAAGTAGGCGGCAAGCAGCACGCCGTAGGTCAAGAGGTCGGTGCGCCGGACGGTGAGCACGTTCTGCACCTCGCGCGCGATCGGCTTGGCGATCTGCTCCGGCCAGGTGTCGAAGACGAGGTGCACGGCGGTGTCGGAAAAGGCCTGCGCGCCAAGAAAGCTCGCCAGCGTCGTGGCAAAGATCAGGAACGGGAACAGCGCCATCAGCGAAGTGATCGCCAGATGGCTGGCCATCGCCCAGCCGTCGTCGGTGTTGAAGTGACCGATCGCGTCATAGAGCACGCGGCGCAGGACGACGATTTTCCGCAACAAGTCCCGCGTTCCCTTCGATTGTCTCGACGCCGCGAATATGGGAAGGGAATGCAGCAAATGGCAACCCTTGGTCAAACCGATCCCGCGGCGAGAGAATTGCGCACCATCATCGTCACCGGTGCCTCTTCCGGAATAGGCGCCTATTGCGCCCGGGCGCTCAAGGCGGAAGGCTGGCGGGTGTTCGCCACAGCGCGCAAGCCCGCCGACATCGCCGCGCTCGAGGCCGACGGCATCGAGACCTTCTATCTCGACTATCGCGAGCCCGGCTCCATCGAGGCGCTGGTCGCCTCGGTGCTGGACCGCACCGGCGGGCGGCTCGACGCGCTGTTCAACAACGGCGCCTATGCCCAGCCGGGCGCCGTCGAGGATCTGCCGGTCGCGGCGCTGAGAGAACAGTTCGAGGCCAATCTCTTCGGCTGGCATGATCTGACGCGCCGCATCGTGCCGGTGATGCGCGGCCAGGGCCATGGCCGCATCGTGCACTGCTCCTCGATCCTCGGGCTGACGCCGGTGCGTTTTCGCGGCGCCTATTCCGCCTCCAAACATGCGCTGGAAGGCCTGATGCTGTGCCTGCATCAGGAGCTCGCGGGCAGCGGCATCCATGTCTCGCTGATCGAGCCTGGACCGGTGACGTCGAAGATCGCCAGCAACGGGCTGTATTGGTTCCTGAAAAATATCGACCACGAGAACTCGGTTCACCGTGCCGACTATCAGGCGCAACTCGCACGGCTCAGGGCCGGTGGCAGCATCTCCAAGCTGAAGCCCGGGCCGGAGGTGGTCCATACGGCCTTGCGCCATGCGCTTCTGTCGCGGCGCCCGCGACCGCACTATGTGGTAACGGTGCCGGCCAGGATCGGCGCGACGCTCAAACGTATTCTGCCCGCATCGATGCTCTACCGCCTGCTTGCCAGGCGCGCCTGAACGAAAACGAACTGGAACAGACATGGCAACCGTCTTCAACGTCCTCGCCGTCCTCGTCATGGTCGCCGTCGTGATCGTGCTGGTCCGCGGCCTCATCAACATGATGCGTGGCGGTTCCGGCATGACCTCGAACAAGCTGATGCAGGCGCGCGTGCTGTTGCAGTTCGTGGCCTTGGTGCTGATCCTGCTGGCGGTGTATTTCACCCGCAAGTGAGCTTTCAGGGAGGCAGAGCGTGGTCAAGCTCAACAAGATCTACACCCGCACCGGCGACGACGGCACCACCGGCCTTGGCACGGGCGAGCGGCGGCTGAAGTCCGACCTGCGCGTCGACGCCTACGGCACGGTCGACGAAGCCAATGCCTGCATCGGCATGGCCCGCATCCACACCGCTGCCGGCCATCCGGCGATCGACGCGATGCTGTCCCGTATCCAGAACGACCTTTTCGACCTCGGCGCCGATCTCTCCGTGCCGGACGACGGCAAGCCGCTCGGCTACGAGCCGCTGCGTATCATCGCCTCGCAGACCGACCGCGTCGAAAAGGATATCGACCTTCTCAACAAGGACCTTCAGCCGCTCAAATCCTTTGTGCTGAACGGCGGCACGCCGGCCGCGGCGGCCCTTCATCTCGCCCGCACCGTGGCGCGGCGGGCCGAGCGCATCATGGTGGCGCTGGCGCAGGATCCGCGCGAGCACGTCAACCGCGAGGCGATCAGGTACATCAATCGCGTTTCGGACTTTCTGTTCGTCGCCGCTCGCGCGGTCAATGACAACGGAAACGCCGACGTGTTATGGGTGCCCGGCAAGAACCGCTGAAATCGGCCGAAGCGGAAGGGGCAAGTCAAACCTCATGTTCATCCCGCTCTACGACACCAACAGGCTGCGGCACATCCGGCTGCAATATGTGACGATCGGCCTGATCGCGGTCAACGCGCTCATCTACTTCGCCACCGCGCTCGGCGGCGAGAGCTTCTCCAACGCTGCCGTGCTCGGCCTCGGCTTCATCCCCTCCGTCGTCCACGACAGGGTCGAGCTGTCGCCCGAATTCGTCGTCATCCCCGAGAGCCTGAGCTACCTGACCTATTCCTTCCTGCATGCCGACATCTTCCACCTCGGCGGCAACATGCTGTTCCTGTGGGTGTTCGGCGACAATGTCGAGGACGCGCTCGGCCATATCCGCTATCTCATCTTCTACATGCTTTGCGCCATTGCCGGCGCCTTCTTCCAGGGCCTGGTGGCGTGGGATTCGCGGGTGCCGCTGATCGGTGCGTCCGGCGCCATCGCCGGCGTCGTCGCCGCCTATCTGATCCTCTATCCCCGGGTGAAGGTGTGGGTTCTCGCCTTCGCCCGCATCCCGCTGCGCATCCCGGCCTTCATCCCGCTGATCCTGTGGATCCTCTTCCAGATCGTGATGTTCGCGGCCGGCGGCGAAGACCAGGTTTCTTGGGCCTGCCATATCGGCGGCATCATCGCCGGTGCCATGCTGGTGCTTGTCCTGCGCAGCCGCGGCGTGCCGCTGCTTGCCGGCGCGGACGGCGAGCCAGCGGCGGATACCGTCCAGGCGCCGGCAACCGAGCCCGCGGCCATCGAGCCGGCCCCGGCCCAGCCAGCGCCGCAATGGGGCCGTGGCGGCGCTTCCGGTTCGGACTGAACCGATTTGACTGCGCAACGGATATTGACGCGCCGGGTTGTCGCAACTACGGAAGCGCGACCGTTAGGCGTTTGAAGAGCAGAATTCCGTCCGGAATGTCGGCTTTCGACAACTCAGAAGAGGCACACGCTGCTATAGCGCGCCCAAATATTCTTGAAAGAGGTGACAGGAAATGAAGATCCTTGTGCCCGTGAAGCGGGTTGTGGATGCGAACGTCAAGGTGCGCGTCAAGGCTGACGGTTCGGCGGTTGAGCTTGCCAACGTCAAGATGGCGATGAACCCGTTCGACGAGATCGCGGTCGAAGAGGCGATCCGTCTGAAGGAAGCCGGCAAGGCCGAAGAGATCATCGTCGTCTCGATCGGGCCGCAGCAGGCCCAGGAAACGCTGCGCACCGCGCTCGCCATGGGCGCCGACCGCGCCATCCTGGTCAAGACCGACGAACAGACCGAGCCGCTCGGCGTCGCCAAGGTGCTGAAGGGCGTGGTCGAAGCGGAACAGCCCGGCCTCGTCATCCTCGGCAAGCAGGCAATCGACGATGATAGCAACCAGACCGGCCAGATGCTGGCCGCACTGCTCGGCTGGGCACAGGGCACCTTTGCTTCGAAGGTCGTTGTCGACGGTGACAAGGCCAAGGTGACGCGCGAAGTCGACGGCGGCCTGCAGACGGTGGAGCTGAAGATGCCGGCGATCGTGACGGCCGACCTTCGCCTCAACCAGCCGCGCTATGCCTCGCTGCCCAACATCATGAAGGCCAAGAAGAAGCCGCTCGACGAGAAGAGCCCGGCCGACTACGGCGCCGACGTCAAGCCGCGCCTCAAGGTGCTCAAGACCGAGGAGCCGGGCGGCCGCAAGGCAGGCGTCAAGGTCAAGAGCGTCGCCGAACTGGTCGACAAGCTCAAGAACGAAGCCGGCGTGCTCTGAGATCGGAAGGAATAGACAAATGACCATTCTCCTCATCGCGGAACACGACAACGCAACCCTTTCCGACCAGACGGCCAAGGCGCTGTCGGCGGCCCTGCAGATCGGTTCGGACGTGCATGTGCTGGTTGCCGGCAAGGGCGCCAAGGGCGCAGCCGACGCCGCCGCCAAGCTCAAGGGCGTGAGCAAGGTGCTGCTCGCCGAGGCCGACGAGTTGGCCGAGCGCCTCGCCGAACCGCTGGCCGCGCTCGTCGTTTCGCTGGCCGGCTCCTATGACACGATCGTCGCGCCGGCGACTTCGTCCGGCAAGAATGTCGCGCCGCGCGTGGCGGCGCTGCTCGATGTCGCGCAGGTATCCGAGATCATCGAGATCGTGTCGCCCGACACCTTCAAGCGGCCGATCTATGCCGGCAACGCCATCCAGACGGTGCAATCGACCGACGCCAAGAAAGTGATCACCGTGCGCACCGCTTCCTTCCAGGCCGCGCCCGAGGGTGGTTCGGCCGCGGTCGAAGGCGTCAAGGCAGCGGCCAATCCCGGCCTGTCCTCCTTCGTCGAGAACAAGCTCTCGGAGAACGACCGT
This sequence comes from Mesorhizobium sp. LjNodule214, assembly GCF_964252735.1. Taxonomy (NCBI): domain Bacteria; kingdom Pseudomonadati; phylum Pseudomonadota; class Alphaproteobacteria; order Hyphomicrobiales; family Phyllobacteriaceae; genus Mesorhizobium; species Mesorhizobium sp. LjNodule214. The sequence continues at coordinate 2,231,463 of NZ_CAXUPE020000002.1, forward strand.
CCGGAACTGACCTCGGCCAAGATCATCATCTCGGGTGGCCGTGCGCTGGGTTCGGCGGAAAAATTCCAGGAAGTCATCCTGCCGGTCGCCGACAAGCTCGGTGCGGCGGTCGGCGCCAGTCGCGCCGCCGTCGACGCCGGCTATGCGCCGAACGACTGGCAGGTCGGCCAGACCGGCAAGGTCGTGGCTCCCGATCTCTACATCGCGGTCGGCATCTCCGGCGCCATCCAGCACCTTGCCGGCATGAAGGATTCCAAGGTTATCGTCGCCATCAACAAGGACGAGGAGGCGCCGATCTTCCAGGTCGCCGACTACGGTCTCGTCGGTGACCTTTTCGTCATTCTGCCGGAACTGCAAAAGGCGCTTTGACGCTATCTGCCTAAGCGTATTAAATTGTGAAGGGTGGGGTAGACGAAGCTGCCCCGCCCTTTTAGTTTGCACCGCACAAAAAGCAGGCCGCAAAGGCCTTTCTTCGACGGGATCGGTGTAATGAGCAAGATCGAGACGATCGGCATCATCGGCGCGGGCCAGATGGGCGGCGGTATCGCCCATGTCTCCGCGCTTTCCGGCTACAAGGTGCTGATCTACGACATCTCGCCCGACCGCATCGAGAAGGGCATCGCCACCGTCAGCGGCAACATGGCCCGCCAGGTCGGTTCGGGCAAGCTTGAGGAAAAGCTGCGCAACGAAGCGATGGCGCGCATTTCCGCCGCACCGGTCATGGCCGATCTTGCCGGTGCCGATCTGGTGATCGAGGCGGCGACCGAGGACGAGACGGTCAAGCGCAAGATCTATGCCCAGCTCTGCCCGCAGCTCAATCCCGAGGCGATCCTGGCGACCAACACCTCGTCGATCTCGATCACCCGGCTTGCCGCGCAGACCGACCGTCCCGAGCGCTTCATCGGCATACATTTCATGAACCCGGTGCCGGTGATGAAGCTGGTCGAGCTGGTGCGTGGCATCGCCACCGAGGACCAGACCTTCGAGGCGGCCAAGGCCTATGTGAAGCAGCTCGACAAGACGATCACCGTGTCGGAGGACTTTCCGGCCTTCATCGTCAACCGCATCCTGCTGCCGATGATCAACGAGGCGATCTACACGCTCTACGAGGGCGTCGGCTCGGTCGACGCCATCGACACCGCCATGAAGCTCGGCGCCAACCATCCAATGGGGCCGTTGCAACTTGCCGATTTCATCGGCCTGGACACCTGCCTGTCGATCATGCAGGTGCTGCATGACGGCCTGTCGGATTCGAAATACCGCCCCTGCCCGCTGCTGGTGAAATATGTCGAAGCCGGCTGGCTCGGCCGCAAGACCGGGCGCGGCTTCTACGATTACCGCGGCGAGCATCCGGTTCCGACGCGCTAATCTGAAGCCTTCGGCTCCGGCAAGTCCACAAACTCGGCAAGCGCCCTTCAAGAGGCCGCGGCAAGCGGCTTGGGCGGCGCCGTCTCGTCGGCCTTGACGTCCTCGTCCACCGTCGAAACGCAGCCCCTTCCGGCGGCCTTGGCCGCATAGCAGGCGGCGTCGGCCCGCGCGATGATCTCGTCGACTTCGCCGCAGCCGGCACGGATCGGGGCCAGGCCGATGCTGGCGCCGATCGAATGCGCCAGTCCGTCCCAGGTGAAATTCAGGCCGCGGATTGCATCGATGATGGATCGTGCCGCAATCATGCCGCTGGCGGCCGAGCTCGACTTCAGGATGACGGCGAACTCGTCGCCTCCAAGGCGGGCGACAATGTCTTCAGGACCAAGCGCGCCACGGATCGCCTCGGCGACCCGCCTCAGCAGGGCATCGCCCGCCGCATGGCCGCCGGTGTCGTTGACCAGCTTGAAATGGTCGAGGTCGACAAACATGAACTGATGCTCCCTGATCGACCCTGTCGTATCGCCTGCCGAGTTCGTCGTGCCGGCGACCGGCCCTGCCGTGTCGATCGGCCCTGTCGTGTCGGCCGCGCCGGCCTTGCCGCTCCGATCGACCAGTTCCTCCATGGTGCGGATGAAGCTGGAGCGGTTGGCGAGACCGGTGAGCGCGTCATAGGCGGCGGCATAGGCGAGCTGGCGCTGCAGGGCGCGCGCATCCGTGAAATCCTGGAAGACGATGACCAGCCCGCAGAACTCAGCTCGCTCGTTCATGATCGGCGACGCGACCTGGCGGATGCTGCAGCGCGTGTCGTCGCGGCGGACCAGCACGGCACGGCTGTTCTGCTCGGCGGGACCTGCGCCGCCGGTCGAAGCCCGCGCCACGCCGATCCTCTGCCCGGTTTCTTCGTCGACTGCCCAGTAGACATGACCGAGCGTCTTGCCGAGTGCCTCGCCGCTGGTGACGCCAGTCAGCTTTTCGGCCACCGGATTCATGAAGGTGACGCGGTTTGCGGCATCCGTGCAGATCACGGCATCGCCGATCGACTGCAGCGTGACGCGCAGCCGTTCCTTCTCGTCGGCCAGCATCGCCGCCGACACGATGAGGCGCGCCTCGGCCTCCTTGCGCTGGGTGATGTCGGTCAGGCTGCCGATGGCCCTGATCAGCCGCCCTACGGCGTCGCGCTCGATGGCCTTGCCGCGGTCGAGGATCCAGACCCAGTGCCCGTCCTTGTGGCGCATCCTGAACTCGGCTTCGAAAAACGGCGTCTCGCCGGCGAGATGGGCGCGATCGGCTTCGGCGACGAGCTCGCGGTCGTCGGGATGGATCATCTTCAGCCATCGGTCGGGGTCGCCATCCAGTTCGCCATCGGCATAGCCGAGCATCTTCACCCAGGTGCCGGAATAGGTCGTGCCGCCCTTCCGCATGTCGAGATCCCAGACGCCCTGGCCGGCGCTGGCCAGCGCAAAGTTCCAACGCGTTTCGGCTTCCGCGATGCGGGCCTCGGACTGCTTGCGGGCATCGATGTCCTCTATCTGTGAAACCAGGTAGAGCGGACGGCCGCTGTCCTCGTCGCGAATGACCGAGCCGGCAAGTTGCGCCCAGACCGGCGTCCCATCCTTACGCAGGTAACGCTTCTCGAAGTGGAAAGCGTCGATCTTTCCCTCTTTCAGGCTGATCATCGTGTCCCTGCCGATCTGCAGATCATCGGGATGCGTGATCTGGAAGAAGGTCAGCGCCTCGATCTCCTCGCGGCTATAGCCAAGCATGGTGGCGAAAGCCGGATTGGTCTGCAGGATGCGGCCGTCGAGCCCGACGATGGCGACGCCGATCGCCGAATCCTCCATGGCGCGGCGGAAACGCTGCTCGCTCTCGCCGATCTGCCGGCGGTCCTCGACGATCTGGCGAACGAACAGGGCGGTGAGGAAAAGCGACGCCGCAATCATGGCGACCGCTATCTGCAGGCAGAGTTTCAGGGCCTCGGCGCTGAGCTCCAGGCGCGACAACAGGATCGACGCAAGGCCGGCGACAAGGCCGACCACCATCAAAACCAGCGCAGCATGTCTGTCGGCCCGCAGGCCTTTCCACGTCCACGTCACAATGCGGATCCACCCGTTGCGCAATTGCACGTTGCTGCAACCCTGGCGGATCGATTTTAAGGAAAGGTTGCGCTGGCAGTCCCGGCGACGATGCTAACCGGCAAACAATTGCCGGCATGATTAAGGATCGGTGTGCGTTGCCCTACCAGCGCACGAAAAGCCGCCCGCCCAGGGCTCCCAGCGCCGTAAGGATGATGATCGCGACCGTGTACCAGGTGGCGACGAAGAGCGGCGAATCGTCGAAGCAGTGCGCGGCATAGAAGGTCGCCGCCAGCCCGCCGGCAAGCAGGCCCGCAACCGCGCCGGCAAGCACCGGCCGCGTCGGCGCGCCGTAGCGCAGCATCCACAGGAAAATCGCCAGCGGGCCAATGCCGATCAGCGGGATGAAGCCCATGCAAATCATCATGTTGGAGCCGACCAGCCGCGTGCCCCATTGCGCCTCAGGCACCGCGAAGAGTTCCAGAACCACAGCCACGATGACGAGCAGCGGCGCGGCGGCCATCCAGGCCGCGGCCCTGCCCGTCGAAGCGCCGGGCGTCGACAAAGCGTGGATCAGCGCGAAGGCGGTGCCGGCAAGCACGATGGTGAAGACGAACTTCGACAGGAAGCGCATCGTGTGCATGGCGATCATGATGTCGGAACGTGGACCGATGGTGAACCAGAAAACCACCGCCGCGATCACCGCCGCAACAGCGGTGGCCATCCACCAGGCCAAGCGCAGCGGCACCGCGTTGCTGCGGGCGTCGGCGTCCAATGCCTTGATGAGATCCTCGGTCCTCATGTCATTCCCGCCCGAAACGCCTGGCAATGGCGGCAAGGCCGCGATGCAGCGACACCCGCACCGCCGTCTCCGTGATGCCGAATTTCGCCGCCGTTTCACCGATCGAACGGCCTTCGACCGACACCGCCGAGACCACCGAGCGCTGCGCCGGCGGCAGGCTGTCCAGCGCCCGGTTGATGTCGCGCTCGCTTACGGTCTCGGTCTCAGGCTCGGCGAAGGTTTCGGCGATTTCGTCGATCTCGATCTCGACACGTCGTCCGCGCCGCCGGAAGGCATCGATCAGCTTGAAGCGCGCGATGGCATAGACCCATGGCAGCACCGGCGCATCGTCGCGCCAGGTATGCCGTTTCACATGAATGGCCAGCAAGGTTTCCTGCACGACATCCTCGGGGTCGACCCCGCCCTGTACGATCTTGCGCCGGGCAAAGCCGCGAACGAAAGCAGCCGTCCGGTGCAGAAAGTCGGCGTAGGCCCGTTCATCTCCGGCGATCGCGGCCTTGAGCAGCCGGGAAAGCTCGGCCTCGTCCTTGCCGGTCACAAGAGTTCACTCCCCCGATGTTCGCGTCTCGGCGCTGATTTGTTACGTGCCCGGCGAAATAATGTCCAAGCCAAACTGTCGGGGAATCACGAAAGTTTGCGCCCCGGCGGCCGATTAAACCAGTTCACCAATGTTGACTCGGACAATCAGGTATTGGTAGGTGCAGCCGTGCCCAAGACCGGACCAACAAGACCAACCAACAAGATCGAGGACGACGCCCCATGAAATATGCCCTTTCCGCTCTCGCTGGCGCCACCGCGCTGGCGGTCAGCCTGATCGCCGCCCCGGCCATGGCCGAGGATGCCGGCATCGTCGTCTACAACGCCCAGCATGAGAGCCTGGCCAAGGAATGGGCCGAAGGCTTCACCAAGGAAACCGGCATCAAGGTCACGCTGCGCAATGGCGGCGACAGCGATTTCTCCAACCAGATCGTCGCCGAAGGCGCTGCCTCGTCGGCCGATGTGTTCCTGACCGAAAACTCGCCGGCCATGGCGCTGGTCGAGGCGGCCGGCCTCTTCACGCCGGTCGATGCCGACACGCTGGCGCAGGTTCCGCAGGAATACCAGCCTACCACCGGCAAATGGGTCGGTGTCGCCGCACGCAGCACCGTCTTTGCCTACGACAAGACCAAGCTGAAGGACGACCAACTGCCCAAGTCACTGCTTGAGCTCGCCGATCCGAGCTGGAAGGGCCGCTGGGCCGCCTCCCCCTCGGGCGCCGATTTCCAGGCCATCGTCAGCGCGCTGCTGCAGCTGAAGGGCGAGGCCGCTACGGCGGACTGGCTGAAGGCGATGAAGGAAAACTTCACCGCCTACAAGGGCAACAGCACGGTGATGAAGGCGGTCAACGCCGGCGAGATCGAGGGCGGCGTAATCTACCACTACTACTCCTTCGGCGATCAGGCCAAGACCGGCGAGAACAGCAAGAACGTCGCCCTGCACTATTTCAAGAACCAGGACCCGGGCGCTTTCGTCTCGATCTCCGGCGGCGGCGTGCTGGCCTCGAGCAAGCACCAGAAGGAAGCCCAGGCCTTCCTGAAGTGGGTCACCGGCAAGGGTGGCCAGGAGGTGCTGAAGAACGGCACATCCTTCGAATATGCGGTCGGCAAGGGCGCCGACTCCAATCCGAAACTGGTGCCGCTGGCCGATCTGCAGGCGCCGAAGGTCGATCCGGCGACGCTGAACCCGAAGAAGGTCACCGACCTGATGACGGCAGTCGGCTTGCTTTAGTTCGCGTTCGTCCTAAAAGGGCAACCGACTGCGCTCCCGCGGGAATACGCCTTCCGCGGGAGCGCTCTGTTTTCGAGGTGGCATTCGTCGATGACGACAAGCTGCGTTTCTGGCCGCCTTCGGCGTGCCTTCGATGACCTCCGCCAGCAGGCGGAAGCGGCGCGGCGTCCGGCCTGATGCAAGCGGTCGATCTTCCGCGTCCGGACCTGCCGGCCGGCCTCGTGGCCGGGCACGGGACGCGCCGTCGGCCCCTCTCCTGGATCCTGCTCGCGGCCGCTTTTGTCTCGCTGCTTGCATTGCTGCCGCTTGCCTTCATCGTCTGGGTGGCGGTTCAGACCGGCTGGGAAACCGCATCGGCGCTGTTCTTCCGTCCACGCGTCGGCGAGCTCCTGGTCAACACCGTCCTTCTGGTGGCGGTGGCGGTTCCGATTTCGATCGTGCTGTCGGTGACGCTGGCCTGGCTGACCGAACGCAGCGACATGCCCGGCGCCCGCCTGTGGGCGTGGCTGTCGGTGGCGCCGCTCGCCATCCCCGCCTTCGTCCACTCCTATGCCTGGATCAGCCTGGTGCCGGGGCTGCACGGCCTGTGGGCCGGGGTGCTGGTTTCGGTCCTTGCCTATTTCCCGTTCCTCTATCTGCCGATCGCGGCCGCGCTGCGTCGTCTCGACCCCGCGCTTGAGGATGCCGCCGCTGCCCTTGGTCTCGGCCCATGGCGGGTCTTCGCCCGTGTCGTGTTGCCGCAGCTGAGGCTCGCCATCTGCGGCGGCTCGCTGCTGGTCGGCCTGCATTTGCTTGCCGAATACGGCCTCTACGTCTTCATCCGCTTCGACACCTTCACCACCGCGATTGTCGACCAGTTCCAATCGACCTTCAACGGACCGGCCGCCAACATGCTGGCCGCGGTGCTTGTGACGTGCTGCTTCGTGCTGCTCGGGGTGGAAGTGCTGGTGCGCGGTGAGGAGCGCTATGCCCGCGTCGGCTCCGGTGCGGCGCGCCAGCAGCAGCGCACGCGGCTCGGCCGCGCCACGCTTGTCTGCCTGGCGCTGCCCGCCGTCACCGCGCTGCTTTCGCTCGGCGTGCCTTTCGTCACCATCGGCCGCTGGCTGATCGCCGGCGGCGCCGATGTCTGGCGCCTCGACGAGATCGGCCTTGCGCTCGGCCAGACCCTGTTCCTGGCGCTTGGCGGCGCGCTGCTCGCAACGATCGCCGCCATGCCGATGGCATGGATCTCGATCCGCGCGCCTGGACCATTGCAACGCCTTCTCGAAGGCTGCAACTACATCGTCGGCTCCCTGCCCGGCGTCGTCATCGCGCTGGCGCTGGTCACCATCACGGTGCGCATCGCCATGCCGCTCTACCAGACCCTGTTCACCATCCTCTTCGCTTATGCGCTGATGTTCTTGCCGCGCGCTTTGATCAGCCTAAGGGCGTCGATCGCGCAGGCGCCGGTCGAACTCGAACGCGCTGCCTCGAGCCTCGGCCGGCCGCCGCTCAAGGCGCTGTGGGCGACGACGATCCGCCTGTCGGCGCCCGGTGCTGCGGCGGGCATGGCGCTGGTGGCGCTCGGCATCACCAACGAACTGACCGCAACCCAGATGCTGGCGCCCAACGGCACCCGCACGCTGGCGATGGCGTTCTGGTCCTATAGCGGCGAGATCGACTATGCCTCGGCCGCCCCTTACGCCCTCATCATGGTGGCGATGTCGCTGCCTTTGACCTGGCTGCTTTACGTCCAGTCGAAAAGGATGGCCGGACGATGAGCTTTCTCGAACTCAGCGGCGTGCAAAAGCACTACGGCCCGGTGGCGGCACTTGCCGGCGTCGACCTCAGCGTCGCCAGCGGCAGCCGCACGGCGATCGTCGGACCGTCCGGCTGCGGCAAGACGACCCTGCTCAGGCTGATCGCCGGTTTCGAAGCGCCCGACCAGGGCCGCATCACGCTCGACGGCGAGGTGCTGGCCAACGGCGGTGCCGCCGTGCCGGCGCATCGCCGCGGCATCGGCGTGGTGGCGCAGGACGGCGCCCTGTTCCCGCATCTGACCATTGCCGACAATATCGGTTTCGGCATGGCGCGCGGCGCCGACAGGCGCGCCGAGCACATCGTCGAGCTTGCCTATATCGTCGGGCTGGACAAGGCGATCCTCAAACGCCGCCCGCACGAGCTCTCCGGCGGCCAGCAGCAGCGCGTGGCGCTGGCCCGCGCCATGGCGATGAAACCCAGGCTGATGCTGCTCGACGAGCCGTTCTCGGCCCTCGACACCGGCCTGCGCGCCTCGATGCGCAAGGCCGTGGCCGAGCTTCTGGAAGCAGCGGGGATCACCACCATCCTGGTCACTCACGACCAGGCCGAGGCGCTGTCCTTCGCCAGCCAGGTCGCGGTGATGCGCGACGGCCTGTTTTCGCAGGTCGGCACGCCGCGCGAGCTCTATTTCCAGCCGAAGGACAGGATGATCGCCGAGTTCCTTGGCGACGCCATCATCCTGCCGGCAAGGATAGCGGACGGCTTCGCCACTTCGCCGCTCGGCCGCATCGCCGTCGACACCTCCGAGCGGCGCGACGTCGCCCGCATCATGCTGCGGCCGGAACAGATCTTGCTGAAAAGGACGTCGCGCGAAGGCATGTCGGGCACGCCGGACATGCTGTTCGGCGAGGTTACGGAATCCGAATTCGCCGGTTCGATGTGCACCATCGCCGTGCGGCTCCTGAACAGCCCCGATCCGCCGGACGCCGCCGCAATCGGCAACACGCCGCTCACCCTGCGCAAGCCCGGCATGGACGCGCCGGCCCTTGGCGAGATCGTGCGGCTGACGGTTTCAGGCAAGGCGCATGTATTTGCCTGACCGCACAGGATCTCGTGCGACAGCGGTAGACTACTAAGATATCAACACGCCTTAGGCGACGAGCTTGCCCGTCGCCGTCGAATAGGTCGGCCACTGTTCGAGGAAGTCGCAATTGTGCACGACCACCCGTCGGGCGGCAGCATCGATGAGCACGATCGCGTAGGTGGGCGGCGCCTGCTCGACCACCTCCTCTCCCACCAGATCGAGCACGAAGCGGGCATGCAGCCCGCGTTGCGCGGTAAACGGGATGCCGGCGACGGTGCCGGCAATGTCGCGATGGACATGGCCGAAGAAGATGTGGCCGACATTGCCGTGGCGCTTGAGCAGTTCCAGGAAGCGAGTGGGCTGTTCGAGCCCGAGCGGATCGAGCAGCGGCAGGCCGAGCTCGACCGGTGGATGGTGCAGGAAGATGTAGGCCTGCCGTCCTGCCGCTTCGCTGAGCCGCGCGTCGAGCCAGCCAAGCCGCTTGTCGCATAATTCGCCGGTGACGCGGCCTTCGGCCAGGCTGTCGAGGAACAGCAGCGACGCTTCCGGCGTCTCGAAGACCGACTGCACGAAGCCATTGTCGTCGACCGGGTTTTCGGGAAATGCCGCGACGAGGTTGGCGCGCCTGTCGTGATTTCCGGGCAGCAGCCGGTAAGGTAGGGAAAGCCTGCCCAGGGCCGATTTCAGATCGGCATAGCTCTGGATCTCACCGGATTCGGTCAGGTCGCCGGTGAGGACGCAGAGCGCTGCATCACCGTGACGCGCGTTGATGTGTGCGATGCAGCGATGGAGCCGCTCCTGCAGATCCGCGCCGTGGCGAATTTCGCCTCGCCGGCCGAGATGCACGTCGGTGACCTGGATGATTTTCATTGCGCAGCCCTTCTTCGATCCGACGGGGGAATTTTCTGAACGCCCGGAGAGGGCAGGAATGATCTTGCGAACGGCCGCGAAGATCAGAGTGCGGGGACCGGCACCGATGCCTTGAAGACGTCGAGGCGGCTTCCCGTCTCGGAGGAGAAGAAATGCAGGTCGGCCTCGGAAAACTGCAGGCCAACCGAGCTGCCCGGCGCCGGATGGACGGCCTCCGACGTCATCACGGAAAACGCCGCGCCGTCGAGGTCGACATAGACGACGCGGCCCGCGCCCAGTTCCTCGACTAGATCGACGGTGGCATTGAGCGCGCCCGGCGTGCCGGGCGCGACCAGGCGCACGGCTTCCGGCCGGATACCCACCGCGACCTTGGTGCCGACCGGCAGGCCCGCGCGTGACACGTTGAGCTTGCGGCTGCCATCGAGAAGCGACAGCCCGTCGAGCGTGACGGTCCCTTCGAGCATGTTCATGGCTGGCGCGCCGACGAAGGTGGCAACGAAGCGGCTCGCCGGCCGGCTGTAGATTTCGCTGGGCGTGCCGACCTGTTCGACGCGGCCGCCATTCATCACCACCAGCCGGTCGGCGAGTGTCATCGCTTCGACCTGGTCGTGTGTGACGAACACCGAGGTTGCGCTCAGCCGGCGGTGCAGCTTGCGGATTTCCGAACGCATCTGCACGCGCAGCTTGGCGTCGAGGTTGGAAAGCGGTTCGTCGAAGAGAAAAACCTTGGGCTCGCGGATCATGGCGCGGCCCATGGCGACGCGTTGGCGCTGGCCACCCGACAGCGCCATCGGCTTGCGGTCGAGCAGCTGTTCTAGCTCCAGGATCCGGGCGACTGCCTGGATGCGCTGGGTGCTCTCGGCGGTGGGAACGCCGGCGACCTTCAGCGAATAGCCGATATTCTGCGCCACGCTCATATGCGGATAGAGCGCATAGTTCTGGAACACCATGGCGCAGCCGCGCTCGCGCGGCTCGAGCTTGTTGACCACGGTGCCGTCGATGGCGATCGTGCCGCCGGAAATCTCCTCCAGCCCGGCGATCATCCGGAGCAGCGTGGACTTGCCGCAGCCGGATGGACCGAGGATGACGACGAATTCGCCCGACACGATGTCGAGGTCGACGCCATGCACGACCTGCATTTTGGCGTAGCTTTTGTAGACGTCGCGAATGGTGATGGAGGCCATCTTTTCGTCTCCTACTTCTCGGTGGCGATCAGGCCGCGCACGAACCAGCGCTGCATGACCACGACGACGACCAGTGGCGGCAGCATGACGATGAGCGTGCCGGCCATGGCGATGTTCCATTCCGGTATGCCGCCGACATTCGGGATGAGCTGCTTGAGTTGGGTCACTGCCGTCGCATGCGACTGATCGGTGGTGATGAGCAGCGGCCACAGATACTGGTTCCACGCCCACAGGAACATGATGGTTCCGAGCGCCGCCATGTTGTTGCGCGACAGCGGCAGCAGGATGTCGATGAAGAAGCGCACCGCGCCGGCGCCGTCCATGCGCGCGGCTTCGGTCAGCTCGTCCGGCACCGTCAGGAAGAACTGCCGGTAGAGGAAGGTCCCAGTGGCGGTGGCGATCAGCGGCAGGATCAATCCGCTGTAGGAGTTGAGAAGGCCAAGGCTGAGCGAAACCTGGACGCCCGAGACTTTTTCGATAAGCCAGCTCAGGCCAGTCAGGTCGAAGATGGTCTGATAGGGCGACAGCACGTTGGCGACGACCGCGTATGTCGGCACGATGCGCACTTCGAGCGGCAGCATCAGCGTGATGAAGACCAGCCAGAAGATCAGCATGCGGCCGGGATAGCGGAAATAGACGATCGAGAAGGCGGTGAGCGCCGAGATGATGACTTTGCCCGCCGCCACGCCGGCGGCCATGATGAAGCTGTTGAGCAGCTTCGGGCCGAGGTCGGCTGTCGTCCACGCTGTCTTGATGTTCACCCAGAAGTCGCTGCCCGGCAGCAGCGACATCGGCACGTCGTTGACGTCCTTGAGATTATGCGACGCGGCGATCGCCACGATGACGAACGGCGCCACGCAAAAAACGAAGCCGACGAACAGGATCACATGCGTCAAGAAATTGAGGATCGGGGTGCGCTCGACCATGGCCGCCTCAGCGATAATGCACGCGCCGCTCGATGAAGCGGAACTGGAAGATGGTCAGCACGATGATGAGCAGCATCAGGATGATGCTCTGCGCGGCCGCGCCCGAATAGTCGAGACCTTTGAAGCCGTCGGAATAGATCTTGTAGACCATCAAATTGGTCGCGTTGGCCGGCCCGCCCGATGTCATGATGTCGATGATGCCGAAGGAATCCTGGAAGCTCTCGGTGATGTTGATGACCAGCAGGAAGAAGATCGTCGGCGTGATCAGCGGGAACTGGATATCCCAGAACCGCCTGATGACGCCGGAGCCGTCCATTGCCGCCGCCTCGATCAGCGAACGCGGGATGGCCTGCAGGGCCGCGAGGAAGAAGATGAAGTTGTAGCCGACATACTTCCAGGAAAAGGCAACGATGATGGAAGCCATGGCATCGGTGCCGTCAAGGCCAGGGTCCCAGAAGCCGGGCCAGACCTGGTTGACGACAGCCATGAAGCCGGCCTCCGGTGCCAGGATGAAACGGAAAGCCAGCGCCAGCGCCGGCGCGGCGATGCCGTAGGGCCAGATCAGCACCACGCGATAGAGCCGTGAGCCGGCCAGTTGCCGGTCCGTCAAGGTGGCGAGGACCAGGGCGATGAGCATGGCAAGACCGGTGCTGGTCGCGGCAAAGGTCAGGCTGGCCGTGATCGAGTTCCAATAATCGGCGTTGGACAGGATCGAGCGGAAATTATCCAGCCCGACCCAGATGTTGCCGCCGCCCCAGGGCTGCTGCAGCGTCAGCGACCAATAGACGGCTTGGCCGGCCGGCCAGTAGAAGAAGGTGAAGATCAGGATCAGCTGCGGCACCGCGAACAGGATGCCGATCGACCATCTGCTGAAGGTGACGCGTTTTTCCATCGATCCGCCGACGCCGTTGAACCGCCAGCCCGCTTTCCCGAGAGGACACTAGATGCGAAATGGCCGCCCGTCGATTCTCGGCGGGCGGCCATGGCAGTACCTGAAATCAGGGCAGCGTCTTGTTGGGATAGGTCTGCTGGAAGCGATCGAGGATCGCATCGCCGTTCTTGACCAGCGTGTCGATGCCTTCCTGGACGCTGACCTTGTTGGCGAAGATCGCCTGCATCTCAGTGCCGAATTCGGCGCGGATCTGGGTGAAATTGCCGAGCCGGATACCGCGGGTAATCTCGGTCGGTTCCGACGCGGTCAGGCTGGCGATCGCGGTTTCACGGCCCTTGTAGGGCGCCTTGTCGTAGAAGCCAGTGGACTTCATGTACTCGAAGCCCGACTTCGTCACCGGGATGTAGCCGGTGTTGGTCGACCAGAACAAAGCCGTCTTGGGGTCGTGGATGAAGTTCAGGAACGCGGCCGCGCCCTTGTACTCGGCATCCGACTTGCCGGACAGCACCCACAGCGAGGCGCCGCCGACGAGTGAATTCTTGCGCTCGGTGCCGGCATAGGTCGGAAGCTCGGCGACGTCCCAGTTCATGCCTTCCTTATGCGTCTTGCCGACGGTGCCGTGGTCGCCGACCGAACTCATGATGACCTGGCAGGTGCCGGACGCGAAGGCCTGGACCATGTCCTGGCCGAGATCCTTGGATTTGATCTTGATCAGGCCGGCGTCATACCACTTCTTGAGGTCGCCGACATACTGGACGAACTTGGTCTTGTTGACTTCGAGGCGGGCGTCGAGACCGTCATAGCCGTTGTTCTTGGTCGCGATCGGCTGGTTGTGGATGGCGGAGAACTGCTCCATCAATTGCCAGCTTTCGTTGGCGGAGATGTTGATCGCCATCGGGCACTCATAGCCGGCGTCCTTCATCGCCTGAAGGTCGGCGCCGACCTCTTCCCAGGTCTTCGGCGCCTCGGTCTTACCGATCTTGGCGAAGGCGTCCTTGTTCCAGTACATCAGAGCGGTCGAGGAATTGAACGGGAAGGACAGCATCTCGCCCTTCGACGTCGCGTAGTAGCGGGCGATGCCGGGGAAATAGTCGCTGTAGTCGATCTTGTAGCCGTTTTCTTCCATCAGCTTGTCGGCCGGCTTGTAGGCGCCCGACAGCATCATCGTCGCGGTGCCGACGTCATAGACCTGGACGACGGTGGGCTGCTTGCCGGCGCGGAAGGCAGCGATGGTGTTCTGCAACGTGGCGTCGTAATTGCCCTGACTGGTGCAGACGACTTCATAGTCGGCCTGCGATGCGTTGAAGTTCTTGCACAGCGTATCGACGACGCGTGCCAGGTCGCCCGAAAGGCCGAACCAGAAATCGAATTTGACCGGTTCCGCGGCGGCCGGCTGTGCCAGCGCAATACCGAGAGCGCCGGCGGCAAGGGCAGCTAAGCCCTGCTTGATGATCGACATGGATTTCATTCCCTCTTGAGTGGCTGATGACATCAGGCTTTGCGCAAGTCCTTGCCGCTCTCATAGAGAAGGTATGTGACAGTTCTGTTGTGCCTTTTCAGGCCTGTGGACAGCCAACCTCTCCTCCCCTCGACGGCACGCCGGCATGAAACCGTCACAACCGGCGCACTGGGTAGCTAGGGCGCAGCAGGGTGGCGTAAAGGCCCCGAGAGCAAGAGTGGTTATCCGGCTAAATTTTATGGATAGAATGCTGGTCTCCGAGCTGTCGACCCGCCCACCCAGCGGCGCGAGGCCGCCGATCCCACACGGGTTGGCCGCATCGATTGGTTCTTTACCCGCGGCCTGTCGGCAAGCGCCCGCGCCATTCTTTAGGCGGTGCCGGATGGCCGCCCAGGCTCCGATCACGAAGCGCTGGTGGTGACGGTCCGCGTGGATGACGACCGGTCGACGCTCGGGTGAAGCCGAAATGGCCCGTCGAACGATACAACCCGGCACAGCACGCTGCGGTTGCATGCGCAATAACTGATTCTTCAACCGTCGAGCCCTAATCAATACCACTGCCTTGATTGTTGCGGGAAGATCAGGTGAAGCGAGATGTTGACCGTCTATAATTGTATCGTGCACGAACACGATCTGAGACTGGTTGCACTGGCGGCGCTTATTTGTGGCATTTCTTCCTTCTCCGCGATCAATCTGCTTCGCCATGTCGATCGGTCGACCAACAGAAACCGATACGCCTGGCTGATGATTGCCGCCACCTCGACCGGATTCGGCATCTGGGCGACCCACTTCATCGCCATGATTGCGTTCTCGCCGGGAATACCGAACGCATACAATGCGGAACTGTCCGTGCTTTCGCTTGCCGCCGCCGTCATCCTGACCGCCGTCGGCATGTGGATCGCCACCTTGCGCGGCGGCATCGATCACTACCTTGTCGGCGGCGCCGTGCTCGGCAGCGGCATCGCCACCATGCACTATACCGGCATGGCGGCGTTCGAGGTGCAGGGCCGGATCGTCTGGGATCAGCTCCTCGTCGCCGTCTCGCTGGTGGCCGGCATCACGCTTGCCGCACTCTCGCTTCTCGTCGTGCTGCGCCGGCCCTCGACATCGGGGACAATCGGCGCCGCGGTGCTTCTGACGCTGGCGATCTGCACCTTGCATTTCATCGCCATGGCCGCGGTGTCGATCTACCCGGACAGCTCCATAGAAATATCGAAATACACTGTCGAACCGATGTCGCAGGCCTTCGCCGCCGCCGCGGTCAGCCTGATGATCCTCGTGCTTTCGGCCGCGGCACTCTGGATCGATCTGCGCTTCCGCCGTCACAAGGTCGAGGCCGAGCGCATGCATGGCCTGGCCAACGCCGCCGTGGAGGGTCTCATCGTCTGCGACGGCACCCGCATCGTCAGCGCCAATGACAGCATCGCGGCGCTGACCGGCATCGCGGCAGGCACGCTGAACACGATGCTGCTCGGCGATCTGTTCGGCGAGCGCGCCGCGTCGAGCATGGTCGAAGGACAGGCGCAGGAAGCCGAACTGCGAAGCCACGACGGCACTCGCCTACCCGTGGAGCTGATCGCCAGAAGCATCGACTATTGCGGCAAGCCTCACAATGTGGTCGCCGTTCGCGACATCCGCGAACGCAAGAAGGCCGAGCAGGAGATCGTCCGCCTCGCTCATTTCGACCCGCTGACCGGGCTTGCCAACCGCCGCAGCTTCACGGGCCGCCTCGAAGCCGAAATTGCCGCGGCGGGCCGAGGCGGCAAGGGCGGCAATCTCGCGCTGCTGCTGCTCGACCTCGACCGGTTCAAGGAAGTGAACGACCTCTTCGGCCATGCCGCCGGCGACGCCATGCTGCAAAAGGTTGCGCAGTGCGCGTCAGCCTTACTTCGCCCCGGGCAGATGCTGGCGCGCCTCGGCGGCGACGAATTCGCCATCATCGCGCCGAACCTTCCCGATCCCCAGGCGGCGGGTCGAATCGCCGAGGCGGTGCTTGCCGCAATGCGCGAGGAAAACAAGCTGTCGCCCGGCGGCGGCCTTGTCTCGGCCAGCATCGGCATCGCCCTTTACCCGCTCGATGCGGACGAACAGGCAGCCCTCGTCAGCCATGCCGACACCGCGCTCTATCGCGCCAAGGCCGAAGGCAAGGACACCTACCGCTATTTCGAGGCCTCGATGGGCGCCGAGGCGCGCGACCGGCGGGTGCTGGAACATGATTTGCGCCAGGCGGTGGCGCGCAATGAATTTCGCCTCGTCTATCAGCCGCAGAAGGAAATCAGCAGCGGCAGGATGATTGGCTTCGAGGCCCTGATCCGCTGGCAGCACCCGCAGCGTGGAGAGGTTTCCCCGGCCGTGTTCATCCCGGTGGCCGAGGACAGCGGCGCCATCCTGCAGATCGGCGAATGGGTTCTTGCGACGGCCTGCGAGGAAGCCGCCCGCTGGAAGAACCCGCTGACCGTCGCCGTCAATGTCTCAGTCGTGCAGCTGCACAATCCGAATTTCAGCCGCAAGGTGCACGAAGTCCTGCTTCGATCCGGCCTGGCGCCGGGCAGGCTAGAACTGGAGATCACCGAAACCGCGCTGGTCAAGGACATGCCGCGCGCGCTGGCGACCTTGCGGCAGGTCAAGGCGCTCGGCGTCCGCGTCGCCATGGACGATTTCGGCACCGGCTATTCCTCGCTTTCCAACCTTCGCGCCTTTCCCTTCGACAAGATCAAGATCGACGGCTCCTTCATCAAATCGGTCGACAGGAACGGCCAGGTCGCGGCGATCGTACGCGCCGTGCTGGGACTGGGTCGCGGCCTCGGCCTACCGGTCCTGGCCGAGGGCGTCGAGACATTGGGCGAGCTGCGCTTCCTCGACGCCGAAGCCTGCGAGATCGGGCAAGGCTTCTATCTTGGCAGGCCGAGCCCCATCGAGACGTTCGGCGAACTGACCGGCGTGACGGGGCCAGCGGTCAACGACGACGCCAGGCAACGCGGCGGCAGCATCCTGATGCTGGAGCCGGCCGCGGCGCTGCGCTCAATCTGACGGGCCAAGCGCGGCTTCGACCAGCCGCTTGGCATCGGGGCTCGACCATTCGGCGGGCCCGTTCATATGGGCGATCAGGCAGCCCTCGCCATCGATCAGCATCGTTACCGGCAGGCCCAATGCCAGGCCGCGCTTCTTCACGTCGTTGAACAGCCCCATCGTCGAATCCCGGTAGTAGCCGAGCGTCTCGATGCCGATATCGGCGAGAAACTTCTTCGGCTTGGCGTCGTCGCCGGTATCGACATTGACCGCGACGACCTGGAAGGCATCGCTGCCCTTTTCCTTCTGCAACGCGTCGAGCGCCGGCATCTCGGCACGGCAGGGTGCGCACCATGTCGCCCACAGATTGAGCAGCACCGTCTTTCCGGCATGATCGGCAAGCGTCATCGGCTTGCCGTCGGGACCGTTGAAGGCAAGGCTTTTCAGCGATTGCGGCGGGTCGGCCGGCAAGAGCGCTGCAACCTGGCCGGTGGCGGCAGCCGCAATCTTCTTGGCACGGTCGGCCTTCGCCGCGCAGACAGCATCGTCCTTGCCGTCGCCGGCGGTGGCTTGCGCCGGCGCGTTGTTGCCAGACCGGCTCTCGCTGACATATACCGCGACCGCGCCGGCCAGCACGCCCGCCACCAAAGCGGCGAGGATGAGGCGCGGGGCCGGGAATGACCTATTGCCGTCTGCCATTTTCTTAAAACTGCTCCGGAGCACGGGTTATAACGATGAGCGACAAGAAGGCCAGCAACCAGATGTGGGGCGGACGTTTTGCCTCGGGTCCGGCCGCGATCATGGAAGCGATCAACGCATCGATCTCGTTCGACCGCAAACTCTACGCGCAGGACATCAGAGGCTCGATCGCGCATAGCGAGATGTTGGCGCAAACGGGCATTATTTCGGCGGCCGATCAAGAAAAAATCGCTCACGGGCTGAACACGATTCTGAAAGAGATCGAGGCCGGCAAATTCGAATTCTCGACCAGGCTGGAAGACATCCACATGAATGTCGAGGCTCGCCTTACCGATCTGATCGGCCCGGCCGCCGGCCGCCTCCACACCGCCCGCTCGCGCAACGACCAGGTCGCGGTCGACCTCCGGCTCTGGGTCAAGGACGAATGTTTCGGTGTCGCCGAAGCGCTGAAGGGGCTGATCGCGGCCTTCCTGGAACGGGCCGAGGAGCATGCGGCAACCGTGATGCCGGGCTTCACCCACATGCAGGCGGCGCAGCCGGTGACCTTCGGCCATCACTGCATGGCCTATGTCGAAATGTTCTCGCGCGACCTGTCGCGCGTTCGCGACGCCATCGAACGGATGGACGAAAGCCCGCTGGGCGCGGCAGCGCTTGCCGGCACCAGCTTTGCCATCGACCGCCACCAGACCGCCAAGGCGCTCGGCTTCCGCGAGCCGATGCGCAATTCGCTCGACAGCGTTTCGGACCGCGATTTCGCGCTCGAGTTCCTGGCGCTGGCGGCGATCTGCGCCACGCATCTGTCGCGGCTCGCCGAGGAGATCATCATCTGGTCGACGCCGCAATTCGGCTTCGTCAGGCTGTCGGACAGTTTCTCCACCGGCTCCTCGATCATGCCGCAGAAGAAGAACCCCGACGCCGCCGAACTCGTACGCGGCAAGACCGGCCGCGTCACCGGCCATCTGGTCGGCCTGCTGACGGTCATGAAGGGCATGCCGCTGACCTATGGCAAGGACATGCAGGAAGACAAGGAATCCGTCTTCGACGCCGCCGAGACGCTCGACCTGATGCTGGCGGCAATGACCGGCATGGTGCGCGACATGACGGTGAATGCAGCCGCCATGAAGAAGGCGGCGGGCTTCGGCCATGCGACCGCGACCGACCTTGCCGACTGGCTGGTGCGTACGCTCGGCCTGCCGTTCCGCGAGGCGCATCACGTCACCGGCCGCGCGGTGGCGCTGGCCGAGGAAAGGAAGGTAGGTCTGGAGAAGCTCTCGCTCGAGGCTCTGCAGTCGATCCATCCCGGCATCACCGCGGACATTTTTTCGGTGCTGGCCGTGCAGAACTCGGTCAAGAGCCGCGTGAGCTTCGGCGGCACCGCGCCGTCGGAAGTGAGGAAGCAGATCCGCTACTGGAAAAAGCGTCTGGCCAAGGCGTGACCTCGGCAGCAGCCTGATTTGCCGGGGTGCAAAGGCCCAAAAATTTCGCTAGAAGCAGGCAACGGATTTTTCTCGGACGGATGGATCGATGACCGGAAGCAGGATTTTGGTGACGCTGACGTTGCTGGCGGCGATGGCCGCCGTGACGGCCTGCGGCAGGAGGGCCGGCCTCGACACCCCTTACGAGGCCGCCGTGCAGGCCCGCAAGGATGCCGAGAAGGCCAAGCAGCCCGTGCCGCCGGAGCCGGAAAAACCGGTCGAGGACAAGAAGTTCATTCTCGACCCGCTGCTCTAAAGCCGATGAGATCACCCGATCTCATCGTGCTCCAACTTCCGGAACCACTCTCGTGAACCATTTCGACTACCGCGACGGCGTGCTCTACGCCGAGGACGTGGCGATATCAGATATCGCCGCAAGCGTCGGCACGCCGTTCTATTGCTATTCGACGGCGACGCTGACCAGGCATTTTCGCGTCTTCGCGCAGGCCTTTGCCCGGCTCGACGCGCTGGTCTGCTATGCCATGAAGGCAAACTCCAACCAGGCGGTGCTGCGCACGCTGGCCAGGCTCGGCGCCGGCGCCGACGTCGTATCGGAAGGCGAGTTGCGCCGCGCGCTCGCCGCCGGCATCCCGGCCAGCAAGATCCTGTTTTCGGGCGTCGGCAAGACCGCGCGCGAAATGGATTTTGCGCTTTCAGCCGGCATCCTCTGCTTCAACGTCGAATCCGAGCCGGAACTCGAACTGCTATCGGCGCGGGCAACAGCGCTCGGCAAGGTGGCGCCGGTCTCGCTGCGCATCAACCCGGACGTCGACGCCAAGACCCACAAGAAGATCTCCACCGGCAAGGCCGAGAACAAGTTCGGCATCCCCTGGCAAAGGGCGAGGCAGGTCTATGCCCGCGCGGCAGCGCTGCCTGGCATCAAGGTCACCGGCATCGATACCCATATCGGCAGCCAGATCACCGAGCTGCAGCCCTTCGACGATGCCTTTGCCCTGCTCGTGGATCTGGTCGGCGCGCTGCGCGCCGACGGGCATGCGATCGAGCATGTCGATCTCGGCGGCGGCCTTGGCATTCCCTACCGCGTCGACAACAGCCCGCCGCCGCTGCCCGACGCCTATGCCGAGATCGTCAGGAAGCACGTCACCAAGTTGGGACTGAAGGTGATGTTCGAGCCGGGCCGGCTGATCGTCGGCAATGCCGGCATCCTGGTTTCGGAAGTGATCTTCGTGAAGGAAGGCGACGCCAAGAATTTCCTCGTCGTCGACGCCGCCATGAACGATCTGATCCGGCCGACGCTCTATGACGCCTTCCACGACATCAGGCCGGTGGTGCAGCAGCCGGCGGCAGCACCGCGCATAACGGTCGACGTGGTCGGCCCGGTCTGCGAGACCGGCGACTATATCGGTCTCGACCGCGACCTGCCCAGGCTGAAGGCCGGCGACCTGATCGCGATTTCCAGCGCCGGCGCCTATGGCGCGGTGCAGGCCGGAACCTACAACACCCGGCTCCTGGTGCCGGAAGTGCTGGTCGACGGCGACCGTTTCCATGTCGTGCGCCCGCGCCAAACCTATGACGAACTGATCGGACTGGATTCGGTGCCCGACTGGTTGAAATAGACCGTAGTCCCGAACCAAAGATCCGCTTCAATCCCCAGGAGCAAGCCATGGCCGACGGCATCTTGATCACCCGCGAACGCATTGCCGCGATGGAGCCGCGCATCCGGCCCTTCGTGCGCCACACGCCGGTGCTGCGCGTCGACATGGCCGATTTCGGCCGCCCGCCTCTGGCCGTCGACCTCAAGCTCGAATGCCTGCAGCACTCCGGCTCGTTCAAGGCGCGCGGCGCCTTCACCAATCTCCTCGAACGTCCCGTGCCCGCGGCCGGCGTCGTTGCCGCGTCGGGCGGCAACCATGGCGCGGCGGTCGCCTATGCCGCCATGCGGCTCGGCCACAAGGCCACCATCTTCGTTCCCGAAGTGAGCCCGCCGGCCAAGCTCGACCGTATCCGCGGCTACGGCGCCGACCTGTTTGTCGGCGGCGCCCGCTATGCCGAGGCGTTGGCCGCCAGCGAAAGCTTCGCCGAGAAAACCGGCGCGCTGCAGATCCACGCCTTCAACCAGGAGGAGACGCTGGTCGGGCAGGGCACGCTCGGTCTCGAGATCGAAGCCGACCTTCCCGAGATCGACACCTTGCTGGTCGCCGTCGGTGGCGGCGGCCTGATCGGCGGCATCGCCGCCTGGTTTGCCGGCCGCATCAGGATCGTCGCCGTCGAGCCGGAAGGCGCGCCGACGCTGCATCTCGCCTTCGAGGCCGGACGGCCGGTCGACGCGCCGGCCGAAGGCATCGCCGCCGATTCGCTGGCGCCGAAGCGGGTCGGCGAAATGATGTTCCCGATCGCCGAAGCCTATGTCGAGCGTTCACTCCTGGTCAGCGACGACGACATCGCCGCGGCCCAGAAAGCGCTGTGGGACCGGGTGCGAATCATCTCCGAGCCGGGCGGTGCGGCGGCCTTCGCGGCGGTGCTGTCCGGCCGCTACCAGCCGGCGCCGGGCGAGCGGATCGCGGTTCTGGTGTGCGGCGCGAACGCCAATCCCGCAAAATTCTGACCATAACCGGTCAAGAATTCTTCTCGTTTTCGGAACCGCCTCGCCTTTGCCGTGTTTGCTGGTAAACTTGGAGTCGTAAGGTTCGGGCTATCCCGCCCGGACAGGAAGGGCCGATGACGGAACGACCCACTTCCAGCGGCGATCGCGGACTGGCCGGGCGTCTTGCCTTGAGCCGGCTGGCGACGCGGGTCTCAATGGTTGTCGAACGCGGCTGGCCATTGCTTCTGCCGCTGAGCATTGTCGCCAGCCTGTTCCTCAGTGTTTCATGGCTTGGCCTGTTTTCGCTTCTGCCCGATCCGGCGCGCATCGGCCTCCTCGCGGCGTTCGCCATCGCCGGCGTTGCCGCCCTCTACCCGCTGCGTTTCTTCCGTCTGCCCTCCGCCGCCGAGATCGATCGGCGCATCGAAGCAGCCAACGAGCTTCTGCACAGCCCGGTTCTAGTGCAGACCGACCGGCCAAGCGGCCGCGATAGTATCTTTTCGCAGGCGCTGTGGCGCGAACACCAGAAACGCATGGCGGAGCTGCTGGGCAACCTTGGCGCCGACCGGCCGCGCACCCGCGTGCCGGAGCGCGACCGCTGGGGCCTGCGCGCCGTGGCGGTGCTGCTGCTGGTCACCGCCTTTGCCTTCTCCTTCGGCCCCTCGGGCGGCAAGTTGAGCGACGGCTTCGTCGCGAGTGCGGCGCGCGACACTGTTCCGCCGCGCATCGATGCCTGGGTGACGCCGCCTGCCTATACCGGCAAGCCGCCGATCTTCCTCACCGCCGACGCCAACCAGGCCGCCGCCACCTTCACCGTTCCGCAAGGCAGCGATGTCTCGCTGCGCGTCACCGGCGGTTCGGGCGAGGAGACGCTTGCCTACGCCGACAAGAATGGCAACGCCCGCGCCATCGAACCGGCTGGGTCGCCGGCAGCCAAGCCCGTGGCGAACACGGCGGCGCCCAAGGTGCGCCAGTTCACCGGCAAGCTGGCAAGCGACGGCACGCTGACTTTGAAATCGGGCGAGGATGACCTCGGCCACTGGGCCTTTGCGGTGATCCCGGACAAGCCGCCGACGATCCGCTTCGTCGGCGAACCCAAGCGTGCCGTCAACGGCGCCTTCGAGCTCAACTACCAGATCGACGACGACTATGGCGCCGCCTCCGCCAAGGCGGTTTTCGTGCCCGCCGACCCGCAGGCGCCGAATGCGCATCCGCTCTATGGACCGCCCGACTTGCCGCTGGTGCTGCCTCGCCGCGGCGGCAAGGGCAATGCCGCCAAGACCAGCAAGGACCTGACCGAGCACGTCTGGGCCGGTAGCAACATCAAGCTGACGCTTGTCGCCACCGACGACGCCGGACACACCGCGAGCAGCGAAACCAAGACGCTGGTCATGCCGGAACGGCCCTTCTCCAATCCGCTGGCAAGAGCCGTGATCGAGCAGCGCCGCATGCTGGCGCTCGACGCCAATGCCAAGCCGCGCGTGCTCGACCTGATGGATGCGATCACGCTGCGCCCCGAAGACACCTTCGACAACATGGCACACTACCTCGCCATCATGAGCGCCCACAGCCGGCTGAAAATGGCCGGCAGCGACGAGCAGCTGCGCAACGTGGTGTCCTATCTGTGGGAAATCGCGCTCGGCATCGAGGAAGGCAATCTGTCGGCGGCCGAAAGGCGGCTGCGCCAGGCGCAACAGGCGCTGCAGGACGCCATCAAGAACGGCGCCAGCGACGCAGAGATCGACAAGTTGATGAAAGAACTGCGCGAGGCGATGAACCAGTTCCTGCAGGAGTTCGCCGAGCGCGCGCAGCAGAACCCGAACGCACCGCAGATGCAGCAGAACGGCCAGGAGCTGCGCCAGAGCGACATCGAGCGCATGATGGACGAGATCGAGAACCTGGCGAAGTCAGGTGACCGCGACCGCGCCCAGCAGCTTTTGTCGGAATTGCAGGACATGATGAACAACCTGCAGGCCGGCCGTCGCCAGCCCGGCGGCGAGCAGGATAGCGAGATGCGCCAGCAGATGGACAAGCTGGGCGAGATCATGCGGCGCCAGCAGGAGATGATGAACGATACCTTCCGCATGGACCAGATGCAGCGCGGCCAGCGCCAGCGCGGCGAGAATCGCGACGAGCAGCTTGGCGAAAACGGTGGCGGCCAGGATGAGGACAAACCCGGCCCGGGCGACGACCGCGATCCGCTCGCACGCCCGAAGCAGATGACGCCGCAGGAATTCGCCGAAGCGCTGAAGCAGCTTCAGGAAGGCCAGGGCAAGCTGCAGAACGACCTCGAGCAGCTGAAGAAGGGGCTGGAAGGCATGGGCATGCAGCCCAGTGAGGGATTTGGCGAGGCGGGCAAGTCCATGGGCAATGCCGAACAGGCGCTCGGCGAAGGCGAGGGCGACCAGGCGGTCGGTCACCAGGGCCGCGCGCTGGAGGCGCTGCGCAGGGGCGCCAAGGACATGATGAAGCAGATGCAGGCCATGCAGGGCGACGAGGGCGGCAGCGAGCAGGGCGGCCGCCAGCAGAACGCCGATCGCGACCCGCTCGGCCGGCCGCGCGCCACAAGGGGCCCCGACGACGGCACAGAGGTCAAGGTGCCTGACGAGATCGACGTCCAGCGCGCGCGCCAGATCCTGGAAGCAATCCGCAAGCGGCTCGGCAATGCGCTCAGCCCCGACATCGAACGCAGCTATCTCGAGCGGCTGCTGGAACTGAAATAGCGCGCCCTGCCACTCCAACCTCTTCGAACGGTCGCAACGCCATGCCGAAGCTCGGTGCCATCACCCCGATCCTGCGCATCTTCGACATTGCCTGGGATTCCCTTGACGGTCGGATCGTGATTCAAGGCTTCTCTTTGGGAGGCAGCCTTGGGTGTTCTGGACCTGAGCGGCGAGCAGTGGGAGCGGATGTCGCCCCACAAGGGCGCGACTGCCGTCATCCCAAACAACCCTTCCAGAGCCCGCAAACACCTGCTCGATAGTCACCTCTGTGCCGAGAGGCATCTGATCGAGTGCTGCTTTTCGAAACTCAAGCAGTTCAGGTGCGTCGCTACACGCTTCGAGAAAACGGCGAGAAACTACCTCGCCGTCGTCACCATCGCAGCACCGTCCTATTGATCAGATAACAGTCCACGCCGCCTAGAGAGAAATAGCTTGGCCCACACCCAGGCGTCTGGCCTCGCGGTAAGCGAGGTCGGCTGCCACCATATCCTCCATGGCGACACCCATGGCCTTGTAGATCGTGATCTGCTGATCTGACGTCCGACCTGGTCGCAGTCCCAGCAACATCGCGCCAAGATCAGTGCCTGCATCGGGATCGATATTTGCAAGTTCGCAACAACCCACGGGTGTTGGCGAGAAGGCGTCCCGCGTCTCAACGAAGAGCTTGCCGCGGGCGATCAACTCGATCGGAAGTTCGCCGCCGGGTGGCGCGACACCAACCGAGGACACGTGCGTTCCTGGTTGAACCCATTCTGCGGATATCGCGGGGACGTAGGAGTGCGTCGCGAGGCACACGACATCTGAAGAGCATACCGCGCCCTCGAGGTCCTCGACGGCGGTGATACCTGAATGACGTGAAGCCAGCGCCTGCGCGTCAGCAAAATCCTTCGAGAAAACTCGGATTTCCTGGAAATCTCGAACGAGTGGCAACAGGTGAAGGTGCTGGCTAGCTTGAACGCCAGCGCCCACGACGGTCGCGATCTTGGCATTACGCCTGGCGAGCTCTCGCACCGAGAGGACGGCCGAGCCAGACGTGCGTACGGCCGTGATGTAGGTGCCATCCATAATGCAAACAGGCATTCCTGTTTCTGGATCGAAGAGATGTATTGTTGCGAGGTGACTTGGGATGCCCCGGGCGATATTGCCTTCGAACACGTTGACCAGTTTTACGGTGAAATGCATGCCCATCATCCAGGCCGGCATCGCCAACGAATAGCCTGCATTCGGAATATCGAGTTGTGGCCGCGGTGGATTGACGACACGACCGTCGGAAAGCGCTTTGAACCCGTCCGCTAGCGCGTCGAGCAGCTTGCGCAGGTCGATACATTTTTTGATCTCCGCTTCGCTCAGCGAGAGAATCTTGATCTCACCCTTTGTGTGATTGCTCGAGGCAGGTTGTGTGCTGTCCATGATGTTGCTTGCCTTCGCTCCGGTTAGGCGTTCTGTGCCTTTCCAACCGTATTGCGGCAATAGGCATGATGAAATATATCAATTTAGAGCTATTTGCGTGATTATCGCGCGTTCAGGCCCAAGAAAGTGTGAATCCGAAATGAACGATCTGGACCGTATCGACCGGATGCTGCTCGGGCTATTGCAAGAAGATGGTCGCCGGACCGTACTTGACCTCGCCCAACGCGTTGGACTGTCACCGACCGGCGCATCACAGCGCATCAAGCGCCTTTTCAGTGAAGGCTTTATCCGCGCAGTGCGGGCTGTGCTGGAGCCCTCAAAGATAGGACGCGGCACGCTCGTCTTTGTCGAGGTAAGACTCGATCACACCGCGCCGCACGTCTTCGACCGCTTTGCAGAGGCTGTTGCGAAGGCACCCGAAATCATCGAATGCCATATGGTGATTGGTGGTTTCGACTACCTGGTCAAAGCACGAATAGCTGACATGGCGACGTTTCAGGAATTCCTGCAGCGGGTCATTCTGCCGCTTCCTGGTGTCAGGGAAACGCACACTTACGCATCAATCGGTGATGTGAAGCCTGACGCATTGTTGCCACTTTGACACCTCCGGTTTTCTGGACCGGCTGGGGCTGGAAAATTCCAGTCTAAACGGAGTTTTCGGCATGAAAAAAGTCGACGTTCACGCAGGCGCAGATCGCCTTCATTCTGCGGCAGACCGGGGAGGGAGCGCCGGTTCCCGAGGTCTGCCGGAAGGCGCGCATCGCGAACTGATCGGCAAGAAATACCGCTTTGCGAGGCCGGGACTGGAAGAGACGCCGTGGCGGACGAAGGAGGTCACCGTCGGCGATCCCTTCGGCAACCGCCTGACCTTCTACGAGGACACGCCCACCCCCGGAGTCATAGATCCGGCGTGATACCCGCTTGGATACCAGCCTGGCCGGTGAGCATGAACGCCTCGCGGATCGCCTGTTCCATGCTGTCGATGGCTTCGCCGGAAACGCTCGGATTGCGGTGCAGAACGACATTCGAGGAATCGATGTCGCCGAAGCCGTCGGCTGCGCCGAGCTCGCGGCAGCCGGCGGGAATGTTGCTGCGGGAGATCGGCGCGATCGCCAGGCCCGAGGTCACGGCGAGCGTGAGGCCGCCATTGGTGTCGCTGGTATAGGCGACGCGGTAGCCGACGCCGCGCTGCTCCAGCGACTTGATGGCGAAGTCGCGGCACCAGCCACCACGGTTGTAGAGCGCGATCGGCACCGGCCGCTCCTCATGCATGTGATGGATGGCCGACGTGACCCAGACCGTCGGATCGTGCATCAGCACCTCGCCGCCCGACAGACCTTCCCATTCGAACACCACGGCGAGATCGAGCTGGCCCGCCGCCAGCGCCCGCATCTGCGAGTCGGAATGGGCGTAGCGCACCGTAACCTCGACCTGCGAATGACGCTTGGCGAAGGCGCCGAGCGCGCGCGACAGAATCGAATGGCCATATTCGGCCGGAATGCCGATTCGGACTGGACCGTCGAGCGGCGGCGCCACCAGCGAGGCCGCCGTCTCGTCGAGCAGCGAAACGATGCGCCTGGCATTGACGATCAATTCGCCGCCGCGTCGCGTCAGCGAAACACCACGCGAGCCGCGCTCGAACAGGCTGTCGCCGACCATGCTTTCGAGCTTCTTCATCTGCATGGAGACCGCCGACTGGGTGCGGCCGGCCTGTTCCGCCGCCTTGGTGAAATTGCCGGTTTCGGCCACAGCGACGAAGGTGCGCAGGAGGTCGCTGTCGAGGGTAGGCTTCATCGCATTTCGCCATAAGAATTTTTGATTGCTGGCATCATTCCAATTCGTTTGCAACATGTCAAACGCCGGCCGATAGTCGCCTCTCCCATTGGATATGCGACCGCGAAATCGGTTGCGGACCAATCGAAGAGTCCTCACTCATACCCGCCACCCGAAAACGGTGGCGGGTTCTTTTTACTGGTACGCAGTGGCTCGCGGGGGGCCGAAGCATATGCAGAACCGGATGACGCTTGGCATCCTGAGCCTCTGTCTGGGCGTCTTGGTCTTTTCGCTGCAGGACCCGCTCGTCAAGGCGGTATCGGGCGCCTATCCGGTAACCGAGGTGATGGCGATCCGCGCGATCGTCGCTCTTCCCATACTGATCGTTCTCGTCCACGCCGATGTTGGATTACGGGCCTTGCTGTCGCGGCGCTTCGGCCTGCTGACGTTGCGCGCCTTCATCCAGTTCTCGTCCTACACGGTCTACTATCTGGCGATCGCCGCCCTGCCGCTGGCCGACGCGGTGGCGCTTTATTTCATGGCGCCGCTGTTCATCATGGCCCTCGCCGGCCCCTATCTCGGCGAGCGCGTGTCATGGCAGACGCTGGCGACCGTTCTGATCGGCCTGGTCGGCGTTCTGGTGATGCTGCGCCCCGGCGCCGGATTGTTCGACTGGGCGGCCCTGCTCTCGCTCGGCTCGGCGGCGCTCTACGGTTTTTCGCAACTTATTGCGCGCAGGATCGGCGATACCGAATCGTCGACGGTGATGGCCTTCTACCAGAACGGCGCCTATCTCACTGGCGCCATCGTGGTCGCCGGCGCGTTTCACCTCGCCGGCATCACCCATGCGGTCCATCCGAGCCTCGAATTCCTGGTGCGGCCATGGGTGTGGCCGGCGCTGCCGGACTTCCTCAAGATGGCCGCCTGCGGCTTCGTCGCCTCGGCCGGCATGATCCTCTTGTCGCAGGGCTACCGGCTGGCGCCGGCCAACCGCGTCGCCACCTTCGAATACACTGGCATCCTCTGGTCGCCGCTCTGGGGTTTTCTGTTCTTCGCCGAGATACCCAAGGGAACAACGATGCTAGGTGCAGCGCTGATCATCGGCGCCGGCTTGTTGGCGCTTAACGCTAGCCGGCGTAGGCAGACGGCGACCGTACTTACCGCGAGCGGCGATCCAGCCTGAAGCCTTTTCAGGCGAAACAGCTGAGCGCGCGTCCAACGCGGGCGCGAATCT
Organism: Mesorhizobium sp. LjNodule214; assembly: GCF_964252735.1. Taxonomy (NCBI): domain Bacteria; kingdom Pseudomonadati; phylum Pseudomonadota; class Alphaproteobacteria; order Hyphomicrobiales; family Phyllobacteriaceae; genus Mesorhizobium; species Mesorhizobium sp. LjNodule214. The sequence continues at coordinate 2,260,495 of NZ_CAXUPE020000002.1, forward strand.
CGGCCAGCGTGAACGGCTTCTGCACGACGTCGAGAATGATGCTGTTCAGTTCCTCGGCGCGCTCGCGCTGGTCGGCATAGCCGGTCATCAGCATGATCTTCATCGCCGGGAACAGCGTCGCTGCAGCGGTCGCCATCTCGATACCGTCCATGTCCGGCATGCGGATGTCGGAAACCACCAGATCGTAGCCGCCACGGGCCTGCTGGATCAGCGCCAGCCCTTGTGCGCCGTCGGCGGCGACGGCCACGCTGTGCCCATCGCGTTCAAGCGCGCGGGCGGCGAGAGTGCGGACGGACTCATCGTCCTCGACGATCAGAAGCTTTGCCATGGGCGGCATATTTGGCGGTGAAAAGTTGACTTTTCCTGAACCGCGAACGGCTTTTATGCATCCCCTTTCACGACGCCTACGAACGGCAATTCGCGAAAGGCGTGCGCGACATCCATGCCGTAGCCGACGACGAAATAGTCGGGGCAGTCGAAGCCGACATAATCGGCGTTGAGCGCCGTCTGGCGACGCATGCGCTTGTCGAGCAGCACGGCGATCGAACAGCTTTTGGCGCCACGCGACAGCATCAGGTCGCGGGTGAAGGAGAGTGTCTTGCCGGATTCGAGAATGTCGTCGATCAGAAGCACGTCGCGGCCAGAGACCTCATTGTCGATGTCGCGCAGCACCCTCACCTCGCCGCTGGTGGTGCCGGCGCCATAGCTGGAAATGAAGATGAACTCGACCTCCGGCGACAGGCCGACATCGTGCATGGCGCGGATGAGGTCGGCGGCGAAGATGAAGGACCCCTTCAGCACCGAAATCACCAGGAGATCATGGTAATCGTGACCGGCTATCTCCTTGGCGAGTTCGAGATTGCGCCGGGCGATCGCCGACGCCGAAAACAGGACCTCGATGTCCTTGCCACGCACAACTGGCATTTTGGCCCTCCAGGCGCTCCGCCTACAGGGCCACGACCTTTTGGGCCTGCGGAAGCGCTGTAGACCTTTTTGATTTTGCACACGATCCCAGGAAACCGGTTCCTGGATCGAGCCTTAGCCGGCGAATGTGACCGATACGGCCTTGACCCCGTTTCTAGGCACATCGAGGCGGCTGGAAAAGCCGAATCTTTCGCCGGGCGCCAAGGACCGGCTGGATGTCCCCAGCGTATAGCGCGTTACCTGGCTGTCATTGCCGGTGACCCGGATCTCCAGAGGCGGCAACGGCGCGGCCTTCGCCCCATCATTGGCCGCTTCGCCATCCACGAATAGCACCGGCTTCGGCCCCGAAGCGTCGATGCGGGAGGTGACGCTCGAGATGCTGAGTGCGACACCGGCTGGCTGCTCGGCGGCCCAGAACGGCGATTGGCGCACCAGAACGTGGCCGCCCGAGACCCAGAAGGCGGCAAGTGCTGCACTGACGCCGGCGATCCAGAAGATCGGCCCGCCCCGCGATGCCGGCCGCCGCTCTGCAGCGGCTTCGGGTTTGCGCAGCATCTCCATGCCTTCGATCGGCGGCGGAGCGGCTACGTGCGGTTGCGGTTTGGCGGCCGAGGCTTCCGCATTGGCGGTGAAGCGCGGCAGCACCTCATAATCGGCATCGACGACGTCGGCCGAAGCATCGCGCGCAAAGCGTTCCGGCGCGGCATTTGATGCCGTGCCGGTCATGATTTCGCCGGAAACGGGGCGCGCGGTTCGATCTTCAGCCATTATGGCCCTTGTTTAGTCTTCGTTTCTTTTGCGTAAACGGAAATGGTTAACGCTTCCCCACCGGAACCGCTGTGACGAACCGAAAAACACCGAAAATTAACCGACGGTTAACCATGCCGGCCGATGGTCTTATAAGAGAAAAGGCAGGCGTTTCGCCGCCGCAAGTTTCAGGTCGTCGAACGTGATCCGCTTCGAAAATGTCGGCCTCCGCTATGGCATGGGTCCGGAAATCCTCCGCGACATTTCCCTGCACATTCCGGAGCGCTCCTTCCAGTTCCTGAGCGGCCCGTCGGGCGCCGGCAAGACGACGCTGCTGCGCCTTCTGTTCATGTCGCTGAAGCCGACGCGCGGGCTGATCACCATCTTCGGCAAGGACCGCTCGCGCATTTCGCGCAGCGAGCTGCCGCATCTGAGGCGGCGCATCGGCGTGGTGTTCCAGGATTTCCGTCTGCTCGACCACATGACCACCTATGAGAACGTGGCCTTGCCGCTGCGCGTACGCGGGCGCGAGGAAGCGAGCTATCGCACCGACGTCACCGAGCTGTTGAAATGGGTCGGCCTCGGCGAGCGCATGCATGTGCTGCCGCCGGTGCTGTCGGGTGGCGAGAAGCAGCGCGCGGCGATCGCGCGTGCGCTGATCGAGCAGCCCGAGATCCTGCTTGCCGACGAGCCGACCGGCAATGTCGACCCGCCGCTGGCACGCCGGCTTCTACGGCTATTCATCGAGCTCAACCGTCTCGGCACCGCGGTGGTGATCGCAACCCACGACCTCGGCCTGATGGAGCAGGTCGACGCGCGCCGCATGATCCTGGCCGGCGGAAGGTTGGACGTCTATGACTGAACTTTCCGTCGAACACCTTCACGAACAGCCCACCGAGATGGCCGGAGCGGTGCAGCGCGTGCAGCGCAAGATGGCGCCAATCGTGCCGGCGCAGAACATTGCCGGCCGGGCGCTGGTGCTGGTCATCGCCATCATGACCTTCCTGTCCTGCCTGACCTTCGGCGCGGTAACGCTGGTGCGCGACACCGCTTCGGTCTGGGAGAACCAGATCTCGCGCGAGGCGACGATCCAGATCAAGCCTGTCGACGGCCTCGACATGGAAGCGGCCCTTGCCCAGGCCTCGCAGATCGCCGGCGAATTCCCCGGCGTGAAGGAGACCAAGATCATCGACCGCGACGCCACCGCCCGGCTCTTGGAGCCATGGCTGGGCTCGGGCCTGAACATCGACGAATTGCCGGTGCCGCGCCTGGTCATCGTCACCATCGACGAGGACAACCCGCCCGATTTCGCCGCCATGCGCGCCGCGATCACACCCAAGCTGCCGAGTGCCGCACTCGACGATCATCGTACCTGGGTCGACCGGCTGGTGGCCATGGCCCGCACGACGGTGACCATCGGCATCGCCGTGCTGGCGCTGATGCTGTCGGCCACCGTGCTGACGGTGGTGTTCGCGACGCGCGGCGCCATGGCAGGCAACGGCCACATCATCGAGGTGCTGCATTTCGTCGGCGCCGAGGCGCGCTTCATTGCGCGCGAATTCCGCTGGCACTTCCTGGTCACCGGCATGAAGGGTGCCGCCGCCGGCGGGGCCGCCGCCATTCTGGTATTCATCGTCTTTTCCTGGTGGTCGTCGCGCAACATGGCAACGCCGCAGGCCGACCAGGCGACCGCCCTGTTCGGCAATTTCGCCATCGGATCGGCAGGCTATCTCGGCGTCGGCCTGATGGTCCTGGTAATCGGCGCGCTGACAGCGGCGACGTCGCACGCCACCGTGGTCACCTATCTCAGCGACATCGACATCCGTCAGCCAGACGCGGGCTGATGCATGGGATGGCGGCATGCATGAAACGAAACGGGCTCAGGAACGATCACGGGTAGAAAACTGACGTAACGCAATGTGCGCTTTTTTTCCTATCAAAGGCCACATTTCAGGATTAACCATAGGATGATGGACGCGAGGGACTCAACCGGAACGGCTGGACAGATGCCAGTGGTTGGTTCCCTTTTGCATGCCCGAGGCAGGCCGAGCCGATTGGCAAGAGCCCTGCGCATCTCCGCTTTCTCCATTCTTGCGCTGGCCGCATTGTTTGCCGGCGGCTTCGGCTGGTTCGCCAGCACCGTCAGCCATATGACGACCCCGGCCAATCCGGCCAAGGCCGACGCCATCATCGTGTTAACCGGTGGCCAGTCGCGCCTCGACGCCGCGATGGACCTGCTGGCCTCCGGCAAGGGTGAGCGGCTGCTGATCAGCGGCGTCCACCCTTCGGCCAGCCGCCGCCAGCTCCAGGCTGCAACCGGCGGCGACAAGGCGCTGTTTTCCTGCTGCGTCGACATCGACCGCGCCGCGCTCGACACGATCGGCAACGCCGAGGAGAGCGCTAAATGGGTGGAGAGCCACGCCTACGGCACCGTCATCCTCGTCACCAACAACTATCACATGCCGCGCAGCCTGCTGGAGATGAGCCGGTTGCTGCACGGCGCCAGGCTCGAACCCTACCCGGTGGTCAACACCAATCTCGGCAATGGCGGCTGGCTGACCAAGCCGGAGGCGCTGCGCGTACTTTTGACCGAGTACAGCAAATATGTGCTGGCGCTGGCGCGCGGCATCGTGCCGGCTCGCCAGACCGGCAGCATCGCGGTGGCGCAAGCCGCGACAGCGCATGACTGAGCGCTGCTCGAGCAATTCCAGGAAAAGTGTGAAACGGTTTTCCGTCCGGAATTGCGTCAAAACAAAGAGATAGAGCGGTCATGCGTTTCCGCGAAACGATGAACCGCTCTGGCAGACATCAATCTGCGGCAGCAGTGCCCAGGGCGGCGCGCAGGCCGGCAATCTCCGCTTCGAGACGTTCTATGCGCTGGTCGCGCTCGGCCAGTGCGGCTGCCACGTCGGCCGCCTCGAAGCGCTGCGGAATGTGTTGCGGGCAATTGGCGTCCCAGGCCGACACCGTGAACAGGATGACCTGCTCGGGACGCGCCTTGTAGCCCCCGGGCATCAGCTTCGCCATCAGGTCGGCGTCGTCCTCGACGATGCGGGCCGTGCCCCAGATCTTGATGCGTTGCCTGCGGGCGTAGTCGATCAGGAACAGGAAAGCCCGAGAATTGTCGCTCAGATTGCCCTGGGTGATGAACTGCCTGTTGCCGGAGAAGTCGGCAAAGCCGATCGTGCGCTCGTCGAGCACGTTCAGAAACCCGGCGGGCCCGCCGCGATGCTGGATATAGGGCTGGCCCTCGCCGTTGGCCGTCGCCAGGAAAATGCTGGTCTGCGCCTCGATGAAACCGGCGAGATCGGGCGTGATCACTGCCTGCCAGCCGCCGCGCTCCTCGACGCGGGCATAGGCGTCGCGCGAACCCTTGCGGCTCTGGATCGCCTTGACGGTCGGTGTGAAGGCGACATCGCTGGTGAAGCTGTGAGCATTCATGAGAAGCCTCCTCGCGGCCGCACCCCTATGGCTATTGCCCACAGTAACTATGGCCTTCCATCTTTCGGATGTAGATGGCATATCTGCAATCTAACCTTCCATTTTTTGGGAGAATTATGGATCGTCTCGAGGCCATGTCGCTGTTCGTCGCCGCGGTGGAGGCCGGAAGCCTTTCCGCGGCGGGACGCCGTTTCGGCATTCCGCTGGCGACGGTCAGCCGCAAGGTCTCCGACCTGGAAAGACATCTGAAGACGCGTCTTTTGAACCGGTCGACGCGACGGCTGACGCTAACCGATGCCGGGCAGGCCTATCTGGCCGCATGCCGTCGCATTCTGGACGAGGTGGGCGAGGCCGAACGCAGCGCTGCCGGCGAATACAGCGCGCCCACCGGCGAACTGATCATCACCGCGCCCATCGTCTTTGGCCGACTGCATGTCCTGCCGGTCGTCACCGCCTTCCTCGCGGCCTACCCCGAAGTGGCGGTCCGGATGACGCTCGCCGACCGGATAACCCAGCTGGTCGAGGAGCATATCGACCTTGCCGTGCGTATCGGCGAACTGCCCGACTCCAGCCTGGTCGCCATCCGCGTCGGCTCGATCCGCCGCGTCGTCTGCGCGAGCCCAGCATATCTGGCCGCCCACGGCACGCCGCGAACTCCCGGGGATCTCGCCGGACGCAGCTGTATCACCTTCGAGAACCTCTCCGCTCCCGCCGCCTGGACCTTCGGTATGGGCAAGAGCGAACTTGCCATTCCGGTCCGCTCCCGGCTTCGGGTCAACACGGCGGAAGCCGCGATCGATGCCGCGGTCGCCGGTGTCGGGGTGACGAAGCTGCTGTCCTACCAGATCGCCGCCGAGGTGCGCTCCCGCACGCTATGCCCCATACTGCAGGAGTTCGAGCCGCCGCCATGGCCGGTAAGTCTCGTCCATGCCGGCCAGGGCCTGCTGCCGGTGAAACTGCGCTCGTTTCTCGATTTCGCCGCGCCGCGCCTGAAGGAGCGCCTTACGCAGGCCATGTGGTAGACGGATGGCGCGCGAGCCCGGGATCGCTCCCGGCATCGCGCGTTTCCTTTTTGCCCGCGCTTGGTGTAACCAACGCACACCTCCTCACCGGGCCCTTCCTGCATGCTCTATATCCGCTCGCTGGCGTTCAACTTCGTCTTCTACGTCAACCTGATCGTCCAGATGATCCTCTGGACCCCATATTACTTCCTGTCGCCGCGCCACCGTGCCTGGTTCGTGCCGAAATTCTGGTCCGGCACCTGCATGTGGCTCCACGACAAGATCGCCGGCACCAAGAGCGAGATCACCGGCCTGGAAAACCTGCCCGAGGGCTCGTTCATCCTGGCGCCGAAGCACCAGTCGTTCTGGGACGCCATCGCCTTTTTTCCTTTCCTTCAGGATCCCCTCTACATCCTGAAGCGGGAACTGACCTGGATCCCCTTCTTCGGCTGGTACATCATGAAGATGCGCATGATCCCTGTCGATCGCGGCAGCCGCTCCAAGGCGCTGAAGGCGGTGGTCTCCGCGACCAGGCAAGAGATGGCACGCAATCCGCGTCAGCTGATCATCTATCCCGAAGGCACGCGCCGCGCGCCGGGCGACGAGCCGGCCTACAAGTACGGCATCGTCGAGCTCTACACCCAGCTTGGCGTCCCCGTGGTGCCCGTGGCGCATGTTGCTGGCCTCTACTGGCCACGCCGCAAGTTCCTGCGCTACCCCGGCACCATCAAGGCTCGCTTCCTGCCGCCGATCCCGGCCGGGCTCGACAGGGAAGAGTTCATGGAGCGGCTGATCGGCGAGACGGAAGCCGCCTGCGATCAGCTCCTCGTCGAGGCCGCGCGCGCGCCAAACCCGCCGCCGATGCCGCCGACGGCGGTCAAGCGGCTGGCGGAACTCGGCGCGGCGAAGAAGGCGAAGGCCTGATTCCCGGCAGTCCCGCTGGTCGGCTTATGGCCATGCCGCCAGTGCCGTGGTCAGCACCAGCGTTGCCGCAAACACCAGATTGATGATCCGCGAAGCCAGCGGCTGACGCAGGAAGCGGGCGAATGCCGCCCCGGCGAGAAGCCACAGCGCATGGATGGCGACGATCATCAAGGCGAGGACCGCCAGCCTGGCCGAGATGCCGAGATCCCCGGCTCCCGACGAAGAGCCGGCGAGTACGGCGGCAATCGCCACATAGGCTTTCGGATTGGCCACGGCGAGCAGGAACCCGCCGAGGAAAGTGGGACGGGCAGCGCCACTGTCACGCGCGGCCAGCGGCGGCGCGGTCGCTATTCTGTAGGCAAGGTAGAGGATGTAGGCGGCGGAAGCGATCGCCAGCAGCGGCGCCAACGTCGGCATCGAGGCAAGCGCCGCCGTGATGCCGGTGGCGACCACCAGCAGCACGGCGATCGTGCCGGCGATGATCCCCGACGCATAGCGGAGCGAATCGCGCAGGCCGAACGCGGCGCCCACGGCGGTGACGCTGATCGTCGCCGGGCCCGGACTGCCCATGACGACGGTTGCCGCCAGCACCAATACCAGCAATTGCTGCCACTGCTGTGTATGCGAAAGAACCTCTGCGGCCATCTCGGCTTCCCGCATCTTGCCACGATGCGAAAAACGCTATGACGAGACAGCCCATCGCGTCTTGAACGATCGTGCGTCGGCGCAAGGCCGCCGGCGGCTATGCGCTCGCCTCGTCCAGCGCGGCCATATCGTCGGCGCCGAGCGCCAGCGATGCAGCGCGCACCAGGCTATCCATCTGGGCGAGCGTCGTGGCGCTGGCGATCGGCGCCGTAATGCCTGGCCGCGCCATCACCCAGGCTAGCGCCACCTCCGCCTGCTTGGCTGAATGGCGCTCGGCCACGGCATCGAGTGCTGAGAGGATGCGCATGCCGCGTGGATTGAGATAGTCCTTGACGCCGCCGCCGCGCTGGCTTTTGCCGAGGTCAGCCTCGCTGCGGTATTTGCCGCTCAGAAACCCCTTGGCGAGACCGTAATAGCTGATGACGCCGATGTCCTCCGCGAGGCAGAGATCGCGCAGCGAACCATCGAAGGATGAGCGGTCATAGAGATTGTAGGCCGGCTGCAGCGCTTCGTAGCGCGGCAGGCTGCGCAGGCTCGCCACATCCAGCGCCGCACGCAACTGGCCGGCATCGAGGTTGGAGCAGCCGGCATGGCGGATCTTTCCCTTGGCAAGCAGGCTCTGGTAGGCGCCAAGCGTTTCTTCGTAGGGCGTGGCCGGATCGGGCCAATGCGACAGATAGAGGTCGATCACATCGGTCTGCAGCCGCTTCAGCGACTGGTCGACTGCCTTTTCGATGTAGGCAGCGGAGAGATCCCGCCTGCCCTGACCCATGTCCGAGCCGACCTTGGTGATGACGATGATCTTGTCGCGGTTGCCGCGGCTTTTCATCCATTTGCCGATAATGGTTTCGGACTCGCCACCCTTGTTGCCGGCATGCCAGCGCGAATAGGCATCGGCCGTGTCTATGGCGTTGAGGCCGGCGCCGGCGAAGCGGTCGAGCAGGTCGAAGGAGGTCTTTTCGTCGGCGGTCCAGCCAAAGACATTGCCGCCCAGAACCAGCGGCGCGATGGAAAGGTCGGTACGACCGAGACGGCGTTTCTGCAAGATTGGCTCCATGATGCTGGAATGGGGCGGGTGAAACCCGAAGGATTCGGGGGCTGGAGCTAAGCTAGGTCTCGCCATGCCAAGGTCAAAGGCCTGGCTGCCCTTTCCTGCAGGCCAGCGCTTCACAAAGGTGAGAGGCGCCGGGCCACCTCTTCCAGCCAGTGGTCGCTTATGCCCAGCGCCTTCAGATGTTCCAGCGTGCTGAGCAGATAGTCCTCGTTCCTGCCGGACTGGCCGACGGCGCCGCGCACAATATCAGCCGCATGCGCTGCATCGAGCCCGCCGGCATACTGCTCATGCGCGCGGTCGACGATATAGGCGACCGCGGTAACCGTCTCGCCCCTGGTCGTGCCGTTCTTGTCGAGGCGGATATCGAGCGTGCGTTCGAGGTAGACACTGGTCACCAGTTCGCGCTCACGCAGATAGGTGAGCGCCTCGTCGCGCAACTCGCCGGGCACGCGAAACGCCAGCCCGACGCAGGAGCCGCCACGGTCGAGGCCGAGCACAACGCCCGGCCGCTCACGCGTGCCGCGATGCACGAAGGAATGGACGCAGAGCGACCGGCGGTAGCCGTAAAGACGGGCGCGCCGCGTTTCGACATGCGCGAATCCCGGTCGCCAGATCAGCGACCCATAGCCAAAAACCCAAAAATCGCCCATATCGCCAAGCCTGATTGCACGAGAGTGACGACTCCAAATCGGAATCGGTGTTTTTCCGTCTATCTGCTTGTTGCCTAAACGACAGTCCACCCGCAACACGCGGCGTTAATGAAAGCTGCAGCATGACGTCAAGTGACGAGCGCCCGCCGAACTTTCGCCGCCGGCTGTTCTGGCTTGCCGCATTCATTGCCGTGCTGTTCGCCATCTATAGCGGCGGCTGGTTCTATCTGGCCGACCGCGTCAGGAGTGAGGCCGACAAGGCGGTGGCCGCGCTCAACGGCAACGGCATCGAGGCCGGCTGCTCCAACCTGACCGTCAGCGGCTATCCGTTCAGCTTCGCGGTCTCCTGCGACACGCTCGCCTATGAGGACGACACCAGGAATGTCGCCGCCTCGACCGGCAGCTTCAATGCCGTCGCGCAGATCACCCGGCCTCTGTCGCCGGTCGCCAACCTGCGCGGGCCGCTCAGGACCTCCGTGCCGGGCATGACACCGCTCTGGATCGACTGGGATAAGTTGCAGGCAGACGTCAAACTCTCCTGGCCGCTGCCCCGGCGCATTGCGCTGAAGGCGGAGGGGCTGTCCGGCCAGACCGACCCGATCGACGACACCGATCCGGTCGAGCTCTTCAGCGCAGGGACGGCGGCTGGAGAGCTGCGTCCGAACGGCCAGGACCTCGATTATCTCGGGAATTTTGGCGATCTTGAAATCGACTCAGACGCATTCGGCGGCCGCGTGCTGCCGGCGCTCGACGGCAGCGGCGAGGCGACGCTGAGGAACGGCGTCGCTCTGATCGGGAAGCAGGTAAAGAGCCTGCGCGGCCAGGCCGTCGACATCGCCAAGCTGGACCTCTCGTCAGGCAACGCGCGGGTTACGGTCTCCGGACCGCTGTCGGTCGATGCCGAGGGTCTGATCGACGCCGATCTGACGATCAGGCTGAAAGATCCCAAGGCGGTGGCGGCAATCCTCGGCGCCGCCATCCCCGAGCGCAAGAGCGAGATCGAACAGGGTTTTGCCGGCCTGGCAATGCTTGGCAACGAACCGTCGATGCCGCTCCGGATCGTCAAGGGCAAGGCGTCGCTCGGCTTCATCCCGCTAGGCAAGATCAAGCCGGTCGATTAGGAACAACGAATGAGCAGACCGGTAAGGCTCTTGAGCGTTGGCGCGCTGACGCTGGACACGATCCTTCGCCTCGACACGCTGCCCATGCATCAGGGCAAGTTTATCGCCTCCGACGCTGCCCAGATGGCCTCCGGCATGGCCACCAGTGCTGCTTGCGCCGCGCGGCGTCTCGGCGCCGAGGTTTCGCTTTGGGCAAGCGCGGGCGACGATGCCGTCGCCGACCAACTCATTGCCGGCATCGAGGCCGAGGGTGTCGATTGCAGCCTTGTCCGGCGCGTCAGTGGCGCGCGCTCGGCACTGGCGGCGATCCTGGTCGACGCCCATGGCGAACGCATCATCGTTCCCTTTTACGACCCGAAGGCGCAGGCCGATCCCGAGAAATTGCCCGCCGATCTTTCCGGTTTCGACGCCGTGCTGGTCGATGTCCGCTGGCCGGGCGCTGCCGCACTTGCCCTGACCGCGGCAAGCGCCGCCGGCTGTCCGGCGATCCTCGACGCCGATACCGCGCCGCTGGAGGTGCTGGAGCAATTGTTGCCTTTAGCCACGCACATCGTCGCCTCCGAGCCTGCGGCACGCATCGTTTGCGGCCAGGCACTGGATCCGGAGACTGCCTGCGCCGACCTCGCCAGCCGCACCGATGCCTTTGTCGCGGTGACAGGCGGGGCGGCGGGAAGCTGGTGGCATGACCATTCCGCCGGCTGTGTGCGCCATGTCGAGGCGCCGAGGATCAAGGCGGTGGACACACTTGCCGCCGGCGATGTATTTCACGGCGCCTTTGCCGTCGGCCTCGCGGAGGCCATGCCTCCCGAGCAGGCCTTGCGCTTTGCCAGTGCTGCCGCCGCGCTCAAATGCCTGCGCTTCGGCGGCCGGCTGGGCGCGCCGGACCGGGCCGAGACGCTGGCCATGATGGCGGCCCACTGGCCGGCAAATTTGGAGGCGTGAGACCTACCCCTTGGCCGGATGCTCGACGGCTTGCCGGCCGAAGTCCGGCACGTCGATGTCCTGGCCGGCCTCAATGATCGAGCGGCGCACGGCACGCGTGCGGGTGAACAGGTCGAACAGCTTTTCGCCGTCGCCCCAGCGGATCGCCCGCTGCAGCGAGGCGAGATCCTCCGAGAATCGCGCCAGCATTTCGAGGATCGCATCCTTGTTATGCAGGCAGACGTCGCGCCACATGGTCGGGTCGGAAGCGGCGAGACGGGTGAAGTCGCGAAAACCGGAAGCCGAATATTTGATGACTTCGGACTTGGTCACCGACTGCAAATCGTCGGCGGTGCCGACGATGTTGTAGGCGATGATATGAGGCAGATGCGAGACGATGGCCAAAGTCATATCGTGATGCTGCGGGTCCATTGTGTCGATGTTGGAGCCGCAACGCCGCCAGAATTCCGACAGCCGCTCCAGCGCCTCCGGATCGGTGCCCGGCAGCGGCGTGAAGATGCACCAGCGATTGTCGAAGAGGTCGGCGAAGCCGGCATCCGGCCCCGATTTTTCCGTGCCGGCCAGCGGATGGCCGGGTATGAAATGCACGCTCTCCGGCACATGCGGCTGCATCTGCGCGATGACGGAGGCCTTGGTCGAGCCGACATCGGTGAGGATGGCGCCCTTCTTCAGCGCCGGCGCGATTTCTTCCGCGACCGCGCCGGAGGAGCCGACCGGCACCGAAACGATGATCAGATCGGCATCGCGCACCGCTTCCTTCGCATCGGTGGTGTAGGAATCCCCCAGCCCAAGTTCCCTGGCCCGCCCCAGCGTCGTTTCGCTGCGCGTCGAGATGGCGACATGGCGAGCGAGGCCCTCGCGGCGGATGACGCGGGCCAGCGACGAGCCGATCAGGCCGATGCCGACCAGCGCGATCTTTTCGAACAGCGGTGATGTCATGGTGTTCTAGCTTTTCAGGAATGTCGTGAGGGCGTCGATGACGCCGCGATTGGCTTCTTCGGTGCCGATGCTCATGCGCAGCGCATTGGGAAAGCCGTAACCGGAAACGCGCCGCAAAATGAAGCCGCGCGCAGTAAGGTAGTCGTCGGCAGCCGCCGCCGAATGCTTCTTGTCGTCGAGAAAGTGGATCAGCAGGAAATTGCCGACGCTCGGCGTTACCCTGAGGCCCAGCTTTGTCAATTCCTCAGTCAACCAGGTCAGCCAGGTCTCGTTGTGCACCACGCTGCGCTCGACATGGGCGCGGTCGCGGATGGCGGCGATCCCGGCCTCGATCGCCGTGGCGTTGACGTTGAAGGGGCCGCGAATGCGGTTGATCGCGTCGACGACGTGCATCGGACCATACATCCAGCCGATCCGCGCCCCGCCAAGGCCGAGCTTGGAGAAGGTGCGGGTCATGACCACGTTCTCGGTTCCGCCGACCAACTCGATGCCGGCTTCATAGTCGTTGCGGCGGACATATTCTGCGTAAGCCGCATCGAGCACCAGAAGCACGTTTTTCGGCAGCCTCGCATGCAGGCGGCGCACCTCCTGGAACGGCACATAGGTGCCGGTCGGATTGTTGGGATTGGCGAGAAACACGATCTTGGTGCGCGGCGTCACGGCGGCCAGTATCGCATCGATGTCGGCGCGCTCGTCGGTCTCCTTGACAGCGACCGGCGTCGCACCGGCCGACTGGATGTAGATCTTGTAGACCATGAAGGCGTGTTCGGTAAAAATCGCTTCATCGCCAGGCGCCAGATAGGTCTGCGCCAGCAGGCCCAATATCTCGTCGGAGCCGTTGGAACAGATGATGTTTGCCGCATTCAGCCCGTGCACCTCGGCGATCGCCTCGCGCAGCCGCCTGGCGGTGCCGTCGGGATAGATATCGAGTTTTGCCGCGACCTCGCGCGCGGCCTCGATCGCCTTCGGCGACGGGCCGAGCGGGTTCTCGTTCGACGACAATTTGTAGACCTTGGCGACACCGGCCGGCGCCGTGCTCTTGCCGGGCACATAGGCGTCGATATCCATGATGCCCGCGCGGGGCGTTGGCCGTGCCTGATCCGGTCTCTTGTTCATGTCTAACAAATCCATCGAGAATTCTTCCGCCGGAAGCCGCAGCGGAAATACTAGCCGTGGCCCGGAATGTCGAGAGCCGGCAGTGGCGCGAGCGACCGGCCGTTGACGGCAAGGCGCGCGAGTTCTAGAAGAATGTGACAGTTCCGTGGTGATTTGGCCGGTCGGCTTGCAGCCACGTTAAACAACTCGCTAAAGGGCCGTTTGCATCCTGTAACCGGCTTTGCGAGGGCATTGCCGGTTTTTTGTTGTCCGCCGCCGGCCGGACGATGCGTAATGCAAGAGAGAGACAATGGCCGCTCCGCGCCCTGGAAAAACCAACAACGAGATCGACGCACCGTCGAGCCCGGTGTTGCGTTTCGGCGCCGACAAGCCGCTGAAGCTCGACGCCGGCACGCTTTTGTCGCCGTTCCAGATCGCCTACCAGACCTATGGCACGCTGAACGATGCCCGCTCCAACGCCATCCTCGTCTGCCATGCGCTGACCGGCGACCAGCACGTTGCCAGCACCAATCCGGTGACCGGCAAGCCGGGCTGGTGGGAGGCGCTGATCGGCCCCGGCAGGATCATCGACACCAACCGTTTCTTCGTCATCTGTTCCAACGTCATCGGCGGCTGTCTCGGGTCCACCGGCCCCGCCTCGACCAATCCGGCCACCGGCAAGCCCTACGGGCTCGACCTGCCGATCATCACCATCCGCGACATGGTGCGAGCGCAGCTTATGCTGGTCGACCATTTCGGCATCGAAAAACTGTTCTGCGTGCTCGGCGGCTCGATGGGCGGCATGCAGGTGCTGGAATGGGCCTCGACCTATCCGGAGCGCGTCTTCTCTGCGTTGCCGATCGCCACCGGCGCCCGCCATTCCTCGCAGAACATCGCCTTCCATGAGGTCGGCCGGCAAGCCGTCATGGCCGACCCGGACTGGCATGGCGGCAAATATTTCGAGCATGGCAAGCGCCCGGAAAAGGGCCTGGCGGTGGCGCGCATGGCCGCCCACATCACCTATCTGTCGGAAGCGGCACTTCACCGCAAGTTCGGCCGCAATCTGCAGGACCGCGAGGCGCTGACGTTCGGCTTCGACGCCGACTTCCAGATCGAGAGCTACCTGCGCCATCAGGGCATGACCTTCGTCGATCGCTTCGACGCCAACTCCTATCTCTACATGACCCGTTCCATGGATTACTTCGACCTCGCCGCCGACCATGGCGGCCGGCTGGCCGATGCCTTTGCCGGCACCAAGACCCGCTTCTGCCTGGTGTCCTTCACCAGCGACTGGCTGTTCCCGACCGAAGAGAGCCGCTCGATCGTGCATGCGCTGAACGCCGCCGGCGCCTCCGTCTCCTTCGTCGAGATCGACACCGACCGCGGCCACGATGCCTTCCTGCTCGAGGAACCGGAACTGTTCGCCGCCATCAACGGCTTCATCGGCTCGGCCGCCCGGGCCAGAGGGCTTAGCGCATGACCCCGAAAAGTAGCAGACTTTTCGGACCGGGACCATGCGCCAGGCAGGAGGCGAAGCCATGAGCGTCAACCGCGCCCAGCGCGTCGACCTTGAAGTCGTCGCCGGTCTCATCCCGCCGCGGTCGCGGGTGCTGGACGTCGGCTCCGGCGACGGCCTGCTGCTCGAACTGCTGCAGGCGACCAAGCACGTCGACGGCCGCGGCCTGGAATTGTCGCAGCGCGGCGTCAACGAATGCGTGGCGCGCGGCCTAAGCGTCATCCAGGGCGACGCCGACACGGACCTCGAATTCTATCCCGACAAGGGTTTTGATTTCGTCGTCCTGTCGCAGACCCTGCAGGCCACCCGCAACCCTAAGCTGGTGCTCGACGAACTGCTAAGGATCGGCAACCGCGCCATCGTCTCCTTCCCCAATTTCGGCCACTGGCGGGTGCGGCTGTCGCTGTTTGTCAAGGGACGGATGCCGGTGACCAAGGACCTGCCCTATTCCTGGTACGACACACCCAACATCCATTTCTGCACCATCCGCGACTTCGTCAATCTGGTCGAGGAGCTCGGCGCCACGGTGGAAAGGGCGACCGCTCTCGACGCCAACGGCCAGAAGATCGGCCTCTCGATGCCGTGGTGGTTCTGGAATTTCTTCGGCCAGCAGGCGGTGTTCTTGCTGAAGCGATGATCGTGGCTGGCTGCCGGCCATGCCGCTATTCCAGAACGTCGGTAGCCCTGTGCGGATGTTCGACGCCGTCGACGAAGACGACGTCGGATTGCGAGTTTTCGGTGCGCAGCGCCAGGATTGCCTGATAGGCGGGCGAATTGTACCACCCGCGTATATGGTCGAGGTCGGGGAATTCGATGACGATCAGATGTCCCGGCCAGGTATTTTCGACGACCTCCACCTCGCCACCATGCACCAGGAAGCGGCCGCCGAAGGGTTCCAGCGTGGCGTCGATCTTGTGCAGATATTCGACAATCTCAGGTCCCAATGTGGCCTGGCGCATGTGGGCAACGGCGTAAGCGGTCATGGCTGAACTCCTTTTGTGCAACTGGAGCAGTTTTGCCGACATGCGGTAGGCAGGTCGATTACGTGACGGGTAATAGCGGCAGCTACTTCGCCCGGCGGCAGTTGGATCGACTCCGACATTCCTTCCGGATGGGCTTGCCAGCCAACAGACGGTGTTGCAGTTCAGGCGCGGCTTGTGAAATTCGACGGGGCGCACGGCTTGCCCGCCGTCAGTCGGGATGACACAGGCGCTTCTTTTTTGTACGGTCGAATCGAATGCAATCCTGGGGTGGGCATGGAAGGCGGCCATCAAATCTATCCGCACATCGTAGAACCCGGGGCATAGCCGCATGGGAAAAACCATCGACCCGGCTCCCCTTATCACGGTGATCACACCGACCCACAATCGTCGCGACCAGGTGGTGCGCGCGGTGGAAAGCGTGCTGGCGCAAAGCCTTGCCCAGTTCGAGCACATCGTTGTCGATGACGGCTCGACCGACGCCACGGCCGCGGCGCTTGCCGCCATCCGCGATCCCCGGCTGGTCTATGTCGGCGCGAAATGGCGCGGCGCCAACGCTGCCCGCAACGCCGGAATCGAGCGTGCGCGAGCGCCGATCGTGGCCTTCCTTGATTCGGACGATGTCTACCTGCCGGACCGGCTGGAGCGGACGCTGGCACGCTTCGACGAGAATCCATCGCTGGAAATCCTCATCAGCTCGTTCGTCTCGGTGAAAGGCGGCCGCAGCACCAAATGCGTCAATCGCGAAGCCTTCTTGACCCGCAGTTCGCTGGAGAAGGCGCTGGTCGGGCAGACGATCTTCATTGCCGGTTCGGCGATAACCGCCCGCCGCGAATCCCTGCTGGCGATCGGCGGCTACGACAGCGACATCGCCCGCATGCAGGATCGCGAATTGCTGCTGCGGTTTGCCCGTCGCAGTGGGGCGCTGCTGTCCGAGGACATCGACTGGAAGAAGTACAATTCGGAGAATTCGATCTCGGGTCGCCGCGACGGCTATGTCGAAGCCTACGCAAACCTGATCGACAAACACCCTTACATCGCCGATCGCTATCCTGACGTCCCGCCCTACATGATCGCGCGCCAGATCATCGCCGATGCGATGAAGGGCAGGGTTTCCCAGGCATTCGCCGGCTATCTCGCCAACCGGTCGTCGAAAGCGCTCGGCTATTCACTGCCGCAACTGTTGCGCGGCTATGTCGGCGGTCGGCGCTGGCGCCGCGATCTCTACGATGAGTTCCGCAAGAAATACGGCACGCGGCCGGCCTGAACCATCCCGAGACCGGAGGTTCGGGAAACTCGCGGTTCATCGATCGAGTTCCGGAAAATACGGGTCTGAAAAAAACCGTCGGTCACGCTCGCCCTGCAGGCAGTCGATGGGCGCCGCCGCGTCGATCCGGACTGTCGTCGCGTTGGCGATACCGCTCACTTCGAGGATGAGCTTGCGGCGAATAGCGGTCGAAAATTCGGAAGCTGCATAGATCGGCAGCACGAAGGACCCTGGGCCACCGGTGACGCATTGCTCATAGTAGCTGTCGAGATGGCTGAAGGTCGGCGAAGGGCTGATCAGGATCGGCAGGCCGTTGATGACGATGCCCTTTGCCAGCGCCGCATCGCGCGTCGCTGTGACCGGCGGGCCGATATTGTTGGGGCCGTCGCCTGAAATGTCGATGACGCGCCGCGCGCCGGCGAAGGCGGCTTTCTCGAAAAGGCCGGTGCCGAAGGCAAGCGCGCCGGAAATCGAGGTGCCACGAAAGCTGCGGAACGGGCGGGCCGCGATCCGGTCGGCGAAGGCGTTGGCGCTGTCGCTGCCGTCGATGATCTGCCAGGCGAGGATGGCGTCGTCGCGAACGGTGCCCGCCCACTCGAAATAGGCCAGCGCAATGCGCCCGTTTGTGCCCGAACGCACCGCCTTGATGAAGTCCGGATGCCTGAGCGCCTCGACATAGCCGGCACGCTGCAGGGCAAACTCCTTCTCGTTCATCGACAGCGAGATGTCGACGGCCAGCACCAGTTCGACATCCACGGCAATCGTGTCGGCCGGCACAGGCAGGGGTGCTGCCTGGGTACAGGCGAAACAGGCAAGCAGGCTGAGCATGTCAAGCATGGCTGCGTGCGTCCGAGTGATACGGACAATTTTCACCGCGATCGCGGCAAAATAAAGCTGGTCTACTTCTTCCTGCGTACAGCAGCCGGCGGCGGCTCGATAGCGCCGGCCCTGACGCGGGCGGGCTTGAGTGCCGATCCGCCGGTATCCTTCACGATCGTCAGCGAGCGCGGGAAGAGCTGGTTGTGCTGGCCGCGGCCGATGTTGAGGATGGCGGCGTCGGGCAGGCGCCGCGCCAGCATCGACAGCACCTGCCTCAGCGTCGCGCCGTCGAACGTATCCAGCGCCTCGTCGATGATCACCCATTTCGGTCGCCTGAGCGCAAGCCTGGCAATGGCCAGCAGGCGCTGCTCGTCATCGGCCAGCTCATGCTCCCAGCGCGCCGAACGGTCGAGGGAAGATGCAAGCCGGCCGAGACCAACCTCGGCCAACACCGCCGCGATCTCGACATCCTCGACCGGTGCCGTGCCGTCGGTATGGTTGAGCACTTCGCGCAGCGTGCCGAGCGGAAAATAAGGGGTGCGTGGAACGAAGATCGGCACCTCGCCGGCCGGCATGCCGATCCGCCCGCTGCCCCACGGCCACAGGCCGGCAATGGCGCGGAAGAACAGCGTCTTGCCAGCGCGCGGGTCGCCGGTGATCATCACGCGTTCGCCCGCCCGTATCTCGACATCCGGCTCGGCGAGCTTGGTGCATCCGTCCGGCGAGGCGACCTCAAGCTTCTCAAAGGTCAGCCTGCCGTCCGGATTCTCGGCGAATGCGATCCGCCTTTCCTTGTCGTGCCAGACATCGGTTTCGCCAAGCGCGATGCGAAAATCGGCGACGCGCATCAGCGTCGCCCGCCAGTCGGCGATGCCGCCTATGTTGTTGATGAACCAGCGCAGCGAGGAGTGCACCTGGTTGAAGGCGCCGACCGCCATCATCAGACCGCCGAAGCTGATATCGCCGGCGAAATAGACCGGCGACGCGACCAGGATCGGCGCGACGACGGTGATCCAGCCATAGGTGTCGGTGACCCAGGACAGGTTGATCTGCGCGCTGTAGATGCGCTTCATGGCGCCGAGCACCGTGCCAAGATCGAGCTCGAGCTGCCGTTTGGCGTCAGCCTCGCCATGCGCCAGCGCGATGGCGTCGACATTCTCGTTGACGCGGACCATCGAGAACCTGAGCTCCGCCTCGCGCGTATAGCGATCGCTGTTGAAGCGGATCAGCGGCCGTCCGACCAGCCAGCTCAGCCACGAGGCGATGCCGGCATAGAGGATCGCCGCCCACACCATGTAACCCGGTATCGCCAGCGAACGGCCGCCTATGTGGAAGACGAAGCCCGAGGACAGCGTCCACAAGACGCCGATGAAGGACACGAGCAGGATGAAGGACTGCAGCAGGCCGACACCGAGATCGGTCGACAGATCGGACAAATGCGCGGCATCCTGCTGCATGCGCTGGTCGGGATTGACGCCTATGGCTCCGGCATGAGCGAGTCGGAAGGCGCGCGCCGGCCGCATCCATTCATCGATCAGGTCAAGTGTCAGCGCCTCGCGGAGCTTCAGCCGGATCGTCTGGTTGAGCCAGGTCTGGCCGACATTGAGCACCAACAGCCCCCCGGCAATCTCGGCAAAGACGAGAAGCTGATGCAGGAAACCCTGCATGTCGCGCCGCGCCAGCGCATCGTAGAAAGGCTGGTTCCAACGGTTGAGCAGAACCTGGCCGATCGCGGTCGCGACGATGACGGCGACGATGCCGATGCAGGTCCAGGCGAGCGGCTTGCGCACCGGCGAGGTCTTCAGCGCCTGCCGGATCGTCTTCAACTGGTCGCCGAGACTGCTGGCTTCGACCGACACGGCGGCCTGTCCCGCACCGGCTATGACGTCCGCTTGATCCGCCATGCGTGATATCCCTGCATTCGGAAGAGTGGTGGAGCCGGTCAGAACCATGACCGGCCATGTTCAGGCGGCGGCCCCGCACTCGACAGATAGGGACTGACAAAGCCCAGGTCCGATCACGAACGCGTCACTCCGCCCGGGGAAGCCGCTTCCCCGCCGCGCGACCGGCCGAGCCTGGTCGCGCCTTGCGGCGAGAGCACCGGCACGAAGACGCGCCGCGACGCACGCTGGGCGACCGGCACGCCTTGATAAAGCCGCTTCTGCGCCTCGACCACGATGACACCGGAAAAAATCGGCCAGAACCGCCGGCCGGCCCGTTCCAGCACATTGTGGAACCGCATCATGAAGCGCCGCGGCGACGGCGGGAAGAACAGCGCGTCGGACCATGCCGCCGGGGTGAAATGCGCCTCGCGCAGCAATTCGGTGAGCTGGCCGCGCGAGAACGGCCGGCCATTGCCGAACGGCGTATGCTCGAAACGCGCCCAGACGCCGCGACGGTTGGGCACGACGATGACGACGCGCCCGGCCGGCGACAGCACCCGCCAGATCTCGTTCAGCGTCTCGCGCGGGTTCTCGACATGCTCGAGCGAATGGACGAGCAGCATGCGGTCGATGCAGGAATCGACCAGCGGCAATTCCTCGTCGAAGACCAGCGCCGTCGCCGTCGGACCCGTCGCCGGCCAGACCACCGCGCCCTGCGTTGCCGGCATGAAGGCAAAGACGCGCTCGGCATCGGCGCCGAACCGCTCCAGCCACGGCAAGGTGTAGCCGAGGCCGACCAGCCGCTCATTCGGCACCGCGGCCCATATCGAGGACAGCGCCATGGTGATCGAGTGTTCGGCAAGCCGGCCGAGCGTGGTCGAATAGAAGGAGCGGAGGTCGACGATATCGGAATGCATGGCCGGGACGGTAGCCGCGATATCTGCCGAGTTCAACAAAGCTCAATTCCAGATGACATCGGCGGGCAAGCGCCCTATGTCTGCGGCGACAAATGGAGAGTTGCGATGCCGGTCGAAATCGAACAGTTCATGTGCCGCAGCGATAATTTCGGTGTGCTCGTGCATGACCCCAGAAGCGGCCAGACCGCGATCATCGACGCGCCCGAAGAGGCGCCGATCCTGGCCGCGATCCAGCGCACCGGCTGGACGCCGACGATGATCCTGACCACCCACCACCATGTCGACCATGTCGAGGCCAATCTGGCGCTGAAGGAGCGCTTCAAGCTGCGCATCATCGGACCGGAAGCGGAACAGGCGAAGATCCCCGGCATTGACGAAACGGTCGAAGAAGGCTCGGTCGTCCACCTCGGCGACGAGAGGGTCGACGTGATCGCCACGCCCGGCCACACGGCCGGCCATGTCTCCTACCATCTGCCGGCCTCGAAAGTGGCGTTCACCGCCGACACGCTGTTTGCGCTGGGCTGCGGCCGGTTGTTCGAATGCAAGCCGCCTGTGATGTACGAGTCGCTGAAGAAGCTGGCGGCGCTTCCCGCCGAGACGGTCATCTATTGCGGCCATGAATATACGCTTTCCAATGCCCGCTTCGCGCTGACCGTCGACCCGACCAATTCGGCCCTGAAGGAGCGCACCGCCAGGATCGAGGCGCTGCGCGCCGACGGCAAGCCGACCCTGCCGACGACAATCGGCGAGGAACTGTCGACCAATCCGTTCCTGCGCTGGCACGACCCTGCAATCCGCAAGCATCTCGGCATGGAGAAGGCCAGCGACGCCGACGTGTTCGCCGAAATCCGCAAGCGCAAGGACAATTTCTGAGCTCGGTGCTAACCTGCAATCGATGACAAGTGCCGCCGAAATCATCGCCACGCTCGGCCTGAAGCCGCATCCGGAAGGTGGCTGGTATGCCGAAACCTTTCGCGATGGCGCGGAAGGCACGCGCGGCCACTCGACCGCGATCTATTTCCTTCTGGAAGTGGATCAGCTGTCGGCCTGGCACCGGGTCAAGGATGCGGCCGAGGTCTGGCATTTCTATGCCGGCGCGCCGCTGGCGCTGTCCATGTATGAGGAAGGCAGCACAATCATCGAACAAGTGCTCGGCACCGCGCTTGCGGCGGGCGAGCGGCCGCAGATCGTGGTGCCCGCCGGCTGGTGGCAGTCGGCACGCAGCCTTGGCGAATGGACGCTGGTCGGCTGCACCGTGGCGCCGGGCTTCGACTTCGCCGCCTTCGAGCTCGCCGAGCCCGGCTGGCACCCGAAAAATCTTTAGCTGAGCAGGAATCCCAAGGTGATGGCTAGCTGGGCGGCGTAGTAAAGCCCCCAGACCGCGTAGCGCATCCAGACGCGGTGCGGCGAGATGGCGGCAAGCAGGAACTGTTCCGTGGCGAGCAGCCCGTCCGACGCCATGAACAGAATGGCGCCGCCGATCATCAGGCTGTTGCTGGTGGTGAGCGCCGATATCCCCATGGCGAGGATCGCGGCGACATAGACGCCGATCGGAAGACGCAAGGTGGGGCCGACACGGCGCCAAAGGGCGGCCAGCATGGCGATCGCGAATGCCGCCATCGCCAGCGCGATCGCCCCGCGCCATGACTCGGCGCCGAGCAGCCCCGTCCCGCCGCCGCTGCGCAGGAACAGCGCAACGTAGAAGATGTGCGCCGCGAGAAAACTGGCCAGCCCGCCGAGAAAGGCCTTCTCGCCGTCACGTGACAGGAAGGCGTCGCCGACGGCACTCAGCACCAGCGCCGCGACGAGCAGAAACGGCCCGCCTTGCATGAAGGCCAGCACCGCCAGCATCGCCACCGCCAGCGTCTTTGCTGCCGAGCGCGCGAGCCTCGGCGGCATGCTGAGTGTGAAAGCATAGATCACAGCCGCCACCAGCGAAAACACCAGTGTCGCATTGGCGTTGGCGTCGATGCCGCCGGGGAACGGCATCGTCATGCGCTGGCCTCGCCTGTCGCCGGCTTGCGCGTGAACAGCGATTTCGCCGCCAGTGCAGCGCCGCCGGTGATGAGCACGCAGGCGGCGAGGATTCGCAGCGACGGCTCGGCGACGCCGGCGGCGATCAGCACCAGCGTCGACAAAAGCGGCGCGGCATAACTTGCCGCCCCCAGCACCTGGATGTTGCCGCGCTTCACGCCGATGTCCCAGGCGTAGAAGGCCGCCCCCACCGGCATCAGGCCGAGGCCAAGCACGGCCAGCCACTGGCCGGCGCCATCGGGCAGCACCGTCTTTTCCAGCAAGAGGTGGCAGACCAGCGAAAGCGCCGACGTCGCGGCGCAGAACCAAGTGACGATGCTGGTCGGCACCGACGGGAACCGCCGCGACAGCAGCGAATAGGCCGACCACAAAAGGGCGCAGACGCCGGCCATCGCATAGCCGAAGGCATAGCGCGCATCGAAGGCGAGCCCGCCGCCCTTGGTGACGATTAGGATGGTGCCGGCAAGGCCGAGCAGCGCGCCGACGACATGGTTCCAGGCCAGCCGCTCGCCCGGCATCAACGCGGAGCCGAGCACGATCAGCAGCGGCCACAGATAGGCGATCAGGCTTGCCTCCACCGCCGGCGCGTTGCGTAGCGCGGTGAAGTAGAAGAAGTGGTAGCCGAACAGGCCGGCAATGCCGATCACCCACACTTGCGGCGGTATCTTTTTGCCGTTGTCGGAAGCCGGCATGACCAGCCGCGCGGCGAGCCCGACCGCGGTGCCGATGGTGAAGGTGATGGCCGACAGCAGGAATGGCGGCACCGCCCCGGAGGCGTCGGTGAGCAGCGCCAGCAGCGCCCACATGGCGACCGCCGTGAACCCGATCAATGTTGCGCGCCCCATGCCCGTCTCCGGCGGCGCGCGACGGCGCCTAGTTAACTGCTTCGAACCGCCCGGCGTTGATGGTCAGCGTGCCGATCTGCGTGCCGACCGTGGCGCGGATCGGCGCATATACCCCGCTTTGGCCGACTGGCGCAAACGTCACCATCATCTTGCTGCGGTTCTTCAGGTAATTCAAAGCCTTGCGGCCTTTGCGATAGCCCGCCACCGGCTCAAAACCCATGCGGCAGGTCACCGTGTCGCCCTTGTAGCCTTGCACCGAGATCGAGCCTTTCGATGCGTAAGTCAGTGTCAGGTCGGCGCGCATCTCGCCATCGTAGAATTTCACCGTGCGCCCGCAGACATTGTCGAGACTGTCGGCATGGATGACGGTGGCCGCCATCGGATCGAGCACCGACGACAGATCGCCGGCTCCCAGCGGAACCCAGCTTTTGGGATCGCGCTTGCCTGGCGCAGGGACGACCTTGGTGGCGGTGACGGCGCCATTTGCGAAGCGGATGTCGACAACCGATGCCTTCTTGCCCGACGTGTAATCGGCACGGAAAGCCTGCGGCTGCATCTTCTTGCCGGAAATAGTGCCTTTTGACGAGATCGTGCCCTTCGTGTCGTCGAACAGCTTGGCAAGGCCGGCGGCGGAGACCGTGCCATTGATCAAATAGGTATCGCCTTGATAGCTGCTGGAGAACGTCGCCCTGGCCACCGAAAGACCGAGGAACGACACCGTATATTCGCCCTTGAAGGACTGCGGCGCGGCTGCGGCGGCTGCATCCGGCAGGGCAATGGCAAGCAAGGAGCAGAGGGCATATGACGAACGAAGCATGACGGCGGATCGATCCTCGATTTCAGCCTGAAGGCGGACAACTTCAGGCTGGCATGTCCCTTTGCGACCGCTTATAGGCCAGAATCCGGCCTTTATATGAAACAGGCGCTGGGCATGCCGGAGCTTGACGCGCCAGCGAAATGCAACTATGGAACGCCAACTTTTTCCATAAGGCCGCCTGACCGAGACCGCGCGCCACCCGGCGCGGGTTGAATGGTTTGGCCAGACCGAGAACTGAAGGTTAGAACCATGTCCCGCACCTGCGAACTCACTGCCAAGGCCGTCATGACCGGCAACAATGTGAGCCACGCCAACAACAAGACCAAGCGCCGCTTCCTGCCGAACCTGGTCAATGTGACGCTGATCTCCGAAGTGCTGAACCAGAACGTGCGCCTGCGCGTTTCGGCCAACGCCCTGCGTTCGGTCGAGCATCGCGGCGGCCTCGATGCGTTCCTGGCCAAGGCCGACGCCAAGGAGCTGTCGCAGCGCGCCCGCCTGCTGAAGAAGCAGATCGCCAAGAAGCTCGCCGGGCAGCCGGCAGCCTGAGACGTTCTTCGGACGGAATGCCGTCCGAGCCGTTGAGCCAAACGGCGCGAGACGGTTTTCGGCTAGACATCTGAGCAATGCAGCGCCGTCCGGATTGGGTGGCGCTTTGCTGGTTCCATTACCCAGGATAAAAAAATGAATTCCTTCTCGCGTTACTTGCCCTTCGTGAGCGCCATGGCGCTTGTCGTCGTGGCGTCGAACATCCTTGTGCAGTTCCCGATGCAGGGCCAGATCGGCGGCCTGTCGCTGGCCGACATCCTGACCTGGGGCGCTTTCACCTACCCCTTCTCCTTCCTGGTCACCGACCTCGCCAACCGCCGCTATGGCCCAACCGTGGCGCGCCGGATCGTCTTTGTCGGCTTCATGACGGCGGTGATCTGCTCGATCCTGGTCCCGCCCTTCCTGTTCCGCCACGGCCTCATCGAGTTCGAGACCGCCGCCGACCGGCTGGTCCGCATTGCGGCAGCCTCGGGCGCCGCCTTCCTGACCGCGCAGTTGCTCGACGTCACCGTGTTCAACCGGCTGCGCCGGCAGAGTTGGTGGCGCGCGCCGATCGTCGGCACGCTGGTCGGCTCGGTGTTCGACACCGTCGTGTTCTTCGCCGTCGCGTTTTCGGCGGCCTTCGCCTTTGCCGGCCCGAGCGACAGTTTCGCGCTCGAAACGGCGCCGCTGATGGGCGTGCTGCCGGCAGAGACCATGCGCTGGGTGTCCTGGGCGCTCGGCGACCTTTCGGTGAAACTGATCATCGCCGTGGTGGCGCTGATCCCCTACCGGCTGCTCGCCGCCCGCTGGAGCCAGCCGGCGCTGGCGACATAGACCATGATCCCGAAAAGTGGAGTCCGGTTTTCGGACAAGATCATGGTCAAACAAAAAATCAGCCAGTGATACCCTGGGTCCAGCTAGACTCGGCAAAAACGCCTGATGGTGGACAAGAACTTCGCCTGAAGCGGCGCGGCACTGAATTCTCGATCATGCTTGGCACCAACGAGCTGATGAACAGCCGCCTCAGCGGCTCCGAGGAAGCGCTGGCCAGGCTCTCCTGTGAAAGGATTGCTGGCCGCAAGCAGCCAAAAATCCTGATCGGCGGCCTCGGCATGGGTTTTACGCTGCGCGCCGCCCTCTCAGGACTCTCGAATGATGCCAGCGTCGTTGTCGCGGAGCTGGTCCCGGCAGTCGTTGCCTGGGCGCGCGGCCCGATGGCCGAGATCTTCGGCGGTTCGCTCGACGATCCCCGCGTGACGATCCGCGAGACCGACGTCGGGCACATCATCCGCTCGGGTATCTCGGCCTGGGACGCCATCCTGCTTGATGTCGACAATGGCCCGGAAGGCATCGTCTACAAGGGCAACGACGCGCTCTACGGTGCCGCCGGCCTCGGTGCCGCTCGTGCCGCGCTCAAGCCCGGCGGCGTGCTGGCGGTGTGGTCGCAAGGACCGGACAGCGGTTTTGCGCGGCGGCTCAAGCAGGCGGGCTTCGCCGTCGAAGAGATCAACACCCGCGCCAATGGCAAGCGTGGCGCGCGCCACGTCATCTGGATCGCGACCGCTCCGGCAGCGCGATAGGGCCACCCTGCACCTTGCGCAGAATGGCCCGTATTTTCCAGATGTCGGTCAGATACCAGCCGCCAACAACAACCCTATTTTGCCTTCTCGAGTTCGGCAGCCAGGGTTTCCAGCAGTCCACGGGTGCCCTCTTCGCGTCCTTGCGCTGAATCGACTCCGTCGAAAAAGACGCCCTGTTCAGTATAAGTCAGGCGGGTGCCATCACCTGAAGGCGCCAGTTCGATGGTGGTGAGCGACGCTGACAGAGGCTGGGATCCAATCGCCATTCGGTACGAAAACACAATGCGCTGGTCGGGGACGATATCCTGGAACTGCGCGTCGAGCCTGATCTCCGGGCCGCCCTGATAGCTGAACCGCGACACCTCACCGCCGCCGACACGGAAATCGAAGCTGAATTCGGCGATCGTAAAGCCATCGCCCCCCACCCGCCAGCGCCGCACCGTTGCCTTGTCGGCAAAGGCGAAGAAGACACATTCTGGCGATTGCGGGTAGGTCCGCTCGATGGTGAAGGTGGAGTGGATGACGGAATGCTCGTCTTTCACAGAGGCTATCTGGTTCATTTCGTTTCGTCCTTTTCTTCATTCTGAATTTTCGAGTTCGGTTGATCTGTCTCCGCCAAAACCTGGCCGAGACGGTCGAGCTGGCGTTCTGCCGGTATGCGGCGCTCGGCGATCCAGTCGGCAAGCGGGGCAAGCCCTCCGGGCTCAATCCTGCAGGTGCGAACCCGCCCGATCTTTTCGCTGCGGATCAGCCCGCACGCCTCCAGCGTCTGGAGATGCTGGAGCACGGCGGCGAATGTCATGCCGAACGGCTCGGCCAACTGGCTGACCGTGGCCGGCCCGCGACTCAGCCTTTCCAGGATCTGCCGGCGGGTGGGCTCGACAAGAGCACGAAGGATGCCATCGATCTTTGGATAATTAAGCATAGACTTGAGTATTGCGTTATCAATGTCAATTGTCAAGTTTGGACTAAAGTATTTTGCGGAGCGCAAGCGATCCCGCCCTGCCTTGGCCAGCGGAAGGTTTTAAAGGGCGAATTCAAAGGACGACGGCGGGGGCGAGGACGGGCTGGCTGGTGACCGTTCGGCAGCCAGCAGCGTTCCTCAATCCTCGTGCAGGATAAATTCCAGATAGAGGTTGCGCTGCAGGATCGAATGGTTGTCGTCTGACATCAGCGACACCATCAGCGCGCCGTCGTCGCGGGTCCAGACATCCAGCCCTTCCATATTGTCGATCTGGTAGCCCATGTCGGCGTCCAGCAGCACCGGCCCGTCGGCGACGGCGCCCTTCTCGACACTCTCGCCATAGATGCGCCGTAGCCGCATCTTCACTCCGCCGGCCATCGAGAAGCTGCGCTCGAGCAGCAAAAGATCGCCGTCCGGCAGGAAGGCACCGTCGGTGATGTCGAAGTCGCCATTGCGCTTGACGGTGAAGACGCCCTTGTGCGGCCCTTCGATGATTGCCGCATAGATGTTGCCGGCCTTGTCGAGGCTCTTTTCCGACACCACGACCAGCCCGCCCTCATGCTGGCCATAAGGATTGGCGTGGGTGACAGTCTCGAAGCCGCGGTTCTGGCGCAACTCCTGGGCCGGAACCAGAAAATCCAATTGCTTGAACGGCGCCTTCATGCCGTCCGGATCGATCTTGAACTGGGCGACACGCTGGTTGCGTTCGAAACCGACCGTGGCGATGCCGTCCTTGACCGCCAGGCCTTCGGCATCGACCTGCCACTTCTTGTCGATCGGCTGGCCCGCCTCATCGACCATCTGCTGCATGCGGAAATTCTGGATGCCCGACGGACGCTTGTCGGCATTGTGGGTCACGCTGCCGAAGAACCAGAAGCCGGTGTCGGCGACGCCGATGAAGTCGCTGCCCGCCTTCAGGAAGCGAAAGGCCGACAGCGCGCCGAAATCGCGCGATGGCGAGGTCATCTCCAGCCCGCCGACGAATTCGAGCGGCCCGAATTGCCTGTCGTCATGGCCGATACGGAACTGGCCTATCGGCCGCGCCGTGATTTCGACCGGCTCGACCGAGTCTGGGCTGGCGGCAACCGCTGGCCACTGCATGCCAGCCAGCATGCAAGCAGCAAAAATCGTGTGCCTAAGGCCCCCGCCCGAAAAGCTCATCCGGCGCGCCGCAGGCCGCCGCGGCGCGTCTCGCGTGCGCTTTCCTCGCCAAACAGAGAGGCAAGCTGCTCGGTCATGGCGCCGGCCAGCTCCTCGGCATCGACGATGGTGACGGCGCGCCTGTAGTAGCGGGTGACGTCGTGGCCGATGCCGATGGCCAAAAGTTCCACCGGCGAGCGCGTTTCGATCAGTTCGATGATGGCACGCAGATGCCGCTCGAGATAATTGCCCGGATTGACCGAAAGCGTCGAATCGTCGACCGGCGCGCCGTCCGAGATCATCATCAGGATTTTTCTTTGCTCCGGCCGGGCGATCAGACGGTTGTGCGCCCAAAGCAGCGCCTCGCCGTCGATATTTTCCTTGAGCAGCCCCTCGCGCATCATCAGGCCGAGATTGCGGCGCGCCCGCCGCCACGGATGGTCGGCGGATTTGTAGATGATGTGGCGCAGATCGTTGAGGCGACCGGGATTCGGCGGCTTGCCGTCCTTCAGCCACTTCTCGCGCGCTTGCCCGCCCTTCCAGGCGCGGGTGGTGAAGCCGAGGATCTCGACCGAGACGCCGCAGCGCTCCAGCGTACGCGCAAGGATGTCGGCGCAGGTGGCGGCGACCGTGATCGGCCGGCCGCGCATCGAGCCCGAATTGTCGAGCACCAGCGTCACCACCGTGTCGCGGAATTTTGTGTCGCGCTCCTGCTTGAAGGACAGCGGCTGCATTGGGTCGATGACGACGCGCACCAGCCGCGCCGGATCGAGATAGCCCTCTTCGAGGTCGAAATCCCAGGAGCGGTTCTGCTGCGCCATCAGCCGGCGCTGCAGCCGGTTGGCCAGCCGGCCGACGACGCCGGAGAGGTTGGCGAGCTGCTTATCGAGGAAGGCACGCAGCCGGTCGAGTTCTTCCTCTTCGCAAAGCTCCTCGGCACCAACGGTCTCGTCGAAGGCAGTCGTGAAAACCTTGTAGTCGATCTCTTTCGGCAGATTGGTGAAGGGATTGTCGTTGCGTCGGGCCTCGCCGGGCGTCTCCGCGTCGGAATCGTCCTCGTCGGAGAGATCGTCGGCGGTGGCGTCGGACGCTTCCGTCTCGGCAGACTGCTCGTCGTCGGCCGACGCGTCGGCATCGTCGGACTGCGACTGTTCGGAGCCGGAATCGTCCTCGCCGCCCTCCTCGCTCTGCTCCTCGCCTTGCGGCTGGTTGTCGTCATTGTCCTCGGAGTCTTCGGTCTCCTGGTCGTCGCCGAGTTCCTCGGCCATTTCCATGGAAACCAGCATGTCGCGCACGACGCGAGCGAAAGCCTGCTGGTCGTCGAGCTTGGCGGACAGGCCGTCGAGGTCTGCGCTTGCCTTCTCCTCGACCCAGGGGCGCCAGAGGTCGACCAGCCGCTCGCCGCTCTTCGGGACAGTGCGGCCGGTCAGCTTCTCGCGCACCATCAGCGCCAGCGCCTCCTCGATCGGCGCGTCGGCCTTGTCCTTGACGTCGACAAGGTTCGCCCTGGCGTATTTGTCCTCGAGCATCGAGCCGATATTGTCGGCAACGCCCTGCATGGCGCGGCTGCCGATCGCCTCGACACGTGCCTGTTCGACCGCGTCATAGATCGAGCGCGCCAGCTTGCCTTCCGGCGCCAGCTTGCTGTGGATGCGCGCGTCGTGGCAGGCGCGCTTCAGCGCCATGGAATCGCCGAGGCCGCGGGTGATGGCGATATCGGTCCTGGAGGCCTTCTTCGGTAGTTCGGGCAGCCGGGCGCGGCTGCCCGCAAGTGCGGGCCTGTCCTTGGCGAAACCGACTTCGAGATCCTTGTCGCCGGCGATGGCGCGCATGCAGACAGTCACCGAGCGCTTGAAGCTGTCGGCTTCAGATCCCGTCTTCGACTTGTTGCGCGTGTTGTCGCCCGGACCCGCCATCATCTATCTCTATTTTGCCGCTGGCCGTTGGCCAAGCTGAGCACGTAGGAGGCCGACAATCTCTTCCACCGAGATTGTAAAGTGGCCTCCTTTCCCACTGTCATATGCCTGTCTCCACAGACTGTATCCCTTGTCAAAACCGTCAGGGATCGGACCAATCCCTTCAAGTTCAACCACACTTTCTCTTAGTACGTCGGCCGCTAGAGGAAGGTGGGGAACGGTTTGTAGCTGCCTTCCATCATTCGGTATCGGTGCATTGGTCACTGATATCGACACGATCGGCTGGCTTTCGCCGTCCAAGTTATCGACCGCGCCTATGATCACTCGCGATGATACTGGTGTTGCTCCGCGATAAGTCCAAGTCTGCTCAGGTTTGAATGGTTCATTCTGAGCCATGGCTGCCTGACAGATACCAAAGCAGAAGATTGAAAAACTCCAAAGGAACGTCCGGCAGGTTGTTCCCATAGAGTGGTGTCACCCCAGCACAACGTTGGCGGCGCTCTCCGGCAGATCCTCGCCGAAGGCGCGCTGGTAAAACTCGGCCACCACCGAACGTTCGAGCTCGTCGCATTTGTTGAGGAAGGTCAACCGGAACGCCATGCCGATATCGCCGAAGATTTCGGCATTCTCGGCCCAGGTGATGACTGTGCGCGGGCTCATCACCGTCGACAGATCGCCATTGATGAAGGCCGAGCGCGTCATGTCGGCGACGCGCACCATCTTGTTGACGATGTCCTTGCCCTTGCTGTCGCGATAGTGCTTGGCCTTGGCCAGCACGATGTTCACTTCGTTGTCGTGCGGCAGATAATTCAGCGTGGTGACGATCGACCAGCGATCCATCTGCGCCTGGTTGATCTGCTGGGTGCCGTGATAGAGGCCGGTGGTGTCGCCCAGCCCAACCGTGTTGGCGGTCGAGAACAGCCGGAAGGCCGGATGCGGGCGGATGACCCGGCTCTGGTCGAGCAGCGTCAGCCGGCCGGACGATTCCAGCACGCGCTGGATGACGAACATCACGTCCGGGCGGCCAGCGTCATACTCGTCGAAGCAGAGCGCGACATTGTGCTGGTAGGCCCAGGGCAGGATGCCGTCGCGGAATTCGGTGATCTGCAGCCCGTCCTTGACGACGATGGCGTCCTTGCCGACGAGGTCGATGCGGCTGACATGGCTGTCGAGGTTGACGCGCACGCATGGCCAGTTGAGGCGGGCTGCGACCTGTTCGATATGGGTCGACTTGCCGGTGCCGTGATAGCCCGACACCATGACGCGGCGGTTGTAGGCAAAGCCGGCGAGGATCGCCATCGTCGTGTTCTTGTCGAACAGATAGTCGGGATCGACGTCGGGCACATGCTCGCTGGTCACCGAATAGGCCGGCACCACAATCTTGGAGTCGAAGCCGAATTTGTCCTTCACCGACACCGTGGTGTCGGGCAGGTTGGCGATGTCGCGATCGACCTTGTTCATCTCTATCAACGTCTCCACGGGCGAAACGCCTGATTTCGCCGGCAATCGATTTTGTCCGGGGGCGGTCTTAGAGCCTTTTCCAACCTTATGAAAGTTGGAAAACGACACGAACCGTATGGTCGCTCAGCACAATCCCGCCTGCTTGAGCACGCGATAGGCCTGCAGCACATCGCGGAACCGGTCTTCCGAACCTCTGTCGCCGCCATTCGCATCCGGATGGTGGCGCTTCACCAGTTCCTTATACCGTGCCTTGATATCCTTGCCAGTCGCCTTTGTATCAAGGCCAAGCGTTTCCAGTGCCTTGGCCTCAAGCGGCTTTGCCTTGCGCTCGCGCGCCTCGCGCGGATCCTTTGGACCTTTGAACAGGTCGAACGGATCGCGCATGCGGTTGTAGTAGCCGGCGCGACCGGAACGCTGCTGGGCGAAGTCAGGCGACGATCGCGTCGAAGCGCCGTTGATGCCCATCTTCCACGTCGGCCGGTGGCCGGTCATCGCTTCCTTCTGGAAACGGGCGATCTCGCTGTCAGGCACGCCGGAGAAATAGTTGAAGCCCTTGTTGTACTCGCGCACATGATCGAAGCAGAACTGGAAATACTCGCCTTCCTTCATGCGCCCGACCGGCGCGCGATGGGTGCCGGCCTCCTTGCAACCGTCCCACTGGCAGATCGGCGAGCGCGACTTCAGCTCCGCGTCCTTCTCCGGCCGGATGCGGATCTTCTCGAAATATTTGGGATACGGTTTCATCTCACCCATTTATGGGCTGTTCGCTAGTGCGAAACAAGAATTGACATTTCGGCGATCATCGCCCTAACCGCTGAATCGCGGCTTAAAGCAGGCAAATGGCGAATTTTGCGGCGATGCCGTAGATTTGGTGAAGGGAAGCTCCGATGTCCATACAGGCGACGATGGAAGGCAAGCTGAACAAGGCGTTTTCGCCGGAACGGCTGGTCATCATCAACGAAAGCCATCTCCACGCCGGCCACCATCATCACGGCTCCGATCATCATGGCGCCTATGACGGCACCGGCGAGACGCATTTCCGCGTCCGTATCGTTTCGCCCGCCTTTGCCGGCATGAGCCGCATCGAGCGCCACCGCGCCGTCAACGAATTGCTGGCCGACGAGCTGAAAGCCGGCGTCCACGCGCTGGCGATCGAACCGGCGGCACCCGGCGAACAGACGCGCTGGTAGGCACTGCTCGTCGGCCGACGCCGCTCAACCCGGCTCCCCGGAAACGCCGCGGGGGAAAACGGTCAGATCACCGCTTCGATAAGAAACGGCCCGTGGCGCGATAGGGCGCTGTCCAGCAGGGCATCGAACCGCTCGCACGTGTCGGCGCGGGCCGCCTCCACGCCCATGCCCTTCGCCAGCGATACCCAGTCCAGCGCGGGCTGGTCGAGATCGAGCATACGCCTGGCATTCTCGCCGATCGCGCCCACCCCGACATTCTTCATCTCGCCATGCAGGATTGCGTAGGTCCGGTTGGAGAAGACGATCGTGACCACGTCGAGATTTTCCCGCGCCTGGGTCCACAATCCCTGCACGGTGTACATGCCGCTGCCGTCGGCTTCGAGATTGATCACCTTGCGATCGGGACACGCGATCGCTGCCCCTGTTGCCAACGGGATGCCTCCGCCGATCGATCCGCCAGCTGTCATCATGTAGTCGTGCGGCGCTGCGAAGGCCGACAGGGCGAAATAGCGCCGGGCCGACGTGACCGCCTCGTCGCAGACGATGGCATTGGCAGGAAGTTTCCGCGCCACCGAAAGGGCGATCGCATCGTCGGTCAGCTTGCCGCGCGGCACTGGCTCGTCGGGAAAGCCCGTTGCGACAGGGAGCGGCTGCGTCGACCTGATGCCGAGTTCGTCGCGAAGCGCTTCCAGTGCCGCCTTCAAATCCTCGCCATGCGCAGCCAGCGAAAGCACCTCGCAACCGTCTCGAGCCAGCCGTCCCGGCTTTCCCGGATAGGCGAAGAAGGCAACAGGCTCCTTCGCTCCGACCAGGATCAGCACGTCGATGTCGCTCAGCAGGGCCGTTGCAGCATCGATCGGATAGGGGATGCGCGTGGGCGCGACCCGTCCGCGACCGCGCTCCATCCGCGCCACAAGAACCTCGCTGAACAAGCGGACATCTTGCGCTGCCGAGATTTGACCAGCGATCGCCAGCGCGTCGGCTCGCGCCGCGCGTCCGCAAACGATGATACCGACACGGCCTGGAGCGCCACGGATCGCCTCGGCTGCCTTTCGCACAGCGCCCATATCGACGGTGGGCTGCGCGAGCTCCACCTTGCGGGCCGAAACCACAGGAGCCTCGCCCCATGCGGCGTCCGCCGGCAGGATCAGGGTGGCGATACCCGGCGGTGAAAGGGAAGCGCGGAAGGCCGCCTCGGTGGCCGGCGCGACATCGGCGGGACTTTCGATACGGCGAACCCAGTTCGACATCGGCGAAGCGAGGCTTTCGATATCGCTGGCGAGCGGTGCATCGAGCGCCAGATGATAGGAGGCGTGGTCGCCGACAATGTTGATCATCGGGCTCAAGGCGCGTCTGGCGTTGTGGATGTTGGCCAGCCCGTTGGCCAGTCCGGGCCCGGTGTGCAGCAGCGTCGCGGCCGGTCGATCGGTCATCCTCGCGTAGCCGTCGGCGGCACCTGTCACCACGCCTTCGAAGAGGCCCAGCACGCAACGCATCTGCGGCTTGCGATCGAGTGCGGCAACGAAATGCATCTCCGATGTACCGGGATTTGCGAAGCAGACCGTCACGCCATTTGCCAGAAGCACGTCACACAGGACGTCGGCTCCGTTCATGAATCCCTCCCCGGTTGGCGCAGGACAATTGATCCTGCCAGCGCCCGAACGGCAATATCCCGCCAGCAATTTTGGCGTGATCCACCATCTTCGCCGTCAGACATGGTCGCGGATCGCCCGATCGAAGGAGCCGTCGGCGAGGCATTCCAGCCATTCGGAATGTTCCTCTACGCCTCAATGTCTGATTGCAGCCGTTCTCCTTTAGGAGAAGGGAACCACAACGCTCCTCCAACAGTTGAATATGCAGATGGTCCGCCCAGCAGCCAGTCGGGCGGCTCTGAGGGCGAAATATCATGCGCGAGAACCAGTCTGACGTTTTCGACCTGTTTTCTGAGATTTACACGAACGCGGCGCAGGAAGAGATCAGCATCCAGCAGTACCTTCTTGCCTGCCGGGAAGACAGGTCCCTGTATGCCTCGGCACCCGAACGGATGGTGCAGGCAATCGGCGAGCCGAATCTTGTCGACACCAGCAAGGACGAGCGGCTTGGCCGCATTTTCTCAAACCGAACGGTCAAGGTTTATCCCTCCTTCTCCGACTTCTACGGCATGGAGGACACGATCGAGCGCATTGCGGGCTATTTCCGCTATGCCTCCCAGGGACTCGAGGAGCGCAAGCAGATCCTCTACCTTCTCGGCCCGGTCGGCGGCGGCAAGTCGTCCCTTGCCGAACGGCTGAAGAAACTGATGGAGCAGCGACCGATCTACACGCTGAAGGTCGGCAACCAGATCAGCCCGGTTTTCGAATCGCCACTTGGCCTGTTTCATCCCGATCGCATGGGCGATCTGCTGGAGGACAAGTATGGCATAGCGCGGCGACGCCTCAACGGGCTCATCTCGCCCTGGGCATCCAAGCGCCTCGATGAGTTGTCCGGCGATATCTCCAAGTTCAGCGTCGTCAAACTGATGCCGTCGCGGCTGCGCCAGATCGGCATTGCCAAGACCGAGCCAGGCGATGAGAACAATCAGGATGTCTCGGCCCTGGTCGGCAAGGTCGACATCAGGCAGTTGGAAAATTTCAGTCAGTCCGACCCGGACGCCTATTCCTTTAGCGGCGGACTGAACCGGACCACGCAAGGCCTGCTCGAGTTCGTCGAGATGTTCAAGGCGCCGATCAAGGTCCTGCATCCGCTGCTGACCGCGACCCAGGAAGGCAGCTACAACGGCACCGAAAATTTCGGCGCCTTTCCCTACCAGGGGATCATCGTGGCCCATTCCAACGAGTCGGAATGGCAGCAGTTCAAGAACAACAAGAACAACGAGGCCTTTCTCGACCGCATCCTCGTGGTCAAGGTGCCGTACTGCCTGCGCATCACCGAAGAGAGGCAGATCTATGAAAAGCTGCTGCGCGAGAGCGAGCTGGCAGCAAGCCCCTGTGCCCCTGAAGTGCTGGACATTCTCAGCCGCTTCACCGTTTCGACCCGCCTGGCGGAGCACTCCAACTCGCCGCTCTACACCAAGATGCGCGCCTATGACGGCGAGAACCTGAAGGAGGTCGACCCCAGGGCGAAGTCGGTCCAGGAATACCGCGACGCCGCCGGCGTCGATGAAGGCATGACGGGCGTCAGCACGCGCTTTGCCTTCAAGATATTGTCGCAGACATTCAACTACGACACCAAGGAAGTGGCCGCCGATCCGGTGCATCTGATGTACATTCTGGAGGAAGCGATCAAGCGGGAGCAGTTCCCGAAGGAAACGGAAGCCGCCTATCTCGAATTCATCAAGTCGGAGCTCGCCGCGCGCTATGCCGAGTTCATCGGCCACGAGATCCAGAAAGCCTATCTCGAATCCTACAGCGAATATGGCCAGAACCTTTTCGACCGCTACATCGCCTATGCCGACGCCTGGATCGAGGACCAGGACTACAAGGACCCCGACACCGGCCAGATCCTCAACCGGGAGGTCCTGGACAAGGAACTGTCACAGGTCGAAAAGCCGGCAGGCATCGCCAATCCCAAGGACTTCCGCAACGAGGTGGTGAAGTTCACGCTGCGCGCCAGGGCAAAAAACCACGACCGCAATCCGTCATGGACGAGTTATGAAAAACTGCGCGAGGTCATCGAGAAGCGGATGTTCGGACAGGTCGAGGACCTCCTGCCGGTGATCAGCTTCGGCTCCAAGCAGGACAGCGTTACGGAAAAGCGCCACAACGAATTCGTGCAGCGCATGGTCGAGCGCGGCTATACCGAACGGCAGGTGCGCAGGCTGGTGGACTGGTACATGCGGGTGAACAAGGCGGGTTGATAGGGCCCGGATGGTTTCCATGCCGATCTTCATCGACCGTCGCCTGAACCCGAAGGACAAGAGCCTCGGCAATCGACAGCGCTTCCTCCGGCGTGCTCGCGAGGAATTGAAGCGAAGCATCCGCGATCAGATCCGCAGCGGCAAGATCGCCGATGTGGATGCCGAGCACGCCGTGCCCATGCCCGAAAGGGGAACGGTCGAGCCGAGATTCAACGATGACAAGGCCAGCGGCCGGCGCCAGCACATCCTTCCTGGCAACAGGCATTTTTCCCCTGGAGACCTGATCCCCAAGCCCGGTCAGGGCAGCGGCGCAGGCGGCCCGGGAAACAAAGTGTCGGAAGACGATTTTCGTTTCGTGCTGTCGCGCGAGGAGGTGCTCGAGCTCTTTTTCGAGGATCTCGAACTGCCCGACCTGGTCAAGCTCAATCTCAAGGAGATCCTTGCCTTCAAGCCGCGCAGGGCCGGCTTCGCCGCGACCGGTTCACCGACCAACGTCAATGTCGGGCGCACCATGCGCAACAGCCACGGCCGGCGCATTGCGCTGAGGCGCCCAAAGCAGGAGGAGTTGGATGCGATCCTCCAGGAAATCGCCACGCTTGAGTCGGCATCAGCCAGCGCGGCGACGCGCCAGCGCATTGCAGGATTGCGCGAGGAGCTTGACCGGCTGGAACGTCGGCGCAGGCGAATTGCCTTTGTCGATCCGGTCGACATCCGGTTCAACCGCTTCGACGCCCGGCCCATACCGAATGCCAAAGCCGTCATGTTCTGCCTGATGGACGTTTCGGGATCGATGGGCGAACGCGAGAAGGACCTGGCCAAACGCTTCTTCGTGCTGCTGCACCTGTTCTTGAAGCGGCGCTACGAACGCACGGAGATCGTCTTCATCCGCCACACGCACGAGGCGCACGAAGTGGATGAGGACACGTTCTTCTACAACACGCAGAGCGGCGGTACGATCGTCTCCACCGCGCTTGCCGAAATGCACCGCATCATCGAACAGCGCTATCCGGCCAACGAGTGGAACATCTACGCCGCACAGGCCTCGGACGGCGACAATTTCGCCACCGATTCCGAGCGATGCATAGAGTTTCTGGACCGCAGGCTCATGCGCCTGTGCCAGTATTTCGCCTATGTCGAGATCATCGACGAACGAGAAACCCATATATTCGGCGCCACCGAAAACGGGACGTCGCTTTGGCGCGCCTACAGCAGGGTCGAGCTGAAATGGCCCAACTTCCAGATGAGCCGCATTGCCACTCCGGCGGATATATACCCGGTCTTTCGCCGGCTCTTCGCCAGGCAGCCGGCTGCCCGCAAGAGCGCCTGAGGAGGGTCGATGGCCAGGCAAGCCACTAAACCGGGTCTGCTCTTTTCAGGATCCGACTGGGATTTTGGGAAATTGTCGCGGGCTTATGAAGCGATCGAGGCTCTCGCGATCGAGGAACTGCACCTCGATACCTATCCGGTGCAGATGGAGATCATCTCCTCTCAACAGATGCTCGACGCCTATTCCTCGGTCGGCATGCCGCTGATGTATCGTCACTGGTCGTTCGGCAAGCATTTCCTCTACGAGGAACTGCTCTATCGCAAGGGCGGGCGCGGCCTGGCCTATGAACTGGTCATCAACTCCAACCCCTGCATCGTCTATCTGATGGAGGAGAACACCATGGCCTTGCAGGCTCTGGTGACGGCGCATGCGGCACTCGGTCATAACCATTTCTTCAAGAACAATCATCTGTTCAGGCAATGGACGGATGCCGGGGCGATCCTGAGCTATCTGGACTTCGCCAAAGGCTACATCGCCCGCTCCGAGGAGCGGCACGGCCTTGCCGCCGTGGAGTCGGTTCTGGATGCAGCGCACGCTTTGATGGAACAGGGCGTATTCCGCTACCGCCGGCCGCCGAGACTGTCGTCGGAACGGCAGCGCGAGGGACTGCGTGAGCGCCTCGAATACGAAGAGCGTTCCTACAACGATTTGTGGCGCACGCTGCCACCTGCGCAGGAAAGCAAAAAGGCCGACGGCGAGGCCGGACGTATGGCGGAGCGGAAGAAATCGCTCAACCTGCCGGAGGAAAACCTGCTGTACTTCCTGGAAAAGAACAGTCTCGTCCTTGAGCCCTGGCAGCGTGAACTCGTCAGGATCGTGCGTATCATCGCGCAGTATTTCTATCCGCAGCGCCAAACGCAGGTGATGAACGAGGGCTGTGCCACCTTCGTGCACTATACGCTCATGAACATGCTGTTCGACCGGGGCCAGATCACAGAAGGCGCCATGCTCGAAATCCTGCGCAACCATTCCAACGTGATCTTCCAGCCGGCCTTCAACGATCCGCGCTATTCCGGCGTCAATCCCTACGCGCTTGGCCTCGATATGATGCGGGACATACAGCGCATCGCGACCGAGCCGACGGCGGAGGACCGCGACTGGTTTCCCGACATCGCTGGCCACGGCGACTGGCGCGAGATCCTGCTCGACGCATGGGCGAACCATCGCGACGAGTCCTTCATCCGCCAGTACCTCAGTCCAACCTTGATCCGGAAATGGCGCTTCTTTGTCCTTGGCGACGCAGCCGGCGAACCGCATTACCAGGTCGCCTCGATCCACAACGAGCGTGGCTACAGGAAGATCCGCGCCGCGCTGGCTCACAGCTACGATGTCGGAGTAAACCGGCCCGACATCCAGGCCGTGGATGTCGATCTGCTTGGCGACCGGCATTTGCGGCTGCAGCACAAGGTCAAAGACGGCGTCGTTCTCGATGAGGCCAGCCGCGACGCGACGCTGCGCCACATCCGCAAGCTCTGGGGCTACGAGGTCAGCCTGGCGGCGGTCGATGCCCAGACCGGTGCGACCATCAACGAGCGCTCCACCCGCCAGATCGCGGAGTGAGGCTCCGCAACCTGCATCTCGCGGGCTGGTCAGGCTTCGCCGGCAGGCTTGATCCTCAGCCTGGCGATCCGGTTCTTGTCGCGCTTCATGACGACGAAGCGCATGCCGTGGAAGGTGAAGGCCTGCTTCTCGTCGGGGATCGACTGCGTCTCGTGGATGACAAGGCCGGCAATGGTGGTGGCCTCTTCGTCCGGCAGGTTCCAGTCGAGTGCGCGGTTGAGGTCGCGGATCGGCACGGTGCCGTCGACGATGACGGAACCGTCGGCCTCCTGCTTGACGCCCTGGATCTCGATATCATGCTCGTCGGCGATTTCACCGACGATCTCCTCGATGATGTCCTCCAGCGTCACCAACCCTTCGACCTCGCCATACTCATCGACGACGATGGCGAAATGCGCCTTGCGGCGCAAAAAAGCGTTGAGCTGTTCCTGGAGTGTCGTGGTGTCGGGCACAAACCACGGCTTCGACGCGATCTTCATCACGTCGATCCTGGAAAAGTCGTTGCCGACTTCGTTGAGCGCCCTGAGCAGGTCCTTGGCATGCAGCACGCCGACGATGTTGTCGAGCGAGCCCTTCCACAAGGGCATGCGGGTGTGCGGGCTCTGCAGGATCTCGCGCACCACCGCTTCCGGCTGATTGTCGGCATTGACCGAGCGCATATTGGTGCGGTGGACCATGATGTCGGAGACTTCGAGCTCTTCGAGGTCGAACAGGCCGCCGACGCGGTCGCGATCCTCGCGCACCACCTGGCCGTCGCGGCGGAAATCGTCGACGGCACCGCGCAATTCGTCATGGCTCGAACGTTGCGGCTCGATCGGCTGCAACTCGTAGCCAAAGAGGGCAAGCAAGCGCGTGCGCAAAAGAAGCACCAGCAGGCAGAGGCCGGCAAGGACGGCAGCGACGATCCAGCCGGGCTCGTTCGTCATCCAGGTCGGCTTTCCTGCCGATCCGGGTGGCTTTCCTGACCCGGATGGCTCTCACTCAAGAACGACAAGACTTCCGAGGCCGGCACATCCCTGGCGATGAAGGACTGGCCGATGCCGCGCGTCAGGATGAAGGTCAGCGCACCGCGCGACACCTTCTTGTCCTGGGTGATGAACGAGAACAGCGCCTCGGCGTCGGGCAGTTCGCCGGGAATATCGGCCATCCGCCAGGGCAGGCCGACGGCGCGGAGATGCGCCTCGACGCGCGCCGCATCGTCCGGGCTCGCCAGGTTGAGCCTCGACGAAAAGCGATGCGCCAGCGCCATGCCGATGGCGACGCCCTCACCATGGACGAGGCGGGCGCCGTCATAGCGGGTGGCGGCTTCAAGCGCGTGGCCGAACGTGTGTCCGAGATTGAGCAGTGCGCGGTCGCCTGTTTCAAACTCGTCGCGCGCGACGACATCGGCCTTGGCGCGGCAGGCCTCTGCAATCGCCTCGGCTCGCGCCGGGCCGCCGTCAAAGACCGCGCGCCAGTTCTCCTCCAGCCAGGCGAAGAAGGACGGTCGGTCGATCAGTCCGTATTTGGCGAGTTCGGCATAGCCGGCGCGGAATTCCCGGATCGGCAGCGTGTCGAGCACCCCGGTGTCGGCCAGCACCAGCTTCGGCTGATGGAAAACGCCGACCAGGTTCTTGCCACGCGCGCTGTTGATGCCGGTCTTGCCGCCGACCGAGGAATCGACCTGCGCCAACAGCGAGGTCGGGATCTGCACGAAATTCATGCCGCGTCGCACGATCCCGGCGGCAAAGCCGGCCAGGTCGCCGATGACGCCGCCGCCAAGCGCGATGACGACGTCGCCGCGCTCCAGCTTTGCGGCAAGCACGCCGTCCACCACCTCTTCGAGATGGGCAAAACTCTTGGTTTTTTCGCCGGCCGGAAGCGTGATGACGGCAGGCTGGATGCCGCCCTGCTCGAGGCCCGCCTTCAGCGTCTCGAGATGGGCAGCGGCGACATTGTCGTCGGTCACGACGGCAGCGCGCGTGCCCGGCAAACGGCGCGAAATCTCGGCGCCCGCGCGCAACAAAAGGCCGGAGCCGATCAATATGTCGTAGGCACGCTCGCCGAGCCCGACCTCGACGGTGACTGTCTCCCCGACAGGCATATCGCCGCTCATGGACGCACCTCGCCGCTGGTGACGATTTCAACAACGCCGAAATGCCGGCAAAGCGCATTCACGACCTCGGCCGCGATGACCTCCTTGCGGTCGTCGCGGGTCAGCACGGTGACGTCTGATGTGGCGTAGACCGGATAGCGCTCGGCCATCAGCCGCTCGAGCACGGCGCGCGGATCGGGGTTCTTGAGCAGCGGCCGATTCTGCTTCTTGGAGACGCGCTCCATCAACAGGTCGAGCTCAGCCTTTAGCCATACCGAAACGCCATGGCCGGCGATCGCCTCGCGCGTCTGCGCATTCATGAAGGCGCCGCCGCCGGTCGACAGCACCTGCGGACCGTTTTCCAGCAAGCGCAGGATGACGCGCTGCTCCAGCGCGCGGAATTCCGTCTCGCCATAGCGCTCGAACAGCTCCGGCACGGTCATGCGCGAGACGCTTTCGATCTCCTGGTCGCTGTCGATGAAGGGCAGTGCCAGCATCGCCGCCACCTTGCGGCCGATCGCCGTCTTGCCGGCGCCCATCAGGCCGACAAAGACGATCGAGCGCTTGCCCAGCCGCTCGAGCAGCTCGGCATGGCCTTCGCCTGGAGGATTTGCTGGCAGCGCGTTCATGAGACCATGATGTTTCTAGGCCCTCTTTGCCGGCGTATCGACATCAAAAGCCTGTTTGCGTCAAGCAGGGGTACGCGAGCTTCGTCCTTGAATTGGCCGGATTGGCGTCCCATAAGGGCACAGGGCTTGGAAACGCAGAACAAGAAGACGGGCGAAGATTGATGCCGACTCTGTTTCGCTTTGTCGTGACGCTGATGATTCTTGCCGGCATAGCCTATGGAACGATGTTCGCCCTGGCGATGTTCGTCGAGCCGAAAAAGGCCGAGATGAGCGTGCGCATTCCGCCGGAAAAGCTGAATCCCAAGAAAAACTGATCCAAAAGAGAAGAACTGATCCGAAAGAATGAACAGCGCGGCTCGCATCGAAGCCTTCCTGGAAATGATGAGCGCCGAGCGCGGTGCTGCCGAAAACACGCTCTCCTCCTATCGCCACGACCTTGAGGACGCCTCGCAAGAGATCAGCGGCGGGCTTGCGGGTGCCGGTGCCGCCGATATCCGCTCTTATCTCGACGACATCGCCGAACGCGGCTTTGCGCCGACATCGCAGGCGCGAAAACTGTCGGCGATCCGCCAGTTCTTCAAGTTCCTCTACGCCGAAGGCCTGCGCGGCGACGACCCGACCGGCACGCTGGACAGTCCGAAGAAGGGCCGGCCGCTGCCGAAGACGATGAGCGAGGCCGAGACCGGACGCCTGATCGACCGCGCGGCGCAAGAGGCGACGAATGCCGCGCTGAACGACGGCGACGGCCTGGCGGCGCTGCGCCTGCATGCGCTGGTCGAAGTGCTCTACGCCACCGGCCTGCGCGTCTCCGAGCTGGTCGGCCTGCCGGTGACGGTGGCTCTGCGCGACGATCGCTTCTTCATGGTGCGCGGCAAGGGCGACAAGGAGCGCATGGTGCCGCTTTCGGCCAAGGCGCGCGCCGCGATGCGGGCCTGGCTTGCGGTCAGGGCTACCGTGCCGGCCTTTGCCGACAGCCCGTTCCTGTTCCCGGCCGCCTCCGACTCCGGCCATCTTTCCCGGCAGGTCTTTGCCCGCGACCTCAAAGGGCTCGCCGCCAGGGCCGGTATCACCGCGGCGAAGATATCGCCGCATGTGCTTCGCCATGCTTTTGCCAGCCATCTCTTGCAGAACGGCGCCGACCTCCGGGCGGTGCAGCAGCTCCTCGGCCATTCCGACATCTCGACCACGCAGATTTACACCCATGTGCTGGAGGAGCGGCTGGTGCGGCTGGTCAATGATCATCATCCGCTTGCCGACTAGGCCTCATATCGCTATGTGAGGGCGACGTTCCACCGCCCGGAGCCTCCGTTTTCGAGGGTTTCGCCAGCCATTGCCTTCCGAATTGCCGGTCCGCTCAAG
Source organism: Mesorhizobium sp. LjNodule214 (assembly GCF_964252735.1). NCBI lineage: Bacteria > Pseudomonadati > Pseudomonadota > Alphaproteobacteria > Hyphomicrobiales > Phyllobacteriaceae > Mesorhizobium > Mesorhizobium sp. LjNodule214. The sequence continues at coordinate 2,304,640 of NZ_CAXUPE020000002.1, forward strand.
AATGTACAATTACCTCGATTTCGAAAAGCCGGTGCAGGATCTCGAAGGCAAGATCCTCGAGCTGAAGAAGCTCGCCGAGAACGGCGAGGCCGTCGATGTCGGCGACGAGATCGGCCGGCTGGAGAAGCGTTCGCGCGACGCGCTGCGCGATGCCTACAAGGCGCTGACGCCGTGGCAGAAGGTGCAGGTGGCGCGCCATCCCGACCGGCCGCATTGCGTCGACTACATCAAGGGCCTGCTCAGCGATTTCACGCCGCTGGCCGGCGACCGCAATTACGGTGAGGACCAGGCGATCGTCGGCGGCTTCGCCCGCTTCCGCGGCGAGCCGGTGGCGGTGATCGGCCAGGAGAAGGGCTCGGACACGGCGAGCCGTCTCAAGCATAATTTCGGCTCGGTGCGCCCGGAAGGCTACCGCAAGGCGGTGCGGCTGATGGAGCTTGCCGACCGCTTCAAGATCCCGCTTTTGACCCTGGTCGACACCGCCGGCGCCTATCCCGGCGTCGGCGCAGAGGAACGCGGCCAGGCCGAAGCCATCGCCCGCTCGACCTCGGCCTGCCTTGGCCTGAAGGTGCCGTCGATCTCGGTGGTCATCGGCGAAGGCGGCTCCGGTGGCGCCATTGCCATCGCCACCGCCAACCGGGTCTATATGCTCGAACATGCCATCTATTCGGTGATCTCGCCGGAAGGTGCGGCCTCGATCCTGTGGCGCGACACCACCCGCTCGAAGGATGCTGCGACCAACATGAAGATCACCGCCCAGGATCTTTACGAAATGAAGATCATCGACGCCATTGTCCCCGAACCGCTCGGCGGCGCCCATCGTGCCCCGGAAACGGTGATCGCCGCCACCGGCGACCTCATCGCCAAGACGATGAAAGACTTTGCCGGCGCCAACACCGATTTCCGCGAGCAGCGTCGCGAAAAATACCTGGCCATGGGCCGTAGCCTCTAGGCTGGGCTGACACCACGCCGCAAAGTGGCGGAATTGCGCAATTTCGCCACAAAAATGCCGCCGCATTCAGGTCAATGAAATTGCCGTGAGGGGTGATCCGAAGCTTGCGGTAAGGATTTTTCAAGGTTAACGGGCTTACGGTCCGCTAATGTTTAGCGTGCGGGCCGGCGGTGCCGAAATCTGTCGCCCGAGAGAAAAGACGTAGCCGTACCCATGTTTGCCAAGTTTGCCCGCACTGGAGTCCTGATCGCCGTCGTCGGCATCGCCGGCTGCAACGATTCCTCGATGAAGGATTTCGCCCCGGAGGCCAACAAGCCGCTGCCGGACAAGATCCTGGCCGACATGAGGGCCAAGGGCATGGTCCGCACGTCCTCGGTGATGGCCCGCATCTTCAAGGAAGAGGGCAAGCTCGAGATCTGGAAGGCCAAGACCAACGGCCGTTACGAGATGGTCGCCAGCTACGACATCTGCAAATGGTCGGGCAAGCTCGGGCCGAAATACACCGAGGGCGACCGCCAGGCGCCGGAAGGGTTCTATACGGTCCGTCCCCAGCAGATGAATCCGCGCTCGAACTATCATCTGTCCTTCAACATCGGCTATCCCAATGCCTATGACCGCGCCAACGGCCGCACCGGCGCCAATCTGATGGTGCACGGCGCCTGCTCGTCGTCGGGCTGCTATTCGATGACCGATCCGCAGATCGAGCAGATCTACGCCTTCGGCCGGGATGCCTTCCAGGGCGGCCAGACCGAGTTCCAGATCCAGGCCTTTCCGTTCCGCATGACCGCCGCCAACATGGCGCGCTATCGCAACGATCCGAACTACGACTTCTGGAAGATGCTGAAGGTCGGCTACGACAATTTCGAGATCACCAAGGTGCCACCGAAGGTCGACGTCTGCGAGAAGCGCTATGTCTTCAACCAGGTGGCTCCTGAAGGCACGACCTTCGATCCGACCGGGCCCTGCCCCGCCAGCACGCAGCCGGATTCGCTGAAGAGCGCCTACAACGCCTATCAGAGCACTTACGAAGCGGCGTTCAGCGGCGCGGTCAAGGCCAGCGTGCCGGCGCCCAAGCCGACGATTGCCGGCATCAAGGAAGCCAGCATCGTTTCCGACTGGTCGAAGCGGCGCGCCCGCGGCGAGCGCGTGCCGATCGATCCGCCGTCGCTCAATTCCGACGGTACGGTGACCGAGACGGCGCGCATGGGCCGCATCGATTCGCCGGCCGGCCGCAAGATGGCCGCGCTCGACGCGGAGAAGGCGGCCAAGCAGAAGGCCGAGGAGCAGCGGCTTGCAGCCATAGAAGCAGCGAAGGCTGCGAAAGAGGCGGCAAAGGCGCAGGCACTGGCCGAAAAGGAGGCCGAGAAGGCCGCGGCCCAGCAGCCGGTCGCCACCGCGACCATCACGCAGCCCACCGAGGCAGCACCGGCAGAGACGCAGGCGGCTGATGCCGGCGACGGCACGATGACGAAACTCAAGAAGAAGCTGTTCGGCATGTTTGGCGGCTGAGGTTCCGAAGCATGATCCCGAAAAGTGGAATCCGGTTTTTGCTGCGCTGACCTTCGGTTCGGACAAAGATCATGCTTGAACAAGAAGCCCTGGCCGATCCCGACCCTGTCTACGACCTCAAGGGGCTGAACTGCCCGCTTCCCGTGCTCAAAGCAAAGAAGCGGCTGGCCGCGATGCGGCCGGGCAGCCGGCTGTGGCTTGAGACCACCGATCCGCTGGCGGTCATCGACATTCCCGCCTTCTGCTCCGACGCCGGCCACCAGCTGATCGAAACGGCGGCGGTATCTGGCGGCCATCGTTTTCTGGTTGAGCGCGGCGAGACCGCGGAAATCTTGCGGTAATCTGTCACCTTCGCGAGCTAACGCCGCCCGGCGATCGCTAGCGGATTGTCTTCCAGCGCCGCGCGGTCGGGCGTGTCGATCGACGGCCGGTTGGTGAAGGCGGCAAACAGCCGGCGCACATAATTCTCCGGCATGTCGAGCGTGATTAGCACCAGCCTGGTGCCGCGCTGGCCGTCGGGCCAGGACTGCAGCCGCACCGGCGGATGCAGGATCTTCTGCACGCCGTGCACGACCAGCGGCCGCGACGGGTCCTCCTGCAACTCGATGACGCCCTTCATGCGCAGCAGACGCTCGCCATGCGTGGAACGCAACAGGTCGAGGAACATCTCGATCGCCGAAAACGGCATCGGCCCGTCATGCACGAGCGAATAGGACCGCACGCGTGGATCGTGGCGATGGCCGTCATGATCGTGACCAGCATGGTCGTGATCACCATCGTGATGATGATCATAGCCATGATGGTCGTGGGCGGCTTCTTCACCGAGCCAGCGCTGCACGTCGGCGGATTTCGTCGCCGGATTGTAGAGGCCGCAGTCGAACAGCGCGGCCGCGCCCGTGTTCTTGTCGCCCGCCTCGAGCAGCGCCGCACCCGGATTGATCTGCCGCAGCCGCGTCCGCAACGCCTCGACCTCGCCGGGATCGGTGACCAGATCGGTCTTGGTCAGCACGATGCGGTCGGCGACGGCCGCCTGCTTCAGCGCCTCGACATGGGCATCGAGCGTCGCCCCGCCATTGACCGCGTCGACCAAAGTGATGACGCCGTCGAGCCGGAAGGCCTGGACAAGTGCTGGATGCGCCATGATCGATTGCAGCACCGGTGCCGGATCGGCGAGACCCGTGGTCTCGACGACGACGCGCGCCAACTTTGCGATGCGGCCGGTCTGCAGCCGGTCGACGAGATCGGCCAGCGTGTCGACCAGTTCGCCGCGCACCGTGCAGCACAGGCAGCCATCGGAAAGCTGGATGATGCCGTCGGAGGCCTGCTCGACCAGCAGATGGTCGATCGCCACCTCGCCGAACTCGTTGATGATGACGGCGGTGTCGGCGAGCGCGGGATCCTTGAGCAGCCGGTTGAGCAGCGTCGTCTTACCAGAGCCGAGGAAACCGGTGAGCACCGACACTGGGATCGGGAAGCTTGCCATTGCCTAGTTCGCGGCCTTGACCGACTGGTCGCCCTGTACGGCGGCTGAGCCGACCACGGTGGCGCCGGCCGGTGCTGGCCGGTCGGGCCGCCAAGTCGGCAGCGGCACGTCGGCAAATTCCTGGCCGGCCTCGTCGAGCATCGCTTTCGGTGTCGGCCCGGTGGCGCCACCGAGGCCGACGGCGACCAGGGTCGGCACGTGGTCGAGCTTTGCTTGGTAGGGCGATTTCGGCACGTCCTTGGCGGCAACGGCGGGAGGTGCTTCCGACTGCTCCGCCTTCGCCTTCTTCTTGCAGATCTCGTCATTCAGATCGTTGGCCGAGAGCGTGTCGCCATAGGACGGCAGCGCGGCAATGGTGGTCGAGCCGGTCGCCGGCGTGTCAAAACCCTGGTCGAGGAGGCGTGCCGCCGTCTCGGCCCGGCTTACCGCGGATTTTTCGCCAAGCACCACCGCCACCAGCGTACGCCCGTTGCGGGTTGCCGAACCGATCATGTTGAAGCCCGAAGGACAGACAAAGCCGGTCTTCATGCCGTCAGCGCCGGGATAACGGCCGATCAGGAGATTGTAGTTCGAGATCGCCTTCTTGCCGACCGCCAGCCCCTCGATCGAGAACCACGGCGCATATTGCGGGAATTCGCTGCGGATCGCCATCACCAGCAAAGCGAGGTCGCGCGCCGTCGTGTACTGGTCGGGCGAATAAAGCCCGTTCGGATTGACGAAATGCGTTCCGGTCATGCCGAGCCGGCGTGCCTCGCCATTCATACGCTCGGCGAAGGCGGCCTGCGAGCCGCCGACATTCTCGCCCACAGCCATGGCAATGTCGTTGGCCGATTTGACCAGCATCATCTTCAGCGCATTGTCGAGCCGCATCACCGAACCCGGCTTGAAGCCCATCTTGCTCGGCGGCTCGCCGGCGGAATGCTTCGTCACCTTGATCGGCGAATCGAGCTGGACTTCGCCGGCGGCAATCGCCCGGAACGTCACATAGGCGGTCATCAGCTTGGTCAGCGAGGCCGGATACCAGCGCTTGAAGGCATCCTGATGCTCGAGGATCTTGCCTGTCTGCAGGTCGAACAGGACCTGCGGATTGGCAAGAGCCGATGTCGCGAACGCAGGCAGCGCAACCGCGCCCGCCAGCAATAATTTGAGGAAATGCCCGTGCCGCATCATGGAATCCGAAATCGCCTCTTGCCGTAGTCGCCTCTGGCTCCGTAAGATTTCATTACACGGTCGCCAACCATATTGGTCCGACCCTCATCCCCGGACCGCTTTGCTGCGGTGCTATTTACCCTATGTGACGCCAACATGGCAAAGTGCCGGACAATCACGATTGCAATTGAGCAGACGCAACCCGGCTGCTCCAACAGCGAAATGGACCGATCATGCCAATCCTGAATCGCGCCGCCGAGATGCAAGAAGAGGTTGCCGGCTGGCGACGACACCTGCATCAGACGCCGGAACTGAACTTCGACGTCTTCCAGACCGCCGCTTTCGTCACCGAGAAGCTGAAGGCTTTCGGCTGCGACGAGGTGGTGACGGGCCTGGGCAAGACCGGCGTCGTCGGCATCATCCACGGCCGCAAGGGCGACGGCGCGACCATCGGTCTGCGTGCCGACATGGACGCTCTGCCCATCAACGAGATCACCGGCAAGCCCTACGCATCGACCGTTCCCGGTAAAATGCACGCCTGTGGCCATGACGGCCACACGGCAATGCTTCTAGGCGCGGCCAAATACCTGGCCGAGACCCGCAATTTCAGCGGTTCCGTGGCAGTGATCTTCCAGCCGGCCGAGGAAGGCGGCGGCGGCGGCAACGAGATGGTCAAGGACGGCATGATGGACCGCTTCGCCATCTCCAAAGTGTTCGGCATGCACAACATGCCGGGCCTGCCGGTCGGCCAGTTCGCCATCCGGCCAGGCCCGATCATGGCCGCGACCGCCGAGTTCACTATTCACGTCAAGGGCCGCGGTGGGCATGCGGCGATGCCGCATGGCACCATCGATCCGATCGTCATTACCAGCCAGCTGGTCGGCGCGCTGCAGACGGTTGCCTCGCGCAGCACCGACCCGGTCGAGGCCGTCGTGGTGTCAGTGACGAAATTCCACGCCGGCGACGCCTACAACGTCATTCCCGAAACCGCCGAGATCGCCGGCACCGTGCGCTCGCTGAAGAAGGAAGTCGCCAAGAAGGCGGAGGAGCGCATCCGCACGATTTGCCAGGGGCTGGCCACCGCCTTCGGCGCCACGATCGAGGTCGACTACAACGCCAACTACCCCGTCACCTTCAATCACGCCGAGGAGACGGTCTTTGCCGGCGATATAGCGGCCAACGTGGCCGGCAACGCCCAGGTGCACCGCGCCATCCAGCCGGTGATGGGCGGCGAGGATTTCTCCTACATGCTGGAAGCCCGCCCCGGCGCCTTCATCTTCATCGGCAACGGCGATACCGCCGGCCTCCACCACCCAGCCTACGACTTCAACGACGAGGTCATCCCGCACGGCATGAGCTATTGGGTGAAGCTGGCGGAAACCGCGCTGGCCGCCTGACGGATCGCGCCGGGCCGCATGCGGCGCCGGCGTTCCGGCACCGGGCGCGACCCGATCGAAGACCTGGCCATGCCTTGGATTTCAAGGCCGAGCCGCGCTGTAAACGACGCACCGGGCGCGTTGAACCTTCCTCTTGGCGAAACGGTCCGAAGCGGCTATGTGTCGGGCCGCGTGGTCCCGTAGCTCAGTAGGATAGAGCGGCAGATTCCTAATCTGTAGGTCACAGGTTCGATTCCTGTCGGGATCACCACTCAGTCACGGTAGACGTAGCCCATATCGGCCGGCTCGAAATTCGGTCGACTTATCCGAGGGTTAGCCGCAGCAGTCTCCACACAGTAGGGCTGATCCGCGCAATCCGTCTCTGTATCCGCCGAGTTTTCAAGGCCTGTCTCTCTGACCGGCTTTGCGTGCCCTATTGTTTTTGCAGTCGATGCAGAGAGATCGCTTATGTGTCCCGGTGCGGACGGAAAACAGAGCGGACCGTCAGTGACTAAAAGCCCAGAACGGACTGCTGCTGGTTCCAATCAACCGGCAGATCGCCGAGCCGAGCGAGCCGCCGGGCGGTTAGGCTGACAGGTTGATTGCCCGCCAAGATGTCGTCCACGATCGCCGGAGACAGGAAGGCTAGTGGCAATGCCTTGCTGAGGTCAGCGCGATGGATGCCGGTAACTTTCGAGAGTTCCGAAATGCTTCGAGCCGAGCCATTTATGAGCGCCGACAACATCGAGTGTGACCTTGCCAGCAGTTTGACGAGGCTCGGGTCAGGAGCCTTTTCGCGCTTTGGTTGATCTCCAATGATCAAGCGTGCTTCATTTCCACGCCTCTGAATCTGGCATGCGACGGTGATCTTGTGAGTCTCCACTGCGATGACAGGTTTCTGGCGGTCTTTTGTGTCAAAACCGGCGCCCTCTGATCGTGAGAGCGCCGTCACCAGAGCAGCAGGATCAATCTCGAACTCAATGGTCTCGGGCGCGAGCGTTGTCCTCACAATCGCGTTTCTGACAATCGATCTGCGCTTTGCACTACATCCTGGCGAGTCGCTCACGAGCCAGTCGGCCTCGTTCAACCCGCTCGCGATCCCCTCCTTAGAGGCATATCGCTCGATCCATTCGGCCAACAGTGCTTTGCCCTTGAGCAAAGCGGTCAGCTGTTGGTCGACGAGCGCTTCCATTTCGTCGGCTGACACTCTCCAACCGCTGTCGTCTTTGCGCCGAGCGACCTTGAGTCGATTGGAGATGTAGTAGCGATAGCGCTTGCCGTGATTGTTCGCATAGGCAGGGCTCAGCCGGTCGCCGGTCTCGTCAAAGATGAGGCCTGTAAGCAGATGCAGATCCGCAGCATTCGAGCGCGATCGGCGTTTCGGCCCTTGCACCTTCAAAAGTGCTTGAACCGATGTAAACAATTCCGCGTCTACGATCTGCTGGTGAGCGCCTTCGTAGCATGTGTCTCTGTGACGAGCCTGGCCGATGTAAACGGGGTTTGAAAGCAGGTGATAGAGTCGCCCACGACTGACCGGGGGTCGAAGCGGCGTGGAACCGTCCACCGTTTGGCTTTGATTGAGCTCGTCGACCAGCGCCAGCACCGACTTCAAATTCAGATAACGCTGGAATATCGACCGGACGATTGTCGCTGCTGCTTCATCGACCACCAGCTTCTTATCAACTGCACGGTAGCCGAGCGGAATGGTACCGCCCATCCATATGCCTTTTTTCCTGGATGCAGCGATCTTGTCGCGGATACGCTCTGCGGTCACTTCTCGCTCAAATTGAGCGAATGAGAGGAGCACGTTGAGCGTCAGCCTGCCCATCGACGTCGTGGTGTTGAACTGCTGGGTGACCGAGACAAAGGACACGCTGTGAGCATCAAAGGTCTCGACGATCTTGGAAAAGTCCATCAGCGATCGCGTGAGCCTATCAATCTTGTACACCACCACGACATCGATGCGCCTGTCGCAAATGTCTTGAAGCAGGCGTTTTAGGGCCGGCCTCTCCATCGTCCCACCGGAGATGCCGCCATCGTCATAGAGGTCGGGAGCGAGTTTCCACCCCAGACCGACTTGCGAAGCAATGAAGGCCACGCAGGCTTCGCGCTGAGCATCAAGTGAATTGAACTCCTGCTCAAGACCCTCTTCGGTGGATTTGCGAGTGTAGACGGCACAACGCAGTTTTTGCCGATTGCTCATAGTCCGAAGAACCTCGGACCTGACCAGTGGGCACCGGTGATCTCGCGGGCGATGGCGGAGAGAGATCGATGAAGCTTTCCTTCAAACAAAAACCCTCCTGCGGTCACGTCGACAATGTGGGTCTTGCCGTTCCAATCGCGCAGGAGGCGAACCCCCTTCGATAGGGACCGACGCGGCTTCAACGCCGCGCCGGCAATCTTGCCAGCGCCGTTCATCTCATTTGAAATCTCCGACGCCGAGCCTGATGCCCTTCCTGATCCATTGATGCCAACCTGTCGCACTGCTTCGGCGAGACGCTTCTTTGTTTCAGTCGAAAAGCCACCCAGCCTTTTTGCCTGCAGATGCCAGGCGGCTGCTCTCACCAAAAGTTCGCGCCGCACGCCGCTCGGGGGTGGGCACCCATAGGTCTTGATCCAGCGAGCCGCCAGTTCATCGCGAGAGAGGGCGCCGAGTGCGGCGACCTCCTGTTCGAGCTTTGGATCGATAGCCACGGCTTCAATCAGCCTTGGCCTTGCTGTCGAGCCGATAGCGGCGGACACCGTCCTTGCCAATTTCGCTGACCAGAGGCAGGCCCAGTTTCTTTTTCACAGTCCCGGAGAGAAATCCGCGCACCGAATGAGGCTGCCAACCAGTTGCCTCTATCAACCCCTCAATTGTGATGCCCCTGGCCAAGCGAAGCTTCTTCAACACAGTGTCTGTCTTCGTGTCCGCAGGCTTGGGGTTCTTACCTTTGTTCGCAACTTCCGCATGCGCGGCTGCCTGCTTCCGACCGCGCTTTGGCGGGGTCACCACCGCTTGAAGCGAAATGTTCTCAGGCTCGCCGGCCCCGGTGCTTTCCGTTTGGTCAGTTTCGGTAACGCGCATTGTTTCTCTCCATCAATACCGGCATCGGACAATCCAATGCCTGTACTGACAGGAGCCCGCGCTGGGCGGGCTTTGACCAAGGCGGAGGTACGTCGCCACGGTCCCGACAGCAATGCTTGCCGCTCCAACGAAGTCCAGCGCAGTAAGGTGTTTCTCGTTGACCGCTTAGCCCCCGAGCCGGGCCATCCGCCTCTAACTCTCGAATGACCGCAGTGGGGCCGGAAACCGACCGTCCGCTTCTGGCGTCCAGAACGCGATAGCAGACATTGAGTGGAATAAGGTCGGCGTCTCCAACTGACCCTCTAGTGGTCTAGCGGACCTTCGATGATATCCGGTCGTTCGTCCCTGATGAACCGATGCCGCTTGAAAACTGCTACGCTATTGTCTCAGTCGGAATTCCCTCAAGCCGCCGCGCGGGAAGCCGGCGGTCAATTTTGTTCCTTACGATCAACCATGCACTCGGGTAGGCGTCCGGACCCGTCGGACAAGTCGGCCGGAGATTGGGCGCAGGATGGGAAGCCGGCGAGGCGCATAGTTTCGATAAGATGTAGACGGAGATCGCCGCTGCCGTTGTCCCTATAAACGAAACCTTCTATCGTCAGACCGGGAAACCGCTCAAGAGCTTGGCGCATCGCCATCTTGGCTTCTGCCGTGCGTCCAAGCGACGCGAGAGCGCCCGCACGTACCACCCAGCGAGACTCCCCGTAGTTCTCTGGTCTCAGGCGATCGAGCATTTGCAAGGCATCAGCGTTGCGACCTGCTGCGAAATAAGTCCAGCTAAGGATCCCAGCCGCCCACACCGGATAGTTTGGGTTGAGTCGAATTGCCCTATCGCCCATCTCGGCACCGCGCTCGGGCTCGCCCAAACTAGCGGCCCAACCGGCATAGAACATCAGGATCTCGAACGCGTTTGGTGCAAGCCGCAAGGAGGTGTCGAACGAGGCTTTGGCGAGCGCGAACTCCCCCCGTTCAGCCAGCGCTGATCCTAGAACGGAATGCGCCTCAGCGTCGCCCGGATCCAGCGCAACTGCGCGGCTGGCCGCGTCCATCCCTGCCTTCTTTGCGGTCTCGACGTCTTCGATCCCAAAACTACTTGAGAGACTATGCGCATGGTAGAGTTCAACCCAGGCGCGGGCGAGCCCGGGGTCCAGTTCGACGGCGCGGGTGAGCAATCGGACCGATTCCCCGACGCTTTCGGAGGTCAACTGCTCGATCTTCTCCCCGCCGAGAAGGTAAAGTTCGTAAGCAGTCAGGTTTTCGGGCCGCTTTCGACGCGCCAAGCTGCGTTCGGCTCCTACGACCAGTCCCGTACCACCGCCGAGTCGGTTGGTGACGAGTTCGGCAATCTCGGTCTGCACTGCGAAGACGTCTTCAGCCTGCCGGTCCCATTGCTCGGACCAGAGGTGGGTTCCTGATGCCGCGTCGAGCAACTGCGCAGTGATCCTGACGCGACCTTCTTGACGCTGGATCGAACCTTCTAACACGTAACCGACATTGAGCGCCCTGCCTGCCTCTCGGATATCCAGGGCCTTGCCCTTGTAGGTTTCGACCGAGTGGCGGGCAACAACCTCAAACTCGGGAAAACGCGCGAGATCCGTGATGATGTCCTCGGTGATGCCGTCGGCAAGCCGACCTGTACTCTCCTCGCCGCCGATATTGGTGAACGGCAATACGGCAATAGAAGCCTTGGCGACGGCGCTATCTACCGGCCTCAGCCACCAGGCTCCGGCCACCGCAAGCGCAAGTAGAACAAATGCGGCAGTTGCCATCATTAGCAAGTGTCGGATCCGGCGTGTGCGCAGGATCCATCCCCGCTTTACCCCTGCCATTCGGACGCTGTAGGTGCGGACCGGCTCAGCGATATTTTTGACCTTCTGCTCACCAGCAAAGTCGATTGGCAGGCTGAGCTTGCCCTTCATGTGGTCGTAGGCGGTGCCCGAGATGAGCACGCCGCCCGGTGGACAAAGCTGCTCAAGGCGCGCCGCCACGTTCACCCCGTCACCGAAGAGATCATCACTTTCGACCACCACGTCGCCGAGATTGATCCCGATCCGAAAGACCAAGCGGCGCTCGGCATGAGCGTCCACTTCATGCGCGGCGACCTTGCTCTGAATCGCCACGGCACAGGTGACGGCATCGACGACGGACTGGAACTCCACCAGAGCGCCATCGCCCATGAGTTTGACGATTCGTCCCTTATGCTCGCTGAGCAGAGGATCGATCACTGCCGCGCGGAGCGTTTTGAGCGCGTCGAGCGTCGCCGCCTCATCGGTTTCCATCAGACGCGAATAGCCGACTACGTCTGCAGCCATTATGGCCGCCAGCCGCCGCTCAGCCCGGGTCGTCACCATGACGACATTTCTCCCACCCAGAGCTGTGCCCAGCTTCTGGCTGGCTTCGATCATTTCATGTGACGCCTAGGACCACAAGGCGATGGCCAAACGGAGCTTGGTTCGGGACCTTCCTTTATAGGCAGTGGAGCGAGTGACGGTGTGACGCAACTAGGACTAACTCGTAGCGGTATGTCAGCTTTCAGGAAGCGTCGCTGCCTGACTCTATGACCGAGATGAGGCGCGTTCCTGACATCCAGTCTACCCCAACGCAGGTCAGAAGAAGCGATTGTGACATCGCATTCGCTCGGCGGACACTCCCTCCGCCAGTCAATACCCTAGAGCCCTTATTTTCTGCCCATTGGAACATTTCTGTGGTCGGGCGCTCACCAAATCGCTGACCATTGCGACCGCCTAGAGGATAGTTCCGCGAAAGTTGCGTTTGTCGAGGCGCTGAGGGATGTTCGATGATGATCTCAGTGCCTTTCCGAAAATCCAATGATTGGCGTTTCCTACCAGAATTTGATGAAGAGCGACGCCTCAGTTTAGAAGCTGCTCCGGCTTTTGCTGAGATAGCGGAAGCAATTGGGCACGAAATCTCGACGGGCACGGTTAAACCCACAATCAGGCCCGCGACGGACGAACGGCTACCGGACTGCGAACGCGTCCAGTTTTCCTTCTCAGTCCGCCGCATGACCCTTGATTGGCTTTTCAATAGTCCATGCGGTCTTCGCGCTCAATTTCTCACTGATGCCGAGCTAGGTCGAAACGCGAATTCGCATTTGCGAACGGTGCTGCGACCAATATTGCTGGACGCGTTCGAAACTGCAGGATTGCGATTCCAAGGTCCAGGCAAGTGGTCGGCGTTCGATTCTATTGATGGCTTGTCCTCCAAAATCTGGATCGACGAACTTCACGTCCCTTGCAACAGTCGAGATTTGGCGATTGTCCAATGGGAATTGGCAGCAGATCAGCCCGGCGCCGACGGCCGAGGACTTTGCGCACCGATCGGATCGCACCTGGTATTTCTAGGCGCGTGGATAAATTCCAACGGGGTCGAGATGGTCTTGCCTGAAAAGATCACCCGTCACGTTGAGATTCACAGGCGCGGTTACTCGTGAAAACAGCCGGCGCAATCTCGCGCTTGTCAATTCCTCGGCAGCTTGTGAATTTCTAACCTGACCGGCCCGCCACGGTCGCAACTGGTGCAGAACAGCGCCCGCTCGACTGTGCTAAACAACGCATCTTTGCCATAGCGTTTGATAAGCGCTGCGGGTTTGACGTCGGCGTGATGTGAGCAGTTTTTGCACCACGCGCGCAGTCTGTGCCATTCGCGCAAATCGCCAAGCGCCACGTCCAAGCCAGCATGTACGCTGCCGTCAACGATGGTCTGCGGCGAGATTGTCGGTTCGCCCGGCGTGATGATCTTTTCCATCACGTGCCGACCGTTACGATGGATGAGCAGCATTCCTGGCCGTCGTCGGATGGCGGATTGCCATGCGGCCTGACTCACGAATGAGTCCGGCGATCGACAGATTGTCTCGACAAGGGCCTTTTCCTCGCGATCCCAAACCTCGATCCGAAAATTGTCCTCTGCTGTCTTTGCCATAGCTTCGCCGGCCAGCGCTTGACACGCTTTGCCGATCCGTTCGTTCCCGCTTCTAATGCGATCAGAGATAGAGAACATATTCCTAACTCGTCAAGGCACCCTTGACACTTTTGTTCCTATTTTGTTCACTAGGTGTCATGAGCGACGAAATTAGGCTTCCCAGGCAGGAACACGTCACGCCGCCGGGCATCCAACATCATTTCTGCGAACACACCGGCTGCGGCAAGGATGCGGGTTGGGGCTTTGGCAAACCGAAGCACACACCGCATTGGTTTTGTTTCGAGCACCGCACGGACGGCGAGCGGTATCTTTGAGAGGGATCAGCAATGGCACGCCTCACCATCGCAAGCGAACTTGCAAGCGCAGCTGACCGGATTGCGGACATCTCCCGCCCTGATCTTCAAATCATTCTTCGCAGGGCCGCGCTTGTGCTTAGGAACGTCACCGGGATTGCCCTGGAGCCGAAGGTCGATGAATCCCTTGCCGGGCTGGCCGCTGAGATCGGAGTTTCGAAATCCGATTTGATCAAATCGATTGTAGATGATTGGCTTGTGGCAAATGCCTATTTGCCGGCACCATATGCTCTTGACGAAGAGACCAGCGTGAACGGGACCGCCTAGGCGGCCGGATCACATCGGTGTGTCACAGCCATCCGGGAGATTCGCGAAGTGCCCACCGAGAAAGCGCGGTATGCCAGAAATCTGGCTGAAAATATCGCTGATCTTAGGGAACTCGTTCCAGTTGGTGTCTCAGCGTCGCAATTGAAAGCTGCGACAGTTTGGCTTCGAGACATTTATGACAACTTTGAAAAATTCTGGGGGTATGTCGGTCTTGATGGAAAACCACATATTGAGGCCTACGCTCTCGAATGGGAGCCACTCCCCAAAGATGTGACGGCGTTACTGTTTGGCGGCGAGGAACTTCCTTCATACGGCGGCGTCGGCGTGCTGTCGGCAATAGTCACCTCCGAGAACGGAAGTGGACAAACTGTCGAACATCCATCAATCGGAAAGGACTGGTTTATTACATCCTCCACTACCCCAATCAATTTTACGATGGGTGGCGAGCCTTTCGTTAAGCGCTCCTGCGTTTTTCCAGAGTATTTTTCAAGCACGATAGCTTGTCATGATGGGATCAAACTGAGCAGGTTTGACGTAATAGAGTACGCCGCATATCGCGCCGGCTATATACACGCCCAAGGCGATAGGTATCTGAAACGCAGTCCCGATGCCGCAAGGATTCTTGACCATCTGACTGAGTTATATCCTGCATATGTTCGACCAAACCTGGATTACATCTTGCTGTCGATTTGCCAAGAGTTGCTGCAATCTGACGCTATCGAGACCTATCGGGTTGCAGCGTTGAAATAGCGTCGAGCATCGCTTCAGCGTTCGAAGTATGGCTTTTGTGTATCGCACACTGAGGCCAACGCTGTTAGGCGTTGGCCAGCTAGACTTCTGGACTCTTGCCCGCGATGGAAGCATTCTCTCCTTCGGGAGAAGGGGAGTGGGCAAAGTCCGCCGTTATCAAGGCGCCAATCAGGCTGACCGGTGGCGAAAGCGCACCGGACCAAAGCGATATCGCGCACGTCGGTTGGCCGGCGTGCCTTTGCGGGTGGTTTTCGTGACGGTAGCCGCGGTGACCGCTCTGATCACGCAGTTTGTCATCCAACGCGGCGGCTCGTTGCCTGAGATAAACCTACAGAGCTTGACCAAGCCTGCTCCAGCGCCGATTGCCGGCGTTGCCTCCGTCATCGACGGTGACACGATCGCAATCCAAGGGCAGCGCGTCCGCTTCAATGGGATCGACGCGCCAGAGAGCCGGCAGTACTGCGACGATGCAAAGGGGTTCGAGTATCCATGCGGGCGGCGTTCCGCCGAAGCGCTGGACGGCTTCCTAGCCGCTTCTAAGCCGGTCCAATGCACTTTCGTCACGTGGGATCGCTATGACCGCTATGTTGGCGATTGCAGGCGAGGGGATGGGTCCAGCGTCGCCGCCTGGATGGTCGAGCACGGCCAAGCGCTGGATTGGCCAAAATACAGCAATGGCGCCTATGCAGAGCAACAGGCCAAGGCGAAGGCGTCGAAGATCGGGCTTTGGGTCGGGACGTTTCAAGCGCCGTGGGACTGGCGAGCGCAGCACACCGACGATGCGCAGCCGACGACGGCACCGCTTCTAGCCTTGGGCAACGGCAACTCCGGCTGCAACATCAAGGGCAACATTTCAGCGGACGGCGAGCGCATTTATCACGTGCCTGGCCAGAAATACTACGGCGTCACCAAAATCACCGAAGCCAAGGGCGAAAGATGGTTCTGCTCAGAAGCACAAGCCCTTGCCGCAGGTTGGCGGCGATCAAAGCGCTGATCGGTTGGCGGAAGCATGTTCCGTCCGTTTCGCTGATTTCCATAGATTTTCGAGACGACTAGCCGGATTAAGTCACCACTTGTCGGCGCATCTCGACAGCCTCATTGATGCTGATCCAACGCTTGTTGTCCACGATTAGCCGGTGGATGAATCGATGGCAGCAGGCGCAAAGGAGTGACATGTCAGACAGGCGAGTTTTCCGCTCGCCTTCAGCTGCGGCCAATGGGACCGTGTGGTGCCCCTCAAAAAAACTATCTGTAGACCGCGGGGAATTTGCACTTACGCCGAAGCTGCAGACTTCGCATTTCAATCCGGATGGCCGTCGCGCCTCTATGAGTTTCGCTCGCAATCGTCGGTCTCGTTGACGATGCCTCGCAGTCAGTATCTTGCCTTCGGGAAACGCAGGATCGTCGTCGGTCTCAATCTCCGATGCAGATTCAGTCGCAAGTGCTTCACGAATGGCCGTCGCGAGTTTTGCGAGCTCGATCTTCCGGTTGCTCGGATATTCCACGACGACTTCTTTGTCAGTTTCAGAGGAGCTAAGCCTTCGCGTTGGGTCAATTGCGGACAGTAGGTTTTGCGTCTTCAGCGCCACGCCGTCTGGATTGCGAAAACTCTCTTTGCGTTTCGCTTCAGGGTAGATACGGGCCGCGCGCAAGAGCCTCGATAGCTCAATTGCGTCAGCGTGGTGTTTGTCGATTGGTTTGCCGTGGCGATAGAGCAAATCCAATGCCAGCAAGGATTCGTCGCGCGTCCACTTTGGGTTTCCGGAGCCTTTTGTAACGGGCAATTGAACCCCCTCTCTAGGTTCTAATCTTAATAACAAGCATGTCGCATCTGAGTTAGCAACGATCGCTTACCCATTTTCTTTGGTAAGTGTTAGTCGTATGATCAGTCATCGTCTTTAAATTGCCAGGGAGGGGAAGATGGCGACTCAGATCAAAACAGGTAGTGTTGTTCGCTTGAAATCTGGCGGACCCAATATGACAGTCGCCTCTATAGAGCCCGCAGCCAATCACAGTACGCTGCGAGCGCGTACTGTGATTGGTTCGTCCAGGACTAACCAGAGTCGCTGGCGAAAAGTGCTCGACAGCGCGCCCTGTCAGAAAAGCGTCGCTGGCGGCCATACGGGGGCAAAAGTTCCAATGACCAATTCTGGTGCTTAGCTGATCATGAAAAGTCGCAGAACATCATTTATGGAGCGGTGCTTTTAGCACGAAGCTCAACCTCTGTTTTTTCGCGGCAGACTGACCGTCGAAATGAGCGGTCAAAATCGAATAAGATGTATTGTGGATATGGAACGTATGATGGACATCCTTTGGATGTCTCACGTCCATCGCGCCACCGAGATGGGGGGACAGGCGACTCAGGCTTCTCTGCCAGTGGGGCTCGCGGCCGGGTAGCCATTCGTCCTCAATCTTGTCCCTATTTTGCTCGCGATGCCTCGCCTTGTGATCGCCGGCGGGGGACGGCAAAGCTGAAGCGGGCCGCCCGCGATGCCTGGACGGCAAGCCTCGCCAGCACATCCGTGCCCTCGCCCGGCATCGCTCGAAATGCCTTGAGCGCACCCTCGATGTTACTGCGGTCGAATTCATCGGTCACGAGCTCGGTCAAGCGCTTTTCGTCGGCGCGCTCGCATATGCTCATCCATGTGCCAAACGCGTTCGGCGCGCCCGTCGCAATGGCGAGCTGGGTGGCCAGCGCCCTGTGCTCGCCGTCCTCCAGCTTCTTGACCTCGGCAGGGGTCAGGCTCGCCTTGGCGACGCGATAGATATTAACGAAGCGGCGAGCGCGCCGCGGCGAACCGCCGAGGAAAGGCGAGAGGGCGGTTAGCGTCGCGATCTCGTTGTCGGTGAGCCCGAGCGCGCGGCTTGGCGCCGCCTCGCTCCGCGTTTGACGGTCCTCTTCGGGTAGCGCAGGCTGGGCGGGCACTTCCCCCTTTCGTCCCCGTTTGTCTGGGGGTGCTGGAACCGGTTCAGGCGGAACCGGGCCTGGTTTTTCGATGATCCGATCCGGAGCGACCAGGTCGCCGACTAGTGAGATGCTGGCCTTCGCGTTCATGCTCGGCACCCAATAGGGAATCTGGAATATCTTCTCGAGGTAGTCCGCTGCCGTCGCGCGCTCGGCGGCACCATCCTCGTTTCGGTTGGCCTGGCCTCCGACCTTGCCGGTCGCATTGGGGGTAGCCTTCGTTGCAGCCGTTGGCTCCCTGGGGTCCTCGTCGGTGACTTCGGTTCGGCCGAAGAAGTCCGGATAGCGCTTTTCGAGCGACCGCGAGAGCCAGCGCGCATCGACCGCGACCATCACCACGAACAGCCGGAAGCTCAGCAGCATGTTCACTGCCTGGAGAATCTCGACCACCTTGTCGGGTTCGCACCGGTCGAGGTCGTCGATGTAAAGCACGATGCGGTTGAACCGCATGCTTTCCAGACCCTTTATTCCACGCGGGCTGGTTGCGGTTGCCAGAAGCTGTGTCTTTTCGCTTTCCTCAAGGGCCTGCTCGTTTTCTTTGATCAAGGCCTTCACGCGCGCCTCGTAGTGGAGGCGTGCCTCTTCCATATGGGGAGGCGCCTCCTTGTTCAGCATGAGTGACTCGAGCTGCTCGAAGTCCTTGCGGATCGTCGAGACCAGCCCAAGGTGCTTACCGTAGCCGTCGGCGCCCGCGCGGGCCCGTACGAAACGGCGGATGCGAAGCGCACTGGTCTCCTCCGCATAATCCTTGAGCGCGGCGACCACTTGATCGCCAGTGGCCTGGGCCAAGGTCTTGGCGTTCTCGACCTCGGCCGAACTCTTGGCCAAGCCGCTGGCGGCCGCCACGACTTCGTCCTGTTCTTTCTGCGTCGCCAAGGCGATCTGGACGTCGACGCTCCGTTTCAGATTGGCGAATTTGTCCGCTAGAGATTTGGCCTTGTTGGAGAACCTCTGCGCCAGCACTGCCAGCATTGCGAGCAGTCCGCCAAGTGCCTCGAACCCGCTGCCGACCCCGGCCAGTCCAGACCACCCCGGTACAGCCGCGAGGACGGTGTGGAGGCCAAACAGAAGGAGTGGCACGACGACGAGGGCCGAAAGCGCCAGGATGACCGTGCTCGAACTTCCCACCGTCGACCGCAAGGCGCCGAGCATGGCGTTTCCGGCGGATGCCGAGCGGTTGAGCTCATCGAGGGCGGCGACGAGCTTGGCCTTGTCGTCGAGCAGCTTGGGCACGCCAGCTGCAGTCCCGATAGTTCCAAGCTGCTGCTCCAGTTCAGCGTCTTTCATGATTTCCTGCCGCACTGCGTCGAGCGCGACGCGCCAAGCGAGGCCCGGGGCATGGGCCACGGCGACCTGCGCATTTGCGAGGCTCTCCTGCGCCTTGGAAAGCTTGCTCTCGGCTTTGGCGTGCTCCTTGCGGCGCATGGCCAGTTCGGCCGCGGCCTCGAGCGTAAGCTGGCGCGAGGTGGCGAGGCGCTGGAGGATCTGGTCGGCGGCCGTTGGATCGCGGTTCTCCCGCGTCATCCAGCGGTCCAGCTCATCGAAGATGTGGCCGACGAGACTCGCCCAGAGGTTGGTTTCGGCGTAGTGCCAAGCGTTGAACTCGATCTGGACGATCGCGTGCTCGAAGCCGTCGTTCCTGGCTTCCGATTTGACGAAGCCGGCGATCTGATCCTGGATCAGCCGCATGAAGAACGTCTTGCCAGCGCCCCAGTCGCCGAAAATGCCGAATGCCAGGGGCAGGTTCGTGTTCGACCCGGCGGCGACGTTGGCGATAGCGAGCGCATCGTTGGTGATGCCGAGCTTGTCGTGCGCCTGACCCTGGCCCGGCTGGTCGTGGTTGAGTTTGGGCAGAGTCGCGGTTTCGAGTTCGAGGGCGCGAAACCACTCCCGCATCTCTTCGGGATTATCCGCGAAACGCTCGCGCACCACGTCGCGGAAGCGCCCCTGCATCTCGTCGAAATCGATGCCGTCGAAATCGATGTTTTGGCTCGTGAACTCGGCTGTCCGTTCCTCCTGCGGCGTGGTGAGAATGCCGGCGACAAGCCCCTTGGTTCCCAGGGCAGGATTGAGAAAGATTTCCCGCTGCGTCCTGAGCCCGCGCCGTAACAGCGATTCGACAGCGGACGAAAGACGTAGCGGATCGGAGGGATTGACCCGCACGTCGGCCGATGACCCCGAGCTGATCGGTTGGGGGTTGAAGGTCCTCGCCTGAGACAGCATCGCCGAAGGGGAGGTCGGCGAGCGCTGTCCTGAAGCCTGATCTTCCACCAGGGCCGAGAGGACATGGCGCAGGCGGAGATCCTCGCCAGTTTCGCGCCGGATGGCGGCGCGAGAAAGCATGGCGTGGGCGGACTTCTCTATCGGAATCTGGAGCAACGCCAGGACGGCGTCGATCTCCGACGGCAGGACGATCGCGTCCCAATTGTCGGCCTTTTCGTCCGACGCGGGTTTGGCCTTGAGTTTCCGGAGGAAGAATGCCCGCAGCTCGTCGATTTCGGCGAGTGTGACCGTCCTCCCCAATTCCGATGAAAGCAGTGCATCGAACCCTGGTGCGTTCAGCATGGCGGCGAACATGTGGCGTGCCGAAGGGTCCCTGTGACCAGGATTGACGAGGGGAAGATAGGATTGGGCCGTCCTGATGACGCTCGCGGTCTGGTTATCGAGCGCAAAGGCGGCGCCGTCGCGTCGGCCGCCCATGATTTTGTCCTCACCGCTGAGGCGGGCGTCGAGCCGTGCTTCGAGCTCGGTTCGGGCCGTGCGCGCTATCGCCCACTCGACGAGCCAGGTTGGCGTGTCGCCCTGAGGCAGTTGCGCCTTGCCTCTGACCCCAGCGAACAAGTAGGCCGCCAACACCGAGGCAAGCCCGATGACAAGGCGCGGCTGTGCAGTATCAACCGTGACGAAATGTGCGCAAATGTTGGCGACATTGACAAGGGAAGGCGACCCGGCGACCGTAGCACCCTCGAAGAAGCACGTCATCGCCTCCGCCTCCAGTGTGCTCCACGACAGCTCCGGGTCCGGTGAGTCATGCAAAGGCGGTGCTGGCTTCGCTGCGGGCTTGGCCGCCGCTTTCTTGACTGACGCTTTCCTCACGGCCTCAGCCGGCTTGGCTTGGGCGCTCGGCTTGGCGGCCGGCCGGGGCTCGTTTTTCTTGGCAGCCTTTTGCCCATAGGGGTTTTGCGCCGGCTGCTTCGACGCAGCGGGCACCTCCAGGCGTTCCCGCCTTTCAACCTCGGAAACGTCATCAAAGGGCCGAGGAAATATCTTTGTCATTGTGACCTCCGCCTAGTACTTAGACTACTTATCACAGAAGCCGATCAAACACTATTAGGATAAGCATACCCGGTTGAGGCGAAGCATTGCAGGAGCGGGGCAAGATCAGGAGCCGCCCGAACCACCACATCGACAGCGTTCCCGCGGAGCCTCGCAAACAGCGCGCACACGCAAGCGCACCTGCCCCACTGGGGCCATGCAGTTACGGTGAAAATCGTCACGCGAGTGCCGTTCACCAGCAATCCCTCTTCGCTCTAATCGCAACTTCATGCTGAGGCGCGATTTTGAAGTCCCATACGTCGCGCTCTTCCGCAAGGCGATCCGTCTCAAGGGATCCGGCACGCTCGTTGTTGCGGGAAACACCGGCGACTCAACAATACCGGGCGCTGCATAAAGACGCAGCGACGTCTGTTAATGCTGAACCTGGATACACTGCCGCTGCTCTATTTGCTGCGCCGAGAGGAAACCCAAAAGCTCATTTAGGTCCTGTGCATGTGACAAGATCCATCGAATACCCGCACTTATTTCCACCGTACGTATTGTATCTTGTTACGTTGGATGAGCTGCAGCGTGCGCTTGCCCAAGCTCCAACATCGCTATAGCAGTAGAGGTAAACATCGTGCTGCTGACACCTGTTTTCGTATTCGCCTGAACACACTTTATACGTTACAAGCGGAAGCACAGGCGGCGGAGGTTTCGGCTGCGGTTGCGGCGTGGGGAGACTAGACGATTGTAGCAAATTTTTTGAGAGACAATCGAACAACTTGAGCGCCACGCCACGATCTGGTGGCGGCATTCGCGCCAAAAAAGGACCTACTAAACTGAAGTCGCTGCGTGTCTCTACGTCGGAATACGTGTCTCGGATAGATTTTACCAAATCATCGCTGAGCTTGACCTCAGCGATCTGAGCGCAGGCTTGTACGATAGCGTCGACCTGATCAGCGGGCAACTCCTGGGCAACCGCCACCTGGTCGAGCATCGACAGCAACGTCAGAATGGACCAGAACGATGAACTAAATTTTGTACTCATCTGCCTCTCTTGCCTTATCGATGGGTGCAACACTCTAATTGCGGTTCGGATTCAATTAAGGGAGCAGTCGGCCTTTATGCTTAGGACTTTAAGCCCTCATCGGCAGTAACCAATGGGGGAACTGAAGGTGACGGCCCGTGACCGAACAAACTCTGAACGGCATCCGTAAGATGATTTAAAATAAGGATTACGGTCGATGTGCTGAACCCAAGAATAAATGGTGCTAGCAAAAGTACGCCTTGGCCTATTAAATCCAGGCTGGTTTGACTACCTTGCGTCGTGTTGGACTGTATTGGACCAAAAACGAGAAAGGAGATTGTGTAGAAAAAATTAAATAGACCGTTATAACCAAATGGAAATATAAGAACCACCGCAAATAACGCCCCAATGATCACGCGAAGTGATAGAAGTGCGTTATTAGTTATATCAAAAGTAATATCATTCTGAACTGACAAAGCATTCATTCCGATGGATGCTATCGCACCGAGAGATCCGAGAGATCCTGTCCAAAACAAGAAAAAAGCTACGTAAATCAGAACCTGCCACGAAAAATTGAATACACCAACAATCGTTATTGCAGATATAATGATCAGACTCAAAAACGCGACTGGCAAAATAACTAAATTTCGTGGTGTCTTAATCAAGAGAAATCGTCTTCGTAGCATTGGGGGCAATATACTATAAACAAGTTGAGTTTGCCGTTCAACTTGGTTCCACTCCTCAATTGTCGGCATTCTTCCGTCAGCATGAAAATAGAGCACATGTAGATTTCCCATCTCTAGCGCTTCTGAAGCTGCGGTCGACATCGGAATAGCCTCTTGATATAAAAAATTCCGAAGACGCTTAAGCCGGTCAACGTATTCAAAGAACGAGGCGTCATTCACTGCAAAGTGGGGATCCCTACCTGTGCAGCTGCTGGGTTCTTTCTGTGACTGTCCGGGTATGGGATCTGCTTGCGTTGTCTCAGCCATCGTGGACGCCCCTCGAGATGTCGAAGTAAGAAAAAACAAGAAGCAGGTTAAACGATGCCAGCTAGCTTGTGCTTCCCTTTCGCTGCGAGTTGGGCGGCCATTTCAGGGCGGTACTCCCAATGCCAGGGTTCGCCGCTTACCGTACGAATAAACCCGAACTTTGGGCCGTTCTGACTCAACCAGTCATAGACAGGATTGCCTTGGAAGCCCCCGACGTTTAGGTCGAAGGCCTGACCATGCTGGTGATTAGAAAATCCAGGTCGCGCGGCCGTTGCAAATCCTGCTTTGTGATTTTTGAAACCTTCGTACAGATACGCTTGTTCGGCATAGGTTCGGAAGCCACTCCGCAACGCCACTGTGACCTTGGATTGTTCGGCGGCTGCAACGAGCCTGAGATATGCCGGCAATGTCTCGAGCGCAATCTGTTCCACCTCGAGCGTGCTGTCGACGATATTCACCAGTTTTTTCTGCCCGACGAAGTTTCCCTTTGCCCAAGCCGCCGTAGCGCCCCTTGGATCATTGTCAGTGGGGTCGACTTCGCCGAGAGTTTCATTAACGAACTGGCCCCTCAGATTGCGCGATGACGTCCAACCGATTGTCGTGGGAGGGTTGGCGTCGGTCGCCGCTTGAACATAGACGACTCCATTGGGGCCGATGCGGGTTCCAAGCACCCGGATTTTAGTATCAACCGGTATCCGCTTGAAATCTCCGACGTTTCCGCCGGCTAATGCGGCCTCAGAGGCAGACAAAGTGACGAAGCTGTGCAAGTCGTCGTCCCTCCGAATGCGGGCATCTGGGTTTTCCACCACAAACGTCTTGTCAAGATAGCTGCCGGTGGTCATTGCTTCCTCCAATTACGCATTAGGTCGGACAGCACCCGCAATGTCACAGAACTGGTACTGCCGCCCCAGTGGCGGCTTGAGCGTCCTTGGACAATGCGGCCATGGTCGGATCGTCCAGCTGGTCAGAGGCTGGCAAACCGATCTTGGTCCTGTATTGATTGAGCGCAGACTGGGTACGTTTGCCCCAAATTCCATCAATGGTGCTGGGATCATAGCCAAGATACATCAGGTAAACCTGAGCCGTTCGGACCCGCAGGTCTGGCAAAGCACCCGAAACGAGTTTTGCGTGCCAGCTGTGCAGATGCTCGTCGTAGTTGTTTTTCCAATATGCGGGACCGTTGTAGCCGGTGGCAAAGGACTTCCAGTCATGTGCGGCGAGGGCACCAGCGAGATCGGAGGCGAGGATCTCCTTAACGCCGGCCAGGAGTTGTTCATCCTCTGAATAAAACATCTGCTTGACCATTACTTGTGGTGTGGCGAATCCGAGGCGCTTGAAGTTAGTGCCTAGGGTTTGAGCAATACCCCAGCTGGCGCTTTGCAAGGCCGCCGACTCGTCCAAGGCGGCCGCTTGCTTCAATCGAGCATATTGATGCGCACCGCTGGCGCCGTAGTTTCCGGCATCAGGCGAGCTGATGTCCGGATGGGCCACGTCGAATTTGCCTTGTGTCAACCGATGGAAAATGTGCTGCTCGTAAAGAATTTGGGGCGAACCATTGGCCCAAAAGCCGCAATAGGGTGGATCGGTTTCGGTAAACAGAACAGCCCAGATTTCGGCTGCCTTTACAGCGAGCTTCTGGCAGGCATTTTCCAATCCGGCTTGGGTAAGCGGGATCGCTGCACCGGTCGGAGCGATGGGAATGGCCGCCGGCGCCGGCCCCGCCGCTACCGGCCCTGGGGCAGGAGCGGTGACCGGGCCGCGAGCAGCAGGAATCAGCGCCACAGGCGCGGACGGCAAACCAACCAGTGCAGCTTTCAGGTTTGCCGTAGCTGCCGCAAGAGCGGGCGCCAAGTTTGCGAGGGGTGACGATTTGCCGGAATCTATGACCGCCTGAACGGCAGCCGCAGCATCGCGTACCTTTTTCGCGGCATGCGTCCAATCGTCATCCACTCGCTCCTCGTAGATCGCAAACAGTGCGTCGTATTGAGCAATCAGTGCGTCCTTGTCGGGTGGCGCTGGCGTTTGGTTGATGCGCTCTTGCAATGCTGCAAGGGCGCGGCTCATCGTGTCGGCCAGTGCGCTCATGTGACCTCCGAGGTATCAAATTCCGCTGCGTCGTAACGCTACGAGGCTCTGTCGCGCGGCGCTCACGTTAGCCTTCAATTGGGCGCTAGCATCGACAAGTGCCGCTAATGTGATGGGATTGCTGGGGCGATCGAAGGCGACGATCAATTGCGAGAAGGTTGAGTCTAGCTTGTCGATCAGAACCACGTAATTCGCGACGGCGACACGATATTCTTGCAGTCTCTCGTAAGGTGCTCGTGTACGACGCAGATCCAATGTCAGATATTCGTACATTGCCGGCGCGCCATCCCTGAGCGCGGCGAGAAGATCGTGAACGGCCTTTGCTCCGCCTACTGCCATGTGCCGGGCCTCCGCGACGTTGGCCGCAGCTGTGATCCGATCAAGAACGGGTAGCAAAGCCTTGGTGACGACCGCGACTTCCGGAGCACCGGCTATGGCCGAAATATTGGCCGCCAACGTCTCAGCCTGAGTATGAACGGCGTTAATTCCGGAGCCGTCAACCAGACTCTGCAGCAAATTTGCGTAATCCTGAAGTACAGTTAGGCCATTTCGGTAATCCAAAGCGGCAGGCGTTTCACTGATAGTTGAAACATAGTAAGCGTTATTTAGCTCGAAGACTGGATCTTTTGCGTGAAGCCGCGAATATCGAGCCTTTTCAGCGACGTTGATTTCATCAACGAGCGTATCCGCCGCAGAATTTACCGCATTCACAGCAGTTACGAAGGCCTTTGTCTCCTGAAGAGGCGGCGTCGCGCAGCCCGCTAAGCAGAGAACAAGAACAAGAGATGACGCAGCATAATGCATGCAAAACATTCCCTAGACTCGAAACCCAAAGGTGCCTCGCGTCAGCGAGGGTATAGGCCAACCAATTTACTCCGAACAGAAAACCAAACCTCACCGCAGGCCTCAGCGCCCGCATACGCTAGGCGACGGCTTTAGTACCGCAACCGCATCCGGCTGATCATGCCTTTTGTTCTCCCTCGGCAACTTTACTGTATTTGCAGTTCCAATATTTCCTGTGACGAGCCTTGGGGAGCAGCACTGTCTGTAGCCTTAAATGTGAATTGGGTCCTCGCTAAGGGCACTGTTGGAGTACCACTGATCTTCCCCGCGTTAGCGTCCAATACGATGCCATCTGGCAAGTCGGGAGAAACCGACCATTTAAGTGGCGGCGTTAATCCGGTCGATTCTAAAGTTATGGTCGGATAGGGAATCCCGACGGTGCCTCGCGGTAGCATCATCTTTAGTGCCGATACGCGCTGCTCAGTTAGAGGCTTCTCAGTATCGGGGGTGGAACCAAAGTAAAACCCAACAATCGTTCCCAATACCCCAATTAGAATTGTAAGAATTTGCTTTCCGCGGTCAAATCTTTTGTCTGCATCCGCCGTTTCATTTAACATAATCGTCGAAATGGCGATGATCATGGCAATTCCGACGGTCGCAACTGCTATTAGGAATGTGATCAATCCCCTTGCGAACTCTTTACGTGAAAGATTTGTCAGAAAACTTTCTGACCATATTCCCCACACAAGTAAACCAACTACGATAAGAGTAAGCATCGAAAACAATACAGTTGGTATATATTGAGTAAAATTTGGTTCCTGTCCAGACGATATCTCAAGCGTGACCACCGATCCCGATGGCGCCGTTGCCCCGGCAGGCGGATTTGTTGCTAAGATACCGCCGGTCGGAACCAGATCGGTGTGTTGATTCTTGACGGCTCCGACTTGTAGACCGATACCTTTCAGAGCTAATTCCGCGGCGGGTCGCGTCAAGCCGGACACGTCCGGCACGACGACCTGCGCTGCCGGTCCGGCCGACACTTCCAGATCCACGGTCGATCCAGGTGCAACTGACGTACCCGCACCAGGATTCATCTTGCTGACCCCGCCGGACGGTACCGTTGAATTGGTCGCGGTCGTCACTGTGCCAACAACCAACCCCGCGTTCGTCAGCCGTGTTAGCGCCTCTGCTTGGGTCAAGCCGGACACGTCCGGCACGACGACCTGCGCTGCCGGTCCGCCCGACAGCTCAAGATCTACGGTCGATCCAGGTGCTACTGGCGAGCCCGCAACGGGGTTCATCTTGCTGACCCCGCCGGACGGCACCGTTGAATTGGTCGCGGTCGTCACTGTGCCAACAACCAACCCCGCGCTCGTCAGCCGCTCTTCCGCTTCTGCTTGGGTCAAGCCGGACACATCCGGCACCTGCACGTCAGCCATATTGGTCAAATTCCTCAAAGGTAAGCTGGAATTGAGATCAACCTTTCGACGGCGACTAGCTTCCCTGGCAACTGGGTCACTCGTGCCCATGAATACCGATCACGTTTTAGGGCTCGCCGTCGATAACAACCCAGGCGTTGTCGATAGGTTGTCCGTTATGATGGGGAAAGGCACCTCCTGCGAACGTTTGAAGGTCGGTGATCGCCGCAATAACTCGATCGCGGCTGTCAACGAACGGTATGTCGGTATTGCCGCTCGCTAAGGCGCTAGTCAGGTTGATGCAACCGACACTCGCCAGAAATCCGTGGCCAGGATGCACAAGTATTTCCCGACGGTTTCTTGTTTGGAGCAATTCCAGGCCAGGTTTGGGAGTCTGGTCACAATCGTTGCTGATCAAATAACCTATAGTCAGATAATGTGAACCTGCTTGGGTGGCCAAGGGATATCTGGCCGCCTCGACCCTTCGGCCATTTCCTGCCACGTTATTGTCGCCAGGACCCTTCGCTTCGACCGCAGTACCTTTGAGATTCGTTTGGGGAATTCCGTTGTGATAAATTTGGTAATCGCCAATAGTGCGTATTCTTCCCCGCCTTTGCTGAATATTTTGTCGAATTATATGTAATTCCCATCCCGTTCCTACGATTGGCATATGCTCCTCCCTTCCCCTTGATACCCCGCTATCTTTGGTTTGCGGTGGAGCTCAGCTAATGGTCAAAACTCCTACGCTATCGGTGCACTCGATTATCCTGATTCCACTGCTCGATAATGCCGCCGAACGAGTGCTGTTACTTACCTCTCTACGTGATCTGCATGTATCCAGGACTACCTGCATCAGTTCAGGCCAGCTGGAATTCTAGGCAACCTTGTTAAATTTGTGGGCACTTTCGATGAACGGCAATTGCGACCCTCGACGAACCAACAGGGAATGGTCGATACCAAGGATTCTGCGGACACTCGCGAGAGCCCGCTCACTCACGTCAATGTAGGCAACGATGTACCACTCACCGTTTTCTTCTCTGGCCATGCCCAAAGGCTCGGCTCGCCATTTGAGTGCGCCGTGATGGGGCATGAAGTAAGTTTCCTGGATGCCACCTACCGCGCTAAGGCCTTCGTCGAGGGCGTACTCCATCACCGCGCAGCAGAGTTGCGTGAGCGTGCCCCGCAAACCGGTCGAGCGTTTGTCGGGGACAACGAAAGTGCGTGTCCATTCCGCCCAATCCGGCCTCCTCGGGACACCTGATTTTTCACACATGTGAGGAAAGACTTCGGAGACCATGTGCGGCTCGCTGGTCGGGATCAACCTGGCGGAGGTTATTACCCGGCCATCCTCGATGCCCAGCAGGTAGGTCGCGGCGTCCGTATCGAACTGATCTACCTCTCGGCCGTCGGGACTTTCCGGCCGCCAATGCTTCTGATGCACGAAAAAGTCGTGACGCCGGCGCAGGAATTCGTCGAATTCGCTTTCATAAAGATGTTTGTTCAGCGCATTGACGACATGGGCTTCTATCATAGCGCGACCCCCATCGCTTCTTAGAGGGACAGTCGCAGTCGCGCTAATATACGTCACCTGTCCGATCGAACAGTTGACACGCTCAGGGATGGATTAAGCGCCTGCGCACCGCTTCAACAACCGCCTGCGTGGTTGTCGCGACGCCAAAGGCTTCCCGAGCTCGTGTGGAATGCCATTTGACAGTCCGTTCGGTCAGGCCGAGAATCTGAGACGTTTCCGACGAGGTTTTGCCAGCCGCCGCCCACAAAAGCACTTCCTTTTCCCGATCCGTCAGCGGACCTTCATCGCCGTCTTCGTCATTCGACAAAGCCTGGATCGACATGCCGGCGTATACCGCCATCGTCACCAACTGCACTTGCTGTCGCGGCGACAGAGTGCACGACCTGGCGGAAGACGCAAACGACAGCACGGATTGCCAATGATGGACGCTAAGCATGGGTACGGCGAAGCCGCTGCAGATGCCAAACTCCGTTGCTTCGCCGGCAACTCGTCGCGAACCTTCGGTGTTAGACCATTTTGCTGGTACGTCAGCCCAAAGAAACGGCTTCAAGGTCTTCGCAGAATAGATGCAAACACCGTCAACCGCAGCATACTCGGCTTCGACATAGCGTTCGAACCAGCCCGCAGGCCAACCGTTCAACTCCACCATTGGGGCGAGCTTTTGGCCCCCGAGGGGAACACCGCTCAAAATTAGATGTTCGAAACCAAGGTTTCTCACAGTCTCTAGAAGGTCGCTCAGGAGCGGCCCGGTTGTCGTGTGCTTCCTGCAGCGTTCGACAAAGTCGAACACGTCTGAATCAATCATGCCAGAGACCCCTGCCCCTATGCAACGAGAGAGTATAGCTCATTTTAGGAGGGGCGAATATCCACTTCATTAAAATGAATTTGAACAAATAAGGTCTGGCACTCATCATCTTGGTGGCTATCCGAGCAGTCGGTAACGACGTCGACCTGGAGGTTTGTCTTTGCGCTAGCAAGGTGCATCTTAGCAGCAAGTGTCTCACTGCTGCTCCGGCCGCCGCCCACGACCAGCACACTGGGAAGCAAGCCACGTACGAGGTGGTAGTCCGCGGTAGGCGCATCCTGTTCTACCGAATGCCCTTGCACCTTAGAGTCGTGGAAGCTGTTTCCTACTCTTCCCTGAACGCGCGCTCGATCTGATCGGCCAGGGGTTTCACCAAATAGGAAAGCATCGTGCGGCGGCTGGTCGAAAAGAACACCTCGACCGGCATCCCGGGCGCAAGCGTCAATCCTTTGAGCCTGGTGAGTTCATTGCGCGGCAAAACGACGTGCACGGTGTAGAAGCCGGCGCCG
This sequence comes from Mesorhizobium sp. LjNodule214, assembly GCF_964252735.1. Taxonomy (NCBI): domain Bacteria; kingdom Pseudomonadati; phylum Pseudomonadota; class Alphaproteobacteria; order Hyphomicrobiales; family Phyllobacteriaceae; genus Mesorhizobium; species Mesorhizobium sp. LjNodule214. The sequence continues at coordinate 2,334,858 of NZ_CAXUPE020000002.1, forward strand.
CTTCGCTCGTCGATGCTGAGGTCGGCGGAAATCTTGCCGACGGTTCCGTTGAGTTCAGGCGTCGTGCGCTGGTTGAAGGCCGACAGTCGCAATGCTGCGCCCTGCCCTGGCGTCAGTTGATCGATGTCCTGCGGAGCCACCCGGGCCTCGGCGGTCAGCTCGTCTGCCACCGGCACGATGAGCATGATCAGCTCTCCAGGTGAGATAACACCACCGACCGTGTGCACGGAAAGCTGATGAACCACGCCGGTCTGCGGGCTGCGTATGTCTATGCGCTTGAGTTGGTCCTCCGCCGACACCTTGCGCTCGACAAGCTCGGAGATCTTTGCCTGGACATCGCGCAGCTCGGTCGCGACCTCGCTGCGCAGGTCCTGGTCGACCTGAATGATCTGCAGGCGGATTTCGGACGTGTGGCCCTTCGACTGCGCGATCGACGCTGTCAGCTGCCCGTGCTCACCCTCCAGCCGCACGGCATCGCGCTCGAGCGCCGTTATGCGATCGATCGAGACCAGCTTGCGCTCCCAGAGTTTGCGCATGCCCTCAAGCTCAAATCCAATCAACTTGATTTCCTGGCTCTTGGCGTCCCTCTGCTCGGTCAGGCCCGAGACCTCTTCAGCAAGCTGAACGATACGCTCCGCCAGCTGGGCCTTCTGGCCGGCGCGCGCCTGCCTGCGAAACTCGAACAAGGATTGCTCGCCGGCCATCCCGCGGCCGGTCTCGGGATCGCCCTGCCGCGACAGGAGTGACGGTGGAAAGGTGATGACGTCGGCGCCGTCGCGCTCGGCTTCGAGGCGCGCCAGGCGGGCATCGAATTCATCGAGGCTCTTGGTGACGATGGCCAGATTGGCCCGGGTGACCGTCTCATCGAGATGGATCAGGATTTGCCCCGACTGCACGGCATCGCCCTCCCTGACGAAGATCTGACCGACCACACCGCCCGTCGGATGCTGCACCTTCTTGACGTTGGAATCGACGACCAGCTTTCCCGAGGCGATGACGGCCCCGGAAAGCTCGGTGACGGCGGCAAGGCTTCCGGCCCCGCCCACAAGCAGGATGCAGGCAGCGACGCCGCCAAGCAGATAGCGGCGAATGGTTCGGTCAATCACGGATGCAGCGCGTTCCGCCATCAGGGCGCCACCTCTTCGGGGCCGGAAACAACTTTCAGCGGAACGCCGCCTGGACGGGTCACCTTGTTTAGCACCTCATTCTTGGGACCAAAGGCCTGGACGCGGCCGTTGGCCATGACGAGCACCTGATCGAGGCTTGCCAGCGCGCTTGGCCGATGCGCCACGACGACGGCAATGCCGCCTCTTTCGCGCACGCCCTGGATCGCCACCGTCAGCGCGGCTTCGCCTTCGGAATCGAGATTGGAGTTGGGCTCGTCGAGGATGACGAGGAACGGGTCGCCATAGAGAGCCCTGGCCAGCGCCACCCTTTGCCTCTGTCCGGCCGAGAGTGCCGACCCCGCCTCGCCGATCCGCGTTTCGTAACCTTCCGGCAGGTGGACGACGAGATCGTGCACGCCGGCGGCGCGCGCCGCCGCCAGTATCTTGTCCGAGGGTGCCTGCGGCTCGAAGCGCGCTATGTTTTCGGCAATGGTGCCGTCGAACAACTGGACGTCCTGCGGCAGGTAGCCGACATGCTTGCCGAGCTCTTCGGGCGACCACTGGTCGAGCGTTGCGCCGTCCAGCCTGACGGTTCCGCGCACCGGTAGCCAGATGCCGGCGATTGCTCGGACCAGCGAGGATTTTCCCGAGGCGCTTGGTCCGATGATGCCGAGGCCGGCGCCCTTCTCCAGCGCGAAGCCAGCATCCTGCACGACCACGCGGCGCTCGCCGGGCGGCGCGACGCTGATGGCTTCGACCGAAAGGGCCGATCTCGGCGCCGGCAGTGCGACGCTTGTCGAGGCTTCCGGCAGCAGAGCCAGAAGCTGGCTCAGCCGTGCCCAAGCCTGGCGGGCAGTGACAAAGCTCTTCCAATGGGCGATGGCGAGCTCGATCGGCGCCAGCGCCCGACCCATCATGATCGAGCTGGCAATCATGATGCCGCCTGTCGCCTCCTGGTGGATGACGAGATAGGCGCCGATTGCCAATATGCCCGATTGCAGCATCATGCGCAGGATCTTCGAGATCGTTCCCAGCGTGCCCGCCAGATCGCTGGCCTTCGCGTTGGTGCTGAGGTAGTCGGCATTGACGCCTGACCAACGCTCGGCAATGCGCGAGCCAAAGCCCATCGCTTGCAGGACCTCGACATTGCGTCGCGTCGCTTCCGCAAGCGTGTTGCGCGCTGCCGCCTGGCTGTTGGCCCTCTTCGCGGGCTCCCGCGTGCGCGCTTCGGCAAGCAGTGTCAGGCCAAAGAGAATAACCGCGCCGGCCAGTGCCGTCATGCCGATCCAGAAATGGAACAGGAAGCAGATGGCGAGATAGAGCGGCATCCAGGGCAGGTCGAACAGCGCAGTCGGCCCGGCACTCGACAGAAAGGATCGCACCTGGTCGAGATCCCGCAACGATTGCAGGCCATCGCCGGCGAGCTTGGTGCGCAATGGCAAGCGCATCAGGGCGGCATAGACCTGCCCGCTCAGTCGCGCATCGAGCGCCATGCCGATGCGCACGAGCAGCCGCGACCGGATCAGCTCGAGCACGCCCTGGAAGATGAAAAGCGTGGCGGCAAACACGGCAAGGCCGACAAGCGTCGGCACACTGCGGCCGGGTATGACGCGGTCATAGACCTGCAGCATGAAGAACGAGCCGGTCAGCGCCAAAACATTAACGACGCCGCTCATCAGCGCAATTCCGGTGAAGGCTCGCCGGAAGGAAGCCAGAACCGCCGCAAGTGTTGTTCGCGGCGGTTCGGATGGATGGAGTTGAGGCCACGCGTTCACTACAGTTCCGGATCAGACTCAGGCGGCGATGAACTGGAAGTCGTCCTGATGGAGGTTCGCCAGGGCCACGTTCTTCAGGGTCAGCACGTTGCTGGAGTCGTGCGTGATCACCGTGTCGGTGCCGACCTGGGTCGCTGCGGCAAGCACTGAAGCGAAGTCAGCGAACACATCATTCGCAATCTCGATGACGTCGTCGGATCCCGATCCGGCAGTGAAATCCGCGACAGCGTCCAGCCCAAAACCGGACCGGAAGATGAAGGTATCGTTGCCCGCCCCGCCGACTAGCGTGTCGTTGCCGGCACCGCCATTGAGTGTGTCGTTTCCATCAAATCCATATATCGCCTCTTTTGCGCTACCCCCGTTGAGGGTGTCGTTGCCGGTGCCGCCGACGATCGGCAGACCACTGGTCAGGCTGATGGTGGTGCCGTCGCCATAGATCAGTGTCTCGATCTGGTAGCTGGTGCCAACGTATTGGTTCACCAGCTTGATCTGGTCGCCGCTGACACCATCGCTGATCAGCAGGTCGTTGCCGGAGGTGGAGACGTTGAAGATCACATTAGCTGCGGTCAGCCCGGCGCCGAGCTGGATCGTGTCGGTGCCGCCTGTGTCGTAGACCGTGTCGGAGCCGTCACTCGAATTGAACACATAGGTGTCGTTGCCGGAACCGCCATTCAGCGCATCGGTACCAGCGCCGCCGGTCAGAGTGTCGTTGCCGGCATTGGCGTTGAGCGTGTCGTCTCCATCAAATCCATATATCGCCTCTTTTGCGCTACCCCCGTTGAGTGTGTCGTTGCCACTGCCGCCGACG
>NZ_CAXUPE020000003.1:0-1276861 GCF_964252735.1 Mesorhizobium sp. LjNodule214
ACGATTGTTCCGACTCGCATTTCAACAGGAAACGCCATGCCACCCCTCAGGATAGCCGTCGCCGGTGCGCTCGGCCGCATGGGCCGCCAGATGGTGGAAGCTGTCGAGGCCGATCCGCGGCTGGCGCTGGCCGCTCGCTTCCATCGACCAGGCATCAACGGCGAGGGGCTGGTCAGCCGCGACGGGGCGCTTGTATCAGCCGATGTCGTCGTCGACTTCACCACGCCTGTAGCGTCCGTGGCATTGGCCGAAGCCTGCGCTGCCCGTGGCGGGCCGGCACTGGTGATCGGCTCGACCGGCTTCGACGACAGCGAGCTCGCCGCCATTGCCGCTGCTGCCAAAACCATCGCCATCGTTTGCTCCGGCAGTTACTCCCTCGGGCTCAACTTGCTGACTGGGCTGGTCGAGCAGGCGGCAAGCGCACTCGATCCCGAGGATTGGGATGTCGAGATATTCGAGGCGCATCATCGCTCCAAGGTCGACGCGCCGTCGGGCACGGCGCTGATGCTGGGCGAGGCCGCTGCCAGGGGACGCGGCATCGAACTCGACGGCGTGGCGCGGCGCGTTCGCGACGGCATCACCGGCGCCCGGCCGCAAGGCGAGATCGGCTTCGCGGTGATGCGCGGCGGCAGCATCGTCGGCGAGCACAGTGTCAGCTTCTGCGCCGAGGGCGAGATGGTCACCCTGTCGCATGCGGCCGGCGACCGCGTCATGTTCGCGCGCGGCGCCATCGCCGCCGCCCTCTGGGTGGCCGGACGCCCGCCCGGCCAATACGACATGCGCGACGTGCTTGGACTGGACGACTAAGCAAGGCGAACCGCTTGCATCGTCATCCGCCCGCAAGGCAAACACCTTAGTTGGTTCGGTCGCTGCCCGTCCTTTGGGGGCGCAACCCCCGTCAATTGGCATAAAACCGAACCGTTCGGTTCGATTTCCGTTGACGCACCGTGCACGACGGTGTGAACGCCGGCTCGGAAAATCTTGTCGCCGGCACGAGGTGTATTCGCCTAACTATATGATATCGCTTGGAAAGATTATGGCAAAGGAAGCCTCCAGCCGGATTTCAAGCGCCGTTTCTGAGGTTTTTCGGGCACATCTTCGTGACTGGAAATGGCAGTACCACAGACCCATCTCGGGGTGGTCCGAGCGACGCGAATTCCTCCCAAGGCACGCCACTTGACGGACAGAACAGTAAACTACTGGAGTACCTGAAATGACCAAGATCGCTCTTGCCGCTGCCGCCATTCTCGTTGCCACGGGCAGCGCCTTCGCGGGCAGCGACCACTATGGTTCGAACAACGTCAACCAGCCGGCCGTTACCGCGCCTGCCGACAATCTGGACCACAACTTCACGGCTTCGATCCGCAAGCCGGTCGAACACCAAGGCTTCAAGTTGACGCCCGATTCGGTCCAGCCGGAATCCGGCCAGGGTATCTGGGGCCGCTAAGCGCGGACCCGATCCCGCCATCCTCGTTGCCACCGGCGCCGCTTTCGCTGGCAAAGAAAATTATGGCTCGAACAGCGCCAACCAGCCGACGACTGCCGCGGTCGACAGCACCGTGACGGCTTCGATCAGGACGACGGACGCGTCGGTCCAGAAGCCGCTGACCCAGGGCGGCGACCGCAACCTGTTCGGCAATCGCTGATCGGCTCGATCCGAGAAAGACCTCAAGGCGGCGGGCTTGTCCCGCCGCTCTCTGCCGATCTTCGGCAACGAAGCGCGGCTAGCCCAATTCCTTCGGCCTGATGCAATGTGTCAGCCGGGCACTGCCCAAGGTGAGATCCGCCCAGTCGCCGTCGACGTCAAAACGGGCCAGCGCCGAGGTCGGGAATTTCTCTTCGAGCTTTTTCAGCGCCCCGGCATCCGATCCGTCGCCGGCAAGCTGGCGCGCGAACTCTTCAAGCCCGGGATTGTGACCGAGCACCAGAAGGCTGCCCGCCTTCGCCTTTGCCTGCCGCACCTTGGCCAGAATGTCCGCCGCTGCGGCTTCGTAGAGCGCCAGGGCAAAATCGGCCGGCACTTTTTTTGGCAGTTCCGCCGAGACCAGCCGCCATGTGTCGCGGGTGCGCAGCGCCGACGACACCAGCGCCAGGTCCGGCAGCCAGCCGCGCCGAGCAAGTTCGCGCCCCATCAGCGGCGCCGTCTTCAACCCGCGCGCTCCGAGCGGCCGGTCGAAATCGGCGAGCTTGGGGTCGTCCCAGCTCGACTTGGCGTGACGCAGGACAAACAGTTGTCTGGTTGTCGCCATGCCAGCCTCTCTTACGGCGTGATCCGCGCCAGTTGCTCAAGATCGCGCTCTTCGCGCAGCGGGTCCGGCGCCATCACCACCGAGGTGCCGTTCTCAGCGTCGTCGGCGAAGTGGGCGAGCACGGTGTGGCCCTTCTCCATGCGCGCCTTGCCTTCGGCGACCAGTCCCAACGCCAGCGGATAGAGCCGGTGCTCGGCCTTGAGCACGCGCGCGGCCAGCGTGTCCTCATTGTCGCCGACCATGACCGGCACCGCCGCCTGGGCGATGATCGGGCCGTCATCCATGTCCAGCGTGACGAAATGCACCGTGCAGCCATGGATGCGCATGCCGGCACGGAGCGCCCGCGCATGGGTGTCCAGCCCCTTGAAGGCGGGCAGCAGGGCAGGGTGGATGTTGACCATCCGCCCCAGCCATTTCTCGACGAAGCGGGCGCCGAGGATGCGCATGTAGCCGGCAAGAGCCACGATCTCGGCGTGGAAGCCGATAAGCGCGGCGTCGATCGCCCCGTCATGCGCTTCCTTGCTGGCATAGTCGGCGCGCACGATGACCTTGGTCGGGATGCCACGCGCCTGCGCGATGGCGAGGCCTGCGGCGCTGGCACGGTCGGAGATGACGCCGACGATCTCGGCCGGATAGGCCGGGTCCGCCGCAGCGGCGATCAGCGCCGTCATGTTGGAGCCCCGTCCCGAAATCAGCACCACGGTGCGTTTCTTGCTCATAGGCCGATCGAGCCCCGATAGATGACACCGGCGTCGCGGCGCGGCACGATGCGGCCGATCGGCGTCACCGTCTCGCCGGCCTCCTGCAGCACGGCCGCGACCTGCGCCGCCTGGCCGGAGGCGACGGCGAGGATCATGCCGATGCCGCAATTGAAGGTGCGCATCATCTCTTCCGGCGCGACGCCGCCGGTCTTGGCCAGCCACGAGTACACCGGGGGCACCTCGATGGCCTCGAGGTCGAGTTCGGCGGAGAAATCCTTCGGCAGCACGCGCGGAATGTTTTCCGGGAAGCCGCCGCCGGTGATGTGCGCCAGCGCCTTGATGCCATGCGTGTTGCGGATCGCTTTGAGGATCGACTTGACATAGATGCGCGTCGGCTCGAGCAGCGCCTCGGCAAGCGTCGACTCGTCGTTGAACGGCGCCGGGTCGCTCCAGGCAAGACCGCTCACGCCGACGATGCGCCGCACCAGCGAAAAGCCGTTAGAGTGCAGGCCGGAGGAGGCGAGGCCAAGCAGCACGTCGCCCTCGACGATATCGTCGGTCGGCAGCAACTGGCCGCGTTCGGCGGCACCCACGGCAAAGCCGGCAAGGTCGTAGTCGTTGCCGTGATACATGCCGGGCATCTCGGCCGTCTCGCCGCCGATCAGCGCGCAGCCGGCCTGCCGGCAGCCCTCGGCAATGCCGCCGACGATCGCCGCACCCTGGTCGGGATCGAGCTTGCCGGTGGCGAAATAGTCGAGGAAGAACAGCGGCTCCGCGCCCTGCACGACGATGTCGTTGACGCACATGGCGACGAGGTCGATGCCGATCGTGTCGTGCTTGCCGGCGTCGATGGCGATCTTCAGCTTGGTGCCGACGCCGTCATTGGCGGCGACCAGCACCGGATCGGTGAAGCCGGCAGCCTTGAGGTCGAACAGGCCGCCAAAACCGCCGATCTCGCCATCGGCGCCCGGCCGGCGCGTCGCGCGCACCAGCGGCTTGATCTTCTCGACCATCAGATTGCCGGCATCTATGTCGACGCCCGCCTCGGCATAGGTGAGCCCGTTCTTGCGCTTGCTCATACTCTTTCCCTGCTTTCCCGGGCTCTTCGCATGAACGGTTTCGGTCCGCAAGGATAACGGACGGGATGGCGGAGTTTTGCCCCCCGATAAAAGCGGGGATAGCCGGCGAAGCTGCCGATCTCCCCCTCGTGGAGGAGATGGCCGGCAGCTTCTCCCTTGCGCCCACCCCCCATCTCCATCATCTATCAGCAAACAAAAGCGACGGGACATGCGCTTGACCATCCCCAACATGATCACGATCATGCGCTTTCTGCTGGTGCCCGCCGTGGTGCTGGCCATGTTGCAGGCGCACTGGGGCTGGGCGTTTGCCGGCTTCCTCGTCGCCGGCATTTCCGATGGCGTCGACGGCTTCATCGCCCGCCGCTACAACCAGAATTCCGAGCTCGGTGCCTATCTCGACCCGATGGCCGACAAGGTGCTGCTGGTTTCGGTGTTCGTGGTCATGGGCTTCATCGGCGAGCTGCCGCTGTGGCTGGTCGTCACCATGGTGTCGCGCGATGCGCTGATCATCTGCGCGGTGCTTTTGTCGACCGTGATGGCGCATCCGGTCGAGATGAAGCCGCTCTTCGTGTCGAAGGCCAACACCGCCATCCAGATTGTGCTGGCGGCGGTGGTGCTGGGCGAGCTTGCCTTCGACATCCATCTCGACCCGTTGAGGCCCGCGCTCATATTGTTGTCGGGGGTCTTGACCGTGGCTTCGGCCGCGGCCTATCTCGTGGGCTGGCTGAGGCATATGAGCGGCTATGGCGAAGGCTCCACACCGGGCACCTGATCAAGGATCGATCGAAGCGGCCGCCGAGGCCGTGGCGGCCGGCGAAGCTGCGTCTCTTGCGTTCCGCCGCCAGATCTTCTTCTGGCTGGCCACGGCCGTGCTGCCGGCGCTGTTCCTCTACGTCTTCTCCAGCATCCTGCTGCCGTTCGTCGCCGGCATGGTGCTGGCCTATTTCCTCGATCCCGTCGCCGACCGGCTGCAACGGCTCGGCCTCTCCAGGCTGATGGCGACGGTGGTTATCCTCATTGCCTTCATCGTCGTCCTGGTGCTGGCCTTCGTCATCCTTGTGCCGGTGCTGGCCACGCAGATGGCCGATTTCGCCGGCAAGCTGCCGGAATACCTGACCCGCCTGCAGGGACTGATCACCAGCTTCGACCCGATTTGGCTGGAACAGAAATTCGGCGTCAACGCCAATAGCCTGCGTGACGGGCTGAACTCGCTGCTCACCTCCGGCTTCGGTTTGTTGAGCACCGTCTTCACCTCGATCTGGAGTTCGGGCGTGGCGCTGGTCTCGGTGGTCAGCCTGTTCGTGGTCACGCCCGTGGTCGCTTTCTACATGCTGCTCGACTGGGACCGCATGGTGGCGATCGTCGACAGCTGGGTGCCGCGCGACTATGTCCAGACGGTCAGGGCGATCGCCAGGGACATCAACACCGCCACCGCTGGCTTCGTGCGCGGCCAAGGCACGCTCTGCCTTGTGCTGGGCGCCATGTACGCCACCGGCCTGACGCTGACCGGGCTCAATTTCGGCATCCTGATCGGCCTGTTTGCCGGGCTGATCTCCTTCATACCCTATGTCGGCTCGCTGACCGGGCTGGTGCTGGCCGTCGGGGTCGCCTTCGTCCAGTTCTGGCCGGACTGGATGATGGTTGTGGCGGTGGCCGCCGTGTTCTTCGTCGGCCAGTTCATCGAGGGTAACATCCTGCAGCCGCGGCTGGTCGGCAAAAGCGTCGGCCTGCATCCGGTGTGGCTGATGTTCGCGCTGTTTGCCTTCGGCGCGCTGTTCGGCTTCGTCGGCCTGTTGATCGCCGTGCCGGCCTCGGCCGCCGTGGCCGTGCTGGTGCGCTTTGCCATTGCCCGCTATCTCGAATCGCCGCTCTACAAGGGCCATGCCGCCGAACCCGTCCCGCCGCTGCCGGCCATCCGCCGCAAGGGACCGCGTGGCTGAGCCTGATGGCTGACCAGAAAACCGACCCGCCGCGCCAGCTGCCGCTCGATCTTGGCCACGGCACCGGCTATTCGCGCGACGAGCTCGTCGTCTCCGGAACCAACAGCCAGGCCGCAGCACTGGTCGACCGCTGGCCGGACTGGCCGTCGCCGGTGGTGGTGCTGGCCGGGCCGGCCGGCTCGGGCAAGACGCATCTGGCCTCGATCTGGCAAGCTCGCGCCGGCGCAGTCGGGGTCGATGCCGGCCGCATCGAAGACTGTATCGCCGGTCTCGGCGACAGGCCGGCGCTGATCGACGATGTCGACAAGGCACGGATCGACGAGGCGGGCCTGTTCCACCTCATCAACGCCGTGCGCGGCGCCGGCTCGACCCTGCTGTTGACGGCGCGGCGTTTTCCCCTGGCCTGGGGTGTGGCGCTGCCTGATCTTGTCTCGCGGCTGAAGGCGGCGGCGACGGTCGAGATCCACGAGCCCGACGACCTGCTGCTCGCGGGCGTCATCACAAAGCTGTTCGCCGACCGCCAGGTCGAGGTCGAGCCGCATGTCGTGCAATATCTGGTGCGCCGCATCGAGCGCTCGCTGGCCACCGCCATGCGCGTCGTCGAACGGCTCGACCGCATTGCCCTGGAGCGCAAGACGCCGATCACCCGCGCGCTCGCCGCCGAGACCGTCAGCGCCATGGACCAAGGGCAGGGCGAGTTCGAGATTTAGGCGCATGGGGGCCGTCGCTGCTGTCCCATTTCGGGATCAAATCACTGGCATCCATCTTGCAGCACCAGTTTGCCGGCTTAACCCCCGGTCCTGATTGCGTTCCAAATCAGGTTGTAGGCTCGCCGGGAGTTGTGGCGGTTGGGGTCCTCGCCCGGCGAGCTTGCCTTTCTTACATCGCCCGAATGGGCGTATCGATCCTAATTCCCAAGCGGTCCTCCACTTTCGTGGCAATTTCGTTCAAGGTCGCCATCAGCCTGTTGATCTGCGACAGGGTGGTGGCCATCTCCGGACCATATCGCGTCACCAGATACTCCCGGCTCCCCGTAAGATTGGTCAGGTGGTGTGCCGTGCGTTTTCGCAGGGAAAGTCCCGAGGCGGCCGCTCTCGAGGTGCGTTCGGCAAAATCATGCTGCAAGCCGCGCACCGACTTGTGATCAGAACCAGTCAGCAGCAGATGGGCATTCAGGTAGAGTTCGATTGCGTGAAGCGCGGCGAAACGACATGGCACCAATGAAAGCGCATTGCCCTTGCGTCGATTTTCAAACAAGTAGTTCGCGGCCAGTCTGAACTCGCTAGCGAGTTTCAGGATCTGCTCAGCTGTTGCTCCTTCACCAGGATAGGAAGCGCCCATTCTACTTGCGTAGCCCCAAACCGCCACCCCGGCAGTCCTTGAAGATGACTTGACGCCAAGCGCCACGTCAAGGCCTCAGCCCTCCTCGCCGGCCTGCCCGGCTCGTTCCACGCCGAAGCGCCGCCTGTAATCTCCCGGCACCAGCCCCGTTATCCTGGCGAACACTTTCCGAAACGAGCCGGGGTCGTCATAGCCGACATCCCAGGCGATCTGGTCGACGGATCGCGTCGTCATTTCCAGCATGTCGCGCGCCTTGCCGACCCGCAGGTGCTGGCAATATTCGGTTGGCTTGAGGCCGGTGGCGTTGCGGAAGCGGCGCAGGAAGGTTCGCTCCTCCAGCCCGGCCTGCTCGGCCATAGAGCCGAGCGTGACATCGCGCGCGCCCCTTGCCTGCAGCCAGTGCTGCACCTTGAGGATCGCCTCGTCGCCATGGTTCAGCCGCGGCGCGAAGGGACTGTAGAAACGCTGCTCGCGTCCCGGCGGGTCGACCAGCATGAAGCGCGCCGTCGCCATCATGACTGCCGGGCCAAGCACCCTGTCGACCAGCTTGAGGCCGAGATCGGTCCAGGCCATGTAGCCGCCGGCGGTGATGATGTCGCCATCGTCGATGACCAGCCTGTCAGCGTCGAGCAGGATATCGGGAAAGCGTTTGGCCAGCGCCTCGCTATAGGCCCAGTGCGTCGTGGCAGCGCGGCTGGACAGCAGGCCGGTTTCGGCAAGCACGAAGGCGCCGGCGCAGACCGAGCCCAGCGTCGCACCCGCTGCGTGGCGGGCTCTCAGCCACTCGGCATAGGGTGCCGCCGCCTCGCGTGCGATCGGATCGCCGAGGGTCGGCGGCAGGATGGCCATCGCCGGACCGTTGTCGGGCCTGGGCACGCGGCTCGCCGGCTCGCTGTCGAAGCTGCGGACGACGGCATCGTCCTGCAATTGCCAGTAGCTGATGCGAAGCCGCGGCGCCTGTGTCGACCGCGCCTGCGCCATCTGGTCGGCAAGCATGAAAAGATCGGTGAGCCCAAGCACGGCCGCCTGCTGCGCGCCGGGATAGATGACGAGCCCGATTTCGATCGGATCACGCACAGTGGCCATCTGTCAGTTTTGCCTCGTTCAATGTCTGTTTTGCCAATTCTCACCATGACCGAGCTTCACTATCTTGTCCACAGAAGGAGCGAACCTTCCCCGACAACCGTCCAACTTCAGGAGCAGGACGATGAGCACATTCACCACCAGCGACGGCACCGAGATCTTCTACAAGGATTGGGGCACCGGCCAGCCAGTCGTTTTCCATCACGGCTGGCCGCTCAGTTCCGACGACTGGGACAACCAGATGCTGTTCTTCCTCGACAAGGGTTTTCGCGTCATCGCCCATGACCGGCGCGGCCATGGCCGTTCCTCGCAGACCGCGACCGGCAACGACATGGACACCTATGCCGCCGACGTCGCAGCACTTGCCGAGCATCTCGATCTCAAGCATGCCGTCCATATCGGCCATTCGACCGGCGGTGGCGAGGTGGCGCGCTACGTTGCCCGCCACGGCGGCGGCCGCGTCGCCAAGGCGGTGCTGATCGGTGCGGTGCCGCCTATCATGGTCAAGTCCGACAGCAACCCGGGCGGCCTGCCGATAGAGGTCTTCGACGGCTTTCGCGCAGCTCTTGTCGCCAACCGCGCCCAGTTCTTCAGGGATGTTCCGGCGGGTCCGTTCTACGGCTTCAACCGCGACGGCGCCAAGGTCTCGCAAGGGGTCATCGACAATTGGTGGCGCCAAGGCATGATGGGCGGCGCCAAGGCCCACTACGACTGCATCAAGGCTTTCTCCGAGACCGACTTCACCGACGATCTCAGGAAGCTCGACGTGCCCGTGCTGATCATGCATGGCGGCGACGACCAGATCGTGCCAATCGAGGATTCGGCCCTGCTGGCGGCAAAGCTGGTCAAGCAAGGCACGCTGAAGGTCTATGAGGGCCTGTCGCACGGCATGTGCACCACGCATCCGGAGATCATCAACCCGGACCTGCTGGCCTTCATCCAGAGCTGACGCGGCATTGCCGATGCAGGCGTGGCGGCCACGACGCGAGCCGCCTTTGGAGACAAATGGCCGCTTTGGCGGTCATGCGCGGCGAGAAAGACCTTCGCCGCGCCTCACTGTCGAATCTTGGAAGCTAGCGTGCCGATTGTTTTCTGGCGGCAATCGCGCAGAGGAAAGCCAGTGCGGCGGCATCGCATGCCGTGCGAGACGGACCTTTGGCGAAAAGAACCGCGTCCGCGGCTGGGATCGTCAGGCCATATTTTTTGGCGAAAGAGGTAACTTCGTACGGCTGGTCGTCAGCTTGACTGCGTCTCTCGAACTCATATTCCATGCACTGTCTCCTCCCGTTCTACGACCCCGTCCCCTCCTTGGTCAGACGCAAAAATTTAACCACCGACGGCCAGCGCAAGTCCAGCAACTGGGAATTGTGCTAAAACGATACATTCTGAAATCGCGCTCCAACGGCGGTTGCAGGAAACCGCACGGGGGATCGAACGGCAAGCATGGCAGCCGAGGCGACGGACCTGTCGTCATCGCCGGATCGTATCGTTCATGTGGGGAAATGGTCGGAGTGGAGAGATTCGAACTCCCGACCCTCTGGTCCCAAACCAGATGCGCTACCAGGCTGCGCTACACTCCGAGTTGCTGCGGCGTATAAGGTTCCGGGCCTTGCCGCGCAACCCCCTTGAGCGATGAAACCGCGCAAAGTGCGGCAGTGGCGCGAAAAGCCGCCGCGATCGCCTCCCTGGACGCCAGAGACGGGATTGCCAGCTCCGTGCGGATGGCCGTGCGCCGCCATGCGCCCACACATGACGGCGGATCGGCACCGGCCTGGCAGGCGATGCTACTTCGCCATCTTCTCGCAGGCCTTCATGGCCTCTGGCGTCGAGGTGTCGACGACGTAGGTCTTGCCGTCGTCGCCGGTCATTATCATGACGCAATGATCGAGCGGCTTGGCCATCTTCATCATGTCGCCCATCATCTTGTCGTCGGGCTTCATCATCATCGTGCCCATGTGTCCGTCCGGCATGATGGCGACGACCTCGCCGCCTTTCATCATTTTCATCATGCCCATGGCGTCATCGGCCAGAGCCGGTGTCGCGGAAAGGGCGATAAGGCAGAGTGCGGATTTGAGAAGCTGCATCTTTTCCTCCTGGCCGCCGGCGGATCAAGGCGCGAAACGGTCTTGCCTGGCGGGCACTTGTCGCGGTTCGCTGCCGGGATGGCAGGGCGACTCTTGATATTCGCTGGAGGAGTTGGCTTTGTTACGTGCGCCAGGCGTTCTTGCAGGAATAAATCGCGGGTTGGCCATCGTCGACGCGACGCATCGATTGTGCCGGCATCCGCTCTAACTCTTTGTTTTTACGCAATTCCGGACGGAAAGCCGTTGCGCACTTTTCCTGGAATTGCTCAGCGCGTCTGTCGGGCGATCTTGCGGGCGAGCGCGTCGCCCTGGATGCGGGCATTGGAAAAACAGCCGCGGATGCTCGGCCGCATGCCGGTGAACCAGATGCCGGGCAGTTTCGGGTCGCTGTCGGAACCGTTGAACAGCGGCACCCCCTTGCCGTCGAGCACGCGGAGCTTGCCGACCATCGTCTCCAGCCCGGTGCGGTAGCCGGTGGCGGCAATGACGATGTCGGGCGCGATCGTCTGGCCATTGTCGAGAATGACGCCGTCCGGCGTGAATTCGCGCAGCTGCGGCACGACGATGATCCTGCCTGCCCTGATGGCGGCGGCGGCGCCGTCGTCGGCGGCGATCGCGGTGTAGTCGCCGGCCAGGCGGCTGGCGCCGCCTGAAGGCGACGCAGGCAGGCCGAATTTGCTGAGGTCGCCAAGGGCGAGCCGCTGCGTGGCCGCGATTACAGCGTCGGCGAGCCACACCGGCAGGCGCGCCAGCACCGGCGAAAACCGGTGCACGGCGATCTTGCGGCCGATGCGCTTGGGCAGCAGCGCCGGGCCGTTGCGCGCCGACAGCCACATCTGACCGGGGTTCGCCCCGGCGAGGTGATTGAGCGCGTCGAAGCCCGAATTGCCGGCGCCGACCACCAGCACCGTCTTGCCGCTATAATCCCTGGCCGAGCCGAAATCCGCCGAATGGACAATCCGTCCGGCAAAGCCCTCCATGCCTTTCCACTGCGGAATGAAAGGCTGGCGGTCGCGCCCGGTGGCGACGACGACATGGCGCGCGCGCCGTGGACCGGCGCTGGTCCGCACGATCCAGTGGTCGCCGCCGGACACGATCTCGTCGACGGCGACGCCGAACGTGACCGGCAGCCGGTGCGTCTCGGCGAATTCGTTGAGGTGGCGGATGACGGCGGTTCGGTGCGGAAATCCGGGCGTGCCGGCGGGGTAGGTGACACCCGGCAGCGCGGAAAGGTCGCGATGCGTGTTGAGATGCAAATTCTCGTGCCGCCGGTGCCAGGGCTCGGCCAACCGGTTCTCGCGCTCCAGCACCTGCACCGCCACGCCGGCCCTGATCAGCGCGTGCGCGGCGGCGAGCCCGGCCGCGCCGCCGCCGATCACGATCGCGCCGTCGAAGATTGCCGGTTCGCCGGTCCGCAAGGTTTCCGCCACCATGTCCGTCATTGTCATAACCGTGATTGGCACACCAGTGTATCCGACATATGCCGCATGCGGCGCCGCGCGGGTCAAAGACCCGTCGTCCGACGCGGTTGCCAAACCGTCATCCGACGCGGCTGCAAAACCTGTCGGCCTTGCCGCCGGCGCCATTGCACAGTAATGACGGGTTGGCGCATGACCCCGAGACCCTGAATCGGGTTTTTCGAGGGCAGGCGCCGGTTCAGGAGTACCTGGAGGGTCGGCCCCAGGGAGCAACGAGGTGGTCATGTCCGCGCGCATTTTCAGCCCAGCCAAAACCGCGATGCAATCCGGCAAGGCCAAGACCGGACATTGGGTGCTGGAATTCGATCCCGCGCAGCGCAAGAAGATCGACCCGCTGATGGGCTACACCACTTCCGGCGACATGCTGAGCCAGATCAGGCTGACCTTCGACACCAGGGAAGAGGCGGTGGCCTATGCCGAGCGCGAAGGGCTCGCCTTCCGCGTCGAGGAACCGAAGGAACCCAAGCGCCGGCAGATTTCCTACGCGGAGAATTTCCGCTATGACCGCAGGACGCCCTGGACGCACTGACCGGCATTGCCGGGCAACGCCCGGGCGTGAAGACATCAGCCGGCGCGGCCGGCCAGCGGTCCCGTAGCTCAGCTGGATAGAGCACCGGCCTTCTAAGCCGATGGTCACAGGTTCGAATCCTGTCGGGATCGCCAACATTTCAAGGGCTTAGCGTTTGTACGGCGAGCAAGTTCCAACTCGGCCAGCACAGAACCGGAAGCCGGTAGGTTCACGTGGCTGAGGCAGAGATTCAGGTCAGGCCAGCATCTCCTGAATCTAATGCAGATAACCCAAAAGCCACAGGATGATGATGACCGGTATCGGAATCCCGATGAGCCAGAGTAGCGCTCCTCGTAGCATGATGTCCTCCTTGGCTTGTAGGAGGCAACGCGCCCCGAGTGGCTTGGTTCCGCGAGCGGTATCGGTCTACTTTGGCCGGTGAACGGCAGGTGAGGGCGGTAGCTACAGAGGCGCCTGATCGGTCAAACGTTCGGAGAGCCGCCATAGAGCTGCACCCCGAGTCGCTCGCCTCTCCTCCACCGAACAACGGCGCGATAGGTGGCGTCGTCGGCTTGTACATGAAGCACAAAGCGATCCGGTATTTTCACGCCGGGAGCGACGCGCAACTCAGCTCCATTTTCGTGCTGATTTCTAACGGAGCAGCCTATCTCGGCGTCCTCCGTTGTGATGGTCGCTTCCTTCAGCACAATCTCTCGTGCATGAAGGCGCCGCTCCTTGCGGGGGCCGGACGGGTCCATTCGATACCTCACTTCTCCCGGAAATCCTGCAGCCCCCAGTTTTCCAGCTCTATGTCTTCCAGCCCCAAGTCTTCCTCGTCTCGATGATGCTTCACGCGACCGCTCAGTCCCGGACCGTGGCAGGCATGCTCACGCATCGGACCTCATGCAAATTGAATTTCAATTAATATCGTAGAGCTGTTTCCATTCCGTTAGCGGTCGCTAAAACGTTTCCGGAAACCTTCCGGCCCCGGCCGCCGTTCTGGTCGGCAGGCAGTATCAACGACAGTGTGCGACGGCCTGAACGCGGCAATCGGGTTTGCTCGGCCTACTCGACCAGCACATGCGCCTCACGGGCTGCGCCGACAAACGCATCCATGGCCGCATCGGCCGGAAGATCGCCGCTCATGGCACGGCGGCAGGCGCGCAGCGCCGAGCCGTGTTGCGCACTTCCGGCGTCGCGCCATTGGCCTGTCAGCAATTCGACCGCCTGCTGGGCATTGGAAATGTGCCGGATCGAGCCCGCGATGCCCACCGAAACCGCAACCGGCCTCGAAAACCATCCCTGGGTCATGGGTAAAACCCTTGCTGTTATGATCCACCAAAACGCAGAATGCGGCGCTAGGTTTCATCACCGCGTCTCAACTGGTCGTGAACTGCCTGTTGCCGCTGATTTCTCCCTTGTGGCTGTCGCGAAACATGCGGCGCACTGTAAATGCGGCTTGAACAACTCGTTATATTCTTGCTGAAAGAGCGCGACGCTGGTACTTGTTGGTGGCGCAGATTCAAAAATATCGAACCTGCGTCGGCTTGCGTAACGCACAAAATCGCGCATGCTGTCCCGGCCATGATCCCGAATGGTGGCAACCTGTTTCGAGAAGGATCATGGTCAAACGAGAAGCAGAGCCCCGTCCCGCAAAAATGAGGGATGGCCAGCTCAGGCAATGCTCTGGATGTCTGATGCCATTGCCCCCATGGCGTTCGGAAGAGCAAGGCATATGGGGAAATAAATGGTCTCGAAGGAACTTACTTCCAACGCCGAAACAGCGGCCGCCTTCCTGTCCGTGATGGGCAACGGCAAGCGGCTTTTGATCATGAACTATCTGGCTGAGGGCGAATTGTCGGTCGGCGTTCTCGCCGACAAAGTCGAGCTCAGCCAGTCCGCGCTCTCGCAGCATCTTGCCAAGTTGCGGAGGTTCGGCATCGTCGAAACCCGCCGCGACCGGCAGATGGTCTACTATTCCTGCAAGTCGGCCGCCGCGCGCGAACTGCTCGCTTTGCTGGACGGCTTGCTGGCAAAGGAGAAGCCGCTCGCGGGCCGCCATCAGCAGTACGTCACCGAAAGGCAGCGCCGGCCGCAGGCAGCCTGAGGGCGGGGCGCCGGTATCCGCCGGGCACGGCCGTGCCCGGCGACGCGGCCTTAGTCGGCAGTTGGTCAAGCAGGCGGCGTTGGGTCGGGAACGCCACCGCTGTTGAGGTGTTGTCGGCACTTTGGAGATGATCGGGATCATCGACAGCGCGGCGATCGCAAAGTCGACGTCGGACCTGCTCGGGCAATGTGGACTCTCGATTCCTGGCCACCTATCCTGCCGAGGGCGGGTCCATATATAGCGGGACGGTCCTTGCCGGGCTTCTTATCCACGAAGCGATGGGCAGCTCTTCCTCGATTTTCGGAGCCGACGATGTTCGATCCAGAAAAGGCCAGGGCTGCATCGCAGTTGCTGGTAAGCCATTGGGACAAGGGCACCCGTCTCGACGCCATACCCGAGGAATTGCGGCCACAAACGCGGATCGAAGGCTACGCCGTCCAGTCGCATGTGATGGACCGTTCGGCGGCTCCACTGTTCGGCTGGAAGATCGCCGCAACCAGTCTGGCTGGACAAAGGCACATCAACGTCGACGGCCCGATGGCCGGGCGTCTCCTCGCCGAAAAAGCGGTTGAGGTCGGCGGGGCTGTTTCCCTGGCGACGAGCACGATGCGTGTTGCAGAGATAGAATTCGCTTTTCGTTTCGGCCGCCAGTTGCCGCCTCGTTCGGCACCTTATGACATCGCTGAAGTGATGGATGCCGTGGCGACCGTGCACCCGGCGATCGAAATACCGGACTCGCGATACGACGATTTCTGCGTGGTCGGCGCGCCGCAACTGATAGCGGACAACGCCTGTGCCAATCTGTTCGTCATCGGCGAGGCTGTAGAGGACGATTGGCGCGACGTGGATCTCGCACAGCACCCGGTGGTCGCTTTCGTTTCCGGAAAGTCTGAGCATAATGGAACGGGGGCAGCGGTGTTGGGCGACCCTCGTATTGCGCTGACCTGGATCGTCAATGAATTGTCGGGCTTGGGCATAGCGCTCCAGCCGGGACAAGTGGTGATAACCGGTGCCTGCGTGACGCCGATCAGCGTCGAAGCCGGTGACGAAGTCACCGGCGATTTAGGCAGGTTTGGTCGCGTCTCGGTCAGGTTTGTCTAAGAGCAATTCCAGGACTAATGCCCGCCGCGCTGCCTGGCCACGACGCTGCGCACCGCTAGCACCAGCACGGTGATGATGATCAGGATCACCGAAAGGGCCGCGATCGCCGGGTCGATGTTGTCGCGCAGGCCCATCCACATCAGCCTCGGCAGCGTGATCGCGTTGACCGAGGTGATGAACAGCGTGACGCCGATCTCTTCCCAGGACAGTACGAAGGACAGAAGTGCGGCGGTGACGATGCCGAACTTGATGTTGGGCATGATGATGCGCGTGGCGCGCTCCCACACGCTGGCGCCAAGGCCACGCGCGGCAAGGTCGATGCGCCGGTCGAGCTGGCTGAGCGAGACCAGGATCAGCACCGTGGCGAAAGGCACAGTCATCACCGAATGCGCCATGGCAACGCCCAGCCAGGTGTCGTAGCCGAAGAACGAGTTGAAGCCTGAGATCGAGGTCAGCAGGAAGTAGAGCGTGATCGCCGAGACCACCGGCGGCACCACCATCGGCAACAGCACGAAGCCGACGAGTGCGGCGGTGAAGCGCGGCTGGATCATCCACACACCGAGGCTGAAGCAGAGCGCCAGCACCGTCGAGATGGCGCTGCTGACGATGCCGATGCGGATCGAGAGCAGGATGGCGTCGATCCAGCGCGGATCCTCGATCAGCGCCCGGTAGTGGCGCAGCGACAATTCCCCCGTCGGCATTGCCAGCATTCGGCTCGGCGTCAGCGACACCGGAATGACGGCCAGCAGCGGCAACAGCAGGAACAGCGCCACCAGCGCGGCGAGGATCAGCGAGACGGGTCCGGGGCGATAGGTCGGCATGGCTACACCAGCTGCTTCGGCCGCACGTAGCGGAAGAGCAGCGCCATTAGCGCGCCGACGAACAGCACCAGCACGACGCTGATTGCCGCGCCCAGGCCCCAGTCCGGGCTCTGGAAGATGCGCAGGTAGATCAGCTCGGCGATCATCACGCTGCGGCCGCCGCCGAGGATCGCCGGCGTGACGAAGAAGCCCAGCGAGAACACGAAGACGATCAGCGCCGAGCCGATGATGCCGGAGCGCGTCATCGGCACGAACACCGACCAGAAGGTGCGCATGCGGCTGGAGCCGAGCCCGCGCGCCGCCAAAAGCACGCGGTCGTCTAGGCTGCGCATGGCAGACGCCAGCGGAAACACCGCGAAGGGGATAAGGAAATGCGTCATGCCGACAATGACGCCGAATTCATTGCGTACCAGCGCCAGCGGCTCCGAGATGAAGCCGATCGATTGCAGCCAGCTGTTGATCAGGCCGCGATTGGACAGCAGCGCCACCCAGCCGAAGGCGCGCGTCAGCACCGAGATCCAGAAGGGAACGAGAATGCAGAACTCGGCGACGACACGCTGCACCGGGCTGCCGCGCACCCAGACCACGGTGATGGCATAGGCCGCCGTCACCGACACCAAAGTGACGATCAGGGCGATGCGCAGCGTGCGGATGAACACCGACTGCACCAGCGGGTCGGTTGCCAGAGCGCCATATTGCCCGAGCCCCGGCGTCGGCAGCGTGACGCTCCACTTGACCACGCCAAGGAACGGCCAGGCGTAGGCCAGCACAAGAAACAGGAGCAGCGGCGCCATCAACAGCGCCGCGCCCATCCTGTCGGAGAGGGTGCCTCTCATATCGGTCCGATTATCCCGGCCCGATCAGGCCGAGATGATCTTGGTGTATTCGTCGAGCGCCGGACCGTAGTTCTTGGCGTACCAGTCCATGTCGAGTGCGATCTGCTTCTTCATGTTCTCGGGGTCGACCGGGTTGATGCGCTTCTTGTCGGCGGGGATCAGCGCGTCGGCGGCCGGGTTGGCCGGGCCCTGTCCGAGCTTGTCGAACATGACGAGCTGCTTTGCCGGATCCTGCGCGCTGGCGATGAACTTCATCGCCGCCTCCTTGCCGCCGGGGTTGCCCTTCAGTACGGCCAGCGCGCCGGGCGAGATCAGGCCCTGGTCCCAGATGAACTTGATCTTGCCGCCCGAGTCCTGCTCGATCAGCGAGGCGCGTGTCGACCAGACGATGGCCATCGAGGCTTCGCCGTTGAGCAGCACGCTCTGGCTCTCGGCGCCGCCGCCCCAATAGGCGACGACGTTCTCCTTGAAGGCGGCGATCTTGTCATGCGCGCGCTTCAAGTCGAGCGGGTAGAGCGAAGCCGGCGCGATGCCGTCGGCCAGCAGTGCGGCTTCCCAGCTCGATACGCCCCATTTGTAGAGCGAGCGCTTGCCGGGGAATTTCTTGACGTCGAAGAAATCGGCCATGCCGGTCGGCGCGTTGCTGCCGTATTTCTCGGAATCGTAGGCGATGACATAGGAGAAGAAATAGGTCGAGGCGGCGTATTCCCAGCCAAAACCCTCGCGCATCTTCTTCTTGTCGACGATGGCATAGTCGATCGGCTCGAGAGCGCCCTGGGCGCCGAGCGTGATGGCCGAGAACGGGTCGACGTCGACGAGGTCCCAGGTCGGCGCGCCGCTCTTGAACTGCGCGGCGATGGCGCCTTCGGTCGGGCCCGAGCCGTCCATCTTGACGGTGATGCCGGTTTCCTTGGTGAAGGCCTGGCCATAGGCGGCGTCATAGGCGGTGATGGCGTCGCCGCCCCAGTTCACCAGCACGAGTTCCTTGGCCTGCGCAAAGGCGCCGGTCGAGCGCAGCAGCATCGGCGTGCCGGCCAGCACCAGCGCGGCCAGTTGCGTGAACTGCCGGCGCGAGATCTCGCCGCGTGTTGCCCTGGCGGAGAGGGATTCGATAGCATTTCTCTTGGAGTCGTTCATGTCAGTTCCCCTTTTTTCGTTGGTCGTTGCAGTAGTTGGTGCGAATCCCGGAATCATCACTCGAGGCTTCGCCACCTTGTCGTCATCCTCCATCCGGAAGGAGGAAACCTTTTTCGGCCGGCCAGGTCAGCCAGACGGAATTGCCCTTGCTGAGTGCGGCGGCTGCAACCTCGTTCGGCACCGAGACCGTCACTCGTGAGCCTTGGCGCGTGGTGAGGTCGAGCTTGGTCGCAGCGCCCAGATAGGTGGAGGCTATTGCCGTGGCGGCAATGCCGTTCTCGCCCACCGCCGCCTCGCGCGCGATCGACATGTGCTCCGGCCGGATCGCCAGGATGGCGTTGCCGCCGACGGTGCCCGGATTGCCGCGCAGGCTGACAGCGCGGTCTTCGCAGAGCCCGACAGTGCCATTTTCGGCGCTGCGTACGCCCTTCAGCGGCAGCATGTTGATCTCGCCGAGGAACTCGGCGACGAAGCGGTTGGCCGGCCGGTCGTAGACCTCGTCGGGCGCGCCGACCTGCAGCAGTTTGCCGTGGTCGAAGATGGCGACACGCGACGACAGCGCCAGCGCCTCGCTCTGGTCGTGGGTGACGAAGACGAAGGTGGTGCCGGTCTCCTGGTGCAGCCGCTTCATCTCGGCCTGCATCTGGCCGCGCAGGCTCTTGTCCAGCGCCGAAAACGGCTCGTCGAGCAGAAGCACGCCCGGTTCGAACACCAGCGCGCGGGCGAGCGCCACGCGCTGCTGCTGGCCGCCGGAAAGCTGCGCCGGCAGTTTCGTCTCGTGGCCCTTCAGCCCGACGCGCTCGATCATCTCGCCGACACGGCGCTTGATCTCGGCGGCCGATTTCTTGCGCACCTTGAGCGGGAAGGCGATGTTGGCCTCGACCGACATATGCGGGAACAGCGCGTAGCCCTGGAACACCATGCCGGCGGCGCGCTGCTCGGCCGGCCGCTCGGTGATGTCGACGCCGTCGCTGTAGAGGCGGCCGTCGCTCGGCTTTACGAAGCCGGCCAGGATCATCAGGAAGGTGGTCTTGCCAGAGCCGGAGGGCCCGAGCAGCGTCAAAAACTCGCCGCGGCCGATATCGAGCGTCAGATTGTCCAGCGCCCGGAACGAGCCGAAGCTCTTGCCGATCCCGATTGCCTTGATCTCTGCGGCCCGGCCGGGTTGCTGCATCCTGCCTTTATCCTCACTCCGATTGAAATCGTAGGGCAGGGCGCGGCCTCACCGCAACCGAATAGTTTTCGCCTGATCGGCAAATTTGATTCATCTATCGTGGGTTTAGAGTCGGTTCTCCGACAGCTTCGACCTCAGCCATCCCCCAAATGCCTCCAGCACCGGATGGCTCGCCTTCGCGTGCTCCGAAACCAAAAAATACGAGCGCGGCGATTTGATCGCGATGTCGAAGGGGCGCACCAGCCGGCCTTCGCTGAGTGCCCGGCGGCTGGTCAATTCGTCGCCCATGGCGATGCCCTGGCCGGCGATCGCGGCCGAGAAGACCAGGTTCATGTCGGAGAAGAAGATGCCGCCCTCGGTGTCGGGGTTCTCGACCTTGGACAGCGCCAGCCAGCGCGCCCAGTCCTCGGTATCGCCGAGATGCAGCAGATTGGCGCGCAGCACGTCGGCGGGCTTGGAGAAGCCGCCGACCTTGTTGAGCAGCGTCGGGCTGCACAGCGGCGTGAACGAGATCTCGCATAACAGTTCGGCCGCCCGGTTCGGCCAGTTGCCGACGCCGAAGGCGATGAAGGCGTCGGCGTCCGGATTGCTGACATCGTCAAGACGCCGCGGCGTCAGTATGTGCAACGCCACATCCGGATACATCTGCCGGAACTCACCGATATGGGTGCATAAGAACAGCGAGGCGAAGCCCGGCGTGCAGGAGACGCTGAACGAACCGCCGACGCCGGTGCCGGCATGGCGCGTCACCGCATCGCCCAGCACGGTGAGTGCCTTGCGCACGTCGCTGGCATAGCGCTGGCCGCGCGGCGTCAGCGCCACGCCCTTGCCGATGCGCTCCAAAAGGTCGAAGCCGAGGTCTCGCTCGAGCAGCCGCAACTGGTGGCTGACGGCGCTGCGGGTCAGGTGCAATTCGTCGGCGGCGCGCCACACGCTGCCATGGCGGGCAAAACTGTCGAGGGCGCGCAGCGCTTGGGTGGAGGGTATTCTCAAGAAGCCTCAGGTGAACCGAATTTGCATGAGCCGGGAAAACATATCACTTTTTGGAAAGCCGCTTCACTGCTTTCTTTGACGGATGGAGAAACCGGTGACGACCTCGGCGCAAGCGACCGCGCTTGCCTGCATCGACGGCATCCAGCCGCTGCTGTCGGTGTGGACGCGCACCATCTTCGACTTCGGCGAGACCGCCTGGCGCGAGTACCAATCGGCCGCCTGGTATGTCGATCGGCTGAGGCGCGAGGGCTTTTCGGTCGAGGCAGGCTCGGGCGGCATGCCGACCGCCTTTTGCGCCCATTGGACGAACGGTGCTGGGCCCACCATCGGCATGTATGCCGAATATGACGCCGTGCCCGGCAATTGCCAGGACGCGGCGGCGGTGCAGCGTCCGCGCCCGGGCCTCGGCCGCGAGGCCGGCGGCCACACCGATCCGCATTCGGGGCTGGGCATTGCCAGCCTCGGCGGGTTGCTGGCCACCAAGGCGGCGATGCAGCAGCACGACATTCCGGGCACGCTGCGCTTCACCGGCGAGCCGGCGGAAAAGGTGAGGGGATCGAAGCCGATCCATGCGGCGAAAGGCTATTATGACGGTCTCGCCGGCATGATCTCCTTCCACCCCTTCTACATGCTGCCGCTCTGCAACACGGCGCGCTGGGACACGCATTGTGGCGCCGCCTACGCGATGATCTACCGTTTCATCTGCGACCAGCCGGAGCGCTGGGCGAGGCCGGCCGGCGGCGCTGCGCCCATCCCGCAGTCGCATTCCGCGATCAGGGCGCCCGGCGCCAACGACGCGCTGATGATGATGTACATGGCCTCGAAGGCGCTGCGCGATTCCATGCTGCCGCACCAGGGCGGCTGGTCGATCAGCGAAGCGATCCTGACCGCCGGGCAGGCGACCGCCGACAATCTGCCGGCGGGGTTGGCCGAGATCCAGTACATGATCCGCGTCCCGACGATCGAGATGGCCGAGCAGGTCACCGCCGTGCTCGACCGCAATGCCGAAGCTGCCGCCACGATGAGCGGCTGCCGTTACGAGCGGCATTTTGTGTCGAAGTCACGGCCGGGGCTCGCCAACCACGCCATGGCTGGCATTGCCTATGAGGCGCTGTCGGCGGTCGGTCCGCCGCGCTGGGACGAGGACGCCAAGACGGTCGCGCGCGAGATCCAGGTCAATGCCGGCCGCATGGCGAGCGACGAGCCGTTCATCGACGAGCTGGAGCGGCTGATCGAGCCGCAGGCGGCGGAAGCCATCCTGCGACGCGACCTGCCGCCCTCGCAGGTGAACTCGACCTCCGATGATTACACCGACATGAGCTGGCATGCGCCGACGGCGCGTTTCTATGTCGCCCGGCCGGCGCTGCGCTCCGAAACCGGCTATCCCTATCCGTCCTGGGTGATGAATGCGCTGGGCGGCATTCCCGCCACCATCGACCCGATGGTCATCTGTGCGGCGAAGACCATCGCACTATCGGCCCTTCGCCTGCTCGAAGACAAGGCCGCCCGCGACGCGGCGATGGACGAATTCGTCGCCCGCACCGGCGGCGGCATCGGCGGTGCGAACTGGCTCGCGCCGCTCTGCGACTACGAACCGCCGATCAACTTCCGCTGGCCGGAATATGTCACCACCCCGCGCGGCCGTGACTGGTGGATACCGAGCAGCCCACCCAATCAAACCGCATGATCAACGCACGAGGAGAACCCCATGACCGTCCATGACCGCATCGTCGCCGAACCGTTCTCGCTGCAGCGCCGCAACCCGGCCGGCGGCACCAAGCCGCTGACTGCCTGGGGCTTCGCCAACGAGACCGACGTCCTGACCGACGTGCTGCTCGGCTCGCCGAATTTCCTGCGCCATCTCTCGACCAGCTCGCTGTCGCGCAAGCATCTCCGCGAGGCGCCCTGCAACGTCCAGATCGCGCAGGCGCAGCACAAGGATCTGGTCGCCGCCTATGAGCATTTCGGCGTCAACATCCACTGGCACGAGCCGACGCCGGAACTGCCGATGCAGGTCTATTCGCGCGATTCCAGCGTCATGACGCCTTACGGCGCCTTCATCACCGCCATGGCCAACTGGTGGCGGCGCGGCGAGAACTATGCCGCGATCCGCACCTATGAAAAGCTCGGCATCCCGATCTACGACATGGTCACCGCCGGCACCTTCGAGGGCGGCGACTTCAACGTCATCGAGGAGGGCGTCGTGCTGATCGGCTGCGGCGGCACCCGCACGCAGGAAGAGGGCGCCCGCCAGGTGCAGGCCTGGTTCGACAAGGAAGGCTGGGAAACCCGCATCGCCTTTATCGACGAATACTACGTCCATATCGACCTGATGGTGGTGCCGATCGCCGAGAAGCTGACGGCGGTCTGCCTCGCCTGCACCGAGCCCGGCATCGTCGACTGGCTGAAGGGCAAGGGTCACGAGATCATCGACGTGCCCTTCCAGGACACGATGGCGCTCGGCTGCAACTTCATGTCGCTCGGCAAGAACAGGGTGATCGCGCCGACCTCCAGCCAGACCCTGATCGGCCAACTCAGGGCGCGCGGCTTCGAGGTGGCGGCGATCGACATGAGCGAGATCTCCAAGACCGGCGGCGGCATCCACTGCATGGCGCAGGCGCTGAAGCGCGAGCCGGCCTGACGGGCGGCCCGCCATAACTTGCGCGGCGGCTAACATAAGAGCACACTAAAAAATCAGGGAGGGGCGCTCACCAGCAAAAAACGGGAGGAAACCATGACGGGCATGAGCCTCACCACGCTTGAACGCGGCAAGACGACAATCGATACCACGGCCCTTGAAGCACTTTCGGCACAGATACGCGGCACGGTGCTGCGGGAAGGCGACGCCGCCTACGATGACGCACGCAGCATCTGGAATGCGATGGTCGACCGGCGGCCAGGCCTGATCGTCTGTTGCGTCGGCGCCTCCGACGTCGTCGCTGCCGTGAATTTCGCCAGGGAAAACGGACTTCTCGTCTCCGTGCGCGGCGGCGGCCACAACATCGCCGGCAGCGCCGTCTGCGATGGCGGGCTGATGATCGATCTGTCTCTGATGAAGTCGGTGCGGGTCGATGTCGCGGCGCGGCGGGCCTGGGTCGGACCCGGCGCCACGCTTGCCGATGTCGACCGGGAAACACAGGCCTTCGGACTGGCGGTGCCGACCGGCATCAACTCGACCACCGGCATTGCGGGCCTGACGCTGGGCGGCGGCTTCGGCTGGATCACCCGCAAATTCGGGCTGACCATCGACAATCTCGTCTCCGCCGACGTGGTCACCGCCGACGGCAAGCTGCTGCGCGCCAGTCACAGCGAAAATCCTGACCTGTTCTGGGCGCTGCGCGGTGGCGGCGGCAATTTCGGCGTCGTCACGGCGTTCGAGTTCCAGCTCCACCAGTTCGGGCCGCAAGTGCTGTCGGGGCTTGTCGTCCATCCGTTCGCCGATGCCGACAAGGTTCTGCGCGAATATCGCAAGGCGCTCGAAACCGCGCCCGACGAACTGACCTGCTGGGTGGTCATGCGGCAGGCGCCGCCGCTGCCCTTCCTGCCGGAGGAATGGCACGGCAAGGAAGTGCTGGTGCTGGCCATGTGCTATTGCGGCGACATCCAGGCCGGCGAAAAGGCGACGCAGACGCTTCGCGCCATCGGCACGCCGATCGCCGACGTCGTCGGCCCCAATCCGTTCACCGGCTGGCAGCAGGCCTTCGACCCGCTGCTTACGCCCGGCGCCCGCAATTACTGGAAGAGCCATGACTTCACCGAGCTTTCCGACAGCGCGATCGAGGTCACAACGGCGGCCATATCCCGGCTTCCGGGTCCCGAATGCGAAATATTCTTCGGCCATGTCGGCGGAGCGGCGGGTCGCGTCAGGGCAGATGAAACGGCGTTCCCGCAGCGCAGCTCGCATTTCGTCATGAACGTTCACGCCCGCTGGCGCGAACCGGCAATGGACAAGGCCTGCATCGACTGGGCCCGCGGTATCTATGAAGCAGCAAGGCCCTATGCCGCCGGCACGGCCTATGTGAACTTCATGCCGGAGGACGAGATCGACCGGGTCGAAGCGGCCTATGGCGGCAACTATCGCCGGCTGCTGGAGATCAAGCAGCGCTACGACCCGCAGAACCTGTTCCGCATGAACCAGAACCTGCGTCCGAAGGAAGGTCTGCGCGCCGCCTGAGGCCAGGCATCCGTCCGCGGACGGCGCGAGCAGCCGCGCCGTCCCGCCAACGCGATTGCATGGTGGCGTGGCGGTGCGGCAGCCGTCAGCCAATCATCGCCGGCGTGTCGTCGTAGCTCAACGTCACCAGTTCCGGATGACGGTGGGCAAGCGCGAGGATCTGTGTCTCCAACTCGCAATTGTAGATCATCAGCGCCTTCACCGTTTCGAGCGGGCTGTCGTAGCGGGCGATCAGCCTTTCCGCCTCTGCGTGAAGCTCCGCCTCGGCGTCGGGGTCGAGATGCAGGATGCTCATTGCCGCCGCCTCGGCGCTGAGAGCGCGTCGAGGCGCTGCTGCAAATGTCCGTTGAGCACAATCATTTCCTTCAGGGCCTTCACCGCATCGCCCTTGTAGTGCGCAATGAAATTTTCGGCGGTTGCCTGCAATGCCGCCTCCTGGCGGCTGTCCAATGTCACGATCTGGTCCATGTCAAACACCTCCTTGAACCCGGTATTCACAGTGAACAAAAAGAGAACAAAAATGTCAAGGTCGAATTGACTTTGTCAGGAATAAGTTCCTATTTTTAGCAATGCCTGATACAGACGGAAGACGAAAGCGCGGCAATGCCTGGACGCTCGGCAAATCGCACGAGAGAGGCGATCTCATCCTCATCCGCTGCGGTCACTGCAACATCAAGCGCTGGTACGAGCCGTCCGATCTGATCAGGCTGTTCGGCGATGTCGACATCGACCTGATCGACGGCCACATGCTTTGCGAAAAATGCCGCAACAAGCAATTCGTTCGTGCCGAAGCCCGGCACCTCACCGCGCGGGAGCGCGTCGGCATCCGCGTGCGGCGGCTGGCCGAGATAAGGGTGGTGCGGCGTGTGGTGTGGAAGGATGAGGAATGAGGAGGGCGGACAACGCCCCCGTTTCCCTCGTCAATAACATCGCCCGCGCCGCTCGGGTTGGCGTGGTCGGGGCCTCGGCGATTACCGCGGCTGATAATCATCGAACCAGAATGATGAGTGGCGTCGCGAGATAGTTCCCACCGACGGCAAGGGAAAATGCGACGTCATGACGATGCGGCCATTGTCCGAGCAAGCCTCCAAGAATGCCCACCGCGTCCGACGTGCCTGATCAGGGTCCGTGTCGTACCGAAAGTTCCAGTCGGGGTAAATGCACTGCATCGGCCAATGCATGAGATCGCCGGAAAACACTGCCCCTACGCCCTGAGATCTCAGGCCGATGGCTACGTGCCCCGGGGTGTGGCCCGGCGTCGGCTCCAGCCACACTTCGCCGTCGAGTTCATGGTCCATATCGACAAACACAGCCCGACCAGCCTCGACGATTGGCAGCACATTGTCCTCATAGGTCCGTTCGTCGGCATCGCCGGATGCCGCCTGTGCGGCCTCGAACTCGCGCCGCGCCATGATGTAGCGGGCGTTCGGGAATGTGGGTACCCAACGCCCGTCCACCAATCGTGTGTTCCAGCCGCAATGGTCGATATGAAGATGGGTGCACAGCACATAGTCGATCTGCTCGGGAGCAACACCTGCATTCGCCAGGCGCTCCAAAAAGGTGCCGTCATTGCGGCGATGCCAATGCGGGAAGTATGCGCACGTCTTGTCGTTGCCGACGCAACCGTCGACCAGAATGGTGTGGTGCTCGGTACGAACCAGAAAACTCTGGATGGGAAGAATAAGCCGGCCTGTTGCCGGCGATATCAATCGGGGCGCGAGCCAATGAAGGTGCGGCTCGAGTGCTTTGTCGGTGCAGTCGGGGAACCATTCCGACGGCGTCCCCAGAGGGTCGCACATCTCCAGAATTCTGGTTACCCAGATATTCCCGATTCTCCAGGCATCCATCGGTGCGATCCTTCTTCGATCAAGGAACGGATCGATAGTATAACATTTGCGGCCATCTGGCGTCAGACATCGCGCTGGATGCGGTGCACCCACCGAAGCTCTAGGATGCCTTTTCATCCCCCCGGTGCTGCATCAGCGTCCGAGCGGCATCCGCTCCTGCCGCAAGGATACAATCCGACAATTCCGTCCCCTCCACGGCGCGGGCCAACTGAAGGGCGCCAATGAGGGTGGCAAAGATGCCGAACGCAACGCTCTCCGGATCAGGGGTTTGCGGCGGCAAATCCGCCGAGACCTGGCGCACCAGGGTCAGCAAACGCTCGGTATAGAGCTGACGCGTTTCGCCTGGCTCACGCGCGATTTCCGGCAGCAACGCGGCAGAGGCGCAGCCCTTGCCGGGATTGTCCCGGTGCGCCGCCGACAGATACGCGTCTATCGCCATCGCCAGACCGCCGGAGGCCAATGCTTCCCGTATCTGGTCTGATTGATCCTCCAGAGCCGCCGCCACCGTTTCACGGACAAGCGCCGCCTTGGACGGAAAGTGGGGATAGAAGGCCCCGTTCGTCATCCCGGCGTCGCTCATGATTTTTGCGAGCCCGGACGCCGCGATGCCATCGCATCGAAAACGCTCAGTGGCGACCTCCATGATCCGCCCGCGTGACGCGTCCTTTCGACCCTTTTCGTAGCGCATGGTCTCACCTTCCAGATTTGCTATTGCATTATGATCATAATCTGATATTATAACCATAATCCAATCAACAGAAATAAGCTAGAGCCCGTGAGCTTGGAGCATCGAAAATGAATGCGAATTCTGGAAAAACCGCGATCGTGACCGGAGCCTCATCGGGCATCGGCCGCGCCAGCGCCGAGGCCTTGGCGCGAGCGGGGTTCACCGTCTTCGGGACAAGCCGCCGCAAGGCCAGCATCGGCCCGGATGGCGTGACCATGCTGGTGTGCGACGTGACTGATGATGGCTCCATCAATGCGCTTGTCTCGGCCGTGCTCTTGCGGACCGGCCGGATCGACCTGCTGGTCAACAACGCCGGTGTAGGCATGCTTGGAGGCGCCGAGGAATCCTCGGTCGCCCAGGTACAGGCCCTGTTCGACGTAAATCTGTTCGGCGTCATCCGCATGACCAATGCGGTGTTGCCGTCGATGCGGCGGCGCGGCCAAGGGCGCATCATCAACATCGGCTCGATTCTGGGATTGGTACCCGCGCCATACTCAGCTCATTACTCGGCGGCCAAGCACGCGCTCGAAGGTTATTCGGAATCGCTCGATCACGAGGTTCGTGCCTTCAACGTCCGCGTCTCCGTCATCGAGCCGGCATTCGTCCGTACCGTCTTCGACCAGAACGGCATCGAGCCGGATTCCGTGTTGAAGGAATACGATCGGGCTCGCGCTGGGGTCGACGCGTTGCTTCGCGATGTGATGCCCAAAGCCGATCGGCCGGAAGTGGTGGCGGAAGTGGTCGTCAAGGCGGCGACCGATGCCCGTCCGCGACGCCGCTATACCGCCGGCAAGGCAGCACGGCAGGTCAGCATGCTGCGCCGCTTCGCCCCCGCAGAGATATTCGACAAGAGCTTGCGCAAGCAGTTCCGCTTGCCGGTCTGAACAACAAGAAGGATTCCACGCACATGCGACGCGCAACCACAACACAATTGGTCACGCCCTACAGGACGGAAGTGCCAGGCATGACACATTCATTCAATCGGCCGCCCCGTCCACGGGCATTGTTCCAGGACGCGCCAACGCACACTGTCGATGTCGGCGGCACGGCATTTGTTTACCGGGAACTCGGGCCCAGGACGGGCGTGCCGGTGATCCTGCTCAACCATCTCGGCGCTCAGCTGGACAACTTTGATCCACGCATCGTCGACGGCCTCGCTGCGACCCGGCGGGTGATTGCCTTCGACAATCGCGGCATCGGTGCGTCGGGTGGCAAAACGCCGTCGACCATCTCCGAGATGGCGCGCGATGCGGTCGCCTTTGTCCGGGCGCTGGAGTTCGAGGAAGTCGATCTCTTCGGCTTTTCGCTCGGCGGCTTCGTGGCGCAGGAGATTGTGCTGACGGAGCCCAAGCTTGTGCGCAAACTCATCCTTGCCGGCACGGGGCCGGCCGGTGGCGAAGGCATCGACAAGGTGACGCCGCTGACGATTGTGGACATGATCAGGGGCTGGCTGACTTTTCGGGATCCGAAATACTATCTCTTCTTCACAACGACGCCGAATGGCCGCCGCGCCGCGAACGCATTTCTGGAGCGGCTGAAAGAGCGCCAGAATAACCGGGATAAGGCGATCTCGCTGAGCGCGTTCGGTGCGCAACTCAAGGCGATCAAGGCCTATGGACTGCAGGCGCCGCAAGACCTTAGCGCCATCCGCATTCCCACTTTGGTTGCGAATGGGGATCAGGACAAGATGGTGCCGAGCAGCAATACCCACGATCTCGCCCGGCGCATCCCCGGGGCGCAGCTGGTGATCTATGCGGATGCCGGGCATGGCGGGGTCTTCCAGTATCACGCCGATTTCGTCCCCAAAGCCCTGTCTTTCCTCGAGGCCTGACGCCTTTCCCACCGGGCGGCTTTTCAGCTGAGAACGCTGGGCTTCGTGCCTGTACATCAAAAGACATTTTTAGAAAGTAACTGCCATGAAGGCATTCGTTGTTGATAAGTATAACAAGAAGGGCATTCTGCGGTTGGCCGACATGCCGGCGCCGGAGATTCAAGACCACGATATCCTGGTCGAGGTCCATGCTGCAGCGGTGAACCTGCTGGACTCCAAGATCAGAACCGGCGAATTCAAACTCATCCTACCCTATCGCCGCCCCTTCATCCTGGGCCACGATGTGGCCGGGATGGTGGTCCGGGTCGGATCAAAAGTCCGCAAATTCAAGCCCGGTGACGAGGTCTATGCGCGGCCGCGCGATAGCCGGGTCGGGACATTCGCCGAATTCATCGCCATCAATGAAGCCGACGTGGCCTTGAAGCCCAAGAACCTCAGCATGGAAGAAGCGGCCTCGATTCCCCTGGTCGGGCTGACTGCCTGGCAGGTTCTGGTCGACAAAGCCAATCTGAAGAAGGGCCAGAAAGTCTTCATCCAGGCCGGCTCTGGTGGCGTGGGGACATTCGCCATCCAGTTGGCAAAGCACCTCGGTGCGACCGTTGCGACAACCGCAGGCGCGGCAAGCGTCGATCTGGTCAAAGGTCTCGGCGCCGATGTCGTCGTCGACTACAGGAAAGATGACTTCGAGAAAATTCTGTCGGGCTACGACGTCGTCTTGAACAGTCAAGACGCCAAAACGCTTGAGAAATCCCTGAGTGTGCTGAAATCCGGCGGGAAGCTCATCTCCATCTCCGGTCCCCCTGATCCGGAATTTGCCAGGAAGCAGGGACTGAACGGAGCGCTGAGGCTATTGCTGCGCCTCCTCAGCCGCGGCATTCGGACCAAAGCCAAACGTCGCGGCGTGCAGTTTTCGTTCCTTTTCATGTGGGCGCAGGGCGATCAGCTGAGCAAGATCACGTCCCTGATCGAAGCCGGAACGATCCGCCCGATTGTGGATCGGGTCTTTCCATTTGAGGCGACCAATGAGGCTCTGTCTTACGTGGAGACAGGACGTGCCAAGGGCAAGGTCGTCATCAAGATCAGGTAGCGAGCCTACCTGCTCGATTTCGCTTCTGGTTGGCCCTAGAACAGCGAACCTTGCGCCGGTGGCTGCGCCGGAAACTTGATCTGCGTGGCCGGCTTCTCGACGATCACCAGCGCATCGTCGGGCGCCGTGCGCTGGAGCTTTCGCGCTTCGGACCACGGCGCGCTGAGCCAAATCTCCGTCGCCTCCGGCGTGGTCAGGACTACCGGCATCGCCTTCTCGTGGATCGGCGCGATCAGCGCGTTCGGCTTGGTGGTCAGGAAGCCGTAGAGCTCGTGCTCGCCCGGTCCCTCCTTGACCTTGCGCACGCCCTGCCAGGGCGTCCACAGGCCGGCGAAGAAGAACAGCGGGCGCTCTTCGCTCAGCGCGAACCAGTAGTTCTTCTGGACGCCTGTCTCCGGGTCTTTTTGACCGGGCGTCGGGCTCGGTTCGGCAAAGCTGGTCACCGGCACGACGCAGCGGTTCTCGACGCCGAGAAAGGGTTGCCAGTGGCCATATTGCGGGTTGCGGATATTGGTGGTGCCGGAATCGGCATTGCCGCGCATGCGCTCCGGCGGCGTCGGCATGCCCCAGCGCAGATTGGCAAGCTCGCGCGATCCGTCGGCCGCGTTGCGCACCACCGGCGCAAACTGGTTGGGATAGATGTCGATCGAGGGCTCGAGGTTGCCGGCTATGTCGCGTAGTGCGCGGGTCCACTGGCGGATGGCCTCTTGCGAGGTGGTGATATTGTAGAGGTTGCACATTTCAGCAGAATTGCGGAATTGGCCCGGCTTCGCAACCAGGCTCCGCGACTTGCTCGATGGCGCCGCCTCAGCAGAACTCGACTTCGATGTGCCGCTCGGTCTGCGCGACGATGCGGCAGCGCGTCTCGAAGGCATCCGAGCGGATGACCAGGTTGAACGTCTCCGGCACGCCGATTGAACTGATCACGTCCAGCCCCGCGGCGTCGTCGGCCAAGGTCTTTACCGTGCAGTCGATGGACGACATCCGGTTGTTGAACAGGATGCGGCCGGCCTTCAGCACCCGCCGGCACGGTCCCTTGGCCAAATCGTCCTGCGCGCGAAAGGCGATGCATCTGTTGCGCCCGGCTGCCTTGGCTTCATAGAGCGCGATGTCGGCATTGGCCAGCAACTGGTCGATGTCCTGGGTTCGCGCATCCAGCGGCGCCATGCCGAAGCTGGCGGTGACGGGGATTTTCGATGCGCCGTGCCTGATGTCGGCCTGGCCGATGGCCCCGCGCAGTTTTTCCGCCACCTCGGCCATGCCCTTGCGGTCGGTATGCGGCAGCAGAAGCGCGAATTCCTCCCCGCCCAGGCGGCCAAACAGGTCGCTGCCGCGAAGATGCTGCCGGCAAGCCTTCGCCATGGCGGCCAAGACCTTGTCGCCGGCGGCATGGCCGTAGCGGTCGTTGATCGTCTTGAAGTGGTCGAGATCGAGGGTGATGCATGCCAGCTCGTGCTTGTGGCGCCGGGCCAGTCCCATCGCGTGTGCCGCCTGTTCCTTGAACGCGCGGCGCGACAGCGTGCCCGTCAGGCCGTCTACGGCGGCAAGCTGGCGCAGTTCGAGCGTGTCCATGGCCAGCTGCGACAGATCGCAAAGGATCGCCGTTTCCCGGGCATTGAACTGGCGCGGCTCGTAGCCGATGGCGCACACCGTTCCGATGACGTGGCCGTCGCCGGTGCGCAGCGGAACGCCGGCATAGAAACGGATATGCGGATTGCCGGTGACAAGCGGGTTTTGTGCGAAGCGCTGATCCTGCCGCGCGTCGGGGACGACCAACGGCGTCAGCTCCTGCAAGGTGTATTTGCAGAACGTCTCGTCGCGGCCGACCTCGCGGTTTTCAAGACCTTCATAGGCCTTGTACCACTGCCTGTGCCCGTCGATCATCGAAACGATGGCGATCGGCAGGTCGAAGATGTTGCGGATCAGCCGGGTGATGCGGTCGAAGGCCTCCTCGCGAGGCGTGTCCATGACGTCGAAGCGCTCGAGCGCGCCGAGCCGTCCGGCCTCGATGCTGTCTTCGTCCATTGCCAAGGGCGGCGCGTCGACAAGGTTTCGATGCATTGGCGTCTGCCTCGCACGTCATCGCCCCCGGCGCGAACATGCGAAACGTTGCTGAACATTCGGTAAAGGAGGCTGTCGAAGCCGCTGCATGCCGCGCAGACCGTCTTGGAATGGCTTGGCTGGTTGTCGGCCGGCGTTTACGGGAGACCCGCACGGGCGAGGTCGGTGGCCCGGCTGCCGGGGGGGATGTATGGGTTGGCCGCCGGGCCTGACCGGCTTCTGCGACCTCGCCGGCTGACATGAACATGCGCTGAAGCTAATATAAGGGCAATATCGACCAATGGCCCTGGTAGCCTAGGACCAATGCCCACGGGCGTGGTCACGAGCAGGGATTTAAGGTAAACTTTGCCGCCTTGAAATCGTGCCGCGTCCTCCGATTTGCCTTGGAGATGCCAAATGCGCGTGTCCTTGCTTTTCATTCCACTACTGCTTGCACACATCCCGATTGTATCGCATGCCGCCGCCATTCACGATGCCGCCATGAACGGCGATGTCGCGGCGATCACGGCGGCGCTCGACGCAGGCGCCGGCATAGACGAAAGTGATGGAACCGCAACGCCGCTCTATTTTGCGGTCTGGATGGGCCACATCGAAGCGGCAAAACTGCTCATAGAACGTGGTGCGGACGTCAACGCCCAGACAACTGGGGGGCCCCCGCTGATGGCGGCTGTGGGGACAGGCAAGATCGGTCTGTTAAAGCTGTTGCTGGAGCGGGGTGCAGATCCAAATTCCGACCGTGGCGGCGAATTCGCCCTTCATGTCGCCGTCACTCTCGATTGTTTCGACTGCGTGAAGGCACTGGTCGAGGCCGGCGCGGACGTGAATGCGAAGACAATGGACGGCAAGACACCGCTCCATCTGGCAAAAAGCAGGGGGCAACGCGACGTTGCCGACTATCTCTTGTCGCACGGCGTCGTCTTGCCAACACCAGCCCCGATCTCAATGAAGTTGGCTTCTGCCGATGTCGAGAAAGGCCGAACCTACTTCACCCGCCGGTGTACTAGTTGCCACAACGCCGAGCCACAGGGAGGGAGCAAAATAGGGCCCAACTTGTGGAGCGTCGTCGGCCGCGACAAGGCATCCATGGCAAAAATGCGTTACTCCGACGCTTTGCTCGGCTGGGAAGGCGTGTGGACGTACGAGGACCTGAACAGATATCTCTTCGGGCCCATGCTCACCACGCCGGGCGTTAAGATGGAGACGCCTGGTGTCCCGGACGAGACCGAACGGGTCAACCTGATCGCGTACTTGCGCACGCTCAGTGACAAGCCGATCCCGCTGCCCTGAACCGATGAACTCTTGGCGCAAACTACTGCTACGGGCCTGCGTCTTATACCGAAAACGATCATCGACTGGTCGTCGTTTGTGAGCACACGCCCTAGAGAAATTCCAGGAAAAGTGCGTAGCGGTTTTCCGTCCGGAATTGCGTCAAAACAATGAGATAGAGCGGTTCTGCGTTTCCGTGAAACTGCGAACCGCTCTAGTCCTGTTTCGACGCGCCGGCATTGAACTTGCGCCGGGCGTTTTCCAGATGCTCGCGCATGGCCCGTCCCGCGGCTTCCGGGTCGTGCCGCTCGATCGCCTCGAACACCGCCTGGTGGCCGGCAAAACTCCTGCGGTTCTCGACCTCGGTGTTGGCCATGTGGATGCGCTGGTTGATCAGCCATTCGACCAGCGCCTCATGCGCGGCGAGGAAGATCGGATTGCCGGGGATCTCGGTCAGCACGCGGTGGAAGGCGACGTCGGTGACGGCGAAGGCGCGGGCGCGGGGGATGGCGCGTTCGTTGTCGGCAAGGGCCGCCGCAAGTGCCGCGATCTGCGTGGATGTCGCCACCTCGGCGGCATGGCGCGCGATCGAGACTTCGAGGAACAGGCGCAACTGCTCGAAATGGCCGATGCCGTCGGGCTGATCCATCAACAGATGCGCCGTCCCGGTCAGCTGCTCCAGCATGCTGCGCGGCGTCGGCCGCGTCACCTTCGGCCGCTCGCCGCTGTTGATGCGCACCAGTCCCATCTTCTCCAGCGCAAACAGCGCCTCGCGCACCGAGGGGCGGCCGACGTCGAACATCGTCATCAGCTCGCGCTCCGACGGCAGCGAGCCGCCGACCGGATAGACCTCGTCGCGGATCATCTCCTCCAGGCGCAGGCGAACCTCGTCCGACAATTTTTTTCGTACCGGCATATTGTGCATGGTCTACCTTTTAAGCTATTATACCAGTAGCCGCAAGGGAGGACTTGCGGAACCAAGGATTGGAGAAGGCCGCCGCTGGCTGGTGGCGTGGCGGCCGGCGCGACAGGCGAGGCCTGACGCGGGAGCGGGCCCGGAGCAGGGGCATGGCCCCCGATTTCGGCCGCCGGAAAACAACGGGAGGAGAATTCCATGAGACGATTGTTGATGAGCCTTGTGCCGGCGCTGGCCATGATGTTTGCCGCAGGCTTCGCCAAGGCGGATGGCGGCACGTTCCGCTCCGCCATGCGCACCGGCTGCATCGAGATGGGCACGTTGCACACCACCTGCGGCCACAGGCTCGACGAGACGGTGCTGCAGGGCCTCGTCCACATCAAATGGACCGGCGACGACGTGCAGCCGATGCTGGCCGAAAGCTGGAAGTCGCCGGATGGCGGCAAGACCTACATCTTCAACCTGCGCCACGGCGTCAAATGGCATGACGGCACGCCCTTCACCGCCAAGGACGTGGTGTTCAGCCTCAACCTCTACGCCAATCCCAAGGTCGGCTCGCCCTGGTCGCAGAAGCTTGGCGCGGTGGCCGGATACAAGGCGTTTCAGGATGGCTCCGCCTCCTCGCTTGCCGGGGTGAAAGCACTTGACGACATGACTGTCCAGGTCGAGCTCG
The DNA here is from genome assembly GCF_964252735.1 of Mesorhizobium sp. LjNodule214. Lineage (NCBI taxonomy): Bacteria > Pseudomonadati > Pseudomonadota > Alphaproteobacteria > Hyphomicrobiales > Phyllobacteriaceae > Mesorhizobium > Mesorhizobium sp. LjNodule214. The sequence continues at coordinate 35,215 of NZ_CAXUPE020000003.1, forward strand.
ACAGCGCCAAGCCGCTCTGGGTCCAGTTGCAGCTTATCGCCATCAGCATCTTTCCCGAACACATTCTGGGCAAGGTCGCGCCGCAGGACATCAAGGGCAATGCCTTCTGGGTCAACCGCGTCGGCACCGGCCCGTTCGTCTGGAAGAAATACGAGAGCGACCAGTATGTCGAGGTCGACCGCAATCCCGACTATTTCCTCGGTGCGCCCAAGCTCGACCGCATCATCTACCAGATCTACAAGGACGTGCCGCCGATCATCGCCGCGCTGGAGACGAAGGAGGTCGACGCCATGTCCTATGAGGGCGGCGGCGTGCCGATCTCCGAACTCGCCCGGCTGCAGAAGCTCGACTATCTGACGGTGCTGCCGAAATTCTCCGCCGGCCTGCCGACCTATCTGCAGTTCAACCTCGCCGACAAGCGCTTCGCCGATGTCAGGGTGCGCCAGGCGATGCTCTACGCCATCGACCGCAAGGCGATCATCGACACCGTCAAGCAGGGTGCCGGCGAATTGTCGAACACGCTGTTCCCGCAGGACTGGGCGCGCGCCAAAGACCTCGAGCCCTATGACTACAATCCCGACAAGGCCAAGCAATTGCTTGCCGACGCGGGCTGGGACGGCAGCCAGCCGGTCGATTTCATCTACTACTATTCCGACCAGATGAACGTCGACACCGTCACCGCCATCCAGAGCTATCTGGCCGCCGTCGGCGTCAACATCCAGCCGCGCCTACTCGATCCGGCGGCCATCAACCAGGTCTATGCCGACGGCACCTTCCAGATGGGCTTCTTCGCCAACGGCATGGGGCTCGATCCCTCGCTCGGCTCGCCGCTGGTCGTCTGCGGCGCCAAGCCGCTGGGCTTCGGCTACTGCAATCAGAAGCTCGACGAATTGTTCAACAAGGGTCTGGAGTCGGCGGATCGTGAGGTGCGCGCCGAGGCCTACCAGGAAGCCTCGCGCATCCTCAACAAGGAATTGCCCAAGGCCTGGCTGTGGAACGAGGTGCGGCCGCTCGCCTTCAACAACCGCATCGTCGGCCTTGCCCAGCACTTCAAGGAGCAGCCGCTCGTGATCTTCAACCACGCCGTCTACAACGAAGTCGAGAAGTGGGAAGTGGCCGAGTAGCGCCACCGAGCATGCTCGACTGCCATGGGGCTCCGGCCCAGCGGAGCCCCATGATTCCCCGCTTTCAAAACTCGCGCTTGGCATAGGAGAGGCCGGTGCTCAGCTATCTCTTGCGCAAGCTCCTGCTCGGCGTGCCGGTGCTGTTCGGCGTCACGATCATCGTCTTCGCCATCGCCCATGCCATGCCGGGCGACGCGGTGCTGGCGATGATCACCGCCGAGGCGCCGTCAAGCGAGGAGCTGATCGCCATGCGGCGCGGCGAACTCGGCCTCGACCAGCCGCTCTACATCCAATACCTCGACTGGATCGGCCAGATCCTGCACGGCAATCTCGGCCGTTCCTTCGTCAATGGCCGCAGCGTCGCTGCGATCATCTGGGAGCGCCTGCCGATGACGCTGGAGCTGATGGGCGTCGCGCTGCTTGCGGCCTTCGTCATTGGCACCACGCTCGGCGTCATCTCCGCGCTCCGGCAATACAGGCTGACCGACTATTCGCTGACGCTCGGCGGCTTCGTCGGCGTGTCGATTCCGGACTTCTTCATGGGCCTGCTCTTGGTCTATGTCTTTGCGCTGGAATTGCGCTGGCTGCCCTCGTCGGGCATCTCGACCGCGGGCGACAGTTTCTCGCTGGCCGACAACCTCAGGCACCTGGTCCTGCCGGCGGCGGCACTAGCACTGTTCCGCGCCGCGATCTTCATGCGCTATGCCCGCGCCGGCATGCTCGAAGTGCTGAACCAGAGCTATATGCGCACCGCCAGGGCCAAGGGGCTGAGGCCCAGCACCATCGTGCTGCGCCACGGCCTGCGCAACGCGCTGATCCCGCTGGTCACGGTCTTCGGCCTGGCGCTGCCGACGCTGTTCGGCGGCTCGGTGGTGATCGAAACCATCTTCCAGTGGCCGGGCATCGGCCTGATGTTCATCGACGCGGTGGTCAACCGCGACAGTCCGGTGATCATGGGCTACGTGCTGATCACCGCTATCATCGTCATGCTGGCCAACCTTGCGACCGACCTTGCCTACAGCGTGCTCGACCCGAGGGTGAGCTATGACTGAGGCCGCCCTTGATACCGGCATTGCCGCCGGCGCCTCGCGCGGCCTGTGGGGCGAGGCGGCGCGCCGCTTCCTGCACCACCGGCTGGCGACGGTCGGGCTGGTGGTGCTCGCCATCATCGTGCTCGCCTGCATTTTTGCGCCGCTGATCGCCCATTACGGGCCGAACGACATCGACCTCAGGGGTCGCAACCAGCCGCCGGGCGGCGTGCATTGGCTGGGCACCGACGGCACCGGGCGCGATATCTTCGCCCGCATCCTCTATGGCGGCCGCATCTCGCTGTCGGTGGGCTTTATCGCCGTGGCGATCTCGGCGGCAATAGGCATCTTCATCGGCGCGGTCGCCGGCTATTTCGGCGGCAAGGTCGATCTCTTCCTGATGGGCCTGATCGACATGGTGCTGACCTTTCCCCGCCTGGTCATCATCATTGCCTTCGTCGCCGTAGTCGGCCCCAGCATCGTCAACACCATGCTGGTCATCGGGCTGCTCAGTTGGCCCTCCATCGCCCGGCTGACGCGCGGCGAGATTCTTTCGCTGCGCAACCAGGAATTCATCCTCGCCGCCCGCTCGCTCGGCACCTCGCCCTCGGTCATCATCCTCGAGCACATATTGCCCAATGTGCTGAGCCCGATCCTGGTGGCGATCACGCTTGACGTCGCGACCGTCATCCTGCTCGAAGCCTCGCTCTCCTTCCTCGGTCTCGGCGCGCAGGCGCCGGCCGCCAGTTGGGGCAACATGCTGCGCGATGCGCGCACGCTGTCGATCCTGGAGAGCCAGCCCTGGATGTGGATCCCGCCCGGCGCCATGATCGCCATTGCCGTGCTCAGCATCAACTTCGTCGGCGACGGCCTGCGCGATGCGCTCGATCCGCAGCACATCATCGGCGGCGGCGGCAAATGATGCACGCCGATACGCTTGCGCGTGACAAGGTGGAAGCGGCCGGGCAGGGGCCATTGCTCGACGTGCAAGGGCTGAGCGTCGCCTTCGGCCCCGAGGGCCGCGCGGTCTATGCCGTCAACGACGTCTCCTTCCAGCTCGCCGAGGGCGAGTCGCTGGCGATCGTCGGCGAGAGCGGCTCCGGCAAGTCGGTCACCATGCAGACGCTGATGGGGCTGATCCGCAAGCCGCCGGGCCGCGTCACGTCGGGCCGTGCGCTTTTCCGTGGCCACGATCTTCTCGCCATGCCGGACAGCGAGCTGCGCCAGATACGCGGCCGCGACATCGCCATGATCTTCCAGGACCCGATGTCGTCGCTGAACCCGGTGCTGACCATCGGCCTGCAACTGACCGAGGCGCTACGCGAGCACCAGGGGCTCAGCGAAAAGCAAGCCGAGCGCCAGGCACTCGACATGCTGGACCTCGTCGGCATCGCCAACGCGGCGCAGCGCATGCAGGCCTTTCCACACCAGTTCTCGGGCGGGCAATTGCAGCGCATCGGCATTGCCATGGCCCTGGTCTGCAAGCCCTCGATCCTGATCGCCGACGAGCCGACGACGGCGCTCGACGTCACCATCCAGGCGCAGATCGTCGAACTGGTCGCCCGCCTGCAGAAAGAGCTCGGCATGGCGATCATCTGGATCAGCCATGACCTCAGCCTCGTCGCCGGCTTCGTCGAGCGTGTGGCGGTGATGTATGCCGGCAGCCTCGTCGAGACGGCACCGGTGGAGCGGCTGTTTTCAGCACCCACCCATCCCTATACGATTGGCCTGCTCAACTCGATCCCGTCGCTGACGGCTGCAAACACCCGGCTGGTGCCGATCAAGGGCGCGCCGCCCAACGTTACGCTACCGCCGACCTTCTGCGCCTTCGCGCCGCGCTGCGACCATGCCGTCGTTCGCTGCCGAGAGGCAAAGCCGGTGCTGGAGCCGGTCGTACAAGCTCACACCGCCGCCTGCTGGCGCTGGCGCGAACTGCAAGGCTTGCCGCGCGCGCCGGAAGCAGTCATGGCGACCGCACGGGCATCCGGCGCCGCGCCAAATGAGCCGCTGCTCACCGTCTCTGGCCTCAAAGTGCATTTCCCGATCCGCCGCGGCGTGCTCCGCCGTCAGGTCGGCGCGGTGCGCGCCGTCGATGGCGTCAGCTTCGAGGTGCTGCGCGGCGAGACGCTGGCGCTGGTCGGCGAAAGCGGCTGCGGCAAGTCGACGACCGGTCGTGCCGTGCTCGGCCTCGAACGTCCAAGCGAGGGCGAAATCCGGTTCGAGGGCAAGGACTATGCCGATGCGTCGGGCGAGCGGGCGAAAGAACGCCGCCGCGATATGCAGATGGTGTTCCAGAATCCGTTCGGCTCGCTCAATCCGCGCATGACCGTCGGGCGCATCATCGGCGAAGGCCTGCGCGCCCAGAAGATCGGCACCCGCGCCTCGCGCGAGGCGCGCGTCAGCGAGCTGCTGGCGCTGGTCGGTCTGCGCGAGGCCCTGCGCGACCGCTACCCGTTCGAGCTCTCCGGCGGCCAGCGCCAGCGCGTCGGCATCGCCCGCGCGCTCGCCGGAAGCCCTAAATTCATCATCGCTGACGAGCCGATCTCGGCGCTCGACGTCTCCATCCAGGCGCAGATCGTCAACCTGCTCGACGATTTGAAGGCACGGCTTGGCCTAACCTACCTGTTCATCGGCCACGATCTGTCGATGATCCGCTATCTCAGCGACCGCGTCGCGGTGATGTATCTCGGCCGCATCGTTGAGACCGGCATCACGGCGGCGGTATTCGGCGCGCCGCTGCATCCCTATACGCGGGCGCTTTTGTCGGCGATCCCGGTGCCCGATCCGAAGGCCGGCGGCACCCGCCGGCGCATCGTGCTTGGCGGCGGCGTGCCCGATCCGTCGAAGCCGCCGTCCGGCTGCCATTTCCATCCGCGCTGCCCGAAGGCGAGCGAGATCTGCGCCCGGGTGGCGCCCGAGCCGCGCGATTTCGACTCATCCGGCGCCGCGCAGCACATCGTCACCTGCCACCATGCCGGGGAGGCCTAGGCGATGTCTGCGAACCGAAGCCGGCTGCCGGAAAAGACCACGCCGAAACAAGACGATAGAGCCCGATCCGGAATCACTGGATCAGGCTCCGATCTCCCCGACACAGTCCTGAAAGCACCGAGGATCCCAGAATGACCAGAGAATTGGCGGGCATGTATGCCGCCTTGATGACCGGCCTCAGCGACGCGGGCGAGTTCGACCCGCAGCGCCAGCGCAACATCAACGACTATGTGCTGCGCCAAGGGCTGGCCGGGCTCTATGTCGGCGGCAGCAGCGGTGAATCCGGCCTGCTGACGGTGGACGAATTGTTGGCCCAGCAGGAACTGGTCGCCGAGAACGCCAAGCCAAGCGGCGCCACGCTGATCGCCCATGTCGGCATGCCCAATCTGCGCGATTCCATTCGCCTGGCGCGGCAGGCCGAGAAGCTTGGCTACCACGCGCTGTCGGCGCTGCCACCGCATTCCTACCCGTTCTCGGACGAGGAGGTGTTTGGCTACTACAGGGCGCTGGCCGCCGCGACCGGCCTGCCGCTGATCGTCTACGAGATCCCCTTGCGCACCGGCCGGCCGCTGCCGCTGGCGCTGTTGGTGCGGCTGCTCGATCTCGGCAATGTCATTGGCATCAAATACACCTCGACCGACCTGTTCAAATATTCGCTGCTGCGCAAGCGGCAGCCGCAAAAGCTGTTCTACTACGGCTTCGACGAAATCTACGCCGCCGCCGGCATGCTCGGCACGGAGGGCGGCATCGGCACCACCTACAATCTGCTCGGGCGGCTCTACGTCGCGGTCGACCAGGCGGTGCGCGCTGGCGACCTTGCCCGCGCGCGTGCCCTGCAGATGGTGTCGCAGGACTTCGTCGAGGCGCTGATGGAAACCGGCGTGCTGCCCGGCATGAAGGCCGCCTTCCGCGTCATCGGCGTCGATTGCGGCCCGACCCGCGCCCCGATGGCACCTGCTGTCGCCGACGCCGAAGGCCACATGCGCGAGGTCCTCGCCCGCTCGGCGATCCGCGAATGGCTGGCTTGAAGGGGGTCTGCGGTCAGCCTGGTGCGTAACGCAGCAGCGTCACGCCCTGGGAAAGGCTTTCGGTGCCAAGCGGCGTCAGCTTAAGCGACAGGCCGGCGTGGAAGTACGGCTTGCCGCCGCCGAGCACGACCGGATGCATGTAGAGCCGGTACTCGTCGATGAGGCTCGATCGTGCCAGATGCGCGGCAAGTTCGGCGCCGCCGACGCTGATCCGGCGGGACAGAGAGGGGGCACGAAGGATCGCTGCGGAGCGGTATGCTTCTTCGCCGCTACGAACGGTGTTACGGCGTTCATCCTGGGGCTATAGTACGTCCCTCAGAACCCGAAGAACTGCTTGCCCACGAGATAGCCGATCGCCACGACCGCCAGCGGGAACAGCGCCGGCGCCAGCTTGCCGACGGTCGACGACCTTGTCCCGTTCGCGGGAGTATTGGGCTCGGGGTTGTTGAGGTTCTTGGTCATTGGCTCGTGGTCGACAGGTCAAGCATATTAGCATCTGCTCAACAGCTTAATTTTTGGCAAACGGCGTCGGCCGACCAGCCCACTTACCCTCACCGTCACTCCACCTTCCGCCGGAATTTCGAATGGCAGCCCGAACAATCCTGCAGGATGAGATGCAACAGATGCTCCGCCGGCAGTTTGGCCGGATCGGCTTCTGTCGCATTCGGCCGCTTGCCGAGCAGGCTGCCGCCATCCATCGGCAAGCCTGCCCCCATCCGCATCTCGCCGCTGATTTCGGCCGGCGCCTTGTCGGCCTTGGCGGCGAGTGCTGCGGCAAGTCGGCCGATATGGCGGGCGAGCGCCTCGAATTCCGGCCGCGCCTGGTCGATCTCCAGCTTGGCGCCCGATGGCGCCCCCAGAGTGCCCTCGGGAAATTCGGCAAGCAGGGCAGGGCCGGTGCGGGCGCTGAGCGCTGCGGCCGCCGCCCGGAAGCCGGCGGCGTCATAGGCGCGCTTGCCGTCGAACATCTCGGCAACGGTTTTCGCCGCCGCCGCCATCTCCTTCATCGAGGCTTGACGCGCGGCGACGATGGCACTTTCCGCCCCGGCAACCGGTGAGGCAAGCGCGAGCGCCAACACGGCCACTCCAGACGCCGCGCTGGACCTCATGCCTGCACGTCGAGTACGCCCATCATGCCGAGCTGCTCATGCTCGAGGATGTGGCAGTGATACATACGCAGTCCCCGCCGCTCCTGGCGCAGCAGGAGCCGCACCGTCTCGCCGCGCGCCACATTCACAGTGTCCTTCCAGGCAAGATAGGACGGCTTGGAGGTGATGCCGTCGCGCTCGCGCTCGAACACCTGGAACTGCGTGCCGTGGACATGGAACGGGTGGTCCATGTCGGCCTGGTTGACGATCTCCCAGAGCTCGGTCTCACCGGCCTTGGCGACAATGTCGACGCGGGCCATGTCGAAGGCCTTGCCGTTGATCAGGAAGCCCATCTCCATGCCGGTGGCGTTCATCGCCATGGTCTCTGTCAAGACCAGGCGCCGGCTGAGAGCAGGGGCTGGGAGCGGCGCGATCGGCCGCAGCCTCTCGGGCAGCGGCGGGACCGCTTGCGCCGGCGTCTCGGAGACATCGACCGTGAGCAGCGTCAGTCCCGCATCGGCCGGGCGGCCGGGGCCCATCCAGCCGCGATCATAGTCGAGCGTGTACAAGGTGGCGGGACCGGGCTTGTCGAAGGAGACCACCAGTTCGATACGCTCGGCCGGGCTGAGCAGGATCTCGGCGGCCGCCACCGGCTTCTCCAGCAGCCCGCCATCCGTTCCGATGATCGTCATCGATGCGCCATCGAAGGCGATCTTGAGGAAGCGTGCATTGGTGGCGTTGTAGAGCCGCAGGCGCCGCCTGGCGCCCATCGCCACCGAAAGCCGCGGGTTCTTCTGGCCGTTGACCAGCACATGGTCGCCGACGCGGCCGTTCATCAGGTCGCTCATGGTGTTGTCGGGCATCGAGCCGTCGGCGGCGAGGCGAAGGTCGGTCAGCACCAGAACCGTATCGCCATAATCGGCCGGAACGGGATCGCCCTTGGACTTGACCACGAAGGCGCCGGCGAGGCCGCGATAGACCTGCTCGGCCGTCTTGCCATGCGGGTGCGGGTGGTACCAGTAGGAGCCGGCGCTGCCTTCCGGCAGGTCGAAGGCGTAGATGCGGTCAGTGCCCGCTGCTACCGGGTCCATCGGGCTGCCGTCCTGGTCGGCAGGCACCGGCATGCCGTGCCAGTGGATGGTGCTGGCTTCCTCCCCGATGCGGTTGGCGAAGGTGATCTCGACACGGTCGCCCTCGAATGCCTCGATCAGCGGGCCCGGGCTCTGGCCGTTATAGGCAAGGATCGGCGTGTCCTGTCCCTCGGCAAAACGCGTGACAGCGGGCTCGGCCGTCAGCCTCGCCTTGAACAGCCCGGGACGTCCGCTCTCGTTGGCCAACAGCGGCAATTCGCGCAGCGCCTTGCCCTCGGGCAGCATGGTCGCACCTTGCGACATGGCGCCCATGTCATGGCCGGCGTGACCACTCATGCCGGGCATCGAGTCCATGCTCGACATGTCGTCTAACTTCATCTGCGCCAGCGCGCGCGGGCTCGCCAGAACCGTCGCCAGGCCTGCCGCCAAAAAACCGCGTCGATGCATTTTTCGCTCCTGGATCTCGATGGGAAGGGACGTCGCCTGACACCGTTTCATCACGCTAAGGGTTCCAGTGGCTGGAAGGTCAAGCGCGGGCCGCGCGCGCCAGGACGCACCGGCAAGGCATCACACCCAATATTTCATTAGTGAAATCTAATATGATCGATCCGAATGGCTGTTCCGCGCGGCCGCTCATGCCGGGGTTTCTTGACTCGATCAGCAAAAACGGGCAGCAAGGCAGGTGAGGGAGAGCATTTTTACCATAGCGGAGACTGTGGAGGGCTCTTTTTTCGTATCGACCGCCGTGCAATCGGCGACCGATGGAGGGATTGGTTAACCAACTTTGTCCATCTTTTGATTCAATCGGCAACAGACGCAGGAAGGTGCAGGGGGCACCAGGCGAACTGTAATCGAGACGGATGCCAGGCTCGCAAGCCGGCAAGCCGATTGAGAGTGGTTGTATGGCGTTTGTGCGTTTGAAAGACCGGCGTGACAATCCTGATCGTGGATTGACTTCGAAGAAGCCCGGCCTGCGCTGGGTCGCGGTTCCCGCCGTCGGCGCGGTGATCGCTCTGTGGTCGGTGGCGACCATGGCCGGCCTCGATTCCGTCGGCACCTCGCTCACCGCCGCTTCCAACGGACTGCCGCAAAGCCTGCTTGCGCCAAGAACCATTGCGCTTGCCGATCCGCGCCGGACGCTCGCCTGGGCACCGCAGTTTTCCGCCAACGGCCGGACGGCTTCCCTGCTCGGCCAGTGCGATGCCGGCTGCCTGCGCGCGGCTTCCAGCTTCGCCCATGACGGCAAGATGGCGCGGCTGCAGCCGGCGGCAAAGCCGGACAGCATCGCGCCGAAGACACCGAATGCCGTCGCGCTTGCCACTCTGCCCGGCGACCGCTTCGACGGCGTGGTGGCGAGGGCAAAACTGTCGCCGCAAAAGCTCGCTGCCGCCTTTGCCCGCGCGCAAAACGGGCCGTTTATGCTGGCGAGCCTGCCATCCGATGCCCGCTTCGCCGAGCCCGTTGTTCGCCTGCCTGACCAGAACGGCCCGGTGTCAGCGCGCTTCGGGCCGCAAGTGGCGGAGATAGAACGCTCGTCGCGCCTGGCCCTTGCGCTGGCCAATGCCATGCCGGAGGCCGCCGATATGTTGTCGCCGCCGCCGTCCGTTGCGCTGGCAGCGCCTGACACGCAGCAGGCCGAGGTTCAGGTAGCCTCGCTGCCGCCACAGGACGAGATGCCGGACGCAATTCCGTTGCCGACTGGCCGGCCGCAGGCGGAGATCGACCAACCGGCCCAATCTCCCAGGATCGAGTCCCCCAAGGCTCGTGCCTCCAAGACAGAGACCGAGGCGCCAAAGGCTCAAGTCCCAAAGGCGCAGGCTACAAAGCCCACCAGGACCCAGTCGGCCAAGGCCGCGGATGTGCCGGCGGCCGAGACACCCCGCGCGCCGGCCATGTCGCCACGCAGCGCCGAGCACGGGGTCCTGCCGGGCGTGCAAGCCAACCAGGTCGTGCAAGCCAGCCAGGGCAAGCCGGCCAAGCCAGCCAAGCGGTCGAAGGCTCAGGACGGCGAAATGCTGGCCTATGCCAAGCCTGACATGCCCGAGCGCGGCGCAGGCGGCGTGTTCGGCAATTTGTTCACCAGCCGGCCCAGCATGGGCAATGGCGTTGCCGTCTACGACATCTCGGCGGCGACGGTCTACATGCCCGATGGCTCCAAGCTCGAGGCGCATTCGGGGAAGGGCGCCATGGTCGACCAACCGCGCTTCTCCAACCGCAAGAATTCCGGCCCGACGCCGCCCGACACCTACAATCTGTCGCTGCGCGAATCGCGCTTCCACGGCGTCGAGGCCATCCGGCTGACGCCGACCAGCGGCAGCAACAAATATAACCGCAACGGCCTGCTCGCCCATACCTATCTGCTGCGCAACGCCCCAGCCCAATCCAGCGGCTGCGTGGCCTTCAAGGACTATGGCCGCTTCCTCGCTGCCTTCAAGAAGGGCAAGATCAAGCGCCTTGTCGTGGTGCCGCGCATGTCCAAGCCCTTGACGCAGGTCGCCCAGGAAGGCCGCCAGGGCTAGCTGGACATCATTGCGTCATTTCCGCCAGTGCCCGCTGCAGCGGCGCCGGCGAAATTTGGATCGGGCCCGAAAACGGCAGGTCCATGTCCAGGATCAGATAGAGTGCCGAGGCGACAAGTGCTGCCGACACGATGAAGGTGCCGACGACGGTGGCGTTGCGCGGCGCCCGGAAGCCGAAGCTCGCGAAGATCAGCGTCAGCCACGCGACGAGCAGCGCGATCAGCGGCGCGGGGATCGCGCCTTCCGATTGTTCGACAAGCACCCAGCGTTGCTCGATTACCTTCTGCAGCTGCTGGGTCGCATTTTGCAGCAGGGCCGCATGCCTGGCCTCCGGCGGCGTCAGTGCCGCCAGCATGTCGCCGACCTGGTTGAGCAGCAGCTCGGACAGCCGGTTGGCGACGGCCGGAGTCTGCTGGCTGGGGGAGGTGGCATCGACAACCCGCTGCGCGTAGGCGGCGAGCGACTGGCGTGCCGGGTCCGTCTCGGGTCCGTATTGCCTGAGCGAGCGGTCGAGCAGGATCAAGTCCGTTGCGAAGACGTGGACGTTGTGGTCGATGGATTCGAACGTGTTCTTGGCCGAGTTGATCATCAGGCCGAGCACCAGCGAGGACATCACCACGAACAGGTTCGCGGCATGCCGCACAACGGCGTTCGTGTCGTCCTGGCGATGGTGGCTCGGAAATCTCTCATAGATCATCAGGCTGGTCAGCGAAGCACCGGCCAGACAGATGAATATCCCCAATCCAATCAGGCCCTCCCTCATGGCTGATATTGTGCACGACATTGGGCAAATGTCGCGCTGAATCATTTTGGCAGGACTGGCGGTTACGGCGTTGCGCGAAAAGCGCTTTCAATGCCAGCCGAAGGCACTATGTATGACCGGGGCGGCTCCGGCTTCACACCATCAAGAGGATGTCATGACAATACGCGCTGTCGTCTGGGGCGAGAATATCCATGAGCGGACCAATGAGGTGGTCGCCTCGATCTATCCCGAAGGCATGCACGCCACCATCGCCAAGGCGCTGAACACGGACACCGGCATTTCCGCCTCGACCGCGACGCTGGAGCAGCCCGAGCACGGCCTGCCGACCGCGCGCCTGGCCGAGACCGACGTGCTGGTCTGGTGGGGCCACAAGGATCATGGCGCCGTCGCCGACGAGGTGGTCGAGCGCGTGGCGCGCCGGGTCTTCGAAGGCATGGGGCTGATCATTCTGCATTCCGGCCATTTCTCGAAGATCTTCAAGCGGCTGATGGGCACGCCCTGCACGCTGAAATGGCGCGAGGCCGGCGAGCGCGAGCGGCTCTGGGTCACCAGCCCGAGCCACCCGATCGCCGAGGGTGTCGGCGAATATTTCGAGCTCGAGAACGAGGAGATGTATGGCGAGCAGTTCGCCGTGCCGGAGCCGCTGGAGACGGTGTTCATCTCCTGGTTCCAGGGTGGCGAGGTGTTCCGCTCGGGGCTGACCTACAGGCGCGGCGCCGGCAACATCTTCTATTTCCGGCCGGGCCACGAGACCTATCCGACCTATCATGACGCGACCGTCCAGACGGTGCTGCGCAATGCGGTGAAATGGGCGCACAACCCGCAAGGTGCGAAGCCGGCCATCCTCGAGGCGCCGAACGTGCCGGTCGACAAGGCGCTGGAGCCGATCGTCGAGCGCGGCGGCAAGCTGCACGCGGCAGGCGAGGCCGGCTTCCGCTGAGCGGTTCTCCCGCCGGCTTGCATCCCTCAATTTCACCCTAGGCAATTCGCTCGGAGGAGCAAAAATGCGACTTCTGATACTCGGCACCGGCTGGATGGCGCAGGAGCATGCCCGGCAGTTCGGCAAGATAAAGGGCGTCGAAATCGTTGCCGCCGTCGATGTCGACGCGGCCCGCGTCGGCGAATTCGCCGACAGCTTCGGCATCCCCAACCGCTTCACCACGCTGGAGGAAGCGCTGAAATGGGGCGCCTTCGACGCCGTCGCCAATGTCACGCCGGACCGCATCCATCATCCGACCACCATGGCGCTGATCGCCGCCGGCAAGCCGGTGCTGTGCGAAAAGCCGCTGGCCGAGAATTTCGGCAAGGCGAACGAGATGGCGGACGCCGCCGAAGCCGCCGGCATCGTCAACATGGTCAACCTCACCTATCGCAATGTCGCAGCACTGCAGAAGGCACGCGCAATGGTGCTTGCAGGCGAGATCGGTACGGTCAGGCATGTCGAGGCGTCCTATCTGCAGAGCTGGCTGGTGTCGAAGCATTGGGGCGACTGGCGCACCGACCCGAAATGGCTGTGGCGCCTGTCCCGCGACCACGGCTCCAACGGCGTGCTCGGCGATGTCGGCATCCACATCCTCGATTTCGCCAGTTACGGTGCCGCCCTCGACATCGACCATGTTTTCTGCCGCCTCAGGGCCTTCGACAAGGCGCCCGGCAACCGCATCGGCGAATACGGGCTCGACGCAAATGACAGCTTCGCTATGACGCTGGATTTCGCCAATGGCGCCTTCGGCGTCGTGCATGCCAGCCGCTGGGCGACCGGCCACTTCAACGAACTGAGGCTGCGCATCTATGGCGACAAGGGCGGCCTCGAAGTCGTGCACAATCTCGAAGGCTCGGAGCTCAAGGCATGCGTCGGCGCCAACATCGAGGCTGCCAAATGGCAGGTGCTCGATGCCGGCACGGTGCCGACCAACTACCAGCGCTTCGTCGACGCGGTGCTGAGCGGTGTCCGGCCCGAGCCGTCCTTCCACCACGCCGCCGAATTGCAGAAGGTGCTGGACCTTGCGGTGGTGTCGGACGAAAAAAGGGCGGAGCTCAGGGCCCAGGCGGACACGCAGTGAGGCCGAAACCGCCGATCTCCCCCGCAAGGGGGAGATTGGATGTCATCGAGGGCTGCCCGCACTTTCCCAACGAATCCAACCAGCGCCGCATTGCCAGGCGCCGGGCGCAATTCTTTCAATCATTTCTTGAAATGGGGACCGGCCGTTTCATGATTTGATGGCGCCTGCGAACATGGGAGGCGTCAATGACCGACTACAGCGGACTGCCGAAAGCCGAAGTGCACATCCACGTCGAGGGCTGCTTCGAGGCCGGCGATGTGATCAGGAATTGCGAGGAGGCCGGCATTCCGCTGCGCGCGCCACGCGACAGGCTCTTCGAGGCGCACGATCTGAAGAGCTTCCTCGAAATGCTCGACTGGTTGTGCGGGACGTTCCGGACGCGCGAGCAACTGGCCACCACGGCCTACAAGTTTGCGCAGCGCATGGGCCGAAGCGGCGTGCGTTATGCCGACGTCATCGTCAACCCGACGCACTGGCCGCACTGGCACAAAAACATCCCCGGGATGATCGACGCGTTCGATGCGGGTTTCGCGGCCGCCGACCAGGACGGACACCCGCCGGTCGGGCTTTGCGTCAGTCTGCTCCTCACCCAGTCGGCGGCGGAAGCGATCGAGTTGGTGGAACTGCTGAGCGGGATCAGGCATCCGCGCGTCGTTGCGCTGTCGATCGACGGCAACGAGGCGGCTGCCGGCCGCACCGGTCCGCGCTTTGCCGAGGCGTTTCGCCGTGCTGCGGCAGTGGGCCTGCGGCGAACCGTTCATGCGGGTGAGTCGAGCGGCCCGGAAGGTGTCCGCGACGCAATCGAACTGCTTGGCGCCGACCGCATCGACCACGGGGTGCGGGCGATCGAGGATCCGGAGCTTGTCGACTTGCTGGCGCAGAAGCAAATTCCGTTGGGCATCTGTCCGATCTCCAACGTGGTGCTCGGCATGTATCCGTCGCTTGCCGAACATCCGATCGACGCCCTGCGCAAGGCCGGTGTTCCGGTCTCGATCAACACCGATGATCCGACGCTGCTCGACACGACGCTCGAAGCATCCTATGCCGCCTGCGCCGAGGCCTTCGCCTGGGACAGCGAAACCATCCGGCAGCTTGCCGCGACATCGGTACGCGCAAGCTATGCCGATCCTGCGGTGAAGGCGCGAATCCTGGCGGATTTGGATGCCTGGCAGGCCTGACAAGCTTGCCTGAGAGGCGCAAGTGTCGTTCCGTGTCTCGTTGCGTAGGATGCGCCAGGCGCCGAAGCTCCTTGATGAGGCGAAGCTGAAGGCTAGGCGTCCCTTCCGCCACGCCGACGAACCCCATAAGGTTCCTCGATCTCGCGTTGCTCTCGGGTGAGAGACGGGCGGAGCTGAAAGGAGCCAGCCATGGTCACGCGTCGCGCGGAATGTTCTTGCGGCCAGCTGTCAGCCACTTGCGTGGGCGAACCGGTGCGCATCTCGGTCTGCCATTGCCTGGACTGCAAGCGGCGCACCGGCAGCGCCTTCAGCTTCAATGTCCGGTTTGCCGAGGATGGCGTATCGGTCCAGGGACGCTCG
Organism: Mesorhizobium sp. LjNodule214; assembly: GCF_964252735.1. Lineage (NCBI taxonomy): Bacteria > Pseudomonadati > Pseudomonadota > Alphaproteobacteria > Hyphomicrobiales > Phyllobacteriaceae > Mesorhizobium > Mesorhizobium sp. LjNodule214. The sequence goes on from NZ_CAXUPE020000003.1 coordinate 50,445, forward strand.
GCCGAGTTCACGCGCATCGGCGAAGCGGGCGGCCGCGTCACCTATAATTTCTGCCCCGATTGCGGGACCACGGTGCACTACCGGATCGATGTCCAGCCCGGCGTGATCGCCATCCCCGTCGGCGCCTTCGCCGACCCATCCTTCCCGCCGCCCTTCCAGTCCTTCTATCACGACAGCCGGCGCTGCGACTGGGTCGAGATCCGCACGGAGCCTCTGGCGACGTTCGGATGAAGCCGCCGGCCGGGTCCGCTTAGGGTCAAACCCAATCACTCTGAACGACCGAGTTCGATCCGTTGCGGACGCTACCTCTGTGAACTTGAACGAGAAGCCCTGACCCGATGCCGCCGCGACAGCAACTGTGGGGCGATAGGTGCATCAATTCTGAGCGGTTGAGGTCGTCACGCTTTCCGCCCTGAATTCTTCGATAGTGCTCGCGCGTATCCACAGCCATCCGGCCAGCCAGGCGATCGCTGCCGCAAGCGTCACCAGGCCAAGGTCAAGAGCCCACTCCGGCACGAACGCACGGAGCGCGATAGGCACCGCGCCAATGAAATAGAGAGCGAGTGGAATGCGCGGTACACCTCTTGCAACGACAAGAGAGATTACAAACGCGAGCGTCCCAAGCAGAAAAAGAACCGAACTGACGACCAGAGCCAGTCCGAGCGGCCCGGCTCGCAGGTCGATGATGGTTGTCAGCGGAAGTTTCGAAAATACGAGATTGATCACCACTTCCACACCTACCAAACTTGCCAGTGCAACGAAGTTGATGACAAACGCGATAGTGCCGAGCGGGCCCGCGCGCCGACCAAACGCAAGAAACAAGCCTACGACAAGACCAAGCGCCAATATCTCGGCGACGGGCGCGAGAAGTTGCGTCAGATCGGTGGTCGCGATGAGCGAGCTGCGTTTAGCCGCGTTGACCAGAAGAATAAGCGCGCTTCCCACCCCGGCGACGGAGGCAAGCCGATAAAGCGTGACGCCGGGCACAGCTGCGCTCGACTGAACAGTCGCGAAATTCTCCTTGTGCAGAGGTTCTTCGGCTGACCTCTGGAACGACGTGAATTGCCGACGGCGGGGTTCGGCGTTTCTGGCGAGCATGTTCGTTTCCTCCATCTGGGAATTTGGGAGCCGCGAAGACCGCAGGCCTATTCCGTCCCATCTGTAATCACTGCTTACATCCTCTTGTCGCGATTGTAAACAGTGATTACATAATTCACGGCAGCATGGTATAGAGGCGGGATGCAGCTCTACGGAACGAAGGGAACGAGATGCCAAAAGCCAAGACGCCTCGCCGCGCTAGTTACCACCATGGCAATTTGCGGGAGGTGCTGATCGATGCTGCGGTTCAACTTGTCGAGGAGGGCGGCCCCGACAATGTGAGTGTGCGCGAAGCCGCAAAGCGGGCCGGCGTTTCTCCCGGCGCACCCTTCCGTCATTTCGCCAACAAGACCGCATTGATGACGGCTGTCGCAGAACAGGCGATGAGCCGATTCCGATCGGAGATTACGAATGAAGTCGAGAACGTTGCGACGGACGACCCGATCGAGCGCTTTGCCGCTGTTGGAATCGCCTATTTGCGCTGGGCAATTCGAAATCCCACCCATTTCCAGATCATCTCGACACGGAGTCTTATTGATTGGGACAGTTCGGAGTCGCTGCGTCACGATAACGAAGCGGTGCGTTCGCTGATGGAAGGGTCGATGGCAGAAGCGCAGCGACGAAACATGCTCCGGTCAAATGACATAGCAGAGACCCAGATGGCCGCGAGGGCGCTCGTCTACGGGCTCGCACGCATGTGCATTGACGGACACTTTGCGCAGTGGGCAGTGGCTGGACATACTGCGGAGCGAACTGCGCAGAACGTATTAAAGCACTTCGTGACACTCATTGGAAACGACAGGCCCTAATGGGGATCAAGCGCCGCTGGCAATGCCCGGAAGGGCGCTACTTGCTCGTTCCCATCGAAGAGCCGATCGGCAACATTCCCCACCCATCTCGGCCATGGCGGCAGCAGCCAGCTGTTTGAGTCCTGACCCTAATGCCGCAGGATCTTGCTGAGGAAGGCGCGGCTGCGGTCGGTCTTCGGTTGCGCGAAAAATTCATCTGGCGTGCCGCTTTCGACGATGGCGCCGGCATCCATGAACACCACGCGCAGCGCCACCTTGCGGGCAAAGCCCATCTCGTGTGTCACCACCATCATGGTCATGCCTTCTTCGGCCACCGCGACCATGACGTCGAGCACTTCCGAGATCATCTCGGGATCGAGCGCCGATGTCGGCTCGTCGAACAGCATGATCTTGGGGCGCATGCCGAGGCAGCGGGCGATCGCCACGCGCTGCTGCTGGCCGCCGGAGAGTTGCGCCGGATAGGCATCGACCTTGTCGGCAAGGCCGACCTTGGCCAGCAGCTCGCGCCCGGCCTGCTCAGCTTCATTGCGAGGAATCTTGCGCACATGAATCGGCGCCAGCGTCACGTTCTCCAGCGCTGTCTTGTGTGGATAGAGGTTGAACGACTGGAAGACGAAACCGATCTCGGTGCGTAGCCGCGTCATGTTGGTGGCGGGGTCGCCGAGGCGCTGGCCGTCGACCACGAGATCGCCGTCCTCGATCGTCTCCAGCCCGTTGATGCAGCGGATCAAGGTGCTCTTGCCCGAGCCGCTCGGGCCGCAGACGACGACGACCTCGCGCGGCTCGACGCTGAGCGTGATATCCCGAAGCACGTTGAGCGCGCCGAACCATTTGTTGACGCCGCGAAACTCGATCATGCCGGTACCATTTTTTCTGGGGCTCGACGTCACAACTGCACCTCGCCATGTGCCGCACCCATGCGGCGTTCCAGCCGGCGGGCCAGCATGATCAGCGGGTAGCAGACGATGAAATAGCCGAGGCCGACGAGGAAGAACACCAAGAGGCCGTTCGGCACGCGCTGCACCACCAGCCAGCCGACGCGGGTCAGGTCGGTCAGCCCGATGGCCGAAACAACAGAGGAATCCTTGATCAGCAGCACATATTGCCCGACCAGCGGCGGCAGCACGATGCGCATCGCCTGCGGCAGCACCACCTGGCGCATCCGCTGCCAGCGCGACAGGCCCGACGCCAACGCCGCCTCGACCTGGCCGGTCGGCACCGAGCGGATGCCGGCGGCGACGATCTCACAGATGAAGCAGGCCGCCAGATTGGTCAGCGCGATGATGCCGGCGGTGAAGGCGTCGAGCTCGATGCCGAGTTCCGGCAGGATGAAGAAGATCAGGAAGATCTGCACCAGGAACGGCGTACCGCGGATCAGGTCGACCCAGGCGCCGATCGCCGCACTGATCAGCCGGTTGCCGCCGGTTCGCAAGATGCCGAGTCCAAAGCCGAGCAGCGTGCCCAGCACCAGGCTGATCAGCGACAGCACCACGGTCATGCCGAGGCCGCGCAGCGCGAGGGGGTAGCTTCCGACGAGGCTTTGCAGCTGCTGCCAGATCATGTGCTGCTCCTTGCCGGCTGCAAGCCGAGCCAGCGACCGGAGAGCGTCGCCAGTCCCTTGAGGCCGTAATAGAGCAGCAGGTAGAAGGCGGCGATGGTGATAAAACCTTCCGCCGGCATGAAACGGTCGGAAGCGAGCAACTGGCCGGCGCGCGTCAGTTCGGAAACCGAGATCAGCGACAGCAGCGCCGAATCCTTGACCAGCACGATCGCCTGGCCGAGCAGCGGCGGGATCGTGACCTTGAACGCTTGCGGCAGGATGACCAGGCGCATGCGCTGGACATAGGTCATCCCCGAGGCGACGCCGGCTTCCACCTGGCCGCGCGGGATCGACAGGATGCCGGCGCGGATGATCTCGGCGACATAGGCGCCACTGTTCAACGACAGCGCGAGGATGCCGACCACAAGCTCGGGCAGCACGAAGCCAAGGCGAGGCAGGCCGAAATAGAGGAAATAGAGCTGCGCCAGCAAAGGCGTGGCGCGCACCGCGTCGATATAGGCCTTGGCCGGAACGCGAAACAGCCAGCCGCGCTGCAGGTTCATGGCTGCGAGCACGATGCCGATGGCAAGCGCCCCGGCAAAGGACAGCGCCGACAGCCACACGGTCGTGACGAGGCCCTGCCCGAACAGAGGCAGATATTCGACGATGGTACGGAAGCTGAAATTTTCGAGCATCGCTAAACGGAGTTCCCGAGACGAACGAAGCGGCGGACAAAGCGAATTCCGAGCGGTTCGCGCCGCCGGGGCGCGCGAAGCCGCTCGGATCTATCGCTGCTTAGTGGTCCTCCTTCCAGGCGTCGGAATTGACCCAGTAGTCGAGGTTCTTCTGCAGGCGGCCGTCGACGCTGACCTGATCGAGGAACAGGTTCATCCAGACCAGCAGGTCCGGCTCGTCATAGCGTGTGGCGAACGCAAGCGGCTCCTTCGACAGGAGGTCCGGCATGATGGTGAAGCTGCCGGCCGGATAGGCGGTCGACTGACCCTTGACCGCCGAGACGTCGTTGACACCGCAATCGGCCTGGCCGTTGTTGACGGCGTCGAGCAGCAGCGGGCCGCCGCCCTTGTAGCTCTTGATGTCGGCATCGGGGAAGGCGGTCTTGGCCTCCTTCTCGCCGGTGGCTCCCAACAACACGGCGATCTTGGTGCCCTTGGCCTTGCAGTCCTCGGTGGTCTTGAACTTGCTGTCGGCCTTGGTGAAGACGGTGCTGCCCGTATACATATAAGGTTTGGTGAAGGCGACCTTCATGCCCCGCGCCAGCGTCGGCGTCATGTCGGCGACCAGCAGATCGGCCTTGCCCGAGAGCAGCGCCGGGATCAGCCCGTCCCAGTCGAAATCGAGGAAGGTGATCTTGACGCCCATTTCCTTGGCCATCAGTTCGGCAAGTTCGACCGAACTGCCGGTGCGTTCGCCATTGGCGCCGACCAGTGAGAAGGGCGGTCCTTGCGTCTGCACCGCGACGCGCAGTTCGCCGCGCTTGGTGATGTCGTCCAGCGTTCCGGCACTGGCAGCGGCGGTGAGGCCGGCGAGCGCAAGTCCGGCGATGAAAAGCCTGGCAATCTTCATGTGGCATTCCTCCTTGTTGTCGTTTGTTATTTTCACCCTTCGGGGTGCTTTTTGAGCGGCAGCGCCGTTTGCCGGCGGCGACCACCGTCCGAAAATCTGTCTCCTCAGTCCCAGTCGACCGTTTCGGTCACCCGGATGCCGCGCTTGGCCAATTCGTCGAAGAAGCGTCCCTCGGGCACATGCAGCAGCGGGTTGAGCAGGCCGGGCTTGGCGATTTCGCCTCGCGCCAGCATCTGCGCCACGATGCTTGCGGGGTAGCCGACGCCGAGGCTCATGCCGAACAGGCCAGAGGCAAGGTCGCGTTCGATGATCAGCTCCGACGTCACCGTCTTGCGGCGGCCGCCTTCGATGCCGGAAAAGACATTGCGCATAACGCACAAATCCTTCTCGTCGGTGCCGTACTGCAGTTGCGGGCCGAGCAGCCGGCCGAGAAATTCGCGCGGGCTGGCGCCGGTACCAGGCACCTTGTCTTCGGAGAGGAAGCCGAGCTCCTTCAGCGGCGCCCAGAACGCCGACCATCCCGGCCATCGCAGCGTGTAGCGGCCTGAGCGCTGCAGCCCCTTGGCCGCGGCCAGCATCTCGACGTAATGCAGGGCGTCGCCATTGGGGAAGGCTTCCAGCCGGCCCAGGCCCGCGACCTCGATCTCGTGGATGAAGCGATTGTCGTGCTGCCGACCGGCTGGCACCGCGACGCGCTCGCCGTCCTCGATCATCACGCTGTCGCGGTTCTGGCTTACCAGAACCATGTCAAAGTTCCAGCTCACCTTGTAGCAGAGCGGCTTGGCCATCGCCTTTGGCTCGGGGATGCCGCCGCAATAGGAATCGATCGATGTAATGCTGTCGAACTGCCTTGCGGCGCGCGCGTAAAGCACAAGGTCGATACCGGGGTCGAGCCCGCATTCGGTCATGATCGAAACGCCGGCTTTTTCCGCCGCCGGTGCGAGATCGGCGATGGCCTTGCCGTAATTGGTGGTGACCAGCGGCGTGCGCGTCGCGATCGCCGCTAGCACCGCCTCGCGCATCAGCGGCTGTGGCAACAGATCGATGACCGCATCGACATCGGCAAGCACATTGACGAGTGCCGGGCCGATCGCACCCTCGGTCACGACGAAACGCACGCGCGAAAGGTCGGTCAGGCCCTCAAGCCGGGCAGGGCCGTCAGAGGCGGTGTCGACGCAGACGACTTCTTCGACGCCGACACCGGCGACGAGATCGGCGATGGCCGCCCGGCCTTGCAGGCCGAGGCCGCCGAGAACCGCGATCTTCATGCCGGCTCCTTGCGCGCCGGTGTTTCTTCCGACCAGCAGCCTTCCGGCAGGCTGACCCATTTGTTGCAGGAGGCCATGACGACGAAGGTCTCGCTGCGCACGACTTCGCCCGGAATGCCCGCGCCGGGGATCAGCTCGCTGGTGATGCGGTAGAGGTCGGCGACATCGCCGGCCACCGTCACGTCGACGATGATGTCGAAGCGCCCGGTGACGACGGAGGCCGAGTTGACGAAAGGCAGTTCCGAGATGCGCTGCGCCAATTCGCGGGCGCGGCCGCGCCCCTGCGCATTGATGCCGACAATAGCCGAGATCAATTCGGGGCGCTCGGTCAGGTTGAGCAGCCCGACGATCTTGAGCAGGTTGCGGTCGAGCAGGTTGCGCAGCCGCGTGCGCACCGTCGGCACCGAGACCGCCATCGTTTCAGCGAGCCGATTGATGCCGGGCTGGGCATCCTGCGACAGCAATTTGACCAGTCGGCGGTCGGTCTGGTCGAGGTGTTCTCGCAATGTTCAGACTTTCATAAAAGAGAAGAATGATGGGAAGTTTTCTTTCTAAGGTGAAAATATCATAGGGATAATGTTTTAAAACAGCAAGAGCGGTTCTGGCGGTTGTCAACAAGGCCGGATCCACCCGACGTCCGACCAGGCCGCATCGCCGCGCGAAACATCGCTTCGGCGCCAGGGGCATACCTGGATGGATCAGTGACTATCGGTCGCCGCGAAAGATCGCCACTGCCGCAGCCGTCAGCGCGGCATTGCCGGAGGCCACCGTTCCGTCCGGCAGTTCCTTGCCGTCTTCCAGCCCGACACGCGTCGACCAGTTGCGCGCCGCGGCCCGCTCGACGAAGGGCCACACGGTGGCGTTTTCGCCATGCAGCAGGATGGCGCGGCGAATGCCGGCGCGCTCCAGCACCGCCTCGATGCCATCGGCGACCGCAAACGCCTCGTCCAGCGTCTGCTCGGAAATCTCGATCAGGATGCGCAGCACCCGTCCGCCATGGTCGAGGCTGACGAGGCGTTCGGCGTCGGCGATCGACGCCAGCCCGGCCTCGATGCCGATGCCGCGCTGGCGCAGGCTCTCCATCACCAGCGGCGCGGCCGTCTCGCTGAGATTGACCGAGGCATAGTCCGGCAATTCGCGCCAGCCGGCGATGGCCACGAGCGTTCGGAGGTCATCATTTTCGATCCAGGCGCCGGTGGAGATGCCGATCAGCGTTCCCGGGCAGGCGTTGCGCAGCGCCAGAACCGTCGCGTCCATCGCTGCCGGCGCCAGGCTTTCCCGTCCGTCCAGCCCGCGCGCGTGCACATGCAACTCAGCCGCACCGGCCGCGACAGAGGCCGCGCCATCACGCGCCATGGCGTCCGCGTCGAGCGGCAGCTGCGGATGAAAATCGGCGCCACGCGCGCCATTGATGCAGGTCTGGACGATCATCGGAAAAGCAACCCGGTTGCGGTTGCGGCCAGTCTAGCCGAGGCCGGCGAAAACCGGAATCGGGCGGCTGATCATTCCTGACAGGGGAGGCGCCAAGTCGCGCAGGACACGCCGCTATACCGTTGTTCCATCACGGCTTTCCTGGCGCCAGGAGGGGCTATGGGCGAGGAAGCATCCTTGGCCATAGATGAAGATATTGGCCGATCGCTGACGCAGGCTCAGTCCTCGTCCGTCCAGATCAGGCGCAGGAGTCGTAGCAGCGTCGCCCGTTCCTTGGCTGTCAGCTTGTGCAGAAACCGGTCCTCATGACGAAGCACCTTGAGCCGCCACGCCGGCATGGCTTTTTTCGCAGCCTTGGTCAGGGCCAGCACGCGCACGCGTTTGTCTTCGGCGTGGTCGTCGCGCTCGACTAGGCCGCGTTCTTCGAGTTCGGCCAGCAGCGGCGCCATGTTGGCGCTCTTCATGCCGAGCCGGCGGCAGAGTTCGGCGGCGCTGATGCCGGGCCTTTCGTCGATCACCGCCAGCATGCCGTAGGTCACCGGGCGCAGCGCGGCCTCCGCTATCTCGACCGCGAAATCGTTGAGCGCCAAGGCCGAGGCGCGCCTCAGATTGTAGCCGATCTGCGCATCGAGCGCGGTCTCGGCCAAGTCGGGATCGCCAGCCCGAAGTTTTGTCTCTGCCATGCTTTCATCGATCATCGCCGTTGAGGACCTTGTCAAGCGAAAAAGACTATGCGACATAGCGAATATAGTTGCTATGTTACATAGCGATTTCTGCCGACGGATTGAGGTCAACTGACCGACAGAACGCAGCGCAGGGGAGAAGCGGCATGCAGCGCCTGCCTCCCGGAAAGCAACAGGAGGAGAGTTGCCATGAGCGAAGAGACCGTTGCCTTCGACATCGAGAACGGCATCGCCTGGGTGCGCTTCAACCGCCCCGAAAAACGCAATTGCATGAACCCGGCACTCAACCGGCGCATGATGGAGGTTCTCGACCAACTCGAATTCCGCGACGATGTCGGCGTGCTCGTGCTTTCGGGCGAAGGCAATGCCTGGTCGGCGGGAATGGACCTCAAGGAATATTTTCGCGAGACCGAAGCCAGGGGCCTTGGCGCCGTGCGCAAGGCGCAGGCGGAGGCCTACGGTTGGTGGCGGCGCCTGCGCTGGTACCGCGTGCCGACCATTGCCATGGTCAATGGCTGGTGTTTTGGCGGCGGCTACGGCCCGCTGTTCGCCTGCGACCTCGCCTTCGCCGCCGACGAGGCGCAGTTCGCGCTGTCCGAGATCAACTGGGGCATCCTGCCCGGCGGCGGCGCCACCAAGGTGGTGGTCGATCTGCTCTCGATGCGCGACGCAATGTATCATGCGCTGACCGGCGAGCTCATCGACGGCCGGAAGGCGGCAGCCTGGAAGCTGGTCAATGAAAGCCTGCCGCTGGAAGGCCTGAAGGCGCGCGTCACCGAGGTCGCCGGCACCTTGCTGAAGAAGAACCCCGTGGCCTTGAAGGCGACCAAGGACGCCATCCGCCGCGTTGCCGAGATGACTTACGACAATGCCGAGGACTATCTGGTGCGCGCGCAGGAGGCGGCCAATTCCTTCGACAATCAGGGCCGCAAGGAAGGCATCCGCCAGTTCATCGATGAAAAGAGCTACAAGCCCGGCCTTGGCGCCTACGACAAGGCAAGGTGAGCCGATAGACGACGCAATCTGGGAGGAGTTGCGAATGCCGGCCTGGACGACATCTGACCCCGTAGCCTTGCATGCAAGAACTCAGCCCGAGCGCCTCGCCTGCGTCGACCTGGCCTCCGGTCGGCGCTGGACCTATGCGGCGCTCGACGAGACTATTCAACGCGCCATTGCCGTTCTCGATGGTTACGGCATCGAGCCGGGCCACCGGATCGTCACGTTTGCCCGCAACAGCGCCGATCTCCTCATCCTGCAGCAAGCCGCCATGCGCATTGGCGCCATCTTCGTGCCGGTCAACTGGCGTCTCGCTGCGCCCGAGCGGCAGGCGATCCTGGCCGACTGCGATCCTGCCCTTCTGCTCCATGATATCGAACTCGACATCGCGCTGCCGCCCGGCTGTGCTGTACTCGATGCCGAGCATTTCCAGGCCAAAGTGGAGCAGCAGGCGCCGGCGCCACGCCGCGCCTTGCCGGCCGCCGCCCGCCCGTCGATCATCCTCTACACGTCGGGCACGTCGGGCCGTCCCAAGGGCGTCATCCTGACCGAGATCAATGCCTTCGCCACCGCGGTCAATTTCGGCGTGCTCGGTCGCGTCGGCCATGCCAGCGTCTTCCTCTGCGACGCGCCGATGTTCCATGTCATCGGCCTCATCACCTGCCTGCGTCCGGCGCTGCTGCAGGGCGGCACGGTGCTGATTGCGCCTGGCTTTGATCCCGGCCTCACCAACCGGCGCCTGGCCGATCCCGCCCTCGGCGTCACCCACTATTTCTGCGTGCCGCAAATGGCAAAGATGCTGCGCGATGGCGCGGATTTCGAGCCGGCGAACTGGACGTCGCTGACCGCGATCTTCACCGGCGGCGCCCCGAACCCCGCCGCCGAGATCGGCTGGTGGCTGGCACAGGGCATCCGCATGGCCGACGGCTACGGCATGACCGAGGCCGGCACCGTGCTCTGCATGCCCCTGGAGGCGGACCAGATCGCGAGCAAGGCCGGATCGTCCGGCCTGCCGGGGCCGTCAGTCTCGCTGCGTGTCGTCGACGATGGCGGGCGCGACGTCGCCGTGGGCGAGGCGGGCGAGATCTGGCTCAGCGGCCCCAGCATCACGCCGGGCTACTGGAACCGGCCGCAGGAGACGGCGCAGGCCTTCACCGCAGACGGTTGGCTGCGCACCGGCGACATCGCGCGCCGCGACGAAGACGGCTTCGTCACCCTGGTCGACCGCCGCAAGGACATGTTCATCTCGGGCGGCGAGAACGTCTATCCGGCCGAGGTAGAGATCGTGCTGCTCGACCATCCCGACATCGCCGAGGCGGCCGTCATCGGCATCGCTGACGAACGCTGGGGCGAGGTCGGGCGGGCTTTCGTCGTGGCAAAGCCTGGCTGCGTTCTCGACCCGGCCGCGCTGGCCGACCACTGCGCGGCCCGCATCGCCCGCTACAAGGTGCCGAAGGAGTTTCTGCTCACCGATACGCTGCCGCGCACCGCTTCCGGCAAGATCCAGAAGCACATTCTGCGCGGGTGGAAGCGCTGACTGCGATCCCCTAGTTGCAAATCGGTGGCTGCGGGGAGACGTCTTCCCTGTCCCACAAGCAGGAGGCGGGAAGCGGCCAGGCGCGCTGCCTGTCTAGCCAAAGGCCGTAAGAGCCTGAACCAGCGCCGGCAAGCAAACTGGCAGATGAGCAGCCGACCAGGCGCTGGTGCGCACCCGATGGGTTGCTTTCCCGCCATGAAACTTCATCATTTGCTATAGCGGCGAACCATTGCGCCTCACTCAACGTCAAACCAAAAAGGACGCGACCAGAGTAGTCGGTGGGCTCGTCGACGGTCGTGTCAAACACCGCCCAGGTGTCAGGCGGCTCCTGCACTGCGACGAACCTCATCTGAGCCTCCATTGTGCGAAGAGGCCAATATAGCAGTCGGCGGCCTGCGGCCGTGTGAATGAGCCCACATATGGAAGCTGCCTTCGCGCTTGTTCGGCTTGAAATCGGGCAATTTTTTATGCCCTGGATACACCCAGGCGTCGCGCTCGTTGTCACTCGATCAGCAGCAAGCCGCGCTTCTTGTCGCCATCGCTGTCGATAGTGTCCATGGCCGAGAACAGGCGTTCACGCTCGACCAGCCAGGGCTTGTAGCGCTCGTTGACATCGAGGACGAAAACCATGTCCTCGGCCTCCAGATAGCCACCGATCGGGGAAAAATGACCGCTGCCGGCGCCGAAGATTTTCTGGCGGGTGAAGTTGATGATGTAGCGGCGGCCGGGGTCGTTGGCGCGTTTCATGTGCTCGCGGAATTCGTCGGCGCTCAGGTCCCGCAGCACGGAGACTTTCCGGCTGGTCTTCGTTCGGGCGACTTCGGCAACCTCGTCCAGCGTGAGCCCGATGATGCAAAAGCCTGTCCAGCACTTTCCCGTGCCCTCGAGGACTTCGGCCTCGGTTGTCTCCTCCTCGCCGATGGAGCGGAATGTGTTTGCGACGCTGGCCGGACCGCACCGCGAGCCGTTCGATTGCCAGTCAAGGCCGGCGTTGAACGTGGCCGCCACCGGCAACTTCCAGGCGCTGTCGATCAGCGCAGGGGTACGGATAACCGACGACTGGATTGCGTCCGGCGAAACCGCGGTCTGACCAACAAGCAACAGAGCGCTGCCGCCGAGCAGGCCAAGGCCGGCAATTGCAATCAAACCAAAGGCGAGACTGCGCTTCATTGCCGAACCTCGAAACAGGGCTATGCAGAAGATGTCACAGCGTAGCGAAATCGGAGACATCCGTCGATATTTGCAGCGTCGGCCTTGGGCGTACCATATAGCGGCAACAGCGCAGGGCGCACGCCACGGCGGCGGCCCCCCGTTCCCGGACAGCCAGCGAAAGGATCCGAAATGAGTGAACTCAAGGTGAGGACCCGCGTCACCGGCGCACTGGCCGTCCTGCCGCCGGGCGGCCTGCCGGAAGTCACCACGCCGACCGGCGGCATGGTCGATGTCGTCACCGCGGTCAGCGCGCCGGGCTTCAATCCGCTCGACCTGCTCTACGCCTCTTTGGCTGCCTGCATGGTGCTGAGCGCCCGCATCGCCGCCACGCGGCTCGGCGTCGCCGCCAGCCTTGGCGAGGTGCGCGCGGATGTGTCAGGCGAAAAGGCGGAGGGCGACCCTTCCCGCATCGGCCGGATTTCGATCACGCTCGACATTTCGGGCGACCTCGATGAAGCGACGAAGCAGCGGATTGTCGAGGACGCCGAGACGATCTGCACGGTGAGCAACACGCTGCGCACGCCGCCGGAACTGCATACTGCGCTTGGCGGGAGCTTCTGAGGGCCTCGGTTCCTCAAAGGGCCGCCACCAACCCAAGGACCATCCCATGGCCATGATCCCGCCGATCGACTACGCCACGGCATCTGAAGAAATCCGCGCCGCGCATGACGAGGAGCTTCGCCAGCGCGGCCGCATGACCAACATGAAGCGCATCCAACTGCACTCGCCGGCAGCCCACCGCATCTATGCCGAATGGTTCACCTTGCGCGATCTGCTCCGACCCGCGCTCGGCGATCGCGCGATCTGGCTGCTGTCGCTGGCGATTTCTGAAAGCTGCCGGGCCGAGATCCCCGTCACCTTCTTCCGCCGCGCGCTGATCGATTCTGGGCTCGATCCAGAGGGCATCGAACCCACGACCGACGAAGCACTGCTGATCGACTTCGGCACGGCGATCGCCACCGACGCCAACGCGGTTTCCGATGCTATCTGGGCCGGGCTGAAGGCACGCTACCATGAGCCGACGCTGGTCAATCTCGTCGCCTTCGCCGGCATCATGGTGGCGACCTGCGTGTTCACCAGCGCAGTGCGGGTCGATCTCGATCCGGAGCTGGAGGGGTATCGCAAGCGGTGAAGGTTGGCGAAGGCGGAGGAGAGCCGATCTCCCCTTGCGGGGCAGATTGGCAGCGTCACCACCGGCACTTCCGCAGGAAACGGGTGGCTAGCCCCCGCCGTCCGCCCCATCTTCACGGCAGGTAGACGATCGTGAGCGAAACCCATGACCATCCATTCGATAAGCGCGAAACGCACGACACGTTCGGCGGAGGCGCGCGTCCGCGATCAGGATTGGCACGAACTGGCCAGCGAGCTGAACAACCATGGCTGCGCCGTCATGGAAAAGCTGCTCTCGCCCGAGGAATGCGCCGAGATCGCGGCGCTCTATCCGCAGGAAGAGCACTTCCGCAGTCATGTGCACATGGCACGCCACGGTTTCGGCAAGGGCGAGTACCGCTATTTCCGTTACCCTTTGCCTGACCTGATCGGCGCCTTGCGCACCGCGCTCTATCCGCGCCTGGCCGAGGTCGCCAACGATTGGAACGAGCGCTTGGGGCTGGCGCAGCGCTATCCCGCGGACCACTCAGCCTTCCTGAAGCAATGCCACGACAACGGCCAGACGCGGCCGACGCCGCTTTTGCTGCAATACGTCCCCGGCGACTTCAACTGCCTGCACCAGGACCTCTATGGCGATCTCGCCTTTCCGCTGCAGGTGGCGATCCTGCTGTCGGAGCCGGGCAGGGATTTCACCGGCGGCGAGTTCGTGCTTACCGAGCAGCGCCCGCGCATGCAGAGCCGCGCCGAGGTCGTGCCGCTCACCCAGGGCGACACGGTGATCTTCACCGTCCACAACCGCCCGGTGCAAGGCACCAAGGGCCATTATCGCGTCAATCTCAGGCACGGCGTCAGCCGCCTGCGCTCGGGAATGCGGCACACGGTGGGGATCATCTTCCACGATGCCAAGTGAACGACGCGATGCGGGCCGGAAGGCTCAGCCTTCCGCTGCGCGCTCGATCACCGGCTGGCCCGACACAATGAGCAGGATGCGGCCGCGGGCAGGGCGCTCCACCTGCACCGGCGCCTGCTTTTCCTGCAGGCGGCGCTGCAGCAACAACAGCCTGGTTTCGAGATTGTCCTTGAAATCGGGCAGGCGCAGGGTCGCGTCGGCGCGGATCTCCTTGTTGGAGAATTCCCGCCGGCCCTCGCTGGCATAGGTTCTGAGGAAACTCATCAGCAGCCGCCCCGGCACGCCGCGCACAATGTATTCGTTGTCGATGAAGACGCTGTCGTCGAGCCCGTGATGGGCGACACGGAACCTCGGCCCGGCGGCCAGCGCGCCGGCGCCTTCCATCGTCCAAGCAGCCGGAACCTCGGGCGGATCTGCCTCGACCAGCGACAGCGCCATCGCCAGATGCCGGCCGAGGATGCCCATCGCCAGTTCGTCCTCCGGCGAGAAGGCGAGCCGTCTCTCGCTCTCGATCACCAGCACTCCCTTGAGCTGCTGGTGGGCGACGAGCGGCACGGCGAGCTGGCTCATCGCCTCGGGCAGGCCGGGCAGGCTGATCGTGCGGGTATGGTTCTCGCCGGCGCTGCTGGCCTCGATGGCGCCGCCCAGCCTTCGCGTTCGGCTCATGTCGTTGATGCGCAGGCTCCGCCGCTCCAGCGCCGCGGTGCCGATCAGCCCGTTGCCCAGCGCCACTTCCGACCCGATGCCGGTGCGGCCATAGCCGGCGCTGGCGATCGTCGTCAGCCTCTCGCGCGCCGCGTCATAGGCAAGGATCATCGCCGGGCGGAACCCGAACTCCTCGTGCAGTCCCGCAAGCGTGATTTCGAGCAGCGCGCCGAGGTCGTCCGCCTCGGCAAGTGCGGCGGCCAACGCGCCGAGACCCTTCAGCTGCCCAGCGGCCATGCCGGGAACCGGCGCCGCACGCATCACTGGCGAGCGCACCTTGCGGATGGCGAGCACCCTGTATACGTCGACGGCCCTCAGGCGCATGACCGAGCCCATGCCGATCTGCAGGCTGGCGGCCCTCAGGTCCGTCGCCATGCGCTCGAACAGCGGCCCGGCCTCGCTGCTTTCCTCGAAGGCGATGTCGAGGCGGTATTGCAGCCCGCTCAGCGCATCGACCACCAGCAGAGCCGCGCGAGGATTGGCCCTGACGTTGATCGCCGTCTTGGAGAAAAACTGGTTGGACAGCGCGACGTGGCCGTCGTCGACGCGCACGACATGCGAGAGGTAGGAAATGTTGGGCGTTCCATCCGGCGCCACGGTGGTGATGATCGAGGGGATCACGCCCTCGAAGCAGGAGGAAAGATCGGAAAGCGCGATGGTCATGCGTCGGCCTTGAGCAGGCGTCCGGCCTGCGGACCGGGCGTCTGCAGGAACACTTGCCCGAGCGCGACGCCGACTCGCAGCAGCTCGCGATCGGTCTGCCACGGCTCGGCGAGCATCGTGTCGAGGCCGAGCTCTGAGAGCACGGCGCTCATGGTGGCCATGTAGCGCCCGGCCACTGCCTCGTCCGCTTGCCCGGTCGGCTGCATGGTGGTGATGGTGCCCTTCAACTGGTAGGAGACATAGTCCGATGGTCGCGCCAGCGTGATCGCGATGGGCGCGCCGGTTTCGAGATTGGCCGCGGTCTCCGGCCACTGCCAGGCCGACATAAGCAGGCTGAGGCTGCCCGTCGCGCGATCGACCTCGATGCCGACGCCGCGTGCGATCTCGGGCACATTGTCGGCATTGCGCGTGCCGACGATGATCATCACCGGACTTTCGATGAAATCGCAGAGATCCTCGTCCAGTGTCATTCGCCGGTTGTGTCCGCCCCTGTTTCAGGGGTTTCTTATAACCATAGTATTTATTTAGGAAAACCGGGCCGCGCTTAGGAAGCATTTAGGAGGCGCGCCGGCCTCGGCGGCGATATCGGCGGGTCACCTCAAACAAGGAGACCCACGATGACTTCTTCCGATGTCGAAATCCATCCGGCCGGCCATGTCGCCGTCATCGGCGCCGGCCCGGGCGGCGTTGCCGCCGCCGCTTGGCTCGGCCGCGACGGCTTCGAACCAGTGGTGTTCGAAGCCGCTGACAGGCTGGGCGGCCAGTGGAATGCCGGCCAGCCGAAGAGCGGTACCTGGCCGGGCATGCGCACCAACACCAGCCGGGTGCTCAGCGCCTTCGGCGATCTCGACCATGCGCCGGGAACGCCGGTCTATCCAACGCAGGCCGGGATGCTCGCCTATCTCGAGTGCTACGCGGCCGAGAAGGGCATCTCGGCGCGCATCCGCACCTCGACGCCGGTGGAGCGGCTGGAGCGGCACCCCGCGGGTGGCTGGCTGGTCACCGCGCGGACCGGCGGCGCGCTGAAGGCGGAGCGCTTCGAGAAGGTGGTGGTTGCCACCGGCCGCCAGACCCGCCCGCATCTGCCAGATGTCACCGGCCTGGCCGGCTTTTCCGGTAGCGGTGGGGTCCGCCACAGCATGGACTATGAGGGTGCCGCCGCCTATCGCGGTCTTTCCGTGCTGGTGACGGGCTGCTCGATCAGCGCGCTGGAGATCGCCTCCGAACTGGCGGCGGGCGGCGCGGCCAGCGTCAGCGTCGCCAGCCGGCGCCAGCGCTATGTGCTGCAAAAGCTGCTCTCCGGCATCCCGGCGGACCATCTCGCCTTGACCCGTTTCGCCGCCCTTGCCGGGCCGGTGACGCCGCCGGAGATGCTGGCGGCGGGGCTGAAGGGTTTTGTCGTCGCCACCTCCGGCAGCCCAGAGCAGTTCGGCGCGCCGCCCCCCGACGATAACATCTTCGCCGCCGGCCTCACCCAGTCGCAGAACTATTTGCCGCTGGTCGCCGAAGGCAGGATCTCGCCGCGCTCCTGGATCGAGCGCATCGAGGGCCGCACCGTCCGGTTCACGGACGGCACCAGCCAGGAGGTGGACGCCATCATCATGGGCACGGGCTATGAGCTGTCGTTGCCCTTCCTCGGCCGCGACATCGTCGAGGCGCTGGAGCTCGACCGGCAGCACATCACCCTTGCCGACCACACCTTCCATCCCGACCTCGAGGGACTCGCCTTCATCGGCCTCTACGACCAGGTCGGTCCGCTGCTGCCGGTGCTGGAGCTGCAGGCGCGCTGGGTGAGCTATGTCTGGTCCGGTCGCATCGCCTCTCTCTCGCGGACCGAGCTTGGCGAGCGGCTCGCCGTCAGTCGGGCGGCGCGCAACGGGCCGCCGCAGGTGCTGATGCACGACATGGCGGTGATGTTTGCCCGCCGCATCGGCGCCGAGCCGGACCCACGCCGCTGGCCCGAGTTGAAGCGCGCCCTGGCTTTCGGTCCGCTGTCGCCGGCCTCGTTCCGGCTGGAGGGGCCGGACAGGCTCTCCGACGCGCCCGCCCGCATACGGGCCGCCGCGGCTGCTTTCGGAGCGATCACCTCCAACGACTTGACGCATGACGAACAGGCGCGGTGGGCGCTGATCGAGGCGGCGGCGCTGCCGCCAGTCGGAGAGGCGGCCTGAGGGGAGAGGGGGTAAGGACAGGGCAGCAGGAATAGCGACCCTTCCTTGTTCCCCCTACTGCCGTACTGCCCTATTCCCTTACTCCCCTCATTCGCGTATGGCCCCGGGCAAATCCCTCAACCTCGCATCGGCCTCCCGGAACACCCCATGATTCGTCTCGAAAGCATCGGCAAGCAGAACGGCCGGCAGATCGTCTTCATCGAGGCTTCGGCCGCGCTGCAGAAGGGCGAGAAGGTTGGCCTTGTCGGCCCCAACGGCGCCGGCAAGACGACATTGTTCCGCATGATCAATGGCGACGAACAGCCCGACGAGGGCCAGGTGCAAGTCGATCGTGGCGTCACCATTGGTTACTTCAGCCAGGATGTTGGCGACATGGCAGGCCACAGCGCGGTGGCCGAAGTGATGAACGGCGCCGGGCCGGTCAGCGACGTGGCGGCCGAAATGGCGGAACTCGAGGCGGCCATGGCCGATCCCGGCCAAGCCGACCAGATGGATGAGATCATAGAAAAATATGGCGAGGCGCAGCACCGTTTCGAGGAACTCGACGGCTATGCGCTGGACGGCCGCGCGCGCGAGGTGTTGGATGGCCTCGGCTTTTCCCGGGAGATGATGGACGGCGACGTCGGCAAACTGTCCGGCGGCTGGAAGATGCGCGTGGCGCTGGCCCGCATCCTTCTGATGCGCCCCGATGTCATGCTGCTCGACGAGCCGAGCAACCATCTCGACCTCGAAAGCCTGATCTGGCTGGAGCAGTTCCTCAAGGGTTATGACGGCGCGCTGCTGATGACCTCGCACGACCGTGAGTTTATGAACCGCATCGTCAACAAGGTGGTGGAGATCGACGCCGGTTCGCTCACCGCCTATTCCGGCAACTACGAATTCTACCAGCAGCAGCGCGCGATCGCCGACAAGCAGCAACAGGCGCAGTTCGAACGCCAGCAGGCGATGCTGGCCAAGGAGATCGCTTTCATCGAACGCTTCAAGGCGCGTGCTTCGCATGCCGCGCAGGTGCAGAGCCGGGTGAAGAAGCTGGACAAGATCGACCGCGTCGAGCCGCCGAAGCGCCGCCAGATCGTCAATTTCGAATTCCAGCCGGCACCGCGCTGCGGCGAGGACGTGGTGACGCTGAAGAACGTGCACAAGGGCTACGGCAGCCGCACCATCTATGAGGGGCTGGACTTCCAGGTCCGCCGCCGCGAGCGCTGGTGCATCATGGGCGTCAACGGCGCCGGCAAGTCGACGCTGTTGAAGCTGGTCGCCGGCGCGTCCGATCCGGATGCGGGCACGGTGGCACGTGGGCCGAGCGTCAAGATGGGATATTTCGCCCAGCACGCCATGGAAGTGCTGGAGGGCGAGCGCACCGTCTTCCAGACGCTGGAGGACGCGTTCCCGCAAGCCGGCCAGGCGCCGCTGCGCGCGCTTGCCGGCTGCTTCGGCTTTTCCGGCGACGAGATCGAGAAGAAATGCCGCGTGCTTTCGGGCGGCGAAAAGGCCCGGCTGGTGATGGCGCTGATGCTGTTCGATCCGCCCAATCTGCTGGTGCTGGACGAGCCGACCAACCACCTCGACATCGCCACCAAGGAGATGCTGATCACCGCGCTGTCGCAGTATGAAGGCACGATGCTGTTCGTCTCGCACGACCGCCACTTCCTGGCGGCGCTTTCCAACCGCGTGCTCGAACTGACACCCGAAGGCATCCACACCTATGGCGGCGGCTATACGGAATATGTCGAGCGCACCGGGCAGGAAGCGCCGGGGCTGAGGAGCTAGGGGGAGGGCTATTGCCCCAACCAGCCTCTCAGGGAAAGCACAGCGGTCAGGGACGCGCATGAGCGCGCCCTTTCATGCGCTCGGGTTTCAGCGCGAGGCCGACGACCATTTCCACCAGATGATCTCGCAGTGAGCGCTGCCCGTCCACGGTGTAGAGTGTGCTGCCAAAAATGCGCGAGAAGGTGGCCCGGTTGGAGACGTTGAAGAAGCTCGACGCGCTGATGTGCCAATGCAGTTCGAGGGGCGACACGTCTTCCCGGAAAAGACCATCCGCGCGCCCGCGCTGGCAAATCGCCTCGAGCTTTTGAATAGCCCCTGCATTCAACAGTCCGATCAGCTTAGACTGTTCGAGATACAGGCCATGATGGATGTTTTCGATCATCACGATCCTGATGAAATCCGGATGGCGGCTGTGATGATCGAATGTGAACTCGGCGAGCCGCTTGAGTGCCTCGACCGGCGGCAGGTGATCAAGCTCCAACGCCTCCTCGCCGGTTCGAACCTGCCGGTAGGCTTCCTCGAGGACCCGGCCGTAGAGCCGTTCCTTGTCGCCGAAATAGTAGTAGATCATCCGCTTTGACGTGTGCGTCTTAGCTGCGATCTCGTCGATGCGCGCACCGGACAGACCATTTGCGGCAAACTCGGTCATCGCCACCGCCAGTATGTTCTTTTGAACGCCGGCGGGATCCTGCTTCCACCCGCTGCGGCCGCCTGCCGCCGCCTTCTCGTTCAGCATCATGTCGTCATTCATGTCCGCTTCTCGCAACCGTGGATCGGCACATAGCATAGCCTAGCAAATTAACCGAATGGTACAAAGCTGTTGACGCAATTAACTAACTGGTACAAAGTGTGCCCAGTTCGATTGGGAGGATCGTTTGGCCCTATTGGCCACCACTGTCGAGAACCGGGAAACATCTCCCGGCTCGCGCCGCATATTGGTCGGCTTGCTCGGGCGTGGAATTCAGCTTTCCAGGACGCCCGCGATGCACGAGGCGGAAGGCCGCGCCCAGGGGCTCTCCTGCGTTTATACGCTGCTCGATACAGAAACGATGGGCGAGACTGCGCCTCCTTTGGCCGATCTCATCACCTTTGCCGAGCACTTCGGCTTCACTGGCTTCAACGTCACGTTCCCCTACAAACAGGAAATCATCCCGCTGCTCGACGAACTTTCCGAGGCGGCCGAGATGCTTGGCTCGGTCAACACCGTGGTGTTCCGGGGCGGCCGACGCATCGGCCACAACACCGACAAGTGGGGATTCAAGGAGAGTTTCCGCCACGGGCTGGCCGGACAGAAGCTTCGCGAGGTACTGCTGCTGGGAGCCGGCGGCGCCGGCGCAGCGGTGGCCCAGGCTTTGTTGGAAAGCGGCGTCGAGACGCTGCTTGTAACCGACGTGCAGACTGATCGGGCCGAAGCGCTGGCGTCCCGGCTTAGGTCGGCCGGCGGCACCCAAAAGGTGGAGGTGGTAACCGACCTCGCTGCGGCCTCGGGTCGCGCAGACGGCATCGTCAACGCGACACCGGTCGGCATGGCAAAGTTGCCCGGCATGCCGATCGCCGCAGAACTATTGCGACCGGAGTGCTGGGTGGCCGACATCGTCTACCTGCCGCTCGAAACGGAACTGCTCAGGACGGCACGGCAACAGGGCTGCCGCACGCTCAGTGGCGAGGGCATGGCCGTGTTCCAGGCGGTGCGGGCTTTTGAGCTTTTCACCGGGCTTGCGCCCGATGTTGAACGGATGAAGGCGGCGTTTGCCGCCTTTGGGAGGGGCCGTGGGCCAGCCGCCACAGATTTGGACAATAGCCAATAGGGAGGAAAGAACATGACTTTCAATGCAACACGCCGCGAACTCCTGGTCGGGGCCGGCCTGCTCGCCACGACCGCAGCCTTTCCGGCACTCGCCCAGGACAAGCCGAAACTGCGCTTCTCGGCCGTTTTCTCCGAGCAGGATATCCGCGCCGACATGATGAAAATGTTCGCCGACGCGATCAAGGACGACTTCGTCTTTGAGGGTTACTACGGCGGCAATCTGTTCAAGCAGGGTACCGAGCTCGTCGCCCTGCAGCGCGGCAATCTTGAGATGGGCAACATCGCACCGCAGGATATCTCCAAGCAGATCCCGGCATGGTCGATTGTCACAGCCGCCTATTTGTTTCGCGACGCCGCGCATCTGAAAACCTTCTTCGCCGGCGATCTCGGCGCAGAGATGAAGAAGATGACCGAGGACCAGCTTGGCGTGCGCGTGCTCGGGCCGACTTATTTCGGCGCCCGGCAGATCGGCCTCAAGCCGGACAAGAAGATAACCACGCCGGCCGACATGGCAGGCATCAAGCTGCGCATGCCCGGTGGCGACGCCTGGCAGTTCCTCGGCGCCGCTCTCGGAGCCAATCCCGTCGCGATGGCTTACGCCGAGGTCTACACCGGGCTGCAGACCGGTGCGATCGACGGCCAGGACAATCCGCTGCCGAATGTCGAGAACATGAAATTCTATGAGGTCATGTCGCAGATCGTGCTGACATCGCACCTGGTCGGCTTCGATCTGCTGACCGTGTCGAAGAAGGTGTGGGATGACATGGGCGCCGACAAGCAGGCGAAGTTCCAGGCCGCCGCCGACGCCGCCATCGAATTCAGCACGCAAAAACACCTGGCGCGCGAGAAGGAGCTGGTCGAGCTGTTCAAGGGCAAGGGCCTCAAGCTCTACGAGCCCGACATCGCTGCGTTCCGCAAATACGCTCAGGAGAAATACCTGTCGTCGGACCTCGCCAAGGACTGGCCGGCCGGCATGGTCGACAAGATCAACGCGCTCTAGGCCGCAGGTGCGGCGGGCATTGCTGTCCATCGCACCTCCTCCATTCCATTTATGGCTTTCACAGGCGGAGAAGCCCTCGTGAACCCTTCGCTCCGAAACCTCGGCCGCTGGCTGTACCGGCGCGCCGAAAACGTCCTGGCCGTCATGCTGGCGGCCATGTTCGCGGCATTCCTGCTGCAGATCGTCTTTCGCTACCTGCTCAACATGCCGATCGGCTGGACCAACGAAATCAGCGTGATCCTGTGGATCTGGCTGGTGCTGTGGGGTGCAGCCTTCGTTGTGCGCGAGGAGGAGGAAATCCGCTTCGATCTCTTTTACGCATCGGCCCCACCGCGTGTTCGCCGCATCATGTTCCTCATCGCGGCTACATCGCTGATTGCGCTTTATGCGATTTCGTTTCCTGCCGTGCTCGACTACGTGACGTTCATGAAGGTCGAAAAGACCGCCTACCTGACGATCCGCTTCGACTGGCTGTTCTCGATCTACGTCATCTTCGTCTTGGCTATCATTGTCCGCTACCTCTGGCTGTCCTGGCAGGCCGTGTTCGGCAAGGCGCCAAAGGAGTTCGATCCCACCAAGGCGGGGTCGGGCGTATGAATTTCGCCAGCCCGTTCTCGATCTCGGTCGTCGCGATCACCTTGCTTGCCTTTCTCGGGCTGCCGATCGGGCACTCCATGATCGCCGGCTCGATCCTCTATCTGCTGCTGGCAGGGCTCGATATGGGGACGGCGGCCGAGCAGTTGCTGAACGGGATGTACAACAACTACATCATCCTCGCCGTGCCACTGTTCATCCTGGCTGCGGAGCTGATGAACATCGGCTCGATGACGGAGCGCCTGCTGCGCTTCTGCGATGCCGTGGTCGGTCGGTTCCGGGGCGGGCTTGCCTACGTCAACGTCGTCCAGAGCATCATTTTTGCGGGCATGTCGGGATCGGCCATCGCCGATGCTGCCGGCACCGGCAAGATGATGCAGATGATGATGACCAAGGACGGCAAGTACACGCCGAGCTACGCAGCGGCGCTGACGGCTGTGACCTCAGTCATCGGGCCGATCATCCCGCCGTCGATCCCCATGGTCATCTATGCGCTCGTGTCCGATGCCTCGATCGGCTACCTGTTCCTCGGCGGCGTCATCCCCGGCCTGCTGATGGCGGCGGCGCAGATGGGGATCGTGGCATACCAGGCGCAGCGCAACAACTTTCCGGTCGAAGCGCCGACACCGCTGCGCGAACTGCCGGGCATTACCTGGCGTGCCTTCCCCTCGCTCATGATGCCGGTCGTCCTGCTCGGCGGCATTTACACCGGCGCTACCACGCCGACCGAAGCGGCGGCCGTGGCCGCGGCCTATGCTCTGGTCATCTCTGTCGTGCTCTACCGCAGTGTGAGTTTCGCCGATTTCTACCGTTCCGTGCTGGCCAGCGCGCGCACCTCGGCCTCGATCGGAATGCTGATCGCCGGCGCCCTGGTCTTCAATTATGTGGTCACCGTCGAGAACATCCCGGAATCGATCAAGGCCATTCTCACTAGCTGGGATCTTTCGCCCATCGGCTTCTTGATCCTGGTCAATATCCTGCTCCTGCTGCTCGGCTGCGTACTTGAAGGCACCACGATTCTCCTCGTGATCGTGCCCGTCCTCATCCCGACAGCGCGCGCCCTCGGCATCGACATGGTGCATTTCGGCGTCATGGTGGTGGTCAACATCATGCTCGGCCTGGTGACGCCGCCATACGGTTTGCTGCTGTTCATCATGACGAGGATCGCCGAAGTACCGCTGAAGGACATCGTCCGCGACGTGCTTCCGTTCCTGTGGGCGATGATCGCTTCGCTGGCTCTCATCACTTTTTTCCCGGAGCTCGTGCTCTGGCTGCCCCGGCTGCTGGGTTACCAGGGCTGATCGAAGACAAAGGAGCCGTCATGGAGAAGTCCATCTACGTGATCAACGGCCCGAACTTGAACCGGCTCGGCAAGCGCGAACCGGAAATCTACGGCACGACAACGCTGGCCGAAATCGAAGCCTTCTGCCGGGATGCGGCTGGCGTCACGCCCGTTCGCTTCCATCAGTCGAACAGCGAAGGTCAGATCATCGACTGGATCCACGAAGCGATCGACGAGGGAGCCGGGATCGTCATCAACCCGGCCGGTCTCTCCTTCACGTCGATTGCGATCCTCGACGCTCTAAAAATGTTCTCCGGCCCGATCGTCGAGCTTCACATCTCGAACATTCACAGACGTGAGGCTCACTATCACCATTCCTACGTGTCGAAGGTCGCGACGGCGGTCATCGCAGGGCTAGGCCCGCGCGGCTATCCTGTCGCGGTTCGTGCGGTCTTGGATCTGCAAGCGGCGGCATCGAAGGTGTCATGACCTTGAAGACCTCCATCGCCACCGTATCGATCAGCGGCAATTTGCTTGAGAAGCTCGCGGCCATCGCTGCGGCCGGCTTCGATGGGGTGGAAATATTCGAGAATGACTTTCTTGCCTTCGACGGCAGCCCTGCCGAAGTCGGGCGGATGATCAGAGATCATGGCCTGGAGATCACACTGTTCCAGCCCTTCCGCGATTTCGAAGGAATGCCCGAACAGCAACGTGAGCGCGCCTTCGATCGAGCGGAGCGCAAGTTCGACCTCATGCAAGAACTCGGCACGGACCTGATGCTCGTGTGTTCCAACGTCTCGTCGCTGGCGGTAGGCGGGATCGACCGTGCCGCCGACGATTTCCGCGAACTCGGCGAACGGGCAGGACGGCGCGGCCTTCGCGTCGGCTACGAGGCGCTGGCCTGGGGGAGGCATATCAGCGACCATCGCGACGCTTGGGAGATTGTCAGGCGGGCGAACCATCCCAACATCGGACTGATCCTTGACTCCTTCCACACCCTGGCTCGGCGGGTGGATGTCGAGACGATCCGCGCCATCCCAGGCGATCGCATCTTCATCGTCCAGCTTGCCGACGCTCCGCTGATTGATATGGACCTGCTGTACTGGAGCCGCCATTTCCGGAACATGCCGGGTGAAGGTGATCTGCCCGTGGTCGACTTCATGCGAGCGGTCGCGGCAACCGGCTACGACGGGCCGTTGTCGCTCGAAATATTCAACGACCAGTTCCGCGGTGGATCGCCCAGGTCTATCGCGGTCGATGGCCACAGGTCCCTGATATACCTAATGGACCAGGTTGCACGCGCCGAGCCGGACATCGCGATCGACGTGCCTGCCTTGCCGGAACGTGTCGCGGTCAGCGGCATCGAATTCGTCGAGTTCGCCGCAAACGAGACCGAGGCTGAAGAGTTGGTGCTGTTGCTGCGCGCCATGGGGTTCTCGCTGGTCGGCCGCCATAAGAACAAGGATGTGGTGCGGCTTCGCCAGGGCGATATCAACATTGTCGTCAACACCGAAAAAGAAGGGCTGGCGCACTCCTCGTATCTCGTTCACGGCGCTTCTGCCTATGCGTTCGGATTGAAAGTCGACGATGCGGCCGCAACTGTGGCCCGCGCTCGCGCATTGGGCGCCGAGCCCTTTGAACAGCGCCATGGCCCTGATGAGCTGGCGATACCGGCAATACGCGGGGTCGGAGGCGGTGTGATCTACTTCATCGACGGCAAGAGCGAGTTGGCAAAAGTCTGGGAGATTGAATTCGAGCCGGTCGCCGACGCAGGCGACGATGCCGGGCTGATGGCAATCGACCACCTCGCTCAATCGATGAACTATGAGGAGATGCTGACCTGGCTGCTTTTTTACACATCGATCTTCAGGACGAGAAAATTGCCCATGGTGGATGTGATCGATCCGGCCGGCGTCGTGCGCAGCCAGGTCGTGGAGAGCGACGATGGTGGCCGGCTTCGGCTTACCTTGAACGGTGCGGAGAACCGCAGGACGCTGGCCGGCCATTTTGTCGCCGAGAGCTTCGGCTCCGGCATGCAGCATCTGGCCTTCGCCAGCCGCGATATTTTCCAGACCGCCGCCCGCCTGGCCGAGCTCGGCTTCAATGCGCTGGAAATTTCACCGAACTACTACGACGATCTCGAAGCGCGCCACGGCCTCGACCCGGAATTCACCAACCGGTTGCGGAGCCGAAACATCCTCTTCGATCGCGATGAGGGCGGCGACTATTTCCAGCTCTACAGCCAGACCTATGGCGAAGGTTTCTTCTTCGAGATCGTCGAGCGTCGCGGCTATCGAGGCTACGGGGCAGCCAATGCTCCGTTCCGCATTGCCGCCCAGAAGCGAACACTGTGGCCAAAAGGTATGCCAAGGGTCTGACTGCCACGACGCGACAAGAAACGCGAAATGTCCACTTTGGGCAACGCTGGCTAGAGCCGCACATTCGCGTCGATGGCTCACGTGACCAGGACAGACCCCATCAGCCGGTCGATGCGGCGGTGAAAACCGCCAATTGCGCATCGAAAGCGCGCTTGAAGGCCGGCCGCGCTTCGCCGCGGGCGACATAGGCGGAGAGGTTGGGATATTCGTCCAGCAGAGCCGTTCGGTTCAACCTGCGCAGCACCATCACCATCAGAAGGTCACCGGCGCTGAACGCACTGTCGAGCCAGTCGGCATCGCCAAGGCGATCGGAAAGTTCGCCCAGCCGGCCACGGATGCGATCCTCGACCATGGGCAGGCGCTGCCTGTGCCAGGCCTCGTCGCGCTCCAGGAGGATGGCGGTTTCCCGATCGACGATCGGCGGCTCCAGCGTGCTGACAGCGGCAAACATCCATGTGATCGCGCGCGCCCGGGCCTTCGAATCGTCCGGCAGCAGGCCCGCATTGCGCTCCGCGATATGGAACACGATCGCCCCCGAGTCGAACAGAGCAAGATCACCTTCTTCATAGGTCGGGATCTGCCCGAAAGGCTGAAGCGCACGATGCGCGGGTTCCTTCATCGCGCCGAACGAAACAAGACGAACGTCGTAAGCTCGGCCCACTTCTTCGAGCGCCCAGCGAACACGCATGTCACGTGCCTGTCCCCTGCCGCGGTCGGGCGACCGTTCAAAGGCTGTGATGGTGGGGGTCATTGGAAAGCTCCGGGTGATTGCATGACGCTGTCGATGTGCGTAGTTGCGACGATCTTTCTCATGGTTGGGTATCCGGTTCTTGCGCTTTGCATCCAGAGGACGAACGACCGGCGCGGCTCCCGACAACTGACCGCGTTTTCTTTGGCCATGGGATTCGTAGTCCGAATCTTCTGCGCGCGGCCTTGCCGGCGAACGACCTGAAACCCTTCCGTCGGCGAAGGTCTCAAAATGGCGCGAAGCGGCTATTTTAGAACGGCCGGACTTGGGCCGGGAGCAGTAGGTCCGCTTGTGGTGCAGGGAAGAACGATAGCGGACGTCGATGCAGAGGAGCCTAGCCCTTTGCCAGTGGCGTCAGTCGCAGCCGGATCTAAATTCGGCCGCTCGATCCCTTGCGTCTCAACATTGTAGACGCGAACGTGCCCTTCGAGGCCTTTGAACTGGCGAGTACCGAGGTCAACGATCGGCATGTTGCCAGGCAAATGGCGCGCCACGGAATAATCGATAAGGATTTGTCCATCTTCAGCGGACGAACACAGCCTCGATGCCAAGTTCACGACATTGCCAATTGCGGTGTAGTCAGCGCGGGCCTCATAGCCAATTCGACCCACCGTTGCCCACCCCATAGCGAGCCCCATGCCGAAGCCAATCTCATAACCACGCTGCCGCCACCCAGATATGAGCTCTTGTGTGGAATCCTGCATGTCGACAGCCATTTTTACGGCATGAAGCGCCGGCTCCTCACGTGGAACCGGGGCGTTGACGAGGATCATCAATCCATCCGCCGAAAAACTGGTCAGCGTTACCTCATATTGGGTAATGATCACGCCAAGCGCCTCATAGTACTCACGCAAGAGCTGCATGAGGTTCTCGGGCTCAGCGTGTGCCGAAAATGAGGTAAAGCCACGCAAGTCGCAAAAAACGGCGACCACTTCTGCGCGCTGTCCGGCGAGCATTCTCTCGTCGCCAGCCTCTTCCACGAGTTCAGCCACCTGTGGTGCAAGAAAGCGCTTCAACCGCGTCATTCGCTCTGCGCGGTCCCGCAATGTGGCGAGTTCCTGCGCCATTTGGTTGAACCGCGCAGCCAACCGCTCAAGTTCGTCTCCAGTAGCGATGTTGATACGGTAATCGAACTGTCCGGCACCAATCTTGAGGGCGCCTTCTTCCAGCAATCGGATGGGCCCGCTCATCCGTCTGGCAAGCCAATATGCGAGTACCGCCGCAAGGACTGTGGCGGTCAGCAACAACCCGCCGGTCCGCCACAATGAAGCGTATAGGGGTGCAAAAGCCTCTGCCTGCGACTGCTCGACAAATACCGTCCAGCCGGCCGCGGTAATCGGCGCGCCAGCGGTCACAACGCGTTCATTCTCGGCGTTGCGGCTTGCAATCGCAGTGCCGCCCGCGGCGGCGATCGCATCCCGCAATCCGCGCAGGGCCAACGCTGCTTTCTCGTCGGCGCCCTGCATCACTTTGCTGATCGAGGGGTGAGCGATGAGGCGGCCGGTCTGGTCGACGACAAATGCCCGGCCGCTGCGGCCCACGCCGATTTCGGAAACGATGAGCCAGATAGGCTTCAGACTGATTTCGGCGATGACCGAGTTGACGACTGTAGCGTCGTAATTGGCCATCGCCATGGTTATGGATGGTTCGGAACCCTGGCGATAAATGACTGGGCCGTACCAGACCCTCGCCGTCCTGGCGCCCACGACAGCGGGATCGCCTGAGCGATCCGCCCCGCCTTCCGTCCTGTTTGAGCCAATGCGAGAGATGTGCAGCCGCTCCGCGCCGGTACCGTCGACAAGACTGATGCTGAGAATTCCCGGGACCTGGTGCATCGCTCGTACGGCAAGGAGCCGAAGGTGTTTCACGCTGGCCATGTTCCCGCCCTGGGGGATCGTGGAGCCGAGCGGAACCTTGATGCCGTCAAGAAAGCTCTCAATTTTGTCGGCCGCCGATGTTGCCTCGGACCGCAGCAGGGCACTGAGGATCGCACGCTGGTCGACATAGCTGAACCACGTGTTGCTGATGCCACCGGCAGCCACTGGAAAAATGGCCGCCGCGAACAAGACTAGAAAATACTTCTGAAATAGCGATCGACGCATGGAAGCGGCTTTGAGATTGGAGAAAGGTCTCCCACATGATGCGACCCGACCATAAGTCGCGACAGCTCAGTCCCAGAAAGGTAACCTAAATTCTTGCGTCT
The DNA here is from genome assembly GCF_964252735.1 of Mesorhizobium sp. LjNodule214. Taxonomy (NCBI): domain Bacteria; kingdom Pseudomonadati; phylum Pseudomonadota; class Alphaproteobacteria; order Hyphomicrobiales; family Phyllobacteriaceae; genus Mesorhizobium; species Mesorhizobium sp. LjNodule214. Next base: position 79,944 of record NZ_CAXUPE020000003.1, read on the forward strand.
TGGTATGGGCTGAGCCGTTCCCACTCATGGTCGAGTCTCGTGCCTTCCATGGGGCTTGGATAGACGGGAATGTTTCCCTGATCGGGGAAAGCCGCAACCACGACCCTCAGCTTAATGGTGTCCGCTTCAGGGCAACGACGAACTTTGCCTGTTAGGCCGAAATTGGCGCATTGCGGTCCGGCAGCATAGGGCCGTGTATGGACGGCTCTCCGTTGGCAAGGGTTCTATTTGAGCGCTCTGCAGTTGCTGGTTGGTGCGGCCATGTATCCGACCTGTAGGTGCGGCTCTTCATATATGCCGCTGGCCATAATGCCATTCGCGCGGCTCAGGTCCCGATCGAAAGCTCGCACTCGAAGGTGCACGGCCCAATTGGGTTCTCCTGATCCGGCGGTATCAACCGGCATTGTGCATTAGCTCCTGTCCGCCCTTTCCAACCTCGTCGGCGTTCGCTCGCCTTGTCTCGTTCTATGCGATGACCGGCTCCATGTAGCGCTCGCCGCTTGTCATCAACGCCCAGACCATCCGGGCGGTCTTGTTGGCGAGCGCAACCGCTGCAACCTTGGCCGTTCGCCGGGTCATCAGTTGCACGAGCCATGGCCGCCTAGTCCCGTTCCGCTCGGCATAACGGATGACCGCCATCGCGCCGACCACGAGCATCTGGCGCAAGTAACGATTGCCGGCTTTGGAGATGCTGCCGAGCTTCTCCTTGCCCTCGCTTGAGTTTTGCTTCGGCACGAGCCCGATCCAGGCCGAGAGGCAGCGCCCCGACTTGAAAGCGTGCGCATCGGCGACGGTCGCCACGAACGCACTCGCCAGCAACGGGCCCACGCCTGGTATCTCCATCAACCTGCGACCAAGCTCGGTCTCTCTCGCACTCGCCCGGACCCTTCGATCATTCTCGAGTATCTGCGCCTTCACGACCCTGAGCTGCGCCTCGAGCATCTGCAGGCAGAGCCGTGCGTCAGCTGGCACCCTCGGGTCGTTCTCGTCGTTGATGACGGCAAGCAGTTGCTCGATCCCGCCCCGCCCGATCGGCGCCACGATACCGAACTCCGAGAGATGCGCCCGCAATGCGTTCGATAGCTGGGTGCGCTGGCGGTTGAGCATCAACCGAACCCGGTGCAACATCATCACACTCTGCTGCTCGGGCGTCTTCACCGGCACGAAGCGCATGGTCGGCCGGGTCACAGCCTCGCAGATGGCCTCAGCATCGGCCGCATCGTTCTTCTGCCGCTTCAAGTAGGGCTTCACATACTGCGCAGGAAGTAGCCGCACATCATGGCCTCGTGCAATCAGTTCTCTAGCCCAATAGTGCGAGGAGCTGCATGCCTCGATCCCGACAAGGCATCGGGGCAGATTCTCGAAGAACCCCAGGACCCGCCCACGGGTCAGTTTCCTGCGGATGACAACCTCGCCAGCCGCATCCACGCCGTGCACTTGAAAGACCGACTTCGCGATATCCAGACCAATCGTCCTAGCAATGCCCATGGCAGCTCTCCTCCAGCTCTAAACCCGCGACTATAGCCGCAAGGGGGTGGAGAGCCGTCCACCGCATCAGAAGCGGAACGTCCGCTTCCAGGATGATGGGGCTGGAAAGCCGACTTTTCATCCAGCGTAGTGCCGACCGCTTGCGCGCCATGAGCGGGCGTTCGTTGGGTCAGGTTTACCGGTTAGGCTCTAGCCACTTGAGACTTACACTCTAGGGCCAAACCGCAGCTGCGGATTTATGGCGAAGGCAATAATGCCGGTCCCTGAATGGAAGGCGTCAAATACTGCAGATTTCTACGGCTGAAGCCTCAGGACGAGGTCCTGCGCGAGATTTCTGAGGGCCACGCGATCGGCCTCGGACAGCTTTTCGATGTCGATATGCATCTCGGCGCCGTCCATGTGCGCAGATATGACGCCATTGGTGCCGTTAACCTGATCGTGCACTCCCAGCACCTTATGGACCCTAATTGGGTCGGCAAAGCCTTTGGCGACGATCGGGTTCTGCTCTTCGGTGGGGAATAAGTCTTTGACCAGAGCGTAGGTCTCGTGGGCGAGTAGAATGCCGCCAAGTTCTGCATGGAACTGCAGTCTCGACGCAAGATTAACCTCGCTGCCGATGATGGTATAATCCATCCGGTCTTCGCTTCCGAAATTGCCGACCGTGCAGAAGCCGGTGTTGATGCCCACGCGCATGCGGAAGGGGCGCTGGATGCCGCGCCCGCGCCAATCGGCTTCCAGCTCGCGCATGCGCCGCTGCATGGCAACCGCCATGTTTACGCAGGCGACAGCGTCCTCCTTGACGCCGCGCGTCTCGGGATCGCCGAAGAAGATCATGATTGCGTCACCGATATACTTGTCGATCGTCGCCCCATGGCTCAGCGCAATCCGGGACATCTCGGTCAGGTAATGGTTAAGCAGGGCGGTGAGCTCTTCCGACTCCATGCTATCCGTGGTTTCGGTGAAGTCGGCCACATCCGCAAAGAAGATCGTCAGCTTCTTGCGTGACGAGGATATCGTGATGTCGTTCTTGCCGGTGAAGATCGAGGCGAAGACCTGTGGCGAGAGATATTTCGACAGCCGCTCGGACAGCCGCTCGAGCGTCCGGCTCTTCTCGTCGGCGACATCTTTGGCCCGCTCTGCGTTCTCGCGGGCCGCGATGATTTGCGCCTCGAAGTTCCTGTGCTCGGTGATGTCCGTGTAAATGGCGACAATGTCGCCGTTCTCGGCGCGTCGTTCCCCAATCTCTACCCAGACACCGTTAGCACGCTGCTGAACTGTGAGGCCATGCGGATTGCGGTGATGCTCGATCCGTTCGGCGACCCATTCGTCGATGCCGCCGTGCGGAATGAGGATGTGCCCTCGTTCGATCGACTTGCGTACGACCATTTCGAACGACTGTCCGGGCTGCACGAAATCCTCAATCCCGGGGTATAGAAGCTCCCTGTAGCGAGTATTGCAGACCACGAGATGGTCCTCCGCGTCGTACAACGAAAAGCCGGTGGGCAGCGTCTCGATCGCGGAAGTGAGCCGCAAGCTGCTGCGCTTGATGTCCTCCTCGCGCCGGTTGATCTCGTTGACGTAGTTGACGACGGACTGCGCCATCTCGGCTATCTCATCGCTGCCCCTCGTGAGATCGAGCGCGTCTTCGGACGCGTGGCCTCCGGTCATCGCCCTGCGGAGCCTGTTGAGCCGGCCGACCACGGACATCTGCGTGAATGCGCCGACGGCCAGCGCGCCGGTGAGCCCGAGGCATCCCATGATCAGCAGGAGGCGGGACCGGCCGGCGAGCGTGGCGTTCAACGTCTGGTTCTGCGCGGCGACGTCGTTGCGGATGCTCTCGACCACCAGATCTACCGCTGCGGCCAAGCGGCCCGAGATCTGCTCGTTCTTCTGGAACAGGTCTTCGATCTCCCGCTCGGCCAAAAGAAGCTTCTGGCGTTGGATAATGAAGCCCTGCGGCCCGCCCGCGATTGCCGCCAGACGCTTCTGCAATGCGCCGAGCAGGGGCTCAGCGCCGGTCGCGCTTTGCACGGCGATCTCTGCCTCGCGCAGATGCCACGCCATGTCTGCTGCCATCACCGAGAGTGCGTTGGGCTGCGTGGTGGCCAACGACTCCAGGGCCGTCGAATTCAAGGCGTTGAAGGCGGCGATCCACGACCGTATCGCAATGGCAACCGCCGCTTCGCCGAAGGCCTTGTGCTCCAGCGCACCCGTTGCGTTGTCCCTGATGGCGACAAGCTCGCCGATAGCCTTGTCGATGCTGTCCTGCAGCGCCGCCTTCTCGTAGATCGCTGTAGACAGGCTGTCGGCATTGTCGAACAGGGCCGAAGCTTCGGCGTTGATCGAGGCCAGGCCCTGGCTGTCCTTGACTTGGCTCGACAACTTGTCGATCAGGGCCTGGAGCTGGTTCTGCTGGTTGAACGCCTTGGTCGTGAAATCGAGCAACGACCCCTCGTTGAGCTCGCGTGCGAAAAGGCCGGGCGCCAGCGAGGCGATGGCCTGCGTGTGTTCCCTGAGTTCGGCCGCGTCCGACATGGTGTCGATCTGCGTCGAAGCAACCGTAGTGAAGACGTTGTTTGCTTCCCGGAACGAGTGTATCGCGACGACGCCGCCCAAAACGGTAAGCAGCACCAGAAGCGCCAGCCCGGTGAGGATCTTCAGCGCAACGCCGTGCCTTGCAAGCGCAAGCAACATGTCAAACGCCAGGCATGGGCCTTTTGAGGCCGTCACCGATCATGGTGGAATGTTCCTCGAGACAATGCTAATTTAGCATAACGCAAGGTCAATCTTGCTGAAAGCCGCCTAGCGGGGGATATGGCATGGGCTCGAACAGGGCGTGGCCACTTGTTTCCTTCGCCTGCGCGGTGCTGGCAGCTTTCTCGGCCCCCTCCTTGGCCGGGGAAACTCTGGACAGGATCAAGCAAAGCGGTCAGCTTCTGTCGCCCTATCCTGATATCTGGCCGCCCTACGTCATCAAAGACGAGGATGGCGAGCTGATGGGCTTCGATGTCGAGGTGCTGCGCGAGATCGGCCGGCGTCTCGGCGTCGAGGTCAAGTACGTCACTGGCAAGGACGGCTCGATCTATACATGGGAGGAGCAGACCACCGGTCAGTGGAACGGCAATTACGACATCGTGGTCAACAGCATGACACCGACGGCCGAACGCGCCAAGCACGTGGCCTTCCCCGTCACCTATTACTATGCGCTCGGCGTGCTGGCGGTGCATCGCGACAACACGACGATCAAGAAGCCATCGGACGCCAGCGGTAAGCGCATCGGCGCGCTGAAGTCGGCGAACTACGAACTCTACCTTCGGCGCAAGCCGTTCGGCATCGTCGACGCGCCGCCGGTGGTCTACAAGATCGACAATCCGATCGTCGTCACCTACGACCACGAGGAGGAGGCGTTCGAGGCGCTGGCCAAGGGCGACGGGGTGGAACTGGACGGCGTGGTCAACTACTTGCCCGTCGTGATGGCGCTGATCAAGGACGGCAAGCCTTTCAGGGTGATCGGCCAGCCTCTCTACCGCGTGCCGCAGTCGGTCGCGATCATGCCGGGCGATCCCGCGTTAGCCGATCTGCTAAAGAAGACGGTCGACGAAATGCATGCCGACGGCACCTTGCGAACCCTGTCGATGAAGTGGTTCGATTTCGACCTAACGGAAAAATGACGACCGGCCAAAGATGTGCGATCAGGCAGCCGTTGGAGTCACCCGGTTAAGCAACCAACGTCTGCTCGCGGGGACGCCCCGTTCATCCAACCAAGGTCGCAGACGGGTCAAAAGTTGACCTTCCCGGATGTCGGCTTCGGGGCCAAGTCCGGCATAATACCGCCCAAGCCGAATGTCTGCTTTCGAGAAAAACGAAGGAGACCTCAACGGCGGACATGAGGCGCATAGCCGCCGTGAGCTGAGGGCGTAGGGTGGCCGCTACCCCGTCGCCAGCCATTTGCGCGACTGGGCGAAGGCCTTGAAGGCCTTGGCGTCCATCGGACGGCCGAAGGCGTAGCCTTGCAGGATGTCGCAGCCCAATTCCTTCAGGATGCGCGCGTGTTCCATCGTTTCGACGCCTTCGGCCACCACTTCGATGCCGAGCGACTTGCCGATCTCGATGATTGACGACACCAGCCGCCGCTGCGCCTTTGAGTCGATGATCGGCGTGATCAACTGGCGGTCGATCTTCAGCCGGCGCGGCTGCAGCTTGAGCAGGCTGACGATCGAGGCGTGGCCGGTGCCGAAATCGTCGATCTCGATGTCGATGCCGAGTTCCTTGATCTGCTCGATGTTCCAGGAAACGAAGTCGTCGTTCTCGTCGAGGAAGATCGACTCCACCAGCTCGAACGATACGGTCCCTTCCTTGATGGCGAGCTCGCGCAAACCCTTGATCAGGTCCCGGTCCTCCAGGCGCCTGGCCGAGACGTTGACCGACACGCGCGGGATGTTGAGGTGCGACCAGCGCTCGAAATTCTCCAGCGCCAGTTTGAGGGTGGTGCGGTCGATCAGCGCCACGACATTGAGCTCTTCGGCCACCTTGAGATAGGCGGCGGGGGCGAGGATGCCGCGCCGCGGATGCTTCCAGCGCGACAACGCCTCGACGCCGACGATCTCGAGCGTCTTGGGGTCGAACTGCGGCTGGTAGTAAGCGATGAATTCGTTCCGTTCCAGCCCGCCCAGGATTTCATCGGCGGTCTGCTTGGTCCGAACGATCTCGCTCTGCAGCTCTTCGTTGAAGAATTCGTAGCGATTGCGGCCATGGCTTTTCGCCCGGTAGAGCGCGAGATCGGCATTGACGAGCAGCTGCTTGGCGTCGACGCCGCTATTGGCGGCAATGCCGATGCTGACGCCGAACCGGCACTGGTGGCCCTGGTAGGTGATCGGCTGGCGCATCTCCTCGATGATGCGGTCGGCGAGTTCGGCAAGCTTGTCGTCGCCGCGTCCATGGCTCACCACCACGAACTCGTCGCCGCCGATGCGCGCCACGAAATCGGCAGCCCCGGCGTTCGCGTTGATCACCTTCGAGGCATGCAACAGCATGGCATCGCCCGCTGCGTGGCCGAGCGTGTCGTTAATCTGCTTGAAGCGGTCGAGGTCGAGATGCAGCAGCGCCGTGCGCCGGCCGGCTTCGCCGCTCTCGGCCAGCATCTCGTCGAGATAGCGGCGATTGGGCAGGCCGGTCAGCGAATCGTGAAGCGCCACATGCTCGATGCGCGCCTTGGCGGTCTCCAGCTCGGCGTTCTTCGATTCCGACAACTGCCGCTCGCGCACGAGGTTCTCGTTGAGCAGCACGTCGCTGGTCACGTCCCATTCGGCGCCGATCATCTTCGGCGTGCCGCCTGCGTCCTGGAAGAAGGTCGCGCGCGTGCGGACATGGCGGATATGGCCGTCAGCATGGACGAGGCGGTATTGCGAGGAGTAGAGGCCCTTGGTCGCCGCGGCCTGGTCGAAATCCTGCCGGGCACGCTCGATATCGTCGGGATGGATCGTCCCCGACCAGTCATCATAGGCGCGCGGCCTGCCGTCGGCGGGCCTGCCGTAGATCTCGTTGACGCGGTCGTCCCACACCAGTTCGTTGGTAGCGAGGTCGTGCTCCCACACGCCGATGCCCGACGCCTCCAGCGCCAGTTCCAGCCGCCCCGACAGGCGTCTCAGCTCGGCATAGTTTTCCTGCCTTTCGCCGAACAGCCGCCCGGCCACCAGGATCGGCAGCACCACCAGCGCGCCGGCGAGCGCCATGAGCCCCTGCAAGGTCCGCTCATTCTTCGGCCCCGCTGGCCAGCCGCCCTTGGGAATGGCCGAAATCCGCCAGGAGCCTGAAGGCAGCTGCACTTCGGCCGTCACGGGTTTGCCGGCGACGACATTGTCGCCGCCGAAGAAGCGTTCGCCGCTCCCGCCCAGCGCATCCTTGCCGGTCAGCGCGACATCGATGTCGAGTTGGGGGTCGGTGAGACCGCTCGCCGTGTAGAGCCGCTCGACATCGACCACCGCCGAGACGATGCCCCAGAAGCGGTCGCCGCCGCCCGCCGTCGGCACGAAGACCGGGATGCGGCCTATGAAGCCGCGTCCGCCTTGCGCCAGGTCGACCGGACCGGCGAACACCAGCGTGCGCCCGTCGCGCGCCCGAAGCGCTGCCGTGCGCTGCGCCTCGTTCTTGCGGTAATCGAGCCCGATCGCCTTCTCGTTGCCTTCCATCGGGTACATCAGCGAGATGACGAGATCCGGCGCGCCGGCGATGTTGCGCAATTGCGATTTCTGCTCGAACAGGTTGCCGGCGAGCGCGGCAAATCTCTGCTGGCCCATATAGGGCTCGGTGACGATGGCCGATACCAGGCCGCGCACGAGCTGAAGATTGCCGTTAATGTTGCCCTCGAGCTTGGCGCGGATGATGTTGACCTTGGCCAGGACATCGGCGCGCGCCAGTTGATCGGAGACTTTTCTGTTCTGCTGGTCGGCAAAAACGGCGCAGATCAGAAGCACGACAAAAGCAATCGCCGCCGGCAAGTTGGCGGCAGAAAAAACGGCCTGTCTCACGCGGCCGAGATTGAATCCCGTTCTGGCCAATTCGACCCGAATACCTTTCCTGGACAATAGCCCATCGGGCGAACCTAGTAGAAAGTGCTTAAATTTAACCTTCCAGGCCGGCCGCAAGTTTCAGCATCGCGCCTATGCTGCCGGCATTTCATCTCCGAATACACGCTCTGATCCGCACTCGGGCAGGTGACAGCCATCACGGGGCTGAGAGACGGGCCCGGCGGCTCGGCGCCACCGGTTCCACTCACCCGCCCTTCCGCTTCTCCACCTCCGCCTTGCGCAGCAGGAAGCGTTGGATCTTGCCGCTCGGTGTCTTCGGCAGCTCGGTTACAAAATCGACCTCGCGCGGATAGGCATGCGCCGAGAGCCGCTTCTTGACGTGTTGCGCCAGTTCCTCGGCGAGTTCGGGGCTGCCGCGATAGGCGGGCGCCAGCACCACGAAGGCCTTGACGATCTCGGTGCGCTGCGGATCGGGCACGCCGACGACTGCCGCCTCGTTGACCGCCGGATGTTCGATCAGCGCGCTTTCGACGTCGAATGGGCCGATGCGATAGCCGGCCGAGGTGATAACGTCGTCGGCCCGACCGATGAAGCTCACCGAGCCATCCGGCTCGTATTCGACCGTGTCGCCGGTGCGGTAATAGCCGCCTGATATTGCCGGCGTTTCCGCCCGGTGGTAGCCGTCGAACCAGAGCAGCGGCGACTTCGCGATGTCGACGGCGAGGATGCCGGGCTGGTTCGGGCCAAGCTCGTGGCCGGCTTCGTCCAGCACGACCATGCGATAGCCGGGCATGGCAAAGCCCGCCGAGCCCGGCCGCACGGCATGCGACAGGCCATGATGGTTGTTCACCATCATGCCGTTCTCGGTCTGGCCGTAATGGTCATGGATGGGTGTCGCGAGATGGGCGTCGAACCAGCGGATCACTTCAGGGTTGAGCGGCTCGCCCGCGCTGCTCGCCACGCGCAGGCAGCCCTTGATGCGGGCGGCCGCTTCCGCCCCTTCGGCCATCAGCAGGCGATAGGCGGTCGGCGAGCCGGCGATGCTGGTGACGCCGAGGCGTTCGACGATGTCGTAGGTGCTCTTGGCGTTGAAGGCGCCTTCGTAGAAGGTCGTGGCGATGCCGAGTTGCAAGGGGCCGGTGATGGCGTAGAAGAGGCCGTAGGCCCAGCCGGGATCGGCGATGTTCCAGAACACGTCGTCAGGCCTTAGCCCGATGGCGTCGCGCATATAGACGCCGAAGGCCATCAGCGCGTTGAGCGGCACCGGCACGCCCTTCGGCAGGCCCGTCGTGCCGGAGGTCGACATCATCATGAACAGGTCGTCGCCCTTGCGTAAGATTGGCGGGCAGTCGGGCGAGGCGGCGGCAATTGCCGCGCGAAAATCGATATCGCCTGCAGGCAAGGCCTCGCCGGCGCCAAGGATGGTCGCGACTTGCGGGCGTTTCTCCACCTCATTGAGCTTGCCGCGATTGGCCGGGTTGGTCACCACCAGCCTGGCGCCGCTGTAACCCAGCCGATGTTCGATGGCCTTCGGGCCGAAGGCGGTGAACAGCGGCTGGTAGACTGCGCCGATGCGCCAGGTGCCGAGGACGAGCGCCACCAGTTCGGGAATGCGCGGCAGCATGCCGGCGACGACATCGCCGGGACGCACGCCCAGGTCCTTCAGCAGATTGCCGGCGCGGCCCGACATGTCGGCGAGATCGTCGAAGCTGAACTCGCTGAGATCGCCTGTGGCGGAGATCGCGCGCAGCGCCAGCCGGTCCTCGCCGGTATAGCGGCCGCAGCATTCGACATAGGCGTTGATGCCGGTCGCGAGGTCGCCGTGCAGCCGGGCGACTTCATCCTCGATGCGAAAGCGCTGAACGGCATCCTCATAGCGCGGCAAGCCGGCCGAAGCCTTGGTCATGGCAGTCCTCCCTCGGCGGCGCGCCTTTTCCCCATGGCGCGCCATCATCCGCCAGATTGCCTGAAATCATGGCGGCGGTCGATTGCGGCGAACGTCGATTGCCGGAGCGAGGATTGGCCTCGCCTGCGCCGGCCTGTACTATGGCAAGGCGAATGCAGGGGAGGAGGCTCGAGCGTGCGGCTGGATCGGAATCTCTGCCATTGGAGGATTTGGGCCTGCATCGCCGTCCTGGCGTTTTGGCCATGCGCGGCGTTGGCCGACACCATCACGCCGGAGCGGATCGCTGCCGCCCTGTCGAAGCTCGAAGCGCTCGCCGAAGCCGCCGTCGCCGACGGTGCCGTGCCCGGTCTCGCCATCGGGGTCGTGCATGGCGACGAAGTGATCTTCCTCAAAGGTTTCGGCCATCGCGAGGCCGGCAAGCCTGAGGCCGTCGACGCCGATACGGTGTTCCAGATCGCCTCGCTCTCCAAGCCGGTCTCCGCCACCGTCGTGGCGGCGCTGGTCAGCGACGGGATCGTGTCCTGGGATTCGAAGATCGCCGACCTCGATCCGGCCTTCCGGCTGGCCGATCCCTATCCGACCAGCCAACTTACCGTCCGCGACCTGTTTGCGCACCGCAGCGGGCTTCCCGGCACCGCCGGAGACGACCTCGAGGACATCGGCTACGACCGCGCCGAGATCCTGCATCGTCTGCGGTTCGTGCCGCCATCGTCGAGCTTTCGTGCCGGCTACTCCTACAGCAATTTCGGACTGACCGAGGGTGCCATTGCTGCCGCCAAGCCGACAGGCAAGCCCTGGGAGGAAGTCGCCGAGGAAAAACTCTACCGTCCGCTTGGCATGGCCTCGACCAGCTCCCGCCATTCCGACTTCGTCAGGCACGCCAATCGCGCCGCGCTCCACGTCAAGGTCGATGGCGCCTGGGCCGCGAAGATAAAGCGCGAACCGGATGCGCAGGCGCCCGCGGGCGGGGTCAGTTCCACGGCACGCGATCTCTCGCAATGGGCGCGCCTCATACTCGGCAACGGGGTCTATGCCGGCAAGACGCTGATTGCCGCCGATGCACTGGACCAGACGCATGTGCCGCTGATGACGCGTGGCAAGAACCCCGTCTCCGGCGGCGAGAGTTTCTACGGCCTTGGCTGGAATGTCGAATTCGGCCGCCACGGTCTGAGCTGGAGCCATGCGGGCGCCTTCAGCGTCGGCGCACGCACCCTGGTGACGATCTTCCCCAAGGAGAAGCTTGGCATCGTCATCATCGCCAACGCCTTTCCGACAGGCGTGCCGGAGGGGCTGTCCGACAGTTTTGCAGACCTCGTCTTCGACGGAACGGTCGGGAAGGACTGGGTCAGGGCATGGGACAGGATCTACGCCGGTCTGTTCGGTCCGGCGGTCGCGGCGGCCAAGGCCACCTATGCCGCGCCGCCATCTCCGGCACGGCCGGCCAGGCCCGCCAGTGCCTATGCCGGCCGCTACGCCAACGACTTCATCGGTGACGTGGTCGTGTCGAGTTCGGGAGACGGCCTTGTGCTCAAGGTCGGCCCGGCCGATGCCCGGTCTTATTCATTGACGCATTTCGACGGCGACCTGTTCCTGACCTTCCCCGATGCCGAGACGCCGGACAGGCCCACCGGTGTAAGCTTTGCCGTCGGCCCCGACGGCAAGCCGTCGGCGATGACCGTAGAATTTCTCGACGACAACCATCTCGGCACGCTGCGGCGCGTCGGCGACTAGAATGGCCGGTAGACGGCAACGCGTGCGTCCGGTCAGGGCAGCGAGCGGCGCGACCGAATTTGCCACAGCTGCGCACCTTGCCGGTGTCGATCCCGGCAGCGACGCGCAGTATTTACCTTACCGCGGAAGAAGTAGGGAGATCTTGACCCGAGGTGCGAAAAAGCAACGCAAATACAGCTGATTGGTAATGACGTATGTATTCTCGCAGATGTGGTATTGGTCGTCTGGAGATTCCTGCACGCGGTCCTTTGGGATGATGAAATTATGCGGCAAATAAATGTAACCACCGTCAATCCTGGACCGCACCGAAGACCGAGGTATGGCGCGGCAATCAGAGCCACCGCAGCACTTGAATTTCGTCAGTGGGTCAATCCTGTCTTCGTACCAATCATGGGCGCTAGCACCCGTTGCTGCGGCGATACACATTGCCGTGAAGATGAACCGTCGCATGGCATTCCTCAAATATTGGGCAGGCGCTGCTGGTTCGGGCGTCTATGTATATTAGCATCCCGCTAAAAATACCATTGGTCTCCAACGACCAACGCAGCTCCAGCAAGCGACGCTCGCAGCTGAAACACCGCATTGGGTCTCAATCCAGTCATGCATCGTGCGTGCCATTGACGACTGGAACAGGTCGAACCGGTCGCTGGGAGTGATTGGGTTTTGACCCTAGAGCGGCGGACTTTCGCGGCCGTCTCGGCTCAGGACGCCTGGCCGTAGTGGAGCAATTTGAAGCAATCGCCGCTGCCTGACTTCGATTGCGCCAGCAGAGGTTCGGATCGGTCGATCCATTCCTGGTGCGATCTGGCATCGGCTTCGATCGCATCGGCCGGTACAAGGCTGACGAAGCCGCTCCCCTTGCTGAACAGCCAGCAGGCGCGGCCGAGATGTCTCCTGCTGCGCTGGCGCAGGAGGTCGGCATCGTAGAAGATGTCGAGCACCTCCTGCTTGATCTTGCGCTGCTTTTCAGGATTGGCGAGCGCAGCCTCGACCGGCTCGCCGCCGATCGCATCCAGCAAATCCTTGTAGTCGAGGGCGAGCTGGGTGGTGGCATATTTGATGTCGTTCTCGTCCCGCACGATGTTGAACCACAGCCTCGGATCGAGCTCGTTGACGACGAACGAGGTTTCGAAATCGCGCGACAGGTTGAGGGTCTCGAACGCCTGAACGTCGACGTCGCGCTCGACCAGAAGGATCTCGGCGACCTGCTTGCCGAGTTCCGCACCTTGGGCGCTGACCGCGGCGTTCGTTCCCCCAAGGTCCGGACTGACATAGGCCCCGCCCTTGTCCAGCAGTGCGTCGAATTCGCCAAGCGATGCGACGACAGGGGCGCCGCGGGCAATGCGCGCCGCCAGTTTGGCCATCACCTGCTGCAGCTCCGTGTCGCGTCTTTTCTGGTCCTGATAATTCTGCTGGAAGAAGAAGATGAACAGGGACACGCCGATGCCGATCAGGATGACGCCGAGCTGCGAAAAGATGTTGCGATAATATTCCAGCAGCTTTTCGCGATGCCGCACGTCGTCGCGCACACTGTGCGCCACGCGAAGATTGACGATCAGCGACAGAATCAGCAGCCCGGCACCGACCAGGATGAGGCCGCCGATGAGGAGGTAGCCATGGCCCGTGCCGAAATCCATTCGCCTGCCCTGAACCCCAGGCTGCGCAGATTAATGCCATTTTGCTTAAATACCTATGGGCGCGTGGGGCATCGCAACATCTGACCTTCCTACTGCCGCGCTCGGCAGAGAGACGATCGGGAGCCTGGGCTAGCGCGCCGTGCAAGAAGCTGTTTCCAAGGACGAAAACGGCGCCGCTGGCGCCGCCTAGGGTTGCTGCTCATACGCTGCGAGTGCCTTGGCGACGCCGGCAACGAGATGTTCGACATCGCTCGCATGTTCGAAGGCGATCCCGGTTTGCGCAAACTCCAGCGGCGAATAGTCAGGCGCTATCCGCTTGACCTCTGCCATGATGCGCTGGGCTTCCCCGAGATCGCCGAGTTGCGCGTGGCACCCCGCCAGCCTTGTCAGTCGCCAGGGGGTCTTCGGGGGGACCTTGGACATGCTGACAAGCGCGGCCTTGTAATCTCCAACGGAGTATTGCGCGATGGCGCGATCATAGTGGTACCAATCCGGATGGATCGGGTTGATCCGTATCGCACTGTCAAGCGCCGCGAGTGCTTCAAGAGGCCTGCCTCTCATCGTGAGCAAGAACCCCATTTGGGCAATCGTATCGGCGTCATACGGATTGAGGTCGAGCGCGCGTTGAAGGTGATGTTCAGCCGCGTCGAACCGACGGGCGGAGATGAAAGCCTGGGCGAGTACGCGATGGCAGCGTGGCTCTTCCGGCGCCAGGGTCACCGCACACTCCGCGCGGTCGATCACCGAACCAAGCAACGCCGGGGATGCCTCGGCATAACCACCGATAATGAGATCGGCGAGCGCGATGTAGGCATGCGCCAAGGCATAGGTCGGGTCCTTTTCGACCGCAGCCTGGAAAAGACCGCGCGCAGCCTGATTGTCATCATCACCATAACCGCGCAGCCGGGCCAGTCCACGCAGGAGAAGCTCGTATGCGGCCAGGCTTTCGGGAGGCTTTGGGCTTGCCTGCTTGAGATCTGCATCGTCGAGCCGAGCGACCAGCCGGTTCACCACACGGCGGGCGATTTCTTCCTGCATGTCGAAGATCTGGCCGCCAGACGCGGAAAAGGTATCGCTCCAGAGGACTTCACCCGTCGAGGCAGTAATGAGACTGACGGTGACCCGCATGCCGTCTGCCCGGGTCGTCGCCCTGCCGCGGACCAGGTAGGTTGCGCCAAGGCTGTCGCCAACGGCACGCCAATCGGACGCGGAATCCGAGACAAAGGCAAATCCGGAATTGCGCGCCAGCACGACGACCGTTCCGAAGCGAGCCAACGCATTGACAATGTCCTCGGCGAAACCGTCGACCAAGGGGGTGTCTTCCGGCGCACCTTCATTGCTGAAACGCAGCACCGCAACGCGCGGCTGTCCGGCGCGCTCCTGCTTTGGCGCGTCGGGGGGAGAGAAGACGTAGCCGCGCTTGGCGACCGTGCGGATTATGGTTTGGCTTTCGTCCTGCAGCGCCTTTCGCAACTCCCTGACCGCCTGCGTCAGTGAATCCTCGGTCACAAAGACATCGGGCCACACCGCTGACATCAGTTCAGACTTGGTCGCGACACGCCCGACATTCCTGCTGAGGTAGGTCAACAGGTCAAACGCCTTGGAGCGCAGAGCGACAGGTTTCCCGTCGCACAACAGCAGCCCGCGGGCAAGATCAAGCTCGCAACTGCCAAGTGCCAGTGGTACGTGCCCTGGGTTTTCTCGCGACATTGAATGCCGATCTGACCAGCTCGACCAAACGCTGCCTGATTGGGGTCTCAATCGGCGCGGACGTCAAGGGATCAGGAGAATTTGATCCGCCTTCACCTTGGCTGGAAGTCATGCGCCTCTCCACGGCCATGATCTCCAGCATTTCGAACATTGTTCCAGGCATGGGCGCACAAGGGGACCCAGCCATGACGGTGGATGCAAATTCCAGGAGTTCCTGCCGGGCGGCTCGGCGCGTGTTCTCATCCATTGACATGTTAGACCTCATCCGGTTCGTTCTTAAGAACAATGAAGCCAAAGACCGGGCGCGTACCGGAGGATTTCTGAAATTCTGCTGAATTTCTCTTTAGATACACGGTACTTGATCTCTCCTGTCGATCCACGGTACTTGCCAGGGGAAGCAGCGGCCACTTCCGCTTCCGGTACGGACAATCGCGGCGCTGACTTTCGACCATCGTTTTCCATTCCGTAAAAAAACTTATGGTTTCGTAGGATGTGCTAGGCCGATCCCGCGCGGTCGCCAGGGGCATGGCGTTTGTCTCAGCCATGCATCGAAGGCTTTTGCGCGCTGGCCGCAATGCTGTATCGAGCAGCAAGAATTCAAGGAGCCTTCGATGACTTTCAACGATGCCGCGCCGACGGGCACAAGCGGCGGAGCGACGGAAGCAGCCTCGGGCACGGCCGATGACGGCAACGCGTATGCGGCGGCTGCCAACGCCGCCTGGCAGGACGATGTCCGGACAGGCGTACGCCATGTGCGCGATCTGGAGTCCCTGCCGTTGTCGCCGGCCGAGCGTGCTGCGGCTCAAAGAGCAGCCGCGAACCACAAGGTTCGCATCCCAAAAGCCTATCTCGACCTGATCGACTGGAACGACCCCGCCGACCCGATCCGGGCGCAGGTCATCCCGTCGCCGCAGGAACTGATGGAGCAGGACGGCGAGCTCGGCGATCCGATCGCCGACCATGAATTCAGCCCGGTGCCGCGGCTGACGCATCGCCATGCCGACCGGGTGCTGTTGTTCCCGACCTATCAATGCGCGGTCTACTGCCGCTTCTGCTTCCGCAAGGAGTCGCTGACCTCGATCGGCCGCGGCTATGCGCGCGAAGCGCTCGAGCCGGCTTTCGCCTACATCGCAGCCCACCCCGAATTCCGCGAGGTGATCCTGACCGGCGGCGACCCGCTCTCGCTGCCGGACAAGGCGCTGGCCGAAATCCGCGCCCGCATCGAAGCGATCCCGCATGTGCGGCTGCTGCGCATCCACACGCGTGTACCCGTAGCACTACCCTCGCGCATCACATCAGGGCTGGTCGAGGCCTTGCATGGCCGACTGATGGTCACCGTCGTCACCCATTTCAACCATCCGCGCGAGATCACGGAAGCCACCGAAGCGGCCTGCCGCACCTTGCGCCAGGCAGGCTTCGTGCTGCTCAACCAGAGCGTTTTGCTCAAGGGCGTCAACGACACGGTCGAGGTGCTGGAGGAGCTCTGCCGCGAGCTGATGTACCGCCTCGGCGTAAAACCCTATTACCTGCACCACGGCGACCTCGCGCGCGGCATGGCGCACCGGCGCACCACAATCGCCAAAGGCCAGGCGCTGGCCGGTGCCCTGCGCCGGCGCCTGTCGGGCATCTGCAGTCCCGTCTACGTGCTGGACCTGCCGGACGGCGGCGGCAAGGTGCCGCTCGGGCCGTGCTATGTCGAGGCGCGGGACGGAGACACCTGGCGCATTCGCGGGCAGGATGGCGAGGTGCGGACGTATCGGGAGGTTGTGGGCGAGTAGGGCAGCCTTGAAAAGGCAGGGTTCGCCTCCGCCTGGGCGGGGCGAGGAACCCCTACTGCAGCGTCCGCGTACTCTGCCAAAACCAGATTGCCAGCGCGCCGGATCGCCCACGGATTTGTGTTTCCGCAGGTCCTCTCAGAACACCGGATTTGAACAGTGCGCAGTCGCGACCGGCGGCTTGCAGCATCTTGTCGCTCACCGCGACTTCGGCATTCTGCTCGGCCGCAATCTCCATCAGGCGACTGGCAACGTTGACCGTGTCACCCGTGGCCGCGATGTGCTGACGGCCTTCGCCGCCGAGTCGAGAGGCAACGATCGTTCCGTGGTGCGCCCCGATCTTGAAGCCGAGCCGGGATGCGGTCGATGCCGGCAACGAGGCGAGCCAGTCGTTGGTGCGGCTGGCGAGCCCTGCACAACAGCGAGCCGCATTGAAGGCGTCATCCGTCGCTGGTTCCGGCAGGCCGAACAGGATCATGGCTCCGTCACCCATGAAGGCAATGACGACGCCACCGCAGTCTGCCACCTCCTCGTTCACCAACCCATGAAACACGTTTAGAAGTTCGCGGGTGGCGCTCGGCCCGAGGGCTTCACTCAGTCCGGTGAAGCCGGACAGGTCGATAAACAGGATCGCGGCGTCTCGGCGGACCGGTTCCTTGAGGAAGTCGCCATGCTGGGCGAGCCACTCGCCCAGGCCCGGGGCTTCGACGCGTTGCAGCAATTCGCTCTGCGTGGCGAAATATTGCGCCCGGTTCCTGCCCAGCCAAAGTTGTGCCGACCCAAACAGGAGAGCCGGCGGAACGGCAGCGGCCATCGGCAGCGCTGCACTCAGCAAGATATGGTGTGAGAAGGCGGTCATATTGACCGCGAACCAGATCAACACCACGCCGGCGACCGCCGCCAGGCCGATGGCGTTTCGCCGCCATGCCAGCAGCCCCACGAGAACCATTGGCAGCACCACTGCAAAGCCGGCATCCGCAAGGCGAACGGACTGGTCCCGCACGATTCCGTCGCCGGTCATCAGATGGGCAATCGCCGTCGACATGACTTCGACACCCGGGAGCACGGGATCGAACGGTGTCGGGAAAACATCGCCGGCGCCGGTTGCCGTCGCTCCGATCACGACAATTCGATCCCGAATGATGCCGCGATCGAGTTGGCCCTCCAGCACGGTCGCGGCGCTGATCGTGCGGATGGTGCCGCGCGGGCCATAGAATGTCAGCGGCAGGATGTGACCGATGTCCGTCCTGATCCACCGGCTGCCCAGCGACAGATGATCGGGCGCTATGGCTGGATCCTCGCCCGCAGCCAGGGCAGCAACACGCAGGGAGAAGGACGCTTCCAGCTGATCTCCTGCCCGAAACAGCAACGGGACGAACCGGGGCGTTCCCGTCCGGTCGGTGACCACGTTGACGACGCCGACAGCGGCGGCATCCGAGAACGGCTTCAGCGGCCACAGAAACCGCTCGGCATTCGGCACGCGGGCGAGGGGGCCTTCACCCTCGGCCACGGCCCATTGTCTCCCTCCCGGGTAGACCGCTGCGGCAGCGATGACGCTGGCGCTCCTGCCCAGCGAACGCGCGAGCGCCTCATCTCCATCTGCTGCCCCGGGATCGACCAGCAGAACGTCGAGCGCAATGGCTTTCGGCTCAAAGCGCGCGATCGTATCGACAAGCCGGGCAAGCGTGGCGCGGCTGAGCGGATAGCTGCCCTCAGCTCGCACCGCCTCGTCGTCGATCGCGACAATGGTGATCAGCTCCGGTGGCTTTGCTGGTCCTCGGGCAAGCGTTCGAAGATCGGTCATCGTCGCTTCGACGCGATCGAGAAACCCCAGATTGCCGCGCCAGTGGGCGAATCCCAGGCCGGCGCCCCAAACACCGGCCAGAATGAGCGCGATCAGCGTCGCAAGCGCCCGACCGCTCATCGCCGCTCACTGACCCAGACGAGCCATCAATGCGGAAACGCGCTTGGCCGGCCAGCGCTTGACGGTGAGTTTGCCTGTCCCTGCCTCGACGTCGACGCCTTCGCCCGGCGCCAGCACCACGCCGGCGGTGGATGCCGGCCGTTGCACGGCGACGCGGCCTCTGAGGACGAAGACGGACGTCTTGCCCTGGCCGACGTCGACCGTCCATTTTGTGCCGCGCACCGCGGCGATCGCCTGCGGGGTGACGACCACGAACCCGCCCTGGACCCCGCCGGCTGGAGCCTCGAGCAGCAGTGCCTTGCGCCGCAGTCTCACCGCATCGGCATTGCCGTTCCGATCGCGGTCCACCAGCGAAAAGCGGGCGCCGCCTTCGACGATGATGGTAAGGCCCTCCTGGCACCGCAGGATCTGTCGAGAGGTTCCCGCCACCGGCTCGAACCTGCACCCCTCGCTCGACTGCGCCAGGGCGGTATCCACCCAAAAGACAGCGGCAAGCATGCTAAGGATATATTGGCCCGGTGCGCTCATGAACGCCTCTCTGCATTTGCGAAAATCCGCGGCAAGAAAATCCTGGCAGTGTTCCTGCCGTCAGCCTGGTAGTGTGCGTACGAACCGGCCCCGTTGGCCTTAGCAGCAGGATGCCGACCGGCGATCTTAGCACGATAGCTTGCTTTTACACCAAGCAAGGGCAGGCGTTGCCATCGGCTTAGTGCGGCGCCTCGAGCTAAGCGCTGCTTTTCGGCGACCATCCCTTTGCCGTCAAGCTGACTATGACGGGCCATGCTGGTGACCCGCGTCGAGTGTGCGTTACGGGGCCGACGCTTCAGAGCTGCGCCGATCAGGATTCCCATAAAAGGCGAGGACTGTGCGTATCGTCCCTTCCGCGAGAGTATGCAGTTTGTCACGCGTCCAGCCGGCACGCGCACGCAGCGACAGGCTGTGCAGCGTAGCCCCAAGCTGCGCGGCGAGCAGCGGAAGATCGGCGGGCCCCCTGCCTTTTTCCTTATCCAGCCGCTCGAGGAACCGGGCGTCGATGTCGTGGAGCGTTCGATTGAGAATGTCCCGAACGACGGAGTTGGTCAGCGTCTCGGCCGGGGCCGTCGAGGTGATGAAGCAGCCGTTCGGTCCGTTTTCCGTGTAGATGTCGATCGCAGTCGCAAAGGCATTCATCAGCGCGGTTGCCAGATCCTCATCGGCCATCGCCTCCCGCATCCGATGGTCCATCATCCTGCCATATTGCGCCGCAGCCTTCGCGTAGATGGCGTCCTTGTCGCCGAAGGCCGCGGCGAGGCTAGGCCGGTTGAGCCCGGCCGAGCGGGCGATCCCTTCGATCGAAGTACCGGAAAGCCCCGTCGTCCACAGCTGCCGCCGCATCCTGCCGAGCGCTTCGCCCTCGTCGAACTTGCGCGGGCGACCCCCCTGATTTTTTTGTTTTGTACGGACTTGCATAAAACCTAGATCATCCTATTTTGTGCAGTGCTGTACAAAATAGCGCATGACGTGGCGCGATCAAGTCGCATGTTCGGATCGTGGAGGCGAGGGAATGACAGCAGGCAACGCACTGAACGAAAACAAGAGGATCGTGCTGGAAGCGTTCGACACGCTGTTCAACCGACGAGACTTCGAGAAGGCCGCGACCTTCTGGTCGCCCGACTATATCCAGCATAGCGCGCATATCGAGCCGGGCCGCGACGGCCTGTTCAACCTGGTCAAGTCGACACCGGACTCGCTGCGCTACGAAAATGCACTGATCGTGGCCGAGGGCGACCACGTGCTTCTGCATGGACGTTTCAGCGGAGGCGGGCTCGACCCGGCATGGGTCGTCGTCGACATCGTGCGGATGGAGAACGGCCGGCTTGCCGAGCATTGGGACGTCATCCAGGACGAGGCAAGGCGCGAGCAGTCGAAGAGCGGACTGCCGATGTTCGGTGACGAGTTTCCAGCCTGATCCTTCCCCCAAAACCCAATTCGGGAGAATGAGCATGAAGCTCTCCGGCAACACCATTTTCATCACGGGCGGCGGTTCGGGCATCGGGCGCGGCCTCGCCGAGGCATTTCACAAGCTCGGCAACAAGGTCATCATTTCGGGCCGCCGGCGCGCCAACCTGGACGAAGTGGTTGCCGCCAATCCCGGGATGGAGGCGATTGAGCTCGACATCACCGACCCGGCCAGCATCGATGCGGCCGCAGCCCGCCTCATCGCCGAGCATCCCGATCTCAACGTCCTTATCAACAACGCCGGCGTCATGCCGTTCGACGATGCCGCAGCAGCGATCGACGACGAACAGGCGCAGGCGATCATCTCGACCAACCTGCTGGGGCCGATCCGACTTACATCGGGTCTTGTCGAGCACCTGAAGGCCCAGCCGAGCGCAACCATCATCCACAACAGTTCGGTAGTGGCCTACACTCCCATTGCGCAGACGGCCGTCTATTCAGCCAGCAAGGCCGGTTTGCACAGCTATTCCCTGTCCCAGCGGTTCATGCTTCGCGATACGTCGGTGCGCGTCCAGGAGATCGTGCCGCCGTGGGTCAATACCGACCTGTTCAAGAAAACGGACGATCCTCGGGCGATGCCGCTCGACGAATTCATCGCCCAGCTCATGGAACAGCTATCGACCGACGAACCGGAACTCGTCGTAGAGGCGAGCCGCCAGATGCGCGACAATCCGGGCCCGAACGAGCACGCGCTGGTTCAACAGCTGAACGAGTTTCTCGTCGCCAACCCCTTTCCCGTCTGAGCGGGCGATGACGGGCCTTGCCTGGCCTGTCGCTCGGCGGCCGTGAACGCATGAAAGGAAGGAACATGTCTGTTGCCGATGGAGCCATCTTGACGGTGGAGGAAGCGCGCCGGATCGTCGCGCCTCTCTATGACGCGCTCAATCGCCCCGGCGAAAAGGATGTGTCGGCGCTGCTGGCTCAGGCCTGCCATGACGACTACCAATCCTATCACACCAATCAGGATTATCTGACGCGGGACCAGCTGGCCGGAGTGTTCCGCGGGGTTGGGTCCGCCGTTCCCGACCTGGCATGGGAAATTGCCGACATCCGCGTGGTGGACGATCAGATCATCGTGCGAGGCGAAGCGACGGGAACGCCAGTAGCCAATTTCTTCGGTGCCGCACCGACCGGAAAGTCCTTTCGGACCATGGCGATCGACCTGTTCACCGTTCGCGACGGAAAACTGGCGAAAGCCTACCATATCGAGAATTGGACGGCTGCGCTTCAGCAGATCGCCGCCTGACGGATACCTTCGCCGCCGATCTAACCCTGTCCATGGAGCGCAATATGAGTGAAAGCGACTATCCGGCCTTTGCCCATGCTTTGGCAGTCGGCCGAACGTTGGATCTAGATTTGCCCGACAGCCGCGTTGTTCAGGACGCCTATGCGGAAGCACAAGCTGAATCGTCGCCCTGGCTTTTCAACCATGTAGTTCGCTCGTGGCTCTTTGGCGCCAAGCTGGCACGGACTCGCGCGCTGACCCCGGACGCCGAGCTGGTCGCGGTGGCGGTGCTCCTGCACGATATAGGCCTTGCGCGAGATAGTGTTCCCGACCGTCGTTTCGAGGTTGTCGGAGCAGATGCCGGCCGGGCATTCGCCCTCGCCCATGACATGGGCGAACGGCGCGCTGGGACAATATGGGACGCGATCGCACTGCATACCACGGCGTCGATCGGGCGGCACAAGGGCGTCGACGTCGCCTGTTCCGGGATGGGCATTGGGTGCGATTACGGCGGCTTCGGCTACCAAGAGCTCGGCGATGGGGACAAGGAAGCCATCCTATCGGCCTATCCTCGGCTTCAAATGAAGGAAATGATGACGACCTGCCTGTCCAATCTGGCAAGAAGTCAACCGGCTACCACACGGGACAATTTCATCGCCGACTTCGGCACGAAATACGTGCAAGGCTATGTGCGATCTTCAGCCGTCGACCTGCTCCATCACGCACCGTTTGCAGAGTAGGACGCCGGCGGCCCCGATCCCCGGATTATCGTGTCGTCATCCGGCGAGGTGCAAACCCGCCACGGCGCTGACCCGACTGGCTGCCGGCGAGGCGGGTGGTTTGGAAGAGGTCGTGTGGACAGCAAGCAATTTGAAAACAACCGAATACAACCTGAAACCAGACTGAAACATCGACGCCGATAGGCGACATGCCTGCGAAACGCCCCGGGGGGATGGTCGCCCAGACCAGAAACCAGAGGAACGCGCCGATGACACCCGACCAGATCAGACTTGTCCAGGACAGCTTTCGCGAGGTCGTGCCGATCCGCGCGGCTGCCGCCGCCTTGTTCTATGAACGCCTGTTTGCGATCGACGAGAACCTTCGGGCATTGTTTCCGGTGCGCGACATGACCAAGCAGGGCGCCAAGCTGATGGCAAGCCTGGGCTTCGTCGTGCACGGGCTGGACCGTGCGGAGACCATCCTGCCCACCGTGCGCGAACTCGCCAAACGGCACGTCACCTACGGCGTCGAGGAGCATCATTACCCGATCGTCGGGCAGGCGCTGATCGAGACGCTGGCGGCCGGCCTCGGCACCGCCTTTACGCCGCCAGTGCGCGAGGCTTGGGAAGCAGCCTACGGCCTGCTGGCGAGTGTGATGATCGCCGCCGCCCGCGAGGTCCAGCTCGCGGCGTGAGGTGAGGCGGCCGAAGGCGGCTTGGCCGCCCGCTCCAATGGAGCAGGCATTCAACCGCCGAACTCTTCATCGAGGACGCGCAAGCCGTCCTCGTATTTTGATGTCGAGGCACCAATCTGGCGTGCCTGCCAGAGATTGTCGGCAAGGTCTGCGCGCTTGACCGGCAGTGCCAGCGGGTTGGCGGCCGCCCTGCGCACCAAAGCGAGATCGTCCTCGTCGGGTCGTCGCGTAAGCGCGTCAACCGCGGATGCGATCGATGATCCGAAGCCTGCCTCTTCGAGCCGGTCGCGGCTCCAACCCTCGCTCTTCTCAAGAACGTCATGCAGGTAGGCAACAGCCTTCTGCTCCAGCGTTTCGACGGCGTCGGCGACGCGGCGGCAATGCTCGATATAGGGCTGCCCGGTTTTTTCTGTTTGCCCGGCATGGGCCTGTTCGGCGATCTTTGCCGCGCGGTAGAGCACGCTCATGGCTTCGATCCTGTGTCTGCCTCTCGGCTGCGGGCCGCAGTTTGAGAAATTGCACCAAACCGCACCCGCGTCTTCCTGGATGGGGAGACGCGGGTTGATCAGGAATACCTGATCGGCAGCAGTTGAGGGGACCGCTGCAGGGGAGGAACCGGATTGTTGACGAATTGTTCCGGCGCTCCGGCCGAATTGCTCCGGCGATGCCAAAAAAACCCGCCGGCGTTGAGCCAGCGGGCTCGAGTTTCTGGAGTAGCCAGAGTGAACTGGCGGAAGATCAACGCGCGGTGGCGGGCTTTGTTTCGCGGAGAATTCCGAATTGCCTTGAAGAAGAGCTTCCTGGTCGCTGCCTGGCTGAAACGAATGGAACATTAGCTCATTCTGAAAGTTCTACAGCTGAGGCTGTTTTGGTGATTGAAAATGGCATTTGTGGTGGTTCATTTCCTCGGCTTGACGGTTCAGGATTTCGTGGGTGGAGTGGTGCCGTTATTGGCGTGCCTTCTCTTCTTCCATGTTGTGTTGAGGGACAATCCGAACCGCTAGGAGGAATGGGGCTTCGGCATCGGCGCCAAGCCTGTGGCGGTTGCCGCCAGCCAGCTGGATTTCATGCGCGACGAGGATGGCGACGTCCACGCCGTCACCAACTGGACCAAGGACCAGTTGAAAGCCATGCCTGAACATCGCGACTGAAAGACGATCAAGGGCGCGGCGACAGCCCGGCCCTTCCTCCTTTTGCGGGGAGAGACCGATGATCAGAAAACTCAAATCCGGAAAATACCGCCTCTATTCGCGCAAGAAAGATGAAAAGACCGGCCGCCGCCGCAACCTCGGCACCTTCGACACCCGCGAAGCCGCCGAGAAGCACGAACGCGAGGTTCAGTATTTCAAACGGCATTGAGGGAACCTCGCTGCCACTTTCCCCCCCTTGAGGTCCCCTGGAGGGGCGGGTGACTGCAACGCGGTGGTGATTACCTTCATGCGCCAAAGAAGAATGGGCAACGAACAGACGCATGGTGGTCAAAATTTAGAGATTTATTGAAAGAAATGGTATGCCAACTGCAAGCGACAACAACAGGCACGCTACTGGGGCCAGCTCTAATGAAGGGTGGTCGTGGCGTCCGATTGAATACAGACATTCCACCGAGGCCGACATCGACCGCATTTACCGGGAAGGGTGCAGTGATGACAGTCCATGTCGATTACCTGGACGAGTTGCCAGAGACGCTTGAGAGGGAAGCTGTGGTGTGGAAGAAGGGTGAGTGAGTTTTTCTCTCCGAATGCGGTGCGCCAATATTCCAGAAAGTCAGCCGTGCCAGCGAGACAGGGCGCCCGAGGCGACAAAAAGGATAAAGAGAATTATCGCGAACCAGGAAATCTGCTTCTGGAATGAAGCAAGTTGGCGATTAATGCTCTTCAGTTCGCCATAGATCTCCCCGCTGGGCTCCCCTAAGTCGCCTTCGGTATCGGTCCCCACATTGCTTAGGAACAGGTCAAGATCTTCTTGCGAGAACTGTAGCGACGCAACGCCGGGGTAGCATGATATCTGCGCCGGCTCATGGGCATCACAACGATAGTCTCTCGGAAGGTATTTCTGGTAACCTGTGGACCATGCCTTCACATGGATCGTCACGGCCACCCGACACTTTGTCGAGATCACCTTGACCAGCTCTGCTATCTCGTCGCGTGACTTGTAGATGCCAAGCAGGCAATAGGCAGAGTCCTTGGGCACAACGAGGTGTGCGGATTTCTCCGAGTCTGACTTTTCCGGCTCAAAGATGTTCACGAAAGCATAGTTTATCTCTGTTTCGAACGACTCGTTTCCACCTGAAAAGATCACGCCGATCGGCTTCTCGATGGGTATTCCGACGCTCTCTATCCTCCAACTCGGCTTGCCATCCTGCCTCACAGTTTGCGCAATCGAAATGTTGGAGAGCAGAAAGCTCAATGGGCATTCGAAACCATCTAGTGTCGTCGCTGTGCCCGACGTTACCGCCTTGCCTTCAAACTTCTCAGAGGGTTCGCCTAGGAATGTTGATGGCACGAACTCCCCTACGAGAGCCGGGACGCCTCGTCCCCAGAGCAGCGCCTTAAGGTTGTTGTGGTGCATGGCTCCCCTCTCTTCGCGTAGTCACCTCAGCAGTCATTCGAAAAGGTTGCATCTTTCATCACCGTTCCGCAAATGCGAATCGTGATGACTAGGGGTGCTTCCCGCAAACTGACCCCAGATCGGGGGATGTGCATATCGGACACTTTGGCTTCACAACCACAAGCCCACGCTGTACTTCTATTGCACGGGGAAGTGCTCGTAGGCGCGGCAAGGGGCGTAGAAGGTGGCAGAAGTACCGACTTTCGGGGAACGTGCGATCGAGATCATTCCGATCCACTTCGACGTTCCAGAGCACTATCTTCCACTTAAAACCTTCATTGAGACTGCAGCACAGGCAGAGGCGATCATCGCTGCATTCAACGAACACTTATTTGACGGAGCCCTCGCATATCAAATTCTGGTACTCCCGCCAGAAATCGGATCATTCAAAACCAGATTGGCAGTGGCAGCAACAGCCTGTGGGCTTTTGTGGGGCGCGTTAGAGAGCGACATAGGTGCCGGGTTCGTCAAAGGGCTTACCGGATTTCCACCGGACCACTGGGCTGAAGTAGCCGGACATCAAATGGCCGAGTGGATCGGTGACGCAATGGCGCCCACCCCGGCAATTCAAGAACGTATGGAGTGCCAGACTGGGGCGCTAATTGTAAGCGAGGCCACGAAATCATTTCTGCAAAAAGACATTTCTGAACTCAACAAGATTGGCATCCGCCCGAGGCAGTTCCGCGAGGAATTCGAGGCCCGCAACAAATTCTATGAGGCATGCTCAGCTGACCGCAACGTAAAAGGTATCGGTTTTTCGGACAGTAATGAATTTCCAATCAAGCGTAGCGATTTCGGCCGGTTGCATGTGGCACTGCCGCCAAAGGAGAAGGTGCTCGAAGAGGTGCCGTGGCACGTGGCAACTGATACCGTGACGGTCACTTCCCCGAACTGGGAACGTGGGGACCAGCAGCGGCAGTGGAAGGGCAGGGACAGTTCGGGCCATGACCGGCTCTTCCGGATAGAGGATGAAGATTTCTGGCGCCTGGTTGCACATCAATCACTGAAGCCTCACATCTTCGATACGATGAAGGTGCAGTGGGCCTTCCATTCCGAGGGCGGAAGGGTAAAGGACACTAGGGTTTTGCGCGTCCTCGCATACAATGAAAGCACCTTAGCGACGCCACTCGATCGCAATGCATTGGATGCAATACTTGGCCGACACAATGACCTGGGCGACAGGTCAGGGGGGTCGGAGAGCGACTTGTTTGGCCGATTAAGCTGATAATCCGCTCGGAGGTAGTCGAGTGCGCCGAGCCGGTCGTTGCGCTCTGCGTGCGGCTAAGGCCACGCGGACATCACCGGGAGACAATTCGCCGGCCAGTGCGGCTAGGCAAGCTTGCACCGCCTTGTTCTCCGGTAGCCACACGCGATTGTGACTGCCCCGCCACAGAAGCTGGCCGAGTCAGCCCTTAACGCGCCCCAACCCCAAAATTAACCTTTCATTAACCATGGCTGGCCTAGCGTTTACCTATCAGTAAGGAATCGCCGCCAGTGACCTTTGCCGCCCCCCTCGAGGCCAAATCCATTCGCTTTCGCGCCCGCTCCTTCGTCGCCTTCACGCTGACGCCGGAGGCGCCTTTGGACGAGTGGCTGGAGAGCCTCGACCGCTGGATCGGCAACTCGCCGGGCTATTTTGCCGGCCGCCCGGTGGTGCTTGATTTGAACACGCTGAAGCCCGATGTCGCCGCGATCGAATCGCTGGTCGCCGTGCTTGGCCATCGCGGTATCCGCGTCTATGCCATCGAGCTCGACGGCAGCGCCGAGCTTGGGTCGCATTTGCCGCCGGCGCTGGTCGGCGCCAAGGAGGCGACCGCTGACGGGCTGTTGCAGCCCGGCCGCAAGGCAGCCCCAAGCAAGCCGGAAGAAGGCAAGGCGGAAGAGGGCGCTGAAGAGCACAAGGCCAACGAGGGCAGGGCAGCCGCCCTGGCGAAGCCGGCCTTGCCGGCCGACGGCACGCTGATGATCCGCACGCCGATCCGCTCGGGGCAACTCGTGTTTCATCCGCATGGCGATGTCATTGTGCTGGGCTCCGTCGCTTCCGGATCCGAGATCGTCGCCGCCGGCTCCATCCACGTCTACGGCACGCTGCGCGGACGCGCTTCGGCCGGCGGGCTCGGCAATTCCGCGGCGCGCATCTTCTGCCGCAGGAACGAAGCCGAACTGCTCTCGGTCGACGGTTGGTATTGCACGGCCGAGGAGATGGACCTGTCGGTGCGCGGCAAGGCGGTCCAGGCCTTTCTCGACAACGGCATGCTGCGCATCGCGCCATTCAGCTGACAGACGCTCGGCTGCCGCTGGGTGGCGGCGCCGATCGACCGACAAGACAACGAAACAAAAACGGAGGCACTTTTCATGGGCAAGGTAGTGGTGGTCACGTCCGGCAAAGGGGGCGTCGGCAAGACGACCTCGACGGCGGCACTGGGAGCGGCGGTCGCCAAGACCGGCAAGAAGGTGGCGCTCGTCGACTTCGATGTGGGCTTAAGAAATCTCGACCTGATCATGGGCGCCGAGCGGCGCGTCGTGTTCGACCTGGTCAACGTCATCCAGGGCTCGGCAAAGCTCTCGCAGGCGCTGATCCGCGACAAGCGGGTCGAGACGCTGTTCCTGCTGCCAGCCTCGCAGACGCGCGACAAGGATGCGCTGACCGAGGAGGGCGTCGGCGAGGTGATCGAGCGGCTGCGCTCGGTGTTCGACTATGTCTTCTGTGACAGCCCGGCCGGCATCGAGCGCGGCGCTCAGCTGGCCATGCGCTTTGCCGACGAAGCGGTCATCGTCACCAACCCGGAAGTGAGCTCGGTGCGCGATTCCGATCGCATCATCGGCCTGCTTGATGCCCGCACCATGAAGGCCGAGCAGGGCGAGCAGATCGCCAAGCACGTGCTGGTCACGCGTTACGATGCGGCCCGCGCGGCGCGCGGCGAAATGCTCTCGATCGACGACGTTCTGGAAATCCTGTCGACGCCGCTCTTGGGCATCATTCCCGAAAGCCAGGATGTGCTCAGGGCCTCGAACCTCGGCTCGCCGGTGACATTGGCCGATCCGCTGACCGCCGCCGCCAAGGCCTATCTCGACGCGGCACGGCGGCTCGAAGGCGAGGAACTGCCCGTCGTGGTGCCCTTCGAGCGCAAGGGCTTCCTCGACCGTCTGCTCGGAAGGAGGGCGGCATGAACATTTTCGACCTCTTCAAGCGGCGCTCCAGCGCGCCGGTGGCGCGCGAGCGGCTGCAGGTGCTGCTTGCCTATGAGCGCCGCAACCGCAGCCAGCCCGATCTGGTCTCCATCCTGCGCGAGGAGATCATGGCGGTCATCGCCAAGCACGTGCAGATCGACCAGGACTATCTGCAGGTCTCGATGGACCGCGGCGAGACCATGTCGACGCTGGAGATCGACATCCAGATCCCCAACAAGAGCGCCGTGCCGCTGGCCATGGCGGGGTGAGGGGCTGACCTCGCAGAACTTGGGTTCCTCGCCCCGCAAGGCGGGGGTCCAAAGGACGGGCGAGATCCGTGGCTCGCCCGGGAACGGTGGCCGCGAAGCGGCCGGAGAGGGCTTCGCCACGCCGGCGGGTTCCCTCTGAATTCTTTTGAAAGCAGCCATTCCCCCTCTCCGTCTCGGCTTCGCCGAGCCACCTCTCCCCCACTCCGTGGGGGCGAGGAAGCCCAAGCCTTTCCATGGCTGCCTCGGAGCTTCCATCCCCCAAATGTGCTAGATCGCCCTACCCGCCGGCAGGGGCTTCCCCTACGAAAGCATAGGATGTAAAAGGGGAAACATTAGCAATTCATTAAGTACGAGGGGTTTGCGTAAGCGGCAGAGTAAGAGGTGTATGACATGAACCTCAAGAGCCTGATCAAGCGTGCTGAAGATGTAGACAAGGTATTCCAGGAGCTGCAGACGGAATTGGCGGAAGCCATCAATGAGTCTCTCGAGTCGCTGGAGGACGTTCCGGATGAGGATCTCCAGGCAAAGGGCGACAGTCTGCAAATCGAGGGCGCCAAGGGCGAGGTGACCGAGGGCGAGGTGGCCGAGGGCGAGGTGGCCGAGGGCGAGGTGGCCGAGGCCGGGCCGCCCGAGGACAGCACAGGACAGCCCGTGCAACGGCTGACGTCCCACACGCAAACCCGGCTGGCTGCATTGGGCGCTGTCGATGGGCTGTTCCACGAGGCGCGGGACTATCTGGAGGAGATCACCGCCAAACTGTCGGAGATCGGCACCTCGCACCATTTGACGCGCGAATTCCTCACCATTCTGCACGGCGACATCCTTCGCGCCAACGAGCTTGAACTTGCAAATACCGGCCTGGCCGCGGAACAACGCGTGCTTTCGCAACAGCTCCACGATGCGGTCAAAAAGCAGCGCGAGCGCGACAGCGCCGTCGAGGTGTTGCAGCAGCGCGAGACAAGCCTGGTCCAGGAGCGCGAGTCGCTTCGCACCGCCTTGGCCGCGGCAAGGCTGGAACTCGTCGAGGCGGCCAATGCCAGCGCCAGGCGCGAGGCGGAGTTCGGCGATGCCGTCAAGTCGCTTTCCGACAGGACGGTCGAGGCCAACCGACGCTCGCGCGAGATCAAGACCTTGCGGGAAAAGCAGGTCAACCTGTCGATCGATCTCGACAGGGCGCAGAAACGTGAAGCCGAGGCGCGCCACAGGCTCGACGAACTGTTGACCACGCACCGCAGCGAAGCGGCGCGGATCGCCGACCTCGTTGCCGCGTTCGTCAAAAGCGAGAAAGAGGAAATGCGGCTGCGGACCGCGCTCGAGATGGCGCAGGCGAAGCTGTCGGAAATGACCGAAGCGGCCCGCATCGTCGAAGCCGACAGGCAAGCCGAGCAGGAGCGCGCCCAGGCCGAGATGAGCGGCCTGCGTTCCGAGATCCAGGGCCTCCAGTCACGCCTGGAGCTTGCCGCGAACGAGAACGGCGAGGCCGCCGGCGAGGTCGCCAGGCTCAAGACCGAATTGAGCGACGCCGTGGCCGAAAAGCGGATCGCCGATGAAAGACTGTCAGCCCTCATGAACGAGAGCGAAAACGACAAGATGAACCTTTCGACCGTGAGCGCGGACCTTTCGCAGCTGACGCTGCAACAGGCGTCCGAACAGATACAGCTCGATATCCAGAAGCAGGAATGCGAGGACCTGCGCGCCGAGATCGCGTCGCTCAATGCCCGCATCCAGGAGCTGTTGCCCTATGAACGGCTGCATCGGGTCACCGAGGCCAGGGCGCGCGACGACGCGGTTGGCGCCAGGCCGCGCGACGACGGGGTGGTGGTCGAGATCAAGGGCGTGGTCGCCGAAAAGGCGCGCGCCACGCACCGGCGCCGCGCCCACCGCAACCTGCGCGCCACGTCGTAGGGCGAAAGCGGCGGAGTGGGTAATCTCCCCCACCAGGGGGGAGATTGGCCTCACTCTCCGGCTTCGTGCTGGTAAAGCTCGTCCATGCTGAGCTTTGCCAGCTGCGCGAAGGGCGCCTGTTGCTTCACCCGGCCGCGGCTCAGGATCACCACGTCGTCGCAGAACGAGATGGTGCTGTGGTGGTGGCTGATGACGATGGTGGTGCGGCGGCCGGCGCGCGACTTCAGCGTCTCGACGATGGCCGCTTCCGACAGCCCGTCCACGGCATTGGTGGCTTCGTCGAGGATCAGTATGTCGGGATCGCGCACCAGCGCGCGCGCCAGCGCGATGCGCTGCCTTTGCCCGGCCGACAGGTTGACGCCCCGGTAGCCGACCAGCGTCTTGTAGCCCTGCGGCAAATGCTCGATGAATTCATGCGCCTCGGCCAGCCTGGCGGCGCGTTCGGCGTCGTCGGCTGAAGCGGTGTCGTGGCCGTAGACGATGTTGTCGAAAATCGTGCCGTCCACCAGCTCCAGCTCCTGGCTGGCCAGTGCAATGTTCTTGCGCCATTGGCCGGGGTCGATCTCGCCAAGCGAGACCCCGTCGACCAGGATGCTGCCGCCGTCGGGCTCGACGAAGCGGCAGAGCAGGTTGACGATCGTCGTCTTGCCGGCACCCGAACGGCCGATCAGCGCCGTCGAGCGGCCGCTGCGGATGGTGAACGTGGCCTGGTGCAGCACCGCCCCACGCGCGTCCGGGCCGGGAGTCGCGGCCGATCCCGCATAGGTGAAGCTGACATCGTCGAAGCTGATCGCTTGGCGCAGGCCGTCGAAGGGACGGCTGCCTTGCGGCGGCGGCGGCTTCCCCGCGGGATCAAGCAGCCATTGCACCTCTTCCAGCGAGCCGGAGAGGCCTTGCAACTGGCTCCACGACATCTGCAAGGCGCGCATATGCGGCTGCAGCCGGTAGAGCAGGATAAGGAAGGCGGCGGTCAGCGGGAAGCTGACATTGGCGATCCAGGCGCCGATCACCACCATCAGGAACAGCATCGCGTGCAGAACCTCGGTCAGCGGCGGCAGGACGCCCTGGCGGGTCGAGAGCACGAAAGCGGCGCGCCGCACTCCGTCGGAGGCTCTGTCGAACACCGCCTTCTCGCGGTCCTCCTGGCCGAAGATGCGGATCAGGCGGCCGGCATGCACCAGATGCAGCATCTGCGAGGCAAGCGCGCTGTTGCGCGCGGCGACGCCGCGGCTCGGCGCCTTCAGATTGGCCGACAGCAGGGCGTGCGCCAACTGCACCAGCGCCAGCCCGAGCGTCACCAGCAGCGTCATCTGCCAGGATAAGAGCAGCAGGAAGGCGAGCAGGATGATGGCCGCCGAGGCGCTGACGATCGCGCCGAGCAGGGCCTGGATCGCATCCGAGGCCCGCCAGGATTCGTTGGAGATGATGTTAAGCAGCCGTCCGGGGCTCTGCTGCAGGAAGAACGGGTAGCCGACCTTGAGCAGCCGCTCCGACAGCGCGCTGCGGATCGCAGAGCTTGCCTTGCCGTAAATATGCGCGGTGACCAGCGTGTTGGCGAAGGCAAGGGCGTTCTTCAGCACGATCGAGCCGAGGATGGCGGCCGAAATGGCGATCAGCCGCTCGCGCTCGCCGAGGCTCGCTCCAACCTGCTGGAGCAGGGCGGAGAAGCCGGCCATGCCGGCCGTGTCGCCATGCCCCATGATGATGCCGAGCAGCGGAATGATCAGGCCGATGCCGAGGCCTTCGAGGGCCGCGCCCGCCAGGCCGAGCACCACCACGGCGGGAACAAGCCGCAGCAGCCCGCCGCCAAGCGCGCGGCGCAGCATCGGCAAGGCTGGCGGCATCAGCTTCATTGTCGTGCCCTGGCCTCCGCGCCGGCTTCATTGGCCTGCCGATCCGGTTGCAGCCGCGGCTGCTTGCGCCGTCCGACTATCAAAAGCAGCGCAAATCTGGCGGCACCTGCAAGGTTCATGA
The DNA here is from genome assembly GCF_964252735.1 of Mesorhizobium sp. LjNodule214. NCBI lineage: Bacteria > Pseudomonadati > Pseudomonadota > Alphaproteobacteria > Hyphomicrobiales > Phyllobacteriaceae > Mesorhizobium > Mesorhizobium sp. LjNodule214. The sequence goes on from NZ_CAXUPE020000003.1 coordinate 113,205, forward strand.
CGACGACAGGCCAATGCGACAGGCCGAGATCGTGGTCGAAGCGCGGGCCGCCGGCAAGCTCGCGCATGGCTGCCCGCGCCGCCCAGTAGAAATGGCGCAGCAGCCAGGGCGCGCGCCGCACATGCTTCAGGCACAGCGCGCCGTTGCCGAAATGATAGTCGCGGTGCAGCCTGTCGATCGACTTGCGATCGCGCCGGCCGTGATGATGGAAGATCGTCATGTCGGGCACGTATTCGACCGGAATGCCCAGGAACATCGCCCGCACGAGGTAATCCGTATCCTCCGCCGAGCGCAGCGGGCCGCCGGCGCCAAAGCGTTCGTCGAACGGTCCGATGCGGGCCGCGACGTCGCGGTGCATGGTCATGTTGCAGCCAAGCACGAAGCCGCCCGGATGAACGGCAGGCGTCAGCCGCTCGCGCTGTTCGCAGCGCTTGATGGTGAAGGGCAGATCCCTGGCATCGCCGAGTTCGACGCGGCCGCCGCGGACCAGCCATTTATCGCCGCTCGCATAATGCCGCATCAAGTCGCGCAGGTAGTCGCGATCGACCGCGCAGTCATCGTCGACGAAGACCAGAATGCGGCCCCGCGCCTGCGCCAGGCCGGCGTTGCGCGCCGCCGCTAGCCCGGGCCGCGGCTCCGAAACGGCGGTCAGCGGAATGTCCGAGGTCTTGGCCAGGCACGCGAGGCGCTCCGCCGTACGGTCGATCGAGCCATTGTCGACCACCACCATCTCGGCGGCGAAGCCGGGATGCGCCCGGCAGGCGGCCTGGACCGACTTGATGCAGGCTTCGAGCACGGCGAGGCGGTCGCGCGTGCAGATGATGAAGCTGACCGCGAACGCCGGCCTCTGCCCCGGCCGGGGAGGAGCCGGGCGATCGCGTTGCAGGAGTGGATGCGGCTGGTCATTCATGCCAACCCCCGCTGATAAGGCGCAAGCACCGCGCGGGCCGGCCTGGTCTTGAAATAATGCGCCACCTGGTCCGCCTTTTTGCCAGCAGCGATCGAGGCGAGGCTGAGCCGGGGCGCCCAGGGTCCGGGGCGCAGCGCGTATTTCTCGCGGCGCCGGATGGCGTTCCACTTCGCGGTCCGCGTCAGCAATTCATGCGTCAGAGCAGGCTCCCCTTCGTCGCCGATGAGCTGGTAGAGAAAATAGAACAGGTTGAGCGCGCCGGCCGCGAAGCTCGGCCGCGCGTCATCGGGCAGCGCGGAAATCCGTTCTTCCAGCGCAACGATGAACTGGGCGGCGCGCGCAACCGTGTCGAACGAGACGGCATCGCCGATGGCCCGCAGGTCCTCGGTGCGGTCCGCCAGGCCCTCGCGCTCGAGGTTCTCGGCCACGATCCGCAAATGCGTCCGGCGCATGTCCCTGGTATGCCGGCTGGTCACGCTCCCAGGGTGGATGCGGTAGACGAGCAGGTTTTCCGGCATCATCGCCGCAGGGAAACGGCGGGCAAGCCGCCCGAAGAGATCGAAATCCTCAGCGTGCCTGTATTCGGGATCGTAGTGGAGACTGCCCTCGTCGATGACCTTCCTGTTGTAGACCACGGTCGGATGCATGAAGACCGTGAAGAACATCGACAATATCGGCAGGCTGAACTGGAACACCGGATCGAGCCTGCCCTTGGCGATACGGCCGCGCAGCAAGGTATCGATGCCGGCGCCGCAAAAGCCGAGCTCGGGCCGCTGGTCGAACAGCGCCACCTGGCGCGACAGGCGCCAGGGATAGGCGATGTCGTCGGCATCCATCCTGGCGACCAACTCGCCCCGGGCAATGGCCAGGCCCTCGTTCAGGGTGGCGACGAGGCCGCGGTTTTCGCGCGAGATGATTGTAACGCGGTCGTCGGCCCGGCGGTGTCGCTCGAGGATCTCGAGCGAGTTGTCGGTCGATCCGTCATCGATGGCGATGACCTCGAGGCGATCGTAGTCCTGCCGCAGGATCGAGCCGACGGCAGCAGCGAGATAAGGCCCGGCATTGTAGACCGGCAGCAGAACGGAAACGAGCGGGGCGGCGGTCATTGGCTGGCACCCGTTCGCCGGAGATTGCGCGGCGGCTCGCGGCCGTCGGGCGATCCTGTGGGATAGGCCGGCCTGCCGAACCAGCCGGCCTCGCTTGCGCGTTCGTGGGTGGCACGGCGGGCGACATAGGGGAAATGGCGCTTGAGGCCGTTGAGCGGCTTTTCGAAAACCTGCCAGGAGATCGACGCCAAGACGATCGTGGCGGTGCCTGCGACCAGGAACCGCCCCGGCCCTTGCTCGGAGACGTTGAGCGGGATCCAGGGCTGCGCCTTGACGGCATAGGCCAGAAGGATCGGGTGATAGAGATAGACGCCGTAGCTGATGCGGCCCAGGACAAGCAGCGGCGGCAGTTCGGCAAGCTTGCCGAGGATGCCGCCAAGCCCGGCCGAACAGGCGGCGACAATGGCCACCAGCGGCACCAGCGGCAGCACCTGGAGCAGCAGCCAGTGGACCCATTCCAGCATGGGATCGGCGGGTGCCGGGATAAACCACTGGATCGCCAGGAACGCGGCCGCGAAGGCCGGCCAGCCGCGCTGCATCCATTGTGGCAGGGTGGCGCCTCTGGTCGCCCGCGTGGCGAGCAGCGCGCCGCAAGCCAGCGCGTCCATCGAGGCCGGCGGCAGCAGGTCGCGGGCGAGCGCCGTGTTGGCGGTCACCGGCCAGTAGAAGCGGTAGGCCAGCGAGACCGCGATGACGCCGATGGTGATCGCCTCGATGCGCCGGCGCGGCGCCAGAAGCACGATCAGCGGCCACGCGATATAAAACTGCTCCTCGATGCTCAGGCTCCAGAAATGGCAGAGCAGCCAGGGCGTCCACTCGTTGCGCAGCGCGTACCAGAAATTGGAGAGATAGAGCGCGTGCCACAGAAGCGATCCACGCGACTGTTCGAGATCGGTCAGCCAGACGAAACCCAGCACGGCGAAATAGGGCGGGAATATGCGCAGCGCCCGCCTGATGTAGAAGGAGCGCAGCGCCGGCCCGGCTTCGAACTCGGCGGCCGCACGGGCTTCCAGCAGAAGCCGCGTGATCAGGAAGCCGGAGAGCACGAAGAACAGCCGCACGCCGAGATGACCGAGGAAGGAGGAGCCGCCCGCGGCGAAGAAATGCGAGTACAGCACCATCATCACGGCAATGGCGCGCAGCGCATCGAGCTGTATGTCGCGCTGATTTGACATCAGCCGCGTCCGCCGGTGCGATGTCTCCGATGAAACAATGTCGCGCCAGGCCAGCGGGCAGTGGAATGCAACAGCGCTCCGATATCGCCCGCCGGTGGCCCGCGCCTTGCGCCCGGGGCGGCCTCGAAACCGGTCAGCGGAAAGCCCACTCTGGTCAATATACCGGAACCTCCTCCGCGCCTGTCCAATCGGGCAACGATTGTCTCACGCTATGCTGCAGCGCAACACAAAATGTTTACCATGCTGAAACACATCTGTGATGTCGATGTCGAAAAAATGGCTAAAGACCGCCCATATTTTGACATTTTCGGTAACTGGCCCCCCGGGTATCGGAGCTTCGTGTGAATGATTCACTGCTCGTTCTGGTTGTTTTAAAGTATTGATCAGTTTGTATTCTGCGAGGATGCTTAGAAATATTTGCAAATGTGCATGTGATATTTAAATAGAAGTTTTCTAGATTTCGATTTTGAGCTACTTTGCAGCAAGTGAGCAAGGCACGGCAAGCTTGTGCGATGCAGCGAAGTATGGCGCAAAATGAAGCTGTAGCGTTCATTCGTCCCCCTCTGTCCCGCCGAAATTAGAGGTTCGCAAGCGTGAAATCGTTTGCCCTTGCCCCATCAACCGTGGTTGCCGTGCCTCACGACAGGCCGGCTGGTTGGCCCTATCTCCAGCCATGCCCTTTGTACGCCGTCGCGCGAACCAAGGGGCACGGAGGAACGAAGCAAGGTGACGTCGACGCCGATTGCCAAGTCTGCGGTTGAAGCCGGCACGATCCCTCTTGTGGCGCTGCTCGGCGCCATGATGTCGGTGCAGATCGGCGCCGCCTTCGCCAAGGGGCTGTTTCCGCTGGTCGGCGCCGAGGGCACGACGATGCTCAGGCTTGTCGCCGGCGCGCTCATGCTGGCGGCCGTGCTCAGGCCCTGGCGGGTCAGGCCGTCGCGCGCCGTCTGGCCGTGGCTCGCCGCTTATGGGGTGACGCTCTGCGTCATGAACCTCCTCTTCTATGCCGCGCTCACCAGGATTCCGCTGGGCATTTGCGTGGCCCTCGAGTTCACCGGCCCGCTGCTGGTCGCCGCGTTCTCGTGACGGCGCGCAATGGACTTTTTATGGGTGGCGCTGGCGGTGGCCGGCATCGTGCTGTTGTCGCCTTTTGCCGATGTGCGCCAAGCGCTCGATCCTGTGGGCGTGGTGCTCGCGCTGGCCGCCGGTGGCTGCTGGGCGCTCTACATCGTCTTTGCGCAGAAGGCCGGCGCCGAGCTCGGCGGGCGCACCGTCGCCTATGGCATGGCGATCGCCGCGGTGCTGTCGCTGCCCTTCGGGCTTGCCGGCGCGGCGCCAGCGTTGGGCAATCCGTCGATTCTGTTGAGCGCCGCCGTGATGGGTTTCCTGTTCCTGCGCGAGAACCTGACGGCGCTGCAGTGCCTCGGCATTGCTGCGGTCATCGCCGCTGCCTTCGGCGCCGCGGTCACGGCAAAGCCGCCGGTGCCGTCGCCCCAATAGGTTTTTGCGTCTGGGGTTACGCCGCCTCGATGTGCTCGGCGCGCAGCCTTGCCTTCATGGCTTCCAGCGCCGCTTCTCCGCCCGCCGAAAGCTCTTCGGCGATCCTGGCCAGATCGCTGTCGGCGGCGCGGTGCCTGCTGCCCCAGCCGCCCAGCGTTGCCAGCACCGGCAGCAGATCGATGCCAGCCTCTGTCAGCCGATAGATTGCCTTCAGCCCATGCGTGGGATCATCGCTTCTGGTCAGGATGCCCTCGTCCTGCAGTGTCTGCAGCCGCTCGGCCAGCGTGCGCGACGAGATGCCTTCGTCGGATTGCAGGAACTCCCGGAAGTGCTTCTTTCCGGCGAAAATCAGGTCGCGCACGATCAGCAGGGTCCAGCGGTCGCCGAGCAGTTCGAGCGACAGATTGATCGGGCAACCGGATTTTCCCTTGGTCGACATCTCAATGGTTCCATTTTTAAATCGCTTTACTATTGACACTATTTTCGCATTCCGTCAATGGTTCCAGAAGTAAACCGTTGGCGAGGAGAATGACGATGCGAAGGCTTATCCTGCAGATGCAGATGTCGGTCGACGGTTTTGTCGGCGCCAACGCGGATCATGACTGGCAGCTCTGGAACTGGGGCGGCGATTGCCCCTGGGACGAGGCGTTGAAACAGGATTTCAGCGCCGTCTTCGCCGGCATCGACACCATCCTGCTCAGCCGCAAGATGGCCGAGGAGGGGTACCTGACCCATTGGGGCAACGCTGCGAAGAATTATCCGCGCGACCCCTTCTATGCGTTTGCGCAGCGCATCGTCGATGTCCGCAAGGTGGTGGCGAGCGACAGGCTGCAGGCTTCGCGGTGGGAACGCACCACGGTCGTGAGCGGCAACCTGCCGAGCGAGGTCGAGGCGCTGAAGGCGGCTGGGGGAGGCGACATCGCCGTGTTCGGTGGGGCGGGCTTTGCCTCGGCGCTGATCGCGGCCGGGCTGGTCGACGAGTTCCAGCTGTTCATCAATCCGGCGGCGCTGGGCGAGGGGACCAGGATCTTCGATCAGGGCGGCTTCGGAAGGCTCCGCCTCCTGGGATCGAAGGCCTATGCCTGCGGCATCGTGGTCAGCCGCTACGGGCCGGCGTAATCCCGGGCTGGCTTTGGCCATGCCCCGGACCGTTTTTCAAACCGTGCCCTGCCGGCCTAGGCCGTGCCTTGGCCTGTTCTTAAATCGCCTGGACGGCCATGAATGGCTTAGCCGGCTAGGCATGGCCGGGGCCGACCGCGCACGGAATAGACATGGCAGAGCGCCCGCGTGCCCGCACGCAGGGCCACATCCGGAGGTTGAATTAGGACTTAAGTCTGAATCCACTTCCGCAAAAGTCTGAATCGACAAGACAAGGGTCGTGGGCCACTTCCGCAAGGCGCTCCGATTTGTGAATGATTTCACTTCGACAATGCCGTTGGGGTTTTCGGCTAGGAGTCGGGCCGGGTGACCGGCATGGGGAGAGCGGGATGCGCGATCTGCGCATGGGCAGCAGGTGTGTCTTGCGAGCGCTAACGGCGCTTGCGCTTGTTGTCGCGCCTTTTCAACTCTCCATCGATGGCCCAGTCGCCACCAAGGCCTATGCCGGCAAGGGCGGCAATGGGAATGGCGGAAACGGAAACGGCGGCGGCAACAGCGGCGGCAACGGCAACGGGAACAGCAGCGGAAACAGCAGCGGAAACAGCAATAGCGGTGGCAACGGCAAGGGCAAGGGCAACAGCGCGAACAAGGGCTCCGCCACTCATGTGAATACCGTGACCGGCGACAAGGTCGAGGTCAACGGCAAGAGCATCAAGGTTACTCATCCAAACGGGATGAAGGAAGAGATCGAAAACGGCCGCTTCAGGATGGAGGATGCGCTTGGGCGTACCATCGTCGACAGAGCGGCAACCGCAGCCGATATGGCGCGTTTGAAGAGTTTGTGAGAGCGAGGTTCTATCTGGAAGTGATCTTTTCGGGACCGTAGGTCAGCGCTGCAAAATCAGGTTGCCACCTTTTGCTTCGTCTCTTCGGTTCTTGATCATCGTATGACAGAACTCCCGCTACTCACCTTGCCCCCGCCTTTTGGCGGGGGTATTTTTTGGGGGTTCCGGCTGCATTTCCGCAAACGAAACTCTTGGCGCATCGCGGTTTGTTGCTGCTGTCCGGCTTTTTCGCGCGCTTCAATCTTAAAGAACTGCCGTCTGTTTTCCAAGAGGGTTGGTTAACGCCCAGTAACCGGCCTCGTTTGCGGTTGTTTTCATCGCGTGCATGGCGCTGACCGATGACCGGTCCTGGCGCCGGCGTTGCGACATAAGTCCGGCACCGGCAGCAAAAAAAGTCCGAACGGGCAAGGCAAGGGTCGTGGGCCGCTTTCGCGCGCGCGCCGATGCATGGATGCTCCTCTCGATCATGCCGGTTTCGGCCAGACCGCCAAAGGCCGACACGGGGGGAGGATGCGCAGACTGTCGTTGACCCGCCAGGGATGGCTCGCTTTGCTGACTTCGACGGCATTGGTGATGACGCTCGCCCTATCCCACGTCAAGCTCCACGGCGCCGCCGGCATCGCTCCCTCGATGGCGTACGCCGCCGGCGGGAACAGCGGCGGCCATGGCGGCGGCAATGGCGGTGGCAACGGTAACGGCGGTGGCAATTCATCCTCGGCTGGCGGCGGCGCTAATTCCGGCTCCGGAAACGTCGGCCAGGGCAACTCCGGCAAGGCCAAGGGCAACCAAGGCAACCATGGCACCCACGTCAATGCGGTGACCGGCGACACGGTCGAGGTCGACGGCGACAAGATCACGGTCATCCATCCCGACGGCATGCAGGAGGAGATCGAGAACGGCCGCTTCAAAATGCAGGATGCACTCGGCCGCACCATCATCGAACGCGAGGCGACGCCGGAGGATGTGGCGCGCCTGCAGGCCTTGTGAGGGCAGGGAACCCCCCCCTCTCTGTTTCTCACTTCACCCCCGTCCCCGCCCCCGGGGGCGGGGGTGGCACGTTTTGGAGGAGCGAGTGGTGAGTAGTGAGTAGTTGTTAGTTGGTGGTCGCGGCAGGATCACTGTGCCGACCTACCCACTACTCACTCCTCACTCTTCACTTTTCCCGCTCCTTCGCCTCATGCATCAGCAGCGCCGCCTCCGTTCGGTTGCGCACGTTGAGCTTGGCCAGCACCCTGGTCATGTGGTGCTTGACCGTCTTTTCCTGCAGCGACAGCCGGGCCGCGACCTCCTTGTTGCTCAAGCCTTCCGCCACCAGCCGCAGGATCTCGGCCTCGCGGCCGGTGAGCTGGCTGAGCGGGTCGGGCTTGCGGTTCGCCGGCTGCAACAGGTTCGACAGGAGCTTGGCCGACAGCGTCGGCGATACATAGCTCTGGCCGGCCGCGACGTCGCCGAGGATCTCGGCCAGCGTCTTCGAACCGACGCCCTTCAGCACATAGCCGCGCACGCCGGCATTGAGCGCCTGGGCAACGTCGGCATTGGTTTCCGACACGGTCAGCATGACGATCTTCTGGCCGGGGTGACCGGACAGGATGCTGGCCGCGGCGTTGAGCCCGCCGCCGGGCATGCTGATGTCGAGCAGCAATATGTCGGGCGCGATCGTGTGGGCCAGCCTTTCGGCGTCCTCGGCGCTGGCGCCTTCCCCGACCAGCTCGAAGCCGCCGATCTCGCCGAGGCTGCGCGCCACGCCCTCGCGAAACAGCGGATGGTCGTCGACAATGGCGATGCGGATGATGCCGGTCACGGCTGCTCCTCGACTGAGAGTGAAATCACCAATCGTGTACCTTGCGGGCCGGACAGGGTTTCGAACTGCCCGCCGATGCTCTCGATGCGCTCCCTGAGGCCGGCAAGCCCGAGGCCTTCGCTCCTGCCGGGCTCGAAGCCGGGGCCGTCGTCCATCACTTCAACCATCAACCTGCCACCCTTCACCCCGGCTTTCACCGCCTGGTTCCTGCCTTTTCCATGCCGCCAGGCATTGTTCAGCCCTTCCTGGACGAAACGGTAGATGCTGATCTTCTCGGAAGTGCCGAGTTCCGGCAAGCGGGCCGGAAGTGTCTGCGCCACCGAGCTGGAGGTCCGCCGTTCGTGCTCGCTGACCGCGAGCCGCAGGATGTCGATCACGGCCTGCGTCTCGATCTGCGGCAGCACCAGGCCGTTGCAGATGCCGCGTATCTCGCGCATCGCCTCGCCAAGCGTTTTGTGGATGCCGGCGATCTCGGCTTCGCGCTGCTCGCCGGACGAGCCGGGGTCGAGCAGCACGGGGCTGTCCATCCGCAGCGCCGCCAGCGCGACGAGCTGCGCCGGCCCGTCATGCAGGTCGGCGCCGATGCGCCTGAGATAGCGCTCGTTGATTGCGGTGGCGCGGCGCGAGGCACGCTGCACGCGCTGGCGCAGCGACGAGTTCTGCGACAAGGCGGCCTGCAATTCGGAGACCTTTGCCTCCAGCGCGGCGCGCTGGGTCTGGATGGTGTGGCTGCCGCGAAAGACGATGCCGGACAACAGCGCCAGTGCCGTTGCCGTGGCGCCGGCCACCACCAGCCAGCTCGACCACAAGGCAGCGTTCAGTGTCGCCTGGAATTCGTCGGCGATCTCGTAGAACTCCGAAACCGCGACCACTTCGCCCGACCAGGGTTCGCGCACCGGATTGTAGATTTCGAACAGCGACGCGTTCACCGCTTGCTCCTCGTGGCTTTCGGGGTCGTCGTCGAGGTCATTGTACTCGGCAACGACATTGCCGCCAAAGGCGGCGACCAGGTTGGCGTTCGGTTCGAACCGCTTGCCGATCAGCGTAGTGTCCTTGGCGTAGAGGATCATGCCGTCGCGCCGCCACAGCTTGAACGAGACCAGCCGCTTGCCGAGCGCGCCCTGACCGAGCGTCTCGTCCAGTGCCCGCTTGACCGTGTCGCTGAGCTCGCGGCTGGCGCGCATGTCGGGCAACAGCGGCGCAATCACGCTGTCGACGTAAAGTGCCGTGGTTGCGGCGGAATTGCGCATCACGCCTTCCCGAATCTGTGAGGTCACCCACAGGCCGACCACCAGCATCACCAGCAGAAGCCCGATGCCGCCCGCGATGAAGAACTGCAAGGCCAGCGACAGCTTGCGCCAGTACTGTAAATAATCCCCCAAGAAGGTCCCAGGCAATCGCGCAATCTCCCCCTGTTGGCGATGATTATAGAGTGAGCGCGGCATTTGCGACATCGACCTTCGTGCTGTGCACGCAGGATTCTTCCGCAGGCGGATTTTCTGCGGCTTTCGGAGCCTTTGAAGCACGGCAACGCCGCGGCCGCGGGAGCGGATCCTTGGCGGCGGGGGTTGTGCCGGCCACGTTTCGAGGTCACTATCGGTTGTGCCTTCAAGGCGACGGGCCGCTTCGACACCAAATTGACGAAGCGCCGCTCCGTCGGCCAAGCCGCGGCATCATCCGCGACCGGGAATTCCAGCCCCTTGCCGCCGCCGGTTCGATCCCGGCGCCGCGTGGATACTCGAAGGCAAAAAGCGGCTGCTCAGCTGAAGTCGCAACGGAAGACCCAACTCGTCTTCCCGGGGAAGGCACAAGCTTTTTCTCTTTTCCTGGGAGACCAGCGGACCTTAAGGGGGTGGGTTCCGCCGAAACCAAAGCAAGATGCGAGGTCAAACGCGATGCATCCCGTTCCGAGCCGAATTCCGGTGTCCATCATCATTCCGAACTACAATTACGCGCGCTTCCTGAAACGCGCCGTCGACAGCGCGCTCGGCCAGGACCACGCGGATGTCGAGGTCATCGTCGTCGACGATCGGTCGAGCGACGACTCGGCGGCGATCATAAAGTCTTATGGCGACAGGATTCGCGCTTGTCTCAGGCCGAAGAACGGCGGTCATGCCGCGGCCTTCAACACCGGCTTTGCGGCAAGCTCGGGCAAGATCGTGCTGTTTCTCGACGCCGACGACTATCTCTATCCGGACGCCATCTCCAGGATCGTCGACACTTGGGATTCGGCAACCGCCCAGGTCCAATCGAGGCTCCACATCGTCGACGAACGGCAGCGCATCAAGGATGTCTTCCCGCCGCCGGAACTGCCGTTCGATGACGGCGATGTCATGCCGAAGCTCCTGCACAAGGGGCGCTACCAGACGACGGTGACAAGCGGGCTGGCCTTCGACCGCACGACGCTGGAAACCATCATGCCGATCCCCGAAGCGGATTTCCGCCAGGGCGCCGATGGCTATCTTGCGACGCTGGCGCCCCTTTATGGTCATGTTCAGTCGATCGACGAGTGCGTCGGCGCCTACCGCATCCACGGCGCCAACCATTCCGTCTTCGGCGAAAAGCTCGCCGAGCGGGCGCGCTGGCGGGTGACGCACGATTTCCACCGCCTGGAGGCGCTTTCCGACCAGGTCTCCGGTGTCGGCCTGGCCGTGGAGCCGTCGAGAACCTTCCTGCACGATCCCGTTCACCTCGAAGAACGGCTGGCCTCGCTCTGCGCCGACAGGGGTCGGCACCCGGTGGCCAATGATTCCAGGCTGGTCCTGGGTGCGGCTGGCGCCGTCGCCAGCCTCCAGATAACGGCGTCGCTCAGGCGGCGCGCCATCCTTGCCGCCTGGTTTCTGTCCGTCGGCATGCTGCCGCGCAAAATGGCGACGGCGGTGCTGTCCTGGAAGCTCGACGCCTCGTCGAGGCCGGCCTTCCTGGCCCGCTTTTCCAAATCCATCCGCCAGGCGATGGGGTGAGGCGTGGTCCGCGCAGCGGACGCAAAGCCAATTGCTTGGCTTTGCGAACAACGAACGCCCGGAGCGACAGCGAAGGGCCGGGTCCGGCAGACCAGAGGGGGGCGCTGTCCCGCCAGCGTATCAATCGTCCAATTTCCACCGATGCTGGGTCTAAAGGTCCACCATGGCTCAACTCAAAACGCCGCGGCCCTTCGCGCCCCCTCTCTCCTGCCGGACATCCCCCTCCACGAGGGGAGAGATTGGCAGTCTCGGGCCGCATGGAGGCGATCAACCTCTATTGATTGATCTCGGGTTCGACGAGCCTTGCCAGGTTTCGCAGCGACTCCTGCCAGCCGAGGTAACAGGCCTCGGCCGGAATGGCGTCCGGGTATGCCTGCCTGCGTGATGTCCAGTTCCGTGCCGACCGAGACTTTCTTCAATATCACCGTCACCTGTATCTCGCCGGGCAGGTTGGGATCATCGAACGTGTCCGTGTAGCGAAGGCGTTCACCCGGAACGAGCTCGACATAATCGCCGCCAAATGAGTGGCTATTGCCGGTCGTGAAGTTTCGGAAGGACATTTTGAATGTACCGCCGACCTTTGCTTCCAGATGATGGACGGTGCAGGTGAAACCGTTGGGCGGGAGCCATTTCGCCAGCGCGTCCGCCTCGATGAATGCGCGATAAACCTTCTCCGGGCTGGTTGTCAGAACGCGGTGCAAGCGTACGGTGCTGGGCATATCGTTTCTCCTAATGATTGCCGGGACGAACGGGTCTTGGCTCGTCCGACACCCGTGCCGAACATTCTTAAACCGCGACCGCCGCTTCACAGTTCCTTCTCGGCCAGCTCGCGGAACTCGTCCGGCACCGAACGCGCCGCCTCCAGTGCCACCGCGCCATAGCCGACCGCCTGCTTGCCGAAGCGCTGGCGGATATTGTCGATGGCGCGGTCGGCGCAGAAGCGCGCCAGGCCCCTTTTGCTGCCGGGCCTCCGCTTCTCATCGGCAAGCCCGAGTGGCAGCTCCAGCTGCAATTCGGCACTTTCCTCGAGATGCGAGACCGAGATCGCGAGCAGCGAAATCACCTTCTCGCCGGGATGGGTGGCAAGCACGCCGCGCACAAGTTCTTCGGCGGTCTCGGCCAGCATCGCCGTTGCCGAGATCGGTTGGTCGAGCGTGATCGAGCGGCTCACCGCTCGCAGATCGGCAAAGCGCACGCGCACCGTCACCGTGCGGCCGGGCCGATGCTTGGCTCTCAGCCGGCTCGCCACCCGGTCGGCAAGATGCAGCAAGGTTGGCACGAACACATCCGCCACGGCGGGCTTGCGGCCCAGCGCCGATTGCGCGCCCGCCGAATGCGCGCGCCGATGCGTCTCGAGCCGGCGGGGGTCGCGGTTCCACGCCAGTGCGGCAAGCTTTTGCCCGGCGGCCGGCCCGATCAGCCGCTCCAGCGCGCCGCCATGGGTTTGCGCCAACTGGCCGATGGTCTCGACGCCGATGCCGGCCAGCCGCGCCTTGGTCGCCGGGCCGACGCCCCACATCAGGGAGACCGGCAAATCGTGCAGGAAGGCAAGTTCGCCGGCGGGATCGACCACAACCAGCCCGTCGGGCTTGGCCACCTGCGAGGCGATCTTGGCCAGGTGCTTGGTGCGCGCCACGCCGATCGAGATCGGCAGGCCGAGCTCGGCCCGCACGCGGCGCCGTACAATGGCGGCGATCTCGGCCGGCGGCCCGAACAGATGCGTGCAGCCGGCGACGTCGGCGAAGGCCTCGTCGATGGAGATGCGCTCGACCAGCGGCGTGAAATCGTCGAGCACTTCTATGGCGGCGTCGCCGAGCCGCTGATAGTCGCCGAAATGGCCGCCGACGAAGATCAGCTGCGGACAGAGTTCGCGGGCCTTGCGTCCGGGCATGCCGCCGCGCACGCCGAACGCTCGAGCCTCATAAGAGGCGGCCAGCACCACACCGCCGCCGACGGCGATCGGCTTGCCGCGTAGCGACGGATCGAGCAACTGCTCGACCGAAGCATAGAAGGCATCGAGGTCGGCATGCAGGATGGTGGCGCTGGTTTCCATCCCGTTCCACCCTACGGCATTGCAGCATTAGCCATGCCTGTTTTAAGGACTTTTTTGCCGAACAAAAAGAGAACAAACAGGGTCTCTTGTCAAGCTGCGTTTGAGCCGTCGGAGGGGGCGGGTGGAAAGTCTTTCGATGAAGGGGGGATTCAAGATGGAATCTCGTTTTTCTTACTCGCCGTCAGTGGGCAGCGCACCATCGACGAAGGTCCATGATCTGCACCGGAACCTAGTCGCGCGCCACGGCGTTGATTGGCTCGAAGGGACCCTGTTTGCGGAGGCCTGAGATGGACCGCTTCGAAATCATCGATCTCGTTTGTGTCGTTGACGCCTGCACCACCGACCGCGCCGCCGGGCGGCTCGTATCGATGGCGAGGGCCGTCGAAGAGTTGCGCGTGCTCACCGGGGATTTCGTCTCGCCGGATGAGACCGTAGCCAACGCGCTATCCGCGGTGGCGCTGGAGCGCGGCTGCGCGGTGCTGTTCGACGAGCAGCCAGGCGCCGACATTTTGCGGGCACCATAGCGCGTCGCCAAGAGGCGGCCCCGCTTATTTGACGGCTATACCAGGCGACTGCATCGCCCTCTCTGCCTTCGTCGAATTCCGTCGTTTCAGGCGCCTTCCATCAACGACGCGACGACCGTTTTTCGCGCGTATCGGCGGTAGTGGGACCATAGTCCGACCAGCATGGGCCCTCTGCGGTCCAAATGGCGCAAGCCCGTTTCCGGCTTTCACCTAACCTAAGAATATCAATTGGTTGTGTAGGTTTTTTGATCTGAACTGTTCGCTGGCGAGCGGCTTCGCTCTCGCATTGAAACCACATTTATCTAAAGTTTACTGACGCCATTAGGAATTTCTCATATTGCCCTCTTTAGCGGTTGGGCGTGGTGGCGATTCTCGGAGGAAATACCCATGACATCCCGAAAGACTCTCTTTGCCGCGGTTGCGGCATTCGCGCTTCTGGCGTCTCCCGCGCTGGCCGCCGCCGGCGGCAATGGCGGTGGCCACGGCAATGGCGGTGGCCACGGGAATAGCGGCGGCAACTCAGGCAAAAGCGGCTCGCAGGGCAATTCCGGCAAGAGCGGCACGCACGGCAAGTCAGGCAAGACCACGCACGGCAAGTCGGCATCGGCAAAGTCGGGCAAGAAGGCCACGACGCAGGTCTCCGTGGATGAGGTGGAGGTCGCCGCCGTTCCCAAGGAGAAGAACATCCACGCCAAGCTCGGCCGGCTGAACTCGCTGCAGCGCAACATCAACGCCTATATGAACTCCAAGAGCAAGAAGTTCGCTGGCATTCAGGCTTATGTGATGGGATCCGCGATTGCCCAGAACGCCCAGGCCGCGGCCGACGCGGCCGCTGCCGCGGTGGTCGACGCCCAAAACGCGGTGCTGGACAAGCAGGCGGAGTTCGACGCGGCGAATTTGGTTACACCTCCGACGCAGGAGGAGCTGGATGCCCAAGCCGCAACAATCGCTGAGTTGGAGGGCAAAGTCACGGATGCCCAGACAGCGGCTGACACGGCCCAGGCGGAGGCAGACGCAGCCGTTACCGACGTCCCATCGCTCGACGACGCGCTTGCCGACATGGCCAACAAACCCGTCGACACCGAGGTCAAGGACTGGGCCACGGGTGTGCTTGCCGACAAGATCGACCAGGTAGCCGCCAAGCTGGCGGAGGAGACTCCGGCAACGCCGTAAGGCCGATCGAAGTCGAAGCAAAAACGAAATATGCCGCCGGGCTTTGCCCGGCGGAATTGTTTTGAGCGTATCGCGACGTAGAACAAAGCCGTGCCGTCCACGCCCGCCCCTGTGCTGCCGGACATCTTCGACTTAGGGAGAGAACGGCAACTTCGCCGCCGGCAGGTTCGCCCCGGCGCGCACCTACGCAACGAGGCCAGAACGGTTGCTAACCTCAAGTGCGGCATAGCTAATACTCGTTGGCGGGTGTACCTTCCCGGAGTCGGGTTCAAACGGCATTGGGGAGAACAACAGCATGCCTAGGGTTTCGGAACTTTTCTTCAAGACGGCCCTCGTCTTTCTCATCGTGGGTATCGCCGTCGGCCTGCATATGGCGATCTCGGAAGATCACGCCGCTTTCCCGGCGCATGCCCACATCAACCTTCTTGGCTGGGTCACCTCCGCGATATTCGGTGGCTACTACGCGCTCAATCCGGCCAAGGCCGCTCGCCGCATCGCGATGGTCCACTACGGCCTCTATACGCTCGGCCTGGTGGTGATGCTGCCGGCGCTCTACCTGATGCTGGCGAAGGGCAACACGGCGATCGAGCCGCTCGTCGCCGCGGGTTCCATGATCGTCGCCGCCGCCGTTCTGGTTTTCGGCTTCGTGGTCTTCTCGTCCGAACCGGTGGCTACCGTCTCCGGCTTGAAGTCGGCGCCTCGCTGACCGGAGTCATGGTACGCTGCCGGGTGGGTTGCTATGCCATGGCGTAGCGGGTCCCCTGGCGCAGGCTGCTGGTTCGCGGGCTGAAAAGGCTTGCCCTGGCGTCCGGAACGGACGCCAGGGCGCCAGCCCCCTCTGGCGGGCGCAACAAGTCAAGCTTTGGATGAGTTCGCCGTGCCACCGGTTTAAAAAAGGCGCGACAGCAAGCTGTGGATGATGCCGTCGCGTTCGAACGGCCCGGGCACCTTGGCCGGGAGCGATTTGTCGGCCTTGGCCGCCGATGAGGTGCGGCCATAGATGAGCAAAAGCACGGCGATGAAGTAGCCCGCCTGCAGCACCAGGGCGGCGACAAATGTCCAGCCCAGCGACTGCCAAAACGATCCGGTAGCCGCGTAAATCCAGCCAAGGATTACGAGAAGCGTTACTGACATTCCCACAAGAAATTGCGGAAAATACATTTGCCCAATCGAACACCCCGGACCGATTGAAACCCGGGAAGTCCGCCCATGTCTCTACCCAGATCGAGCGTTGCACCTTTCATGTGCGGTCGCAAGTTGGCACTGTGCCGCGCTCTCGGAGGGCTTTCGGCCCACGGCATGCGACCTATGTCTTAGGACTTAGGACCATACGCCTTTCGGTGCAAGTGTGGCGTTGGAGCATCGAGCGCTTTGCTGAATCGTCTCTGCCGCGGGCGAAATCAGCGCAAGGTCGCCGGCGCTGGCTTTGCTGTCGGCTCGATGCGCGAAAGTTCGCGAGCGCCGGCGTTTCCGCAGCGATCGCGCTTCTCACCATCTGATCGCGATCAAGGCGGCACTCGATGACGAGCGCCGGCCGAGGCAGCTAAAGGAAACTCCGCCGGCGCTCGGCGCAAGGGTTGGGTGCTTCGCTTGCGCAAATCATATTAGCGTTTGCGAATATTTTGACCTATCCACCCAAAGAAGGATGCGGTTCCCCAAAGAAGCTGAACTGTCCGCGCCCGCCGGACTTGCTGCGGTAAAGCGCGGTATCGGCTTTCTGGAGCAGATCGTCGCTGCCCAGTGCATCGCCAGGCGCCAGCGCGATGCCGATGCTGACGCCGACGACGACCGGGCTGTCGGTGACCGTGAAGGGAGACTGGAAGCGCTCGATGATGCGCCGGGCAAGCGCCGACACATCCGTCTGTCCGGTAATCCCGGTCTGGATGATGGCGAATTCGTCGCCGCCGAGACGCGCGACCGTATCGTTGTCGCGCACCGCGGCACGCAGCCGGCCGGCCACGTCGATCAGCAATCTGTCGCCGGCCTTGTGGCCGAAATTGTCGTTGACCGGTTTGAAGTTGTCGAGGTCGAGGTAGTGCACGGCCATCAGGGCGCCGCGCTTGGCAAGGGCAAGCGCGCCGTGCAGCCGGTCGGAAAACAGCATGCGGTTGGGCAGGTCGGTCAGCGCGTCGTGATGCGCCATATGCGCGATCGTGGCCTGGTTGCGGCGCTGTTCGGTGACGTCGAAATAGGTGGTGACGAAGCCGCCACCCTCGATCGGCATGCCGCGCACCTCGACGATGGTTCCATTGGGCCGGGTTCGTTCGTAGACATGCGCCTCGCGCTGCCTGACGAGGGCGAGGCGGCGCGCGACATGCATCTCGATATCGCCCGGCCCGTACTCGCCACGCTCGGCGTTGAAGCGAAACAGCGTCTCCATCGAGGGGTAGCCATTGGCGAAAGGTCGTCGGGGTAGTCGAGCAGCGCGCGTTGCCGCTGATTGCAGACGACCATGTTGAGATCCTGGTCGAACAGCGAAACGCCGCCCGGGAAATTGTCGATCACAGCCTCCAGCAGCCGGATCCGCTCGCGCGAATGCTCGATCAACTTGCCCATCCGCCCGATCGCTTCGGCCAGGCCCGGCAGGCCGACCCCTGACGGCTGGGCGACCTCGAACGCATTCGCTAAGACACGTGACACCTTCGGCATCGGCCGCTGACCCCCTCAGCAATTTTCCGAAATATGCGGCAACGCTAATATGGAACGATTGCCATCGGATTAACGGCCCTGGCCCGGGCCTGGTTTTGCGGGGGCGGTTGGTCGCCTCATCGGGCGTGTGTGTGGCCTTTGGGTCTTTTGGTCGATGCCATGGGACCTTTGGCCAAGGACTTCTGAATTCAGGAACCAAGCACAGGCCTGACCGTTCCCCAACCACATCAATCAGGAGGAGCTTATGGAACGCAGCGTCCACGAGGCGCGGTGGATACTTGCGCCTGTCTTCGCGCTCGGCGTCGTCTTTGTCACTGCCGGAATCCTGTTCGGCTAGTGGCCGGGTACAATAGCCAGCGACCCGCCGAGAACGTCCCTTCATCGGCGGAAGGCCGACCCCGCCGCCTTTTCCCGTGAAAGGCGGCGGGTTTCGGTTTGGAAGGTCCATCCATAACCTTCGAAGACCGGCGTCAGACGCAAGAAGGCCCGCCGTGCGCGACGCGCGGCGGGCCTTTTCGTGGTGTTCGCCGGATCAGGTCAGGATCAGTACGATCTTGTAGCTGTCCGGATCGACGATGACGATGCGACCGTCGGCGAGCACGAAATACATGTAGGTTTCGTACGCGGGGACAATCTTGATGATGCGCGCCGGCAAGCGGTGCAGCCGCACCTTCTGCCGCGGCACCTCGATGCCCACCGAAATGTCGAAGTCGACACGCGCCACCGGTGCGACCTTCGTCTCGCGAATGATCTGCGTGACCTCGGTCTTCTGCTCGACGGTCACATTGTTGATCGATGCGGTCGAACCCTGGTCGGTCTGGGTCGAAGCCTTGCCCTGGGCCTGTTCTTCGGTCTGGACCTTGGCCTTACCCTGAGCCTGCTCATCGGTCTTCAGCTTGGGCTTGCCCTGAGCCTGCTCTTCAGTCGGGGCGCCGGCCTTGCCTTGTGCCTGTTCGTCTGTCTTCAGCTTGGGCTTGCCTTGAGCCTGCCCCTCGGTGGTGGCGCCGGCCTTGCCCTGCGCCTGCTCATCGGTCTTCATCTTGGCCTTGCCCTGGGCTTGCTCACCGGCCTTGCCGCCCTGCTGGCAGTCCGCTGCGCCGGCTTCGCAATTGGCGTCACCGCTTGGCTGAACTTCGGCCGGCGTCTGTGTCTGGGCCATGGCGGCGCCACAGCCGACGCCAAGTGCAAGCATGCTGGTGATCAGAAGATGTTTCATCAAAAGTCTCCTCGGAAGTGTCGTCCCTTCGTTGGGTTAACTTCGACTCATGGGCTTTGTTCCGAACTGCCTGCGAAGCGGATCTGTCGCTTCAAGAGGCTAAAAAAGTGCAGGAACAAGCCCCATGTCGTGGCGTTTACGACCAAGGCGACCCGGCTGCGAACGGCCTCCAGGCCGCGTGGCGCAAGTGGCCGCTGCAACCGAAAGGAGACGATCATGAGACTGCATCTTGCAACGGCCGCCGCCGGCATTCTGCTGCTCGCAGGGGTGGGCGCCGCGGCTGCCCAGGACATCATCATCCAGCCTGAACAGGAAACCGTCATTCGGGAATATGTGCAAAAGCAGCCCCTGGCGTCGGTCAAGCTTCCCGGCGTGGAGCTCAATATCGGCACCGCACTTCCCGATACGGTGGAATTGCATGAAGTCCCCAATGTCAAATACCGCTATGTCGTCGTCGACAACCAGACCGTGCTTGTCGATCCCGGCACACGCAAGATCGTAAGGATCATTCAGTGACCCGCATCGAACGGCCCGCCGCTTGCCGGAGCGGTGGGCCGGTCCGCCCGTATTATTTCGTGACTAATATAAGCAGGTATAAGCAGGAACCTTCCTTGGAATCACGCGTTGCCGCGTCTGACTTCGTGCTGCCTTATTAATAGGCAGCATGGGCCAGCGAAGCGGCGAGGCGGCAAACAGGCACGGGCTGGGGAGGAGGCAAGGCATTATGTCGAAACGTGAAATCGGAACGTCCCCCGCATTGGGGATGCGGGTCGCTGACCTGAGGGCCAGGATGCGCAGCGCAAGCATCACCGAGCATGAGATGAGAACTTTCCAGAAGGTCGCGGCCATCATGGGTGATGGCGAAGGCTCCCTACGCATCGATGCCGACGACCTGATTGCGGCGTCCTTCGTTACCCAAGGGGCGGGCGATCACTCCCTGAATTGACAATCCGCCGGCCTGAACCGGTCGAAAAAATCGCGCATACGGTCTGTCGAGTATCAGCGCAGGTAAGGGCGCTGATGCCCGACGTCCGCACGCGTGCCGTCAGCTGTGGCCAACAAGGCCCGGGACGCTTCCGTCCCTCACCAGAGCGGCCGTCAGGGCCGATCTGGCCGCGCTCGGTCATGGTCGCTTTTGCCGCAGGCCGGAACCAATCGCCGCCGGCATCCTTTCCCGAAGGACAATGCTTTGCAGGAAAGGAGTTGGAACCATGAAACCACTCTTGTCATGCGCCTTGCTGCTGGCGCTCGCCGGACCGGCGGCCGCGCAGACCGACGACCAGATGAGCGCCCCGGCGCCGGGCGGACCGTGCCAGGCCGAGCCGCAAGGCCAGAACGACGGCCAGAAGCCGTCGATGGCCAGTGGCGGCAATGGCGGCCTGACCGGCAAGCTCGAACCTTGCGGCGGCGTGCTGCAGCCGCCGCCCACCGGCGACCAGGGCATGGCCCAGCCGGCGCCGAATGAGGGCAGGACGCCCGTGATCAAGCCCGGCGAAGTGCCTGCGCAACCGCCGAAGCAGTAACCCGATTTTATGGGGTCGCCGTGCCGGAGCCGTTGCCGGCGCCTCGAGAGCGGGTTGCTCGGCGACGTACCTTGGCTCGGCGAAGGGCCGTGACAGGATCGACGCCGCTCCATGCAATACCGGTTGCCTCGACAAAGTCGACGAAGGCGCGCCGGACCTGGTCGGCCGTCAAATGCCCGTTCCGCGCCATATCGCACGCCTTCATGGCAGCGGCGTAAGCTTTGCCACGCAACGGTTCCGGCCACTCCTTCAGAAAATTCTGCATCTCGGCCACCGATCCGACGTTACGCCGGAAGCCGGCGCCGACCGCGATCGCCACAGGCGGATGGAACGGCATGTCGCTCATGTGAAAAACCTCCCGGATAGAGTTTCAAGGCAATTCAATGCGGACGATGCCGGTGCGGTTCCCGCATCGATTGCGGCCGATCAATTAGTCTCCACTTGCGGAACAACAGCGTTGTGGCGGCGTTTGCCTTCAGAGCTCGCCACTTATCGACCTGTGGATGTTTCCGCCAAGGCGGAGGCGAGGGCGAAGCTCGCCAACACGAAACAGGAGAGAACGATGAAAATCCTGATTCCTTCCGCCGCCGCGCTGCTTCTTCTTGCAGGCGTCGGTGTCTCTGCCGCGGAGGACGTGATTGTAACAACTCAGCCGCAGGCGGTCGTGATCACGCCCGAAGAAAGGACGGTCATCCGCAAATATGTGCATCGGCATCCGCTGGCTTCGATAAACCTTCTTGGCGTCGAGCTTAATCTCGGCTCCACTCTGCCCGACACCGTAGAGCTGCGGGAGATTCCCGACACTCGATACAGATACACGGTCGTCGGCGACCACACCGTGCTGGTCGACCCCGGCACGCGCCGGGTGGTCGAAGTCATCGAGTGATGCATGATACCTGTCCCGCCGTCTTCGAGAGGAGACGGCGGGCGACGGGTTTGTTCAAAGGAGCATTCCCATGTTGCCGCATGTCGAGACCCCAAACTCAACCAATGTCGCTGCCTGTTGCGACAAGCTGCTGGCCGAGCGAAGCACCGGCTTGCTGTCGATGAAGGAGGCGATCACCGAACTGCGCCGGCGCACCGGCACAGAGCGCTCCGACGCCGATCTCGCCGGGCTGATTACCAAGAAGGCGGCGTTGCTGGGTGTCGCGGTCTTGTCCAACGACCACTAAAGGAAATCGCGGCGTCGAGCGCGCCTACGCCCCAAGACGCCGGCCGAAATATCGGCTAATGTTTGCCGGGAATTGGACCCATCCGATTTGGACCCAACCACGGAGGTGACAGTGACGGACGATAGGCAGGAACGCATTCGCCAGCGGGCGCACGAAATCTGGGAACAGGCCGGGCGGCCCGAGGGCTCGGACATGCAACATTGGGACCAGGCGACCGCCGAGATCGACGGAGCGGCGAAGCCGAAAGCCAAGGCTGCGCCGAAGAAGGCTGCGCCCGCCAAGTCAGCCAAACCGGCAGCCGCCAAGGCCAAGGCACCCGCCAAGGCCGCCAAGGCAAAAGCCAAGGGCTGAGCGCCCACGGGCTAGCTGCCCTCCTTTCATCATCAAAGGACAGCACCCGTGCGTCGGGTGAAGCCTCGGTTGCGTTCCATGCCCAGCGCTCTGCCGAGCGTTGGCAACGCCAGGCTGCGGTTTAGTATGTAGAGGGCAGGGCCTATGGCCGGCTGCCGATGGGCACTGTTTCCAGTTTGACGACGGCCCGGCCGCCGGAACCTTTGTCCTTCCAGCACCAATTTTGGGCGAAGGAGCACGTCATGAACAACATCATCTGGCTGGTCGGGGCGTCATCATCCTCGCGATCCTGAATTTCTTCGGGCTGAGATAGCCTGCACGGCACGCGCGGCAAATGGGTCGCTCGCCTCATTCAATTCGTCTGATGCGGCCCTTGTCGAGGCGGAAGACTCCGTTGTTCCCGCCCTGCTTTTCGAAATCGGTCAGCAGGTCGTCCCAAACTCCCAGGAATTCACCGCAGTCGTCGCAGACGATCCTTGATCCGGGCCTGCGTCAGCCGGAATTCTCAGTCTGATCGTAAGGCAATAGGGGGCATTCCAGTTGGTGGTTCAGATAATGGTCTGGGATCCTGCCGACACGTCTGAGTTGGACAAGGGAGCGGTCATTTGCCTGTCTTGAGCATCCGACTCCCACCCGAGAGCCCGTCGCGCCGGGGATGCGCGCCAGCGATCGGGAACATTAGCCCATTCGAATGGTTGAGTTCTTGCGTCGGATGTCGCTGCTTGGCATCCGGCGCAGGCTGGTGGGCAAACATCGGCCGGCCCGCGTCATCGGTCCCTCCGTGGCGCGGGCTCCTTGTGCATAGAGTTCCGGATTTCCGCAAGGCCAGCGATAAGCATGGCATCTCACGCGTCCCAGGCATCGCTGGAGAGCGCGAAGCGGATGCCGGCCGCCGTCATCGCGAGTTCGCATTCGGTGATTGCCCGCAGGTTGCGCAGATAGCGCGCCACGGTTTGCGGCAGCCAGCCGGCACAGGCCTCGACATAGGCGCGGCTGTGGACCAGCGTGCCGGTCGACAGCCGCTCCTCCTTCCCGGCGATGACCTTCAGATACTGGCGGATGAAGCGGATGTCCTCGGCGATGTCCTGGCTGGCCATGCGCCAGGCGCCGGCGAGGCGCTCGCGCTGTTCGAGCGACAGCGATGATAGAAGCGGGCGGGAGAGATCGGCGAAGGCGGCATGGTTCGCTGTGTTCAAGCATTGTCCCTCCAGCTGAAGAAATATCGTACTTTAAGTACGAAAAGCGGTCAAGGATGCCTCGTACAATTTGAATGATATTGTTGGCAGAGATGGCTCGCTGGTTATAAGAAAAATCAGGAAATCTTATAACGCGGGGCGGCGTCGAGGCCGAACTCAAGGGCGTCAGGCAGCGCAGCTTCCGCTACGCCGATTATGGCGTGCCCGACGAGCACACCACCTTCATCGCTTCGAGCAATGCTTTCCTCGAGGCCAACCCGAAAGCGGCCGCGGCCTTCGTCCAGGCGACGCGGCGCGGCTACCAGTTCGCCGTCGACCACGCGCAAGAGGCCGGCGATCTGTTGATCGCCGCCAACAAGGACGCGCTCACCAATCCGGCGCTGGTCCATGCCTCGCTGAAGGCGCTGAACGACGGCCATTTCCTGAGGAGCGAAGCCGGCGCCATCGGCACCATCGACAAGGCCAAGGTGGACGCGATGGGGGAGTAGCTTTTCGCCGCCGGGATATTGCGCGACGGTGATGGCAAGGCGCTGGAGAAGCGTCCGGATTTCGAGGGCTATTTCACGAATGCGTATCTGGGTAGCTAATCTCCCCCTCAAGGAGGGAGATCACCCAAGCACCCCCCTCACATATCGATCATCGAGCGTTTGACCCGGCCGATGATGGTGATGGCGCCCTCCAGTTCCGGCGGCGGGATTTCCATGTAGGAGGCCGGCTGGAACGGCGGCTTGTCGTTCGGGCGGTAGCGCTTGTAGGTGGCGCGGCCGCTTTCGTCGGAGATCACATAGCAGCCATTGGTCACCAGCCGCTTGTCGCGCAAATTGACGAAGATGATCGAATCCGGCGGCGAGATCTTGTTCATCGACGGGCCGTCGACGCGCAGCGCGATCCATTCGCCCTGCTCGAGATCGGCGGCGGGAATGGTCGGATAGTCCGACAGGTTGACGACGCTGTCCTGGCTGCCGAGATCGCCGGCGCTGATCCATGAGACGATCGGCACGTCGACGGTGAGCGGCGAGAGGACAAGCGCGGCCGAACCCGCCTCGTGGAAGCCGCCGCTTCCCGCGTGATTGCCGTCGAACAATAGCCAGCCGGGATCGACGCCGAACAGGCGGCCATACTTTTCCGCCGCCTTGCGCGACAGCGGGCGGTTGCCGTTCTCGTGGCTGATCAGCGTGTTCTTGTTGATGTCGCGCAACGCCCGTGCGGCATCGCTCGGCGAGGCATAGCCCGCCTCGGCCCGCGCCTGCTGCAATCTGTGTCGAGGATCCATCATCGTACAAAATGCCTGAAATTTATCGTCCAAGGTGTACGATTTTGCTTGCGACTCTTTCGTACATATCGTACGCTTAGCGCATGATCGAGCATCCCGCAAGCATTTCCGCACTGCCCACGAGCATTTCGGGGCTAATCGACCGTTGGCCCGCCATCACCGACTTCGCCGACGAGGTCGGCTGCGGCTACGAGGCGGCGCGCCAGATGCGCCGACGCCAGAGCATCGCGCCGCAGCACTGGGCGCAGGTCGTCGCCGCCAGCCGCAGGCGCGGCATCGCCGGCGTCAGCTACGAATGGCTGGCCGGTGCGACCGCCACTGATACCGCGCAAGGGGAGGCGGCATGACCCTGCGCCTGTCCACCCATTTCGAATCGTCCGGGCTGTCCTCCTCCCCGGCCCGGACGAAGACCGGGGCTTTTGCCCCGGATCCGGCCCGCCTGCCATCACCGCAGGCCGCCGGATCGGCCGGAACCGCTCCTCCCCCGGTTCCGGCCCCCTTTTCGCGCCAACTCGCCGGCCCGTCAGGAACTGGCGAACTGGCCGCCACCTCCTGCATCCGCACCGAGGATGGCACCGTCATCCTGTTCGACAGGCAGACGGGCAGGGCGGTGTCCGCCCTGACGCGCGACGCCGCCGAAGCTGCGCTTCGGTGTCTGCCCGGCGCCGCCTGAACCACCCCTTCGAATGCTTCCGCAACGGCCTGCGGGCCGAACCCCTGGCGCTCGCCCCGGGCGAGGCCTTCGCAATTGATGGATTCCCGATATGGCCGCTGCCTACACCGACACCGAACTCAACGCGATCGCGCTCTGGCTGAAGGATGGCCTGTCGGCGACCAGGATCGCTCTGCGCTTTTCCGCCCTGCGCGGCAGCCCGGTCTCGCGCAACGCCATCATCGGCATCGTCCATCGCAACACCAGCCTGCGCGCCATCGGCTTCGCCAACCCCAGGGGCGGCCGGCCCCGGAAGAATGCGGCAAGGCCAGCTAGGCCGTCGGGAAGGCATGCTGCGGGACAGGCGAAGCGGTCCGGACTGACAAAACTGTCCGGACATCCCGAGCAGCCCAGACAGGCAGAGCCGGCTGGACAGGCGAAGTCTTCCGGGCAAGCTGGTGGGCGGGGCGGGGTTGGTACGCCTTTGGCCCCTGCCGGCCATGCTGGCGCCCCCACGCCGGCAAAGTCAAAACAGGGCAACGCAAGGAAGCCGGCGCGCGTTCTGCCCCCGGCTTGGCTGTCCGGAGGCTTGCGCGCGGAGGAAAGACCCGAGGCACTTCGCTACAAACTACCAGCGCCACCGCCGCCGGTGGCGCCCGGCCGTCAGCCGTATGTCGCCGCCATGGGCTTCGTCGATTGCCTGTTCGGCCGCTGCCGCGCCCCGCTCGATCTCACGCTGGAGGAAGATCCGGACAAGGACGCGCCCGGCGCCAAGCCGGGGCCGGGCATGCTGTGCTGCGGCGTGCGCACCTCGGCGACGCGCTCCTATTGCAGCCACCACCACGCCCGTTTCCACGGCCGGCGAGTGGGGGCAGCATGAGGATTGTGCGATCGCTGGAGCTGCCGATCTCCCCCGCAAGGGGTGAGATCGGATGTCGCCACGGTCTTCGCCAATCACCAAAGTCGCAGCAAGGCAGCGCGGATGCCAGGGGGAGACGTCCGGCCAGGGCAGAGGAGAGCGCGAAGGATCGCCAACTTCGCCAGCCGCCCCGCAACCAACTCACGAGGAACACCCGATGAGCAAGAAAACCGCCCAGAAGGCCAAACCAAAGCCCCCGAAGCTGCCGAAGGGCGAGGCCGAGCAGGTGCGCATCCGCAAGGAGATCGGCCATGATTTCGCGTTGAGGGAGGACCGCTTCGGCCGCAAGCGCCTGACAACGGGAACGCAAGAGGCGGCGCGCATCTACGAAGTCTCGAACGGTGGCTATACCTCGACCGGTGGCATCGTACGGGTGCGCAATGTCGATCCGCTGGTGGGCATCACCTCGCTGTCGCGCCAGCAGCGCGAGGCGGGCATGCGCTTTCGCGGGGATTTCGAGCGCGCCTCGCGCGAAGGGCTGCGGCCGATGGCCTGGGAAGAGCGCGTCGACGGCGGCCGGCGCGATGGCGGCATTCCGGACCGTATCCTGTCGGCCGGCCGCGCCCATGCCGAAGCCACCCGCGCGCTGGCACATTGGGAGGTGTCAACTGTGGTGCAAAAGATCTGCTGCGCTGGCGACTCGGTAAAGAGCCTCGCCGAGCAGACTGGCGAGGTGCGCGACGTAGTGAGCAAAATGCTCAAGATCGGCCTGGACCTGCTGGCCGTGCACTATGGGATGATGGGGCGGAGGGCAGGGTGAAGATGTGGATAGCAGCGAATCGGGCCCGGATGACCGCCATCGAGAAGAAGAGTAGTAACGCGGTCATACCCACATGTAGACATGCCTCAATCAGAACCCTACCGCCCAGGGTCACGATGCTGTCCGGCCGGTGGCTATCACGGCTCGCAGAATTGTAGACATGTGGACACGACCGCACGTCCACATGTCATCATCTATGGTGTTGGGCACCTCAAGCGTCCGTTGTTGGACTAGGCGACACCTTGTAGATTGGAACGACACCTTGGAGATTGGAAACATGGCGCTCAAGCGGATGGACAACGTAGGAATCGTCGTCGAAGACCTCGGAGGGACGATTGATTTCTTTCGCGAACTCGGCCTCGAGCTCGAAGGGCGGGCCACGATCGAAGGAGAATGGGCCGGACGTGTCACTGGACTGGGCGATCAGCATGTCGAGATTGCCATGATGCGCACACCGGACGGCCACAGCCGGCTCGAGCTCTCCCGCTTCCTCACGCCGCCTGTCGTCGCAGATCACCGGAACGCCCCGGTCAACGCCCTAGGCTACCTCCGCGTCATGTTCGCCGTGGACGACGTCGACGAGACGCTTGAAAGGCTCCGCACGCGCGGCGCGCAGCTCGTAGGCGAAGTAGTCCAGTATAAAGACGCGTATCGGCTCTGCTACATCCGTGGGCCTGAAGGGCTTCTCATCGGACTCGCCCAAGAACTCAGCTGAGCGCAATACGAAGACAAATGGCGAAGAGTGACCAATGTCAGCGAGCGCGTCCGAGGCCGACCCGCCTGTTCGAGGTCCATCCCTCCACGGTCGGCTGCGTTCTCGCCGAGCACGATTAGGTCGTCAACCCCGGGCCGGGTCGCCCGCGAAAGCCGCCGTCAGCAGCCGAAGGGCAGGGATTGCAGAGAACCAGCGCCCGGGCGCTTATTCCGGGCCTTTCTGCCACCATCCGCGAACGGCGACAGCTGCAGACGCCTCCGAGGGACGATCCGGCCGGTCCCACCGGCCGGGATCAATCCTCACATCACCGCTCACAAATCCGGATCTTCTCGATCACGCGGTGGTGGTGGCGCCAGTGCTTGCGGTACTCGGTCCAGCAATTGCGGTGGTGGCGCATGGAGTAGCGCGGCCTGTAACCATCGTCATAGACATTGTACCGATAGTGCGGGCGATAGACGTAAGGATCGTCGTAGTACGGGCCGCCATAATAATCATCGTCATAGGCGGGACCGATGCCGATGCCGAGCCGCAGGCTGTCGGCACTGGCCGGGCCGATCATGGCCGCCGCCGACGCAATAGCGATGACGGAGGCGAGCAGGAGCTTTTTCATAGCTACCTCCTTTTCAAGGTTGATCTAATCAAACCCCTGAGGCGCGGCCCTGTTCCACAATTTTGCAAGAAGTGACCACGGGCAAACCCACCCCGGTCGGTCGCAAAATGCCGGGGCAGCGGCATTTGCTTCATCATCGCAAGGCCGTCTCCGGGCGGCGCATCGACCCCGACAGCCGCTCGTTCCTTGACATCGCCCACGGCCACATCCCGCGTCGAATGAACCAATCGAAGGCCGCATTCGGCAAACTCAATCCGCTTGCCGGGCTGGTTTTGAAATCTTCTCGCTCATTTAATTCTATAAAATCGGTAGGCTTAATGCAGATAGCGGTTTTTGCGAGAAGGAGCCTGGCATGTCGAAGAAGCTGGTGGTGGGGCTGTCGGGTAACTTGACTCGTCCGTCCAAGACCAAGGCATTCATCAGCCATATCGTTGGCGATATCGCCGGCAGGACGGGCGCTGCCTCGAGCGTTTTCGATATCGAGGATCTCGGTCCCTCCTTCCCGCAGGCGAGGCGCATCGGCGATCTCGATCCGTCGGCGCGTAATCTTGTCGAGCAATTGCTCGGCGCCGATATCGCCGTGGTCGGTTCGCCGACCTTCAAGGGCAGCTACACCGGGCTTTTCAAGCACTTCTTCGATCTTCTCGAGCCGTCCTCGCTGCGCGGCAAGCCGGTCGTCCTGGTTGCGACCGGCGGCGGCGAGCGGCACGCCTTGATCGTCGAACATCAACTGCGGCCGCTGTTCGGCTTCTTCGAGGCGCTGACCGTGCCGACCGCAATCTACGCCTCCGACAAGGATTTCGCCAACGGCCAACTGGTGTCCGAAGCCATCCACGCGCGTGCCCGGCAGGCCGTTGCCGAAGCATGCCGGGCGGCAGGTGTGCCCTACAGCGTCGGCCTTGCCGCCTGAAACACCGGATTCCCCTTTCCGCACAGCGCCAGAAGGAAGCCTGCAAATGACCAGCAAGTCCCGTCAGAGCAAGTCGCGAAAAATCAAGCTGGGCGCCTTCCTGCCCGGCGGCGGACAGCATATCGCCGCCTGGCGGCATCCCGATGCGCCTGCCGACGGCGCCACCAATTTCGAGTTCCACAAGCAACTGGCGCTGACCGCCGAGCGCGGCCTGTTCGATGCCTATTTCCTGGCCGACAATCTGACGGTCGGCCTCGGCGCCCGCGAAGGCGGCAATGCCAAGATCGCCGGCTTCGAGCCGGTGACGTTGTTTGCTGCGCTTGCGCCGCTGACCACGCATCTCGGCTTCATCGCCACGGCCTCCACCACCTATGAGGAGCCCTATACGCTGGCGCGCAAATTCGCCTCGCTCGATCTTTTGTCCAACGGCCGGGCCGGCTGGAACGTCGTCACCTCGGCCGGCGATGACACTGCGCGCAATTTCAATCGCGATGTCCAGCCGAACCACGCCGAGCGCTATGCCCGGGCGCATGAGCATGTCGAGACCGTCAAGGCGCTGTGGGACAGCTGGGAGGACGACGCCTTCATCCGCGACAAGAAGTCGGGCCGCTTCTACGACAAGGACAGACTGCACGACGTCGACCACAAGGGTGCGCATTTCAGCGTCAAGGGTCCGCTCAACGTGCCGCGCCCGGTGCAGGGGCACCCGGTGGTGGTGCAGGCCGGGCAGTCGGAGGACGGACGCGGGCTGGCCGCGCACTCGGCCGAGGTCATCTTCACCGCCCATCAGAAGCTGGAGACGGCGCAGGAGTTCTACCGCGACATCAAGGCGCGCGTGGCCGCTGTCGGCCGCGATCCCGACCAGGTGCTGATCATGCCGGGCGTGGCGCCCTTCGTCGGCCGCACTGAAGAGGAAGCGCAGGCCAAATACCGGCAGCTCAATGACCTGATCCTGCCCGAGGACGGCGTCGCGCTGCTCAACGGGCTGGCCGGCCAGACGCTCGACATCAGGGGTTATCCGCTCGACGGCCCGCTGCCGCCCAGCAAGGAAACCGAAGGCATGAAGAGCCGCCAGGCACTGATCCGCCAGATTGCCGACGAGCACAACTTCACTATCCGCCAGCTTTACCAGTGGGTGGCAACGGCGCGCGGCCATTACACCATCATCGGCAGCGCCACCCAGGTCGCCGACCAGCTGGAGGAATGGTTCGCCAACGAGGCTGCCGACGGCTTCAACATCCTGCCGCCCTGGCTGCCCGGCGCGCTCGACGATTTCGTCGACCTGGTGATCCCCGAGCTGCAGCGTCGCGGCCTGTTCCGCACCGCCTATGAAGGCCGAACGCTGCGCGAGAACCTCGGCCTCAGGCGGCCGGAAAACCCCTGGACCGCCGCCCGCACGAAGGTGTTGGCCGCCGAATGATCGGCTGAAGCGCCGGACGCCACTCGAAGCTCCTGACAATCCTAAAGCAAAGGGCAAAGACGATGAGTTTGCAGCACATCGAACAGCCGGTCATCCTCGGCGACGGCGCAACCAGGCTCGGCGCCGATGTTCTGCGCCTGGCCAAGGCGGCATCCGTCCGCCTTGTGTCGCGCTACAGCATCCTGATCGCCTTCCTCGCGCTCTGGCAGATCGCGAGCAGCGCCGGATGGGTCAATGCCGCGGTGCTGCCGCCGATCGACATGATCGTCGCAGCCCTCTGGAAGGGGCTCGCCGGCGGCACCTTGCTCGGCGACATCGCCATCAGCCTGCAGCGCGCCGGCATCGCCTTCGTCGCGGCGGTGGTGGTGGCGATCCCGCTTGGCCTGTTCATGGGCCAGGTGCGATCGGTCGAAACTGCGCTCGATCCGATCCTGCAGGTGTTCCGGCAGACCTCGGCGCTGGCGCTCTATCCGGTGTTCATCCTGCTGCTCGGACTGGGCGAGGCATCGAAAGTCTTCGTCATCTTCTGGGCGACACTGTTTCCGCAGCTGCTCAACACCATCAGCGGCGTCAAGGAGGTCGACCCGAAACTGCTCGAGATGGCGCGCGTCTATGGCGCCACGCGGCTCACCGTGTTTCGCCGCGTCGTGCTTCCGGGCGCCGTGCCCTCGATCTTCGTTGGCTTGCGGCTGAGCGCGACCACCGCACTGCTGCTGCTGATCGCCTCCGAAATGATCGGCGCCAACAAGGGCATCGGCTTTCAGGTGATGAACGCCCAGTACAATTTCCAGATCCCGCTGATGTTCGCGGCGATCGTCATCCTCGCCGGCCTCGGCCTGATCGCCAACCAGGCGCTGGTCAGCCTCCAGCGGCGGCTCTGCCGATGGAGCCAGCCCGTCAACTGACCCGCATCAACTGAACATTGACGCCTCTCGCTCTTCTTCTCGAACAAGGAAAGACCGGATCATGAAAATCACCCGCCGTACCCTGCTTGCCGGCGCCCCGCTTGCCGCCGGCATCGTCGCCGCCGGCCTGCCGCGCTTCGCCTTTGCCGAAGCCGCACCCGTCAAATTCCGCTACCTCGCCAGCCGTGGCGGCATCTCCGCGCATGAGCTCGCCGACGAGCTCGGCTACTTCAAGGGGCTCGGCGTCGAGCTGGAGAATGCCGGCTACGCCGCCGGCGGCCCGGAATCGCTGTTTGCGCTGTCCTCCGGCAGCGTCGACATCGGCTCGGCCGCCACCGCCGCGGTGATCAACTCGATCTCGGGCGGCAACGACTTCGTCGCCGCCTATCCGAGCAACGGCATCAACAAGGATGTCAAAAGCGTCTTCTACGTGCTGGAAGACAGCCCGATCAAATCGATCGCCGACATTGCCGGCAAGACCATCTCGGTCAACACGCTCGGCGCCCATCTCGACTACACGGTGCGCGAGGCGCTGCACAGCGTCGGCTTGCCGCCGGATGCCGCCAACCTCGTCGTGGTGCCCGGTCCGCAGCTCGAGCAGACCTTGCGCTCGCGCCAGGTCGATATTGCCGGGCTCGGCTACTGGCAGGCGACCTTTGCCGGCGCGCTGGTCGCCAATGGCGGCGTGCGCGGCGTCTTCAACGACACCGACGTGCTGGGCGAATTGGCCGGCGGCTTCGTCGTGCTAAGGCGCGACTTCATCGCAGCGCATCCGGACGCCGCCCGCAATTTCGTCGAACAATCGGCGCGCGCCGCCGACTGGTCGCGGCAGAACCCTGACGAGGCGCGCAAGGTGCTGGCCAACATCCTCAACAAGCGCGGCGAAAATGGCGATCTCGCCCGCTACTGGACCGGATTTGGCCTGCGCGACGGCGCTGAGGCGACCGACCGCGACATCGACTTCTGGGTCGCCGTGCTCGAACGCGACGGCCGCCTCGCCAAGGGCAAACTGAAGGCCGCGGATATCCTCTACCGGCCGGGCGAAACCAAGACCAACTGAGCAGGGAGACGAAGGCGATGGCCAGCACAAGCGGCGCCGAGGTCTCGATCCGCGACCTCTCGAAGTCCTTTACGCTTGGCGGGCGTCCGCTTGCGGTGCTGAGGACGCTCAACCTCGACATCCGCTCGGGCGAATGCCTGGTCATCGTCGGCGCCAGCGGCTCGGGCAAGACCACGCTGCTGCGCATACTTGCCGGGCTGGAGGCCGCCGACAGCGGCGGCGTCGCCATCGACGGCAAGCCTGTCGACGGCGTCGGCGCCGAGCGCGCCGTGATCTTCCAGGAGCCGCGCCTGCTGCCCTGGCTGACGGTGCTCGGCAACGTCGCCTTCGGCCTCGAGGTGCGCGGCGTGCCCAGGCAGCAAGCCGAGGAGAGGGCGCGTTTCTACATCGCGCTCGTCGGCCTCGCCGAATTCGCCGATGCTTGGCCCCGCCAGCTTTCCGGCGGCATGGCGCAGCGCGTCGGCATCGCCCGCGCCTTGACCGTGCAGCCCGAAATCCTGCTGCTCGACGAGCCGCTCGGCGCGCTCGACGCCATGACCAAGATCGGCATGCAGGAGGAACTGGCGCGCATCTGGAGCGAGGAGAACGTCACCATGGTCATGGTCACCCATGACCTCGAAGAGGCGATCTACCTTGCCGACCGGGTGCTGATCCTGCCGAAGGAAAAAGGCGGCGCGGCGCGACTGATCGATGTCAACCTCCCGCGCCCCCGCGACCGAAGCGAGACCCGGTTTGTCAGCTATCGCCAGGAGCTTTTGCGCGAGTTCGGGTTGCACTGAGCGATGCGCGCAGGAAGCTAAATCTTCAGGTGCTGCATCACCCGCGCCGCCGTGCCCTCCGTCACGTCGCCGGCATCGTCGATGCGGCCGAGCTTCAGCACCGCCCAGCTGTCGGCGATGCCGAGCGCGAAGGGAAGGTTTTGCTCGACGATCAGGATGGTCGTGCCGTTGCTCCGACGCTCCTCCTTGAGTGCCGTGGCGATCCGCTCGATGACCGACGGCTGCAGGCCCTCGGAAATCTCGTCGATCAAAAGCAGCTTTGGACGCAGCATCAGCGCGCGGCCGAGAATGAGCATCTTCTGCTCGCCGCCCGACAGCGTTCCAGCGCGTTGCGACAGGCGCTCCCGGAGGAACGGAAAATGCCCATAGACCCGCTCCACGGCTTCCGCGAAACCGCGATCCGAGCGTAGGGCGAGGCGCAGATTGTCGCGCACGCTGAGATCCTGGAACA
The DNA here is from genome assembly GCF_964252735.1 of Mesorhizobium sp. LjNodule214. NCBI lineage: Bacteria > Pseudomonadati > Pseudomonadota > Alphaproteobacteria > Hyphomicrobiales > Phyllobacteriaceae > Mesorhizobium > Mesorhizobium sp. LjNodule214. The sequence continues at coordinate 146,914 of NZ_CAXUPE020000003.1, forward strand.
GCGCCTTCTCCTGCGGCGCATAGCCGACGCCCGACGCAATCAGCGAGGCCTGCGAAACACCTCCGATCGAGGCGCCGTCGAGGCGGATGTCGCCCGAACGCAGCGCCACGAAACCAAGGATGGTTTTCAGCACGGTGGTCTTGCCCATGCCGTTCTTGCCCATCAGCGCAAAGATCTGTCCGGGCGCGATAGCCAGCGACAGCGCCTCGATGATGGCAACCGGCCCATAGCCGCTCGACACGTTCGACAGCGACAGTTTCGGCACGGTGGTTTTCCCCTCTGCCTGTCTTGTCTCAAGCATGGGCGCCTCCCGAATAGATCGTCCTGACCACTTCGGAATTGACGACTTCGGCGACGCTGCCGTCGAGGACAAGCTTGCCCTGGTGGAGAACGACGATCCTGGTCGAGATGTCACGGACGAAATCGAGATCGTGCTCGACGAGTATGGCGGCAAAGCCAAGCTCGCCGGTCAGCTTCTGCAGCGTTGCGCCAATGGTCGTGCGCTCGACCTTGGTCAGCCCGGCCGTAGGCTCGTCGAGCAGGATGAGCTTTGGCTCGAGTGCTACGACCATGGCGAGCTCGAGGCTCTGCTTCTGGCCATGCGACAGGAGTGATACCGGGCGACCGAGCATGCCGTCGAGACCGGTGGAGCGCAGGATGTCGGCGGCCGCCGCCGGCAGCCCGAGCGTGGCGGAGCGGCGCAGCAGGCTCGGCGCCTTGCGCGAGGCGCGCGCCATGCGCAGGCAGTCGGCGACGGTCAGGCTGTCGAAGACGCTCGCCACTTGGAACTTGCGTCCGACGCCGAGCGCCACGATCTCATCCGGTGTCATGCCGCTGATGTCCTGGCCGGCGATGCTGACGCGTCCGGTCGTGGCCTCGGTGCCGTCGCTCAGGCAACGCATCAGCGTCGTCTTGCCGGCGCCATTGGGGCCGACGAGGCTGACCAGTTCGCCGGGGCGAACGTCGAGGTCGATGCCTTGCAGCACCTGCAGGCTGCCAAAGGACTTGCCGAGGCCGCTGACGGCAAGCACGCGATTGCCGTTCTCCGCGCCATTGCCGGCCGCCTCGGCGGCGAGGGCAGGGCTGCCCGCCTGGCTGGCCTGTTCCCCATGGCGGCGCGGCAGGACCATTCTCGCGAGTTGCGCCAGCCCGTTCGGCAACAGGATGATCATGACGACGAACAGCGCGCCGACCACCAGGTTCCACAGGAAGGGCAGGTCGCCGGAAAGCTGGGCACTGAGATAGTCGATGCCGATTGCGCCCATCACCGGCCCGATGATGGTGCCGCGACCGCCAAGGGCGGTCCAGATGACGATCTCGGTGCCGAAGACGAAGCCGGTATTTTCGGGCGCAACCACGCCAGACGCGTTGGCGTAGAGGAAGCCGGCAATGCCGGCGACGCCGGCGAGGATCGTCATCAGCGCGATCTTCAGCCGTTGCGGGTCGAGGCCGAGATAGGCGCAGCGCGCTTCATTGTCGCGAATGGCGACGAGCAGCTTGCCGGCATCGGAGCGGGTGAAGACCAGGGCGATGACAGTGGTGATGATGAGGCAGATGCCGGTCAGCCTGAAATAGCCCTGCAGGCCGAGCGGTAGGCCGGAGTATCCGACCAGCCCGCTGCTCGATCCGGTCCACACCCCGCCCGAAAACACCAGCTGCGTCACCACGATCGGCACCACCAGCGAAATCACCGTCGCATAGAGCGGCGTCGAGCCATGGCCGAACGACAGCCAGCCGACCAGGGCGCCGAGCAGCACAGGCACGAGGATCGCCAGCGCGAGCGCCAGCGCCAACAGCGCCGGGGTTGCGCCGAGATGGCTGAGCACCATGGCGCTGGCATAGGCGCCGGTGCCGAAGAAGGCCGCCTGGCCGAAAGTCAGAATGCCGGTGTAGCCCCACAGAATGTCGACGGTCACCGCCAGCATGGCGTAGATCATCGAGCGGGTCAGCACGTTGAGCGTGAACCGGTCAAACAGCGCTGGCCCGATGATGACGACGACCGCCACCGCAAGCACGAGCGCCGCAAGCAGCCAGACCCTTGGCGGAATGGAACGGCTCTCAGGCACGGGCAAATCCCTTCGGGCTGATGCGCAGCACCAGGGCGCAGAGGACCGCTACCGTGATGCCGCCGAAAATGGGGCTGACGAAGGTGCTGACCAGAACCTGCGCGCCGCCGAAGACGAGGCAGGCGATGGCTAAAGTCGAGAAGGACGAGCCGGCGACCATGACCAGCATGAACGAGCCGATCAGCCAGGCCACGCCCATGTTCGGGTCGACGCTGGTCAGCGGCGTCAGCAGCACGCCGGCAAGTGCCGCCAGCCCGGTGCCGACCATGAAGGTGGCCAGCCGCACGCGCGCTGTGTCGATGCCGAGCGCGCGCGCCAGCGTCTCGTTCATGATCACCGCCTGCGCCGACAGGCCGAGCCGCGTGCCTTCCAGAAGGAAGGTGAAGGCAAGCCCGATCACCAGCGCGGCGGCGACCGCGAACAGCCGGTAGAGCGAATAGCCGACGCCGAACACATCGACGGTGCCTGACAGTAGGTTGGGGGTGAACTGCACGTCACGCCCGAACCACAGCGTGATCAGCTGGCCGATGACGATGCCGAGACCCCAGGTCGCCAGTATGGCGTCCAGCGGCCGGCGATAGAGCGGCCGTACGATGACCAGTTCGGTGATGCCGCCGAGGATCGCTCCCACGGCAAAGGCGATCGGCAGCGCCGCCCAGGGATTGAGCCCGAGGCCGACTGTGGCCACCGCGCAATAGGCGCCGATCGTCAGCCAGGCGCCATGGGCGAAATTGATGATCTTCAGCACGCCGAAGATGGCCAGCAGGCCGGCGGCGACGATGAACAGGATTGCCGCCGTCGTCACCATGTCCAGGAGAAGCGTCATGGCAGGTCCCCGATGGTGTGGAACGGGGCGGCGCAGGACCGCCGCCCCGTTGCGATGATCGGTGCGACTACAGGTTCGGGCACTGTTCGCCGGGGTCGACGCCTTCGAATGTGTCGACCACGCTGACCGAACCGTCCGCCTTTACCTGGCCGAGATACATGGTCAGCGGAGCGTGGTGCTGCTTGCTCATCGAGACCGTGCCGCGCGGGCCGGTGAAGGATACTTCGGCGAGTGCCCCAAGCACAGCGGCGGTGTCGGTCGTCCCGGCTTTCTCGACCGCGGCCTTGTAGAGATAGATGCCTTCATATTCCGGCACGGAGAGGTCGTTCGGGGTGCGCAGTTCGGCGCCGAACTTCTTCCCGATCGCGGCAAGGAAGCTCTTGTTGGCGTCGCTGCCGATGCTGGTCACATAGGAAGCGGAAATGAAGATCCCCGCCGCGTCCGCGCCCATGCTCTTGGCGGTTCCCTCGTCCACCGCGAGGTTGCCATAGGGGATGGTGACACCGGCGCCGCGCAGCTGCTTGGTCAAGGTGACGTTCGGCGCGCCGCCGGCCGTCGAGGTGATCACCGCATCGGCGCCGGAGCTTTTCAGATTGGAGATGATCGCCGTCCAGTCGCTGCCTTCCATCGGCAAATACTCCTCGCCGACGACGCTGGCGCCCGACTTATCGATATAGGCCCTGGCGAACTCCAGCATGCCGCGGCCAAAGGCGTAGTCAGAGCCAATCAGGAAGAACTTCTTGGCGCCTTGCGTCTTGATGAAATTGTCGACGATCGGCGGCACCTGCTGCTCGGGCACCCAGGCGTTGACGAACAGATTGGCATTGCAGGATTTGCCCTCGTAGAACGAGGTATAGATGTAGGGGATGTCGCCCTTGGTGATGATCGGCAGGCCGGCATTGCGTGCAGCACTCGTCTCCATGGTGATGACGGCGTTGATCTCCTTCTGGAACACCAGCGAATCGAAGGCCTTCTGCGCGCCGGCAGCACCGGAGGCGTCGTCGGCAATCTCCAGCGCAAGCTGGCGTCCGAGCACGCCGCCGGCGGCGTTGATTTCGGCGACCGCCAGTTCCGCCGACTGCACGACCGAGGGCGCGACGACACTGTTGGCGCCCGAAAGGCCGACCGGGATGCCGATCTTGATCGGACCGTCCGCGGCGAAGGCGGTGGTTGCCAGAGCGGCGCCGGCAAGTGCAAGGATCACAGTTCTGTTTGTCATGGTATTCCCCTTTCTCTGGTTGATCGTACCGGGTAGTGCCGGCTTCTTCTTGGTTATCCGTAGACGTCGCTGCGGCGGTCGCCGATGGCGTCGTTGCGCTCGCTCAACGCCCGCGCCTTGGCGACGTCGCCAAGGTTGATCGTGGCGATGAGAATCTCCTCGCCGGCCTCGCTAGCAGGGCCGGCGATCGGCCAGCCGTTCGGGCCGACGATCAGGCTCCTGCCGACAAAGGGCTGGCCACGCTCGGTGCCGACGCGGTCGGCGCAGGCGATGTAGATGCCATTGCTGTGCGCGGCCGCCTTGTGCAGGATGTTGGCCATCGGCTCTGGGTGGTGGCCCTGGGCCGGCATCGGCACCCAGTTGGTCGGCACGCAGACCAGCTCCGCGCCCTTCAGCGCCAGCTGCCTGTAGGTCTCGGGGAACCAGCCGTCATAGCAGATCGCAACGCCGATCCGGCCGATCGCGGTATCGAACACCGGCAGGCCGAGATTGCCCGGCTGGAAATAGAGCTTTTCGCGGTTCCATAGATGCAGCTTGCGGTAGGTGCCGATAGAACCCGCCGGGCCGCACAGCATGGCCGCGTTGAAGAACTGGTCGCCGTCGCGCTCGGCAAGGCCGCTGACGATGTGCAGGTTAAGTTCGTTTGCCAGGCTGCACAGCAGCACGGCACTGCGACCATCCGGGATGGGTGCGGCGAGCGCGGCAAGCTCGTCCTGACTGTCGAAGACATAGCCGCTGTCGGCAAGCTCGGGCAGCACCACCACCGATGCGCCGAGACCGGCGGCCTGGCGGATCAATCGCTCCATCGCCTGGAGATTTTCGTCCAGCCGGCCGATCGCCGGCTGGAACTGGATGCAGGCCAGACGCAGGTCCGCCGTCGCTTTCGCATGTGTCGTCAAGGCCGGTCTCCAAACGCAAAAAACCCCTGGGCGCGGAAGTCATCCGCGAACCAAGGGCTACATAGCCATCAATGTGAAACGGCATTCCTGCCGATGAGCAAACCTGCTCGTGCTTTTAGAAGTTGCACGGCTGGAAGGTCGCGTCAAGAGGCAAAGATTCTGGCGGAATGCGACGATGAAAAGATCAGCTTATGGAAATAAAATCAGACTGTTACGAGAGCTTCTTGCCGCAATCTGCCGCCAACGCCTTACCGGTCGTTCGGCTGCTTCTGGCTGGCTTGCGCGGAAATGCCGAAGCCGAAAGTCCGCATCGCTTCCTGCGCGGCGAGGATGCCTTCGGCCACCGAAACCAGCGCGACGCGCTTCGATGTTGCCTGGTCGCGGATGAGCTTGTAGGCGGTCTCTTCGTCGACACCGTTCATCTCGACCAGCACCTTGACCGCCTTCTCGATCGTGCGGCGGCCCTTCAGCGTATCCTCAAGCTTGCGCACCTTGTTGGCGAGCCGCCCTTCATAGCCGTAGCGGTAGCGGGCCAGCGCGAACTGCGTCAGCACGCCGAGCTGCCTGAGCGGCTTGGTGATGACGCCATGCGCGTTGAGGTCGATGATCGCCTTGATCGAGGTCGGGCTTTCATAGGTGACAATGGCGACCACGGCGGCATTGGCGCCTTCGATCAGCGACACCATGGAATCGGTCGGCGCTTCGCCCACCTGCACGAAGACCGTGTCGATGTCGCCCGGGATCGACGCCGGCGGCGGCCACGCCGCGCGAACTTCGCAGCCAAGGCGCCTGAGGTGGTCGACCAGTGCGGCGCCATCCTCGTCCTTCGGATGGATGACGAGGATCTTCGCTTGCCGTAGATCGTTGAGGATGCGTTTGAGCGTCGCGGTCATCGGTCATCTTCTTGTTCGAGCATGATCTTGTCCAAAAACCGGGCCCCACTTTTTGGCATCATGCTCTACAGCCACGGCTCTTCGAAACGAGAGGAGGCGAGATAGGGATCCGGCCGGATCGGCGCCTGCGACTGCCAGGCGATGTCGAACTGGCCGGTGGCGTTGGCAATGCCGATGCGCGGCGTTGACCAGACGTGGCGGTTTTCCTGGTCGAACATCATGCGTCCCTCCGGCGACGCATAGTCGACTTCAAGCGCCGCCTGGCCGAGGCGGAAGGTGTCGAGGGTTCCGGCCTTTTCCAGCGCGCGGGCGAACAGGTGGACCTGCGTATAGGCCGTCTGCGACCACATCGTCGCGGTCGTCCGGTCGCCGAAGCGGCGGGCGAGCTCGCCGACGAAGCGCTGGTTCTCGCCGCTGTCGACCGTTGCCAGATAGGGGGCCGCCAGCACATGGCCGGTGCAGTGCTCGGCGCCGATCACGCGGATTTCGCCTTCGGCCAAGGTCAGGCTGGCGATCGGCCGCCGTGTCCGGTCGATGCCGGCCTCGGCATAGAGCCTGTAGAGGATCTGCGCGCTGCGCCCGATCACGGTCGAGAAGACGGCGTCCGGCGCGGCCTTCTCGATGTCGGCCATCAGCCGGCGCATCCTGCGTTCGTCGGCATCGAGCGGCACATACTGTTCCTCGACGATCGTGCCGCCCTTGCATTCCAGGAGGTCGCGCATGACCCGGTTGGATTCATGCGGATAGATGTAGTCGGACCCGGCCATGAACACGCGCGGTCCGTAGCGCTGCAGGATGAAGTCGGCCAGCGCGAAAGTGTTCTGGTTGAGCGTGGCGCCGGTGTAGAGGACATTCTCGGAATATTCGAAGCCCTCGTAGATCGACGGATACCAGAGCAGGCCGTTGTAGCGCTCGACGATCGGCAGCACGGCCTTGCGGCTGCCCGACATCGAACAGCCGAAGATGACGTTGACGTCGTCCTCGGTCAGAAGCTTGCGGGCCAGCGAACGAAATGCCTCGGGGTCGCTGCCCGGATCGTAGGCGATCGGCTCGATCTGCCGCCCCAGCACGCCGCCGCCGGCATTGATCTCCTCGATGGCCAAAGCCGTCCCGTAGAAATGCTCGCTTTCGGTGACCGAAGTGATGCCGCTGCGCGAAAAGAGGATACCGACGCGCCATGTCCCGGCTGTTCCTGTCACGGCAATTCTCCCTAAGCTTTTCCGCAAGGCCTATTGCACGCGAGGCATCATGGCAATCGCGATGATGGGGCGCTGGCTAGCGTTGCAAGGGCGAAAAGGTGCCGTGAAGCGTGACGCTGACACAGCAATGGCGGTCTGGCTCTGGAGCGCAGCTATCTCCAGCAAAAAAAGCCCGCTGCCAAGGCATGGCGGCGGGCTTCTGACACAGAGATTGGCCGGTCAGGATGGGTTACGGGCATCCGGCCAGCGCATTAAACGGCGGCTGCCGGAAATTTGTTCCGCCGGCCACATCAATGGTTATTTTCGTACATAGGGGTTCGAACCGCACTGAATCTGGCCATTAGCGTCCGCCGGTGAACGCCGCGATTGCTCGTCGATCACCTCAGTATCACTGACCCAGCACCACCCCCGAAGCGACGATCTGGGCGGTCAATTGGGTGAGCTTCTCGCGCTTCACGAGCGTGGGCTTTTCGTAGGTCTTTTTCATAGCGATGTTCCGAGATCCGCTGGCTGCTGTGCTGGCCGAGACATTGAACGCTCGAGCTCCGGTTGCGTTCCAGAAACGGATTCATCTCGCTCTTCCCTGAAATCCTGCGCGAGGCGTGCCGGCATCCGGGAACAAACACCCTGGCCCGGCGTTTCTTGCGCGGCCGGTTTCATCTTCTTCCGGTCGGAGGCCCGCGCATCGCAGGGCGGCGGGCCTGGAAAGGGTCTGCACAGATGCTGGACCAGCGTATCAATCGCACCTGCCTTAGCCCTCACGACATGGCCATTTGTGAACGCGTTTTCGATCGGGTTTGCGCGGATGAACACATCGATCCTCTGGGCCTGGAAGCCACACTGGTGGCGTCGATGGTCGTGGGGATTTTCAGGAATGCTCACACCAGCGAGCGCGAGTTGCTGGAGGCAGTCAGGTTTCGTCGCCAACAGGCTACGGCGCGCGCCAGACTCTCGACATAGGGCTCGTCGTGAGTAGCCAGAGGAACTGGCAAAGAGGAAACGAGCGGTCAGGGGGGTCGTTGCGGTATTGCGGCTGCGAAGCGTGGCTGCATCGCAAACAGTCCCGCGCAGGCCGCCAAACATGGCCCTTCGGATGCACGTCGAAAACACTGTATGATTGCGCCGCGAGCCAATTTTCCGACGGACGCCGATGCCGATTTTTTCAGTCAAGCACACCACCGTCTATCGCTATAGCCGGAAGGTGAGCTTTGGCGAGCATCGGCTGATGTTCAGGCCGCGCGACAGTTTCGATCAGCGGCTTCTCGACCACGCTCTGTCCGTGGCCCCCGAGCCGAAGGAGGTTCGCTGGATCCACGACGTTTTTGGAAACTGCGTTGCGGTGATCGATTTCAAGGGTTCGGCCAATGAACTGCTTTTCGCGACAGACATTCGGCTCGATCACACGCCGCAGCATGCGCCCGATTTCCGCATCGATGAGGCCGCGCTGAATTATCCGTTCTCTTACGATCCCGACGAGGCGGCCGACCTCGCGCAAACAATGGAGCGCCATCATCGCGACGACGGCGACGAGGTCGGCAAATGGGCGCGCCAGTTCGTCAGTGCCGCGGGGCGCACCGAGACCGGCAAACTGCTGATGACGCTCTGCTACGCCATCCACGAGAGCTTCGTGTATTCCCGTCGCATCGAAACCGGAACGCAGCCGCCGCTCATGACCTTGCATCTGCGCAAAGGCACATGCAGGGACTTCGCGCTTTTCATGATGGAAGCGGTCCGCTCGCTCGGCTTTGCGGCCCGCTTCGTGACCGGCTATGTCTATGTGCCGAGCCGCGACAGTGATGCTATCCGCGGCGGAGGCTCCACGCATGCCTGGTGCCAGGTCTATTTGCCTGGGGCCGGTTGGATCGAGTTCGATCCCACCAATGGCATTGTCGGCAACCGGGATTTGATCAGGATAGCCGTGGCCCGCCATCCCCGGCAAGCCATCCCACTTTCGGGAAGCTACTCCGGCAGCGCCTCGAGTTTTCAGGGGATGACCGTTGAGGTGAAGGTGGCGAAGGAAACCGACCGCAACAGAGACTAGCTGCGTCCGATGCATTCCGGAACTGTTCAGGCTGCCCGGTTTAGCTCGAAAAGGCACACGAGGGACGACCATGCCGCGGCGGAAACAACTTGAAGAAACGCTTCGCGACCCATACCATGCCAGGTCATGGTGAAGTCTGATCAGGAGGTCAGTGGAACCGGTCGGATTTTTGAGCCAGTGCAAGGTAGGGAGGGTAATTATGGCTTCCGAAGTACAGGCAAACAATGGCGTTAACGTAGCGGCGCTGCTCGACGCACGCGAAGCGCTTACCAACGCCCCCGAGGCCGCGCAGTTCAAGTGGCGCGCGGCTTGCGAATGGAAGGATGGCACCCACAGCCACTCGACGGTCGAGAGCTTCTACGGTCTCGGCCAGGACCAGCATCGCAAGACCACCTTCGCATTCGATGCCGACCACCCGGAGGTCTTCGCGTCGTTGGATCAGGGCGCCACGCCTGTCGAATACGTGCTGGTCGGGCTGGCGAGTTGCCTGACCGCCGGCATCGCCGCAGTTGCCCAGAACCGGAACATCCAGTTGAAGTCGGTGAAGGCGACCATCGAAGGCGACATGGATATCGCCGGCATACTCGGCATCGACAGCGACGTCCGCAACGGCTTCAGCGGTATCACGGTGAAGTACAACATCGACGCCGATGCCAAGCGCGAGGACATCGAGGCTCTCGTCGCCCAGTCGCAGAAGCGATCGGCGGTCTATGACATTGTTACCAATCCGACGAACGTCACGGTCGTGGTGAATTGAAAGGCGCTTCGAGCCGTAGACTCTCCCGATAAGAGGGCGCGATTAGTTCCGTCACCACAGTGATCGTCGGCGCAGGGCACGCGGGGCTCGCGATGAGCCGCTGCCTCGCGGAGCGCTCTATCGACCATGTGCTGCTGGAGCGCGGCGAGATCGCCCATACCTGGCGCACCGAGCGATGGGATTCGCTGCGGCTGCTCACCCCGAACTGGCAGAGCCGGCTGCCGGGCTTCCGCTATGACGGCGACGACCCCGACGGCTACCGGACGATGCCTGAGGTGATCGACTTCCTCGGGAACTATGCCAAGGCGATCTCGGCTCCGGTCAGGACACACACGACCGTTACCTCAGTTCGCAGCGACGGGGCGGGATATCTCGTGCGCACCGACCGCGGCGAGTGGCGGTGCCGGACCGTGGTGCTGGCGTCGGGCGCGTGCAACGTCGCGCGCCTGCCCGATTTCGCCGTGCGCGTGCCGCCGTCGGTCGCCATGCTGACGGCGCAGTCCTACCGCAATCCGGGTCAGGTCGCCGACGGTGGAGTGCTGGTGGCCGGCGCGTCGGCCAGCGGCACCCAGATCGCACAGGAGCTGCAGCGTTCGGGGCGTCAAGTTACCCTGTCGGTGGGCGAGCACATCAGGGCGCCCCGCGTCTATCGCGGCAAGGACCTGGAATGGTGGATGGACGCCGCCGGCGTGCTCGACGAACGCTACGACGAGGTAGAAGACATCAGGCGGGCGCGACGGGTTCCTTCGCTGCAGCTTGCCGGCACGCCCGACCGCACCACCCTCGACCTCAATGCGCTGGTCGACCTCGGCGTCAGGCTCGTCGGCCGTCTCGCTGGCATCACCGAAGACGGCAAGGCCCAGTTTGCGGGGTCGTTGCGCAACATGTGTGCGCTTTCCGATCTCAAGATGGCCCGGCTGCTCGACCTCCTTGACGAATGGGCACATGCCAACGGCCGCGACGCTACGGTCGACCCGCCGGATCGCCTGCCGCCGACCCGTGTCGAGGACGACCCGCCGCTCGGCCTCGACCTCGCCGGAGGCACGATCAGGACGATCATCTGGGCCACCGGCTACCGGCCGGACTACTCCTGGCTGGAGCTGCCGGTCCTCGACCGCAAGGGCCACGTCCGCCACGACGGCGGTGTTGCGGAACATCCGGGCATGTACCTGATGGGGATGCAGTTTCTGCGCCGCCGCAAGTCTGCGCTGATCGACGGCGCCGGCGACGACGCGCGTGATCTCAGCGACCATCTGGCGTCGTATCTCAGGCAAGATTCAATCGGCTAGAGCAATCTCCAGGAAAAGTGTGAAACGGTTTCCGTCCGGAATTGCGTCAAAGGGAACAGGTTGGTTGCCGCGACAACTCCGAATTCCGTGACCCTGCAATCATATCCCCAGGTGCAACTTCGGCTTCCAGAAAGGGCGGAACAACTCGATCTTGGGACAGCGGTTCATCACCACTTTCAAGCCCGCTTCCTCCGCCAACTGGGCGGCAGCGTCATCGCGCACCCCAATCTGACCCCACAGAACCTTGGCATTGATTGCGATGGCCTCCTGTGCAACTTCCAGCAGATCTTCGGAGCGGCGAAACACCTCAACCATATCGACAGGCCGGTCGATGGCTGCGAGTGACGGGTACACCTTGAGCCCCCGAATTTCATCCAGACCGGGACTGGGGTTGACCGGGATCATGTCATAGCCGGTTTCGTGCAGCACCCTGAGAACACCATAGGAAAACTTGGTCTTGTCGGGGCTCGCCCCCACCATGGCGATGGTTTTGACCGATTTCAGAATGTCTTGCAGATAAGCCTCCGAATAGGGCTCATCATGGTTCATATGGGTCATTTCTTGTCTTCCAACGGGGTCGCGATATCGGCTTTCAATTCATGTGCGGCCAAGGGGTCAAGGAAGGGGTTGCGATAGAGCTTGTCGTGGCTTTCAACGCCGACCTCCAGCGTGCAGTCGCTCAAAGGGCGTGCGACGCAGAGGATTATGTAGCCATTGTTGATCTGGCGGTTGTTCAGCGCTCGCTGCGCCTTTTGATTGACTTTGCCGGTGATTATCTTGGCCGCACAGCTTATGCAGCCGCCATACTTGCACCCGTAGGGCAGGTCCACGCCCTGCTCGCGCAGGCTTTGCAAGAGGGGCGTGCGGTGATCGACGTCAAAGGTCGCACCGCCTTGATTGGCAAGGGTGATGGTGAAGCTGGTCATACCCAGATGTCACTCGTGCAATCACCGCCGGGATAACGGGTTTCGTGGCAGCGGCTTGGTCCATTTGGTTCCTTGCCAAAATCAACGACGAACAGCGGATCGATTTCCATGCCGCCGTTTTCCGTATCGCAATTGACCATCAGCATGCATCCGCCATTGGTGCGGATTTCCGGATAGAACTGATTGTCCCAGGTCGAGAAGAGTGAGGTCGTCACATAAAGGCGCTTGCCGTCGAGGCTGAGCTGTATCATCTGGGGCCCGCCAGTCACTTTCACGCCATTGACCTCGGGCGCACGGCCGAGAAGTCCGCCCATCCACACTTGTCCGGTAAGCTTGGCGTTGTGAGGGTCCGAGATGTCGTACTGACGGATGTCGCCATGCAACCAGTTGCACAGATAGAGGTATCTATCGTCCATGCTGAGCAGAATGACTGAGATCACGCCCGGTATTGGTATCGGCCATTCGGGATGCGGCTCATTGCCGACATCGACGATTTTTTCCCATTGCCAGTCACCCGCCGCATCCTTCCACCAATGGATGATGTTTGCAGAAAGGGCCGCGCCAACAAAGCCGTGACTGCTGTCGGGATTATGATGGAACCGCACTTCCAGCGGGATCAAGCCATCTTCACCGAGATAGAATGTATGCTTTGGCTCCTTCTTTTCAAAATCCCAGAAATGGATCTCTCGGCCATATTTCAGATGGCCAACCTCTTCCAGGTCAAAGCCAGGCATGAAGGTATTAGGCGCGGCCCACTCCGAGCTGACCATTACGTTGTGTCGCGGCTGGTACCAGAAATCATAGCCAAACTTGATACTGCCCATGGAGTTTTCCCAACGGCCGACGATCTCGAACTCCTTGCTGAGTTGCAAATAGCCGCCGGGGGCATTGCCTTGAGTGTCGCCAAGCATGGAAACGATGATGTCCGAGCCGAGGCAGTGCACGGTGTGCGGTGCCGACAGGTTGGTCCTGGCTTTGATTTCAGCGCCGTCTATGACCTTGAACAGTGTCGGATTGCGCGGATCGGTACCGCAATCGACAATATGCAGATTGGACGAGCGCACACCCGGCACAATCAGATATTTCCGCTCCATGCTCGCATCGCCATGGCACGACGAACAGGCATTCCAGCCCGAGTGATGAAGCTCATCGCCGATACCCGGCATTTGCAAACGTGAAATCACCTGGCTGTAGGTCGAACTCTCCGGGTCGACATCGATGGTGCACAGATAATCCGGCTTCTGGATGCCCGTGCCGGTGTAGATGGCAATCGTATAGAGCAGCTTTTCGCGAGGTGCCGTCATCGCCTCGGCTGGAGAAGCATAGCCCGGTCCACAGCAATGATTGGTCATGGGTACTTCCCTTTGAACAGATCACTGGCCAGTCCCAAGGGGGACAAGCTGGAATGTTAGTGCATGCTTGCCGTTGGCGCTACGGCCGCGGTGGGCGGTGAAGCGCACCGTACATCTGTTGAAGCACACATCCTTCCCAGTCCAAGCCAGCGGCGTTCAGCATCGCTACGGCACCACCAGAGCTCTAGACTAGGAAGACTTGCTTCCTCAAACTGCTGCCTCGATTGGCTCGGCAAGCTTCGGGTTTGCGCGCGCAGCGATCAAGCAGCCGGCGACGATCAGGCATGCTCCTGCCAGCGTGGTCCAGGCTGCCGTCTCGCCGAAGAAGAACCAGCCAAGTGCGATCGCCCAGATGAAGGCCGAGTATTCCGTCGGGATCAGATATTGCGCTTCGGCGCGGGCGTAGGACCAGCTCATCAGGAATTGGCCGCAAAGTGACAGCGCTGTCACGCCGGCCAGGGGAAGCCAAAGATGGGTCGGCAAGGCGACGGCGAGCCACGGTGCGGCGCAGCCGAGGATAATTGCAATGGCAAGGCTCTGGAAGAACATGATCTCGATTGGCTTGGCCAACAGCGCCTGTTGCCGGGCAAGCACCAGATTGTAGCCGTAGAACACCGTCGACATCAGCACCGCTGCCGTGCCAAGCAGCGCATCCTGCGAATAGCTGTCCTGCCCAAACTGGCCGGCCATTATGATCACGACGCCCGCAATGCCGGCCATCGATGCCCAGATGGCCTGCCGCCGGATTCGTTCGCCCAGCAATAGCGCGGCGAGGAAAAGCGCGAACAAGGGCGCGACGAAGCTAAGCCCGATCGCCTCCGCGAGCGGCAGCCTCGCAAGCCCCCAGAAGAATGATATCAGAACGATACAGATAATCGCGGCGCGCAGCGCATGCAGCCTCAGCACCGAAATGGTTGGCTGCGAGCGCGGCCCTGCCGACCACCCTGCGCCCACGACTACAGTCGCGAGCATGCTGCGCCACAGCACCGTATTGTAGACGCCTATGGCGATGACCAGGGTCTTCATCGCAGCATCCATCACGGACAGGAGGAAGATCGCGAGCGCGCATACAAGCACCGGGATCATCGGGGAAACGGCGCCTGTCTGGCTGGATATCTTCACGGCTTCACTCATGTGACGGATTGCAGCCGATATCGTAGAGCAAGCGGCACCACCAGATGGCAGCCTCCTCGATATGGCGGTCCAACCGGAAGATGTCCGCCGCGCACACGATCGCCCGGCAGGACCGAAAGGCTGCCTCTGGCGCAGGCGAGCCTGACTGATGTTCGTTCCATTCCGCCGGCAAACGCCGGAACGCGTCGAGCGTTTCATCGTGGCGGCTGGCTTGATGGCGGAAAATTGAGGTCTGCATGCTGCCAACTGGCAACGAATGATGTGGCCGAACGTTGGGCAGAAGCGGCACCGAGAACCCGAAGGCGCGCGAGCCAGAAGATAGTCCGAGGTTGGTAAACCCAGAGGATTTCCCGCGTCTTGGCTCTACAGGCGATTGGATCGCCAGGGAGAAGGAAATGGCTGAAGGTCATACCAAACCAAGCGGGCCGGATCTGGTGCAGGGCATCGCATTCTCCGAGCTTCCCGATGGCGGAAAGCTGGTAGGTCATTGCGGCAACGAGCAGGTGCTGCTGGTGCGCCGTGGGACCGAGGTCTTCGCCATCGCGGCGACCTGCACACATTATGGCGGACCGCTCGTCGACGGTCTTGTGGTGGAGGATACCGTCCGGTGTCCCTGGCATCACGCATGCTTCGATTTGCGCACGGGCGAGGCCCTGCGCGCGCCTGCCTTCAATCAACTCGCCTGCTGGTCGGTGGAACTGCGCGACGATCGGATATTCGTGGGCGAGAAGCGCAAGCGGGCGGCACCGACCCAGCGCGGTGGCAGCGCCGGCCAGGTTCCGGAGAAAATCGTCATTGTCGGCGGCGGCGCGGCGGGTTTCGCAGCGGCCGAAAAGCTGCGGCGCGAACATTATCAAGGCAGCATCGTCATGTTCAGCTGCGATGCAGCGCCGCCGGTTGATCGGCCCAATCTTTCCAAGGATTACCTCGCCGGCAAAGCTCCGGAGGACTGGGTTCCACTTCGCGGAGAAAGCTTTTACTCAAAGAACGACATCGACCTGCGTCTCAATGCGAATGTCGCCACCATCGATGCACGCTCTGGCGAAGTTGTACTCGCCGATGGGGGGCGGACTCCCTTCGACAAGCTGCTGCTTGCGACCGGAGCCGAACCGGTCCGCCTGACCACCCCCGGCGCCGACCAGCCACACGTCCACACGCTGCGCTCGTTCGCAGATTGCAAGGCGATCA
Organism: Mesorhizobium sp. LjNodule214; assembly: GCF_964252735.1. Taxonomy (NCBI): domain Bacteria; kingdom Pseudomonadati; phylum Pseudomonadota; class Alphaproteobacteria; order Hyphomicrobiales; family Phyllobacteriaceae; genus Mesorhizobium; species Mesorhizobium sp. LjNodule214. The sequence goes on from NZ_CAXUPE020000003.1 coordinate 162,703, forward strand.
TCGCACAAGCCATGACTGCACGCCGCGTCATCGTTCTTGGCGCCAGTTTCATTGGCCTGGAAGTTGCCGCGGCCCTGCGCTCGCGCGATATCGAAGTTCATGTCGTGGCGCCGGACAAACGGCCCATGGAGCGGATCCTGGGTCCGCAAATGGGCGACTTCATCCGCGTCCTCCATGAGGAGCATGGTGTCGTGTTCCATCTCGAGGACACCGCGAGCAGCATTGACGGCAGCACGGTGAAACTCAACAGCGGCAAAACATTGCCGGCGGACCTTGTTGTCGCCGGCATCGGCGTGAAACCGCGGATGGGGCTTGCCGAAGGGGCTGGGCTTGGCATCGACCGCGGTGTCGTGGTGAACGCGTTCCTGGAAACGAGCGCACCGGGGATCTTCGCGGCCGGCGACATTGCGCGCTGGCCAGATCCGCACAGTGGCGACAACATTCGGGTCGAACATTGGATCGTTGCCGAGAGGCAGGGGCAAACAGCGGCGCTCAACATGCTCGGCCATCGCGAGAAGTTCGTCGCCGTGCCGTTCTTTTGGAGCCAGCACTACGATGTTCCCATCAACTATGTCGGCCATGCCGGGCAATGGGACGAGATCGCGGTCGATGGTGACATTAGCGCCAGGGACTGCCTTTTGCGCTTCAAACGCGAAGGGCGCACACTGGCTGTCGCGTCGATATTCCGCGACATCGAGAGCCTGGAGGCCGAGCTGGATATGGAGCGTCGAATGACCTAGAGCAGTAGCGGACAATCCAATAAAAATCAGTAGCTTAGCTGAAATTCTAGTCCGGTACCACTGTTCCCCCGACATCGTCTTCGGGGGGTACATCTGCGATCAATTGTTGAGCAGGTCGAATTCCATCCGGAAGTCCGGATTGCGCCATTTGCGGACGTAGCGCTAGCAAGCTATGGCGAGTTGCGTGAACGCGCTCATTCCGGCAACGACGCCCGTAGAATACAGCGTCAGCGAGTTTGGTTTTCCGGCCGATCCGACCTAAGCTTCTACCGAGGCCGCCTACGGTCAATCATCAGAAATAGCGTAGCCACATCGCTTCGAGCGACTGCTGATTGGGAATATTGAATTTCCCGGAGCGGCAGAGGCGGCGGCGGGATGTAGTCTATGTCTCCGATGTCATACCGGAGGTGCGGCGCAAGGTCTGAAACGACACGCTCGTAACGGGCAGCTTCGCGGCTGTCGCGGATACGCTTTATTGTGTTGCGCGAAGCGATGGAGATCGCCTCCAGGAGCGGCCGCAAAGGGATCGGGAATGCAATCGGTGCGTCTTGATTGGTGTGCATCTTGAACGTCCTCTTCAACAAATCGAGGATGCCTTGCCTGATTTGTGAAGGGAAACGAGTTCCGCAAATGCGGTCGATGAGCGAGCTTGATGACCATGGGCATCCCGGTGGGTTTTGACCTCGATCTGCTCCGTAGCTTCGTCGCCATCGCGGAGGAACGAAGCTTTACCCGTGCAGCTGCCCGCGTCGGACGGACGCAGTCGGCAGTCTCCCTTCAGATGCAGCGGCTCGAAGGGGTTCTCGGTCAGACTGTGATCGTCCGAGGCAAGGGTGGCAGCGTCGAGCTGAACCCGGAGGGGCAGTATCTGCTCGGGCGAGCACGCGAGCTCCTCGCGCTCAATGACGACATCATGCAGTCGCTGCACGCCGCTCCGGTCCACGGCACCATCCGACTTGGCATTCCCGCGGAACTGTCGGCGCGCTTCCTGCCACGAATACTCGATCGCTTCTCGCATGCCGCGCCGGCGGTCGAGGTCGAGGTCGAAGTCGCGGCGTCCTGCTTGTTGGCTCTAAAGCTGAAGAGCGCCGAGCTCGACCTGGCCTTGCTGAAGGAGGGACTGGAGCCTCGACAGTGGCCCGCGGTGGAGGTCTGGCGCAGCCCGCTGAAGTGGATCACGTCGGACACGTACCGCCAGCATCTGCGCGATCCGCTGCCGCTGTCGATTTCGCCCGCCAATTGCCCGTGGCGCCCCGCCGAGTTCAACGAATGCCTGTGGCACGGCATGGTGATCAGGGCACTCGAGCACGGCGGACGCCGCTACCGCGTCATTTCGACCTCCGCGACGACGCAGGGGCAGATGGCGGCTGCGCAGGCCGGGCTGGCGGTAACGAACACGCTTGCCGACGACCGCCTGCCCGAGGGGCTGAGGATCGTGCGGGCAGATGAGGGGCTGCCCGAACTGCCTGAGTGCCGTTACCTCATGCTCAAGGCGCGTGAGCCGCGTCAGCCCGCCACGGACATGCTGGCGGCGCAGGTTCACGATGTCTTTGGCGGCATAGCGAACCTGGACACCTGACAGGAGCACGATGCATGCCTGCCGGCGGAGCTGGCGCTCGTGCATACCCAAGACCCACGCAATCACGACACCTCAGATGACCGCTTCGGGTCAGTAACGCTGGTTGCGGTGAGCGTCGGCTATCGGGCAGCGAAATGGGCTGATGAAGGGCGGCTTCGGGTCATTGGAAGACCTTCCGTCACCCCTACCTCAGCGCCACCACCTGCCTGAACACCGCCTTCTCCACCTCCGGCTCCAGCGACTCCGCAAACGGCGTCGCGAGATGATGCCGATCGCGGTAGGCCAGCTTGCCGTTGATGTACACGTGGCAAGTGGTGGCGTCGCAGAACTGGTCGGTCATGTCGATGTAGCTGGCGTTGGGCACCGAGCGCACGATGTCGCGCTCCACCGCGGCTGCCGCGTCGTTGGCGGCGTCGGTCCGCTTCTGGTCGCAGAGCGAGGGCGCTTCGCCCCGCCACAGCGCTCTAGCCACGCAGGTGTCGACATGTTCTTCGTTGAACGGCACGTCGCGGATGAAGGCGACTTTCAGCCCGGCCTGGCTGAACGCTGAAAGCGTAGCGCGCAGGCCGTCGCGCCACTGGGCGTCCTGGTCGTCGGGCACCTTGGCGTCGGGCGACATCTTGCGCGAACTCGCCAGCGCGATCTCCGAGATCACCACCAGGCTCGGCCGCGCCGCGATGATCTCCTTGATCGACTGCGCGCGCCATTGATCGCACTCGGTGTAGTCGCGCTTCAGCTTGGTCACCCACACCGTCAGCTGCGAGGCCCGGCAGGAGGATTTGAGGAAGGTGATCACCTTGGCATCGTTCTTCCTGGCCGCTGCGATCAGCGGCGTCGACCAGTGGTCGGCATGCGAATCGCCGAACAGCGCGATCGTGCGCGGCGCGTTCTTGTCGCCGAACTCGCAGGGCTTTGGCGTCACCGTCTCGTAGTCGAGCACGCAGCCGACCTTGGCACGCGCGGTGGAGGGGCGCGCCGCACTCTCGGCGATGCTGCGCTGCACCGGGTCGAGGTCGCTGACGGCGAGCCGCGCATTGGCATAGGCGGCTGCGACGCCGGTGCCGGTCAGGAGGACGGCCGGCACCAGCGCCCGCGCCGCATTGGCCATAAGCCAGCCATTGCGGCGGATCGGGTTCTCGATGACATGATAGGTGAAGAGGGATAGCGCCAAGGTCAGCGCCATGCAGCCGAGGCGCTGCAGCGGCGTCAGCTCGGGCACCAGCATCGCTGCATAGACGATCACCGGCCAGTGCCAGAGATAGAGCGAATAAGACAGCTTGCCGACCCATTGCAGCGGCGGCAGCGCAAGCGCTGCACTCGGGCCGGTGTTGGCGCGCAGCTCGGCATTGGCGGCACCTGCCAGCAGCAGCATCACCGTGCCGGCCACCGGCGCCAGCGCCATGAAGCCGGGGAAGGGCGCCTCCTCGGTGAAGCTGAGATAGGAGCCGGCAATCAGCGCCAGACCCAGCCACGCCAGTGGCGCGCCAAGCCGCGGGCGCTCACGCCAGAACGATGCCGGCACCATGGTGGCGAGACCGCCGGCGGCGAATTCCCAGGCGCGCAGCGGCGAGAAATAGAACGCCCAGGGCTGCGCCACAGTGGTCAGCCAGGCGCAGACGGCGAACGAGACGAGGCCGGCAAGGCCGATCACCAGCATCGCTGCGCGTTTGCCGGGGGCGAGCCACGCCGCCAGCATCAGCAGCGCCGGCCAGGCCAGATAGAACTGCTCCTCAACCGACAGCGACCAGAAATGGATGAATGGGTTGCTGGTCGCGTCCGCGGCGAAATAGTCGAACGACCAGCGGATCAGCCACAGATTGATCATGTAGGCCGAGGCGAACATGGCGCCCTTGGAATAGAGCGACTGCTCCTCCGGCGAGAGCACGAAGGCGCCGGCCACCAGCGTGGCGAGGATGACGAACAGCGATGCCGGCAAGAGTCGCCGCGCGCGCCGCGCGTAGAAGCGCCACAGGTTCAGCCGCCCGGTCTCGGTAATCTCGGTCAGCAGATGTTTTGTGATCAGATAGCCGGAGATGACGAAGAAGATGTCGACGCCGGTGAAGCCGCCGGGGAGTGACGTGAGCCCGAAGTGGAACGCGATCACGCCCACCACCGCCACGGCGCGCAAGCCTTCGATATCAGGCCGGAACGATGCTGACACGATTGTTGTACCTCGTGCTGGTGCATGACCCCGAACCAATGGTCCGCGCCGGCGAGAACAGCTCGCCGGGGATCACACGTGCTGCAGCGCCTCCGCGCGCATCGAACGCGCGGCGCCACAGCCGTTGACAGCCCGCCCGTGTCAAAGACTCGCGCCTACGGCCCGATACCGCAATGCAACATATTTAACGCAGTGCAACATAATTGGAGGTTTGCTCCCTTCTCCCCGTTCACGGGGGAAGGACGCTCTCACCGCCGCTTTCGCCAATCTCCGACATTTGCAGTCGGCCCCCGCGTTGCTCGCGCCCGCCGCATCGGCTATGCACCCGCCAGCCAATGCTGGCGCAAAACGGAGCCCGACCATGACCGACACCACCATCCTCAAATTCGGCGCCGTCGACGATGCCGAGGCCGGCGATCTCGCGGGCTGGGTGGTGGTCGAGGGCAAGCCGACGATGAAGACCGCCGTCCAGCACACCACCGCCGACGGCAAGGTGATGTCGGGCACCTGGCAGGCCACCCCCGGCACCTACCACGCCACCTACACAGACTATGAATTCGTGCACATGATCGCGGGCCGCATCATCATAACCCCCGACGGCGGCGCGCCGGTCGAGGTCGGTCCCGGCGACGCCTTCGTCGTCGAGGCCGATTTCAAGGGCACCTGGAAGATCGTCGAGCCGGTGACCAAGCATTTCGTCGTCAGGGTTGATTGAGCCAAGACCGCGCCGCAACTTGTCCGTCGGCGCCAGCCTTCTCCCTGCAAGCGGGGAGAAGGCTGGCGCACCACGGCTGCCGCGCCGGATTTGACGACGACGCCTGATCGTTCCGGCCGGCTCGTCATGCCCCATCAGCACAAGTTGCACGCCAGCTAATTATGCCGGATCATGTGCCCGCAGGGCGGAGGCATCGAGTGGCGGTCAATCGGCGAAACGGCGTACACCCGGCGGGTTCCGGGCTGGCGGGCATCCTGTCGGCGGCCAACGTGCATCCGCGCACCGCCTTGCCCACGGTCGCTTCCGCGGTGACGGCGGTCGCCGCCCTCTATTTCGGGCGCGAGGTCTTCCTGCCGATCGCCATCGCGCTGCTGCTCACCTTCGCGCTTGCCCCGATGGTCTCGGCGTTGAAGCGCATTGGCATTCCGCGCATGCCTGCCGTCATCGTCAGCGTGCTCGGCGCCTTCGCGGCGCTCGCTCTGTTCTCCGTCATCGTCGCCACCCAGGTCAGCGAACTGGCGCAGAACATCCCGACCTACCAGATCAACATCCTGACCAAGGTCCGCTCGCTCAAGGAGACCGGGGTCGGCGGCGGCATCGTTTCCAGACTGAGCCGCGTGATCGAGCGCGTCGGCCAGGAGATCGAACGCCAGGAGCCGCAGCTGCCATCCGCGGTCGAGACACCGAAACGCGAACCCCTGCCGGTCGAGATCGTCGCCCGCGAAAGGCCGCTCGAAGTGCTGCAGAACCTGGTCGGCCCGCTGATCAGCCCGCTGGCCTCGGCCGGCCTGATCGTCGTCGTCGTCATCTTCATGCTTTTGGAGCGGGAGGACCTGCGCGACCGCTTCATTCGCCTTGTCGGCTATGGCGACCTGCACCGAACGACGCAGGCACTGCAGGATGCCGGCACCAGGGTCGGCCAGTATCTGCTGATGCAGCTGGTGGTAAACATCGTCTACGCCGTGCCTATTGCCATCGGCCTCTGGATCCTGGGCATACCCAATGCGCTGCTGTGGGGCCTGCTGGCGCTGGCGCTGCGCTTCGTTCCCTATATCGGCCCGGTCATCGGCGCGCTGCTGCCTTTGTTCCTGGCGCTGGCCGTGGCGCCCGGCTGGTCGCTGCTCTTGTGGACCGCCGGCCTGTTCGTGGTGATGGAGCTTGTCACCGGCAACGTCATCGAACCCTGGCTGTACGGCTCGCGCACCGGGCTGTCGCCGCTCGCCATCATCGTCGCGGCGATCTTCTGGACCTGGCTCTGGGGACCGCTCGGCCTGGTCCTGTCGACGCCGCTCACCGTCTGCCTGGTCGTGCTCGGCCGGCACGTGCCGCAGTTCGAATTTCTCGACGTCCTGTTCGGCAACGAGCCGGTGCTCGAGCCGCATGCCCGGCTCTACCAGCGGCTGCTGGCGGGCGATCCCGACGAGGCCACCGACCATGCCGAGGAAATGCTTGAGGAGAAATATCTGGTCGACTTCTACGACAAGGTCGCCATTCCCGCCTTGCTGCTTGGCGAGCAGGACCGTGTCCGTGGCGTCATGGACGAGCAGCAGCGACAGCAGGTGGCGGCCAGCGCGTTGATGCTTGTCGCCAATCTCGACGACAGCGCACGCGAGGAAGCCGAGGAGGACGATGAGCCGGCCGTGGCCGACGAGGCTGCTGCGAACGGGGGCAAGGACACCGCCGGCGAGGCCGAGGCCGAACTGCCCGACGGCACCGGCATGTCGGTGCTGTGCGCCGGCGGGCGCGGCGAGCTTGACGATGCCGCCGCCGCCATGCTGGCGCAGGTGCTGGAAGTCCAGGGCGCGACGGTGTCGAAGGCAAGCTTTGCCGATATGGAGCCCGCCGGCATTCGCCGCCTCGAACTCGACGCCGTTGACAGCGTCGTGGTCGGCTTCCTCAACCGCGATTCCGTCAAGCACGCTCGTTTCCTGGTGCGCCGGCTGAAGCGCGCCAGGCCGGCGTTGCGGGTCGGCATCGTGTTCTGGTCGGAGGCCGGCAACAACGACAGCGAGGCAGCAGCCAAGCTGGCCGGCGATCTCAACGCCGATTTCGTCGCCTATGGCATGGTCGATGCCGGGCTGGGCGCGCTGACCGACGCGCCGCCGGTCAAGCTCAAGCTCGCCGCCAAGCGTCGCTTGCGGCGACGCCCGCCGGCGCGGAAGAAGGCGGCGCTCGCGGTAGCGAGCTGAGGCTCCCTCGGAGTTATTGCCGGGAGGCGAGCGAATGTCTGCGCGAAAATCGCCCCGCGGGCAATCAGGCCTTCTTCAAGAACTCGGTCTTCAACACCAGGCCCTTTACTTGCTTGGTGTTGCACTCGATCTCGCCGGGATTGCCGTTGAGGCGGATGTTCTTCACCAGCGTGCCGCGCTTGATCGTTTCCGACGTGCCCTTGACCTTGAGGTCCTTGATCAGGGTGACGGAATCGCCCTCGTTCAGCGGCGTGCCGTTGCTGTCTCTGGCGATCGCGTCGGTCATGTCTGGTCTTTCATCGGGTTCAGTGGAGGCGTCCGGCCTATCGCGCGGATGGCGGTGCGGTCAAGCGCACCACCTCACTCCGATATCAGCACCTTCGGCCTCGAGCCGGTGATCCGGTCGAGGCTGCCAAGCTCGCGCTTGAGGCTGCCGGGCATCGAGAGCCCGACCTTCCTGGCGGACAGGCGGCGTGACGCCCGTCGCAGGCGACCTACTGGAAATTGAGATACAGTGCCGGCGGATACTGCGATCCGTCGGTGGCCGGCGCCTTTGTGCCGGCGGGCGTGATGCCGCCCGTCGGCGTGTTGTCGAGCGGCGGCCGGCTTTCCTCGGTCGTGGGCGCCGTCGCGGCGGCGACTGGCGCCGTCTTGGCCTCCACCGTTTGCGACAGTGCAAGCACGACGAAGAGTGCGGATAGCGCGCGTTTCATGACAGGTTCCCCTTCCTTGTGTCCGCGACCAGGGTACCGGGTTGCCGAATTCATTCCTTGAAACCGGCGGCGTCGAGCAGGACGACCTGCTTTCCGTCGATGTAAAAGCGTATCGAATGCGCGTCGCCGTCGACTTCGATGCGCGTCGGCTGGATGCCAGGAGCAGGCTTGACATAGGTCGCTGCCGCGCGCGAGCTGATCCCCGCAGCTGCTCGCGATGGTCCGTTCGGCCCGAAGGTCAGGAACAGCACTATCGCGGCGCATCCAGCCGCAGCCGCGATAGAGGGCATTGTGGGAAAAGCAGTCCGGGACATCGATCCGTTCCTTCCTTGTTGAGTGCCGTGAAGGCTCAGTTTTCGCCGATTGCTCCAACTGAGCGTGTCACGGGTTCGACGAAGGAAGGGATGGCGTGCCCGCCCGCGCAAATGCGAGTTTGATGATGGTTCCCTTGCCCTCGATCAGCTTAGCGCTGGCCGCGGCGCCGAACAGGTCGGGTGTGCGGAACTTCGTGGAATTCTTTGGAATTCCAGGCATATTAGCATGTGGAAAAATACGGCGGCAGGAATTGGCCATCCGTGTTATGCGTGCAGCGGGCATTGAGGGGCAGTTGTATGGCACAGCATATCGCGCAGAAGCTGCGCCTCACGTCTGCATTGCTCGGGACCGTCAGCCGCAAGGATCTGGCGGCGGCATTCCGGCGCGTCAATCCGAAGACGGCCTTCGATCTCGGCCGCGCCGACAAATGGCTGCAGGGCCGCGCGCAGCCGCGTGATCACAGCGTCTATGACGATTGGGCCAAGCTCCTGCGGCTGGCACAGCCAGGCGTCTGGATCGCCGAGAGCGACCTGGCGAGCTTCACCGCCGAAATCTGCACCCAGCACGGCGTCGACAGGGCGGAGCTGGAGCGCCACGCCGGCGCTCAGTTCGAGACCTCGTCCACCCATGAAGAGCGCAGCCTCGTCTTCGCGCTCGCCGGAACCTACGCATGCTATTCGCGCGCCTGGTCGCCCTATTATCGCGGCCACTTCATCAAAGGCATCCTGTCGATCGAGGCAGGGCCTGGCCTGCATGGCCTGACCGCCACCTATCGTGAGGCCTTGCCGACCGGCCAGCTGGTGCTTGGCGGCCCGGTCACGCCGGCCAAGCGCGGTCTCTACGTGCATCTGAGGGAAGTTGGCGGCGATGCCCAGTTCTTCCTCAGCCTGTTCCCGCAGTCGCGGCCGGGAAGCGTGCTTGGCGGCTATATGTGCGGCACCGCCATCATCGGCCCGGAGGCGCAGCCGTCGCTGACAAGAATCCTCCTCGTGCATCTGCGCGACCTGGCGCCCGGCACCGCTTCGTGGGGCGGATACCTGCTGCCCGACCAGTCGATCACCGGGGATCTGGCATTGCTCGGCATGGCAATAGAGCAGCCGGAGCAGGTCGACCGGCAGCTCACGCGGTTCCTGGTTGGGGGCAGCGACGGCGGCGTCCACCAGATCCCGCCGATCGAGTTCCGCGCCATCCTCGACGTCTTCGATCGCCATTGGCTGAGCCACGCGGGCTAGGGGCGCCTCACGTCCAGAAATACCGTACCGTGTGAAAAAACACCGGGGCGGCGAAGACCAGGCTGTCGGCGCGATCCATCATGCCGCCATGGCCTTCGATCAGATGCCCCCAGTCCTTAACGCCCTGATCGCGCTTGATCGCCGAGGCGACAAGTCCGCCGAGAAATCCCATCAGGCAGGCGACGAGGGCGACGGCTGCGGCCTGCAGCGGCGAGAACGGCGTCAGGAACGACAGCAGCGCGCCGAGCAGGCTCGATGCCGCGAGCCCGCCGAGCAGCCCTTCCCAGGTTTTTGAGGGCGAGACGGCCGGCGACAGCAGGTGTTTTCCGAACAGCTTGCCGAAAATGTACTGCAGCACGTCGCTGCCTTGCACGGTGATGATCAGGAAGGCGATCAGCAAGAGGCTGCGGCCCTCGAAGCCGGGTACGTTGAGCGTCAGCAGCGCCGGCACGTGGCTGACGCAGTAGACCGAGATCATCACCGCCCATTGCTGCGCCGAGACGCGCTCGAGGAAGCGCTCGGTGTCGCCGTTAAGCGCGGTGATCGCCGGCATCAGCAGGAAGCAGTAGACCGGGATGAAGATGGTGAAGAGCCCGTACCAGGCGGTCCACACCAGCCAGTACTGGAACGGGATGATGATGCCGAACATGCCGAGCAGCACCCAGTGGTCGCTGCGCCGGCTGTGCGTCAGCGTCACGAATTCGCGCAGTGCGGCAAACGAGATCAGCGCGAACAGGATGGTCATGCCGGTGCGGCCGAAGAAGAAGGCGACGGTGATCGCCACCACCATCACCCACCAGGCATTGATGCGCTGGGTGAGGTTGACCAGCGTCGAGGATAGCGGCTTCGGCGCCCGCCACGACAATATGCCGGCGACGAGGCTGGCCGTGGTCAGCACGCCGACCAGGCCGATCACCAGGATCATGGTTTCATGCATCGGCGGCAATGGCATCAGTCGTCTCGATCCGGGCGGGGGTTGAGCGCAAGCAGCGTCTGACGGGCGCGCTCGAGGAAGGCGCGGCGGTCCTCGCCAGGCGCGATGGTCACAGCCGGGCCGAAGACGACGCGGCAGAGCAGCGGCACCGGCAGGAACTGACCCTTGGGCAGCACGCGCGACATGTTCTCGATCCAGCACGGGATCAACTCGACCTCCGGTCGCGCCATCGACAGATTGTAGAGGCCGGAGCGGAACGGCAGCAGAGGCTCGTCCGATGTGTTGCGGGTGCCTTCGGGAAAGAGGATCAGCGAATGGCCCTGGTCGAGCACCGAGAGCATGATCGAGATCGGGTTCTGCGCCTCGTCGGTCCACTGCCGGTGGATCAGCACGGACGACAGCATGTCCTCGGCGATGTAGCGGCGCAGCCGCGACTTGCCCCAGTACTCCGCCGCCGCCACCGCATGGGTGCGGGCCCGCACCTTTTCGCTGAGGCAGGCCGAGAGCAGGATGAAGTCGCCATGGCTGGCATGGTTGGCGAAGTAGATGCGCTGCCGCTCCGACGGCTGGCTGCCGTTCCAGATCGGCCGCACCCCCGTCACCACCCAGGCCAGCGCCGACAGGCCGACCGAGGTCACCGTCTGCAGCAGGGTAAACGTGTTGGCGCGCAGGTGGAGCTTGGTCATCGAAGGGCTCATAGGAATGCCGCCACGAGCGACGCCGCCGCAAACAGGGCAAAGGCGATGCGCTGCTTCATCAGCAGGCGGCGCGTGCCCGCCATGCGCTGGTCGAGCGAGCGGGTAGCGGCAGGCGCCGGCTTCAGCCGCATGCGCGCCAGCACATCGTCGACCGCCGCTCCGCCGGCTGCTTCATTGTCGTGACTTGCCATCAGCCGGAACAGCAGCGCGTCGAACAGGATGAGCGTGGAGAAGGCGAGGGTGGCCAGGGCGCCCACCGCCGCCACGAACCAGGCCGCTGCTGACAGCGGCATCGCCTGCGGCCCGGTCGTCAACCCGATAACGGGCGTGGCAAGCAGGCAAGCCGCGATCACCAGCAGCGGCCACGCCGCCTGCACCATCAGCCCAGCGGCGAAGGCGCCGGCCTTGTCCTGATAGGCATTGCTGGTCATGCCGCTTCGTCCACCCCGGTATGAATGTGCACCGGACGGCCGGATGCCGCGAGCAATTTCCGTGCTTGTGCTGCCGTGTGCGAGCGGCCGGTGGCGACCAGCCATCCGGCGACGACGCCGGCGCTACGCTGGAAACCGAGCGCGCAGCAGACCAGCACCGTGCCGTGCTTGCGCGCCGCCTCGATTGCAGGCATGGCTTCGGCAAGCCTGTCTGCAGGCGGCGCCACGAGGTCGAGCATGGCAAGGCTGGTCCAGCGGCAGGAACTACCGCGCGGTCGTTCCAGTTCGGCGGCGAGGTCAACGACCGTGCCGAAGCCACTGGCTTCGCGAGTCGTCGGAAAGCGGCCAAGGAACACGCCGTCGCTGACCGCCACATGCGCCGGCAGTTTTCGTGTCCACGCCCACAGATTGATCCGGGCGCCGAGCCGGTAAGGCCAGAGCACGATGCGGCTGGCCAGCGGCACAGTGCCGTCGGTGGCCTTCTGGAACACTTTGACCCCGGCTCCGGCATAGGCGAAAGCGACGATGGCCAACGTCAAAGCCGGCCACAAAAGGATCAGCGCGACGGCCGAGACGAAAGCACCCAAAGCAGCACCCGCCAGTGCCAGAGCCGCGCCCAGCGCATAAAACCGCGCCAGCCGCCTGGCCTTCTGGTCGGCGGTCAGGCGGAAGCCGGCGAAAGGCAATTCGCCCTTGGCCGGGAACAGCCACAGCGCAAAAAAGCCGAGCAGCGCCCCGGTCGGGATATCGATGAAATGATGCTGCCAGGTTGTCAGGACCGAAGCGCCGATCAGGAAACACCAGACGTGCCAGACGACGCCGGTGATGCCGCTCAATCTTTGACGCCAGTGGTCCCAGATGATCACCAGCAGCGCGATGTGCAGCGACGGCGCCTGGTTGAACGGCTTGTCGAAGCCGCCGAGCACCGCAAACAGGAAACCGGGCAGGCCAGAGGTTTCGGGCCGCACGAAGGTCGCCTTCAGCGGGAACAGGATGAAGCAGGTGACGGCGACGAACTGCGCCGTCAGATAGCGGCCGGCAAGGCGGTCGACGCCGTTCTTCGTATCGTTGAGCAGCAGTGACAGGCCGTAGAACAGATTGATCGACCAGTAAGGCACGATCGTCCAGGCCATGAACGGGATGTCGCGCTCCCACCAGAAGACGATGCTGCCGACATCGTCGCGCCGCGACGCCAGCCAGTTGGCGAAGCCATAGGTTGAGTAGAACAGCGGCGCCAGCAGTGCCAGCCAAAGCGCGGCCCTGAGCAGGATGGCGCCGAATGGATCTTTCAGCCGCTCGGCCGCAATGGGGGCAGGGGCAGGGTCTGCGGCAGGCACGGCCATGCTCAGACGCGCCGCGCGACCGAGACGGTGAAGATGCCCCATTGGTCGATGCGCTGGTCGATCTTCTCGAAGCCGGCAGCCGCCACCAACTGGTCCATCTCGCCCTGCGAGCGCCGCCGCATCACCCAGGCTTGGCCGCCGCGATGCGAAGTCAGGCTGCGCGCAATCATCTCCAACTGTGGGTGCCAGGGCTGGTTGGTGTAGATCAGCAGGCCGCCGGGCTGCATGGCGCTGGCCAGTCCGCCGAGCGAACGCGCGATCATCGCATTGTCGGCAAACAGTTCGTAGAGCCCGGAGACGATGGCAAGGTCCGGCGCGGGCTTGATGGCGGCCAGCATTTTTGCGTCGAAGGCGTCGGCCTTGCGGAAAGAGACGCTGGTCGGCAAATTCCGGTCGGCGATCAGCTTCGAGCCCAGCCCGACATTGATGTCGGAATAATCCTGCAGCCGCACGCTCGCCGGCGGCTCGGCGCATTTGGCGACGGCGTCGAGCACGTAGCGGCCATGGCCGGCGGCGATGTCGACGATGTTGACGGGGCGGCCGGCCGCCTTGAGCGCTGCGACAGCATTACCGATCAGCTCTTCCAGGTGGAGCTTGCGCTGGCGGATGCCGCGCCAGCCGATGGCGTCGAGGAAGGTGCGGTCGATCATGCGGCCGATGAAGCCGATGCCGCGCGCCTCGTTCTCATAGACATAGTCGAGCGTCGAGCCGGAATCGAAGCCGGTGGCGATGCCTGTCTTCATGCCGGGCGACAGCCAGGCGCCCATGCGGATCGAGGCGCGGCTCATGGCCCAGTAGAGGCCCTTGGGCGACAGCAAGGGCAGCGGCGAAGCAAGGTGGTCGGCCTCGTCGCGCGTGTAGCCGGCGCGGTCGGCGCCGGTCAGGTCTATCGCCTTCTCCGGCGCCACGAACTGTTTTTCCAGGAACGGCCGGATAAGGTCGAGCGCCATCTTGCGGTCGCGCTCGCCCAGCGTGTCGTGGAAGAAGCCGGGCAGCACATGCCGCTCCTTGGCGGGGCTCACCAGGTTGACGAAGAACTCGTGCTGCGGTCCGTGCCGTACCACCCAGTCGGCGCCGGAGATCAGGAGCTGCGTCGGCACGGTGATCGCGCGGGCGTCGGAAACGATGCGCGCGGCATGGGCGTAAAGCTCAACCAGGATGTTGGAGGCGATCGGCCGCGTGATCAGCGGATCGGCTTCGAAGGAGGCGATGCGCTCGGCATCATGCGTCAGCAACTTCGCCTTGACGTAGGAATTGACGAAGAAGCGGCCCTTGAGCTTCTGCCACAACGCGATGCCCTCCTTGGCGAAGGGCACGTAGAGCTTGACCGAAAAGGCCGGCGAGGCCACCACCATCGCGCGGATGTCGGGCGCATAGTCATGCACCCAGGCGGCGGTCAGCACGGCGCCGAAGGATTGCGCGATCAGCGCTATGTCGCGCTGGGTAAAGCCATCCCTGCCGATCTCGCGCACGAAACAGTCGATGTCGCGCACCAGTGCGGCAAAGGACGGCGCATAGCCGCGCTCGCCGGCCGAGCGGCCATTGCCGCGCGCGTCCCAGGCGTAGAAGGCATGGCCGGGCATGGCCAGTTCGTCGACCAGATGCGCCATGCGTCCGCCATGCTCGTGGCCGCGATGGAACAGCAGGATAGCGCCCTTGGCGGGTTCCCCGACGGCCGGCCAGTAGCGATAGAAGATCTCCGTGCCGTCATGGGTCCTGAAAGTCCGCTCCTCGGCCACCCGCTTCCCGTCGGCGACAGTGATGTTCTGTTCGTGAAGCATGGCGGTCCCCTCGATGCTGGTCATCGGTCGCCTCTAAGGCCGCTGCGTATCCGGTTGATGGCGGTCGCCAGCGACAGTGTAGCCATGGCCGGAAACACAAAGGGTGTAAGGGCTTGCACCCACAGCCCGCAGGCGATGAGGACGCCGATAACACCGAGTGCCAGCGCCCGGTCGCTCTTGCCGAACGGGCCGGCATAGTTGCGGCCCGTGCCGGCCGCGACGCCGAGCACGCCGGCATATTCAACGATGATCGCGGCAATCGCGAAGGCGCCGACGCCCCAGACAGGGAAGGCGACGGCGAAGGCGAGGATCAACGCCAGGTCCGAAACAACGTCGCAGAGTTCGTTGAGATACATGCCGAGCCTGGAGGCTTGCCCATGCTCCCGGGCGAGCATGCCGTCGATGGCGTTGAGCGCCATGCGCGCGAACAGCACCGCCGGCATCAGCAGGAACACCGCGCGGTGGCTGGCAAAGGCAGCGACTACAAGGCCGGTGGCGACAGAGACTGCGGCAGCAAGAAGCGTGATCTGGTTGGCGGTAACGCCGGTTCTTGCCAGCCAGTCGGCAAACGGCCTCAGCCTCGCCTGGAAGGCCGGTTTCAACGCATAGAGCGTCGGCATCTGCGATTCCCCAACCCGTGCCTCAATCCGGCGAAGATGGTCAATCGGCGGACAAGACGCAAGGGGCGGCGCTACGCTGTCTTCTGTACCGTTGCGGCGCCGGAAATCACGGCGCCGTGGCTGTCGAACATCGCGGCGGCGCAAATGTAAGCATACTCGTACTTTAGCGAATGCTTGACAAAGCGGGCGCCGCGGCGTCACTTTCGCCGATCGTTTCTGGCAGAGGGGATGCCGATGAAAAAGGCCTACAGCAAGCCGACGCTGGCCCGGCGCGAAAGGCTGTCCGCTGTGACGGCAGGCGCGCCCGTTTCAGACGCCAACCCTAAGGCTTGATCGAGGCTTGAGTTTCCCGCGAGGGAGAAGGCTGGCCAGGAGCGGGCGGAACACTGCGCAAGTGCCCGCCCGTCCGGCGCCGCCGCCAATGCTGTTGAAACCCCGTCCGTCCCCAACAGCCACGGATATGGCGTGACCCGTAACCGTGCGAATATCCATTGGCGGTGCCGCCTGTCAACGCCGCCTGGTGGGGGCTGAAACAGAGGATTTTCGGTCTCTAGGCAGCCGCCTGGGGCGCCATGCGATCGCGCTATTGCTGGCATTGAGGATCCGGAAAAGCCGGTTTTCCGGGCTTTTCGGCGGTTGCAGGGAACGTTGCGTCAGCCCTGATCCAGGCGCTTGAACCGGTTTACTTTTCGCTGGCCGGCGCGCTCCGCGCCGGGCTTTTCAACCTGACTTTTTTTGGGTGTATTTTCCCGGCGGCTCCCTTTGGCGTCCTTCGCCGCCGGGACCTTGGGTTGCCACTGCCGCAAAGCCCCTGCGCTGGCGCACCGAAGACAGAAATGGCGGTCCGGAGCCCGCCATTTCCGAACAATGTCCCGCTGCAACAAGCGCTCAGTTGGCGCCGCCCAGCTTCTTGGTCATGGCGCAGAAGTCGTTGTGCTCCTTGGCGATTCCCTCGTCGCTGCATTCCTTCGACATGGCGGTACGATCTTCCTCGCTCATGGCCATCCAGGACGCCTTGAACTCGGCATCCGGCTTCATGGTCTTCATGCCGCTATCCGTGAAGAAGGGGGTCATCTTCTCCGGGCTGTCGAGCGTGCCGGCCAGCGCCGCGCCGCTCACCATCGAAAGCGCCATCGCGCCCATGCAAAGCACCTTTATGTTCATGGTAAATTCCTCCGGTTTGAAAAGGATCGTCCAGGTTGCGATCGCAGGGAAGAAACGAGTTGTATGAAGAAAAGTTTCGAATATTTTAGAGGCTTTGCAAATGTATGCGCTCTGGAATATGGTATTTATGAAATAGATTCTGAAATACGATCCAGATATGTTGAGATAACGATAGTTATTGGTGGACTGAGCTCCTCTCGTGGTCGGGGAGACCTGAAGCAGACTGGTGGCGATACTTCACAACATAAACGAGACGGGCGGGAATAAGTTTCTCGCGATGCTGCGGGGAGGCGCAAATTACAGCCTCTCACGTCACCAAACGATGCGCGGGGCAAAAAGCCAGCCAGCTTAAGTGCGGCAACGCCGGCCCGATGGCGGGTGGTCATCCCCTGACGATTTGGGTGATGAACGAAAATCGAGGCAAATCCTTAGGAATAAGTTAGCTTATTCATGATTGCTTATATGGCCATGCTGCTGCTTCTGCATACCTTTTCGACCTTTGTCTCCCGCTGCCTGCGCGCCGACGCAGGCGGCAACGTCGCCGTCGTTTTCGCGCTGACTTTGCCGGTCGTTGTCGGCGGGGCGGGGCTCGGCGTCGAGACGTCCTACTGGTACTATTCGAGCCTGAAGCTGCAGGCGACGGCGGACGCCGCCGCCTATGCCGGTGCGCTCGAGAAGATCACGGGATCCGACACCGCGGCGATCACGACGGCCGCCACCCAGTCGGCCACCTCGAACGGACTAGGCACCGGCACCATCGTCGTCCACACGCCGCCCACCTCGGGGCCGAACACGGCCAACAAGGCGGTCGAGGTGATCCTCAACCGGAACCTTGACCGGATCTTCACCTCGATCTTCGTTCAGGGGCAGGTTCCCGAAAGGGCGAGGGCGGTGGCGCTCATCACCGATGGCGCCTATGCCTGCAACATAGCGCTCAATGTGTCGGCCTCGCAGGCGGTGCTCTTTTCCGGCAACACCAGCCCCAAGCAGACCGGCTGCGTCACCATGTCGAATTCGATCGCCAGCGATGCCATCAAGCTTCAGGGCTCGGCGACCCTCCAGACTGACTGCCTGATATCGGTTGGCGGCGTTTCGCTTGGCAACACACCCACGATGGTCTGCAAGGCCCCGATTACCCAGGCCTTGCCTGCGGCCGATCCCTTCTCCAGCCTGCCGACGCCCACGGCCTCGAACCCGTGCAAGAACGTCAACGGCAACAAAACCTCGCAAACGCTCCAGCCTGGCACCTATTGCAGCGGCATGACCCTCAACGGCGACGTCACGCTTTCTCCGGGTGTCTATGTCGTGGAGGGCAGTTTGAAGGTCAACGCCAACGCGGTCGTCTCCGGAACCGGCGTGACCATCTTCATGTCCGGCAGCAACACCGTCAGCATGAACGGCAATGCCACGGTGACGCTGAGCGCGCCGACCTCGGGCACCTATTCCGGCATGCTGTTCTACGGCGACAGGACGGGGACCGCGGCGGAGAGCACCTTCAACGGCACCGCGAATTCGCTTTTGACCGGGGCCATCTATTTCCCCAGGCAGCAGGTCAACTATCTCGGCAATTTCTCGGGCATTAATGGCTGCACCCAGGTGGTTGCGGACACGATCCAGTGGTCCGGCAGTACGACCATCAAGCAGGACTGTTCGAGCCTTGGAATGAAGAATATTCCGGCTGCCCAAGCCGTGCAGATCGTCGAGTAGCGGTATGGGGCCATTCGCGATCCGCTTCCGCAAGAACCGCTCCGGCGCCGCCGCGGTGGAATTCGCGATCGTGCTGCCGGTGCTGTGCACCGTGCTCTTCGGCATCGCCGACGGCTGGTCCTACGTCACAAGTTCGCTGGCAATGCGGGCTGGCGTGAAGACGGCGGCGAACCTGGTGATGGCCGGCGCCACCGACGACAACGCCATCCAGGCCGCGGCGGTGGCAAGCTGGGAAAAGAAACCGGACGATGCGGCGGTCACGGTTACCCGCAGCTACAAGTGCGGAACGACCGTTGTCACTTCGACGACCACCTGCGCGGGCCCGAAGGTGTCTTCGGTCTTCGTCCAGATCCAGGCGTCGGGCACCTGGGTTCCGCCTTTCACCTTCGGCGTCTTCCCGGGCAACAGCGCGATTTCCCATCAGCAGGTGGTCCGTGTCCGCTAAACAGAGAGCCAGGGCGTTTGCCGGCGATGCCTCGGGCGGCGCCGCTTTCGAATTCGCGCTGATCGCGCCTTTCCTGATCATGCTCCTGTTCGGCATCTTCGCCTTCGGCTGGTCGATGAACAACATGTCCAGCGTGCGCTACGCGCTCGAGGCGTCCGCGCGCTCCCTGCAGCTCAACAACACGATGACCGAGTCCCAGATCCAGGCGATCGCGAAACAGAAGCTTGAGGCGCTCGGCCTGAAGAACGTCAGCGTCACGATCACCACCGATCTGGCGAGCGGCGGCTTCAAGATGGCGCATGTCAACGCCAGCTATGCCTTCGTCATCGAATTTCCCTACTTCGACCAGTACCCCATCAACTACACGACAACCGTCACCGTGCCGCTGGTTGCCTCGTAGGAGGCGCGAGGCGGCCAGGCCTCGGCCGATCTAGCGGCAACCCGGTGTTTCAATCCCCATCGTCGGAAGAAGCCTTACCGCACCCGGCCAGCACCTTGCCGATGGAAGCTGGTCGCCACCCGATTCAACCACGAACAGCGCTTGCGCCGCCTCACGCCAATTTCAGCCGAATTTCGGCCGCGGATCATGACAGCGAGGCAGGCTTCGGCCAGCGTGGTCGAAAATGGAAGGATGCTCCATGGCCGACGCGCAAGGCACACGACACTGGGACGAGAACCATTCCCGCAGCTTCCTCGACAACGGGCGCTATTTCGTCCCGGAACGCGAACGCCAGATCGAAATCATCGTCGACCTGATCCCGCCGCCCGCGCCGGGCGGCCTGCTGGTCGAGTTGTGCTCCGGCGAGGGATTGCTCAGCCACGCGCTCCTTGAGCGGTTTGCAGACTGCCGGGTCCTGGCGCTCGACGGCTCGGCGGAAATGCTGGAGCAGACGCGAGAAACCTGCCGCGACCAGGCCGGCCGCCTGGCCACGGCCGCGTTCGAGCTGGGGCGGCGCTACTGGCGGACCTTTTCCGAACCGCCGCAGGCGATCGTCTCGTCGCTTGCCATCCACCACCTCGACAGCCACGAGAAGCGGACGCTGTTTGCCGACCTTGCGGCGGCGCTCAGGCCGGGCGGTGTGCTGGTGGTGGCCGACATCGTGCGCCCGCCGAGCGCAAGCGGGCTCGACATCGCGGGGCGGCAATGGGACGAGGCGGTGCGCGCGCGGGCGCTGGCGATCGACGGCGATCTCGCCGCCTTCGCCGAGTTCAACCGCCTCGGCTGGAACTATTTCCGCAACCTCGACGGCGAGCCGATCGACAAGCCGTCCTCGCTGGCCGAGCAGCTTTCCTGGCTTGCGGAAGCGGGCTTCACCGAAGTCGACTGCGTCTGGCTGTTCGCCGGCCACGCCATCTTCAGCGGGCGAAAGCCTTGATGTCGGGGATCGGGCATGATGTCTTCGAAGGTGCGAGGGCCGTGATAGACTTTTAGCCGTCGCGCGGATCGAATTGGTTGACGTCTCCTTGAAGGGTGACATGACGACATTCGAATTCTCCGGCCACAGGCTCGATCTGCACAAGGGCAGGCTGCAGAGGGGCGGGCTCGACGTCGACCTGCGCGCCAAGTCTCTCTCGCTGCTCGTCTATTTGCTGGAGAATGCCGGTCGCGTCATCGGCAAGGACGAACTGGTCAACGCCGTCTGGCCGAACATCGCCGTTTCCGACGATTCCCTCACCCAATGCATGAAGGACATTCGCAAGGCGCTCGGGCCGGATGCTGATGGCCTCATCCGCACCGTGCTGCGGCGCGGCTATGTGATCGACGAGGAACGTGTGCACCGCGTTGGGGATGGCGGCATGGCGGCGGTCGGGAAGGGGGCCGCCGACGACAAACCGTCGATCGCGGTGCTGCCCTTCGAGAACCTGAGCGGCGACCCGGCGCAGGACTATTTCGCCGACGGCATGGTCGACGAGATCATCACGGCGCTGTCGCGCATGCGCTGGCTGTTCGTCATTGCCCGCAATTCGAGTTTCGCCTACAAAGGGCAAGCCGACGGCGTGAAACGGGCCGGAGCCGAACTCGGCGTGCGCTACGTGCTGACCGGCAGCGTTCGCAAGGCCGGCGACCACATCCGCCTCACCGGACAGCTCATCGATCAGTCGTCCGGCAAGACGATCTGGGCCAACCGCTATGACGGAACCATGGCCGACGTTTTCGACCTGCAGGATCGGCTTGCGGAGAGTGTTGTTGGCGCCATCCAGCCCTCCATCCTGTCGGCCGAGATCGAGCGTTCGCGGCGCAAGCGGCCGGAAAGCCTCGCCGCCTACGACTACGTGCTGCGCGCCTTTCCGCTCGTCTGGTCGCTCGAACGGGCTCAGAATGAGCTGGCGGGGACGCTGCTCGACCGGGCGATCGAGATCGAGCCGGATTATCCGCTCGCGCTTTCGCTGCTCGCCTGGTGGCATGAGCAACGCGCCGCCTACAACTGGACCGAGACGCCGGCCGCATCCAAGGAGGAGGGCTTGCGCCTGGCGCAGAAGGCGGCGGCGCTCACCAACGACGATGCGATGGTGCTCGCCGTGCTCGGCGCCGCGCATTCCTTTGCCCGCGACTACGATGTCGCCGATATGCATCTGGCGCGGGCGCGCATGCTCGATCCGAATTCCGCCTGGGCCTGGCTGCGCAGTGCCTGGCTGGATGTCTATCGCGAGCGGCCGGAGGCGGCGATCGAGAAGTTCGAGCATTTCGAACGGCTGAGCCCGCGCGACCCGATGGGCTACATGGCCGAGCTCGGCATCGGCGCCGCCCATTTCATCGCCGCGCGCTACGAGGAAGCATTGGTCATGACGCAGCGCGGGGTCAGCCGGCAGCCTGGTGCCACCTGGGCGCTACGCCAATTGGTGACGACGCTGGTCCATGCCGGCCGTAAGGACGAAGCACGGCGCGCATGCGGCAGGCTGCTAGAAAGCCATCCGGGGCTGACGGTCGCCAAGATCTGGGACCAGCTGCCTTTCGAGGCGGGCACGCGCGAGCGCGTCGCCGCCAGCCTGCGCGAGGCCGGTCTGCCGGACTGATTGGGTGCCGGCTAGGCCCGGGGGCGTCGGCGCCTCAGCTTTCGCGGCGATGGCGGCGATCATCCACGATCCGCGCTAGCACCTCCGTGGGGTCGCGCGCGACGGGCAGCGTGAGCGCGTTTTCGATGTCGAAGGCGGTAAGGCCGATGTCGCGGCGCTCGCATTCGCTCATGCCTGCAAGTGCGGCGAGCTCGCCGCGGGCCTTCCAGAAGCGCGGCAGCCACAACAGCGCCGATACAACAGTGGTGGTGAGCCGGGAATACCGGGAAGGGGAAGAGCGGCGTCGATAATCGGCCGCGGCGCCGATGAAGGAAACGATCGTGGTCATGGCCTTGATCTCCGTCCTCGAACTGTCCTCTGTGACAGCAAGACCGAAGATAATCGGCGCTGGGCCGGAGATCGTGACGCGCCGACGAAACTTCAGGGAAATTGCGGCGAAATCCGCAAGCCGCGTTCGGGGAGGCGCCGCGAGCGCCGATAAGGCAAGGGCCGCGATGCTTCGCCAGAGCAATCTCCCCCTCGAAGGGCGCATTCCGGCTTTCGCCAATCGCGCTTGCCGGCTTCAGTCCCCGGAAGAGGCCTTGCCGCACCCGGCCAGCACCTTGCCGATGGCGGCGGTTGAGCCCGTAAGCGGAAACCTGTTCTCGCCATATTTGTCCGAGGCGACGGCCACTTCGTCCTTGGCGCGCAACAGGGCCAGCAGCGGGTCGGCGCGGTCTATCTGCACGGTGAAGTAATTGTACATCGCCTCGAGTACGAGCGTCTTGGTCACGGCCTTGCCGTCGGCCCGGAACACGAACGAAGCGCTGATGCCGGGTTCCAGCTGCGGACCATTCTCGCCCAGATCATAGCTGAATGTCGGCTTGCCGAAACAGGTGAGCATCAGATGCGCGCCGGCCTTGGGTCCGCCGCACACCGACGCCGTCAGCACGCTGCCGCCCTCGTCTTCCTCCATCTTCGCCGTCCAGCCGCAAGGTGCGGCAAGCGCCGGCTGCGCGATTTGCAGCGCGACCGCCGCGATGACTATCGCCAATCCGCTTCGCATGATCCCCTCCCAGGCCGTGCAGGCATCTGCGGCCACATGGCGATCATACAGAACTGGCATTATTCGCAAAGCAGATTGGCGAAAGCCGAAGCGACAGCCGATCTCCCTCCTCGAGGGGGGAGATCACTTGCTCAGCCGCCTTCGCCAATCACCACCGCCCTCATGGACTTCGCCAGAATACAACCCATATTGAATCCATGGAGCTTTGAGCGTGACCTTCGCGCGGGTGGCCCTTCTTGCCGCGGCCTTCGTCGCCGCTTCTGTCGTTTCTCCCTTCTCATCGGCCGGGAGCGAGGAAGTCGCGCTGAGCGTTGCGATCGACGGCGCCATCGGGCCGGCAAGCACAAGGCAGCTCGAGGAAGCGCTCAACGTCGCCGCCAAGCGGGACGCCGAAGTCCTCATCCTTCAGCTCGATACGCCGGGCGGACTGGTCACCTCGATGCGCGAGATGATCGCCGACATCCTGGCTTCACCGGTCCCCGTCATCGGCTATGTCGCGCCGGCCGGTGGCCATGCGGCGAGTGCCGGCACCTATATCCTGTATGCCACCCATGTGGCGGCGATGGCGCCCGGAACCAATCTGGGTGCAGCGACACCGGTTGAGATGGGCGGGCTGCCGTCGCTGCCGGGCGGCGACAAGGAGAAGGACGACAAGAGCACCGGTCCGGCCGCCGACGCGATGACGACCAAGGTGACCAATGACGCGGTCGCCCTGATCCGCTCGCTCGCCGAACTGCGCGGGCGCAATGGCGACTGGGGCGAAAAGGCCGTGCGCGAAGCGGCGAGCCTGTCGGCCAACGGAGCATTGCAGGAGCACGTCATCGATTTCGTCGCCCGCGACACGACCGAGCTGCTGCAACTGGCGGATGGGCGCACCGTAGAGGCGGCCGGCGCCAAAAGGACACTGGCGACGAAAGGGCTGCCGGTCGAGACGCTGGAGCCCGGCTGGTTCATCCGGCTTCTCTCCGTCATCACCGATCCGAACGTCGCCGTCATCCTGATGCTGGTCGGCATCTACGGCATCGTCTTCGAGTTCACCAGCCCCGGCGCAGTGGCGCCCGGTGTGGTCGGCACGATCTGCCTCGTGCTCGGGCTCTACGCGCTCAATCTCCTGCCGATCAACTATGCCGGCCTTGCCCTGATGCTGCTCGGCATCGCCTTCCTTGCCGTCGAGGCTTTCAACCCCACCGTGGTGCTGGGGCTGGGTGGCGTGAGCGCCTTTCTGCTTGGCGCCGCCATGCTGCTCAAGGTCGAAGGTCCCGGCTTCGAAATGTCATGGGCGGTCATCGGCGCCGCCGCCGCCCTGACGCTTGGCCTGGCGCTGCTCACCGGCAGCTATCTGTGGGCGGCGCGCCGGAGCCTGCCGCGTGTCGGCGGCGAGGCCATGCGCGGACTCCCCGTCGAGATCCTCGACTGGCAGGGCGACGAGGGCCATGTGCTGGCTTTAGGCGAGCGCTGGCGGGCGAGGGCCAACGAGCCCATCGCACCGGGCGACAGCGTCGAGGTGACCGGTGTCAGCGACCTCGTGCTGACGGTGCGGCGCCGCGATGCGGGACAGAATGGAGCAAGACAATGATGGTTGGTTACGTGGCCTACCTGGTACTCGCTCTGGTCGTGGTCATGTTCCTGTCCGCGGCCATCCGCATTCTCAGGGAATATCAGCGGGGCGTGGTCTTCACGCTCGGCCGCTTCACCGGGGTCAAGGGGCCTGGCCTCATCATCCTCGTCCCCTTCATCCAGCAGATCGTGCGGGTCGACCTGCGCGTCGTGGTCCAGGATGTGCCGCCGCAGGATGTCATCTCGCGTGACAATGTTTCGGTGAAGGTCAACGCGGTGCTCTATTTCCGCATCGTCGATGCCGAGCGGGCGATCATCCAGGTCGAGGACTTCATGGCCGCCACCAACCAGCTGGCGCAGACCACGCTGCGCTCTGTGCTCGGCAAGCACGAGCTGGACGAGATGCTGGCCGAGCGCGACAAGCTCAACAACGACGTACAGGAGATCCTCGACCAGCGCACCGATGCCTGGGGTATCAAGGTCTCCAATGTCGAGATCAAGCATGTCGACCTGAACGAAAGCATGGTCCGCGCCATCGCCAAGCAGGCCGAGGCCGAGCGGCTGCGCCGCGCCAAGGTGATCAATGCCGATGGCGAGCAGCAGGCGGCGGCAAAGCTGGTCGAGGCCGGCCGCATGCTGGCCGCCGAACCGCAAGCCATGCAGCTGCGCTATTTCGAAGCCCTGCACGACATCGCCGGCGAACGCTCGTCCACGGTGGTGTTTCCGCTGCCGGTGGATTTGCTCAGCCAGTTTTTGAAGGGGCAGGGTGGGGCAAAGTAGTCAAGATTGGGGAAGGCCAAGACGGCAGCCGATCTCCCCGCAACGGGGAGATCGGCTGCTCCATCACCTCTAGATCAGCTTCTCCAGCGTGATCGGCAAATCCCGCACCCTTTTCCCCGTGGCGTGGAACACCGCATTTGCGATCGCCGGCGCCACCCCGACAATGGCCAGCTCGCCGACGCCCTTGCCGCCGAGCACTGACGAATGCAGGTCGGGGATGCCGACCGAGATCACCTCGATGTCGGGGATGTCGGCATTGGTCGGCACCAGATAGTCGGCAAGGTTGTTGTTGACGATGCGGCCGTGGCGGCGGTCGACGATGCCTTCTTCCAGCAGCGCCTGGCCGATGCCCATGATGATGCCGCCCTTCCACTGGCTTTCGGCCAGCTTCGGATTGTAGAGCCGGCCCGAATCCAGCGCCGACACCACGCGTGACACGCGCACCGTGCCGAAATCCTCGTCGACGCGCACCTCGATGAAATGCGCGCACCAGCTGTGCCGGGAATAGTCGCCATCGGTGTGCGACAGCGGCGTGGCGATGGTGGTGTAGGCCTTGTAGCGATCCTCGGCGGTCGAATTGGCCGGCATGGTATCGCCCTTGGCCTCGATCTGGTCGGCCCCGACGCTGGCCAGCAATTCGGCGATCGAAACCTCCGGTCCGTCGCCGCGCGGCGAGGCGATGCGACCGCCCTTGACCACCAGCGTGTTGGCCTGCAGCGCATGGAAAGGCGAGCGCGGATCGGAGATGGCCAGGCCCACCAGCTGGTCAAGTGCTGCGCCGGCCGCCTTGTGCACGGCGCCGGTCATGATGCCGGCGAGCCGCGAGCCGCCGGTGACGCCGGCGCGCGCAAAGCGCGAATCGCCGAGCTTGACCACGACACTGTCCGCCGGCACGCCGAGCGTCTCGGCAGCCGTCTGCGCCAGGATCGTGTAAGTGCCCTGGCCCATGTCGATCGACGAGCTTTCGACCTCGACCGTACCGTCGGCAAGGATACGCACCAAAGCCTCGCCATAGGCGCGCCGCACCGGATAGGTGCCGGCGGCGACGCCCCAGCCGATCAGCTGGTTGCCGTCGCGCATCGAGCGCGGTTGAGGGCTGCGCTTCGACCAGCCGAAGGCTTCTGCGCCGACCGCGAAGGCCTCGCGTAACTGCCTTGTCGACCAGGCCTTCCTGGCATGCGGATCCTGCTCGGCATAGTTCCTGAGCCGGATTTCCAGCGGATCGATGCCGACCTCGTAGGCGAGCTCGTCGATGGCGCTTTCGATGCCGAAAGCGCTCGGGTTTTCGCCCGGCGCGCGCATCGCGCCTGGCACCACCGAATTCACCCGCACGACATTCTGCTTCGAGGAAAAGTTCGGCGTCGCGTACATGATCGAGGTGACGGAGCCCAGCGGCTCGACCCACATCCCGTCCATCGAGGTTTCGTTGACGCCGCGATGCACGATCGACTGGATTTTTCCGTCGCGGTCGGCGCCGAGCGTCACGGTCTGCCGCGTCGCCGCCCGGCCGCCATAGCCGGTGAAGGTCTGCGGCCGGCTCATGACAAGCCTCACCGGCCGTCCGAGCATCTTTGCGGCACTCGCCGCCACCGCGCCATGTGACAGTGCCAACGCCTTGGAGCCGAAACCGCCGCCAATATAGGGTGAGACCAGCCGCACATTTTCGAACGGGATGGCGAACCATTCGGCATAGGTGCGCGCCATGCCGTCCAGCCACTGGCTTGGCTCCCAGACGGTCAGCCGGTCACCTTGCCAGGCGGCGATCAGCCCATGCGGCTCCATCGGCGCCTGGTATTCGCGCGGCGTGTTGTAGGCGGCGCAGATGCGGACGGGTGCCGCCGCGAAGGCCGCTTCGGCCTCGCCCCATTCCTTGGTCATCATGTCGATCGGAATGCCGTCGCCGGCCATGGCGTCGCTGAGGTCGGCCACGGCCGGTGCTTCGTCATAGCTGACCTTGACCAATGCCGCCGCCGCAACCGCCTGCTCGAAGCTTTCGGCGACCACCGCCGCGACATGCTGGCCGCTGAACGAAATGTCGCGCCCCAGCGGGCAATAGGGCACATCCGGCGGCGGCGTGCCGAACCAGTCCGATGCCGTCTTCAGCGGCGGGATGATGTCCGGCGTCAGCACCAGAAGCACGCCGGGCATGCTTTCCGCCGCTGCCGTGTCGATCGCGCGCACCTTGCCGGCGGGAATTGTGCTTTCGACCAGCACGGCATGCACCAGCCCTTCAAGCTGCTGCTCGACCGCGTATTTTGCCGCACCGGTGATCTTGGCCGGGCCGTCGACGCGCGACAGCCGCCCGCCGACCTGATCGGCGCTGCCGTCCGAAGCGTCGCCGTGCCGGGTTCTGAGGTCGTGAATGGTCATGCCATGGCTCCCGTCTTGAGGATGGCGCGGGCGACGACGCGCGGCGCGAGTTCGATCTTGTAGTGGTTGGCGCCATGGTCGACGGCGCCCTCGACGGCGAGCAGGCTGGCGCGGCGGACCGCGTCTTCCGCCAGCGCCTTGCCTTTGAGCGCTTCTTCCACGGCCCGCGCCCGCCACGGTTTTGTGGCGACGCCGCCGAGTGCGACGCGCAGATCCTTGATGGTGCGGCCGTCAGCCTCGAAATCGATGCCGACGGCGGCGCTGGCCGCGGCGAACTCGTAGGACTGGCGGTCGCGGACCTTCAGATAGGTCGAACGCCGCGCGGCGGCGGATGCCGGAATGCTGATCGCGGTGATCATCTCGCCGGGGTGGATCGTGTGTTCCTTGTCGGGGGTGCTGCCCGGCAGGAGAAAAAAGTCGTCGACGGAGAGCTGGCGCTCGCCGAGATGGACGGTCGCGTCCAAGGCGACGAGGGCCACCGCGAGATCGCCGGGATACATGGCGATGCAGGCCTCGCTGGTGCCGAGCACGGCATGGCCGCGGGTGACGCCGCCGATCGCCGAGCAGCCGCTGCCCGGCTCTCGCTTGTTGCAGGCGGAAAAATTGGCCGGGTCGCGGAAATAGGGGCAGCGCGTGCGCTGCATCAGATTGCCGCCGATGCTCGCCATGTTGCGGATCTGCGCCGAAGCCGCTTGCCACAGCGCCTCCGAGACGGCCGGGAAGCGGCTCTTGATGCCGTCATGGCCGGCGACCTGGCTCATTTTTGCCAGCGCGCCCAGCCTGGCGCCGTACTCGTCGACCTCGATCGCATCCAGTCCCTTGAGGTGGCTGATGTCGACCAGCGTATCGGGCTCGGCGACGCCGCACTTGGCGAGGTCGATCAGCGTCGTGCCGCCGGCAAGCAGCATGGCGCCAGGCAGGGCGGCCGCTTCACGTACGGCGTCGGGCGAGGTGGCGCGAAGATAGGAAAAATCCCTCATGACTGGACCTCCATAGCTGCCTGGCGAACGGCGGCGACGATGTGCGGATAGGCGCCGCAGCGGCAGAGATTGCCAGCCATGTATTCGCGGATTTCCTCGTCCGAGCCGGCATGGCCCTCGCGGATGCAGGCCACCGCCGACATGATCTGGCCCGGCGTGCAATAGCCGCACTGGAAGGCGTCCTGTTCAAGGAAAGCGGCCTGCACGGCGGAGAGCGTGCCGTCTTCCGCCGCGAGCCCTTCGATGGTGGTGATCGCACGGCCTTCGACTTGTGCGGCAAGGGTGAGGCAGGCGAGCACGCGCTCGCCGTCGACATGCACGGTGCAGGCGCCGCACTGGCCCTGGTCGCAGCCCTTCTTGGTGCCGGTCAGGTCGAGGCGGTCGCGCAGCGCATCGAGCAGGGTGACGCGCGGCTCGACTTCCAGCGAATGATCATGGCCGTTGATGGTGAGGTGGATGGGAATGGTGGTTTGGCTTGTCATGAGGCGTCTGGCTCCAGTTGCTTGACGCTAGGGGAATGATCTGGTGCCCTACCGGGGGGACGGCAAGGGCGTCAGATGGCTAGGGGCGACTGCAATTGCTGGCAGCCGGCAGAGGTTGGCGATTGGCGAAAGCGGCGGAGAGCCAATCTCCCCCCTTGTGGGGGAGATGCCCGGCGGGGCAGAGGGGGCGCTGTCCCGCCGACCTATCATCCGATGGCGTGCCGCTCTCTGGTTAGGTTCCCGGCGCTCGAAGGGTTTGACGGAAGGCCAGCGATCCTTCGCGCCCCTCTCTGTCCTGCCGGACATCTCCCCCACGAGGGGGGAGATTGGCAAATCCTCGACCTTCGCCACTCTCCAGCGGGCAGAGGAAGTTCTGGCCTTCAACGTCTCAGCACGTGACATACCGGTTCCCCTGATTATATGATAAAGGT
This sequence comes from Mesorhizobium sp. LjNodule214, assembly GCF_964252735.1. Lineage (NCBI taxonomy): Bacteria > Pseudomonadati > Pseudomonadota > Alphaproteobacteria > Hyphomicrobiales > Phyllobacteriaceae > Mesorhizobium > Mesorhizobium sp. LjNodule214. The sequence goes on from NZ_CAXUPE020000003.1 coordinate 192,130, forward strand.
GCTCCACTAAAACGGAGGCGCCTCCGTTTATTACGTGGGGGCTGACCCGCCTGGGTTCAAGCCCCGAATTGCATGTGGAGACAAAATTGGCTTTAGAGCCGCCAGAAACCGCCGAGGACAAGGCACCCGCCGCAGCGCAAAAGCCGCTGCGTGCCGATGCGCAGCGCAACCGCGACCGGCTGGTCGAGGTGGCGGCGGCCGCCTTTGCCCAAAATGGCGTCGATGCCTCGCTGGAGGAGATCGCCCGCCAGGCCGGCGTCGGCATCGGCACGCTCTACCGGCATTTTCCGACCCGCGAGCATCTGGTCGAAATCGTCTACCGCCGCGAGGTGGAGGGGCTCTGCCATGCCGCCGACGAGCTTGCGCTTCACCATCCGCCCGATGTCGCGCTCGAACAATGGATGCAGCGCTTCGTCGACTACATCGCCACCAAGCGCGGGCTCTCGACCAGCCTGCGCATCCTGCTCACCACCAACTCGACCCTGTTCTCCGACATGTCGGGCCGGGTCTCGCTCGCCCTGCGCCGGCTGGTCGAAGCGGCGGTCGCCGACGGCTCGATCCGCGGGGACGTCGACGCCTCCGACGTGCTGCACGCGCTGGGTGGCATCTATTCCGCCCCCGACACCAAGGATTGGCGCGACCGCTCGCGCCGTCTGGTCAAGCTCTTGATGGATGGACTGAGGTTCGGGGCGAAAGGGAGAGGTATCGAGCCTGCCTGACATTCGGGCGGTGAGCGCCTCGATCCGCCTATCGTCCCAGCGGCTGCCTTGACAACGAGACAAGTTCCGCCTCGTCGAGGATGCCGGCCATGTAGTTGGCAAGAATGCGCGACGCCAGCCCCTCGAGACGATCGGGCGCATCGCTTTCGAGTTTCAGCCGTTCGAAGACCCTCGCCAGCAAAGCCAATTCGGACGGATCGAAAATACCGGCTTCCTGAGCTTTTCGGCGAATCGCCATGACGCCTCCCAAGCGGACGTTTTCGCAACGATATTGCAGCGCGCGCCCGGTGGAAACGTCGGGTGCGTGGTTAAGAAAACATTAGCCATGCAAAAAGTTCCGCTGCGGTCGAAATGGAAGGCACTGAGGGAGCAGCGGCCTTCCGGCGGCGGTCCCGCCGCACTTTCCGTTGATGGTGACTGGCCTTGGCGGCCGCAGTGCCTAGATAAGGCCTGCGCTGGGCGGTTGCAGAAGGACCTGATGATGCCTGAACAGATGACCCTGAATAAGCCTGACCTGATTACGCTGAATGACGGCTTCGCCATTCCCCAACTCGGCCTCGGCGTGTGGCAGGTCGATCCGTCCGTCACCGCCGAGGTGGTGGGCTGGGGGATCGAGGCCGGCTACAGGCTGATCGACACCGCCGAAGGTTACCAGAACGAGGAAGGGGTCGGGCAGGCGATCCGCAAGACTGGCGTGCCGAGAGGCGAGCTGTTCATCACCTCGAAGCTGCGCAATGGCGCGCATCAGCGCGACGCGGCGTTGCGTGCTTTCGACGAGACAATGGAGAAGCTCGGCATCGAGCAGCTCGACCTGTTCCTGATCCACTGGCCGGTGCCCAGCCAGGGCAAATATGTCGAGGCCTGGAAGACGTTGGTCGAACTCAGGCGAGCCGGCCGGGTCAAATCGATCGGCGTTTCGAATTTCAACCAGGACCATCTGGAACGCATCATCGGCGAGACCGGAGTGACCCCGGTCGTCAACCAGATCGAGCTGCATCCCCGCTTCCAGCAGGGCGACGCCAGGGATTTTCACGCCAGGCGCAACATCCGCATCGAAAGCTGGAGCCCGCTGGGCAGCGGCCGGCTGTTGAGCGATCCGACGCTGACGGGCATTGCCAGGAAGCATGGCAAGTCGGTGGCGCAAATCATCATCCGGTGGCACCTTCAGGAAGGGCTGATCGTCATTCCGAAGTCGAACCACCAGGACCGCATCGCCGCCAATTTCGATGTCTTCGATTTCGAGCTGGACGCGAAAGACCTCGAGACAATCGGCGGCATGGATTCACCTGACGGCCGCAACGGGGCGAATCCAGCGACGGCCGCGTTTTTGTTCTGAGCTGCACTCTCCCTTCTCCCCTTGTGGGGGGGAGATCATCCGCCGTCGACTTTGAAGAACTGAAGCACGCCGGGCAGGCCGCTGGCTTCCATCTCACCGTGCTCCTCGAATGTCAGGCCGGAGCCGACCACGAGATCGCGCACGGTTCGCGACGCGATGATCTCGCCCGGCCGCGCATGGTCGAGCAGCTGCGATGACAGGTCGATCGCGATGCCGGAAAAATCATCGCCTCGCTCCTCGCATTCGCCGGTGTGGATTGCGGCGCGGACGTCGAGACCGGATTGCCTCAGGCGATGACGGATCGCGATCGCGCACTGGATCGACCGCGTCGGCCGCTGGAACACGGCGAGAAATCCGCTTGCGGAGCGCCTGATCTGCCTGCCTTCGGTAACCAGCAGTTCGGCCAGAATATCCTCGGCATGCCGCTCGATCGGATCCGCGCCGGCACCCTCGATCGCCACGGACAGCACCGACACCAGGATCCGTTCGCCCGGCGCCGCCGGCAAGGCGCCGGTGACGAAAGCCTGGATCTCGTCGACGAGGCGATCGGAATTCTCGCCCCAAATGACGTGGTCCCGGCCGGCAAGCTCGACATACCTGGCGCCCTCGATATGCGTCGCCAGGTAGCGTCCTTCTTCCCGCTTTACCCAGCGGTCGCCCGTCGTCTGCACGATCAGCGTCGGAACATGGATGGCAGGCAGAATGTCGCGAACGTCGATTTCGGTCCCCCAGCGCCAGAGCGCGATCGCGTCGGCGGGCGAGGCCGAATTCCTGAGATAGGCGGCGAACCATTCCCTCTCGAACGTGTCGCTCATCAGGCTGGGTGCCGCGTTGCTCATATCCGCCGCCGCTCCCCAGTCTCTCTCGACGACGGCCAGATCTTCTTCCACCTGCTCGCTTGTCTTCGCCCAAGGATAGTCTTTCGACCATCTGCCGCTGGCATAGGCTCCGTTGAGCACGAGAGCCGCCGTGCGCTCGGGATAGGTCGCCGCGAACAGCATGCACATCGGGCCGCCCTCGGAGCTGCCGAACAGAACCGTGCGCTTCGAACCGACCGCATCGAGCACCGCCCGCACGTCTTCGATCCGCTCTTCCAGCGCCGGCAGACCGACATTGCGGTCGGACAGCCCGGTGCCGCGCTTGTCCATGCCGATTAGGCGCGAGAAGGTGCCGAGACGCTGCAGCACATGCGAAAGCCGCGGTGATTGCCAGGCATGGTCGAGGTTGGAGACCCATCCCGGCACATAGATCATGTCGATCGGCCCGTCGCCGGTCACCTGATAAGCGATGTTGATCCCGGCCGATTTGACATAGTGGGTCGGCGGGCGCGAGGGATCGCCGCCGAACGAGCGCTCGCCGGCATGGGCTGGCGACGGTGGCAGCGGCGCCGAGGCGGCCATCCGGGAGGTAGCTTGCGGCGTCATGCGGCGCGTGCGCAGCTCTTCGTGGAGGTGCCGGGTTTCCGGCTCGGGCTGGAGCTTGAGTTCGCGCTGCAGCGCATCGCGGCAATGCTCATATTGCTTCAGCGCGAGGTTGATCCGGCCCTGGGCCGCATAGGCGCGCATCAGGGCGCGGTGGATGTCCTCTCTCAGCGGCTCCATGGCGAGAAGCCGTGTTGCGGCGCGTACGCATGAGGCAGGATCGTTGGTCGCGGAGTAATGCGCGACGAGCCTGTCCAGCGCCGCGACGGCCATAGCCCGCAGGCGCTCGCGTTCGATCCGCAGCCAGTCCTCAAAAGGCTCCGCCTTCAGGCCGAAGCCGTCGAGCAGGTCGCCGCGGTAGACGAGAAGCGCCTGTTCGAGGTCTTCAAGCGCCGGACGGGCGGCCAGCGCCTCGAACCGCGCGACGTCGAAATCAAGGCCATCGAGATGGAGGGCGACATTGTCGCCGTCCGTCATGAAGCGCCCGCCGGATGCGTGCATGGCCTTCCTGACGGAAGACACTGCCTGCCTGAGGCTCATTCGGGCCTGGGTCTCGCTGTTGACGCCCCAGAGCAGGGTCGCGAGCTTCTCGCGTGATTGCGAATGCCCGGATTGCAGCGCGAGGTAAGCCACCATGGCGCGCGCCTTGCGGCTGAAGACCGGGACCGCGGCCCCGACACCGGCAAAGTCGAAACCACCCAGCAGATGAAGATGAGGCCCCGTCATTGGATTCCGCCCCAGCCATGGCTCGGCGGCAATTCTTTCGTGTAGCGGCCTTTTATTCAACCGCGATCTGCCCGCAGCGCTGTTTTTCACGATTCCATCACGCTGGCTTCACCGCCTTCATCACGGCCGCAGACGACAGTTGGTCGATACGATCAGCCAAGGAGCGATGCCATGCTGCCCCCGAACACAGTCGAATGGCCCATCTGGCATGGCGATCTCCGCCGGAACGAGTATTGGCGTCACGAGCCCCTGCCACAACGCCACGACATCGAACTTGCGCGCTATGTTGAAAAACAACGGGCCTGCCGGGAAACGAGACCCGCCGGGATCGATCTCACGGAAACCGCAAGCCGCCTGCGGGCGCTTGCAGCGCGGATCGGAAGCATCCTCTTCCCGCGCCGCGGACGCAGCGCTTCGTCGACGGCATCGCCACCAGGCGCGGGCATGGATCCCGCACCCGACAGGACTGGCGCGACCGCTCGCGCCGTCTGGTCAAGCCGCTGATGGATGGACTGCGGTTCGGACCGGGGAAGGGGTGAGGCGGTTGAGCTGGGCTCACCCTTCTCCACAAGGGGAGAAGGCGAGGCCGCAGCAGTCCGGGCCATCAAATGAATGGCCAGTACCCTGCTAGTTAGGATCGCCGGACCTCGAACCCCCGTGGGACCCGCCGCCGGAGTTGTCGGAGTGACCTCGTTCGACCTTCCGGGCTTGACCGGGAGGGCCGCGGTGGATGTGGTTCTTGTCCCCCCATCCATTGCCCGGACGCGATCCACCATTGCCAGGACGCGATCCGCCTGATTTGGCGATCGCCGCCGAGCTCAGGCTTGTGCCGAGCAGGAGCGTTACGGACGGCGGTGTCACTGCCGCGAAGCGTCCGGCCTTCTTGAGAAAATCGCGGCGCGCCTGAGCTTCTGAAACTAGACTCTCGGGCTCCGAACGTTTTGGGCTTTCCGTTGCCATGTTAAAACCCTCATTTTCAACACGTTTACTTTAGCGTTTCTGTATAAGGGCACTAGCTCTCCAAAAGGCTTAGATTTCGCGACAATTAAAGAGGATGCGGGCGAAAGCCGGGCGCTGAGGCATGGCGCGCGTTCATTGCGCCAAAGTCGATATCCTTTGGCGCGCAACGCCAAATACCGGCGCAACCGCTCTCGCCGGCCGGCGTCGCTGCAAATCGTGCAAACTTTGAAGAAGCCGGAAGCGGCTACCCCTCCTCTTCCACCAGGATCACCAGCGACTCCGGCACCACGCCATCGAATTCCATCGCGTCGGCGGCTGCCTTGCTCTGCATCATCGCCGCCATGGCATCCATGTCCGGAACGTCCATCATCACCGCCACCCGCTTCGGGTTTTGCGGATCGACGAAGGTCCGGATGTTGGTGATCCCGAGCGTGCCGAACAGCTCCTTGCGCTTCGGCGATGTGAGCCAGTGCTGGGTGTCTTTTGTGATGTTGTGATGGCCGATAATTGTTGGCATTGGCATCCTCCCGTGGTGACGCCGGCGGGTCGAAATCGCCCGGCTTGCTGCGATCTACCTACTCAAGCCATTGAGCGCCCTTTCCAATGAATCGTCAATTGGGCCCTGGTCGGCGAAGGGCGGCAAGGAGCGGGAACGGATTTCTAAGTCTTTGATGCTATTCACACCCCGGTCCATCAGGGGCGCAAGCAGGTGACCCACCGAACCTTCATAGCCTTGCTCATCTTGCTGGCCGCGGCAGTCGCCCTGTCGGCGACAGCGTTTCCGGGTTCGATGATCGGCTTCCTGTTCGGGGTCACAGTAGCCTTCTTCGTGGCAATACCTGGCGCGGCCATCGGCGACGCGCTGAAACAGGCCGGCGTCCCGGTAACAGGCGTGCAAATCGTTTGGGCCCTGGCCGGCCTCTACGCGCTGTTCGCCCTTGTGGCAGCCATGCAGACTTGGCGACGGCTCCGGCGTGCCGACCTGGGTGAGGCACGATCGGCGGGGCTGCGGCTGGCGCTCCTGCTGGCGCTGCCGTTGATGGCCTGGCTTTCGACGAACGCAATGGTGCGCGCCTGGCCGTGAGGCCTGGCTCAGGATTCCGCCGTTTGCCAGTCGTGCTCGTCCCTAGAGTATTCTGCAGCCGAATGCTATTTTCGGGTGTTCGCATAAAAATGGAAAAACAGATGGTTAGAGCAGCTTTCGGTTCCATGAGGACCGGAGCACATGACTTGAACCGATGGGAGGAAGTTATGACCGCCTACAATGTCGTCCGTTTTCGCACCAAGCCAGGCAAGGAAAAGGCTTTCGTCGAAGCGCATGAGAAAATCGCGCTCAACGCTGCCGGCTTTCGCAAGGGCGCCCTGATCAAGACCGGCGAGGGAACATTCTGCTTTGTCGGCGAGTGGAACGACATGGACAGCCTCGCCGCCGCGCGGCCATCGATGATCGGCCTTCTCGATACATTCCGCGATATGCTGGAAGACCTCGGCGGCAATCTCGGCGTCACGGACCCGGTCTCGGGGACGGTTGTCGCGGAAGTGCACTGAGGGCGGGCGCCCGCGCCGAAGCGCCAATCTCCTCCCTCGAGGGAGGAGATTGGCTGTTTTACCCGCCTTGGAAAACCCTCCGCCGCTGTCTAGGCTCCGGCATCGTCACCGCGGAGCGTCATCATTCCAAAGCCCACGTTCCTCGAGATCGCCCGCCGCGCCGGCGTCGGCACCGCAACCGTCGAGCGCGTGCTGAACGGGAGGGGCGGGGTGCGGCCCGCCACTGTCGAGAAGGTCGTCGCCGCGGCGCGTTCGCTCGACTATCCGCGCCGGCTCCCCGAGGCGCATCGCGGCGTCATCCGCATCGAGGTCATCCTGGTGCGACCGGACGCGACCTTCTTCGCCCGTCTTTCCCGTGCATTCGAGCGCATCGCCGCCACGCTCGACCGCACGATTGCCGTCCACCGCACCTTTCTTGACGAGGCAGACCCGGCGGCCATCGCCAGGCGCATTCTCGATCTCGATATGCGCCGCGCCGGCCTTATCCTCGCGGTTCCCGACCATCCGCTGGTCGGTGCGGCTTTGCGCAAACTCGAAGGCGAGAAGATCCCGACGGTGCAGATCGTCACCCAGATCACCGGCACCAGCAGCGCCTATGTAGGCATCGACAATTATGCGGCGGGCCGCATGGCTGGCCTGTTGATGGCGCGCATGCAACGGCGGCCGGGCAAGGTGGCGGCGATCTGCCACAGCCAGATCTACCGCGTCCACCAGGACCGCGTGCGCGGCTTCTTCGATTATCTGATCGAGGTCGGCGGCGGTGATTTTGAACCAGTCGCCGCGCTGTTCGGTTATGACGACGGCGACCGCAACGCCGAACAACTGCACGAGGCGCTGAAGCGCTGGCCCGACCTTGCCGGCCTCTACAATGCCGGCGGGGCCAATTCGGCGCTCAACGATGTCTTGCGCCGCCACGCCAGAGGGCGCGAAGTGTTCTTCGTTGGCCACGAGCTCACCGAGCGCAGTGCCGCCGCACTTCGCCAGGGCACCATGGATGTCGTGCTCGACCAGGCGCCAGAGGCGCAGGCCAGGCGCGCCATCGACCTCGTGCTGGCAAGGCTCAACCTGCACGACCTGCCTGTCGAAAACCCGCCGATCCGCTTCGTCACCTTCACCGCCGAGAACCTTTGATCTGATTTGATCAAGGAACAAGCGGCGCCCCGCCGGGCCCGGTGTTATCCCCTCTCTCAAACGGGAGGATGCACAGTGACGAGACGGCTGACGGTCAGTGATCTGCAAAGCCGGAAGGGCAGCCGCAAATGGCTGCAACTGCATGTCGACACGCCGGCCGAGGCGGCGGCGGCGGTTGCCTGCGACATCACCATCCTCTCCTGCGAGCCCGACCACAATCTCGAATTGATCCGCCAGACGGCACCCTTCGCCTTCCTCTCCGTCGGCATGCCGCATGGCGCGGTCGCTTCGCCGGACGAGGCGGTCCGGCACGGCTTCGCCATGACGAAGCGCGGCGCCGATGCCGTCTATTGCTCGCACTCGCCGCGCTTCATCGAGGCCATGGCGGCCGAAGGCATTCCCGTCACCGGCCATGTCGGCCTGGTGCCTAACCGCGCCACCTGGACCAATTTCCGTGCCGTGGGCAGGACCGCCGAAGAGGCCTTCAAGGTGCTGCGCGCCGTCAAGGATCTGGAGAATGCGGGTGCGGCCTGCATCGAGGTCGAGGTGGTGCCTGTCAGGCTAGCCGATCACGTCACCCGCGCCACGCCGCTGATCACCATGGGCATGGGCTGCGGCTCGGCGTGCGACACGCAATACCTGTTTTCCAGCGACGTGCTGGGCACACACACCGGCCACTATCCGCGCCATGCCAAGCGCTACGCCGACTTCGTCACACTGGAGGCGGAGCTGCAGGAAAAACGCATCGCCGCCTTCCGCGCCTTCGGCTGCGACGTGGCCGCGGGCAGCTACCCCGAAGCGACGCACCAGGTCGACATGGACGATGCCGCCTACGACCGTTTTTTGACCCTTTCCCAATCCCTGTGAGATTAGAATGGACGACCTGAAATACGGCACGCGCAACAAGCGGGGCGACTGGGCTCCGAACGAGCCGGCCGGCACCGCGCCGCTGTTCACCTTCCCGCCGCGCCCGCTGGCGCTGCTGAGATGGCTGCCGCACTATTTCCTGCCCTACAATCTGCTGTTCGCGCTCTCGGCGGTCGCGTGGTGGCACTACGTGCTGCCCGACGTCGAGGTGATGAAGACGCTGTCCGTCGGCTGGATCGTAAAACTGTTCCTCGTCAATTGCGCGGCGCTGCTTCTGTTTTTCGGCGCCTTCGAGCTCCGACTCTACATCTTGAGAACCCAGGGCAATCGCTTCAAATACAACGGCAAATGGCCGTCGGAGCAGAAGAGCAAGGCGTTCTTCTTCGAGAGCCAGAACCTCGACAATATGCTGCGCACTTTTGGCACCGGCATGCCGATCTGGACGGCGATCGAGGTCTTGATCCTCTACGCCTACGCCAATGGCTACGTGCCGTGGCTGACCTTCGCCGAGCATCCCGTCTATCTGTTCTGCCTGGTGCTCATCGCCCCGGTGATCCACGAGACGCATTTCTTCCTGCTGCATCGGGCGATCCACTGGCCGCCACTCTACAAATGGGTGCATTCGGTGCACCACAACTCCGTCAACCCGTCGCCGTGGTCGTCGCTGTCGATGCACCCCGTCGAGCAGTTCGGCTATCTCGGCGTTGCATTCTGGCACCTGATCATCCCGTCGAACCCGCTGCTCGCGCTCTACCAGCTCCACTATGCCGGCTTCGGCGCTATCCCCGGCCATGTCGGCTTCGACAAGGTCGAGCTCGGCGAAGACACCAGCATCGATAGCCACGCCTACATCCATTACCTCCATCACAAATATTTCGAAGTGAACTACGGCGACGGGCTCATCCCGTTCGACCGATGGTTGGGCACTTTCCACGACGGCGGCAAGGAAGGCGAAGCCCGCATGCAGGCCCGCTACGAGAAGAAGAAGGCGCGCGCCAACGCCGCCCAGTGAAAGCCCGACCAGACAGCCAGGCGAGGCGGTTCCGGCCGTCCTCGCAAGCCATCCCGCAAGGGCCGGAAGTCAAAGGAGGAGTGAACCGGCACTCCATCCGCAAGGGAGGAAAACCGTGAAGAAACTTTTCATTTCGACCGCGTTGGCGGCCTTGATGTCGACCAATGCGATGGCTGCAAAAATCGGCGTCAGCATCGTCAACTTCGACAACAATTTTCAGACGTTGCTAAGGGATGGCATGCAGGCCCGCGCCAAGGAGAAGGGCGCCGGCATCCAGGTCGAGGACGCGCAGAACGACGTCGCCAAGCAGCTCGACCAGGTGAAGAACTTCATCGCCAGCGGCGTCGACGCCATCATCGTCACGCTGGTCGACACCAATGCGTCAAGGACGCTCAGCGAGGAAGCTGCCAAGGCCGGTATCCCACTGGTCTTCGTCAACCTCGAACCGTCAGACATGGCGAACCTGCCGGAGAAACAGGTCTATGTCGGCTCCAACGAGGTGGAGTCAGGCACGCTGGAAGCGTTCGAGGTGTGCAAGATACTGCGCGCCAAAGGCAAGTCGGCAGGTGCCAACGCCTACATCGTCATGGGCAGCCTGGTTCACCAGGCGGCTCTGCAGCGGACCAAGGATGTCGAGCAGATCTTCGGCACCGACATGTGCAACTTCATCAAGATCGTCGACAAGCAGTCGTCCGAATGGTCGCGCGACAATGCGCAGAATCTGATGACCAACTGGCTGACCGCCGGTGGCGCGCCGGACGCCGTCATCGCCAACAATGACGAATCCGCCATCGGCGCCATCCTGGCGCTGAAGGCCAATGGCGTCGACATGAAGAACGTCGTCGTCGGCGGCATCGACGCCACCCAGGACGGGTTGCAGGCGATGAAGGCCGGCGATCTTTCGGTCACCGTGTTCCAGAACGCCAAAGGGCAGGGCGGTGGCGGTGTCGACGCGGCCCTTGCGCTGGCCAAGGGCGAGAAGGTCGACCGCGTTGTCTACGTGCCATTCGAGCTGGTGACGCCGGCGAACGCGGCTGAGTACCTCAACAAGAACTAAGCATGATCCCGAACCGAAAGGTCAGCGAAGCAAAAGGTGGGAACCGGTTTCGGAAAAGATCACGCGCAACAACAATAGTCCCAAGACTGGGGCCTCCGGGGCGGCCATCGTGTCCGCTCCGGAGGTCCGATCGGAATTGACCAGAGAGAAAATGACCAGCTGGATCAGGGCCTGCGGCCTCGACGACATCGAACAGGAAGGCGCGCGCCGCTTCGATCATGAGGGCCGCACCTACGCTGTCTTCCGCTCGCCGGATGACGAGGTGTTCTGCACCGACGGCCTGTGCACGCACGAAGCCGTCCACATCGCCGACGGTCTGGTCATGGACTACGAGATCGAATGCCCGAAACATTCCGGCGCCTTCGACTACCGCACCGGCGAAGCCAAGCGCCTGCCGCCCTGTATCAAGCTCCGCACCTATCCGGCAAAGGTCGAGGCCGGCGCCGTGCTGGTGGAGGTCGGCTGAGCGCGTGATCTTCCCTGCATGGGAAGGATGCCCAGCAGGGCAGAGAGGGGTGCCGCTCCTCCGTGGGTCGCCCGATCTCACCCTGGGCTGCCAAGCCGAGGGGGGCGATCCTTCGCACTCCTCTCTGTCCTGCCGGACATCTCCGCCTGGCGCTGGCTTGGCGCATGAAGCATCGCCAGGTCGCGTCTGCATCCGACGCTGGTCAGGCGCTACGCCCGGGTGCCCGGGCGGAGCCGAACTGAGGTATCTAAGCAACAAGCGTCCGTTCGCTGTCGGTCATGGGATCCCCGACATTGGGCTGCCCTTTGCCTGATGCAATCAGGCTGCGCAGACTGCCGTTGATATAGGTGCGCCATCCGTCGGAGCAGGCGTCGTAGCACTCATAGTCCGGAACCAGGCCCTGGTGGGTGAAGCGGACCTCGGTCTTGCCGTCCTTGCCGGAGATATCGAAGATCATCTCCGTGCCCGTCCATTCGGTCTTGTCCTCGGTAAAACTGAAATAATTGTCCAGCACGCGCCAGGCGACCTTCTTGCCGGGGACGAGCTCCGTCACCTTGATCTTGCAGCGGTGGAGATCGCTATAGTGATAGTCGAAGTCTTCCCCGGATTTGTCGGTTCGGCCTTGGATTTCTTCCGACCACCATCCGCGGACATTGTTGATGGCCGCGAAGGCTGCTTCCGGAGTCTGGTCCACCGTGAAGGCGGTGGTGAAATTGCGGTTGGTCATGACTGTCTCCTGTTTCGTGATGGGTCTGCTTGTCAGCGATCAAAAGGGTTCAAATGGCTGAGATCGGTCATTCCCGGCCCGGGCGTGCCTGCCGGCCGGAAATCACCCGCAGCCAGGGCGCCAGGTGGAAGGCGCTCATCAATAGATACATCGCCGGCATTCCGGTGAGCGGCGAGGCATTCGCGTCCATGCACAGCATGGCCGCATCGCTACCCTGAACGCAGGTGAGCAGCGCCATCAGCGCAAAGGTCGGTGCCGCGGCGAGGCACAGCCTGTCGGCGGTGCCAAGGGCGTTTGCTCGTTCACCGGGGATCGCGTCGCCGGCACCTGCATGGATCTCGCTCATGGTCTCTTTCCCTTGATAGAGCGCAATTGCGCCACTGGCACATGTCAGGGGAGGCGCCCGCTTGCCGACGGCATCGGGCGTCCTGCCAAATCCACCTGCTAGGCGTTGTCCCGGAACGCTGCCTCTCCGGCAGCAGACACTTCGGCCCATTTCTTGTCGGGCGCGGCATCGTAATTGTCGTGCCAGTTCCACCATTTGTAGGTCGGGGTTTGCGGATAGCCTTCGGGCGAGTCCTCCCAGACCTCCTGGCGGCCGAGCGCCGTGGCGTCGAGGTAGCTCCAGACGGTGCCCATCGCCTCATCGCCGCGGCTGTTGATGAGGTAGGTGCGGAAAATGCGCTCGCCGTCGCGGATGAACACGTTGTGGCCGTGCCATTCGTCGACGCCGAAGTCTTTATCGAAGCTGTCGGTGATGGTGTACCAGGGCATCTCCCAGCCCATCCGCTTCTTCAGCCGCGCGATGTCGGCCTGCGGGGCGCGCGAGGCGTAGACGAGTGTGGTGTCGCGGGCGTTGAGATGGGCGAGGTTGCCGACCTGGTCGGCGCCCAGCGAACAGCCGCGGCAGGCGTGATCGGGCCAGCCATAGACCCCCGGCTCGAAGAAGGCGCGGTAGACGATCAGCTGACGGCGGCCTTCGAAGAGGTCGAGCAGGCTGGCCTTTCCCTCGGGCCCCTCGAACGCATATGTCTTGTCCACGCTCATCCATGGCATCCGCCGGCGTTCGGCGGCCAGCGCGTCCTTGGCGCGGAGCGTGGCCTTCTCCTTCACCAGCAGCTTTTTGCGCGCGGCCTCCCATTCCTGCTGCGAAACAACAGGTGGTGTCTTCATTGCGGTGTGCTTGGTCATGGTCTTCTCCTTTGCCAGTCTGTTGTCGCGTCGTTGCGACGTGTTGTTGCTTGCTGATGGTGAGATAGAGTAGGGGCGCTGCGCCGGAAGGTGGGAGTTACAAGTGTGACGGGATTTGAATGGACTCGCTGATTACCGCGGCAGGGCTGGCGCTGGCGGCCGGTGATCCGCTCGGCGCGCTCGACCGCGTCGCCTTGCGCGAGGATGCGCCGGCCCTGGCGCTGCGCGGCATCGCCATGGCGCAGCTCGGCGATCTCGATCGCGCCAAGCTGCTGCTGCGGCGGGCGGTGCGCGGCTTTGGTCCGAAAGAGGCCGTGGCGCGCGCCAGATGCGTCGTCGCCGAAGCCGAGATCGCGCTGGTCTCGCGCGATCTCGGCTGGCCGGCGAAGACGCTAGACGCGGCGCGGGCAACGCTGGAAAAGCATGGCGACCGGCTGAATGCGGCGCACGCCGGGCACCTCACGGTGCGGCGCCTGCTGCTGATCGGTCGCCTCGACGAGGCCGAGCGCGTGCTGGCCGGGCTCGACCCGGCGCCGCTTCCGCCGGCCTCGCGGGCCGCGCACGAGCTCGCCGTCGCCGGGATCGCGATGCGGCGCCTCAGGACGAAAGCCGCGCGCGAGGCGCTGGAGTGGGCGAGGCTGGCCGCGAACCGGGCCGGCATTGCCGGGCTGACGGCGGAGGTCGACAGTGCCTTCCTGGCGTTGGAGACGCCCGCGGCGCGACTAATCGCCAACGGTGACGAGCGCCCGCTGCTGCTCGAGGAGGTCGAGGCGTTGCAGGCTTCGCCGGCGCTGGTCGTAGACGCCTTGCGCTATCTCGTGCACAAGCACGAAACGACAATCTCGCTGGCAACGCGCCCGGTGTTGTTTGCGCTGGCGCGGGCGCTCGCCGAAGCATGGCCGGCGGACGTGTCGAGAGAGGAACTCGTGGCGCGGGCTTTCGGCGGCAAGCACGCCGATGAATCGCATCGCGCCAGGCTGCGGGTCGAGATCGGCCGGCTGCGCGCCGAGCTGCGGATGCTGGTCGACATCGGCGCGACCAAGCGAGGATTCGCGCTGGCGCCGCGCCAGGCTGGCCAGGTGCTGGTGCTGGCGCGGCCGATCGAGGAGCGGCACGCTGCGGTGCTGGCCTTCCTTGCCGATGGCGAATCCTGGGCAAGCTCGGCGCTGGCGCTGGCGCTTGGCGCCGGACAGCGCAGCGTGCAGAGGGCACTGGAGCAACTCGCCCTGACGGGCAAGGTGCAGTCATTCGGGCACGGGCGGGCGCGCCGCTGGATGACGCCGCCGGTGGCGGGATTCACGACCACCTTGTTACTCCCGGCGCCGCTGCCGAACGGCTAGGAAGGTACGACCAGACATGGCGAGGACAAAGACATGAAACATGCAGCCGCTGAAATCCTGCGCGAATACGGACCCTTTCCGGGCGTCGACGCCGTACACGGGGTGAGCTTTGACGGAAAAAATGTCTGGTTTGCCTCGGGTGAAAAACTGACCGCCTTCGACCCGGCGAGCGGTGAGACGCTGCGCTCGATCGATGTCGCCGCCCATGCCGGCACCGCCTATGACGGCAAGCACCTGTTCCAGCTTGCCAAGGACCGGATCCAGAAAATCGACCCCGACACCGGCCAGGTGCTGGCCACCATTCCGGCGCCCGGCGGCGGCGGCGATTCCGGTCTCACCTGGGCCGAGGGTACGCTCTGGGTGGGGCAGAACCGGGAGCGCAAGATCCACCAGATCGATCCCGAGACAGGGGTAGTCCTGCGCACCATCGAATCCAACCGCTTCGTCACCGGCGTGACATGGGTCGACGGCGAATTGTGGCACGGCACCTGGGAAGGCGACCAAAGCGACGTGCGGCGCGTCGACCCGCAGACGGGAAAGGTCCTGGAGAAGCTGGACATGCCGGCCGGCACCGGCGTGTCCGGGCTCGAATCCGACGGCAGCGACTGCTTCTTTTGCGGCGGTGGACCCGGCGGGGTGGTGCGGGCGGTGCGCCGGCCGAGGTAACGACCGAAGGGTCAAGCCTGATGCCGTTGCCCTGGCTGTCGCCGACCGCTCCCGCTTATATGCCGGAGCCGTCGAGCAGCGGCACGTCTTCGCCTTCCCAGGGCGCCGGCATCGACGCCCGGCCCGGATTGGCCCTTGGCAGCGGCATCCAGCATTTCAGCTCCGGGTCGGCATATTCGACCACGCGTCCCGGCGAGGAGTCGGAGGCGCGCCAGCCTTCGGCGCCGAACTGGTCGGCGCGCGACCAATAGGCCATGTCGACCTCCGCCGGTCCCTGTTCGGTTGGGCGCACCGTGACCAGGATGCGGCTGCCGTCCCGTGGCGCGCTCGACATGTGACGCCACTGATCGGGTTCGTCCATTGCATTTCCTCCCTGCAGTCTGCGCCGGCTGGCTAGACCCGATAGTCGCTTCGTGCCTGGAAGCGGTCAACCCGAACTTTGCGCTCGGGAGCGATATCGTTCCTGGTCTGGCGCAGCGAACCGTCAGCTTACCTTGGCCCGCACCGCCCAGGCCCTGGTTTTCATGGGGATTGATCCGTCCTCGCCGCGCGGCAGGCTGTCGCGCAGCTTCTCCATCAGGCGCTGGCGTGCGTGCGGCTCGAGGCTCATGCAATAGCCCGGCGCCGGCCCTGCGCCCAGCGTGAAAGGACGCCAGTAGTCGTCAAAGTCCTTGAACACAGCCGGCATTTCGATCTGGGTCCAGTCGACGGAAACCAACCCAGCCTTGCTCGCGAGGTCGGTCAATCCGTCCGGTGTGCAGAATGGAAAGCGTTTGTCCTCGGTAAGGTCATTGGCACCGGGGTCGAGGGCCTTCGCTTCTGTCCAGAAGGCCCGCATGAATTCCACGCCGCCGCCGGGATAATCCCATACATAGAATCCGATCGTCGCTCCGCCGCGGGCGACCCGCCGCATTTCCGCCAGCGCCTTCTGCTTGTCTTGAATGAAGTTGAGAACCAGCGCGGACACGACCACGTCCTTGCTGCCCGATTGGACCGACAGCGCCTGCGCATCGCCCTGGACAAACTCGACACGGCCGTCAGGCACGTTGGCGCGCGCCTTGGCGAGAAAGCCCTCCGAGGGGTCTATCGAGACCAGGCTCGCGGGGTTGCAACGCGCAAGGATCGCCGCGGACAGCGCTCCGGTTCCGCACCCCACCTCCAGCCAATCCAGCCCCTCGGGCGGATCGAGCCAATCCAGGAAGAGGGGAGCGATCTGACGGCTCCATCGCCCCATATAGAGGTCGTAGCTGTCTCCGGCCTGCCAGGCGTCGTGACGCGTTGCCTGAGCCATCGCAATCTCCCTAGCGAGATATTTTCAGACCCTTGGACCCAGGATACGCCCGCCTCCCTCGCAGGACCAGAGGGACGCACGGTGGATGACTTTGCGCGAGACAGCTATATCGTTCAAAGCTAATGTTCGGAGGCTGCAATCCGGACAAGGTCGATGAGCGAAGAACTGCGGTCGATGAGCGAAGAATTGCTGGCCAGCGCCACCCATCTCGGTCCGGTGCATCTGCGCGTCGTCGATATCGCGGCGGCCTTGCCGGTCTGGGTCGACGCGGTCGGCCTGGCGGTGCTTGGCGACGATGGCGCAGCAGTCGAACTCGGCGTCGACGGCAAGGCGCTGATCGTGCTGCACGCCGGGGCGGATTTGGTCCTGCCGCCGAAGGCGCGCGATCTCTTCCATGTCGCCGTGCATGTAACGACGCGCAAGGAGTTGGCGCGCGTTGCCGCTCGGCTCAAGGCATCGGGCCTGAGGTATAGCGCCCAGGATCACCTGATCTCGGAATCCCTCTATGTCTCCGACCCGTCCGGCAACGGTATCGAGATCTGCTTCGACACGCCCGAGCGCTATGCCTCGAGAGAGGAGGCCGCGGACGGCCGCGTCTCGCTGATCGCCAGGGATGGCAGCGCGCATTCCGGTCTCGAGCCGTTGGATATCGCGGGCTTGCTGCGCGAGCTCGGCAATTCCGGCCATGTCGAACCCATGCTGGCGGCCGATGCCCTCATCGGCCACATCCATATGCGCGCCCGCTCGCCGGAAGCGCTGATGGCATTCTATCTCGGCGTGCTCGGCTTCAGGCCGCACATCCAGTCCCGCTCGTTCGGCCTGTTCGACTGCGGCACCGCCCGGCGCCCGCACATGGTCGCCTTCAACATCTGGGCCCGCGACGACCTGCGCGAGCCGCCGCCCGGTGCCGCCGGCCTCGACCATTTCACCGTGGTGGTTCCATCGGCCGACGATCTCGCTGCGGTCGCGCGGCGACTCGGCGACGCGCACCTGCCTTCGACGCAAACGGATGGGGCACTGCACCTCGCTGATCCCGAGGGCAACCGCCTGCGGATCGTGGTGGCAGGAGACTGATCTTCTCGATCAAGGGGAGGGGTGGCATGGCGATCAAGGTAATAGGAACCGGCTTCGGCCGTACCGGTACGGATTCGATGCGCGAGGCGCTGGCGATCGTCGGCTTCGGCCCCTGCCACCACATGGTCGCGGTCAACACCAACGAGGAGCAGAAGCGGCTGTGGCGCGCCGTGGCGAAGGGCGAGGCGCCCGACTGGGACAGGCTGTTCTCCGGCTATGTCTCCTGCATGGACTGGCCGTCGGCATACTACTGGCGGGAGCTGATCGGCTTCTATTCCGATGCCCGCGTCATCCTCACCTGGCGTTCGCCCGAAAGCTGGTGGGAGAGTTTCGAAAAGACGATCGTCGCCGGCATCGCCACCAGCCTGGATCCGGATTCCCTTGGCGTCGCGCTGATCGCGAAGCAGGTCTTCGCCGGCCAGCCGCAGGATCGCGCGGCCGCGATCGCCGCCTACGAGGCCAATGTCGAGGCGGTCATCGCCACCGTGCCGGCCGAGCGCCTGCTGGTCCACAGGCTTGGCGATGGCTGGGATCCGCTCTGCGCCCATCTCGGCGTTCCCATACCAGACCAGCCCTATCCCAACCGCAACAATACGAAGGACTTCCGCTCGACATGGCTGTCGCTGAAATAGAAACCAAAGACCGGGTTCCACTTTTTGCCTTCGCGGACCTTCGGTTCGGGATCATGCTCAGACATGCACGGTGCCGTGCGAAAGTTCGCCTTCCTCGCTGCTGAGGAGGAAGGCCGCGGCGAGCATGGCGGCATAGCAGAACCCCACGATGCACGCGACGACGATGCCGGACACCGGACCGAGCGATGCTACCCGCATCGCGTCGAGGAACGAGGCGCCGAAACCGATTGGGGACCCTTCGCGTTGCAGGCTGGGCGTCGTGATCTTCAGCACCCAGGCCAGCATCAGGATCGTGTACATGAAGATGTAATTGCGGCGCAGCCGCCGCACCAGCGCCGCCCGCTGCGAGATCAGGAAGCGTGGCGAGCGCAGGCCTTCGCCGACGATGGCCAGCCAGTTTGAGGCGTAATCCGGCTGCGGCGAGAAGATCTGCGCGAAGTAGTAGCGCTCGAACTGGCGCACCCTGGCCCGGTAGACGTCGAAAAAGCGATAGCGCCGCGCCTCGATCCACAACAGCAGCGTAATCAAAAGCATGGCGAAGAGCAGCACGCCGTGATGGGCACTTGGCGTCGACAGCGATACCGACAGCATCGCGGCGACAACCGTGATCGCCCAGTTGCTGGTCCGGTCGAGCCTGTCACGCCAGCCAGCCATGCGGCCGATTTCGGCGCGATGGAAATGCGACATCGTCGTTGCCAGTTCCGATGAGGTGAGCTTCATCGCGAACGCATCCGACGCCCGCGGCGCTGCTGCCGCCTCGGTGGATTTCACGGTCTGGACCTGGGACATCCCCTGCCATGCGCCTCCCGAACGCAGTGGCCGGCCGAAAAGACACCGGCCACATCCCAAAGACCATAACGCGCGGTCGGCTGAAACGTTCCAGCGCGGCTCAGAATGTCTGGCGTGGAAAAGTAGGTGACCGACGATCGGGGGGCGGGGGTGGGTTTCGCCGGTCACCCAGGACGGGGGGCCATGAACAAAGAAAGCGTAGGCCCTGAGCCCATTATGCCATTGGCATGGCTGTGAGAACAGCCTTCTCTGATGGTCAGTTCCAGAACGCCTGAACGCGGCTCGCCGCCGCTGAGCCAAACTTGCGGGTCGGTTATCATCTTGGCTCCCTTCGAGCGCTCAGTTGGATTTTGGTTCTGGCTTGATCCTTGTCGCGCTGCCGGCGGCGATGAGGAGCGACGATCGCGGCGGGGCGACTACCGGCCAACTGCACCTGAAGTTCGATTCTCAGGTGCGGTTTGTTGGCCGCCTGGATGGCGGACCGTAGCCTACTCTGCCGCGACTGCTGCGGTCAGAAGCGAGGCTTCGGGCAGGGGAGAGCCGGGTTCGCGCCGTCCTTCGAGGTCGTCCAGCAGCGCCATCCACAGCGAGATGCACAGCCCGAGCATCACGACGAGGAAGGGTGCTGCGGCGATGATCGACGCGGTCTGCAGGCCCTCCAGGCCTCCCATCACCAGCAACACGCAGGCCGACGCTCCCGCAAGGACGCCCCAGAGGACGACGACGATGCGCGCGGGCTCGAGCGTGCCGCGAGACGACAGCATGCCCATCACGATCGAGGCGGCATCCGCTCCCGAGATGAAGAAGATGGCGACCAGGAAGATCGCGACGAACGAGGTGAGCGCAGTTGCTGGATATTGTTCGAGCAAAGCAAACAGCGAGATGGCAGCACCCTGATTGTTGACCGCCTCGACAAGACCGCCGACCCCCATCAGTTCGGAGTGCAGCGCGGTGCCGCCCATGATGGTGAACCAGAGGAAGGTCACGCCGCTCGGAATGAGCAGAACGCCGGTGATGAACTCGCGGATCGTCCGCCCCTTGGAGATGCGCGCAATGAAGACGCCGACGAAAGGCGCCCACGAAACCCACCAGGCCCAGTAGAAGATCGTCCAGCTGCCCAGCCATTTGCCGTCGCTGAAGGCAGCGGTGCGGAACGACATGGTGACGAGATCGGCCAGGTAGTCGCCAAGCGCTTCGGTGAAGGTGTTGAGGATAAAGATAGTCGGACCGACGACGGCCAGGAACAGCAGCAACGCGGCGGCGACCACCATGTTCATGTTGCTCAGGAACTGAACGCCCTTGCCCACCCCGGACACCGCCGAAAGGATGAACAGCACCGACAGCACCGCGATGATCGTAAGGGCAATGGCTGTCCCTTCGCCGGTTCCCCAGAGAAAATTCAGCCCGCTGTTGATCTGCTGTGCGCCAAGGCCGAGCGATGTCGCCGTGCCGAATAGTGTGGCGATGACGGCGAGAATATCGATCGTCTTGCCGATCGGCCCGTTGACCGCGTTGCCGAGCAAGGGTGTGAATGCGCTCGAGATCAGGATTGGCAAGCCCTTGCGGTGGGTGAAGTAGGCAATCGCCAGACCGACAATGGCATAGATCGCCCAAGGGTGCAGCGCCCAATGAAAATAGGAATATTTCATCGCGACCAGCGCAGCTTCCTTGGTTTGCGCGGCCGCCAGCCCGTGAGGCGGTGCGCCAAAATGGAAGACTGGCTCGGCAACGCCCCAGAACATCAGGCCGATGCCCATGCCGACGCTGAACATCATGCATACCCACGAAACCGTCCGGAATTCGGGAAGTTCGCCATCGGCCCCAAGCCTGATCTTGCCGAAACGGCTGACCGCTAGGAACCCGGCAAAGACCAGGAATAACGCGGTCGAGACAACAAAGCCCCATCCGAAACCGTTGATGATCGCCGAAAGAATAGCTTGGGTGACTGAGGCGAGACTATCCGGAGCCACCGCTCCCCATGAGATGAACGCGGCCGTTATCGCTATGGCCGGCCAGAATACCGCTGGGTCTACGCCTCGTAGTCTGCTTGCAGTCGACATGCTTGACCTCCCAGATCTATTTCGTAACTATTTCGTGAAAACTTCCCCTTGGACGACAAAGACCGACCTCTTGCGAGGCCAAGGTCGCGCACGGCGCACTTGGAGCTTCTGCAATTGGCGTCGTTTTGGAAGTGTCGGATTTGGCGCTCTCCTACCACACCCATGAGGGTAGAAAGGGCAAGCAGAGGGGATAGGAGAAGCCGGCGGGTGAGTAGGGAGCCCGGTAGATCTCGGGTAGGGCTAAGCCTACCCGGGCAAGGCAAGCCTCCCCAATCAGAAGCGGGTATCAGGTATCGCAACAAGCCGTGCATGCTGCGGAGCGGCTAAACGTGCTTTGCGAAGCCTGTGTCGAGTCAGCCGGATTTGGTCGCTGTGCTTGCGCGGCGCGACATTCATGGACGCGCAAACTGCTTGGCTAACTGGCCGTGAAAGTCACAAAACTGGTGACGTTTATGCCGCGGCGGGGTGTTTCCTGTCCAGTCGTTCCTGCTGCGGCGTATGTGCGTAGAGCTCGCGGTAGCATTTTGAAAAATGCGACGCCGAAACGAAGCCGCACGTGGCGGCCACTTCGACTATGGGCAAGGATGACTGGATCAGCAGATTCCGCGCGCGCTCAAGGCGGATATCCAAATAATAGCGGGCGGGGGAGCGACCCATCTCGACGTGGAACAGACGCTCGATCTGCCGTCGCGACAGTCCGACTTGGTCGGCAATATCACCAATCGATATCGGTTCGGACGGATTGGCATCCATAAGTTCTATGATTGTCAGCACCTTGGAGTTCTGAATGCCGAGCCGTGCTCGCAGAGGAAGCCGCTGGCGATCGCTCGGGCTGCGTACTCGATCGGTCAGCACCTGCTCACATACGTGCCTGACCAGAGAATCGTCGAAATCATCGCCGATCAGCTTCAACATCATGTCGAGGGCAGCCGTGCCGCCGGCGCATGTATAAATATTCTGGTCGACCTCAAAAAGGTCGGCAAAAACGTTGGCCTCCGGAAATGCCTCGGCGAAGCCCGGCAGGTTTTCCCAGTGGATGGCGCAGCGTTTGCCCGAGAGCAATCCGGCAGCCGCCAGCACATGCGCACCGGTGCAGAGGCCGCCGATCGCAACGCCGCGATTATGTTCCTCGCGCAACCAGGCAAAGGCCGACTTGTTCGAATAACGTTCGATGTTGATGCCGGTGCAGACGATGACCATCGATAGCCTGTCGGGGCCAGCCATCTTACGCCGCTCGTCCTCCAACGACGTGTTTACGGCACACAACACGCCGTTCGAAGCGGACACGGGCTGCCCGTCGATACTGGCTAGCCGCCACTTGTAGGCTTCGTAGCCGAGCATCCGGTTGGCGATCCGGATCGGCTCCAGCGCGGTCGCAAAGGCGACCATGGTGAAATCGGGCACCAGGAAGAAGACGAGCGAGCGCTTGATCGGATGTTCAGCTGTGTTCACTGTGGCTATCGACGCCAGTATTTTCTTTGTTCGTCCTGAGGATACGAATGGATTGCGGCTCGTGACGGTCGAATTGCGCACATTCATGTTCGAGAGCCGTCGCGATGCCACCATCACGCCATCCTACCGCTACAACTGCCCAGACCCGGGTTCGCAAGATTGATATTCCAAGCCTGTCGTGCTGGCCTTGGCGGCTTGGCTGATCTGGCTGTTCTGGCTCTAGACCGAGCTGGCGCGTTCGCGTTGCGCGTCCTTCAGCCCTTGAGGTCCGCCCCCGCTTTCGCGGCCGATACCAGCTGGATCGAAGGCCGCTCACCGGGGGAGCCGCTCTTGGCGACGACGACCCGGTCGCGTCCTTCGCCCTTGGCATCGTACAGCGCATGATCGGCGGCATTGGTGATCTCGGCCCAGCCGGCTCCATGCTCGGGGTAGGCGGCGACCCCGAAAGAAACCGTCACGGTGCCCAGCGTGCGGCCGCGATGCGTCAGGTGAAGCTGCCTGATGGCCTGGCGCAGTGTTTCTGCCCGCTCGGCACCTTCCTCGAGCGAACATCCCGGCATGACGATGGCGAATTCCTCACCGCCATAGCGGGACACGACGTCACTGTCCCTGGCGTGCTCGATCAATGTGGCGGCGACCTGCTTCAGCACAAGGTCGCCGGCCTCGTGGCCGAACGTGTCGTTGAACTGCTTGAAATGATTCACGTCGAGCATGAGGATCGTCAGCGGCTGCGCCGAGCGCTCCATCCGGCGCAGTTCGCGGCTGCTGGTTTCCTCGAGATAGCGCCGGTTGAACAGGCCGGTGTTCGGATCGCGGATCGACTGCTGCCGCAGCGTCTCGCGCAGGCGCAGATTGGCCAGCGCCAATGCCAGCGTGTCGACGACACCGCGCAGGATCTGCTGCCTTTCAGCCAGCCATTGCGGCTTGTCGGCCGCATTCGGCTCGCACAGATGCAGGATTCCCAGCGTCTCGCCTTGCGCCGCCAGCGGCATGCAGACGTAGCCCTTCTTGCCGTTCTCGGTGATATGGGCGCAGCGCGGCGTCAGCATGCCAGGGCCGGCGACATGCTCCTGGCCGCGGCGCAGCGCCCAGCAATCCTCCGGGGCAAACTGGGTGACGCTCGACCGGACGTCGCCCCAATGCGCCATCTCCTCGACCAGGTTGCGCGAGGCGCTGGTCAAATGCACGGTTCCGCTCAAGCCGCCCAGGAATTCGGTCATGGCGGTGCCGACCACTGCGAAGGCTTCCGGGAAGGTGACGCAGGCCTGCAACAGCTCGCCAAGCTTCACCAGGCGGGTCGTGGTTTCCGACTTCTCGTGCAGCTCGCGGTTGAGGATTGCCAGCTGATCGGCACGCTCGTTGACGACCCCTTCGGCGCGGCGCAACTCGCTGATGTCGTTGAGCGTGAGGACCAGACCGCCGCCGGATCGGCTTAGCGGACTGCAACTGGCGATCACAGGCAGATGCGAACCGTCCGATTTGGTCAGGCGCACCTCGCCCTGGTGCTGGCGGCCGGTGGCCAAAGCCATTTCGACGGGAGAAGCACCGGCCGCGAACGCACCGCCTCTCGGGTCGCGCACCGTCAGCACCGCATCCCATTGCTGCCCGACGATCTTGTCGGCGCGCCGTCCGACCATCGTTGCCGCCGCCGGATTGGCGCTGGCGATACGGCCGTCGCCGTCCAGCACCGCGATGCCTTCGGCCGCCGTCTCGACGATATCCTCGACATGCGCCCGCGCCGATGCAAGCTGGTCCGCCATCGTGTTGAACCCATCGGCCAGCTGCCCGAATTCATCCTTGCGGGCATGGCTGATGCGCGTCATGGCATTGCCTTTCGCCAGCGCTTCCATGCCGCGTATCATGTCGTTGAGGCCGGCGCCGAAACGGCTGAGCAGCATCCATGCAAACCCCACCGCGACCAGCACGGCCGCCGCCGCGCTGAGGCCAACCAGCCAGAGCAGGCTGTTGGTGCGCTGTTCGGCGGCATGCAGGACGGGGTCATATTCCAGCAGCACGGCGCCGATGATCGTATCGGCGGGATATTCGATCGGCACGGCCAGTATGGCGATGACTTCCTCCGGGTCGACAAACCTGCGCGGGATGCCGTCTTCCAGCGTCTGGCCGATTTCGTTGCCGGGGTCGTGCTCGAATTTGCCGCCGACATGGTGCTCTTCGTCGGCGGCATGGGCGACGATGATCTTGTTGCGGTCGAGGACCAGGAAATCCCGGTGCAGGCGGCGATGCTGGTGCTGCATGAATTGCTTGAGCGCGTCAGGTCGCTCGAACAGCGAAGGCGTCCCGTCGGATGATTTGAAGACAATCGTGTCGGCCAGTTCCTGGGCGACATTGGTTGCTTCGGTCAGTCCCAGATATTTGGTCGCCGCGATCTGCGTGAAGATGGCGACGCCGCCAACCAGCCCGATCAGGGCCGCGGCGCTCACCATGCTGAGGATGATCTGGCTTCTAATGCGCATGGCACGAATCCGCCGGGAATGCCGGCGTCCTATGTGCTGGATCGAGCCTGTATTTCATTGTCGGTGTTTTATTACCAAATGCTTATTAACGTACTAACGGCGACCAGGCCCGAAGCCTGTCCCGCAGCGTTTTCACGAGCGATCAAAGATGGGTGATTGCCGACCCGCCGTCCGACAGCATGCCGAGGCCGCTTCCGCCCGAAGCGGCCTCCCTGTCTCTGCCATGTCGCTTGTAGCCGTGTGGGACAGCCTTGGGAGTGCCCGGTCACCGACCGTATCGTCGGCCCAGGCTTCGCGGGACTACCGCAGCCTTGCCGACCGTGGAAAATCCACCACTTCCGCCGCCGGCCGTGTGTACTGGGCGGCAACGATCGCCTCGATCAACAGGTCGAGCGCCGAAAGGGCCTCGCTGCTCGTTTCGTCGTCGCCGCGCAGATAGTGACAGGCCCGCTCCAGATGCAGGCGAGCGGCAGCAAAGTCGCTTTTCATTAGCTTCTCCTTATTGCCCGCCGTGCAACGAACATGCGCGACTCGCTTTACCCGAAAGCAAACATCCACAGCCGCATTTGAATCGAATTGTCCTGAGGTCGCCCGACGCGCTGCACGGCGAGCAACCTGTGCAACCGATGTCGCCTGCAACCGTTGTTTCCGACAGAATGAGGGGTGCATGATTCTTTCGTTCCTGCACAAATGGCGCTGGCCACTCGGGATCGCGGCAGCGGCCCTGTTCCTGGCCCCGGCTGCGGCCTGGCCGGCGGAAAAGACTGGCCCATCCAGCGTCATAATCTCGAGCGAAGGCATCTTCGTTCTCGAGATCATCCTCCTGCTGGTCGTCGGGCGCGGTCTCGGCGAGCTGCTCGAACGCATCGGCCAGCCGGCCGTCATGGGCCAGCTCATCGGCGGCATCTTGCTCGGGCCTTCGCTGCTCGGCTGGCTGTGGCCGGAGGCGGAGCGGGCGATCTTCTCCGGCGACGCCTCGCAAAAGAGCATGATCAACGCCATCGCCCAGCTCGGCGTGTTGATGCTGCTCCTGCTCACCGGCATGGAGACCGACCTCAGACTGGTGCGCAGGGTCGGCCGCGCGTGCTTTTCCATCTCCGCCGCCGGCGTAGCGATCCCCTTCGTGCTCGGCTTCGCGGCGGCACAGGCCATGCCGGCCTCGCTGCTCGCCGAAGGCAGCGAGCGCGTCGTCGCCGGCCTCTTCCTCGGCACCGCGCTCTCCATCTCTTCGGTCAAGATCGTCGCCATGGTGGTGCGCGAGATGAACTTCATGCGCCGCGACCTCGGCCAGATCATCGTCTCCTCGGCGATCATCGAGGACACGATCGGCTGGGTCATCATCGCCATCACCATCGGCATCGCGACCAAGGGCCGCATCGAGCTCGGCAGCCTCGCCTTTACGCTTGCCGGCGTCGCCGCCTTCATGGCCTTTTCCTTCACCCTTGGCCGCCGCATCGTCTTCGACGCCATCCGCTGGACCAACGACAGCTTCAGCAGCGAATACGCCGTCGTCACCGTCATCCTCGCCATCATGGGCGCGATGGCCTTGATCACCGACCTGATCGGCGTCCACACCGTACTCGGCGCTTTCGTCGCCGGCATCCTTGTCGGCGAGTCGCCGATCCTGTCGCGCCACATCGAAGGCCAGCTGCGCGGCGTCATCACGGCGCTGTTCATGCCGGTCTTCTTCGGCGTCGCTGGCCTGTCGGCGGACCTCACCGTGCTCCTCGATCCGCAGCTTGCGCTGCTCACCGTGGCGCTGGTTGCAATTGCCAGCCTCGGCAAATTCGCCGGCGCCTTCATCGGTGCGGAGTTGGCCGGCATGCCGTTTCGTGAGGCGATCGCGGTGGGCTGCGGCATGAATGCGCGCGGCTCGACCGAGGTCATCGTCGCCTCGATCGGCCTGTCGGTCGGCGTGCTCTCGCACAACCTCTTCACCATGATCGTCACCATGGCCGTTGTCACCACGCTGGCTATGCCGCCCACGCTGCGCTGGGCGCTTGGCCGGCTGTCGATCGGCGACGCCGAGAAGAAAAGGCTGGAGCGCGAGGAGATCGACCAGCGCGGCTTCGTCGCCAATCTGGAGCGGCTGCTGGTGGTGGCCGACGAAGGTGTCGTCGGCCGCTTCGCCGCCTACATGGCCGGCGTGATCGGCGCCGGCAAGCCGATGACGGTGCTGCATGCCGGCGGCGAGAACGAGGCCGAGCCGGGAGCGGAGCCGAATCTGGAGGAGATCGAGAAGGGCGCCGAGGACAACCGCGAGGCGGCGAAGGTGGCCGACGAGCCGCCCGCCGCCAGGGCTCCCGTCACCCGCCGGCATGGCACGCCCGTTTCGGCCGAGACCGTGGCGAAGGAGGCGCGCAAGGGTTACGGCATGCTGATTGTCGGGCTCGGCCGCGCACTCACCGCCAAGGGCGGTTTCACCCGCCGCATCGACGAGATCGCCGGCG
The DNA here is from genome assembly GCF_964252735.1 of Mesorhizobium sp. LjNodule214. Lineage (NCBI taxonomy): Bacteria > Pseudomonadati > Pseudomonadota > Alphaproteobacteria > Hyphomicrobiales > Phyllobacteriaceae > Mesorhizobium > Mesorhizobium sp. LjNodule214. The sequence continues at coordinate 219,519 of NZ_CAXUPE020000003.1, forward strand.
CCTTCGACGGTCCGCTCTGCCTGGTGCTGAAACCCGCCGCCGCCGGCCGGCAGATGCCGAGGCTCGGCCCCGAGTCGGGCCGGATCCTGGTGCCGGTCAACGGCACGTCGGTCGCCCGCCGTGGCGCCGAGCTGGCGCTTGCCGTTGCCGCCGTCACCGGCGCGCCGGTCAAGATGCTCTATGTTGCGCGGGTCGGCCGCGACGAGCCGCGCGACGCCGTCTCGCATCGCCGCAGGGAGGCGGTGCTGAAGGACATTGTCGCGCTTGCCGACCGCTACGGCGTCGAAGTCGAGACCGCCATCCGCAGCAGGGCCGCCGCCGCCGATGCCATTGCCCGCCAGGCCGGCAGGGGGGTGGCGTTGATCGTCATGGGCGTGGCGCGGCGCCCGGGCGAGGAGCTGATGTTCGGCGAGACGACGAGCGACGTGCTGCAGCGCTGCCGCTGCCCGGTGGTGCTCATCTCCGACGAGCGGCTGCCCCGCGACGACGCCGCCCGCGCGGCATCGCGCTCCGGCACTGGTTGACAGGGCCGTCCCGCGCTCCGATTGTCGGTGCTTCCGGTTTCGCCTCTGGTCATCGAAAGGCAGACAAGAATGACATTGTCGGGCTTTGCCGCCTATTCCGGCGCGCTGGCGATCGCTGCCATCATTCCGGGTCCGCAGATTGTCGCCATCGTCGCGCAGGCGCTGAAAAGCGGCTACCGGCAGGCGGCCTGGATGATCGCCGGCATGGTGCTGGGCGACGTGCTTTATCTCGCCGCCGTGCTCGCCGGCCTGGCCGTCATCGCCGAGACTTTCAGCTTTCTGCTGATTGCCATCAAATGGGCGGGTGTCGCCTATCTCTGCTATCTGGCGGTGCAGTTCTGGACCTCGGGCGAGACCTTCAATGTGGCTGACGCTGGCAAGGCCGGCGGTGGCAAAAGCGCGTTCGTCTCAGGCATCCTGGTCACGCTCGGCAATCCCAAATCCGTGCTGTTCTACATTGCCATCCTGCCGACGGTTGTCGACATCGGCGCGCTGTCGCCGCTCGACGTGCCTGTTCTGCTAGCCGTTACCGCGATCATCCTGACGGCGGTGCAGTTCCCGTTCGCCATTGCCGGGGCGAGGACCCGCCACACCTTGCAGTCGCCGCGTGCCACGCGCCTGTTCAACCGCGGCGCCGCCGTCTGCATGGGCGGCGCGGCCGCCACCATCGCGCTCAGGAACTGAGGGCGCTGCCGATCTCCACACGTGGGGGAGATCGCATCTGTGACGCCTCGCTTCAAAGTTGCGCCAGATCGGTTATCTTCGTCGCTGAGGAGGTGACGATGGGCTTTAGCACAAAACCTCTCGACGCAACCACCTGGCCGGGCTTCGCCGCGCTGGTCGAACGGCACAATGGCGTCTGGGGCGGCTGCTGGTGCATGGCCTTCCACGCCAAGAGCACCGGCGCGGCGGGGAACCGTGCCGCAAAGGAGGCCCTGGTGCGCGAAGGCCGCGCCCATGCCGCCCTGGTTTTCGACGGGCCGGCCTGCGTCGGCTGGTGCCAGTTCGGCCCGACGCAGGAACTGCCGCGCATAAAACACCGCCGCGCCTATGAGGAAGGGCTGACCATGCTTCCGGACTGGCGCATCACCTGCTTCTTTTCCGACAAGTCGTATCGCGGCAAGGGGGTGGCGTCGGCCGCACTTGCCGGCGCGTTGGTCGAAATCGCCCGCCTGGGAGGCGGTACGGTGGAAAGTTATCCCGAGGATGCAGAAGGGCGTTCGGTCGCCGGCGCCTTCCTGCACAACGGCACGCTGGCCATGTTCGAGCAGCAAGGTTTTCGGCGCGCCGGCCAGATCGGCAAGCACCGCTGGGTGGTCGAAAGGGATGTGAGGCCGCGCGGCGTTTGAGGTTTTAAATATGAGCAAATTCTAATATGCTACCGCCCTATCCAACGGCCCATGGGATTTCCCAGATGGTTGGCCAGGAGTTGCAGTACCGGACAGCAACACGCGACGACATCGCGGGGATTTCGGCGCTGACGGCGCTGGCGATTGCCGAGCTGCAGAAACCCTTCCTCGACGACGCCCAGATCGAATCCAGCCGTGCGATCATGGGCCTGGACACGCAGCTCATCGATGATGGAACCTATTTTGTCGTGACCTGCAGCGGGGCTCTTGCTGGCTGCGGTGGCTGGAGCCGGCGCGCAACGCTGTATGGTGGCGATCAGTCGAACGGACGCAATGTGGCATTGCTCGATCCGGCCAAGGACGCGGCGCGCGTCAGGGCCATGTATACCCATCCCGATTTCGTCCGGCGCGGCATTGGCCGCCTGATCCTCGCCATTTGCGAGAGCGCTGCAAAAGAGGAGGGCTTTCGCCGTGTCGAGCTTGGGGCGACAATGGCCGGGGAGCCGCTCTATCGGGCCTGCGGCTACCAGCCGGGCGAAAAGACTTTCGACGACAGCGGCGGCGCGCCGGTTCCGATCCTGAAAATGTGGAAGACGATTTGAGAGGGAGAACGCCGATGGCGGCCTATCTGATTGCCGATGTCGATGTCACCGACGCGGCCGTATTCGAACAATACAGGCGTGAGGTTCCGGCGACCGAGGAGCGCTACGGCGGACGCTATCTCGCGCGCGGCGGCGCGACCAAGGTGTTCGAGGGCGACTGGCACCCGCACCGCCTCGTCATCATCGAGTTTCCCGACATGGCGTCGCTTTCGGCCTGGTATGACTCGCCGGAATACGAGCGCTTGAAGGAGATCCGCTTTCGCAGTGCCAGGACACGCATCCTGGCTGTAGAAGGGATCGCTTTGTCGCCTACCTAGGCTGGACGATCTGTCGCGATGGGATAGGTGTGGCGCAGCGGCTCTGCCTCGCGCTCACTTGCCGTCGAAGAAACTGCGGATCGCGGCTTCCAGTCTTTCGATGAAGCGAGGGTTGTGGCAGCTTCCCGCCCAGATCATGGCGTTCAGTCGCATATCGCGGTTGAGGAAGTTCACCTTCCTGGTCTCAAGCAGATATTCGGCGATGTCGAAATGCCGTCCCTTGATGGCCTCGATCAGCGCATTGTTGCGCCCCGTCTTGTCCATCAGATTGACGTCGGCGCCATGCTCCACGAGCAGCTTCACGATGTCCAGATGCCCGTTCTTGGCGGCTTCGATCAGTGCCGTGCGGCCGTAATAGTCGGCGCGTGCGTTGATGTCGATTGCGCGATGTTTCACCAGGGCCGAGATGGAAGCGTAATGGCCCTTGGCCGCCGCCAGGCTCAACGGCGTGCTCTTCCATTTGTTGCGGGAGTTCACGTCGATTTCGGGGTGCTCGATCAGGGCTTCGACCGTCGCCGTGTGAGCATTGAGGGCCGAAAGATGCAGCGCCGACCAGCCGCCTTCATCCGCCTGGTTGATATCCGCGCCGGCCGCCAGCTCGGATTGAACCGCCTCCGCATCGCCTTTCTCGGCGGCGACCAGCAGGCTCGACCACCCCCTGGCGTCTTCGGCTTCCAAGCTTTTGGTCAATGCGGTGGCTCCCGATGCGCCTGGCCAGAATACCACACATCGTGCCGGTTTCAGTGGTGTTCCGCAACGGGATCGGCGACAAACCCTGGAACAATGGCCGCTCCCGCGAGCGGCCATTGTTTTGGCACAGGCTTACGCCGGCTGCAGCGCTGCCCTGCGCGGCAAAGGCGGGAAGGCGATGGCAATTCCCGCCGCACCCAGCCCGACAAGAGCCGAGCCGATGAACAGCCAGGAATAACTGGCATAGGCATCGAACACCATGCCGCCGGCGAGCGGGCCGAAGGCCATCCCAAGGCTGGAGAGCATGGTGGCGGCGCCGAGCACCGTGCCGATGATGCGCCCTCCGAAATATTCGCGCGCCAGCACCGCGTAGAGCGGCATCACGCCGCCATAGGTGGCGCCGAAGATAACGGCCAGCACATAGAACTGCTCGAGCTGCCTGACGGCGAGATAGCCGGCGATTACCACCGCCTGGATCGCCAGCCCGGCGACCAGCACCGGCTTGACGCCGAGGCGGTCGGCGAGCACGCCGTAGAGCAGCCTGCCGCCCAGGCCGGCAAGACCCTCGACGCTGTAGATGGTGACCGCCGCCATCGGCGCGACGCCGCACAGCATGGCATAGCTCACCATGTGGAAGATCGGTCCGGAGTGAGCGGCGCAGCAGGCAAAGAAGGTGAGGCCGAGCACGATGAACTGCGGCGAGCGCAGCGCCTGGCCGACCGACATACCGGGGTCGTCGGCAACGGGACCGGCAGCCTCGTCACCGGGGGCGGGGACAGGCGGCTGGCGCACCAGGAAGGCGACCGGCAACAGCAGCACCCAGGCCATCACGCCAATGTCGAACATGGCGGTGCGCCAGTCATAGGCCGTGATCAGCCAGCGCGCGAAGGGCGAGATCGTCATCGGCGCCACGCCCATGCCGGCCGAGACCAGCGACACCGCAAGGCTGCGGTTGGTGTCGAACCAGGTCGTGGTCAGCGCGATCATCGGCGCGAAGAAGGCGCTGGCCGCGAGCCCGACCAGCACGCCATAGGTGAGCTGAAACGCCAGCAGCGAGCCAACGCGGCTGGCCAGCACCATCGCCAGCCCGAGCAGCAGCGTGCCGGCGAAGACCACGGGGCGGGCACCGACGCGGTCGTAGATGGCGCCCCAGGCAAAGCCGCCGAGGCCCATAACCAGAAAATTCAGCGTCATCGCGCTCGATATGCCGGCGCGTGACCACTGCGTGTCGAGCGCCATCGGCTCCAGGAAGATCGCCAGCGAAAACATCACACCGATGGCGACACAGCTCATCAGCGCGCCAGCCGCGACGATGACCCAACGGTAGGAAGGCTTCATGATTTGCTCCCGAAATCAGTTCGATGCGGCGCGACGCTTTTCGTGCCTTTGTCGAGCCGCTTGCGTCCGAAGGACGCTGAGGCGGACGCCCATCCTACAATCCGGTTGCATTTTTTATCTGGTTTTGTGCCGCAGCGATACGCGGCAGGTCCTGCGAATTGACCGGACGCCATCCTAACCTAGATTGAAGCCATTGCGATCAGGAGGAGTCAGGGCAATGAAGCTCCATCGGGGCCGTCTTATCGACCACATCCAGCTCGTCGTGCGCGATCTGAAGGCGAGCCGGCGTTTCTACGACGCGGTCCTCGATGTGCTGGTCATTCCTGTCGGCGGCGAGGCCGAGGATTACTTCTGGGCCGACGAGTTGTTCGTCTCCAGCGCCGACAGCCGCGCGGCAAGCGGAGTTCTGACCGGCCGCCACCATCTCGCCTTCCAGGCGAAGGACCGGGCCGTGGTCGACGCCTTCCACAAGGCCGGACTTGCGGCCGGCGGCCGGGACAATGGCGCGCCGGGCGAGCGTACCTACCACCCCGGCTACTACGCCGCTTTCCTGCTCGACCCGGACGGCAACAACATCGAGGCCGTCTTCCATGGACCGGCGAAGCGCAGCGCCGCTTCGGTGGAGATCAATTTCTAGGCCGTGCCATCGGTGATCTTGTCACAAGGCGGCCATTGTCGCCGCGTTCGCGCGGCATGCTTGCAGGATTATTCCTTCACCGCGCCCGTCATCGAGGAAACGTAGTGCTCGACGAAGAAGGAATAGAGCACGACGACCGGCAGCGAGCCGATCAGCGCTCCCGCCATCAGCGCCCCCCATTCATAGACGTCGGAGCGGACCAGTTCGGTGAGCACCCCGACCGGCACGGTCTTGTTTTCCGACGACTGGATGAACGTCAGCGCATAGATGAACTCGTTCCAGGACAGGGTGAACGCGAATATGCCGGCGGAAATCAGGCCCGGCACCGATAGTGGCAGCACGATCTTGGTGAGGATCTGCCACCGGCTCGCCCCGTCGATCAGCGCGCATTCTTCCAGCTCGAACGGAATGGAGCGGAAGTAGCCCATCAGGAGCCACGTGCAGAACGGGACCAGGAAGGTCGGGTAGGTGAGGATGAGCGCAAACGGCGTGTCGTAGAGCCCAAGGTTGAACACCATCACCGACAGCGGAATGAACAGGATCGACGGCGGCACCAGATAGGCGAGGAACACCGCCAGGCCGACCTGCCGCGCCCCGGAGAAGCGCAGCCTTTCGATCGCGTAGGCGGCAAACACCGATGCCAGCAGCGACAGGAAAGTGGCGGCCGTCGAGATGATGATCGTGTTGAGCAGCCAGCCCGGATAGGACGTCTCGAAAAGCAGGTAGCGGATGTGCTCCAATGTCGGATGCACGACCCAGAACGGATTGAAATTCTGATAGTCGGTCATCTCCAGATTGGGCTTAACCGCGGTGATCGTCATCCAGTAGAACGGGAACAGGAGCACGATGACGAACACCAGCAACGGCAGATAGACCGTCACGACGCGGCGCGGCAGGCTCTGCAGGTAGCCCATGCCGCCTTCGTCGATTTCCGAACGCTTGGTTCTCTTTGTGGTGGCCGCCATGTCAGTCTCCGCCGCCCTGCTGCCATTTGCGGCGTTGCAGGCCGAAATAGCTGAATAGAATCGCCGCCAGCAGGAACGGGATCATGGCGACCGCGATCGCGGCGCCCTCGCCAAGCTGGCCTCCCGAAATGCCGCGCTGGAAGGAAAGCGTCGCCATCAGGTGGGTGGCATTCACCGGTCCGCCGCGAGTCAGCACATAGATCAGCTGGAAATCGGTGAAGGTGAACAGCACTGAAAACGTCATGGTGATGGCGATGATCGGCGTCAGCAGCGGCAGCGTCACATAGCGGAACAATTGCCAGCGGCTGGCGCCGTCGAGCGTGGCCGCCTCGTAGAGGGACTGGGGTATGGTCTGCAGGCCGGCGAGCAAGGTGATGGCGACGAAAGGAATGCCGCGCCAGACATTGGCCGCGATGACCGAGGCACGCGCGTTTGTCGGGTCGCCGAGGAAATTGATGCGGTGGTCGATCAAGCCCATCTGCTGCAGCGCCCAGGACAGGATCGAGAATTGCGAATCGTAGATCCACCAGAAGGCGATGGCAGACAGCACGGTCGGCACCACCCACGGCAGCAGGACGATCGCTCGGAAGAACGACTTGAACGGCAGGTTCTGGTTGAGGATGAGCGCCAGCCAGAGGCCGAGCACGAATTTCAGCAGCGAGGCGCTGATCGTGTAGAGCAGCGTGTTGAAGACGGAGAGCCAGAAGACGCTGTCGCTCCACAGATACTCGTAGTTCTCGACGCCGATGAAGATGCCGGGGCGGCCGATGCGGGCGTCGGTGAAGCCGAGCCAGACGCCGAGCCCGAGCGGATAGGTCAGGAAAACCAAAAGCAGCGCCGCCGCCGGCAGCATGAAGCCGAAGCCAAGCGCGTTGTGGCTTTCGGACAGGCGAGAAAGGATCGACGGACGCGGCTGGACGGCGACGGACGACACGGCCATGGGAAGGTTCCTCGGGAGGTCTCCTTGGTCGGCCCGGGCGGCCGCCAAGCGATTTCAGGAACCGGACCGGGCAGCAATCGTGCCGCCCGGCTCGGCTGTGCGCTCAAACGCGGTAGTAGCGGTTGGCGCGCTTTTCCGCCTCCTCCATCGCCTCCTGCGGTGTCGCCTGGCCGGTCACGGCCTTGGCGAACATGTCCACCAGCACATAGTCGGCCATGGTCGCCGCCGAGGCATAGCCGAGCGGTCCGGCATAGCCGTTGGGACGCAGCGTCGCCGAGGCTTTCGCATAGGCGGCATTGTTCGGATCGGCCGTCCAGACCGGATTGTTGTCGAACGCCTTGAGCGTCTGGCAGCAATAGCCGGCCGACGAGGTGATCCAGTCCGTCATTTGCGGATCCTCGAACATGAACTGTAGATAGGCCTTGGCCGCATTGGGGTAGGGCGTGTAGTCGAAGATGACGGCGGTGGTCACCTGGAACAGTTCGACGGCTTTTCCGACCGGGCCGATCGGCAGGTTGGTGGTGCGGATGTCCTTGGCGATTTCAGCCAGCTTCGGATCATTGTCCTTGTTGGTCTTGGCGGTGTTGTAGGCGGAAATGCCATTGGCGATGACGCCGAGCTCGCCGGCCAGGAAGGCACGGTTGTTGTTCACGTCGAGCCAGCTTTCGGTGCCGGGAATGAAGGTCTTGTAGAGCGCCTGCGCGTACTCGATCGCCTTCAGTGTCTCAGGGCTGTTGATGGTCACCTTGCCGCTCTCGTCGACCATCTGGCCGCCATGGCTCCATAGCAGCCAATGCGCGTAGTTGTTGCCGTCGCCGACGCCATGGCCATGCGTGAAGCCGGCCGGATGGCCCTTCGCCTGCAGCGCCTTGCAAAGCTCGAGGAAGCTTGCCGTGTCCTTCGGAAACTCCGAGAAGCCGGCTTCCTTCACCCAGCTTTCCCGGTAGACGATGGCATTGCCGATGGTGGCCAGCGGCAGGCCGAGGAATTTGCCTTCCCGCGTCGCATACTGCTTCGGTCCGTCGTACCAGCCGCCATATTTTGTGCCCAGATGTTCACCCAGTTCCGTCACGTCGTGCAGCTTGTCCGGATACTGGTGCGGGTCGTCGAACCAGACGAACATCAGGTCCGGGCCGGAGCCGACATTGGCGGCCACCGCCGCCTTGGGGCGAATGTCCTCCCAGCTTTCCTTGTCGACGCGGACCTCGACGCCCGTCGCCTCGGTGAACCGCTTGGTGTTTTTCAGCCATTGGTCCTCGTCGCCCTGGACGAAGGGCGACCAGCGCAGCAGCCTGAGCTTGGCGCCGTCCTCGGGCTTGTACTTCAGCCCCTCCTGGGCGAAGGCGGGCGAACCGACGAACCGGCTTCCCAAGGCTCCCGCCGCCACGCCGGCGGTCGTGCGGATCACGTCGCGTCTGGTGAATTTCATGGTCGTTTCCTCCTCTATGTTTCCTTGCTGTATAAGTCCTACTGCCCGGCGCGGGTTTCCAGTCGCTGCCCGGTTTCGCCGTGAAACAGGTGGATGAGGCCAGGCTCGGCGGTGAGCCGCACGGTCTCGCCCGGCGTGAAGGAATGACGCTCCCGGAAATTCGCGACGATGTCCTCGCCGCCGGGCGTGCGGCCGATGAGCTGCACCTCCGAGCCGGTCGGCTCGACGACGACGACGGTGACGGGAATGCCCTGGTCGGACAGCCTGAGATGCTCGGGCCGTATCCCCAGCACCACCGGTTCGCCCTTGACGGTGGAAGGCAGCCTTGCCAACGGCACTGAAATCCCGCCGGCACCGCGAAAGGACGGCGTGCCGTCCAACGCGATTTCGCCCTTGAGCATGTTCATGGCCGGCGAGCCGATGAAACTGGCGACGAACAGATTGTTCGGCCGGTCGTAGAGTTCCAGCGGCGGCCCGATCTGCTCGACGATGCCGTCATGCATGACCACGATCTTGTCGGCCATGGTCATGGCCTCGATCTGGTCGTGGGTGACATAGACCGTCGTGGTCTTGAGGCGCTGGTGCAGTTCCTTGATCTCGGCGCGCATCTGGACCCTCAGCTTGGCGTCGAGATTCGAGAGCGGCTCGTCGAACAGGAAAACCGCGGGATCGCGCACGATCGCTCGGCCCATGGCGACACGCTGGCGCTGGCCGCCGGAAAGCTGGCGCGGATAGCGGGCCAGCAACGGCACCAGCCCCAGGATTTCAGCCGCGCGCTGGACGCCGGCGTTGCTCTCCGCTTTCGCGACACCCTTGAGCATCAGCGAGAACGCCATGTTCTCGGCGACCGTCATGTGCGGGTAAAGCGCGTAGTTCTGGAACACCATCGCAACGTCGCGTTCCTTGGGCGCGACGTTGTTGACGACACGCTCGCCGATCGCGATCTGGCCGCGCGAAATCTTCTCCAGGCCGGCGATCATCCTGAGGAGGGTCGATTTTCCGCAACCCGACGGCCCGACCAGCGTGACGAACTCGCCGTCGTCTATATCGACGCTGACGCCGTGCAGGATCTCGACGGTTCCGAATGACTTATAGACTTCGCCAATTGCGACAGACGCCATTTATGACTCCTCCCAACGGTTTCCCGACGCCCCTGAGGAAACCGCTCCAGTCCCGCCGCGACAGCCCTCCAGTCCCCTCTGGTCACGCGACAGACTCAGCGACGGTAGCGCTACCAAACCAGCCTGTAAACCCGCGCTGTGGCAAGTGCTTAACTTCGTCGCCCATGTGGTGAATCCGAAAGCACTATTCCCCGTTCACAAATGCCAGCACCAGCCTCTGCAAATTGCCGCCCGGCCCGAATTCGACGCGGTCGAAGTCGCGGCTGGCCTGCCGCTGCGCCTGTGAGAGTTCGGAGAGCCTGTTCGTCAGTTCGGTACGGATCTTCTTGCAGCCGGGGTCGCCGGCGACGGTGAGGCCGACGCTGATCGCCTCGATCTTGCGCACCATGTCGACGATCTGGTCGCCATGCACCCTTTCGTGGGCGGCCAGGCCGGCGATGAAAACCGCCCAGCCCTTGCTCTCGACCGCCGGCAGAGGGCCGGTGGGCTTGGGCAGCGTGTAGGTGATGATAAGCTTTGGCCGCGCCGTTTTGAGGACGCAGGCACCGCCCTCGGGCCGGTAGTCCCTGGTCCAGGTCAGCTTGAAATTGGTGTGCGCGATGACGCGGACCTTGTTGCCGACGACGTCCTTGCCGATCAGCGGTCCGCGCTCGCCAATCGAGGCGTAGAGTTCGGGCGCGGTCTGCCCGGTGATCGCATAGTTTTCGACCTTCTCGACCGGTTTCCAGTCGGCACGCGCCGGCGATGACAGGAGCAAAGCCGAGAGAAGACAGAGCAAAAGCGTCGGCTTCACGGATCCATGCCCGCATCGTTCCAGCCAGCGCGTTCGAGGCCGGAGTGCAGGTGCTCCCCGTCCTCCGCACGTCTGATGTGAAAGTCCGTCACGATATCCTCCACGGTCAAAGCTGGATCCAGTTGACGCCCCTCCCTGACGCAAGCCCTGGCCCTGTCGATGTCGCCATCAAGCGCATGGCATGCCGCCAGCCGCGCCCAATGCCAGACATTCTTGCGCGGCAGGCAGGAAAAGGAGGCCGCTGCTTCCCGATAGCGGCCAAGGACAAGCAGTGCCTCGCCTCGGTCGAAATAGTACCACGCGGGGTGCATCGGGTTGAGTTGGACGGCCTGATCGAGCAGCGCCAGTCCGGCCTCGCTATTGCCTTGCAATACCTGGAAGAAGCCTGTCTGGGCAAGTGTGTCGGCATCATAGGGGTTGAGGTCGAGCGCGCGCGCGAAATGCTTTTCCGCGGCAACGTATTCGCCGCGACCCCGGTAGAGCAGAGTAACGGCGAGAATCCTGTGGCAGCGTGCCTCGTCGGGGCTGAGTGCGGTTGCGTGCAACGCCCTGTCGCGCGCCTCGTCGAGCACCGCGCGCGGCGCCGCGGCATAGCCGCCGATGATCACATCGGCGAGCGCAAGATAGGCGTGTGCCAGCCCCGAGCCCGGATCGCGTTCCAGCGCCTTGAGGAAATGCTGGCGCGCCTCCTGGTTGACGCCCTCGCCATAGCTGCGCAGCAGCGCCATGCCGCGCAATATGTGGAAATAGGCCTCGACATTGGCGGCAGGCGCGGGCGGTGCGCGCCGCATGGCCGCGCTCTCGATGTTGGCGACCAGCGCCATCGCGATCCGCTGTGCCACCGCTTTCTGAAAGGCGAAGATCTCGCTCGTCCTGAACGAAAATGTCTGCGCCCAGACGCGGCAGCCGGACGCCGTCTCGGTGAGCATGACGTGCGCGCTATAGCCATCCTCGGCGCTCTCGACGCTGCCTTCCGCCACATAGTCCGCGCCGAGACGCCCGGCGGTCGCCGAAATGTCCTGCGCGGAATGTTCGGCAAGCGCGAAGGCCGAGTGCCGCGCCAGCACCGCGATGGTCTTGAAGTAGGAGAGCGCGTTGGTGATCTCCTCGACCGCGCCGTCAAAGAGCGGCCTTGCCTTCGCATCGGCAGGATCGACGCGAAACGGCAGGATGGCGACCATCGGCTCGGCCGCGCGCCGGGCTTCCGCCGCGACGGCGGCTGGCGGTTGGGGAAGGCCGGTTTCAGCAGCCTGCAACATGTAGCCGCGCCGGGGCACCGTGAGGACCAGCGACTGCGTCTCGTCGCCGATGCATTTGCGCACGTCGCGAATGCACTGGGTCAGCGAATCCTCGCTGACGATGGTGTTCGGCCACACCGCCTCGAACAGTTCGTCCTTGCTCAGCACGCGGCCCGGATTGCGCACCAGGAAGGCGAGCAGTTCGAAGGTCTTCGGTCTGACCGGCACAATCTCGCCGTCGCGCCGCAGCGTGCCGCGCTCGATATCGAGCACCGAGTTGCCGATCCGCAGTTCCAAGCCCCTGCACCATCGCCGCGCGTCATTGCGCAGCAATCATCCGAGCGGCAGAAATTCGGCAAGGTCAAGTGCGAAAGAGAAGCGAAAGGCGTTGCCACGGTCCCGATCGCATGCCGGCCTCGGCCATGGCTGCTTCGTGCGCCGTCAGCCCGTCGAGATAGGCCAGCATCTGTGTGGCCTCGCCGCCGCAGAATTCGACGCTGCCGGTCGACAGGATCCGGTGCATTTCTTCCCGCGCCATGGTCGACGGCGAAAAGGGTTCGTCAGCCTTTAGATGCATGATCGACCTCCAAGGTTGGCGGCAAGGGCGCCAGGGGCAATGCTCGTCGGCTTTGTCTTGCGTGAGCATCGCCGAACCGGCACCTCCGCGTCCTGAAAGGCTGCTGATTTTTTGCTGAAATCGCGGTTCGGCCCGCGCTCTCACCGGCGCCAGAACGGCTTGGCGATCTCGACCTTGACTGAGCCACGGTCGAGATGATCCAGCCCGTCTTCGGCGGCAGAAGCAGACAGTTAGCCTGCACCTTCGTCATATCGATGTCTCGGCAAAGCCTGTCGCAGGGATGGATCGCTGGTTGCTAGTCGCTCGCCAGCTTTTCCAACGAGGGGCAATGCGGTCGGGGGCCGACGGGAACGATCTCATAGCCGGCGGCGATCAGCTGGAATTTCATCTCATCGAAATGCCGCTTGGAGCCGCTGACGATCGCGTCAGGCGTGTAGTCCCAGCCATTGCGGGCTGCACTTGCCAGGATGTCGGCATAGAGGCGCATGCTGGCGATTTTCACGTCCGATTCCACCAATTGCCTGCACCCGCTTGCGAAAGACGGCGGCGGTGCGGCGGACAAACCCAGGATCGCGGATACCAGCACTATGGAAACACGTCGCATGGAAACCTCCCTTGATTGCAGCCTGTTGCTGCAAGGGGAGCTTGCGCCCTGTGCGCCTGCGGTGGGATCGACCAGATGCGGTGTTTTGGGTCCTGCATTTGTAGTATTTTGCTGCGGCAGGCGTTGATAATGTGCCTGTCCGCGGGCAGGGGACCAGCATGAACCACAACGCGACACCGGCTACGTCTTCACCGTCCTTGCCGGCTCTGTCCGAGCGTGAGCGCGCGGTGGCGGAGAAGTTTGCGGCAGGCCTGACCTATCGCGAGATAGGCGAGGCGCTGTTCATTGCGCCGTCGACGGTGCGCACCCATCTCGCCGCGATCTATGAAAAGCTCGGCGTCCGCAACAAGGTAGCACTTGCCGCGTATATCAACCGCGCCCCGGGCGTAGCGCCGGACGAGCCGTCGCCCTTGCCCGACGCCCTGCCAGTGCTGGCCATATTTCCGATCGAATGCCTGAATTCCGAAGAGCGCTGGCGTCGCTTCGCCGACGGCTTGTCGTCGGACATCAGCATTGATCTCGCACGGTACGCGGATCTACCGGTGATCGCTTTCCACACCATGAAGTCGCTGGGCAGCAAGCCCGCCGATTTCGTGGCCGACGGCAAGGCGCTGGGCGCCACCTATATCGTGTCGGGCCAGCTGCGTGCCGACGACACCCGCATCCGGCTGACCATCGAGCTCGCTGATGCGAGGAATGGCGTCAGCCTGTGGAGCGAGCGCTACGACCGCCCGGTCGAGGACATCTTCGCGCTGCAGGACAGCCTGACCGAAAGCGTCATCAATGTGCTCGCCGGTTGTTTCGGAGCGATCGCCACGATCGGGCGCAACGCGGTTCGCCGCAAGCCGCCGGCCAGCCTGCGCGCCTTTGATCTTTATCTGCTGGGCGTCGAGCAGCACAACACCTTTAGCCGCGCCGGCAACGCGGAAGCGATCCGGCTGTTTTCGCGCGCGCTGGAGCTCGACCCGACCCTGGTCAGGGCCTGGACCGAGCTCGCCTACGCCTATTCGATCGAAGCCGGCAACTGTTTTGGTCGCGATCCCAGGGGATCGATCGAGAAATGGCGCGCGGCGGTCGAAAATGCGATCCGGCTCGACCCGTTCGACAGCTGCGCCTGCAACTGCCTTGGCGATCTCATGGGATGCTTCGGTGACCTCGAGGCGGCGGAGCGCGCCTACAAACGAGCCTACGAGTACGGCTCCAACCATGCCGACACGCTGGCGTTGCTTTCCGGCAGCAAGGCGCTGGTCGCCGGCGATCCGGCCGAGGCGATCCCGCTCATCGAGCGCGCCATGCGCCTCAACCCGCTCGCCCCGCCCTGGTATTTCGGCATGCAGGGCCGCGTCCTGTTCTGCGCCGGCAGGCACCGGGAAGCCATCGCGGCATTGCGCAGAAGCTCGCCGGATTCCCCCAATGTGCTGATGTTCCTGGCGTTGGCGCACGCGGCGGCGGGTGAGGGCGCCGAGGCGGCCGGATTCGTGGCCCGGCTGCGTGCCGAGTTTCCCGACTTTTCCGTCGAGGGCTTCATCTCTGGCTATCCCGTGACCAACCCGGACGCCGTGCGGGCTATTCGCGATGCTGCGAGGCTGACGAAGCTCAGCTGAAAGTTGAGGCAACTACACCCAGCCCGCAAACCGCTGCGGCCGCAGCCCCGTTCCCACAGGGGGAGAAGGGAAGGCCACCACCACCCCCAATTGTACCGCGCGCGCCTCTCAGCATAGCCTAGCCGAGCCTGGCGGGAGGAGAATCGCTTGGACACCAATGTCGTCATTGTCGGCGCCGGGCCGGCGGGTCTTGCCGTCGGCGCCTGCCTGAGGCGGGCGGGGGTGGACTTCATCATTCTCGAAAAGGCCCATGAGGTAGCGTCGGCCTGGCGCCGCCACTACCGGCGGCTGCATCTGCATACGGTGAAGTCGTTCTCCTCGCTGCCTTTCGTGCCGTTCCCGCGCGATCATCCGCGCTACGTGCCGCGCGAAAAAATGGTCGCCTATCTCGACGCCTATGCCGAGCGCTTCGAGCTCCGGCCGCGCTTCGGCGAGACGGTGACGGCGATCCGGCGCGACAATGGCGGCTTTGTCGTCGAGACCGGATCGGACAGGCTGACATCACGCCACGTCGTCATCGCCACCGGCAACAATGCCGAGCCGATCGTTCCCGGCCTGCCTGGCCTCGAGGCTTTCAAGGGCAAGGTCCTGCACAGCGCCGACTATACCGAAGCAGCACCGTTTGTTGGCCGCAACGTGCTGATCGTCGGCATGGGCAACACCGGCGCCGAGATCGCGCGCGACCTTGCCGAGTCCGGCGCCCATCCGACACTGTCGGTGCGCAAGGGCGTCCATATCGTGCCGCGGCAATTGTTCGGCGTGCCGATCCAGATGGTCGGCATTGCCAGCCGGCCGATGCCGCAGGCGGTGAACGACTGGATGTTCCCGATCATTCTCGACTTTGCGCTGGGCAAGCTCGAGAAATACGGCATCGTCAGGCCGAGAGAGGGCATCCTCAAGCAGGTCGACGCCGGGCGCATCCCGGTCATCGATGTCGGCACGGTGGCCGCGATCAAGTCCGACAAGATCAGCGTAGCGCCAGACATCGCCGGCTTCACCGAGCACGGCGCCTCCGTCATCGACGGGCGGCAGGTGGCGTTCGAGGCCGTCATCCTCGCTACCGGCTACCGGCCGGCCTATGACAAATTCCTGCCGGCGGAGCTGCGGCCGGCCAAAAGCGGCGTCAATCCCCACGCTTCCGAACTCGGCCTCTATCTGGTCGGCTTCCACAATCCGGTCACCGGCCTGCTCAGGGAAATCGGGATGGAGGCGACCGCCGTCGCCGCCGAGATCGAGAAGCGGAGCTGAGCGACCGGGACGTCAAGCTCCCCGCTTGTCGCGGCGGGCCTCCATCACCTCAGCTATAAGGCGACCAGCACTGCTGGCGAGGGCCATTATAGGGCTGGTAGCTGTTGTCCCAGGCGCGGTAGGAGACATAGCGGTCATAGCACCAGCGCACATGCACCGCGGCGAGCCGGGCCACCGGCCGAGGTGGCGGCGGCGGTGCGACGGTTGCCGCTGCGACACCGGCGGCAAATGCGGCCGCCGGGAACCAGTAACCATTGTGGTACCGATAGCCCGGGCGCATGCGGACATAGCCTCGATGGCCGTTGTAGTAGTAAACGCTGCCGGCGACATAGAAGCCGCGCCGGTACCAGACAGGCGTCGGCTGGGCGGCGACCGATACCGGTGCCGAGGCGGGCACGATCGGCAAGGCTTCGGCAGGAGACCCCAGCGCCGAGGCGCCGAGCATCAGGCCGCAAAGGGCTGTAATTGTCGGTTTCATGATCTTTCTCCTTTGTGGGTCTAAGGTCTTGGGGTTACTGACGTCTGAGCGCCCGCATTTCGGAAATCGAAAGCGCGCCGTCGCCGTTCGTGTCCACCCGCAGCAACCGGTCTGGAATGAAGGCGGCAAACTCGTCGCGCGAGACTTTCCATCCCCGTTGCGGTCCATGCGGCTGGCCTGCGACTGGAAGCCGGCGAACTGCGCGGTCTGGAAGTCGCGCTTCGACTTGACCTGTTCCGACGCGGCGCGCATCTCGTCCGTGTCGAGCAGGCTGTTGTGGTTGGCGTCTATCCGGTCGAACATCTCGCCCCGCACCGCCTGGATCTCCCCGAATTCCAGCATCCGGTCGCCGTTGGTATCGATGCGCCGGAAAAGCTCCCGGGCGCCGCTGCCGTCCGCCGCCGATGCGCTGCCCACGCAAAGCAGCAGGCCGGCAAGGACCATGAAGGTCTTGTTCATGTTGGTCTCCGGTTTGGATCGGACGGCCCGCCGCGGACCGTCCTTGCAGAGCCTTCTACGCAGCGTTTCGTCACCTCCTACGCGGCGTGCGGTGATTTTTTGAGGGGCGCGAATGAGGGGCGGATGCCGAAAAAACTTTCGCGCCGAGCGTAGGGGCAGGGCCGCTGCTGCGTATCGGTCAGCAGTCGCCCCCGCGACCTCACTGCGAAAGGACCACCATCGTGAAACGCCCAGCACTCATCGCGGCCCTGCTTTTAGGGTTCGCACCGCTTTCCGCCGCTCAGGCCCAGGACCACCCGAACAAGGACATGCCCGGTCAGCGTATCCTGCAACGCATCGACACCAATGGCGACGGCTTGATCTCGAAGGACGAGATGAAGGTTGCCCGCGAGCACCTGTTCAAGAAGCTCGACCGCAATGGCGACGGAGTCATCGACGAGAACGAAGTCGAGAGCGCCCGTCAGGCCATCAAGGACCGCGCCGAGGTGGCGCAGGCGAGGGCTGGGAACCGCTGGCGGCGCATGGACACCAATGGCGACGGCAAGGTCTCCGAGGAGGAGTTCACCGCCAGCATGCCGCTGTTCGAAATCGCTGACCGCAACGGCGACGGCAAGCTTTCCGCCAACGAGATCGCCACCGCCCGCAAGCTGGTCTCCGATCGCGCCAACTGACCATCCGTGCGGTCGATTTCCATCCGCCAAAACCAGGGAGCATGACATGACCTTTCCGACGAAGATCCAACTGTTCTGCCTCGGCGCCATCTTTCTCGCATCGGCTGCCTCGCCGGCCTCAGCCGAAGAATGGAAACGGCCGACCGCGCGTGGCGGCGAGATCAGCCGCAGCGTCAGCAAGGATGTCAACGCCTATACCGGCTCGACAACCCGCACCGGCCCCAATGGCGGCACCTACACGTCGAGTTCCACTTGCGTGGGGGGCGTTGTTGACCGCTGCTCCAGAAGCTACTCTGGCACCGGGCCGGAGGGGCAAACCTTCTCCGGCAAGCGAGTCTCGGCGGCCGGGCCGTTCCGTGGCCGCTCGGCCGGCAGCCTCACCGGTCCGAACGGCAACACGGTCTACGGCTTCCGCCGCTGGCACCGTTGACATCTGGTGGTGGGCTTGAATCCGAAATTCGTTTCTGCGCCGATCCGGATCGATGCGAATTTCGGATTCGCCGCCGAAGCCTCGTCAATTGGTGCCCGCTGCCGTGCTGCATGAACAGCCCCGCGGCGACGAAGAGCTTCTGGCGCGCATGGCCGCGGGCAGCCAGGGCGCGTTGTCCGAGCTCATCGCCCGCCACGGCCGTGGCCTGCGGACCTTCGCCGCGCGCTATCTCGGCCATGCCGGCGATGCCGAGGATGTGGTGCAGGAGGTATTCGTGACCGTCTGGAAGCAGGCCGCGCGCTTCGATCCGGCCAGGGGGCGTGCCTCGACCTGGCTCTACCGGATCACCGCCAATCGCTGCATCGACCAACGACGACGCCGGGCGCTGCGCAGCTTCATCGGGTTGGACGACCTCAGGCAGGAGATCGCCGCGCCGGAGGCGGACGCCGAGGCGACGACCGCGGCACGGCAGGAACTGGCGATCGTGCGTGACGGACTGTCGCGCCTGCCGGCGCGGCAGCGCATGGCAGTGCTGCTCAGGGCCGTCGGCGACCTCGACATCGCGGCGATCGCCGAGGTGATGAGCGTCAGCACCGGTTCGGTCGAGCAACTGCTCGTGCGCGGGCGCCGCGCGCTCAGGGATCATTCGGCAATGGCGGCCGCTGGCCGCGAAAGGAAGTCCTCATGACGCGGGACGAATTCGAACGAAACAGGCGCCGCTTTGGCGACGAAGTCGACAACTGGCCGGCGCCGTTCCGGCAGGAGGCGCAGGCATTCATGGCGGGCGCGGAGCATGACGATCCGGACGACGCACTCGACCGCCTCGTGCGCGAGGCGGCGCTGATCGACGGCGACGACCAGGCGCTGGCACACAACGTGTTGGCGCGCATCGATGCCGGGCGGGCGCGGCCGTCTTCCCTGCCGCGTTTCCTGCTGGCGCCGGCCGGGCTTGCGGCCTGCGGCGCGGCCGCTCTCCTGGCAGTGATGCTGGCAGGCTACCAGGTGGCACGGCTGCAAGATGATCTGCAGGATTCGGAGCTGCTGGCGCTGGCGTCCGGCGCGCGATTGGCCGACGACGGCGGGCCTGGCATCGCGGCCGATCCGGCCGAGGAGGATTCGCTGTGACGAAGCGCTCTTGGATATGGACGGCGACGCTGGTGCTGCTCGCTCTTTCGCTCGCAGTCAACTTCTTCCTGATCGGCTACGCCGCGCATGGCCTGCGGCAGGGAATGGCGGCGCGCGTGCTGATGACCGAGATCGCCGGCAGCCATCCGCCGGAGGTGAGGAAGGAGTTCCGCAGCATCCTGCGCGACAACCGCGCGCGCACCTTCCAGGCGCTGCGCGAACTGCGCACGGCGCGCGCCAATCTGGCGGCGGCCGAGAAGGTTTCGCCCTTCGACGAGGCGGCGGTGAAGGAGGCCATGATGGCGGTGCGCACCGCAACCACCAGCCTTCAGGCGACGATGCAGGACTATCTGCTGGCCGCGCTGAAGAACGTCAACGCAAAACCCGCCTCGGGAGGCTGAGCCGCAATGCCCTACTAGCGGCACAATCTTCGCCGACCTGTGTCGCAGTGGCGAGATCGGATCGCGAAGATGGAACAATGCGGCACGACAGGCTGGTCCTGACTCTGCTCTGGCGTGAGGCGCTGGCTGGCCTGCGCGCGATGCGCCGCCGCGACCTCGTCTGGATCGCGCTCGGTGGCGGCGCTCTGCTTGCTTATGCGATTGGCGACATCGTTTTCGCCTTGTATCAGGCAGCAGCCACGCTGCGGCAGGCGCAGGCGCTGTGGACGATCGGCCTGCCGGCGGCACTTCCCGGCCTAGGCGGCTTCGCAGGCAGCGCGCTCAGCAAGCTTTGCCTGTCGCGTGCCTTCGTACCCTTCCTGGGGCATTGCCGCTGTCGCTGCACGAGCGTCGCCGCATGGCGGCCGGGCCAAGATCGCGATTGCCGCCGCACTGCTCGGCGCGCCGCCGCTGCTCATCTTCGATGAATCGCTGAACGGTCTCGATCCGCTCGCCGCCTGGGAGGTCAAGCGCATCATCCGCGCCGTGGCCGCAAGCGGCTGTCACGCCGTCATCATCTCCACCCATGTGGTGGAGGCCGTGCCCGGCCTGTGCACCCGCGCCGTGCTTCTGGCCGAGGGTCGCATCGCTCGCGACTGGGATGCCCGGCAACTGGCCGAGGCGGACAGCGATGCCTTCGAGGCAGAAGTCATGCAGGCGCTGAAAGCCGGCGCATCCGCACCGGCGTGACGCGTGCCGAACCACGCGGCCTATCAGTCCGCAATCGTACTGATCGCCTCGCGGCCCGCCTCATTCAGCAGCCACTGCCGTACGGCTTGCGTCGGCTCGGGGTGACGCTGCTTCCTCGGCACCACGACGTGGAAATCATAGGTGCCACGCATTTCAGCACTGACCGGCTGGACCAGCCGGCCGGCGGCGATGTCGGCCGCGACGAGGAAGCGGCTGGCCAGTGCGATGCCCTGGCCGGCGATGGCCGCGTCGATCGCCAACGCGGTCTGGTTGAAGCGCATACGCTTGGCCTCGACCGTCATCTTGAGGCCGAGCGCCCGCTCCATGAATTCCGGCCACAGATTGTGCGCGTCGTGCATCAGGACATGGTGCTGGATGTCGGCCGGCGCGATCCCGCCGACACCGGGCGGCAGCAGGGCAGGGCTGCACACGGCGACGATCTGCTGCGGGAACAGAAGGTCGACGATGAGGCCGGGGCCGAAGGGCGGCTGTCCCTGCCGCACCGCGATGTCGACGCCGTCGGCCTGAAAACTCGACAGGCTTTCGCTGGCGAGGATGCGCAGGTCGACCAGCGGATTGTGCGCCACGAATTCCGGCAGTTTCGGAATCAGCCATTTGGTGGCGAAGCTCGGCGTGACGCTGATCGTCAGCCGCGCCGGTTCGGGGCGCAGCAGCGCCGTCGCCTCCGAGATCAGCTCGAAGGCGCGACGAATGTTCGGCACATAGGCGCGACCCTCGTCGGTCAGCGCCAGGCCGCGCGGCAGCCGCTCGAACAGCTTTGCGCCGAGGCTGGCCTCCAGCCCGCGAATGTGCTGCGCCACCGCGCCCTGCGTCACGTTGAGCTCATGCGCGGCGAGGCGGAAGTTGAGATGCCGCGCCGAGGCCTCGAAGGCGCGAAGCGCATTGAGCGGCGGCAGGCGAAGGAAGGCTTCGGGCATCGAGCAGTTTTTCTACAGTCTGATTTCAGGCTTTCTGGTTCGAACCAGCGGCGAAAACTGGATATATCATGGCGAGAACACCGAGGATATTGCGGCTTGCCGCTCAGGAAGGGCGAAAAAATGAGTGTAGAAAAAGTGGCAGTGGTCGTTGCCGGCGGCAGCGGCATGGGCGCGGCGGCGGCAAAGCGCCTGGCGAGTGACGGCTTCAAGGTTGCCATCCTGTCGTCCTCGGGCAAGGGCGAGGCGCTGGCGAAGGAACTTGGCGGCCTCGGCGTCACTGGCTCCAACCAGTCGAATGACGATTTGCAGCGCCTCGTCGACCTGACGCTCGAGCGCTTCGGCCGCATCGACGTGCTGGTCAACAGCGGCGGCCATGGGCCGCGTGCGCCGATCCTCGAAATAACGGACGAGCAATGGCGCACCGGCATGGACGTCTACCTTCTGAACGTCATCCGGCCGGTGCGCATCGTGGCGCCGCAGATGGTCAAGCAGAAGGCCGGTGCCATTATCAACATCTCGACAGCATGGGTCGTCGAGCCGAGCCCGATGTTCCCGACCTCGGCCGTGTTCCGGGCCGGCCTTGCCGCCTACACCAAGATCTTCGCCAACACCTACGCCGCCGACAATGTGCGCATGAACAATGTGCTGCCCGGCTGGATCGACAGCCTGCCCGCCACCGAGGAGCGGCGCGACAGCGTGCCGATGCAGCGCTACGGCACTTCGGAGGAGGTCGCCGCGACGATTGCCTTCCTCGCCTCGGACGGCGCCGGCTACATCACCGGCCAGAACATCCGCGTCGACGGCGGCATCATCCGCGCGATCTGACGGCCCGCGGGGTGCAGGAATCGGGTGGCGTCCGGCGCGGCCGGCGTGAAAAAATCCGGTCCGGCCGCACGAGGGACCGCCATGCTCACGCTTCACGATTATTTGCCATCGCAAAATGGCTGGAAAGTTAGGGTCCTGCTCGGGCTGCTCGGCATTGCCTATGACAGCCGCATCGTGTCGATCTTCGAGGGCGAGAGCCACACCGATGCGTTCCTGAAGCTCAACCCGGCCGGCGCCGTTCCGGTGCTCGAACTCGAGGATGGCAGCGCGATCGCGGAATCGAATGCGATCCTCTGCTATCTCGCCGAGGGCACGGCCTTTCTGCCGCAGGATCGCTACCAGCGCGCCAAGGTCATGCAGTGGCTGTTCTTCGAGCAATATCATGTCGAGCCGGTCATCGGCTCGCTGCGCTACTGGACGCTGACCGGACGGCTCGAGCGCAACCAGGCGATGGTTTCAGGCAAGCGCGAAGCCGGCGCCCGCACGCTCGCCGCCCTGGAACGCGGCCTTGCCGCAACTCCGTTCCTTGTCGGCGACGATCTAACCATCGCCGACATCGCGGTCCATGCCTACAGCCACCGTGCGCAGGACTGCGGCTTCCTGCTGACGGACTATCCGGCGGTGCTTGCCTAGGCCGACCGCGTGCAGGAGGCCGTCGGCCCGGGCTACCCCGTGCATCCCTACAGCATCGATCCACATTCCGGCGGCTGAGCAGCCGGGCGCGCGAGGCGCCCGGTTCCAGTATCGTCAGTGTTTGCTCTTGCCGGTTCCGACGTTGCTGCCACTGATCGGAATGCGCCTGGATTTGGCCAGGGCGCGCTGGGTCTTCGGCAGCGTCACGGTGAGCACGCCATTGTGGAAGGCGGCACGGACTTTGTCCTCCTCGACCTCGGTGCCGAGCGGGATGCGCCGCTCGAAGCGGCCATAGAAGCGCTCGGAGAACTGCTTGTCCTTGTCCTCGGTCTCGGCGCGCTTTTCGCCGCGTAGCGTCAGCATGCCGTCGTCGAGCATCACCTCGACATCCTTTTCCTCCATGCCTGGGATGTCCGCCGTGACGCGGATCTCCGTCTCGCCATCGGAGATTTCCACGCTCGGCCAGTTGGCCCGAGCGCCAAAACCCCCGACGAAGGACGGCAGCCGCGTTTCGAAGCCGCGCATTGCGTCGTCGAACAGGCGGTTCATCTCGCGATGCAGCATCATGAAGGGATCGCGCTCGCCCTCGCGATAGAAGTTCGGAGCCTGACTGCCTTCCCGGCTCCAGGGCATGAGATCACGTATAGCCATTTCATTGGTCTCCTTTTCTCGACTGGTCACATCAGGCGATGCCGGCCCGCATCCTGTGTTCAGCCTGGATCCGCAGACTCTCAAGTCGAACCGTGCCGCCGCCCCGGGTTCGAGGCCGGCGGCCAAAGAGCCGACGCTCCCTGCGCCGGTTCCGTTCGGCAAACCGGCAAATGTCGAACTGGAGGTTGCCGGCCCGAAGTCAAGACCCAGATTCCATCCCGCGGCAGATTTTACCGATGCCGGTCTCCGGCTGAGCGCCCCATGGCGTCGCACCGGCACCCTTGCATCGGGCACGGAGGACACCATGACACGCAACGACATCATTTCGGTTCTGGGGCCCGTGGACGACACAGTCATCGCCGACATCGCGCTGACCGGCGCCAGTCTCGAGGAATTGCGCGAAGCCTTCGCCTGGATCGGCGCCGACGAGGCGCTGGTCAATGAGGGCCATCCCTTGCCAGGCGCCAGGGTGGCGCAGCTGATCGAGATTCTCGAGGTGCCGGAGGATGAGGAGGGGCCGATGGCGCCGGCTGCGCAGGGGTTCTGAAAGCAGGGCAGTAGGGCAGTAGGGCAGTAGGGCAGTAGGGCAGTAGGGCAGTAGGGCAGTAGGGCATGCACGGGTCCGCGCCACCTTTCCCTACTCCCTACTCCCTACTGCCTATTCCCCTTTCCCCTACGCTCTCGACAGCACCCTGCGCATGATCAGCGAGGCGTGGCCGCCCACGCCATGCGCAGCTTCCCGCTTCTCGACCACTTCGAAGCCGTGCTTGCGGTAGAAGGCGATGGCCCGGTCGTTGCCTTCGATCACCTCCAGCGCAATGCTCGCAATGCCCGCATGGGCGGCAAGCACCGCATGCAGCATGTCTGTCGCCAAGCCTGTACCGAACTCGCTCTTGTCGACGTGCAGCCGGTCGAGCATGACGTCGCCCTTGTCGTCCATCGCCGCCATCGCGTAGCCGGCGATCGAGCCGTCGGGCATTTCCGCCACGAAGGACATCTTGTTGTCGTCTTCCAGTTCCGCCGCCAGCCGCTCCGGCGCGTGCCTGTCATCCGACAGCCGTGCCGTGGTCTCGGCGCCCATGATCGGCGCATAGGTCCGCCGCCAGGATTCGCCCAGCAGTCGCGACACCGGCGTCACGTCCTTCCCGCTCATCGCCCTGATCTGGGCCATCGCAAACTCCTGTCTTGAACTGCAGCCCGATCCTCACCGATCGATCATCGACATCGTCCGCTCGCCGTAGCGCGGGCCCGCGACCTTGCCTGGCGCGAGCGCCACATCGAGTGCCAGCATTTCGGTGGCATCGAGTTCGATCGCGGCCGCCGCGACGTTTTCCTCCAGATATTGTCGGCGCTTGGTGCCGGGGATCGGCACGATGTCGATGTCGAAATCATCGCCCTTGTGCAGCAGCCAGGCCAGCGCGATCTGGCCGGGCTTGACCCC
This sequence comes from Mesorhizobium sp. LjNodule214, assembly GCF_964252735.1. Lineage (NCBI taxonomy): Bacteria > Pseudomonadati > Pseudomonadota > Alphaproteobacteria > Hyphomicrobiales > Phyllobacteriaceae > Mesorhizobium > Mesorhizobium sp. LjNodule214. The sequence goes on from NZ_CAXUPE020000003.1 coordinate 244,276, forward strand.
TTTGGCACCGGCGATGTCACGCACCGTTGAGGCCGCCGCGACGTTGGCGTCGTAATTGGCGCCCTGGTAGCGCGGGTCGCCGCGCCGGAAATCGCCCTCCGGATAGTCTTCGGCGCGCCTGACGTCGCCGGTCAGGAAGCCGCGGCCGAGCGGCGCGAACGGCACCAGGCCGATGCCGAGTTCCTTGAGCAGCGGCATGATCTCCGGCTCCAGGTTGCGCTCCCACAGCGAATACTCGCTCTGCACCGCCGACACCGGATGCACGGCGTGCGCGCGGCTTATGTTGGCCGCACCCGCCTCCGACAGGCCGAAGAAGCGCACCTTGCCCTCGGCGACCAGCTCGCCGATCGTACCGGCCACATCCTCCATCGGCACATCAGGGTCGACGCGGTGCTGGTAGAGCAGGTCGATATGGTCGGTGGCGAGCCGCCCGAGCGAGCCTTCCACCGCCTCGCGGATATGTTCGGGCCGGCTGTTGCGGTCGGTGCCGACCTGCTTGCCGTTCTCGATGCGGAAGCCGAATTTGGTGGCAATCGTCACTTCGCCGCGCCGGCCCTTCAGCGCGCGGCCGAGCAACTCCTCATTGATGTAGGGACCGTAGACTTCCGCTGTGTCGAGGAAGGTGCAGCCGAGCTCGATGGCCCGGTGCAGGGTCGCGATCGACTCCGCCTCGTCGGCCGGCCCGTAGGACTGGCTCATGCCCATGCAGCCGAGGCCGATAGCCGATACCTGCAGCCCCTGGCTGCCGAGTTTGTGTGTACCGAGGGTCATCTGTGCATCTCCAAGTGGCGGCGGGATCAGGCGCGAGACCTCAAATATAGAGCGTCCGCTCGGTTTCCAAAGCTGGTCGGTCGAAAGATGCCGCGCATTTGATTTGGGTCAAGATGCCGTTTGCCAATCGGCATATGGTTTGTCTGTCTTGGGAAGGACGCAAGGCGGGCGGGTGGTCCGGGCCGAACTGAAACGCTGAAAACAGCTCCGACGTGGACCACCCGCGATCTTGTTTGCCGAACGCAGACCAAGCCATTCCAATTGGCTTCTGGTTCAGCCGCTGCAGGCGGTTCGTTCGCTCGACGCCGCTGCAAATTGACTCAATCGCCGCTCTCCGCCATCCTAATGGAGACCGCCCATGGCGGCCATGTGTGAAGAGTGAGCCGATGGCCAGTCCCGTCACTGCCCAGAAATCCAAGCGCGCCGCGGTGCGCAAGGCGCTTGATCGCCACAAGGTCTACGTCACCGCGCAGAGCTTTTCCGGCGGCACCTATCAGGCGCGCGTGCTGGTCGACGGCGAGGCCTATTGGGTCGACGAGTTCCGGCTGAGCCAGCTGCAGGGGGGCTTGTCACCTGCCGAGCTCGAGCTGACGCCGGCCACCGACGATTGAGCCACCGACGATTGAGCAGCCGTTGCATCCCGCCTAGCATGCTCGCATGACCACCCCGCCGAAACTCAAAGCCTATCGCGCCAAGCGCGAATTCACCAAAACACCGGAGCCGGTGGGCGGGCTTGTCGCGGGCGAAGGCAACCGCTTCGTCGTCCACAAGCACCACGCTACCGCCGACCATTACGATCTGCGCCTGCAGGTCGGCGATGTCCTGAAGAGCTGGGCGGTGCCGCGCGGGCCCTCGCTCAATCCCGCCGACAAGCGCTTGGCGATCGAGACCGAGGACCATCCGCTCGAATATATTGACTTCGAGGGTGTCATCCCCGAAGGCGAATATGGCGGCGGGCCGATGATCGTCTGGGACACCGGCACCTGGGCGCCGATGGACGATATCGAGAAGAGCCTGCGCACCGGCGCCTTCAAATTCCGGTTGGCCGGCGACAAGCTCAATGGCGGCTGGATGCTGACCAGGCTGAAGCCGAAGCCCGGCGAGGACGAGGGCAAGAAAAACTGGCTGCTGTTCAAGGAGCGCGACCTCGCCGCCGACACCAAGCTCGACATCCTCAGCGAGCGGCCGGAAAGCGTCAAATCCGGCCGTCGCATCGAGGAACTAGTAGCAGCGCCGAAGCCTGCCGCAAAACCTGCCAAGCCGCTTGTACTCAAGCCCGGCGCGCTGCCCGGCGCCGTGCAAGCACCGCCGCCATCGCGCATCGAGCCGCAGCTGGCGACGCAGGTGGCAAAACCGCCTGGCAGCGACGATCCCGCCGAGCGCACCGGCGAGGCCTGGCTGCACGAGATCAAGTTCGACGGCTACCGCACCGCGGCGCATCTGGTGGCGGACGGAGAGGTCAGGCTGATCACCCGCGGCGGCATCGATTGGACCAAGCGCTATGGCGATCTGCCGCATGCCTTCGCAAAGCTGCCGTGCCGCGATGCCATCATCGACGGCGAGATCGTGGTGCTCGACGCCAAGGGCATCAGCCGTTTTGCGTTGTTGCAGGATGCGCTGGCCGAAGGCGCCGGCAACAAGCTGCATTTCTACGCCTTCGATCTACTCTATCTCGACGGCTGGGATCTCAGGAAAGCACCGCTCGCCAGGCGCAAGGCGCTGCTGTCCCAACTACTTGCCGGCCTCGCCGCCAATTCCGCCATCCAGTTCTCAGACCATGTCGAGGGCGACGGGCAGGGGCTCTATGACCAGGCCTCCGAACTTGGGCTGGAAGGCGTCGTCTCCAAGCGCGCCAGCGCCACCTATCAGAGCGGCCGCACCAAGAGCTGGACCAAGGTCAAGGCGCTGCAGAAGGACGATTTCGTCATCGCTGGCTACACCGTCTCCGACGCGGCCGAAGGCTTGGCGGCGCTCGGCATGGCCGAATTCGAAGGTGGCGAACTGCACTATCGCGGCAAGGTCGGTACCGGCTTCGATGCCGAGACCGCACGCGAATTGCTCGCCCGGCTGGAGCCGCTCACTGCAGGCGCCACGCCGCCGGAGGGCGTGCCGCGCGAAATCATGCGCGAAATGCACTGGGTGCGTCCGCTGCTGTCGGCCCGCATCCACTATGCCAATCGCACCGCCGATAACGCGCTGCGCCACGGTGTCTTCCGTGGCCTTAGGGATGTCGGCCTGTCGACGCCGGTTTCGGCCAAGCGCAAGCGGCTGATTTCGGAGGCCGACCTCGCCACCATCTGGGTGACCAACCCCGAACGCCGGCTGTTCGGCAAGACCGGGCCGACCAAGCTCGACATCGCCGTCTACTACGCGCTGGTCGGCGACTTCATGCTGCCGCACATCATCGGGCGCCCGGTGTCGCTGGTGCGCTGCCCGACCGGCCTGCCAAAGGACTGTTTCTTCCAGCGCCACGCCTTCACCGGCATGCCGCCTTCGGTCGCTGTCTTCGAGTCGACCAATTCCGAGGGCGAGACCAAAACCTACCTGTCGGTGGAGGATGCAAAAGGCTATCTGGCGCTCGCCCAGTTCGGCGTCGTCGAGTTCCACACCTGGGGCACGCATCGCACGAAACTCGACAAGCCCGACCAGATCGTCTTCGACCTCGATCCGGGCGAGGGGATTTCGTGGCGCGAGGTGGTCGAGGCCGCAGTTCACATAAAGGCCGGATTGGAGGCGCTGGGGCTGGTGCCCTTCGCCAAGACGTCCGGCGGCAGCGGCATTCACATCACCGTGCCGGTGACGCAAAAGCAGAACTGGAAGAAGCTGCACCAGGCGACCAGCGCCATCTCCACCCATCTGGCGGCCACCGCGCCCGACACCTTCACCACCACCATGGGCAAGGAAAACCGCAAGCGCCGCATTTTCATCGACTACCACCGCAACGCCCGCGGCCACACTTCGGCGGCACCCTATTCGCTACGCGCCCGCACCAATCTGCCGGCCTCGACCCCGGTGAGCTGGACGGATCTGGAGTCGATCGATGCGCCGCAGGATTTGAACTATTCCTCGCTGCCGGGCCTGCTGGCGACGTCGGGGGATCCCTGGGCGGAGATTGATGAATTTGCGCGGGATTTGCCGGTGATGGCGGGGAAGTAGCTTGCGCGTGAGTGCGGAGCGTTCTCGTCTTTCGTCATCCTATGGCGCAGGGGTGGGGGCGTCGACGCTGCCTACAATTTGAATTATTCTCAGCGGCCAGCCCCATCCGTCGGCAACCCAACCCGCGCTAAAACATTTCGCTAGGGATTTGCCGGTATCTTGAGGCTCGATGTAGGATTTCCGCAGCGTGCTTCGTCCTTCGGACGAAGCGCTGCAAGAAGTTTGTCAGTGCATGGCCGCGTAGGAGTGTTTCATGGCGCCCAGGGCAAGTTGGAAAGGTTACCTCAAGCTCAGCCTCGTCAGCTGTCCGGTGCGGCTATACCCCGCCACCAGCGCGAGCGAACGCATCAGCTTCAACCAGCTGCATAAGAAGACGCACAACCGCATCAACATGAAGCCGGTCGACCCCGAGCTCGGCCTGGTCGAGCGCTCGGACCTGGTCAAGGGCTACGAATACGAGGACAAGCAGTACATCATCATCGATGATGCCGACCTCGACGCGGTCAGGATCGAATCCAACCACACGATGAACATCGAGGCCTTCGTCGACGAGGGCGAGGTCGATGTCATTTACCAGGATGCGCCCTATTATTTGGCGCCGGATGGCGCCATGGCCGAGGAAACCTTCGCCGTGCTGCGCGAGGCCATGCGCAAATCCGGCAAGCTCGCCATCGCCCGCCTTGTCCTGTCCAGTCGCGAGCGCGTGGTGACCATCGGCGCGCGCGAGAACGGCATGTTCGTCTGCACCTTGAGGAACCCGAACGAAGTGCGTGGCACGGCTGAATATTTCGGCAACATCCCCGCCGGCAAGCCGGATACCGAAATGCTGCAGCTCGCCGAAGCGCTGATCAAGCAGAAGGAAACCACCTTCGATCCGAAGAACTATGAGGACCGCTATGAGGTCGCGCTGATGACGATGATCCGCGAGAAGCTGAAGGGCCACAAGCCGATCATCGCGGCGGCCCCCGAGCGCGGCAACGTCATCAACCTCATGGATGCGCTGAAGGCAAGCCTCTCGCAGGCGGCCAAGCCCCCGGCCAAGTCGAAAAGCAAGGCCGATGACGAGGCGAAACCGGCGGCCAAGGCCAAGGCCGGTGCTGCCAAGGAAAACCCGTTGAAGGCCAATTTGCTGAAGGCCGTCGGCAAGAGCAAGGCGTGACGGGAAGCAACGCGCCTGTCATCGTTCCCGGCGCCGTCTTCGGCGTCGTCGGCGCGCTGGCGGCGTTTCCGCTCAGGCTCGCCGCGCGCGAGGTCGAGCGCCGGCAGGGCCAGTTGCGGCGCGGCGTCACCCGGCGCACAACCCATGTCGTGTTCGGCCGCGCGCTGCTCGCCAAGGCCGCGATCACCAAGAACGGCGACGCCGAGATCGAGCGCCGTGTCCTGGCCGAGCGCGCCGCCGGCCGCGCGCTCACCAGCGAAAACGGGTTTTTGCGCCTGCTCGGCCTGATGAAGGCGCCGGAAGCGTCCGCGCTTTCAAGGCAGTCGCTCCTCGACCAGTCCAGGCTCGGCGCGGCCGATCTCGACCTGCTTTGCCTCTTCGATGCCTTCGAGCACGATGGCGAACCCTATTCCTTCCGCGACCTCATCCTCGCCCGCAAATATGCCGGGCTGATATCGGGCGGCGCGTCCTGGGGCGCGATCGCGCGCTCGGTGCACCGCTCCGGCCCGGTCGCCTCGCTCACCGCCAAGTCGCTCAATGTCGGCTCGCAGCACGGACGCGCGGATGCGATCTATCTCGAGGATGGCCAAAGCGAGCTCGACGGCCAGCTGCTGTTCGATCTCGGCGCTGCCGACGACGACACGCTCGAAGAGCTTTTTGCGGAGGCCGAAGCGGCGGAAGAGGAGGCCCGGCACGACGATGCTGCAGCCCTCTACCAGCGCTGCCTGGCCATCGACCCGACCGACGCCATCGCCGCCTTCAACCGCGCCAACTGCCTGCGCGGTGCCGGCCGCACGGCGGAAGCAGCACACGACTACGCCCGCGCCATAAAACTCGACCCGGCTTTCGTCGAGGCCTGGTTCAACCTCGCCGGGCTGATGAGCGATGAGGGGCGCGTGGCCTCGGCACGCCGGCATCTGCAAAAGGCCATCGCGCTCGACAAGAGCTATGCGGATCCGGTGTTCAACCTCGCCCGGCTGGAGTTCGATGCCGGCAACCTTATCGAAGCGCGGCGGAACTGGGCGCGCTATCTCGAACTCGACGCCGACTCCGAATGGGCGCGCATGGCGGCCAAGGGGATACAGTTCGTGGATCTGCAGCTGGCGCGGACGGCGGGGTGAAGATGATTGGCGACGGCCGAGATGACAGCCAATCTCCCCCCTTGTGGGGGAGATGTCCGGCAGGACAGAGGGGGGCGCTGTCCCGCCGACCTGTAGACCAATTTCGAAGCGTTCTTCTCCTCGAACAATCGACCGAAGGACAGCATTCCTTCGCGCCCCCCTCTGCCCTGCTGGGCATCTCCCCCACAAGGGGGGAGATCAGCAGCGTCGTCGTCTCGCGGAAGGCCGTCCCATGACCACCTTTCTCTTCGACGGCGACGACACCGCCCCCCTCACCATCCTGCTCGCGCATGGCGCCGGCGCGTCGATGGATTCTCCCTCGATGACCGCCACCGCCAAGGCGCTGGCCGCGGCCGGCTTCCAGGTTGCGCGTTTCGAATTCCACTACATGGCCGCCCGCCGCTACGGTCAGCGCAAGCCGCCGCCGCGCGCCGAGACGGTGAACCCGGAATACATCAAGGCGATCGCCGACCTCAGGGCAAAGGGCGTGACCGGTCCGCTGATCATCGGCGGCAAGTCGATGGGTGGACGAGTCGCGTCGATGATCGCCGACGAGATGTTTGCCAAGGGCGAGATCTCGGGCCTCGTCTGCCTCGGCTATCCCTTCCATCCGCCGGCCAAGCCGACGCAGTTGCGGACAAAGCATCTCGCGGACCTGAAAACGCCGACGCTGATCTTCCAGGGCACGCGCGATGAGTTCGGCACACCGGACGAGGTCGCCACCTACGATCTCTCCGACCGCATCGAGGTGCTGTGGCTGGAGGACGGCGACCACGACCTCAAGCCGCGCAAGAACATTTCAGGGTTTTCTACGGCCGATCATCTGAAGACGCTGGCTGAGACGGTGAAAGCGTGGGCGGGCAGGGTGTAGGGTGAGTGTCGTCCTAGCTCTCTTTTTGGATGTCGCGCTGCCCCTCATTGTCCTGCCGGACATTTCTCCCCGTATAGTGACGGGGAGAAAGGGCCGTCATCGCCGGTTTCGCCAGCCACAAACCTTGCAGGATAACCGCCGAGGTCGCGGTCAGCCCTCTTCTCCCCGTCACTATACGGGGAGAAGGTGCCGGCAGGCGGATGAGGGGCGGCGCCGACCTTTGCTGTTGGCCGCGCAATGAAGCTCGCCAGCTTCAACATCAACAACGTCAACAGCCGGCTGGAAAACCTGCTGGCCTGGCTCGCCGCGGCAAAACCCGACATAGTCTGCCTGCAGGAGCTGAAAGCGCGCGACACGCAGTTTCCGCGCTCGGCGCTTGCCGCGGCCGGCTATGGCGCGGTGTGGAAGGGCGAGCCGACCTGGAACGGCGTTGCCATTCTCGCGCGCGGTTCCGAACCAGTGCTGACCCGCGATGTCCTGCCCGGCGACGAGGCCGACAAGCAGAGCCGCTACATCGAGGCGGCGGTCAGCGGCATCGTCATCGCCTGCCTCTATGCGCCGAACGGCAACCCGCAGCCCGGCCCGAAATTCCAGTACAAGCTGGCCTGGCACGAAAGGCTGGAGGCGCACGCCGAGCAGCTGTTCGACACCGGCCTGCCCGTGGCGCTGGTCGGCGACTACAACATCGTGCCGGAACCGCGCGACATCTACCCGACCCGCTCCTATGACGACAACGCGCTGGTGCAGCCGGAAAGCCGGGCGTCGTTCCAGCGGCTGCTCGACCAGGGCTGGCTCGATGCGCTGCGCAAGAAGCATCCGAAGGAGACGCTTTACACATTCTGGGATTACCGCCGCAACCGCTGGCCCCGCGACGCGGGGCTCAGGCTGGATCACATACTGCTCTCCAAGAAGCTGGCGCGCCGGCTCACAGCCGCCGGCATCGACCGCGCCGTGCGAGGCGAAGACGGCGCCAGCGACCACGCCCCGGTGTGGGTGGAGGTGCGGTGAGGGAGACGCCTCCCTTGTCCCGCAACAAGGGGAGAAGGGGGAGGCGCCATCTGTCCAGCAGCCACATCCCAAGTTAGGTTGCGGGCAAAGCACCACCACGGATCGCAACGATGCCTAGCCTATTCGCCAAATCCGACACATCCCCGCCGAGAGGTGCCGGGCTTGCTTGACATCGGCCTGACCGCAATCCTCGTCACCTCCTGCGTTATCCTCACCGCTGCCGCGCTGCTTGCCTTGCTGCTGCGGCAGGCGCGTGAGCGCAAGATCGCCCGGCGCCGGGCAAATCCCGCCAACGACTATGCGGTGCGCACGCGTTGGGAGCCCAGCACCACCAGCACGCTCAACTTCTCGTCCTTCGTCTATATGGACGTCGATGCCGACGGCAAATACGGCCTTGCCGACCGGCCGATGGCTGGCATCATGGTGCGGCTGTTCGACGAGCGGGGCGCCTTCGTCAAGGCGGCGCGCAGCAACAATGGCGGCTTCGCCAACTTCACCATGTCGACGAAGCGGCGCCGGACCGCACTGCGTGCGCCAGGTCTCTACCGGTTTTCGGTCTCCGTGCCGCCGGGCTGGCGTGCTAGCGGTGCCAACGAGAACCAGTCGTTACGTCTGCACGCCGCGCCCGAATCCCTTGTTGGCCTCGCCGGCGATGGCCTGCCGACGCCGGTCGGCCTTGTGCCCGGCCGCCACCTGGCGGGCAGGATGCCGGCGGCAGCGGAAGCGACACTTTCGGTGATGGGCAAGGGCGAGGTTCTCGAAAGCCGGACGCTGGCTCCAGCCACGTCCTTTCGCGTCGATCTCGCCGGCGAGGCTGATGCGGTGGAGATCTCCGGCGGCGGCCTCGACCGGCGGCTGGCGCTGTCGTCCTATCCGACCGATCTCGGTCTGCTGTCGCCCGGCTCCGTCGCGCCGGACGCACCGCTGCGGGCGATCGGCTTCGACGACGTCACCAAGCGCAGCCTGCGCAAGATCCCCCGCGGCCATGCCGGGCTCGACTGGCGCAATCTCAACGCCATGTCGCGTGACAACACCAGGAACAGCGAGGGCTACGTCAACGGCAATGTATCGGGAGACCACATCGCCTACACCAGCAGCGGCCACCCGGCCGAATTCGGCCGCGATCGCCCCTTCGGTTTTCACTCGGTGATGCTGACCGCCGCGTGGCTGGCATGCGAGGGAGAGATCGCGCTGGTCGAAAGCTGGCTAGGGGAGGAATTGCTGCGCAGCGACGAGATCGTCCTGTCGGCGCTGGCGCCGTGCCACTATGCCCCGCTGCTCAAAGCGGTGACGCGGGTTCGCCTGTCGACCAGGCACCATTGGCAGCTTGTCGTGGATGACCTGGTTCTGGTCTTCTGAGATCAATCAGGGCGTTGGGTTCGAGAGCGCGCCGTTGGCCGTGATCGCCGAAAGCCTGTCCTTCTTGACAAGCGTTGGCTTCTCATAGGTCTTTTTCATGCCTGACCTCTCCAAAAATCTTGTGCCGACAACATCGGCTTGCCGTCTTCGTTAGTCACGGCTGCTCAGTTTGTTGTGTGCTTGGATTATTGTGGCGTTGGGCCGGAAGCACCGTTGACGGCCGTGATCGCGGAAAGTCTGCCCTTCTTGACAAGCGCCGGCTTCGCGTAGGTCTTTTTCATGTCCAGGTCCTCCAAGGTCTTATGCAGTCAGGTTGCCATCTTTGTTCAATCAAGCATGCCGTCTGGCCGTCGAAATCAGCCTGCGGGCCCGGTGGGGCCGGAAGCGCCGTTGGCGGCCGTAATCGCGGAAAGCCTGCCCTTTTTTACAAGCACCGGCCTCTCATAGGTCTTTTTCACGCTCGAACTCTCTAGAATATCCCACCCGGATAATGTCAGACTCCTGTTTCCTGTCAACCATGCTGGCCTATGTTGTTGCTTATTCTTGGGGAAGTCAGTGTTTGTGCTCCGGCTGCCGATCCTACGCCACCCGAAAGGCTCCGCCGCTGCGCTCTAAGCATCCGGATATTCGCGCCCTGGCCGCATAAATCTGTGATTCGAGGCCTCTCCCGAAACAGGGACATCCCTGATCGAGACATATTTATCCCCGATCTTGCAATTTCGGGCACTTAGCCTTCGCGACGAGCTCGGCTAGGATGGTGATGTCGCTTTCTTCCCGCGTGGGAGGCAAGCCGCCGCAGCGGGGGGAACCGATGAACAGGTCTGTCGATAGGCTGCTGGCGTTTCTTGTGCTGGCCGTTTCCTTGGCCTGCCTGGCGCATGTGTACCTGCTGCCGGGCACTTTCGTCTTGAGCCGCCTGGCGCATCCGCTGGCGGATGCGGCGTCCCTGCGGCTCGTGGCATTCCTGGCGGCGGCCCTGGTCTGCGCGCTCGGTGCGCTGCTGTTCTGGCAAGGCCGGTTGCCGGGCCGGCCGGGCCACCAGACCGGCGCGCCGCTGTTCGGCCGGGCGGCGGAAGCGCAGGTTTCGGGCAGGCCGCGCCTCCGCCTGGTTTTTCTTGTCCTGCCGATGCTCGCCGTTCTGGCGCTGCTGGCCGACCAGTTCGGTCCATGGCGGACGGGCGGGGAGGTGCCGGCACCCGGCGAGCCAAAGGACGTCGCCAGCGCTCCGCCGCAGCCGGTGAACCCGCCGCCCGCCACGCCCGCTCCGGCGCCAGTCGCTCCAGCACCAGTCACTCCGCCACCGGAGCAAGCCGCCAAGGCGCCGCCTCCAGCCGAGCCAGCGCCGGTCACGCCGCCGTCAGCACTTGCGCCGGCAGCAGCTCCGGAAGGATCGCCAAAGACGGCACTGGCACCTGCGCCGCCGCTGGCTGCCCCGCCGCCACAGACCGTGGCACCCCCGCCACCATCCGCGCCGCCGAGACCCACCCAGCCCGACGGCCATCGCGACGCAGTGGTCTGGCTGGCGGTGGCGGCCGACGGGAACGAGATCATGAGCGCCAGCACCGACCGCACGATCAAGCTCTGGGACATCGACGGCAAGCGGCTGATCCGCGATCTCGGCGTCCACAAGGACATGGCGCGCACGGCGCTGTTCATGCCCGACGGCAAGCGGGCACTGACTGCCGGCGACGATGGCGAGATCGTGCTGCGCCAGCTTTCGGATGGCGCGGTGCTGCACGTCTTTTCTTCGGGCCAGAATGGTGGCGTCAGGAACCTGGCGATCAGCCCGGACGGCAGACTGGCCGTCAGCGGCCACGACACCGGCAGCGTCATCGTCTGGGACATCGACAAGGGCAGCGTGCTGCATGTGCTGCCGGGCCACGATTGGTCGGTCAGCGCCGTCGCCGTCTCGCCTGACGGCACGCGCGCCATCTCGGGCAGCATCGACGGCGAGTTGAATCTCTGGGACATCGTTTCAGGCAAGCAGCTTCGCAGCTGGCACGGCCACGAGCAGGGCACCTATGGCGCCGTCTTCACCGCCCGCGGCCGCCACGCGGTGACCGGCAGCGGCGACTACACGATCAAGCTCTGGGATCTCGACACCTTCAAGGAAGTGCGCCGCTTCGAGGGCCATTCCGGCACCGTCTATGAAATCGCGCTGTCCTCCGACGGCAAGCGGCTTGCCTCGGTCTCGCTCGACGGCACGGCGCGGCTCTGGAACATGGACACAGGCGACCAGATTGCCGAGTTCGATCCGGGCACCGGGCCGCTTTATTCGGTCGCCTTCGCCGCCGACGGCACGCTGCTCACCGGCGGCTACGACCGCACGATCAGGGACTGGCCGGCGGCCGGTGGCGACGGCGAGATTCTTTTCGCCGGCGCGCCGGAGTGAGCGGCTTGTGAGCGATACGGCAGAGTTCAGATATTTTGTTTTGCAACAGATTGACCCGACAACCGGCTCGCCGGTTGCCGAAGCCCGAGTTCACATCCCCGATCTGGAGAAGGTTCGCAGAGTTCTCGAATGCGACAACGACACGCCGTTATCGGGTTCATGGAAATTGGACCCGGGAGACCTCCAAAGGCTGGGCGCGATATGCATTCCGCCTTGCGAGCCCGACCCGAGGCTCAATCGCATCGAGGCCTGGCATCCAATCCGTGAGGTTCCGTATCTCGTTCATACGAACTTCGAGCTACCGTTGATGCTGGAGGGCCACAAGCCGCTGGCGGTGTTTCATGACGCCTATCCGGCGCAATGGCTGTCCGAAACCCTTGACCGCTTCGATCCTCTTGTCCGATCCGGCCGGCTCACCCGTCGCCTGGTCGATACGCCGTTCACCGAGGCCGAGCGGGCTCGCTTCCCCGGTTTCCAGGGATGGAGACGCGCGTTCTTTTCCCTTCCCGGAGAAGAGTGGCGGATAGACGCATTTCTGCTCTTGTCGAAAGTCTCCGCCCAAACAGGTTGGAGCGAGGCTCTCGAAAGAATGGAGGGCTTGCTTCTCGGCTACGAAGATTGGCAGAACGACTGGTGGATCGAACGCAAGGGGCAGTTGCGGAAAGCCCTTTGATGTTTCGTGCAGTTATCCTCGGGTGCGTTTCCAAATGACCAACCTCCACATCGTCGAAGCCTCAATCGCCGACTTGCGGCAGGCGCTTGAAGATGGCACCGTCACCAGCGTCGAACTGGTCGCAGCCTATCTCCGGCGCATTGCCCATTACGACCGCCACGGCATCGCGCTCAACGCCGTGCCTGTCCTCAACCCAGACATGTTCGAGGAAGCCGCCGCCTCCGACCGCCGCCGCCGCGAGGGCGCGGCCCTCGGCCCTCTGGACGGCATCCCCTATACCGCCAAGGACAGCTACAAGGTCAGCGGCCTGACCGTGGCTGCCGGCTCGCCTGCCTTCGAGCATCTCGTCGCCAATGAGGACGCCTTCACCATTGCCAGGCTGCGCGCCGGCGGCGCAGTGCTGATCGGGCTGACCAACATGCCGCCGATGGCCAATGGCGGCATGCAGCGCGGCGTCTATGGCCGCGCCGAAAGCCCCTACAATGCCGACTACCTGACCGCTGCCTTCGCCTCCGGCTCGTCCAACGGCTCGGGCACGGCGACGGCCGCGAGCTTCGCCGCCTTCGGGCTCGGCGAGGAGACGTGGTCGTCCGGCCGGGCGCCGGCCTCCAACAACGCGCTGGTCGCCTATACGCCGTCGCGCGGCGTCATTTCGGTGCGCGGCAACTGGCCCTTGGTACCGACCATGGACGTGGTGGTGCCGCATACGCGCTCGGTGCCGGACATGCTGGAACTGCTCGACGTGATCGTCGCCGACGACGCCGAAACACGCGGCGATTTCTGGCGCGCGCAGCCCTGGGTGGCGCTGCCGAAGTCCAGTGACGTGCGGCCGCAGAGTTACACCGCACTCGAACTGAAAGGCGCGCTAAGCGGCAAGCGGCTCGGCGTGCCCAGGATGTATATTGGCCGCGACACGGAAGCCGCCAAGCCAATCGAAACCCGCGCCTCGGTGCTGGACCTGTGGCAGCAGGCGGCGCGCGATCTGGAGCGGCTCGGCGCCGAAGTGGTGGAAGTCGATTTTCCCGTCGTCTCCAACTACGAGCGCGACCGCCCGGGTGCAAAAACCATGGTCGAGCGCGGGCTGGTGCCGCAAGAGTTCGCCGAGCGCGAGATCTGGGATCTCTGCATCTTTGCCTGGGACGACTTTTTGGCTGCCAATGCCGATCCGGCAATTCCCGATCTTGTCTCGGTCGACGGCCCGAAGATATTCCCGCAGCCGCCGGGCACGCTGCCGGATCGCTATGGCGACGACGGTTTCGACCTTGCGGAGTATGTCGAGCGGGCGAAGCTAGGCGTCACGCCCTTCGCCGACATCCCGACGCTGGAAGCGGGCCTGAAGGGCCTGGAGGCGACGCGGCGGATCGACTTCGAGGACTGGCTCGACGCTGAAGGACTCGACGCGGTGGTGCTGCCGGCCGTCGCCGATGTCGGGCCGGCCGATGCCGATATCGACGAGGCCTCGGCAGCCCTCGCTTGGCGCAACGGCACCTGGGTCGCCAACGGCAATCTGGTCTGGCGTCACCTCGGCATTCCGACCGTCACCGTGCCGATGGGCACGATGGCCGATATCGGCATGCCGGTCGGCCTCACCTTCGCCGGTGAAGCTTACAGCGACGTGGAACTGCTTCGCATGGCCGGTGACTTCGAGCGTTCTGGTGTCCGTCGCTCCAGCCCATCGCGCACGCCGGAACTTGCAGACGATGTGTTTGCCTCAGTGATGGATGCTGGCGGGGCAGGTGGGGCCGCCGCCGCTGGCCGATCCGCGCCGCTCGCCATCTCGCTCGCCGCCGAGACGCGAGATTCCGGCGATCAGGACCAGATCGTTGTCACGCTCGACCTGCAGGTCGACCCCGACGAGGCGTCAACGGCGAGCGTAAAGCTTCACGTCAATGGCGAGCCCGTCGCGTGCGAGCGCACCGGCGCGCGCTTCACCGGGCGCATCCTGGTCCCGGCGCGCGAGCACGCGGGGTTCCACAGCGTCTGGCGCGGGTCCTACGGTTCGATCGTCACCGCCATTGTGCGTCGGGCAGACGGCCGCGCCGCCGGCGCTTATGCGGTGACGGGCGGGATCGGGTGAGGGGCTGAAGCTGCGATCTCCCCCACAAGGGGAGGTCGGCAGTTCCGCCTCGCCATCCTTGACCCTCCAGCCGCCCACGCTATCTTCGCGCCCATGTCAGAACCCAGCCTCGCCCCCCTCATCGTCATCGATCTCCAGACCGGCATGTTCGACGGCCGCTTCGAGCCGCCGATCCATGATGCCGACGGCATGGTCGCCCGCACGCGCGCGCTGATCGACTGGGCGAGGCGGAGCGGGCGCAAGGTGGCCTTTGTCAGGCATGATGGGCCGGCGGGCGATCCGCTGGCGCCGGGCTGGCCGGTGTGGCCGGCGCTCGGCCAGGCCAGGGACGAGCCGACCTTTGCCAAGAGCGTGCGCAATGCCTTCAGCAATTCAGCCCTTGGCGAATGGGTGGCCGGGCAGGGTGCGGGCGAGGTCGTGCTTGTCGGCGCGCAGACCGATTTTTGCATTGCCGCGACGGTGAAGGGTGCCTTCGCCGAAGGGCTCGGCGTTACCGTGGTTTCCGACGCCCACTCGACGCTGGACACGCCCGGCGAGACCGCCGCCGAGATCGTCGCCCGCCACAACGCCGCTTTCACGGAGGCGGGCGTCACGCTGGTGACGACGAAGGCTCTGACGGGCGGCTGAGGCCAACCCGAGGAGGCCCACTTTGTCACACCTGACCCTGCCGGCCGAAGGCGGATGCCGTTGCGAGCGCGTTCGGCTGAAGATTTCCGCGCCGCCCTTGCTCACCATGGCCTGCCATTGCACCGGCTGCCAGTCTATGTCGGCCAGCGCCTATTCGCTGAGCGCCGCCTTTCCGAGCGACGGGTTCGAAGTCACTGAGGGCGAGCCGGTGATCGGCGGCCTGCACGGCGCATCGCGGCATTTCTTCTGCCCGCATTGCATGAGCTGGATGTTCACGCGACCGGAAGGGCTCGACTGGTTCGTCAACCTGCGCCCGACCATGCTCGACGATCCAGGCTGGTTCACGCCCTTCATCGAGACCTGGACCAGCGAGAAGCTGCCCTGGGCGACGACGCCGGCCGTGCACAGCTACGCGGCGCTGCCGGCGATGGAGGAGTATGAGGCGCTGACGGTCGAGTTTGCCCGAAGCTTCGCGACGGCCGGCTCCGCCGGCTGACCGCGCTTGGTCGCGCCGGTGCCGACGGAGCAGGGGTGGTTGCCACCACATATTGCTTGATGGGCGCGCGGGCCTGCCGTGGTCGACGCGGCTGCGGGGGCGCATGTTGGGGTGTGCACTGAGCTCGCGCCGACCAGGGCGGCTCGTACCGCCGCAATAACAGCATCGCACATTGCCCGTCCGCCGAAACTTCCGCGAAAGCGGAATAGGCGGGCGGTAAAGGGCGGATTCGGCGAAGGCCAACTGGGCGTCTTCACATCCTTCGCCGCTACCCTTGCCCCGGCGATGCACGGTGCGCGCTCTCGGCACTTGATGTTGGCCGGCTAATATATCTCTCGCTAAAGATTGTTCGAAAGCGTACACTTACCAAATCGCCAGTCACATCATGGGCGCTGACGCTTGGGAGCGACCATCGCACTCCTGCCCCAACCGGAGGCATCGGAGCAATGGCAGAGCAACCGGGACAGTCCGGTCTGGGCGCTGAGGCCGTAGCGACGCTGGCGCGCGAATCCGGGGCCACTGAGCAGCAAATACGAGAGATCGCTTCGCTGATCGGCACCGATCGCGCGTCCATCCTGAGGGAAGCGCGCCTCGTGGCCCGCGATCGCTCGTAGCGTTAATCCGGAAAAAGCTGTTGGATGGATTTGTGGGCACGGCCCCAAATTGTCGGTTTCGTACCAAGCCCGATTGATGAAAAAGAGTGGGCTATCCTCCAACGACTGTTTGCATGCACCCTGGGCGCAGACGGCTGGGAGATGACAAGCGCTCTTGCCCTTCGCGGGAGAGAGCGGTGGACCAGACGGTCAGCAAGGATAAGAGCGACCTTTTGCGCCGCATGAACCCGGCCGACTTTGCGCTGCTCGCGCCTCATTTGCACAATCGTTTCCTCGACCTGAAGGTTTTGCTTGAAACGGCAGGCGAGCCGATCAGGTCGGTTTGCTTCCTCGAAAGTGGCATCGCCTCGGTGGTGGCCAGGAACCGGCCGGGCCTCGACACCGAGGTCGGCATCATTGGCCGCGAAGGCATGTCCGGCTCTGCCTTGGTGATGGGCGCCGACTGGGCGCCTAACGATTGCTACATCCAGATGACGAGCGAGGCGGTCTGCATGGACGCGGCACCGTTCAACGACGCGCTGCAACGCAGCCAGACGCTTCGCCCCTTCCTGCTGCGCTATGTCCACTATCTGCATATCCAGACCAGATCCACGGCGTTGAGCAATGCCCGTGCGAAGCTGGAGGATCGGCTGGCCAGATGGCTGCTGATGTGTGACGACCGGACAACCGGCGAGCAAATTTTGATCACCCACGAATTCCTGGCGATCATGCTTGGCGTCAGGCGCCCTGGCGTGACGATCGGTCTTCAAATGCTGGAGGGACGCGGTCTTATCCGGTCCCGACGCGGCGAGATCACCATTCGCGACAGGGATGGTCTGGTCAGCGTCGCCGACGGGTTCTACGGCCAGGCGGAGGCCGACTATGGCCGGCTGTTTGAGTAGCCCTTCAGGGCATCTGTGTTGGATGTGACCGACGCGGGTGCCCGGTTGAGGCACGTTGCCTGAGTCGCGTCGGCCACTGCGGCTTACTTTGGGGTGCACCGCGCGTCATCTCTAGCATCTGGCAAAGTGCGGGCAACGACCACCGCCGCTTGGTTAAATTCGTACAATCAGATTCCGATTGAACCCTGGCTTGAACGGCATATGAATCCTGTGTCACCGGTATGTCTCGGGCGCGGTGCTTGAGAGTTCGCAAAGCTCCCGCCCCTGTGAACGGGAGACAGACATGGCAGACGGCCATTTGGATGTATCCGCCTTCGACTGCGACATCCCGCGAACCGCATTCATCAAATCGGAAGGCCATGTCCCGGAAGACCAGTGGCGCATGCTCGCCACGTCCCTCATCCGCGACTTGACCGGCCACGAAGACGTCGACCCCGACATGCTGGACTGGATCACGCGCAAATAGCGCCGCTGGTTTTGCTGCGCTGACCTTTCGGTTCGGAAGGGCCGTGCTCAACGCGCCTGGCGACGGCAGGCCAGCGCCGCCGCACCTACCCCAACCCAAGCGGCCTGCCGTCTTCGGCAGATACGCTGCGGCAACACAATAAGTTGCAAAGAAAATTGCCCGCCGCCGTAATTTGGGCGGATAGACAAAGGGCCCGACACCGGGGGGTAGTGTGGTGCCAGGCCCTTGCCGTCGGGTTCGACAGCAACAATGCGCCAGTGCCGGCTGGTGTCGCAAGGCGGACCATGGTCCGCACCAAAGGTCGCCTCTGATCGCAGACCAAGGAAGGTGAGCAGCAGTTTTCCATCCGGAGTTGCATAAAAACAAATACTTAGAGCGATGCGCTGGATGCGGCCTTCGGGTGTGGTAGCCAGGCCGGGTCGCAACCCAGTGCCGTCAATGTGAACGACGATGCCCATCAACGGCCAGCTTCGCCCCTCAGGAGAGAATTGCGAGGACACCAATCCACACGGTGTCCAGGGGCAAGCCTCGCCCCCGAAATCATGACGCGCCGGATCAGGGAGCTTGTCGCATGGCATTGGCCGCAAAGGATATTCCGCTTCGTTGCCGTTGCGGCCGCGTCAGCGGCGTCGCCGAGGCCGTTGCGCCGCATACCGGCTTCCGCTTCACCTGCTACTGCCGGGACTGCCAGGCCTTCGCGCGCTTCCTCGAGCGGCCGGATATGCTCGACGTGGCGGGCGGAACGGACATCTTCCAGATGCCGGCGGGCCGCGTGACGCTTGCCACCGGCAAGGACGCCGTGCGCTGCCTGCAATTCTCAGACAAGGTGCTGCGCTGGTACACGGAGTGTTGCCGGACCCCGATCGGCAACTCAGCCGGTCCGCGCTTCCCGGTGGTCGCCATCACCCATTCCTTCATGTGCCACGATGCCGAGCCCCGCGACACGGTGCTCGGCGCGCCGCATTGCCGGATCCATGAACTCTCCGCCGTCGGCCCGCTGCCGCTCAACGCACCGCCGCCACCGACTTTCAGCCTGTTTACACTGCGCGTCTCAAAACTCCTCTTCTGGTGGCTGCGCGGCCTCGGCCGGCCGAACCCGCTCTTCGACCAGCACACGAACGCCCCGCTCTCCATGCCGCGCGTCATCACACCGGCCGAGCGCGACGCGCTGGCTGGTGGCACGAGGTCCATTCGCCTGGAGTCTTGATCGTCACGTCCGGACAATGTTCTGGCAGGCTGCCCCTGGAACGGGAAGGTGAATCAGCGCGGCAGCCAACAAGGCTAAGTGTCGGATATCGCAGGCAGCTTGCTCGGCGGTGGCGCACGCCCCTCCCAAATTGATTTGCATGCAAATGTTTCGAACTGGCACGGTTTCGTGAAGCTCTTCACCGTTCCCGCGCAATCGATCGGATACAGACGGGTCGCAAAACCGGTGCCGTGTTAGAGGGCAGCACTGCTCTTTCCGCCGCTACGATATGGAGGATGTCGATGTTCAAAACCCTTGGCCGAATTGCGGCTGCTCTCAAGCGAGCCGGCAAGCGCAAGGAGACGAAGCGCGCATTGGACAATCTGTCGCCAGAAATCCAGAAGGACGTCGGCTGGTCGGAGCCGGCCCCATCCGACGAGATTCGGCTGCCGTTCTAACTGGCCGATGTCCACACCGGCTTGAACGACACCGTTCTCAGCCCGGCGTTTCGGACGCGCTCGACGAACACCTCGTTGACGAACACGGAAGACGCGCGCATCGGCAACTTGAAGATCTCGGCGTTGCCGATCCGGTCCGCATGGAACGCGTAGCGTTCGATTGCGAGGATGCTGCCGTCCTCGAACGTGACGATCTGCGACCGCTCCTTGTCCAGCGCGTCGACTACATTGGTGACGTTGAAGAGCCAGACCTCTTCGCCGCGAAGCGGCAGCAGCTGGCCATAGGGCTGCAGTGACGCCCCCAGCGCATCGACGGCCGACTTGCGCAGCAGCGGTGCGTGTTCGCCAAGCCAGGGGAAGTCCGAATAGGCATAGACGCGGTCGTCGTCGGCGATACGCTGCATGAGCGGCGGATCCCATGTGTCGAGAACCCGTCCATCCAGGCCGAAGAAGAATTCGAAATAGCTTTCATCAACCGGCAGAACCCACTCCTGATCCTCCAGGACCGCGAACTCGTAGAGGCTGATCGGCATCGGTCGGCATCCTTGCGCCAGGGGGTAACGCTCTCCGCCTTTTTCTGTTGATCACGGCCAAAAAACAACGCTAATTGATGCCTGCGAGGGGCCATGCTGACAGTTGATGAAGTGGGAGCGATCCCGTTGTTTTCGGGTCTGCCGGCGGCCGAGCTGAAGCGGCTGGCGCAGATGGCGGCCGACCTTCATCTCAGCCCTGGAGAGTTCGCGGTCCACGAGGGTGGAGAGGCAGCACTTTTTGCGGTTCTCGCCGGCAAGATCGAAGTGGTAAAAACCTTCGATGGCGTCGAGCGGACGCTCGGCTGGCGGCTGCCGGGAACGATCTTCGGCGAGGTGCCGATCGCGCTTGGCTCGGGTTTTCCGGGCGGCTATCGCGCCGCCGAACCGTGCCGCGTCATGCGCATCGAGGTCCAGCAATACTATTCCATCGCCGCGGTTTCGAAAGACGTGGCCCAGAAGGTCAGCGCGCTTGCCCGCGAGCGGATGGGCGGGCTGCAGAGCGTCACCGCCGAGCCGCAGAAGCCTCGCGTGACACTGGTCGGCCACCGCTGGGATACAATGTGCGGGGAGCTCCGCCGGTTTCTCGCCCGCAACCAGATCTCGTTCACCTGGCTGTTGCCCGACACGTCGGATGCCGAGGCCTTCTGGTCCGCCCAGGGCAGGCCGGCTCAAGATGGTCCCGTTGCCCTTCTGGCGGATGGAGCGCTCATCGAAAGACCCGCCGTGCGCGATCTGGCCATCCGCCTGGGGCTGCAGACGCGCCCGCGCGGCGCCGAATACGATGTCGCGATCATCGGCGGCGGGCCGGCCGGTCTTGCCGCGGCCGTCTACGGCGCTTCCGAGGGCCTGCGCACCATCGTCGTCGAGCGCGAGGCGCCGGGCGGCCAGGCAGGCACGTCGTCGCGCATCGAGAACTATCTTGGCTTTCCGAGCGGCATCTCCGGCGACGAGCTTGCCAGCCGCGCGCTGCAGCAGGCGAAGCGGCTCGGCGCCGAAATACTGGTCACCCGCTCGGTCGCCGGCATCGACCCGGCAACGCATGAGGTGGTGCTCGACGGCGCTGATGTCGTGCGCGCCCGCAGCCTCATTCTTGCCACCGGCGTGGCCTGGCGCCGTCTCGCCATCGACGGGTTCGACCGGCTGATCGGCAAGGGCGTCTATTATGGCGCGGCGCGCAGCGAGGCGAGCAGCACCCATGGCCAGGATGTTTACCTGATCGGCGCCGGCAATTCGGCCGGCCAGGCGGCGATGCATTTTTCCGGCCATGCGCGCAGCGTGACGCTGCTGGTGCGCGGGCCGTCACTTGCCGACAGCATGTCCCACTATCTGATCGAGCAGCTCAGGGCGAAATCCAACGTAAAGGTCCAGCTTCGCTCCGAAGTCCAGGCCGTGCACGGCGAGACGCACCTGACCGCGATCGACATTCTCGACAAGGCCGGCAACGAGGTGAGCCGGCACGAATGCGGCGGGCTGTTCGTGTTCATCGGTGCCAATGCCGAGACCGAGTGGCTGCCGGCAGACGTCGCACGCGATGCGCGCGGCTATGTGCTGACCGGCGACGACGTGAAGAAGGCCGGGCACTGGTCGCATGGCCGCGACCCCTATCTGCTCGAGACCAGCGCGCCCGGTGTCTTCGCCTGCGGCGACGTGCGGCTGAGCCCGGTCAAGCGCGTCGCCTCGGCGGTCGGCGAGGGCAGCATGGCCATCGCCTTCGTCCACCAGTATCTGGCCAATGAAGGCAAGACCCAGCGCGGTTGATGGCCGGGTCGCCTGGCTTGACGGGCCAGGCTGGCCGGAGCGTTAACCGCGGTTCATTTCGGGACCCGGCAGCACGGGTGCGTTCAATCGAGCCGTGCTGCCAGGTTGGTCAGGCGATCAGCCGGCAGGCTTGTAGGAGCCGGCAGCCTTTTTGGCGGCGGCGAGCACCCCCTGCATGTCGAGTTCTTCGAGGATGACGAGGTCGCTCACCGAACCGCTTGCCCGCACGGCGAGGGCCATGCCCATCCCGGCAGTCTGGTCCGGCACCTCACCATTGACGACGACATCATAAGCGCCGCGCGTAAACATCAGGCTCACCATCTTGCCGCCAACGCTTTCGAACAGCGCCTTGATCGCAGCCTCCCGGTCCGATCCCTGCATCAGGCCCTTGGCGGCGTGAGGTGCATAGTTTGCCAGTATGGTAACCTTCATGGCTGTCTCCTCCTGATATCATTGTCTCAGGCTGCTCAAGTGTATGAGCAACGCGGAGTTGATTGTCTTTTCACTGACTTTGACGTGGCCTGTGGACCGCCTGGGCAGCCATGGCCAACGGCAGTTCATGACCGAAGCGATGCTTCGGTCCGCAGCAATATGCGCTTAATCTAATATAACGACAATCCCGCCGCGCTCTACCCCAGCCACCACCACAGCGCCGCGATCACCGCCACGACGCCGGCGATCGACAATCCCAGCATGATGTAGGAGCCAATGATCACGCTTTTGATAACCTTCTTGAGGCTGGCGCGGTCGTTGAGGTTGGGGAAGGGCTCGGCCGGTTCGGCGACGCCGAGGAAGCGGCAGAGCGGCGCCCAGCCGTCGGTCACCGTGAACACCAACAACTTGTCCGGCGGCACCGCCGCCTTCACCTCCTCGGTGTAGGCATCGTAGCGCGCGATCGCCTTGGCGCGGTCGTCCATCACGCCGGCCAAGGTGCGGCCCCATACCAGCTTGCTCGACATGTCGCCGAATTTTCGGCCGAACGGCGTCAGCCATTCCAGGATCTTGAACTGCCAGACATTTTTGGTGAAGTAGATCGTGTCGATCGTGCTCTCGTACCAGGCTTCGGCGCCGCGCGGATGCAGCGTCAACAGCACCTTGGCGTCGGGATAGGCGGCCAGCAATTCCTTCCACACGCAGCAGCCGGGATTGTCGACGGTGGCCGTGTAGTTGGCAAACACCTGGTTCCAGTCGTGCTGGCTGCCGGGTGGGCTGTTCGCCACCTTGCGCCAGAAGTCGAGATGGCCCTTGTTGGCCTTGTTGAGGATGACTTCCTGCATGTGGTAGCTCGGAAAGCCGAGCTTGTTCAGCGCGGCAAAGGTAGACCACGTGCCGGTGCGGCCGAATCCGGCCCCGATGAGCTTGAGTGTCATCCCCCGTGCCCCCCATTTTCTGGACCACTGTTCTTTTTATGCGGATCCACCGAAACGAGGTTGCATCGACCCCGGCAAGCGCGCAACAAATTTCCATGCGCAAACGCTAAAACGTGAATTTCTGCTTTGGGCCACGCGGAAGGACCTTCTGGCTATTCCCGCGGGAGGGAGAGCCTGATAATAGGTCAGTGAGATTGACCTATATACGAGCATGATCCCAAAAAGTGGGAACCGGTTTTTGGATAAGATCATGCTCCAGCCAAAACATGACCCGGGTTTGAGGTCATGCTCGAAGAAATCTCAAAAAATCCACGGGGAGGTGGGCTGTGACATTGATGGACCTCTTGGCGTCGCGCTCGTCGCGCATGAAGGCGTCGGAAATCCGCGAACTGCTAAAACTGCTCGACCAGCCCGACATCATCTCTTTTGCCGGCGGCATCCCCGACCCGGCGCTGTTCCCGATCGAGGCCATATCCGAAGCCTATGCTTCGGTGCTCGGCGGCGCCGAGGCGGGATCGGCACTCCAGTATCAAGTCAGCGAGGGCTATTTGCCGCTCAGAAAATGGCTGGCCGGTCAGATGGGCAAGCTCGGCGTCGCCTGCGACGAGCACAACATCTTCATCACCTCTGGATCGCAGCAGGCGCTGGACTATCTCGGCAAGCTGTTCCTCTCGCCCGGCGACACCGCTTTGGTCACCTGGCCGACCTATCTCGGCGCGCTGCAGGCTTTCAACGCCTATGAGCCGCGCTACGACCGGCTGACGCCGGACGGCGGCAACATGACGCCGGCGGCCTACCATGCAGCCGCTGCTGCCGCCGGCGGCAAGGTAAAATTCGCCTATCTGGTGCCGGATTTCGCCAACCCGACTGGCGAGACGCTGAGCCTCAGGCAGCGCGAGGCGGTGCTCGATCTCGCCGGCGAGCTCGACATCGCCGTCATCGAGGACGCCGCCTATCGCGCGCTGCGCTATGACGGCGAAGGCGTGTCGCCGATCCTGGCGATCGACTGCGCCCGCTCCGGCGGCATCGAAAACGCCCGCACGCTCTATTGCGGCTCGTTCTCCAAGATCCTGTCGCCGGGCATGCGCGTTGGCTGGGTCTGCGCGCCGCGCCGCGTCGTGGAGCGGCTGGTGCTGATGAAGCAGGCGTCGGACCTGCACAGCCCCTCGATCAACCAGGTGGCCATGCACCGCGCCGCCGAAGCCGTCTTCGACCGCCAGGTGGACAAGCTCATCGGCGCCTACCGCGAACGCCGCGACGGCCTGCTTGCCGCGCTCGCCGCGCACATGCCCAAAGGCGTCAGCTGGAACCGGCCGGATGGCGGCATGTTCGTCTGGGTGACGCTGCCCGAAGGCACCGACGCCACCGCGCTGCTCGCCCGCTCGGTCAAGGAGGCCCGCGTCGCCTTCGTGCCGGGCAACGCCTTTTTCGCCGACGGTTCGGGCCGCAACACGCTGCGGCTGAGCTTTACGCTCGCCGACAAGCGCGCCGTGAGTGAGGGGATTCCCAGGCTGGCGGCGCTGCTGAAGGGGTAGGGCAGCGCGGCGCTGACGCTGTCTCGATACCATTGAACCTCTTGAGCGCTCCGCCCGGAGGTGACAGGTTGGCGCCCCATGGCCGCCGCGTCGACATCGCCCCGCATCATCCTGCTCATCGGCAGCGCGCCCGATGTGGTGCGCTGCGAGGCCTGGCCGAAGGCGGCCTTCTGCCGGATCGTCGCCATCAACAATGCCTGGCGCGTGCGCCCCGACTGGGATTTCCTCGTCCATGCCGGCGACTTTCCGCCGGACCGGCTGCCGCCGCCGCAGATGCTGCGCCAGGCGCAGATCTTCAGCGCAGCGCACTACGTGCCGGCGCAGAACAGCTTTGGCGGCTTCGTCTATGCCGGCGGCACCATGGCGATGACGGCGGCCTACTGGACCATCCACAGCCAGAAACCAGACGTGCTCGCCTTCCTCGGCTGCGACATGATCTACGACCAGCCGGACAAGACGCATTTCTACGGCATCGGCCGTGCCGACCCGCTGCGCGACGACCCGACACTGCGCGATCTCGAGGCCAAGTCGGCGCGACTGCTGGTCCAGGCGCTGAAGCGGCAATGCCTGTGCATCAACCTGTCCGACCTGCCGCAGAGCCGGCTGATCTTTCCGCGCCTGACATTCGAGGAATTGCAGGGCCTGTCGCAGGCCGGCGTCGCCCGGATGCAGGCCGAGATCCTGGCCGGCATCGAGCTCGACGCAGCCGACAAGGCCGAGAAGGTCGAACAGGACCTCGGCTATTTCTACGAGGACGGCATGTACTGGAAACACCTCGACGAGATCGACGAGACGCGTCTGGCGGATATAGATCGGCTTTGGATGTCAGCTGTCGGGGAACTCACGGCTCGGCCGGCTGAGGAATGCAGCGCCGCGGAGTAAGCCCCGCGCTGGAGTCCTTAACTTTTGACTTGGAGATTGGCGAAGGCCGGGCGACATCCGATCTCCCCCACGAGGGGGGAGATCGGCAGCTTCAGCCGCTCAGCCTATTCCGCCGCGAGTCTATCCTGCGTCTTGGTCTCAAAATCGCTGGCGTCGTGGCGTTCGTGCAGTTGCATGGCCGGGTCGCCGAAGGCGCGGTTGACCATGCGCCCGCGCTTCACCGCCGGCCGGGCGTCGATGGCGTCGGCCCAGCGCTGCACGTGCTTGTATTCCTGCACGGCCAGGAACTCGCCGGAATCATTGTACATGCGGCCCTTGGCGAGCCCGCCATACCAGGGCCACACCGCCATGTCGGCGATCGTGTAGTCGGGGCCGCCGAGATATTCGCTTTCCGCCAGCCGGCGGTCGAGTACGTCCATCTGCCGCTTGGTCTCCATGGCGAAGCGGTCGATGGCGTATTCGATCTTTTCCGGCGCATAGGCGTAGAAATGGCCGAAGCCGCCGCCGAGATAGGGCGCCGAGCCCATTTGCCAGAACAGCCAGGACAGCGCCTCGGTGCGCGCCGCCCGTTCGGTCGGCAGGAATTCGCCGAACTTTTCGGCGAGATAGACCAGGATCGAGCCGGATTCGAACACCCGGACCGGCTTCGGTTCGCTGTAGTCCATCAGCGCCGGGATCTTGGAGTTGGGATTGACCCCGACAAAGCCGCTGCCGAACTGGTCGCCATCGTTGATGCGGATCAGCCAGGCGTCGTATTCGGCGCCCTTGTGGCCACGCGCCAGAAGCTCCTCCAGCATGATCGTCACCTTGACGCCGTTCGGCGTGCCCAGCGAATAGAGCTGCAGCGGGTGCTTGCCGACCGGCAGTTCCTTGTCATGCGTCGGGCCGGCGATCGGCCGGTTGATGCTGGCGAACGTGCCGCCATTCGCCTTGTTCCAGGTCCATACTTTCGGCGGTGTGTATTGGTTCATCGCGGGAGGCCTTGTGGTTTTCGACGGGGAGGGTCGGCTTGCGCCAGGTTGGATGGGGCGGGTTCGGTCTATACCCGGATATAGATAGCGCGGGCTGCAGAAAGTTCAACTTGTGTTGAACTACTATCGATGTCGACGCCGATCCACCGTCCCGCAAGGGGGCAAGCACAAGGGGGCAAGAAGGGCGTCAGCCCTTGCGCCTCACTCAATCCGCCATACCTATGGAAAAGACCGACCTTGCCAGGATGAACGGATGAACATCGATACCCTTTCGCGCTCCGTCGTGGCCGTCCGCGCCACGATCCCCGACGACGCCTTTACCGCCAACGCGCTGGGAACCCGCCGCGAAGGCAGCGGTGTCGTCATCCGCGATGATGGGCTGGTGCTCACCATCGGCTATCTCATCACCGAGGCCGAGGAGGTCTGGCTGACCGACCAGGATGGCCGCGTCGTCCCCGCCCATGCGCTCGCCTACGACCAGGAATCCGGCTTCGGCCTGGTGCAGGCGCTGTCGCCGCTCGGCTTGCCGGCGGTGGCGCTCGGCGATGCCCACAAGGCCAAACCCGGCGATGCCGTGGTGCTCGCCGACGGCATTGGCCAGCAGGTCCATGCGCATATCGTCAGCAAGCAGGAATTCGCCGGCTATTGGGAATATCTGCTGGACGAGGCGATCTTCATCGCGCCGGCCCATCCGTCCTGGGGCGGAGCGGCCCTGTTCGACGAGGACGGCCGGCTGCTTGGCGTCGGATCGCTGCGCCTGCAGATGAGCCGCGCCGGCGAGGTCGCCGACATCAACATGATCGTGCCGATCGACCTCCTGCCGCCGATCCTCGACGACCTCCTGACGCGCGGCCAGGTGGCCAAGCCGCCGCGCCCGTGGCTCGGCGCCTTCTCGGCCGAGTCGAACGGCGTCGTCATGGTAATGAGCGTCACCGAAGGCGGCCCCGCCGCCAAGGCCGGCCTGCGCCAAGGCGACATCATCTCGGACGTGCGCGACGGCGAAGTGGATGGTCTCGCCGACTTCTATCGCAAGCTATGGGAAAACCCGGCCGGCGCCGAGATCCCGCTCAGGGTGGTGCGCGACGGCCGTGAAACCTGGCTGCGGGTGAAATCGGCGGATCGCAACAGTTTTCTGAAGAAGCCGCATCTGCAGTGACCAGCAGATCAGCTTCGGCGCCGCGCTCCGCACTCACTCCCCGCAAGCCGAAAACCCCGTGCCTGTGTTCCACTCGGCGAACGGGATGACCGCGCCCTCGACCGACACTTTCTTGCGCACCGTCTTGCCGTCTGGCTGCTGCTTGCTGCTCTTGCCCTTGCCGGTCAGCACATTGTAGTCGCATCTGCTTTTGGAATTGTCCTTCAGGGCGTCGTCATGGACGTAGGCAAAGCCGGCGACGATGAAAGCGCCTTCGCGCCAGGCGATGGTCAGCGTCTGGTTGGTGCGCTCGCTGCCTTCCGGCATCGCCGGCAGATAGAACTTGATCGAGCCGTTCGCCAGCGCGGTCAGTTGCGGCTCGGTGTCGGAGTTCTTGTAGCCCGGCCGGTCGTAGCCGTTCCATTCGCCGTAGACCTGCTCGCGCACCACGCCAGCTGGCTTGAGATAATTGTGCTCCTTGTCCCCAAGGAAGAAATGCACGTCCATCGGGTCGCTGGGCTGGGTCTCGACGATCATCACCAGGTCGGTGGCGCCATCGCGGTTGAAGTCGCCGGTGGCGGCGGTGATGATCTTCTGGCTTTCGATCGGTTCGGCCATGGCTGAGGTCGACAGCAACAGCGCAAGCCCGAACAACAGCGATCGCATGGCATCCCCCCGAATTGCAGTCTGCCTGCCCGGCTCGACCAAACGGGAATGCAGCGCGCTTTGAGAACTTTCGGGCCGGAACCTGCCACGGGCGTTGGCAGAGGCGCAAGCCACCTTCGCAGGGTTTGCTATGAGGTCCTGCTGCTGCTTTATTCGAGGATGAGGAGGAACGCCATTTGACACTCGCAACAGGAAAATCCGCCTGATGGCGCCGGTCAAGGTCGATCCCGCCAAGGTACACGAATTCCCGGATCCGGAGAGCTTTTATGCCTGGCTTGGCAAGCATCACACCACCGAGACGGAAATCTGGATCAAGGTCCACAAGGTGGGTTCCGGCCTGCCGTCGATCACGCCCAAGCAGGCCATTGACGTCGTGCTGTGCTTTGGCTGGATCGACGCGGTGCGCAAGAGCCTCGACGACAGGAGTTACCTGCAGCGCTACACGCCGCGCGGCAAGAAGAGCATCTGGAGCCAGATCAATGTCGACAACGTCGCCCGCCTGATCGCGGAGGGCCGGATGACTGAGCATGGGCTGCGGGAGGTCGAGGCAGCCAAGGCCGACGGCCGCTGGGACCGCGCCTATGGAAGCGGCAAGGACATGAAAATCCCCGACGATCTGCAGGCCGCGATCGATGCCGAGCCCAAGGCTAAAGAAATGCTGGCCAAGCTCAGCGCCCAGAACCGCTTCGCGCTGGCCTTCCGCACCCACAACATGAAGACCGAAGCCGGCCGCAGGAAGAAGATCGAGACCTTCGTCGAGATGCTGAAGCGCGGCGAGACGATCTATCCGCAGGGGAAGAAATAATCGCGGGCGGCCTCGACCGAGCCCGCCCGCAACAGGAATGAGGCTCTACCGGCTGAGATCGAGCGCCGCCGTCAGGTCGCCCATCGGTGGCTGGTCGTTGTTGCGCAGCGCCTTGTCGCGGGCGACGATGCCCGGAAGCACCGGCAATTCGTAGCGCGCCGTGATGAAGCGCAGGATCGACGTCGTGTCATATTGCGTGTGGTCGACGGTGCCGATCTTCGCATAGGGCGAGATGATCATCGCCGGGATGCGGTTGCCCGGTCCCCAGCGGTCGGCCTTGGGCGGCGCGACGTGATCCCAGAAGCCGCCATTCTCGTCATAGGTGACGACAACCAGCATATGGCTTCATTGCGGGCTCTTCTCCAGATGCGAGACGTCGCCTTCTACGCCACGCGCGATACCGATCCCGGCCGCTGGTACCCCAAAAATGCCGACGGCACGATCCGGCAAAATGACGACCTGCCCAAAGCCTATTGGGCCAACCTCAACCAGGACCCGCCCTTCGGCAAAAAACCCGGCGGCAAGCCGGCGCTGACCGATCCCCAGATCGACGACATCGTCGCCTTCCTGCAGACGCTGACCGATGCCGACCAGCAGGCCGGCGCGACACCGGTCCAGTGAGCCGGCTCTACGCCGCGCGCTTGGGTTCGACCGCGAACGGGCTGAGCCCGAGCCAGGTCTGCATCTTCCTGCCGATGGCCTGGTCACCGGTCAAAACGACCTTTGCGCCGGCCTTCTCGACCGTCGTCAGCCCCATCCAGATCGCCGTCATCGTGTGCAGGTCGGTCGAGACGTAGAGATCGACCTCGAAGCCCGGATCGTACCAGCACAGATCGACCTCGCCATGCTTTTCGACGATCAGCCACCACGAGCGTTTCGAGGCCGGCAGATCCTGATACAGAAATTGTATCACCGTGCGTCCCTCGGGCAGCGGCGAGGGGTTCAGATTGCGGCGCATGTCCCACATCAGCAGCGACGGATCGAGGTTCTTCAGCGACAGCCGGGACTCGACCCATTTCTGCCCCCAGAACCCCATGGCCTCGACGACAGGACGCAAATCGCGACCGGCCTCGGTCAGCCGGTAGTCGAATATTCCTTTCTCGCCCAGGACCTCCTTGCGCTCGACGATCCCCGCCAGCTCGAGCTCCTTCAGCCGTTGCGACAGAAGGGTTGGCGACATTTTGGGAACGCCGCGGCGCAAATCGTTGAAGCGGGTCGAACCCGCCACCAGTTCGCGCATCAGCACCATCGTCCAGCGCGTGCACAACACCTCGGCTGCCATCGATAGCGGGCAGAACTGCTTGTATCCGTGCTGGGTCATGAATGGTGCCTCTCCCTCGAACCTGAGGCGAACATTAGCCCTTCGTGATTGAAGCGGCGAGTACAGAAACTGTACCGGCCCAGTACAGATCGCGGACTGGTTGGCGCGGGCCGTGCAATGCGACCCCATTGGCCGGTTGCACGGGATAGCCCTGTGCGCCGCAACCAGGAGACTATCCATGACCGCTTACGTTATCGCAGACATCAAGGTGAAGGACCCGAAATGGATGCCGGCCTATGCCGCATCGGTGCACGACCTCGTCCACAAGCATGGCGGCAGATATCTGGCGCGCAGCGGCAATGTGAAGACGCTTGAGGGCAAGCCGCTCGACACGACGCTGATTGCGCTGATGGCGTTCCCGTCTGAAGCGGCGGCGCGCGCCTTCGCCAACGATCCGGCCTACGCGCCTTTCGTCTCGGCCCGTCAGGGCGGCAGCGACAGCCGTTTCCAGCTGATCGACAACACCGACCTGGCCGGAACGATTTCGTATCTGCCGAAGGGATGATCGGCATTCGTCGCATCAAGTCCAAGCAACAACAATCACGGCGCTTGCCTGTCGCGCCGCCGTATTTTCGGCGGCCGGCCCGCTGTGCTTTTTCAGAAAGAATGGAAAGAACATGACACCAAACTTTTGCAACAGGCTTCTCATGGCAGGGGCCGTGCTCGTCGCTTGCGCCACGTTCGCACAGGCGCATCAGGAGGTCGCGGCGCCTGAATCCGGCACCAATCCGCTGGCCGACAAGGTACGGGCGGCCAACAACCGGTTTCTCGACGTCAAGGCCGCGACGGCTGAAGGCTATGCGCCCATTCCTTGCGCCAGCGGCATCACCGGCGGCGCCATGGGCGTCCACTACGTCAACGGCGGGTATCTGAAGGACGACAAGATCGACATCGCGCGTCCCGAAGCCGTGATGTACGAGCCGATGGCCGACGGCACGCTGAAACTGGTCGCGGTCGAGTACATCACCTCGAAGGGCCCGGCAGCGCTCGACGGCCAGCTGTTCAACTTCAACAGCGCCCCCAACCGCTACGGCCTTGGCGAGTTCTACGAGCTGCATGTCTGGGCCTGGAAAGGCAATCCGACCGGCACCTTCGCCGACATGAACCCGAAAGTGTCGTGCGAACACACGATGGCGCCAAGCCAATAGCTGACAGAGCTGGCGGTGAGGCTCGAACCGCCAATCTCCTCCCTCGTGGGGGAGATTGGCAACTCACCCCACCGGCACTTCCAGCCCGACCTTCACCCGGTCCATGGCGACGAAGGTGCGGAAGCGTTTGACGTTGTTGTTCTCGAAGAACAACCGCCTGGTCAGCGCCTCGTAGTCGGCCATCGTGGCGACCGTGACGACGAGGATGAAGTCGGCATCTCCCGTCACATAGTAGCATTGCTGCACCTCGGGCACGGCGATGAAGCTGCGCTTGGCGGCGTCGATCAATTCGGCCCGCTCGCTTTCCACCTCCACCTCGACGAACAGCGTGATCGGGTGGCCGAGCTTGGCCGGATCGACCAGCGCGACATTGGCGCGGATGATGCCGCTCTGCTCCATGCGCCGGATGCGCCGCTGCACGGCCGGCGCCGACAGGTTGACCGCTTCACCGATAACGCGCTGCGGCGTCGTGTTGTCCTTTTGCAGGATGGCGAGGATGGCGCGGTCGAAGGCGTCGAGGTTTTGCGAAACGGGCATCGCGACATCCAGACGAAACAAACTTGCAATCAGATGGTCGAAACAGAGCGCAATTCTCATCCGCCTTGCAATAGATTTCAGCCATTCAAGGGAAAAGACCATGGTGCTGCTCAACCGTCACCCCGAACACCGTCATCCCCTGGTCCAGGCCGATGCGGTATCGCTTGGCGTGGCCGGGGCCACTGAGGCCGAGCGGTTCCTCGGCTTGCGCGAGAACCATGCCGAAACGCCGCTGCATGCCCTGCCGGCGCTGGCGAGCGAGCTCGACGTCGGCTCGCTGCACGTCAAGGATGAAGGTTTGCGGCTCGGGCTCGGCAGTTTCAAGGCGCTGGGCGGCTCCTATGCCGTCATCCGGCTGGTGCTGGAGGAGGCTGCAAAACGGCTCGGCCGGAGCGTCGATGTCACGGAACTGGATGAAGCCGGGGTGCGCGCCATTGCCGCCGGCATGACCTTCGTCTGCGCCACGGACGGCAATCACGGCCGCTCGGTGGCGCAGGGCGCCGGCCTGGTCGGCGCCCGCTCGGTGGTCTTCGTCCATTCCGGCGTCAGTGACGAGCGCGTGGCGGCGATCGCCCGCTTTGGCGCCGAGATGGTGCAGGTCGACGGCGGCTATGACCATTCGGTGCGGGAAGCCGCCCGCGTCGCCGCCGAGCGTGGCTGGACGGTTGTCTCCGACACGTCCTGGCCCGGCTATGAGCGCATCCCCGGCCTGGTCATGCAAGGCTACACGGTGATCGTGCGCGAGGCGCTGCGGCACCTGCCCAAGCCACCCACCCATGTCTTCCTGCAGGCCGGCGTCGGCGGTTTCGCTGCGGCCATAGCAGGCCATCTCGCCATCGTGCTCGGCGAGGACAGGCCGACGGTGACGGTGGTCGAGCCCGCGCGGGCTTCCTGCATCTACGCCACCGCCGAAGCCGGGCGTCCGGTGAAGATCCCGCATGAGGAGCCGACGGTGATGGCGATGCTCGAATGCTACGAGGCCTCGCCGGTCGCCTGGCGCGTGCTGTCCAGGGTCGGCGATGCCTTCATGACGGTCGAGGAGGAAGACGCGGTAGCGGTGATGAACCGGCTGGCGCGGCCCGCGGGCGACGATCCGGCCATCGTCTCGGGCGAAAGCGGCGGCGCAGGGCTCGCCGGCCTGATCCGCGCCGCGGCGTTGTCGGACACGCGAGCAGCCCTCGGCCTCGATGCAGGCTCCCGCGTGCTCGTCATCAACACCGAGGGCGCCACCGATCCCGGCCGCTATGCCGAGCTGGTCGGCATGGCGCCAGAGGATGTCCTGCTGCAAACTGCATAGGGAGACGACGATGGCCGAGCTCGATCAGGAAAGCCTTCACCATGACATGACCGCATGGCGGCATGAATTGCACGCCCATCCCGAATTCGGCTTCGAGGAGAAGCGCACCTCCGCCTTCGTCGCGCAAAAGCTGCGCGAATTCGGCCTCGAGGTTGCCGAGGGCATCGGCGGCACCGGCGTCGTCGGCACGCTGACCAAAGGCAGCGGCAACCGCACGATCGCGCTGCGTGCCGACATGGATGCCTTGCGCATCGCCGAACAGGGCAGGATGACCTACCGCTCGCAGGCGCCTGGCACCATGCACGCCTGCGGTCATGACGGGCACACCTCGATGCTGCTCGGTGCTGCCAAACTGCTGGCCGGCGAAGGCGGCTTCGACGGCACGGTGCGCTTCATCTTCCAGCCGGCCGAGGAATGGGGCAGGGGTGCGCTCGCCATGCTGAACGACGGCCTGCTCGAGCGCTTCCCTTTCGAGGAGATCTTTGGCCTGCACAACATGCCGGGCCTCCCCGTCGGCCATTTCGAGACCCGCGCCGGACCGATCATGTCGGCCGAGGACAATTTCGAGATCGTGCTGAAAGGCGTCGGCGGCCATGCGGCGCGGCCGCATTCCGGCAGCGAGACGCTGGTCGCCGCCTGCGCTTTGGTCACAGCCCTGCAGACCATCGTCTCGCGCCGGCTGAGCCCGGCCGACATCGGCGTCGTCTCTGTCACCGAGCTGATCACCGACGGCACCCGCAACGCACTGCCGGGCCTCGCCCGCATCCTCGGCGACGCCAGGAGTTTCCGGCCGGAGGTCAGCGCGGCGATCGAGAAGCAGATGCGCAGGATCGCCGAAGGCACAGCGCTGGCGCACAATGTCTCGGCCGAGGTGACCTACACGCGCGAATTCGTGCCGCTGGTCAACGATGCGGCACTGGTCGACGAGGCCTTCGTGGCGGCCAGGAGCGTGATGGAAAACGACGCGGTCGGGGTGGCGGCGGAGCCGATGACCGGCTCGGAAGATTTCGCCCGTTTCCTCGAGCACGTGCCGGGCTGCTTCGTCTTCCTCGGCAACGGCAATTCCGCCCCGCTGCACAATCCGGCCTACGACTTCAACGACGAGGGCCTGCTGCACGGCGCCCGTTTTCATGCGGCGGTTGCGCGGCGGCGACTGCCGGGGTGATCTCCCCCCAGCGAGCGGAGGATTGGCAAAGCGTCTTATCTAGTCTCGACCCCGTCGCCGACCTTCTCGATCTCCTGCAGGTAGAAGATCTTGCTCGGCTGCAGATGGTCGACGCAGAGCTGGGCCAGCACCCAATTGTCCTTGCGCTTCATCGCCTCGATCATGAACCAGTGGTGCTGGCGCGAGACTTCGAGCTTATCGCGGTCGGCAAGCGAATTCGCCCGCACCGGCAGGCTGAGCCGCATGTAATGGTCGATTGACGACACCAGATAGTCGTTGCCGCAGGCCGAGAACATGGTCAGGTGGAAGCGGTCATTGGCTTCGTGGATGCCGCGCAGATAGTGGGCATCGACATGGGCGCTGTAGACGCGGTGGATTTCCATCAGTTCGGCGATCAATGCGTCGCTCGCCGGCAGCGGGATCATCAGCGCCGCCTGTCGCTGCAACAGCTCGCGCACTTCGTAGATCTGCCGCACCTCGTCCGGTGAAAGCCGCCGCACCATCGCGCCCTTGTTGCGCTCGCGGGTGACGACGCCGAGCTTTTCCAGCTGGTAGAGCGCCTGGCGGATGGTGTGGCGCGAGACCGGGAAGCGGGCGAGCAGGACGTCCTCGACCAGCCGCGTGCCCGGCGCCAGCTTTCCGAAGATGATGTCTTCCTCCAGCGCCTTGACGACGTCAGCTTCCTTGCCGCCATAGTCTGCCATGTTGAGCATCGTGTCGTCCTCGCGCCGTCTTGTGGGCCACTCTAGCCGCAGACCGAGCCTTCCCGCAACTGGAGTAAATGCCTCACATAATCGATAATATGGTGTGCATAAGCAAGGATGTTGCCTGATTTTGCGCACCCTGTAGAAATCGGAAGCAAGGATTATTGACAATCTTAACCGCGTGCCTATGGTGCGACGTCAGCGGTGGCCCTCGCTCCGGCGACGCGGTCCCGATGTCAGCGCAAATTGAGTCCACAGGTGTCGATTGGTCTATCGCGGCCTCAGAAAGGGAGTGACCAGCTACGGCGACGCGACCTTTTCGCTGTTTTTGCGCAAGGCCTTCATCAAGGCCGCCGGCTACTCCGACGATGCGCTGGACCGGCCGATCGTTGGCGTCGTCAACACGACCAGCGACTACAACCCCTGCCACGGCAACGCGCCGCAGCTGATCGAGGCGGTCAAGCGCGGCGTCATGCTGTCAGGCGCGCTGCCGATGGTGTTCCCGACCATCTCGATCCACGAATCCTTCGCCCACCCGACCAGCATGGTGCTGCGCAATCTGATGGCAATGGACACCGAGGAGATGATCCGGGCGCAGCCGATGGATGCGGTCGTCGTCGTCGGCGGCTGCGACAAGACGTTGCCGGCGCAGATCATGGGCGCGATCAGCGCCGACCTGCCGACGGTCGTGGTTCCGGTCGGGCCGATGGTGGTCGGCCACCACAAGGGCGAGACGCTCGGCGCCTGCACCGACTGCCGCCGGCTCTGGTCGGGGCATCGCGCCGGCGAGATCGACGCTGCCGAGATCGAGCTGGTCAACGGCCGGCTGGCCCCGTCCGTCGGCACCTGCATGGTGATGGGCACCGCCAGCACCATGGCCATCATCGCCGAGACGATTGGCCTCACCGTGCCCTTTGCCGCTTCCATTCCGGCGCCGCTGGCCGAACGGGTTCGTTCGGCCGAAGCGTCGGGGCGCGTCGCCGCCGCGCTTGCCGTCAGCGGCAGGCCGTTTCCCAGCGAACTCGTCACCCCGGCAGCGCTGCACAACGCCATGGTTGTCATGCAGGCGATCGGCGGCTCGACCAACGGCATCATCCACCTTGCCGCGATCGCCGGCCGGGCAGGGCACGCGATCGATCTCGCCGAGTTCGACCGGATCGGCCGCGAGGTGCCGGTGCTGGTCGACCTGAAGCCGTCGGGCGAGCACTACATGGAGCATTTCCACGAGGCGGGCGGCGTGCCGCGGCTGCTCGCCGAACTCACCGGCTTCCTCGATCTCAACGTTCCCGTCATCGGCGGCGGCACGCTGGCCGACAGGGTGATGAAGCGCGAGCACATGCACGACCAGCATGTCATCCGGCCGCTCGGCCGGCCGTTGAAAGCGCAAGGCGCCATGGCCGTGCTGTCGGGCAATCTCTGCCCGCGCGGCGCCGTCATCAAGCATTCGGCGGCGTCGCCGGCGCTGATGCAGCACACCGGCCGCGCCGTGGTCTTCGAATCGGTCGCCGACCTTGCCGAGCGCATCGACGATCCCGATCTCGACGTCGGGGCCGACGATGTGCTGGTGCTGCGCAATGCCGGTCCGAAGGGCGCGCCCGGCATGCCGGAGGCCGGCTACATTCCGATCCCGAAGAAGCTCGCCGCCGAAGGCGTCAAGGACATGGTCCGCCTGTCGGACGCGCGCATGAGCGGCACCGCCTTCGGCACCGTCATCCTGCATGTATCGCCGGAAGCCGCCGCCGGCGGTCCGCTCGCTCTGGTGCGCAACGGCGACCGGATCAAGCTGGATGTCGCCGGGCGGCGGATCGACGTTCTCGTCGACGACGCGGAACTGGTCAGGCGCGCCGCCGCGGCACGGCCCACCGTCGAGCGGCCCGAACGCGGCTATGCCCAGCTCTACCACGACCATGTGCTGCAGGCCGACCAGGGCTGCGACTTCGATTTCCTCGTCGCCAGGCCGGCGCACCGCGAGGAGGCCGGCGAATGAACGCAGCACGCCCCTCGATCACCGCGGAACCACGGCTCTGCCTGCCGCCCAATGCGCCGGTGCGGCGCAATGCCAACCGCCTGCCGCCCGGAACCTGCGACACGCACGCCCATGTCTTCGGGCCGGTCGCGCGCTTCCCGCTCGACCCTGGCCGCGGCTACACGCCGTCGCCGGTCACCATCATCGACTATCGCCGGGTCATGGACGCCTATGGCATCGAGCGCGCGGTGCTGGTGCATCCGAGTGTCTACGGCTTCGACAACAGCGTGCTGTTCGAAGCGCTGGAGACGATGCCCGACAGGCTGCGCGGCGTGGCGGTGATTTCGCCCAGGGCACCGCAGACCCTGTTCGCCTGGGCGCATCGGCTCGGCGTGCGCGGCCTGCGCATCAACCCGCGCAATCCGGCTGGCCTGACGATGAAGGATTTTCCAGACGTCGCCGAGCGCATCAAGCCGTTTGGCTGGCACATCCAGCTGCAGGTCGATATCGAGGATTTTTCCGATCTGGGCCACGTCGCCGCCGCTGCGGACGTGCCGGTTATCATCGACCATTTCGGCTTCCCCGACCTGGCGCGCGGCCCCGGTGGCCGCGCCTTCGCCGAACTGGTCGAACTGGCGGCCGCCGGCAAATGCATCGTCAAGATGTCGGCGCCCTATCGCGTCGCCCCGGATCGCTACGCCGCGCTCAAGCCTTTCGTCGGGCGCCTCGTCGACCGCGCACCGGCCTCGCTGATCTGGGCGCTCGACTGGCCGCACACCGAATGCTTCGAGGCGGTGCCCGACGACGACGCCATTCTCGACCTCGTCTGGGATTGGCTGCCTTCGGAGGAATTGCGCCGGCAGGTGCTCGTCGACAACCCGAGCCGGCTGTTCTTTGCCGATGGCGAGCCCGATTCAAGCAAAGCTTCCGGATCCAAA
Organism: Mesorhizobium sp. LjNodule214; assembly: GCF_964252735.1. NCBI lineage: Bacteria > Pseudomonadati > Pseudomonadota > Alphaproteobacteria > Hyphomicrobiales > Phyllobacteriaceae > Mesorhizobium > Mesorhizobium sp. LjNodule214. The sequence goes on from NZ_CAXUPE020000003.1 coordinate 282,322, forward strand.
GCATGAAGACCCTGAAAGGCGTCATCGCCGCCCCGCCCACGCCGCTCAACGCCGATCTTTCGATCGACACCGACCACCTGATCGGCCATTGCCGCTGGCTGCTCGGCGATGGCGGCTGCGACGGCATCAATTTGCTCGGCACCACCGGCGAGGCGACATCGTTCTCGGTCGAGCAGCGCATCGCCGCCATGCGCGCGGTGGCGCAATCCGGTATTCCGCTGCAGCGCATGATGGTCGGCACCGGCGCCTCGGCGCTGGCCGACGCGGTGGCGCTGACCAAGGCCGCGCGGGAGCTGGGTTTCGCGGGAGCACTGCTTCTGCCGCCCTTCTATTACAAGGGCATCGATGCCGAGAGCCTGGCCAACCATGTCGGCGAGGTGATCGCCAAGGCCGGACCGTTCGGCCTGAAGATCTACCTCTACCACATCCCGCAAAACACCGGCGTGCCCTTCGTTGCCGAAGCCATTGCCCGGCTGCGCGAGCGCTATCCCGACATCGTCGTCGGCCTCAAGGATTCCTCGGGCGACATCGCCTTTTCGCGCTCTTTGGCCGTGCAGTTTCCCGGCTTCGACGTCTTTCCGAGTTCCGAGGGCAGCCTGACCGAGTGGAAGAGTTCGCGCTTCGCCGGCTGCATCTCGGCCACCACCAACGTCACCGGCGCGCTGTCGCAGATCGCCTGGTCGGATCCCGACAGCGAGAAGGGCCGCCAGGCGGCGGCCTCGGCGATGGCCATTCGCGGCATGCTCGGCGGCTTCCCGCTGATGGCGAGCGTCAAGGCGGCACTCGCCGCAATGACCGGTGTTGGCGGCTGGGAGCGGCTGATGCCGCCGCTGCGCCGCCTGTCGCCGGCCGAGCGAGCCGAGCTGTTTGCGCGGCTCGGCAAGACCGATTTTGCCGCACAGCACGCGCCGGCCACGGCTGGCTGAGACACCGAGTTTACGGAGCAGGAAGGGGAGGTCCGTCGGAGGAATTCGAAAAGCCAGCGCGCCGACCGGACCTCGGGCGCGCATCGCAGGAAAAACATCAACGGAGGAGAACGGAAATGAAAAGACGTACATTCATCGCACTCGCCGCGGCAGCGGCGGCAGCAACGACCATCAGTGTTTCGCCCGTCTTCGCGCAATCGAAGGAGATCGTCTATCTGGCCCCGGCGCTCGACGTGCCGTTCTGGCGCACCGTTGCCAAGGGCGTCGAGGCCGGCGCCAAGGAAGGCGGCTACACCTTCCAGGCGCTGGAGGCGCAGAACAACGCCCAGAAGCAGCTCACCAACGCACAGGACGCGATCACCCGCGGCGTCGCCGGCATCGTCATTTCGCCGACCGATTCCTCGACCGCACCGAGCGTCTTGAAGCTCGCCGCCGCAGCCAAGATCCCGGTCGTCATCTGCGACATCGGCACCACCGAAGGCGACTATGTCTCCTTCATCGCCTCCGACAACACGGCCGGCGCCAAGGGGGTCGGCGAGGCGGTCGCCGCGGCGGCGAAGGCCAAGGGCATGAAGGAAGCGCCCTATGGCATGATCACCATTTCGCTGGCCCGCATCAACGGCCAGAAGCGCACCGACGGCTTCCGCTCGGCGATGGAGGCGGGCGGCTACGGCAAGGAGATCGCGCTGCAGCAGATGCAGGCCTACACGGCCGACGAATCCTTCAAGTTCGCGCAGGACATGCTGACCGGCAATCCGAACCTGAAGGCGATGTTCATCGAGGCCGACACGCCGGCCATGGGTGCGCTGCGCGCCATCAAGGCCAGCAACCGCTCCGGCGACATCATCGTCGGCGCCTTTGACGGCATTCCCGAATTCGTCGATCTCCTGAAGAGCGGCGAACTGACAGCGGCCGGCATGCAGCAGCCCTGGCTGATGGGCGAGACGGCGGCCAAGTCGCTGACCGAGCACCTTGCCGGCAAGACGCCGCCGAAGGAGGTTCTGGTGCCGGTGATGATCGCCACCAGCACCAACATCGAAGAGCTGCTTCCCGAAGCCAAGAAGAACGTCTTCGGCGAGTAGCGTCGGCATGCTTCAATCGCCGCGCCGGACCGTTCGGCGCGGCTTCTTCCAGCATGATCCCCAAAAGTGGGAACCGGTTTTCGGAAAAGATCATGCTGAAACAAACAGACGAAGGCATGATGCAGGCGGCAGCAGCGAAAGAAACCCTGTTCACGGCAAGCGGCGTCGAGAAATCGTTCGGCCGCACCCGTGCGCTCGCCGGTGCCTCGATCACGTTGAGGCGCGGCGAGATCCACGCTCTGCTCGGCGCCAACGGCGCCGGCAAGTCGACGCTGTCGCGCGTCATCTGCGGCCAGATCCGGCCGGATGCCGGCGACATCGCCTTCAGGGGTAAGCCGTTCTCGATCCGCCGCGCCCGCGACGCCATCGATGCCGGCATCTCGCTGGTGATGCAGGAAACCAGTCTCGCCCCCGATTTGTCGGTGGTCGAGAACATTTTTCTCCCCGAGCTCGGCCGGCCCGGCCTGCCCAGGTTCGGCGAGATGCGACGGAAAGCCGAGGACATACTCTCCCGCCTCGGCCAGCGCGCGCAGTTGCCGCTCGACGGCGACGTGCGCGCGCTTTCCGCCGCGCAGCGCCAGTTGGTCGAGATCGCCAAGGCGCTGGCGCTGGAGTCCGACCTCATCATCTTCGACGAACCGACAGCATCGCTCAGCCCCGGCGAGGTCGAGCGGCTGTTCGACATCATGGTCAAGCTGCGCGACGAGGGCAGGGCGCTGGCTTTCGTCTCGCACCGCCTGGAGGAAGTGTTCGCCGTCACCGACAAGGTCACCGTGCTGAGGGAAGGCCGCACCGTCGCCGCCGACGTCGCCACCGCCAAGCTGACCCAGACCGAGCTGATCCGCCACATGGTCGGCAGGGAGCTCAGCCAGATCTACATGGAGCGGGCGCCGAGCGCGCATGCCGAAAAGCCGGTCGTGCTGGAAGTCGAGAACCTGAAAAGCGCACCGCTGGTCCGCGACGTCTCCCTCAGCCTGCGCCGCGGCGAGATCGTCGGTCTCGGTGGCCTGGTCGGTGCCGGACGCTCGGAGACGCTGGAAACAATCTTCGGGTTGAGGCGCCGCGACGCCGGCAGCGTGCGCCTCAACGGCAAGCCGTTTGCGCCGCGCAAGCCCGCGCAATCGATCCGCGCCGGCATCGGCTTCGTGCCGGAGGACCGCCGCCGCCAGAGCATCGTGCCGGACCTCAGCGTCAGGGAAAACCTTCTGCTCGCCCATCTCGGCGCCCATCGCGGCTTTGGTCTCGCCTATCGCCGGCGTGACGAGAAGGTGAGCGAATTGCTCGCTATGCTCGGCCTGCCGGCAGACCGGTTGCTCGACGCCAGCATGCTGAACTTTTCCGGCGGTATGCAGCAGAAGATCATCATCGCCCGCTGGCTGATGCTCGATCCCGAGGTGATCCTGCTCGACGAGCCGACCAAGGGCGTCGACATCGGCACGCGCTCCTCGATCTACGCCATGCTGCGCGCCATCGCCGACCGCGGTGTCGCGGTGCTGATCGTCTCGTCCGACTTCGACGAATTGCTCGGCATCTGCGAACGCGTCGTCGTCATCAGCGACGGCATGTCGATCGCCGACATGCCGAGTGCTGTGCTCGACGAGGAGAAGCTGACGCTGCTGGCCGCGCCGCGCACCTCGATGGAACGCAATGTCCGCTTCCTGCGCGATCTCGCCGCCACCTATCGCGGCGCCGCCTTCTGGGGGCTGATCGAGGACGACAAGCTGTTCTGCCTGAAGGTTGCCGTCGCCGACGAGCGTGCCGCACCCGGCTTCGGCGACGGGGCGGCGGTGGACTTTTCGCAGACGCGGATTCCGGCAGCACTCGCCGCCGCGAAATCGCAATTCGTCGCCGAGGCCGACGGCAGGCTGAACACCCTGATCGTCGATGTCGCGGGCTCGCGCGGCCACGCCATGGGCGCGGCCGGTCTCGTCCTGCCCCGTGACATCGATCCGCCCGACGCCGGCCGATTGGCGGCCGTCATCCAGGCTCATTACGCTGCTCATGACTGACGTCCCCCATGACTGATAAGGAACGCCCCGCAATGGCCGCGAATGAAACGATCGGCACCGCCTATGGGTCGCCGCCGCCACGGCAGGCGCTGAAATGGCTGACGGCACGGCTGGAAGTCAGGATGCTGCTGCTTGCCGTCCTGATCGCCGTGACGCTGTCGTTCGCCTCGCCCTATTTCCTCACCACCATCAATGTGCTGAACCTGCTCGACCAGTCGGTGGTCGTCGGCATCGTCGCCATCGGCATGACCTTCGTCATCCTCACCGGCGGCATCGACCTGTCCGTCGGTGCGGTGGCCGGGCTCACCGGCATCATCTTCGGCCTCGTCGTTCCCGAACTCGGCCTGCCGGTCGGCGCGCTGGTGGCGATCGTCTGCGGCGGCCTGATCGGTCTCGTCTCGGGCGTGCTGATCAGCTATTTCGGGCTCGCCGCCTTCGTCGTCACGCTCGGCATGATGTCGATCGGCCGCAGCCTCTGCTACATCTTCTCCGGCGGCATCTCGGTCTCCAACATCCCGGAGACGCTCAGCGACTTCGTCTACACCAAGGTCGCCTTCATCCCGATGAATGTCTTTGTGCTGCTCGTGCTCTACCTGCTGGCCTATCTCTATCTCGGCTACACCAAGGGCGGCCGCACCATCTATGCGATCGGCTCCAATGCCGAAGCCGCCAGAACCGCCGGCCTCAACGTCGTCGGCTACGCCATCCTGCCCTATGTCGTGTCAGGCGCGCTTTCGGCGGTGTCGGCGCTGCTGCTTGCCGGCAAGATCCTGTCGGTCGATCCGCTCGCCGGCAATCTGCTCGAGCTCGATGCGATTGCCGCCGTCGTCATCGGCGGCGCCAGCCTGTTTGGCGGCCGCGGCTCGATCATCGGCACGCTGATCGGCGTCTTCATCATGGTGATGATCCGCAACGGCCTCAATTTGATGGGCGTCTCGCCGTTCTGGCAGGGCTCGGCGATCGGCGCCATCATCATCGCCGCCGTGCTGGTGGAAAGGCTGGTGAGCCGCCGGGGCGCCCGATGACGTCGGTGCCCTCCAGCGCCGCCCGCATCCGCCAGGAGCCGGCATGACCCAGCGCATTGGCATGATCGGCGCCGGCTGGGTGACGCGCCACCACCTCGATGCATATCGCGCCCTGGCCGGCAGGGCCGCCGTGGTCGCCATCGCCGACCCGTCCGCCGAGGCGCGCAACATCCGCGCAGCCGAATATGGCATTGCCGGCATCCATGCCGACGCCGCCGACATGTTGGCGGCCGAAAAACTCGATGCCGTCGACATCGCCTCGCCGCGCGAATTCCATGCCGCGCATGTTCGGCTGGCGGCGCGAGCGGGGCTGGCGATCCTCTGCCAAAAACCGCTGGCGCCGAGCTTTGCCGAAGCGGAAGCACTGGTGGCCGAGGTCGGCGGCCGCGTCCCGTTCATGGTGCACGAGAACTGGCGCTTCCGGCCGCATTACCGACAGATCAGGCGCTGGCTGGACGAAGCCGGCATCGGCCGTCCGGTGCAGGCACTGATGAGCGTGCTGAGCAGTGGCCTGGTGCCGGATCCCGAGGGTCAGCTTCCGGCGCTGAAGCGCCAGCCGATGCTTGTTTCGCTCGACCAGATGCTGGTCAAGGAGATCCTGATACACCACATCGACACGCTGCGCTTCCTGTTCGGCGAGCTCAGCCTGCGCTCCGCCGCCGTCGGCCGGCTGAGCGATGCGGTGATCGGTGACGACCACGCGCTGCTGTCGATGGTCGCCAGCGATGGAACATCAGTGATCCTGCAAGGCAATCTCCACGCCCGCGGCTATCCCGGCGAGGTGTTCGACCGGCTGGAGATCTTCTGCGAGCGCGGCCGCATCCTGCTCGAGCGCGACCGGCTGACGCTCGACGGCGAACGGTCTGAAGCGGTGACGATCGATCTGGCGGCGAACTACGCCGCATCCTATCGCGACACGATCGCGTGCTTTATCGACGGTCTGGCGGCGGGCCGCATCCTCGAAAACAGCCCCGCCGACAATCTCGGCACGCTGCGCCTCGTCGACGAAGCCTATCGCTGGCGGCGCCCGAGCTGACCTCGTAGTAACGGATTCTTCTCTGCTTTTGTGCACATTGTCCGCGACAGGGTGGACAAAAACCGGGCATGGCAGACGACAAGACACGCAATGAGGAGTTCTGGGCGCTGGCGCTCGAGCGCGCCCATCTCGGCGTCTGGGACTGGGATCTCAAGAGTGGCGCCTGCTATTATTCGCCGATCTGGTCGAAGATGCTCGGCTATGACGAGGGCGAGCTTGCCGACGCGGCCGACCTCTGGCTGCAGTTGACGCATCCCGACGATCGCGAGCGGGCGAAGGCCAGCGGCGACCGCCACATTGCCGGCCTGACCCCCTCTATCGAGACCGAATTGCGCCTCAAGCACAAGGATGGCCACTGGGTCTGGGTGCTGGATCGCGGCGGCATTGTCGAGCGCGATGCGGGCGACCGGCCCGTCAGGCTGATGGGCGTGCAGACCGACATCACCAGGCAGAAAGAGGCGGAAGCCGCCCTCGAGCAGGTCAATGTCCGCTTCCGGTTGGCGCTCGCCGCCAGCGGCACCGGCATCTGGCACCATGATATCGGCACCCACAAGAGCTATTGGGATGCCCGCACCCGCGAGATTTTTGGCCTCATCGCCGATACCGATGAGGTGACGGCCGATCTCTGGCACACCTACCTGCATCCGGACGACAAGGATGCCACCGAGCACGCGCATCAGGTGCCTGTCGGCTCGGATACCGTCATTGCTTCGCAATACCGTATCGTCAAGCGCGACGGCGAAATCCGCCATGTGGAATCCCTGGTGCGCTTCATCGCCACCGGCTCGGCGGGCCAGATCCTCGGCACCGTGCGCGACATCACCGAGGAGAAGAAGCGCGCGCAGGAACTGGCCTATGCCGCCAACCACGATGCGCTGACCGGGCTCTCGAACCGCGCCGCCTTCGACAGGCTGCTGGCCGACCATATCGGCACGGTGCGCCGGCTGCCGCTGGCGGTGTTTTATGTCGATCTCGACTACTTCAAGGCGCTCAACGATTACGCCGGCCATGCCGCCGGCGACCTCGCGTTGAAAAGCGTTGCCGCCGGCATCGTCGGCAGCCTGCCGCCATCCGCGCATGCCGCGCGCCTGGGCGGCGACGAGTTCGCGCTGCTGGTGCCGAATTGCGCAACGAAGCAGGCCGAGCGGCTGGCCGGCGCCATTCTCGCCGCCGTCCGCGACGCCGATCTCGGCACGATGACTTCGCGCAAGCTGGCGGCCAGCGTCGGCATTGCCTTTGTCGCCGACCACAACACCAGCGTGGCCGACGCGCTGGCCTGCGCCGACGACGCCTGCTACGCGGCCAAGGCCGCCGGGCGCAACCGCTTCGCGGTGTTTTCGCCGGAGACGGCGTCGGGCTCCGGCGGCCTCAACGCGGCACGGCTCGCCGCCGACCTGGTCGACGCCATGGAGGACGGCAGGCTGAAGCTGTTCGGCCAGCAGATCCATCTGCTCGGCAAACCCTGGCAGGAGAGCCGCCATGTCGAGGTGCTGGCACGGCTGATCGGGCGCAACGGTCGGATGATCCCGCCGGGCGAATTCATCCCGGTGGCCGAGCGCTTCGGCCTCGCTTCCCGGCTCGACCGCTGGATCATCAGGACGGCGCTCTCGCTGCACGGTCCGGCAATGCGCTCGGGCGCGATTTCGCTCGGCTTCAACCTGTCGGCGCAGACGCTGAGCGACCCGCAGCTGTGGGACTTCGTCGACGCCGCCATCGAGCAGACCGGCGCGCCGCATTCGGGCATCGGCTTTGAGATCACCGAGACCGCCGCCGTCACCAATTTCGACGCCGCCGAACAGTTCGTGCGCAAGGCACGCGAGCGCCGATGCCGCGTCAGCCTCGACGATTTCGGCGCCGGCATGAGCTCGTTCGAATATCTGAGGCGCTTTCCCGTCGACGCCATCAAGATCGACGGCTCCTTCATCGAGAACATCGCCCAGAGCAGTTTTGACCGCGAGATCGTCTCGGCGATATCAGGCATTGCCAGAAGCCTCGGCTGCTCCGTGGTGGCCGAGAAGATCGAACAGCAAGCCGCGCTTGAAATCCTCGAGGGCATGGGCGTCGCCTACGGCCAGGGCTTCTTGCTGCACCGGCCGGAGCCGCTGGAGGCGATTGTTTCTCGAGCGACGGCCCCGGTGGCTTTGCCGAAGAGGCGGCGAGCGTAACCTCTTTTTGTCTGCTTTTTCGAACGTCCCATAGCGCTGGCACCGCAACGCGGGGGAGTTGGCGGCGCCTGTTGACTCCTCATCATTATACATTATATGTAATTGTATATTGAAAAAGAGGACACGCGGTCATGCAGCCAGTCAGGATCACCAATGAGCTCTCGGTCATGGGACAGCCGCCCGTCGCGCGGCCCGTTGTCTGGGGCCTGTTCGATCCGCGCAGCTCGAGCATCCAGTATGTCGTGTCCGACCCGGCGACCAGGCGCTGCGCCATCGTCGATCCGGTGCTCGATTTCGACGAAAAATCCGGCGCGACGGACACCAGCAATGCCGATGCCATCCTTGCCTATGTCGCGGACAATGGGCTGACAGTCGAATGGATCCTCGACACCCATCCCCACGCCGATCATTTCTCGGCGGCCTCCTATCTGAAGGGCAGGACGGGCGCGCCGACCGCGATTGGCGCCCACGTCGTCGATGTCCAGCGTCTCTGGAAAAATATCTACAACTGGCCCACGCTGCCGGCCGACGGTTCGCAATGGGACCGGCTGTTTGCCGACGGCGATCGCTTCAAGGTCGGCTCGATCGACGCGCATGTGCTGTTCTCGCCGGGCCACACGCTGGCCTCCATAACCTATGTGATCGGTGACGCGGCCTTCGTGCACGATACGCTGTTCATGCCGGACAGCGGCACGGCGCGGGCGGATTTTCCCGGTGGCAGCGCGAAGGTTCTGTGGGCATCGATCCAGCGGATTCTTTCGCTGCCGGATGGGACGCGCCTGTTCACCGGCCACGACTACCAGCCGGGCGGCCGCGAGCCGCGCTGGGAAAGCACGGTGGCCGAGCAGAAGCACTCGAACCCGCATATCGCCGGGATCGACGAGGCGGACTTCGTCGCGCTTCGCCAGGCCCGCGACGGCACGCTGCCGATGCCCAAGCTCATCCTGCACGCGCTGCAGGTGAACTTGCGCGGCGGGTGCCTGCCGGAACCGGAAGACAATGGCCGGCGCTATCTGAAACTCCCGCTCGATGCGCTTGCCGGCGCGGACTGGGGCTGATCATGACGATGCCAGCCAAAGCCGCGATGACTCGCGCCGACATGGAAGACAGGGCAGGGGAGGTCGCCGGCCTGCTGCGGACCCTGTCCCATCCCGCCCGGCTGATGATCGTCTGCACGCTGGTCGAAGGCGAATACTCCGTCGGCCAGCTCGAGGAAGAACTCGGCATCCACCAGCCGTCGCTGTCGCAGCAGCTCACCGTGCTGCGCGACGCCGGCATCGTCGAGACGCGGCGCGAGGCCAAGCAGGTCTTCTATCACCTGACGGAAGCCAGGGCCGCGCGCCTCGTCGAGGCTCTTTACACGATCTTCTGCGCCGAGGCGGTCACGCCATGACGCATTACTGGGCTTCGCTTCTCGGCGGCATGCTGATCGGCCTTTCGGCCGGCCTGCTGCTGCTCCTCAACGGCCGCGTCGCCGGCATCAGCGGCATTGTCGGCCGGCTGCTGCTGGCGCGCGCTTCGACGAACGCGGCCTTCGTCATCGGCCTGCTTATCGGCCCGTTGCTGTTTCTGGCCGGCTTCGGCCACTGGCCGTTGGTGACCATCACCGCCTCGCTGCCGATGATCGCCGCCGCCGGCCTGCTGGTCGGGTTCGGCTCGCGCATGGGCTCCGGCTGCACCAGCGGCCATGGCGTTGCCGGTCTCGCCCGCCTATCGCCGCGCTCCTTCGTTGCCGTGCTGACCTTCCTGTCGGCCGGAGTCGCGACCGTTACCCTGATGAGGATCGCCGGACTGTGAATCTCCAGACATTGCGTTTTCTTGCCGCGCTGGTTTCGGGCGGGGTCTTCGGTTTCGGCCTGTCGCTCTCCGGCATGCTCGATCCCGCCCGCGTAAGGGGCTTCCTCGATGTCGCGGGCGACTGGGACCCGAGCCTCGCCTTCGTGCTCGCCGGCGCCGTCGCGGTGGCGATGCTGGGCACGTTGCTGTCGCGGCGCATGAAGCGGCCGGTTTTCGACCGGGCATTCCATCTGCCGCCGGATACCGGCATCGACCGGCGGCTGGTCCTCGGCTCGGCCCTGTTCGGCATCGGCTGGGGCATCGCCGGTTTCTGCCCCGGCCCCGCACTGGCGAGCCTGACGCTCGGCCTCGCGCCGGTCTTCCTGTTCGTCACCGCCATGGTCGTCGGCATGACTGTCTACGACCGCCTCGTCGCCGACCGCAAGATCAGGCGGGCTCGCCGAAATTTCCATTGAGTATCTCGCGTGCAGCGTTACGAACGCCCTCTTTGGACGAGCCATTGGCCGCGAGGTGCTCAAGCTCATCCGTCAGGCAGTCGGCGAGGGCAGGAGAGTAGGCAACGACGCTGACGAGTATCCAGTATATCCAGATGTCGTCGCTACCACGCAGGATCTCGCGCAGATACGGCGCGAGCGGTGGACCGATGCCGGCCAGAAGCGGCTGCAACGCTTGCGCTACCGGCCAATTGATGTCCTGAAGCCATTCGAGGAGCTGCGGCAGGATCGGCTCGATTGCTGGATAGCCGAGCGCCGTCAGTGCGGCGGCCTTGTCGGTATCGAGCTTGTCGACAGGCACCAGATCCGCCAAGTTTTGTTCAGATGAGTTCACCGGGCAATCCTACCGTCGGCATCGGAGCAAACAGGTCGACTTAACGCCCTCTTGCTGCCGCGCGGGCCTTTTTCGCCTCTCCCTCACCTGCAAGGTGGTAAGGCTGGATCAGCACCTCCGCGGGGATGCGCCAGTTCTTGTGAATCCGGTGCGCCATGTCCATCGTCAGCAAGCGCTTCCTGTTCAAGATTTCCGAGGCCCGGGAAGCCGATCCGATGATCTCGGCAAGGGCCAGTTGCTTGAGCCCCGCCATTTCCATGTGGGCGCGAATGGCCGTAACCGGGTCGAGTGTCTCGATCGGGTAGTGTCTGGCCTCATAGGCCTCGATGAGATCGGCCAGCACATCGAAGCGATCGCCATCGGGAGAGCCGACCTCGGGCTCGTTCTCGAAGTATCTGGTGATCTCCGCGATCGCCCAATCATAGTCGTCTTCGGTTTTAAGAGGGCGAATGTTTTCCATCACACTGTCTCCGCATCGATCCTGTCGTACTCGGCGTGGGTGCCGACGAATTTGATCAGCACCCGCTTGTAGGTATAGCTGACATGCACGATGACCCGATACTTGTTGCCGGCGATGTCGAAGATCGCGCGGTTGTCGCTCACGAAATCCACATTCGCACCGAATTGGGCCTTGATGTCAGCGGGGGTCTTCCACTCGGCCTTGTCGACCACCTGATACCAGGCAGTCAGCGCCCCCTTCGACTGGGCATGTCTGGTCCAGAAGGTGACAAGGGTCTTTCTGCTGACGATGCACGCCTGCATATGGCAAATTCCCAATACGGGAACAAGGCATAAATTCCCAAAGCGGGAAACGGTTGCGGCTTTGGCAGGACGCTGTGGGCTTCTGCGACCCGTCCAGCGCGAGCAACACGCGCGCGGAAACTACTTCTTGCGCCGGCCGCCGGCCGCCTTCGCCATGCTCACAGACCCTTGCGCCTCGCGCATCATCCTCAGCGCTTCGTCCCTGGTCAGCCCGCATTTGCGCGCAAAATAGCTCGCCTCCTCATAGGCTTCCGCCTGGGAGACCGCCGATATGCCGGAAGCTGCCGGCTTGGATTTCTTCTTGGCCATCGCATCGCCAACGCTGAATCATTTTAGTCAGCTAATATAGTATCATTGTTTGCCAATGCAAAAGGCGGAGATTGTGATGGCTGATGGCGGGCAGCGCCATCCGGCGGGCCTTGCCGGTGGTCAGCGCCGGGCGGTTCCGGCGCCGCCCGGACCTCCGCCGGACACCGGCGCCGGCAGCCCATCCTTGAAGGCCCATTGAAGCGTAATTATATCAATGACTAAGCGTGCGGTGCACGCGAAACGTAGTGCTTTTGTCAAGCTTCATTCATGGAGGTTGTCATGGCAATGAAACTGATGGAAGGAAGAAAGGGCCAGGATTGGATCAATCTGGTCCTTGCGATCTGCCTGTTCATCTCACCCTGGATCATCGGCTTTGCCGCTGAAACCACGCCTGCGTGGAACGCCTGGGTTGCCGGCTTCGTGCTCGGCGCCCTGGCCCTCGCGACGCTTTCGGCGTTTGCCGAATGGGAAGAGTGGGCGAACCTCGTTATCGGGCTTTGGCTGATCGTTTCGCCCTGGCTGCTTGGCTTCATGGCCAGCACCAACACGATGGCGACGCATGTCGTCCTCGGCGTGCTGGTGGTTGCCGCGTCGGCCTGGGCGGTCTGGGACTTCCGCCACCCGCACGCGCATGCGTGAGCGGTGACGGCAGGCTAGGCGGGGCCCGGCGCGGGAGCGGCGGGCTCATTGGACTATCGGGGCACAGGGGGCGACCGGTGCGGCTTCACGAATTGCTGCAACCGGAAAGCTTTTCGTGCATTCTTGGGAATGGCCCCGATGCTGCGTTCCGATATCCCGGCAAAATGCTGCTCCTACTGCGGCGGGCGAGACCACGATTACGAGGACTGCCCGAAGCGCAAGGCCGACATCGAGAAGCAGGTGCCGACGCCACGGGAACCGCAGCCGGCCGATGCGCCTAGGTTCTAAATGGCACCGACGAAACTTTCACGGGGATGTCGACCTTATATTTTAGGAGCAGTTGTCTTATGCTTTGAGCCGTCAACTCTGGATCCGGCCCAGGTCCGACTGTAATGGATTCAAAACCCATCTCATCAGCTTTCTCCGGCCCGATTTTTAGATAGGGAACGAGCACTCCACGCGATGTTCTAAAAAAGACCTCATCGTCTTTCATCGGTCTAGTGACAGCTCTCCATTCTCTCTCGTCGCGAAAACCATAGTGTTTGCAGAGCGGTATACGTCGAGTGATTTCAGAAAGAGCCGCCCTGGTTAGTCTGTCGTCGTCAAAATTATTCTTGTACGTCAGAGACAATCCTTCCGTTAGGAATTTGATTTTTTCTTTTTCAACGTAAAGTACAGCACTAAGTTTGACACTATGATCAGAAAGCATTGACTTGAGTTTGGTTGTCCTGAACTGGATTGAAACATTCTGATTGGCTTGCCCGTATCCCCGCCAGAGACTTAGCTCATCCGAGCGTTGGCAAAAGCAAACCGCGTAGATATCAGGAATGCCAGACTTATCGATTTCCGCTACTGCGTTCTTGAGCGCAGTAGTCCAGCGGCTGTTGGCCCTTCCACGATTTCCTTTTAAGATTTTTCTAAGATATTCGAGGTCATGTCGAAGTTCTTCCCTGTCATTTAGAAATGAGACATTAGAGGCCCAGAATTGGCCTTTTTCAATGATCCCAAGAAGTCCAGAGAGATCGGTATAATGGCTCAATTTATTCGGATTGCTTGTAACCATTTCTACCCCCTACACTAATCCTATCAGGTTTAGTCGACACTGCAACGTTACATACCTGAAGGCCGGCCGGCCACTACCCCCTCAGCGCATGCCCCACCGCATCGGCGAACGAGATATCGCCCTTGATCTCGCGCATCGCCATCGAGGTGATCGTTCGGCGCACGCCGGGCAGGCGGCTGAGCTCTTCGCGCAGCATCCTGTCCAGCGCCATCATGTCGACGGTGACGATCTGCAGCAGATAGTCGGCCTCGCCCGTCGTGGCGTGGCAGCGGCGGATCAGCGGATGTCTTTTCACCGCCGCCTCGAAGGCGTCCGACACTTCGAAGTCGATCGACACCTGGATGAAGGCCTCGATGCCGAAGCCGATGCGCGCCGGGTCGATCTGCGTGGTGTAGCCGCGGATGATGCCGGCGTCCTCCAGCGACTTGACCCGCTTCCAGCATGGCGTCTTGCTCAAGCCCACCTCGTCGGCGAGCACGGCAAAGGAGATTCGCGCATCGCGCTCCAGCGCCGCGACGATCCTTCGGTCGAGAGCATCCAGCACAGATCGTTCTCCTGATTTCCAAAACAGGCGATTATCGTACTCCATTTCCTCTTATTCGGATAACACAAAGGAACAATGTTCGAGCCGAAAGCGTCTATCATGGCGACCTGAACCGAATGGATGCCCCGAGCCAGAGGCCGGGCAGGGGAGAACACCATGCACAAGCCCGATTATCACGCCCGTATCGAAGCGCCGGAGATGCGCGACTACGGCGTCTACCTCAAATGCGACAAGCTTCTGCAATGCCAGAAGCCGCTGGCCGAGATGGTCAACGCCGACGAATTGCAGTTCCAGATCGTGCACCAGGTCGAGGAGCTGTGGATGAAGCTCATCGCCTACACGCTGGTCGACGTCCTCGATTATCTGGAGAAACAGGAAACCCACCGCATCGTCACGCTGATGGGCAGGGTGCACCGTCTCATGCGCATGATGACGGCGCAGCTCGACCTGCTCGAGACCATGTCGCCCAAGGAGTACCAGCAGATCCGCCTGCAGCTCGGCAATGGCAGCGGCCAGGAATCGCCGGGTTTCAAGCTGCTTTTGCGCATGCCGCCGGATCTGTGGCGGGCCTTCAAGGCTTCATACCTCGATGGCCGCGGACTGACGGTCGAGGACGTCTACGATGCCCATTATGACCACGGCGACTCTTACGTCGTCGCCGAGGCGCTGATCGAGTTCGACGAGCTGTTCCAGAAATTCCGCGCCAACCATCTCTACCTCATCCACCGTTCGATCGGGCTCGGCTCGAAATCGCTGAAAGGTCGGCCGGTCGAAATGCTGGAAGGCGGCGCCCGCCACCGCTTCTTCCCCGAGCTCTGGGACATACGCTGCGACATGACCGACCGTTGGGGCCATGCCTATGGCACGGTGAGGGAGTCGATCAGCCACCCGGAGGCGAAGGCGGGGTAGGGGCAGCGTCCTTGCCACTCCCCCATCAAAACTATTTCACCCGTGATGTCGGCACCGCCGCCCTTCGCCCGTCCTAAGGACGCGAACCGCAGCAAACCCGGAGGACATCATGGAAACCGTTCAAGCGCCGTGGCAGACCGCTGCCATCCTCATTGGCCGGCTGATCTTCGCCGGCACCTTCCTGATGGCCGTGGCCTTCAAGTTCATGGATATGGGCGCGACCGCCGGCTACATCGCCAGCGTCGGCTTCCCGTTGCCGCTGTTCCTCGCCTGGTGCGCGGCGATCCTCGAAACGCTTCTGGTCATCGCCTTCCTCACCGGCGCCTTCTTCACGCCGGCCGCTCTCATTGCCGCGGCCTATGTGCTGTTCCTGGCCTTTGCCTTCCACGGGCCCTCGCACTGGACCGGCAACCAGGCCGAGTTCGGCTCCTTCATCAACCATTTCACCTTCCTCGCCGGCCTGCTGTTTGCCGCGGTGCATGGGCCGGGCAGCGTGCTGGCGTCGAAGCTCGGCAGGGTGTGAGGGCCTCACATCTGATCGTTGTAAGGTTCCTTCATCTGGCCGACCATGCGCGCCAGTTTCGAGAAGGACGGCATGTCGGCCTCCGGCTGGCACTGGTTGGCGAGTTCCAGGAGCCGGATCGGGAAATTGACGGCATCGCGGCTCGATGCCGACATGCCCCCGGAGCGTTCCTCGCCGGTTTCGCAGGCTTCCGCCTTGCGCAAGGCGATGTCGATCTCCTCGACCGACAGCAGGCCCTTGCGGACCAGCACCTGGTTGATCGACGCGACGGCCATCAGCAGGCCCTCAAGTTGCAGATTGGCGACGTTCATGGCTTTGTCTCCATTGGTCAGGGTTCAACGCGCGAAGGCCTGATCCGATCCGATGGCGGCGCGGATCGACTGCCTGCCGTCCAATGCGTATCGCGCCTACGCCTCCATCCAGCGTTGGCCATATTCGGCCCATAGCGCCTTGATCTCATGGCCGCCAAGCGGCGGCGTCGAGCGGTCGCCGTAGGAGATGGCGACGGCGCTGAGGTCGTACTGGCCGTCGGCCTGGACGATGAAGCGGATCGCCTCGCCGAGCGGCCTTGAATGGAAGATCGGATCCGCCTGGCCCCTGCCAAGGCTGCGGATGCCCGAAATGGCTGCTGGCAGATGCCGCATCCTGAAGACGGATGCCATGGCAGGTTTGTCCATGCCGCTCTCCCCGAGTCCCCGGCGGAATGATTCCACAGGCGCCGGCCAATGGCCAGACGGCCGGAAAAGCTTGTTGTGAATACCGGGTTGGCGGGCTGCGGCGACGCGGCGAAACGAGCGCAACGGAGGAAGATAGGAAAAAATACCTTGCCAGGTGACGGCAGCTATGCTAGTATCTTGTCCATGGTGCTGATTTGCGCCAACGACCCGCCGCCGAGGCGGGTTTTTGTTTTCGGCTTCCCTTCGAACGAAAGCACCTCTGGCGCCGACATTGAATGTTGGCGGGACAGCGCCCCTCTCTGTCCTGCCGGACATCTCCCCCACGAGGGGGGAGATTGGCTGTGGTCCCGGCCTTGGCCAATCGCCAACGTTGCTGGTACGAGCGCAGCGCCGAAACTGCCGATCTCCCCCCTCGTAGGGGAGATCGCCGGCAGGCCAGAGGGGGGCGCGAAGGAATGCCACCTTTCGTCTTCAAGCTGACGCCCCCATCCCTTGCGAGAACCGCATGCCACGCTACGCAACCATCATCACCGACGATGACGGCGACGAGATCGTCAGTGCCATCGGCGAATTCGAGGCCGCGCCGCAGGCACGCGTCGGCCGCTTCGAGCAAATTGCCCCGGGCGTGCTGATCGGCATGGTTCGCGGCGGTCCGGTCGATGCCGTCGGCGGCTTTGGTTTTCCGCTGGGCTCGCAAGGCGCGGGCGACAGGGGAGTCGGGGTCGCCGCGATCCAGAACGCCAAGGCCGGCCTGGCAAGAGCCGATGCCGTTGAGCCCGAGGCCGCACCGGCGGCGACATCGGCCACCGCAAAACCCGAGACGGCGAGGCCCGCGCGCAAAGCCGCAAAGGCCAAGGGGCGCCGGAAGCCCGGCAAGGCCAAGGCGGCGCGTGCAAGGCAGGCGAACACAGTGAAGCGGCAGGCGGGCAGGGCAGGGCTCGACGGGGCGACTCATGGCTGATGCCATGCCGCGTCGGCAACGCAAGCCGAAGGCGACCGCCGCCGTCTCGTCCCGTCCGAAGCGGCCGAAAAAGACACTTGGCGATGATTTCGTGGCTGCCGTGCGCGCCGATTTCAAGACCCATGGCGCCGGCGTCATCGCCGCGGTGCGGGCTGACAAGCCCGACCAGTATCTGAAGATCGTGCTGTCGGTGCTGCCCAAGGATTTGCATGTCAACATCAACGAACTGGACGCATTGAACGATGACGAGATCCGGAGCCGAATCCGCGGCCTCGAAGCCGTCCTCAAGCCTTTCCTCGACAGACCGGGCCTCGAAAGGCCAGGCCTCGAAAAGCCGGGCCGCCCTGAGCGCGGCGCGCAAGGATTATCTGGCGCTGCTGAAGGAGCTGGACCGCAGGCGCCGCGCTAACCAGCTGGCCGCCTACTGGCCCTATCCCAGGCAGGCCGAGTTCCACGCCGCGGGGGCGGCCAACCGCGAGCGCCTGTTCATGGCCGGCAACCAGCTCGGCAAGACCAGGGCCGGCGGGGCGGAATGGGCGATGCACCTCACCGGCCGCTACCCCGACTGGTGGCGGGGCAAGATTTTCGACAGGGCGGTGCGGCTGTGGGCCGCCGGCGTCACCGGCGAAGGCACGCGCGACAACCCGCAGCGCGTGCTGGTCGGCCCGCCGCAGCAGCAGGCCGTCTGGGGCACCGGCATGATCCCGGCCGATGCCATCGTCCACACCACCATGGGACGCGGCGCGCCGGGCGCTCTCGACAGCGTCGTGGTGCGCCATGGCGGCGGCGGCGATGTTCAGGCCGACGAGAGCGTGCTGTCGTTCAAGAGCTACGAGAAGGGCCGCGAGAAGTGGCAGGGCGAAACGCTCGACGGCGTCTGGTTCGACGAAGAGCCGCCGCTCGACATCTATTCCGAAGGCCTGACGCGCACCAACGCGACGGGCGGCATTACGATCGTGACCTTCACGCCGCTGCTCGGCATGTCGGATGTGGTGCTGTTGTTTTTGTCGGCGGGGGAGATGGAGATGAGATCAAGCAGCTGAGCTCAATTCATCTGCGATTGCGCTGCCCCTCATCCGCCTGCCGGCACCTTCTCCCCGTGACGGGGAGAAGGGGGCTTGCCGCAATCTTGGCGCGCCCTGTTTGCGACGCTGGTGATTGGCGAAACCGCCGATGAGAGCGTCCCCTCTCCCCGTCACTATACGGGGAGAGGATGCCGGCAGGCAGGTGAGGGGCGGCGCCGACTCTGGACATGAAAAATCTTGCCCGAACAACGCCCTACCGCCGCGTCCTGAATCAAACTCGGCGAAGGCGCCCATGATGACCCGTCACGTCACCATCATGACCATCGACGATGCCGAGCACCCGGCGAACGCGCCGCGATTGTCGCCGCCTTTCTCCCGTGAACGGGGAGAAGGGGCTTGCCAAAACCGATCCGCATATCGCCCACGCCCCCAACGTGCCATAGTGAGGACGTCGCGAACCAGCTTTGTTCGCTCCCACCTTCAGGACCGCGATCACGAACGCTGGCCAACGGAGGAAACGAACCATGAAACATGGATCAACAGACCAACACACAGTGAGGGTTGAACCTGCCGCGGGTCAGCGACCGATGAGTCGTCGAGATGCGCTCAAGGCCGCAGGTCTGGCTGGAGCCGCCGCCCTATCAACGGGCGCCGTGTCGGTCTGCGCCGTTGCGGCGTCCGCCGGCCCAATGGAAGACCTGGTCGCGGCCGCCAAAGCAGAAGGGCAGCTTACCGTCATGGGTCTGCCTCACGACTGGTGCGAATACGGCGTCGTGATAGACAGGTTCAAGGCGAGATACGGTCTGGCAATCAACGAACTCCGGCCCAGTGCCAGCTCAGCCGATCAGATTGAGGCGATCAGAGGCAAGGCCGAAGCTCAAACCCCTGACGTAGTCGACGTTGGCATGTCCTTCGCTTCATCGGCAAGGAAGGATGGCTTGTTGCAGCCGTACAAAGTGTCAACGTGGGACACAATTCCGGAAGAGGCCAAGGATGCGCACGGGTATTGGTATGGCGGCTATTACGGAGTCCTTGCGTTCGAGATCAACGCTGACCTGGTAGCCAAAATGCCGCGGGACTGGGCGGATCTTGCTGCGCCGGAGTATAGGAACTCGGTCGGCCTCGCCGGCAATATTTCTTCAAATCAAGCGATCCAGAGCGTGTACGCCGCGGGCTTGTCGGCGGCAAAGGGCAACGTCGAAGAAGCCGCTGATCAGGGTCTGAAGTTCTTCGCCAATCTCAATGAAAAGGGCAATTTCGTTCCCATCATCGGTGATGCCAACTCGCTTGCTGACGGCCGCACGCCGATCCTCGTTCGCTGGGATTACCTCGCGCTCGGCGACCGCGACCGCCTTGGAGGGACAACGAGGATCGAAGTCATCAGGCCAAAGACCGGCGTCGTTGCGGGTGCCTATGCCCGGGCGATCAGCGCCAATGCGCCGCATCCAAACGCTGCTCGGCTATGGATGGAGTATCTTTGTTCAGACGAGGCACAGCTCGCCTGGTTGAAAGGCCATTTGCCGATCCGGTTCGCGAACCTCGTGCGCAGTGGAAAGGTCCCTGCCGAATTGCAGGAGGCTCCCCAACAGCTCGACCACAAACGGTACGATGTCGCCCCGGTATTTCCGACACTCAAGGACCAGGAGAAGGCGAGAGACATCATAACCAACGGGTGGGACGATATCGTTGGTGTCAAGGTAAAGTGCTTGCCTTCCGAGGAGTACTTTGGCCCGATGTCTTTCAACAGCAGCATGGCTAAGTGAAGCGCTGGCCGCGCTTGATAGCATCGTGATGCGCTGGGGCGGCGGCGGCGATGTCCAGGCCGACGAGAGCGTGCTGTCGTTCAAGAGCTACGAAAAGGGCCGCGAGAAGTGGCAGGGCGAAACGCTCGACGGCGTCTGGTTCGACGAGGAGCCGCCGCTCGATGTCTACTCCGAAGGCCTCACCCGCACCAATGCGACGGGCGGCATTACGATCGTGACGTTTACACCGCTGCTCGGCATGTCGGATGTGGTGCTGTTGTTTTTGTCGGCGGGTGAAGTGGAGATGCGGGCGGGCAGTAACGCTTGATCCTTCTAAGTTTGCGCCGCCCCTCATCCGCCTGCCGGCACCTTCTCCCCGTATAGTGACGGGGAGAAGGGGGCTTGCCGCAATCTTGGCGCGCCCTGTTTGCGACGCTGGTGATTGGCGAAACCGCCGATGGGAGCGTCCCCTCTCCCCGTCACCGTACGGGGAGAGGATGCCGGCAGGCAGGTGAGGGGCGGCGCCGACTCTGGACATGAAAAATCCCGCCCGAACAACGCGGTGCCTTCGCTTCTGAATCACTCCGGAAAGCCCATGACCCGTCACGTCACCTTCATGACCATCGACGATGCCGAGCACTACACACCCGGCGAGCGCGCCGCGGTCGTTGCCGCCTATCCGGAGCATGAGCGCGAGGCCCGCGCAAAGGGCATTCCGGTGCTGGGTTCCGGCCGCATCTTTCCGGTGGCCGAGCAACTGATTGCCTGCGAGCCGTTCCGGCTGCCGCGCTATTGGCCGAGGCTCGGCGCGCTCGATTTCGGCTGGGACCATCCCTCGGCCGCCGTCGAGCTCGCCTGGGATACGGAGGCCGATGTCGCCTATGTCACCAAGGCAGCCCGCGCCGCGCAGCAGACGCCGGCCATGCAGGCGCTGACCCTGAAACCGTGGGGCGAATGGCTGCCCTTTGCCTGGCCGCGCGACGGCCGCCGCGAGACGCTGGAAGGCGCCGGCGTGGCGCTGGCTAAACAATATGCCGCGCACGGCCTGAACATGCTGTCGCGCCACGCCCAGTTCGCCGACGGCTCGGTGTCGGTCGAGGCCGGGCTGATGGAGATGCTGGACCGCATGCAATCCGGCCGCTTCAAGGTGTTTTCCACGCTGTTGCCCTGGTTCGAGGAGTTCCGCCTCTACCACCGCAAGGACGGCCAGGTGGTGAAACTGCGCGACGATCTGATGGCCGCGACACGTTATGGGGTGATGATGCTGCGGGAGGCGGTGGTCGATCCGGCGGAGTTCAAGACGGGGCGAAAACGGTCGGCGGGGCAGAGCGATCCGCTGGGGGCGTTTCGGTGAGCGGTGTGAAAATCGAAGTCTACAATGGGCAGAGACGCGAGCTAAGAATCCGCTGAAATTGGCTTGCTGGAAGCCTTAGGACGTGACCGTGCATGAGGGCCGTCCGCGCCGCTGGACCTTGGCAACCGCAAAAATGGAACTAGGTACTCCGCTACAGCAACTTAGCGGAGAGTGTCCGATGAGCACGCGCGAAGACCCGATCGCAAGGCATAAAGACGAGAGTGTCCGGTTGCACGAGGATACTCAATCCGTGCAGGAACATCCTGACGAGATTCGCGCCATCGATAACGACAAGTGTGTGAACCTCAGCGAGGAAATCATAGCTGACAATCTTAGGATGATCGCGAAGCTTAAAGGGGTCATGGCTCGTGTCGAGGATGACGACTAAGCCACCTTGCGACGCTGCCAGTAGCCGGTGAAATCGACTGAGGGCTTCCGCTTCATGGTGTTGCCGGCGACGCTGGTCTTGCTCGCCGTTCGTGTTGCGCGGATGCGGGCTTCGGGGCCGTCGGCAGACAGCCAGCTCCTACTCCACGATCTTCCAGTACGAGTCCTTGCGGGTCACCTTGCCGTCGCGAAACGTGTAGAAGTCACAACCCCGGACCTCCTTTTTCACGCCCTCGCGGGTGGTGCCGGTAAGAGTCCATTTCGAGATGCCGGTATTGGCAGCTGAATCCACGAAATGCTCGTCGTTGCCATAGTGGACATCGGGCAAGCCCTCAAAGCGTGTTGCCAGCGCTTCTCGTACGCTTGGTTTGCCCTCGAAACGGGAACCCCAGGGCTTGCTTCCCCTCGGCATCTCCAGGACGCAATCGTCGGAAAAGCACGCCATGATGCGATCGAGATCGTGAGCGTTGAAGGCCTCGCATAGCTCGGTCAGTGTCGATCGAATGTCTATTCGCCCGTCCCCGTCCAGTCGCATGACCATTATGCCGGAACACGTTAGCCTTCGGCTGTCGCCAAATTGGTGCTGAGCTCGAAAGCGAGTCCCGATCCATCGGCGTAGGGGTGCAGCGCGGGCGCACTTTCGCTCACGATGGCCTCCACGACGCGCTTGCGTTCCTGATCGCCCATGTCTTTGCCGACAGCACTCATGCCGACCAGCGCCATCGTGTTCAATCGCAGGAAGGGTGCGCCGTCCTGGAAGCGTATTGTGCGCGATATCGTCGTTAACCGGACTTCGTGGAAGCCGGCGTCCCGGAGCAGCGCCTCAACGGGGGCCGCGTCGCCAAAGCTGTACCGCTGATCCGCGATGGTGCCCAGGTGGCGCTCCGCCACGCGGCGCAGCTCCCGAAAGAACGGGATTTCATCGTCGGATCGCCATGTGGCTACCGCCAGCCTGCCGCCCTTCGCCAGCGCCCGCCGCATCTGCGCTGCCGCCGCGGGCTTGTCAGGAAAGAACTGCAGTCCCTGCTGGCAGACGACAATTTCGAACTGCTCTCCGTCATGGAGAGGCAGGGCGCTGGCATTGCCTTGGCGCCAGTCGATGCCCGGTGCCACGGCGCGCGCAACGGCAAGCATACCCGAACTGACGTCGATGCCGACGACGTATCCGGCGTCACCGAGCCGCTCCCTTGCAACGCGGGCCACTATTCCTGTTCCGCAAGCGATGTCGAGGACACGATCGCCTGGAGACAACGCCACCTCATCGAGAGTCATTTCGGCCCACGGCCGGAAGAGAGGGCCTGCGAGCCACCGCTCGTACATCTCCGGGAAACTTGCCTGGCTCATCGCGTCGTTGGGCAGGGGCATCATTGCCTCCAATGGATCGATCCGAGATTGGCATATTTTATGCCGACATGCCGCGCCGGAAAGTCCCGGCAAACTGCGGGTTCCAGCTCTCCCGCGCGGCATAATCCGGCACTCGGCATTATGTTTCTGTTCGTGCGCGCGTTCGACGTCCGAAGTTAGCTCACCAGCGATTGGGCCGGTCAAGGCCGCGGGGCTCCGATCCCAAGGCGAGGCGCATCCCCTATGGCTCTGGCCCTTGCATGACCGTCCGCATCATCCCCGCCACGTTGCGCGACCTCTCCTACATCGCCGCCAATCTGCGTCCCGAGGACCGGGCCGAGATCGACTGCCAGCTCGACCACTGGTCGCCGGCGATGCTGGCGCTGACGGCGCTGCAGGGCTTTGCCTATGTCGCCGAGCTCGACGGCAATCCGGAGGCCGGCTTCGGTGCCGCCGAGCAGCGCGGCGGGTTGTGGATCGCCTGGAGCTGGGGCACGCGCCGCATGCGACGCTGTGTGCCCGAGATCACGCGGTTCTTCCATGATGTGCTCGCCCGCCAGGTCGCGGCGCAGGGCGCGTGGCGGGTCGAGGCCCGGGCGGCTGCCGCCAATGATCTGGCGCTGCGCTGGCTCGGCCGGCTCGGCGCCACGCAACGCTGCGTTCTGCCGGGCTACGGCAGGAACGGCGAAGACTTTTTTCTCTACGACTGGACAAGAACCTCTCAACTCGGGGAAAGCCATGTGCCTCTTTCAAAAGCCACCGGAACTGAAGCCGCTGCCGCCGACACCCACAGTCGAGGACAAGGACGTGCAGGCGCGCGAAGCCGCCTTGCGGGCTGAGCTCGAACAGCGCCAGGGCAGCTTGAGCACGGTGAAGACCGACCTCGCGCCCGGCGATCTCACCAGCCGCCGCCGCGTGCTGCTGGGAGTGTGACGCGATGACCGCGATGAAGCGCAGTTTCAGGAAGCGCGTGCTGGCGTGGTGGTATTGGCGAAGGCATGCAAGGCTGGTGAAGCGGCGGGGGTAGGGCCTGCTTCACATCTGCCCGTCCAGCCACTCGCGCAGGGCCTTGTCTTCCTCGCTTTCGACAACAGGCGGGGTGCGCCGCCTCCAGACGTACCAGAGGGCGGCGAGCACGCCGGCGGCCCAGAGGCCGGCGAACAGGTTTCCGATCAAGTCGATCTGACGGTCCTCCCAAGCCCGCCAATATTAGCACGGCCTGATTGAGGAGGACAGGATCGACGTCGATTGTCCGGTGGCAGGTGCCTGCCGCGCCCGAAAGCCGGATCAGCTTGGTTTGCGGGCGAAGGCCCAGACCATCAGCGGGTATTCCTCGTCATTGCTGAGGTCGCGCCACAGGCCGTACGCGCGCACCGGCCCGCCAATGTGGGCCTTGGCGCAGGCCTTGTTGCCCCAGCCCTGGACCTTGACGTTCGCCTCGGGAAAACCGCCCTCGACCATCAGCTGCTTCAGCCCGGCCGGCGTCCAGCGGTTGTAGTCGTGCGGCCTGGCATGCACGCGGAACAGGAACGGTGTGGCCACCATCGCCCAGCCGCCCGGCCGGGTCATGGCATGGATGTTTTCGGCCGCCGCCAGCGGTCGCTGCACATGTTCCAGCACCTGGTCGGCGATGACGATCGAATACTGCTCGTCGGTGCGGTCCTTGCAGATGTCGAAGTCGGGGAAGTCGACCGAGGTATAGTTGGGGCAAATCGCCTTCCAGTAGCGGTTCCAGCCCGGCGAGATCTCGATCACATCGGAGGATTTGCGCCCGCCCGCCTGCAGGAACTCGGTGAACGCCTCGATCTGCCGGATGCGCAGCCAGTTGCGCGAATCATAGCCGATCAGCCGCTTCACGGCACGTTTGCTTTGGTTTGTCAGGGTACCGGCAAGGCTTGTCGTCACAGTCGTCACAATCGACCTCCTCCAATGCCCCGCCGCGCTGCCTCCTTAACATCGCAAAGCGCAAGAAATTTGACCGCTCGCGCGCAAGTGAACGACAGCGAAGAAAGATTCCCACCATGACCGATACCCGCGCCCGCGATATCCTGTCGCGCCAGGCCGAACTCGAGAGCGAACGCGCCGAATATGAGCACGTCTGGGAGGCGGTCTCCGAATTCTGCGATCCCGACGCGCCCGATGTCTGGAGTGGCCGCAGGCAATCCGGCCGGGATTCGCAAGCCGAGCGGCAGGAGCGGCGCGGCGCCCGTGTCTATGCCAACACCATCAACTCGGCCGCCAACCGGCTGGCCGCGGGGTTGGAAAGCCTGATCATCCCGCAGTCGGAAAAATGGCATGGCCTGTCGACCGCGGCGATGAACGACGAGGAGACCGACGAGGAAAAGGAATGGGCGGAAGCTTTGCGCGATTTCCTGTTCTCATTGCGCTATTCCGCCAATTCGAACTTCGTGCCGGCAACGCAGGCCTGCCTGCGCAACGTCGTACGCTACGGCCCGGCCTATCTCTATGCCGAGGAGGGCTTTGGCGGCACGCTGATCCGCTATGCCTCGATTCCCGTGGCCGAGGGTTATCTCGCGCGCAACCGCTGGGGCCAGGTCGACATTTTTCATCGCCGCTACGAGCGCACGGCAAGGCAGGCGGCGCAGCTGCTCGGTTACGAAAAACTGCCGGCGCGCATCAAGATGCTGGTCGACGATCCCGCCAAATGCGACGAAAAAATCTCGCTGATCCAGTGCATAAAACCGCGTGACGAGCGCCGCATGTACCGCAGCGGCGGCGCCTACCAGTATCTCGACGCGGCCTTTGCTTCCTATCACGTCATCGAGGACGAGGAGGCGATCGTCAGGGAAAGCGGGTTTCGCACCTTCCCGGTCTCGTGCTTCAACTGGCGCCGCTATGAGGGCGACGCCTACGGCATCTCGCCGACCATCGAGGCCTTGACGACCGTGCGCGAGGAGAATGCGGTGCGCCGCTCCGGCCTGCGCGCTTTGCAGCAGATCACCGATCCGGCGACCGCCTCGAAAGCCCGGCTCGACTATGTGCCGGTGCTCAATCCCGGCGAGAACTATCCCGGCCTGATCGACGACAATGGCCGGCCGTTGATCGCGCCGATCTCGACCGGGCAGAACCCGACATACGCTTTCAACTACGCGGCGAGCCGGGCCGAGGAAATCCGCGACATGATGTTCGTCAATTTGTTCCAGACGCTGGTGCAGAACCCGCAGATGACGGCGACCGAGGCGCTGATAAGGCAAGAAGAGAAGGGCGCGCTGCTCGGCCCCTCCGGCTCGATCATCCAGGCCGGCTTTGCCACCAATCTCGACCGTGAGCTCGGCATTCTGGAGGACAAGGGCCTCTATGACGAGGACAGCCGCTTCCTGCCGCCGGCGAGCCTTGCCGGCAAGGCGGTGCGGCCGACCTTCACCGGCCCGCTCGATGTGCTGAGGCGCTCGGCGGAAGCCCGCGACACCATCCAGGTGGTGACCACCGCCATGCAGATGGCGCAGTTCGACGCGAGCATCATGGACAATATCGACGCCGACGAAGCACTGAAGATCGTGCAGAGCGCCGGCCGCAGCCCGCAGCGCATTTTTCGCCGCAGGCAAGAGGTCGCCGGCATGCGCGATGCCAGGGCGAAAGCGCAGCAAGCCCAGGCCGGCATGGCGGCGATCGCCACGGCCGGCAAGGTCGCCAAGGACGCCGTGCCCGCGGCGGTGCAAGCGCGCGACAGCGGCCTGCTCGACAGCCTGCAAGGCATGCTGCAGGGCGGGCAGGGGGCACCGGTCGACGCAACGGGCGGTCAGGTCATGGCGGCGGCTGGTGCTGGCACCCCGGGCGGGGCAGGCGGCGCATGAACCGCAAACGCTTTGCCCATTCCACGCAGGCCGGCGGCCCGGCCAAGGCGCGAGAGGCGCTGGCCAAGGCCTATCTCAGGGTCTTTTCCGGCGAGGACGGCGAGATGGTGCTGGCCGATCTCGCGGCAGTGACCGGCTACTACCGCCGCCCGTCCTATGGCGAGTGGATGGCACGGACAAAAACGCCGAATGGCTTCGAGCTGCACAGCGCGTTGAGCAACGCGCGGGCAGAGGTGGTGCAGCACATCATGGGGTTCTTGACGCTGGACGAGGCGCAGTTGGTGGCTCTGGAGAAGGCGGCGCGGGCGGAGGGGTAGGTGAAGTTGCCAATCTCCCCCACGAGGGGGGAGATTGGCAGCTTCGAGGTCGCGCCTCAATAATCGCCGTTGTAATACCGGTCGTCGCAGGGCGCCGTGTAGATGCGGCCGTAGCGGTCCTGGTAGCGGCAGAGCTGTTCGCCGCGCCGCTGCGGCGTGGTGGCGCTGCCGACGACCGCGCCGAGCAGGGCGCCGCCGGCCGCACCGATCACCGTGCTCTCGGTGTTGCCGCCGATGGCCTGGCCGACGAGAGCGCCGCCGGCGCCGCCGAGCAGCGCACCCGTGGTGGCTCTCTGCTGCCCCTCGGTCTGCGTCTCGCAGCCTGCAAGTGCTGCAGTCATGAGCACGGCCAAAATGGCTTTCTTGATGATCATCTGGAGAACCTCCTTTGAAGCCCCGAGACTGAAGAAGGGGGCGAATGGCTGCCAAGTGCTGGCGCATTGCGGCGGAAGGTAGGCGCCGTTCCTCACGAAATGAGACATGGTTTCTCGGCTCTTGAAGATCATGGTCGCCAAACCGGAAAGACCTGAACGAACAGCACGATAACGCCTTGGTTTGAATCAGGTTGCGAGCCCACTACGCCGCTTCGGCCCGCATCGCCTTTTTTGCGGCCGCGGTCAGAAATCCGGAGCGGCTGTAGCCGTGGCGTTCCGCGTACTGATCGATCTGGTGAAGGACGTCTTCCGGAATGGTGACGTTGACGCGCACCACCTTGGTCGAGTCGGTTTTCAAGGCGACAAGTATGGCGACGCCCGTCAGATTGTCCTTGTCGGCCATCACCTCTTCGAGGGAGGACGGTTCGGGAATGGCTTCACCATCCTCGACAAGGCCGTCGACGTGAAAGGCCAAAGCCTCCTCCGCCATGCCGCGTGCATCGTCCAGGCTGGTGCCGGCCGTGACCACGCCCGGGAAATCGGGGAAGGACACGCCGAAATCGCTGTCCGCTTCCTTGTGGATCAGTCCGATATAGTGACGCATTTCTCTACCTCAGCTTCAGACCGGATTGCTTTTCTATACTCATTACAGCGCCGTGCGCCTACAGGCGCGCAAAGGACGCTGTAACACTTTGATTTTGCGCATGATCCTTTCCGAAATCGGTTCCGATTTCGGGGTCATGCGCGAACGTGCCGATCGGGATGTCGCGCTTGGGATGCGGGACCGTCACTCGGCCGGGTCGATCTGTGCTTGAACTGAGCGTGACTGCCCTTCCGAGCCATCTCGAACCAGGGGGCGCCGCAGAGCGCCGACCTCTCGCGCCAACCGCGCCTGCATTTTTGAAAGACAGTGTCTCGTCAAAGAAGCGAACGCTAGCGTTCCTTCGCGCCCCTCTCTGGCCTGCCGGCCATCTCCCCCACGAGGGGGGAGATTGGCAGTTTCGCCGCCGGCGCTCCACCACGCTTAAATCTCAACAAAGGAAACATCTCATGACAGATCTGGCAGACGCCGGGTCCGTGGCCTCGCGGCCGGCGGGCAACCCAGTACGGCCACCGGCAAGCGGGGACAACGGGTCCGCCCCGCTTACGGCCAAAAGTTGGTTTGACGGTCTTTCCGAAGGCAACCGCAAGCTCGCTGAAACCAAGGGCTGGACCAAGCCTGAAAGCCTCGATCGGGTTTTCACGTCCTATGCGGAGCTGGAGCGGCAGCAGGGTGAAAGCCTGCGCGTTCCCGCCGCCGACGCCTCGAGGGAAGACTGGGACAGGTTCCATGCCCGGCTGCCCGAGGCGATGCGTCCGCTCACCTCGTCCGAGAAGGTCGAATACAGGCGCCCGGAAGGGTTGCCCGAAAACTTCGCCTATTCGGACGAGCTCGCCAATGCCTCCAAGGCCTGGGCGGTCGAAGCGGGTGCTTCGTCAAGAACCGCGCAGGCCTATCACGACAGGTTCGTCGGCTACATGGCCGAGCAGGCCGTGCGCCAGGAGATCGCGCTTGCCCGCTCGGTCGAGGCCACCCACGACGAGCTGGTCAGGGACTGGGGGCCGACCGACAGCGACGGCTTTCGCCAGAAGCTGGAGGTCGCCAACCGGGCGATGAAGAAGCTCGGCCTGGTCGACGCCTACAAGGCGAAGGGCATCCTTCTGCCTGACGGGGCGTTGACCGATCCGCAGATCGCCAGGGCCTTCCAGGCCATCGGCGAAGCGATGTTCACCGAAGACACGATCGACGGCGGCGCGGCCTTGAGGGGAGGCAATCCCTTCAGGCGCGGCGCCGCCGGCGACCGCAACATCTCGGCGATTTCAGCCCTCGTCAAAAGCGACCCGGCCCGCGCCCGGCGGCTGGCACGCGAGGCCGGCGAGAACCCGGATCTCTGGATGCCGAACAACCCTCTCTAGTCCGTTTGGAAACTCTACTCCGGCGGCCATCTGGCGGCGTTTTCTGCGCTTCCGGTGCTCACGGACCTGAATGTCCGCTGCGCTCCGGTTCTCGAAACCCCCACCACCTGGCTCGCCGGAGCGAGTTTCGAAACGGCCTCCAAGAGTTCGCCGCCAATCAACCCCTGAAGGAAGAGAAAAAATGGCAGACGCCTATACCCGTATCGCGGACGCGATCGTTCCGTCCGTCTATGCGCAATACTCGTTCGAGGAGCATGTCCAGTCGCTCGAGATCTACCAGGCCGGGATCCTGTTTTCCGACCCGGCCATCGCCTCGAAACTGTCGATGGGCGGCCGTTCCGTCGACATGCCCGGCTGGAAGGATCTCGGCAACGACCCGTCCGAACCGGTCAATGACGATCCGGCCGATTCGATCGAGATGAAGAAGATCGGCTCGCGCCGCGAGGTCGCCGCCCGCAATGTCCGCGCCCAGGCGTGGGGCGTTCCGGACCTGACCTCGATCCTGGCCGGCGACGATCCGCAGAAGCTGATCGTCAAGCGCCAGACCGAATACTGGCAGCGCGCCAACAAGCTGACCCTGCTCGGCATCCTGAAAGGCGTCGTCGCCGACAACATCGCCAATGACGCCGGCGATCTGGTGCGCGTCACCGGCGCTTCCATCGTCGATACCGACATCATCGAGGCCGCCTATCTGATGGGCGACCGCGCCGACAAGTTCAAGACGATCTGGATGCATTCCAAGCAGATGAAGGCGCTGAAGCTCGCCGACCTCATCGACTACGTGCCGTCGTCCGAGCAAGGCGGGCCGCTGATCCCCTACTATATGGGGCTGCGCTGCGTGGTCGACGACGACATCCCGGTCGCGACCGGCGTCTACACCGCCTTCATGTTCAAGGACAAGGCGATCCTGTGGAACGAGCTGCCGGTCAACACCGAGGGCGGGCCGCTGGAGTTCGACCGCAAGCCGCGCCAGGGCCATGGCGGCGGCGTCACCGAAATGGTCGGCCGCCGGCACTTTGTTCCGCACGTGCCCGGCACCCGCTTCCTCGACGCCTCCTCGGCCGGCGAATTCGCCACCGATGCCGAACTGGCGCTGGCGGCGAACTGGGACCGCACGGCGTCGAGCGTCAAGAACATGACGTTTATTGCACTGAAGACCAGCGAGGCCTGAGCGCGCTGAGGAGAGGGGCGGGGGCTCAGCGCCCGCCCCATGACCAAAAGCGTCGAATTGTATTTGGTTGGGTAACTGTTCCTTGCTATCGAGGCGGATAGAGAACTGGAAGTTTTCGGGTAGCACGACAATGAATACTTTCAGCTGGTTGTTCCTGGTCATCATGACCGTCGGTTCACTTTCGTTGCCCTTCAACTGGTATGGAGGCAATCTGCTGGATGCGGACATAAAAGCTGGACGCGTCAAGCGTTCCTCGCTCTATGCCAACTCCAATTTCGCGAAATACGACGCCTTGAAGCGCCGTGCAGATCAAGGTGACCGTCTTGCTTGGTGGTCGCTCCTTTTGGCCGGCCTCGGGCTCGTACTGGGTATGCTGATGGTCTTGGCGATGTTCTCCAGTCCCATCTGGCGCAAGTGGGTATTCTGACAGGCCGGAGGCTGCTGCCCACAGCTGAACACCGAAGCCGTGTTCGAAGGCTGACACGATCGCTCCGGACAGCTCTATCGTGCACAAGAAAAAGGCGGACCCGGGGGACAGTGGGTCCGCCTTTGCCTGCCGACGGGCTTCGGGGGGAAGTTGGGTGCCGGCAAACATTCCGATAGCTGGATCAGCACGCTTTGGAGGCTTACTGGGCTTCGGAAAATGGAGTGTGAGCGCGTTTCGCGTTCCGCACAATTAGTCCGATAGGCCTTAGCTCGATAGGCCTAGGATCAGGTAGCGGCCTGTGTTGCGGGCTTCACAGTCAACGGCACCAATCGGTTACACAAAGGAGCGAGCATATACCTGTGGTGGCAGAGGTAATCGTGGAGATGACTTACAAATCAGTTCAGGAACTGCTCAGAGAAGCAGGAATTGTCATGAGCAAGAAAGGTGAAGTCCACCGCATAAACTTCTTTGGTGGACTGGAAGACACCGCGCTCTACACGACAAGCTTGGAGGAAGCTCTGGATAAAGGGCTGGGAATGGCGAAACCGCGACGTTCGTGAGTCGAGCGGTGTGCTGATCCGATAGGTCGATAGGGCACTACCAATTCCGACCTAGGAAACCATCGCCGTCATTCGCGCCCGGCCTCTCGGGCACGTCTTCGCGCCCCCTTGTCCTGCCGGCCCTCCAAGAAGGAGATTGGCAGCTTTGCCCGCCGGCTCCGCTTGCCCGCCCGCCCCAAAAGTCCCCAGCCGCTTCGCAGCGGCTTTTTTCATGCCCGGAGATACCATGACCCTTGCTCGACCCATTGCCTCCGATCTGGTCACCTGGACGGGGCGCTGACCCATGGCCATCACCCCGCTCGACATCGCCAACATGGCGCTCGCCGTGCTCGACGAGGCGCCGATCGACAGCCTCGATCAGGACGTCAAGGCGGCGCGCTTGCTCAATTTGCATTTCGACCTGACGCGCGAAGCCGAACTAAGCAAGCACGCCTGGGTGTTCGCCATCCTGTCGGCAAGCGTTCCCGGCGCTGACATCGGCAGCGGCGCCTGCACCTTGAATGTCGCCTATGAATTGCCGGCCGATTGCCTGCGCCCGCTGCCGCCGAGCCGCAATGGCGAGCCGGACGGCGTGCCGGTCTCATGGCGCCAGGAGGCCGGGATCATCTATTCCGATCGGCCCGGCCAGCTCGCCATCCGCTACATCGCCAACCTCACCGACCCGAACGATTGGGACGCGCTGTTCACCGAAGTGCTGGTGGCGGCCCTTGCCGTCAAGATCGCGCATCCGCTGACCCACAAGACCGGCATGATCGATATCGCCCGCGCGGCCTATGACCGGGCGCTCGACGCTGCCTTCTCGGCCAACGCCATCCAGCGCGGCGGCCGCACCTACAGCGCGTCCTGGGCGATCCAGCGCGGCGACAACAGGTATGTGCGCTGATGGCGACGCTCTTTCCGGTCCAGGACGTCTTCACCCGCGGCGAGATCTCGCCGCGCCTGCACGCGCGCGCCTCGCTCGATCTCTATCGGGCCGCACTGTCGAAGTGCGAAAACTTCGTCACCTTGCCGCATGGCGGCATCCGCAAGCGCGGCGGCAGCTATTTCGTCGGCGAGGTGAAGAATTCGGCCGTGAGGACGCGTGCCATCCCGTTCATCTTCAGCGCCGACCAGGCCTACTGCCTGGAGTTCGGCGACCTCTATATCCGCGTCTATGCCTATGGCGCCCGCGTCGGCACGGTGGAGGTGGCCTCGCCCTATCTGGAGGCCGACCTGTTCGACCTTGCCTATGTGCAGTCGGCCGACCAGATGTGGATCAGCCACAAGGATTATCCACTCAAGGTTCTCACCCGCACCGCGCACGCGACGTGGACGCTGGAGGACTATCCTTTCGAGGATGGTCCCTACGATGACATCAACGACACCAGCACGACGCTGACCCCTGCGGATTATGGCTCGCTTACGCCAGAGATGACTTCGAACACGGCGCCATCGGGCACGGTGTCAGGTTTCGGTGGCGCGGCGGATGCATGGCGAGTCTTTGATAAAGAGGTCGGCACCGGTGTAGGCAGCGGCGGGACAACGGGATCGGTCCAGTACCGGCTGCCTGGCGGCGCCCAGGCTATTGTCGAGAACTATTATTTCACAGCAATCACCGCAGGTGGTCTCGACAAGATACCTGTCTCATGGAAGCTCGAGGGGTCAAACAACGGCTCGTCATGGACAACCCTGGACAGCCAGACGGGGCAGGGCGGGTGGACTGCCGGCGAAACCCGCTACTACGAATTCTTCAACAAATCGCCGTTCGAATATCACCGGCTCAGCTGGACAGGCGTCAATGGCGCGGTCGACAGTTCCTTTGCCGAATTGACGATGAACAAGGCTGCCGTCAGCCAGACGCCATTCGATCTGACCGCATCATCGACAACCGGCATCAACAACAACACCGGGTTTCAGACCTCCGATGTCGGCCGCGCCATTCGCTTGCTGGGCTCTGATGGCCGCTGGCGTTGGGCCAAGATCATTACGCGAACCAGCACGACTGTCGTCACGATCCAGATCTACGGCTTCGCTCTGCCCGATCTCAGCCCGATCACGCGCTGGCGCCTCGGCACCTTCGTGCCGGGCAAATATGTCGAGAGCGGCTCGCTCTACGAGGAGCGGCTGGCTTTCAGCCGCAAATTCTCGGTCTATGCCTCGGCCACCGGTGACTTCGACAACTTCGCGCTTGGCGAGGAAGACGACGACGCGCTCGAGTTCATTCAGGCCGGCGGCGGCCAGGCCAACGACATCGTCTGGATCGCGGAGTCCGATGGTGCGCTGCTGATCGGGACGTTGGGCGGGGTGCGCGCACTTTCCGGCTCCGGCATCGACGAGGCACTGACGCCATCATCCTTCAAGAACCGGCGCTCGCGCACCTTCGGCTGCGCCCGCATCCGCCCGGTCGATGCCGGCCAGTCGTTCCTCTATGTCACCCGCAGCCGCAAATCGATCGCCGAGCTGGTGCAGACCTCTGCCGGCAGGTTCTCGTCCGACGACATCGGCCAGATTTCCGAGCATATCGCCAAGCAGGGCGTGGTCGAACTCGCCTTCCAGACCGACCCCGACCCGATGCTGTGGTTTCCGCTCGAGAACGGCGAGCTTGGCGGCTACACGCACCAGCCAAGCCAGGAGGTGCGCGGCATGCACCGCCACCGCTTCGGCGGCGCCTCCGCCGGCTCCGCTCCCGGTGACTCCACTTGGGCGGTGGTCGAAAGCGCCGTGGTGACGCCCGGCCAGAACGGCGTCGACGACATCTGGCTGTTCATCAAGCGCACCATCGCGGGCGTGACCAGACGCTACATCGAGATCATGACGCCGCCCTTCGAATATGGCGCGCTGGAAGACGCCTTCCAGGTCGATTGCGGGCTGACCTATTCGGGCAGCGCCGTCAATGCCGTCTCCGGGCTCGGCCATCTCAACGGCCAGTCGGTCGACGTGCTGGCGTCGGGCAAGGTCTACCGAGGCCTCACCGTGACCGCCGGCCAGGTGACGCTGCCCGGCGGCGCCACCGCAACGAAATGGCAGGTCGGGCTTGCCTGCCAGGCGCAAGCCGAAACGCTGGAGCTCGACGTCGGCGGCCGGGACGGCTCGATCGTCGGCCGCCGCAAGAAGGTGGCGAAAGTGATCCTGTCGCTGCTCGAGACCGACACCACGGGGCTCGAAGTGCAGTCGCTGATCCGCGGCCGCTGGGAGAGCGTGCGCATGCCGAGCATCGTCGCGCCGGACGGCAAGGCGACGCTTTACACCGGCAATGTCGAGGTGCCGATCGACGACAGCTGGGAGGGGCAGGGCAGGGTCAGGATCCGCCACGTCAACCCGACGCCCTGTACGATCAGGGCGTTCACGCCGGTGTTTGATGGCGAGCCGTAGGGTCAAAACTCAATCAGCAGGCGGTCGCCAATGGCCGGGATGGGTGGAAGACAGACATTGCCTTTAAGCAAAAAACTGACGGGAATTGTAAGTGGCAATGGTATGCGCCAGCGATCTCGGACTTACTCCATGATTGTTCATCTGATCGGCCCCCGCAGCTAATGAGAGCGGTAATGCACTCTGCACGCCCGCTAACTTTTTTCCGACCTGAGTTAAGGCGCCCCGTCGTCAGTCCAGCGCACCGCTTTTCAACACGCCACGTTCCTTCCACTGGCTCAGAGGAAAAATGTCCGGTGCGCCGCCCATCGCCGCATACCAGGAGTCCACCACCCATTGGGTTCCGCCGTGATCGCTTATCACCGCCGTCCAATGGGGATAGCGCCCGTCGACAAACAGGCCGCGCGAGGCCTTGTCCTCGACCTTGTGAAACCTGAGCAGTTTTCGCTCGGCAAGATAGACCAGCAGCGTATGCGTATTGGTCGATTCGTCGACACAATCCATCTGGCCCCTGATACGCGATGCACCGAATTCCGACTGCGGCAGGTCGCGGACACCGGTGGCCCGGAAAATGCGCTGGTCGAAATAGCGGACAGCCTTCGAAATGGCGGAACGTTCGGCACGGGCTGAACCCGCGCCCGCATGCAAGATAGAGCGGAAACGAACGTAGTCGCCGGACCCAAGCACAAGCATGGTGCGATAGTTGCAACCATAGCCGTGGCATATGGAGATCCGCTTGGAAGCCGTCGCGGCCCGTTCGCTCGCGACCGCCGGTCCGCCAACGGTAAGGATGACTGTCAAAAGTGTTGCTCTGGCAAAGGCTTCGAAACTTGCGTCCATCCCCGATCATAGACAAGTGCGGCAGAATGAGAACCACATTACCAGAGGCATTGCGTGAGTTATGCGGCCGGATAAGTTCGGATGGCCGCCATGGGTGGAACTCGGTCGTTCAGAGTGATTGAGTTTTGACCCTGGGGCGTGGTGACGATTTAAGGTTTAGGGATTCCCCTTTGGTTGCAAATCAGATTCAACGCTGACTTTTGGAGGTCAGCGATGGATTGTGATGCACTTCGAGACGATCAATGGGATCGGATCAAAGGATTTGTTCCGGGAGGAACGAAAGGCAAGCGGGGTCCTCGGACGAACAACCGGCTATTTTTGGATGCGCTGTTGTGGATGGCCCGTTCGGGTGGCCGCTGGCGCGACCTGCCAGAAAGGCTTGGCGACCACACTATCGTGAAGCGACGCTATTATCGCTGGATCGAGAGGGGCGTGCTCGACGACATGTTGGCGGTCCTGGCCCGCGAAGCCGATCTGGAATGGCTGATGATCGACTCGACCATCGTGCGGGCGCATCAGCATGCCGCCGGCGCCCGCAAGGAAAAGGGGGGGCGGATGCCCAAGGCCTGGGCCGGTCTCGGGGCGGGCTCAGCACCAAGATCCATGCCGCCGGCGATGCGCTCGGCAACCCGGTCCGCCTGATCGCCAGCCCCGGACAACGCAACGACATCGCCTTTGCTCATGATCTCGTCGATGGCTTCGAGGCTGGCGTCATGATCGCCGACAAGGGCTATGACGCCGACCATCTGCACGAAAAGATCGCTGGAATGGGAGCCGAAATCATCATCCCGCCGAAGCGCAACCGCAAGGTCCAGCGGCCCTACAACACTCACCTCTACAAGGAGCGCAATGTCATCGAGCGCTTCTTCAACAAGCTCAAGCAGTTCCGCCGTGTCGCAACACGCTACGACAAGCTGCTCGCCAACTTCATGGGCTTCGTCAAACTCGCCGCTATCGCTATCTGGCTCAAATAGTTAAATCGTGGGAACGGCACTTAAGAGTGTCTCTGGGAACCTCATAAGCTATTGATTCTCATAGTAGCCTGTTTCGCTCGGTATCTAATAATGGCGCTGGCGGCAGCTAAAGAATGTCGCTGATCCGAAGCGCCGCGTGGTCGCCAAGGTGGAATGGCATCCGGGGGAACTCTGTCCCCGCGTCGGCTTCATCGTCACCAACCTGACCCGGCCGGCCAAGCGCGTGGTCGCGTTCTACAACCAGCGCGGCACAGCCGAGCAGCACATCAAGGAAGGCAAGAACGCGATTCTATGGACCCGGCTGTCATGCCGGAAATTCCAGAACAATGCCGTGCAGCTTCAGCTTCATGCGCTCGCCTACAATCTCGGTAACTTCATGCGGACGCTGGCACTGCCGGAGGCGGTCAAACACTGGTCGCTGACCAGCCTCCAGGAGAAGCTCGTCAAGATCGGCGCCAGGATCGTCACGCACGGCCGATACGTCACGTTCCAGATGGCTGAGGTCGCGGTGTCTCGTGGCCTGTTCGAGGAAATTCTGCGGCTGACAGCTCAACTCCGGGCGCCACCGGCTCCAGCTTGAGGAGCAAGGTCGATGCCGCAGACAGACAACGGGAGAGGTGCGCCTTGAGGACGAGAATTGGCGCCATCAACGGCCTGGGAAGGCTTGGCTCAGGCGGATTTGGCAGCACAGCAAGGCGAATACCCTCCCGCACCGCGCTCAACCTTGCCTGGGGCGGCCGTGAGGGCTACTGTGTCGCCAGAAACCGGGTTTATCCGGGGAATGTCGGCCTCCATAAGTTTCCGAACGGGCCTCGCTTTCGGTCGGCGGCCAGGCACCAGCATGACATCCGTGCTAAGTGCCCCCAATTCGGAGGGAAAGATGCGACTATTTTTGGTGTTGATTTTGATGGCGCTGAGCGGCTGCGTATCCAATGTTTCCCCGGATAGTGATGGTATACCACGCCGCGCGTCCTGGGCTGGAAGCAATTAGCCCGCTTAATTCACGCCGATAACGGCCGTGCCGGTTGTTGTGGTCCAACGGTTGTGGGGAGCGCGTTTCGGGCATGACGATAGGCTCGCTCATGAGGTGGCGGTTGGATCTGGATGTTGGGTTTGGCGGCTTGATGTCGGCGGGTTTGTTCTGGGGCGTTTTGGCCCCGTCATCTTTGTCATGAGGCGGGGAATTTGGCCTCATTCATAAGTACCATCGCATTCATCATCGGCTGGATCTACGCGATCGGTGAGTACGGATTCTTCCTAGGGGCAGGGATAGGTTGGATACCTGCCTTTTTCAGGAAGAGAATCGTCACTACGGCCTAGGGCGCCATCGCCGACGCTGCCAATCTCCCCCAAGTGGGGGAGATGGCCGGCAGGCCAGAGCGGGGCGCTGTCCCGCCAGCTTCTCAGGCAATCGAAATCCCTCCGGCAGGTCGCCGGCACATCTGAGTTAACTCACCGCAGCGATCCTTCGCGCCCCCCTCTGCCCTGCCGGGCGCTCGTCGTTCGGAAAGCCAAGCAATTGGCTTTCCGTCCGCTTCGCGGACCACTCCTCAACCCCCACGAGGGGGGAGATTGGCAACTTCGGCGCCGCGCTCCTCTGCGCAAATCATTCTCGTTCTCCGAAAGAAGGACACTCCCATGACATCCTCCCATGCCGATGCCCTCGGCAAGGCGCGGACGGCTGCCGATTTCGCGGCTGTCATCGCCTTGCTCGACACTGACCTCAACGAAGCGCTCGCCCGCAGGCGCGAGCTGCAGCAGGCCGAGGACCGCGCGATCTTCGGCGATGGCGTCCTCAGCGAGGCACGCGCCGCGCTCGACGCCTGCAACGCGACAATCGCGCTCATCGAAAAGACCATGGGGGCGGCCGACAAGCGCCGCGCCGCCGCCGCCGAGGGCGAGGTCCGCGCCGACATCGCGGCGCTCGGCGAAGAGATCCGCGCCAAGGCCGAAGCGCTCGCCGCGCGCTGGCGCAATGTTGCCCGCCTGGTCGAACTGCTGCGCCAGGAACTGTTCGAGGCCGATGCGCTCGCCCGCGCCATCGCCACCGCCAACGGCCTGTTCGACGCCGCCGGCGTGCCCGACCTGAAGGTCAAGCTGACCACCACCCGTCGCGTCGCCATGGCCGGCGCGCGGGCGGCCGCACCCGCCCGCCTCAGCCGCCCGGCGATCCAGGCCGACAGGATGCTCTTGTCCTTCCTCAGCCCCGGCGGCGCGCTCGACCCGCGCCCGGCGCTTGGCGCGCCGGTCGGCGGCATCAAAAGCAAGTTCATCCCCTTTGCCGGCGCGCGAGGCTGACCATGTGCACACTTGCTCTTCTCGGCACCGTTCTTTCCGTCGGCGGCGCGCTGGCCGAGGGCCAGCAGCAGAAGCAGATGGCCGACCATCAGGCCAGGGCCTATGAGCAGCAGGCGCAGGCCGACGCGCAAAGTGCTGCCTTCGAACAAAGCCAGGAACGCCACAGGCAGGATCTCCTGCAGGCGCAGGCGCGCGCCCAGGCCGGCGCGTCCGGCGCCGGCATCGCCGGCTCGCCGACCGAGGTGCTGGCCGCCAATGCCAGGCAGGGCCAGCTCGACATCAAGGCGATCCAGTACGGCTCGCAGCTGCGCCAGAACAATCTGACCACGCAGGCCGCCATCGCGCGCTTTTCCGGCAGGCAGGCGGCAACCGCGAGCATCTTCAACGCCGGCAATGCCCTGGTTGGCGGCCTCTCCAAAATCCACGACCCGAGCAAAGGCCTGACCTCGAGCGCCTCGGGCAATGCCGTGTTGTTCGGCACCTCGCCCTTCCGGGCTTCCCCCATCTTCAGAGCTTCGTGGGCAGGAAACAATTAGAATGGCGACCATTCCCCTCCAGCTTGCCCAGCGCCGGCTCGATACCGGCAATGGGGTGCAATATCCCAACGGCTCGCCGGTCGGCGGCGCTATGCAGAACCTCGGCAACGAGCTTTCGGCCGTCGCCGAGCGCTACCGGCAGCAAAAGGAGCAGCAGGAAGCCTTCGACGCCGAGATCATCCGCCGGCAACTCAACAGTCAGATCGCGAAGACCGAAGACGACGCGGCGGCGAACGCGCCGGCCGACGGCAGCGGCCTGCACGACACCATGTACGGCCAGGTCGATCCGCGCACCGGCCAAGTGGTCAAATTAGGTCTTTTCGATACGCTCTTCGACAGCACCCTGCCGACAGTGCCCGAGAGCCAGCGCGCCAACTTCGTGAGGCATAAGGAAGCGATGCGGGCGGTCGGCGCGCAGCGCATGGCGCAGCGGCAGAAGGCGCAGCGCGACGACTATGAGTTGGCCGAATGGACCAAGATCGACAACATCTCCACCAGTGCCATCGCAAAAGGCGACCCGAACGATACCGCGAACTTCGAGGCGGTCCGGCAGAGCGGGTTTGACCTGATCGCCAAGATCGGCAACCCACTCGCCCGGCAGGCGGCGGAAGTCGCCTGGCGCAGCAACACGGCCAAGGCGCTGGTCCAGGCCATGATCGCCCAGGACCCTAAGCGCGCCGCAGAGATGCTGGGTGCGGTGCAGGCTGCGAACGACGGCATGTGCGAAACCGTCCGTGTGGCAATGGGCGCCGCTTCGCCGGCGAAGGAGAGCGGAACGGCCGCGAAGGGCGATCGCGTTGGCAAACTTACGCCGGATGAAAGAGTAACGCAGGCCTTTCGAGACGACATTCCGTCCGAAGACCGGCCAGCCCTGATCCAGCAGGCCCGTGCCGCCGACGCGACTCGGCAAGTCGAAACACGGGCCAGCATCGGCTTGGCCGAGCAGAATGCGCCGGCCGCTATCAGGGATACAGGAACCTATTCCGGCTCGATGCCGACCCCGGAGCAGTTCGCCTCTCTCTACGGCGCTACCGAAGGCGTCAGGCGCTTCCAGGACTTCAATCGAGCGATCGACGTCAGTCGGCAATTCTATGGCATGCGCGGCATGTCGAACGAGGCCGTGCGGGCCAAGATCAGGGATGCTGCCCCCAAGGAGGACAGCGCCAATCCGGGGGGAGACAAAGCGCATCATGACGCCATCGCCACCGCCGCGGATCTGACGTTCAGAGCCAGGCAAGGTGATCCCGGCGGCTACGTTCGGAAGACGTTCGCCAATCTTGATTCTGCCTGGAACAATCTGTCGAAGCCAGAGGACTATCAGGCGGCGATCATCGGCTCGATCGCCGCCCAGCAGCAGTTGGGCTTTGAGACCATCCAGCCGCTGCCGAATTCCGTCGCGGAAGGCATTCACAACAAGCTTAGCGATGAGAGTCTGCCGCAGCAGGCCAAGGAAGCCGAGCTGAGCAACGTGCTTCAGGCGACACCCCCAGAGCTGCGCCAAGCAATGCTTGATCATTTGCTGCTGACTGGCGTTGCCAAATCCAACGAAGGCAGGGTGAACGACGGCTCCATGCAATCGTTGGTAAGCCCTGAGAAATTGTCTGAGGCAAAGGAGTTTGTCAGGCGCGCGGTATCCGGAACGGGGCCAAAACCGGAATGGCTGACCAATTATGTTCAGACCAACCAGGAATGGTTGGGGGGATTGATTGCCGGCGATAGCCCACGCGGGAGTTTACGGCGGTTTCTCGCGCAAAAGCTCATGGGCTCTGACGGGCTCGGTGAAGACGGCATCTCCGTGGCTGATGCCACGCCGTTAGGAGCGTCATTTGCACTGGAAAAAGCCGCGAACGCGGCGCTGGACGGCAATTACGGCGAAGCATTGCTCGACGTCGCGGGAGCAATTCCCGCCGAAAGGCTGGCCGGAAAGGCCTTGGAACAAGCCGGAAAGATTGCCAAACCCTGGGTAGAAGGTCTCTCAATATTTTCGAAGAAGCCAACTGGGCTCGTCGAAGGGAGCCGGGCTCTCGTCCGAGGAGTCGACGCCGAAACTCTTCGATCGCAGCAAGCCATTGCTCGTTCTGTTTCGCCGCGAACTGCACGGCGGAGAACGCCACCCGGCGAGATACCCGAAAATGCCTTTGATACTGCGTTACTGGCCTCGTTACTTGCCAGGGGCCCCTCCACCATTAAACATGCTGGCGCAAAGGTTGGATGGGCAAAATCAAAAAACTACCGAAAAACGTTCTTTGACGCGAATCCAACGCTCATGAGAGCGACTATGTCGTTCACCATAATGTCGAGCAAGGGTTACTTGAAAAATATCCGGGCATTTTTACAGAAGAAAAGCTACATTCAATAGAGAATCTTCGAGGAGTCCGAAAGGATTTCGATATAAATCTGCATATAAGAGTCATTCGGTCAGAATGGGACGAATTTTATAAGACGCACGCAGCCGCTAATCGGCAGCAAGTGCTTGACTACGCAACTAAATTGGACAAGAAATATGGACATTTGTTTGATCCGCCGATAGGTGATTAATGAAATATTATGAAGTTAAGCCTCTGGTAGCCGGCGAGCTGAGCCGGGGCACCGTCATGGACACCAGCGTCCATCCGCCTATTGTGAGCAAGCTCCACTATCAATTCGATGGCTGGCTTGGCGATGTCCTTGTGACCTCGTTTCCCTGTTTCCTGGTGACCGAAGAAGCCAAGCGCGGGTTGCTCGCTATCGGCATCACTGGCGCCACATTCGCCGATGCGGAAGTGACCATATCCGAGGATTTTCACCTGGTGCAGCCCGACGTCGAGCTTCCCCCGTTCGTCTGGCTCAAGGTGGACGGCAGGGCAGGTCACGATGACTTCGGGATCAACCAGAAGCTGAACCTCGTGATATCGGAGCGCGCCTTCGATGTGCTTGATGAATTGCTGGGTCTCCCTTCCGCATCCATCAAACGGTTCGACGGCGGTAATAAGTAGTGCTGAGGTCGGGAAGTGCGCAGATAGCGAATCAACAAAAGAACTTACCTATTGGAACTGCCATAAATAAGGTCACGATTGGAGGCCTGCCGCTGGGGACTCCGGTAACCTCAAAGGTAGCTGAGAGAGCTTCCTTTGGGACATCACTCGAAGGGTGAGGGGTGATCGTGGTGCTGAGGCGTTGGATTGCCGCAATGAGGTGGAACCCGGCTGGACGCCCGCCTGCAGGGTCGACCGACAAATCGACTGAGCGGACGTTGGCACAGCCGACCGACAAATCAGTGATGAGATATTTTGAAGTCAAGCCCGATGTCGCTGGCGGCCTTGGCAATGGTACGGTTATGGATACTAGCGTCCATCCGCCGGTTGTGAGCAAGCTTGTTTATCGGGTAGAGGGATGGTTTGGTGACGTACTTGTGACAACCTTTCCCTGTTTCCTCGTTACCGAAGAGGCCAAGCGCGGGTTGCTCGCTATCGGCGTCTCTGGCGCCACATTCGCCGAGGTGGAAGTAACCACATCCGAGGATTTTCAAGAGTTGCAGCCCGATGTCGAACTCCCCGCATTCGCCTGGCTCAAGGTAGATGGCAGGGCAGGTCGCGACGACTTCGGTATCAACCAGAATTTGAACCTCGTCGTATCGGAGCGCGCCTTCGATGTGCTTGATGAACTGGGCCTACCTTCCGCATCCATCAAACCGTTCGACGGCGGCAAGTAGTGCTGAGGTCGGAAGCAGCGTGGATACTATAGCCTGCGTGGAGCGCTTAGTTTCAACAATGGCCCTCCTTTGACGGCCAACGGGAGCGGGCTGGATCAAGAGCGCTCGCGACGGACCGCGACAGGTAGAACCACGCTGAGCCAACGACTGCGCCGACCCAAGTGAAGTAGCCGCAACAGCGGCCCAATTCCTCGAATGTCCAAGCCTCGCTTTCGCGGGGCTTTTTTCATGGAGCAATCCTTATGGCCCGACCTGCAACTGCCGCCGTTCGCCTGTTGACCGGCGAACGCGAA
Organism: Mesorhizobium sp. LjNodule214; assembly: GCF_964252735.1. Lineage (NCBI taxonomy): Bacteria > Pseudomonadati > Pseudomonadota > Alphaproteobacteria > Hyphomicrobiales > Phyllobacteriaceae > Mesorhizobium > Mesorhizobium sp. LjNodule214. Next base: position 326,029 of record NZ_CAXUPE020000003.1, read on the forward strand.
CCCGTGCGCCTTTGCGCCACGTCCAACATCGATGTCGATGCCGGCGGCCTTGTGATGGTCGATGGCATCCAGACCGAAGTTCTTCTTATCGGCCAGACCGACGCCTCGGAAAACGGCATCCGCACGGCCTCCGAGGGCCAATGGTACCGCGCCGCCGACGCGCGGACGGCCCGCACCATGCAGAAGGGCACGACGGTCACCGTGCAAGAAGGTTCGGCCAACGTCGGGAAGATATTCAAATTCAACACGCTTGATCCGGTAATCGGCGACGACAGCTTGACTTTCGTAGATGTCACCCCTCAGTTGCTCGACGCCGACCTTACCGCGATTGCTGCGCTAACAACCCAACCCTATGGGCGCTCGCTGCTGACTTTGGCCGCAGCGGAGGATCTCCGCAATAGAATCGATTCGGCGTCATATGTGCCCACTCGCATCGCGCTAAAGGCATTGGACACCACCAAGGATGCGACTGCTGTTCTGACCGAGAGCGGGCGCGAAGGTATCTTCGTTTGGACCACAGGTAATTTTGCAGCGCGGATCACTGCCGATACGGCGGAGGGCCTATATGTCAAGGCTGATGCCATCGCCTCGTCGGCCGGCGCGTGGGTTCGCTCTTTCTCCGGCCCGCGCAATGCGCGCTGGTTCGGCATTGTCGGCGACGGCACGACCGACGATACCGCCGCGTTGGCTGCGGCCTTTACGAACGCCGGCTCTGGAGTATCGGTGCTGATCCCGTCCGGCTACAATGTCGTGGTCGACAGCACACTCACGGTCCCCGCCGGTTGCATGCTGACTGGCGAAAAGCCCTGCACCGGCGGCAATGGCATGGCCGCCGCCTTACCGACGATGACGAAAGTCTACGTCAATTCGGCAGGCACATTGTCCATCGGTGATGGCTGCTCTGTCCGGAACCTAGCGATCTGCCGTAGGGGGCTGACTTTCAACATCACTTCGGCTCAGGTAGCCTCCGACTTCCTCGGCATCGGCGTCACCATCCGCAACGCCAGCTGCAACATCGTTTTGCAGGATCTCGTCGTTCTTGGCTTCGATACTGGCATCGCCTCGATCGCCGGGGCGACGAATGTCAGCCGCGTGCACATGCAGCGCATCCACGGCGACAACATCAACGGCATCAGCCTGACGAACTCGTTCGACGTGACCTATATCCGCGAGGTTCATTTCTGGCCGTACGTGACTGCCGCTTCGACACCGGAGGCTGGCAACGTCCATCTTGTCCGGTCTGGCGCCGGCATCCTCTCGACCGGTGTGCACGATTGGACCCGCGTCGAAAGCTGCTTCAATTTTGGGTACTTCCGTGGCTTCGAAATCAACAATGCGGGCTCGGCTATTCTATCGAATTGCGGTGCGGATCACGTTGCGGCTTCGTCCGATGGATCGATCGGATTCCTGATCGAGGGCACCTCGAACAACATCAAGGTAATCAGCTGCCAGACCGCTGCAAAGCAATTCGGGTTCTACTCTGCCATCAGCTCAGTGACAGGGTCTCCGACCTTCTTCATCGGCTGCAACACATGGGAGTTCTATACTTACGGCTTTGTCGTGAACCTTGGCGATGCGGTCATCAGCGATTGCATGACGCGCAGGACGGCCGCGCTAGCCGGGTCTGGCGGCATCCGTGTGTCCAATGCGGCGAACGTTGTCGACATCGAGAACTGTCGTCTCTATGGCGCTGATTACAGCATCGACCAGGTTGCAAATGCGATCGTGCGTCACCGGGGATGCGTGTTCTCGCCGGTCACCGGCATTATCAACAATCCGTATTTCGCAACCACCATCGCCTCAGCCGCGACAATTACGCTCAACGGGTCGGATAAGGTTTTCAAGGTCTCCGGCACGACCGACATTTCGGCTGTCTCGCCGGTCGCTGCCTACGCCGGCAAGGAGGTATCGCTCATCTTCACCGGGGCGCTGAACCTGATCAGCGGCGGCAATCTGTCAATCGCCGGAAAGTTCCCGGTGTCGGCCAACGATCAGGTGACGCTGTTCTCGGACGGCACCAACTGGTTCTTGAAGCGGGCGAGACTGGACAAGCAGATTGCAACCGTTGTCACCACAGCCGTTGCGCTGTCGAACAGTTCGACCTCGCCGCAGAACGTCTTTGCTTCTGCCAACGATGCGCTCACGCTGAAGGCGAACACCAGCTATCGCTTCAGGGGCAGGTACAAGTTCAACACCGGAGCGACATCGCATACGACGCTGCACAATTTCGGCGGGACGGCTGGTATCGCATCGATCTCTTACGACGTGTCATCAATCTCTGCCGCCGCAGGCGCTTTGGCAACACCGCAGCAGCGACGCATGGAAGTCGCTACGCAGGGCACGATCACGGCCGCCTCCACGGCGGTTACGACCGATGTATCGGTAGAGGGCATCTTACGCACAAGCACGGCTGGGACGCTCATCCCGCAAATCGCATTCAATGCTGGCCCGACCGGAATCTGTGAAACGGCGATCAACAGCTTCTTCGAGATCGAGGAATTCGGCGCCGACACCGTCGCGGCAGTGGGTGACTGGGCATAGGCCCTTGAAAACCACGGCGCGCAGTGGCAAGAGGCAGCATGCGTTCATATTTCGACAAGTCGTTGCTGGTTCTTGGCTGCGTCGCGCTGGCGATGCTGGTCGCATTCGTCGCCAGGCTGCCAGCGGCAAAGTCGGATGGCGTGACGGCTTGCATGGCCGACGCTCTGAAGAACGCACCGACCGGTATGATCCCGTCTTCTGCCTGCCCCGGTTTCTAAATGCTTCAAGACGTGTCAATCGGGTTTAGCCGCAGGGCAATAATTGCGGCAGTGCTGGCGCTGGTCGTTCTTCTCTTTCCGCACTTCAAGCAGACTTATGAGGTGATGAACGGCTGGGCCGATCAGTCGTTCTATATGCGCATCATGGATACGGTCGGGCGCGGAGATGCTCGAACGGCCCTCGACTTCGAATACATGGGACCGAGCTACATCGCTGCCATCGCGGTGCTGAAAAGACTGTTCGGACTGGATTCTATCGGGGCCTTCGTTCTGCTCAACCGGCTGTGTGTTGCATTGGCCATTGCCACGCCGACGGCATTGGCTCTCTCGCATGACTACAGGAGAAACGTTCTCGTAGCGGCCACGTTCGTCGCCTTCGTCCTTTCGACCCCGTACCTCTTCATGTCGTCAATCCCATGGTCTCATTTCGTCTATGGCCTGCCGGCGGCGATATTCCTGATTGCAATGTCGCTGAAGCAGACGTGGCGAACGGCGGCGCTTGCGGGTGTTTGCCTCGGCGTTATGGCGACAACCAGGCTTTTCGATACCTACGTGATCGCCGGCCTTCTCATTGTTGCCGCTCTGATCGATGTCGCGATCGACCGTCGCATCAAGTGGGATTTGGCTGCTGCGTTCGCCGGAGCGTTCGTTGCTGGGTACGCCGCACATTTCTTCGTACTTGGACAGTTCAATATCTATCAACAATACGCCGGGGGAATGGCCCACGAAAGCGCCGGAGAATCTGTTATCCGACTTGACGATGTGCCGATCAAGCTTGTGCAAATGTTCATCGATCCCTGCTTCTACTCGGTGTGCAGCGAGGTCGACTATCAAAAGGCGGCGCTGTTTGTTGTCCAGGATGATCCCACGCTGAGCAATTGGCGCATGCCGTTCGCATTACAGGTGCCATTCTATGTTGCGGCGGTTGTCGTCGGGCTTCTCCTGCTCATTAGGCGTCCAGCCCTCGTAGGCCGCGTCTTTACCGACCGGGCGATATTGATTGGGCTTGGATCGGCAATCGCCATTCCGATGGGCTACGCCAGCTACATCATGGGCGGTGCGGACCAACTGAAATACGGGTTCTCGCGAGAGATATTCACCGCAACCGTCTTCCTGATGGTTTGCATCCTGATCCTCACCAGACGCGACTATCTCACCAGGCGAGAGAAAAACTGGCTCGTCGGCGGCGTCTTCGCGATCTCGATCGTTGGCCTGCAGATCATGCCGTGGGCCTATGGTTTCCTGCGCCTTGAGAGCACGCACATAGCGTCGATGGATGCCGTAGAAACCTGCGACAAGGATGCGTGCGCCGTTGATGTCACCTATCGAGACGCTGCCGGCGGCGAGATCACCATCCCGTTCGACAGTCTCGCTTTCCTGCAAGCGCAATGTGCGAACGGCGGCAAGACGTTCATTAGCGAAATCGTAGACCTCGACAGTTACCGTTATCAAAAGCCGCAATGCGCTGACGGATATCAGATCGTCACCATCTCAACAACGACCGGTGTCGCGCGTCTGGCGAGAGACAAAGGAATTGGCGGCACCGTGCCGTCGGCTCCCCAGTAATCAGCAGTCACTCACCTAGCAAGTCTCCCAGCCTCCGCCGAGCGGCCTTTCTCTACCCACAACCCAAGAGGTCCCCCATGGACCGCAACTCCGCGCGCTTGCTTGCGCTCGTCGTCAAATCCAAGGCGGGGGCTCCGAAGAACCGATCCGCTGAATCCGCTGAGCTGGCCGCTGGTCGCTCGAAGTCCGCGGCCCGGCTGAAATGTTCTTGATGCCGGAGAGACGAACGGGTAACTCCGACGGCCATGGAGCCCCGGCGGACATTCCCGATGATAGACATGCCGCGAGGCTTCGCCGCGGTCGGCCATGTCGTCGCGCGCGGCCGGCGGGTGGACTTGCCGACAGCCGGGCAGCTGTCCCGGGTCCGGCGCGGCAATTTCGGCTGCGGAATCTGAGATGCCCGCCGACAATGACGCCACAGAGCCGCTGATCCTTTTTTATACGACGGTCTTCGGCAAGCCCGTCGACATCGCCTCCATCCAGTGCGACCTCCCCGGGCGCTGGACACTGGACAAGCGTCGCATTGCCGAGGCGGCGGCGGTCGTCTTCCACATCCCGGACCATCGTGAGATCGGCGATGCCTGGAAATATCCCGGCCAGTGTTGGATCGGCTGGACGATGGAAAGCCGGCAGAATTACAAGCGCTTCGCCGACCCGAACTACATGCGCCATTTCGACTTCACCATGACGCATGAGCGCCAATCGGATGTCTGGATGCCCTATCTCCCCCACGCGCGCTGGTGGGAGGAGGTTCGGGCCATGCCGGTCGCGGCCAAGACCGAAGCGGCTCCGCTCGTGCTTTTCCAATCGGCGCCGCTGAACCATAGCGGGCGCGTCGACCTGGTAAGCGAGCTTGCCCGGCACATCGGCGTCGATTCCTACGGACGGCATTTCCGCAACCGGACGATCGAAGGCCCCGATCTCGGCCTGCAGACGAAGATCGAGACCGTTGCGCGCTACAGATTTTGCCTGGCGCTGGAGAACTCGAGCGAGGCGGATTACGTCACCGAAAAGATCTTCGATGCCTTCAAGGCCGGCACGGTGCCGGTCTATCTGGGCGCCCCGAATGTCGACGAATACGTGCCGCCGAATTCCTACATCAACGCGGCCGAGTTCGGCGATGCGGCTGACCTGGCTGCTCATCTGCGCCATCTGGTCGAAACGCCCGACGCCTACGAGGCCTATTTCGCCTGGCGCTCGAAGCCGCTGCCCGACCGTCTTGTCGCGCGCCTGGAAGAGGCGGAAACATCGGCGTTCCAACGGCTGATGATGCTCGTGCATCAACAGATGGAACGCCATCCCGCGCCACAAGCGGGGCGGCCCCGGCTTCCCTTCGGCCTGCCGTCCTACGTCAGGACGCGGCTGCGCAAATGGAGGAAGAAGGTTACAGCCTGAAAGCGGCCGGAATATCGGCGAAGGTATCGCTTTGGCTGCGACTTGTCCGCTAGTGGATGGAGTCTAACACTTGGTGCCCACGTTTGACGGCGCATGAGGACACGATGAAAAGCGCAACAAATCTGGCCGCGTCCGCACGAGACTATCCGATCAAGCCGGTACGCATAATTGACCCGTTCGGAGCGGGCGGCGGGCCTGATCTGTTAGCCCGTGCCCTGGCCCCGAAGCTTTCTGAGCTGTGGGGCCAACCCGTGACAGTGGAGAATATCTCAGGTGCGGGAGCTACTGCCGGCCCTGCACAGGTCGCGAAGTCACCAGCTGACGGCTACACGCTGCTGATAAACACCAACGCTCAGGCATACGGCGCGGCGCTCTTGAAGGACCTCCCGTATGACCCGTTGAAGGATTTCATTCCGATCATTCCGCTCACGAGGCAAGCCTACGTGCTCGTCGCAGGCAAGGCGACTGGTGTCACCACCGTCGGCGGGCTCATTGCGGCGGCGAAGGCGAAGCCAGGTGAGCTCAAGTTTGGATCCACCGGTATAGGCACCGGCACACATGTTGGAGTCGAGAAATTCAATCAAGCGGCGGGAATCAAGGCGCTGCATGTGCCTCCCTCGCCGAACGATTCGAACGCCGATACGATCGCCAGCGCGATAGCGGCGCGCTTCACTTACTATTTGGTGCCAATCTCTCTTGCCCTACCGCACATTCGCGACGGCACACTCGTTGCGCTGGGCGTGAGTACCGCGCGGCGCTCAACCTTGCTCCCGGAGGTGCCGACAATCGCGGAGGCGAGCATCGCCGGATTCGACTTCCCGATCTGGTATGGAATATGGGTGCCGGCTGGCTCTCCGACCGGCGTGGTTGACCAGCTTGCGAATGACATCGGGCGCGTGCTCGCCGGGCCGGATTTGCGCGAATGGATCGCTGAACACGGGGGCGAGCCAATGAGCATGACGCAGCCCAAGTTCGTGCGCTTCGTGGAGAGCGAGAGTGAAGGCGCGGCGCGACTGATGAAAGCCGCCAGTGTCAAGCCTTAATAGCCGACCGTCTGACGAGCTGTCTGCGTAATTCGCGCAATGAAGGATATTCCCGTGCGCATGCGCCAGACTCGCATGCACTTTCGCCAAAAGGGAATTCCAAGCCGGACTCTTATGTCAGGCCGATACCACTAGAGCGCGTCGCGGCTGAAGGGATTTAGACCACGCGCTTCAAGCGTCTGCCTGCGGGCTGTCCCGCCGGTGCCTGCGCATTCCGAACAGTGGACGGTCGCACCATGGCATATGTGGCGATGCGTGCCTGCGGGACAGCAATGGCCGTTCGAGGCGCGCCATCGCGGACACTCGAAGATCCTGCCGGTGCCGCCGCAGCCCTGGCACTCACGCGCCTCGGAAGATAACAAACTCATTTCGCCCAACCCCGGCGCCGTCTCCCAAGCGCCATACCCCAAGCCTATAGTGCGACGAGCCCCACTCGCCGTTCGGCAAGCTTAGTATAAGGCAGTTAAGGCTTTTCTAAAACGCCCTTTTCCGGGGCCGGGAGATCCATCCACCGGCTGGCGCGGCGCGGCCTATCGAACAGCCCGTTTGCCAACAATTTTCGGCCACCACTGAGCGGCCATTTCTCCCCCCACAACCTCAAGAGGTTTTCCCATGGACCGCAACTTTGCGCGGGCGCTCGCGCTCGTCTTGAAATCCGAAGGCGGCTGGTCGGACAATCCGGCCGATCCGGGCGGCGCCACCATGAAAGGCGTCACGCTTGCCAATTTCCGCCGCTACGTGAAGGCGGACGCCACCAAGGCCGACCTCAGGAAGATCAGCGACGAGCAGATCGGGACCGTCTATCGCCGCTTCTACTGGGATGCCGTTGCCGGTGCCGAGCTTCCGGGCGGTCTCGACTACGCGGTGTTCGATTTTGCCGTGAACAGCGGGCCGGGCAGGGCGGCGAAATACCTGCAGGCGATCGTCGGTGCCAACCAGGACGGCAGGATCGGTCCGGCGACGCTGAGCGCCGTGAAGGCGAGGCCCGCCGGCGCGGTCATCGACGCGCTCTGCGATGCCCGGCTGGCCTTCCTGAAGCGGCTGCCGACCTGGCCGACCTTCGGCGGGGGCTGGAGCGAGCGGGTCGGCTCGGTCCGCGCGCAGGCGCTGTTGCTGTCGGCGGCCGCGCCCGCTCCAGATGATCCGCCTCCGGCACCCAAGCGGGCCGCGCCGTCCGCCGCGTCGCCGTCCGCCGCGTCGCCAGCACCCGCCGCTGCTCCGGCCGTTCCGGGCGTGGCTGCCCGGCGCAATGCGTTTTGGCGCCTGTTGTCGGTGATTTTCAAAATCATCCTTAGAGGCAAACCAGCATGATTGCCGTCATCATCCGCATGGCGCTGCGCTACGGCGCCGGCGTCCTCGTCGCACGCGGCCTGCTTGGCGCCGGCGATGCCGCCGCCCTGTCCAGCGATCCCGACATCCAGATGGCGCTCGAGACCGGCGTCGGCCTGGCGCTGAGCATTGCCGCCGAAGCCTGGTACGTGCTGGCGCGAAAATTCCACTGGTCGAAGTGAGGAGACGCGAAAATGGTCGAGATCTTCACCGAGCTCATCCGCCAGGCGCTGCCCTGGGCTATCGGCGCGTTGCTCGTCGCCGGCGCGCTTGTCGTGTGGTGGCTGTCATGACGGCGTTGCTCTCCTTCTTCCTCGGCAACCCGACGATATCTGCTCTGCTGGCGTCGGTGGTTGCGGCACTTGGCTGGGGTTTCCACCAACGCCTGGCCGGCGCCAGTGCCGAGCGCGCCCGGCAGTCGGCCAAGGAGGCTGCGGCGCGCGGCATCGCCGACCAGGTCGACAACGACATCGGTGCGCTAGGCGCCGATACGGCCCGAAAGGAGCTGAAATCATGGGCAAGGGACTGAGCCTCGCACTGCCGGTGCTTGTCGCGCTTGTCGCCGCCGGCTGCACGACCGCCTCGGGCGGCTTCTGCGCAGTCTCCTCGCCGCTGCGCCTGTCGGCCAAGGCCGTCGATGCGTTGTCGGACGAGGAGGCGAGGGCGCTGCTTTCGCACAACCGCAAGGGCCAGAAGCTCTGCGACTGGAGGCCGTGATGCACGATCTGTTCGATCTCCTCGGAATCAAGGGCCCGGTCGTCGCCGCCGGCCTCGCCGGCGGCGCGCTCAGGGCACTGTCGCGCCATCGCTACAAGCTGCGCGAGATGGTCGCCTCGCCGATCTGCGGCGCGCTGGCGGCAGCCTATCTCACGCTGCCGGTCGTATCGTATTTCAAGGCCACCGGCCTGCCGATCCCCGATCCGGCCGACGACACCACCACGCTCGCCGCCGCCTTCCTCATCGGCGTCTCGGCGATGTGGATCTCTGACATCCTCTTCGAGGTCATCGTGCGAAGGTTCAAAGCGGCGACCAGGGAGGAGTGACGATAGGTCGGCTTCCAACCCCGACATTCGCGACTGGACGAAAGCCGCGACAATGCCCACCTTAGGGGAAATCCTAAGGAGACATGCTATGGCGACTTCCACCGATCGCGCAGTCCTTGCCGGCGGCTGCTTCTGGGGCATGCAGGACCTGATACGGCGCTATCCGGGCGTCATCTCGACCCGCGTCGGCTACAGCGGCGGCGATGTGCCCAACGCCACCTACCGCAACCACGGCACCCATGCCGAGGCGATCGAGATCATTTTCGATCCCGCCCGGATCGACTTCCGGACCCTGCTCGAATTCTTCTTCCAGATCCATGATCCGACGACCAGGAACCGCCAGGGCAATGATGTCGGCATGAGCTACCGTTCGGCGATCTACTACACGAGCGACGAACAGAAGCGGATCGCCGAGGACACCATCGCCGATGTCGAGGCTTCGGGGCTGTGGCCTGGCAAGGTCGTCACCGAACTCGCTCCCGTGGGTGACTTCTGGGAGGCCGAGCCAGAGCATCAGGACTATCTGGAGAAATATCCCAGCGGCTACACCTGCCATTTCGTCAGGCCGGGCTGGAAGCTTCCGGTTCGTGAAAAGGCCGCTTCATAGGTCCGATCGGTGCCCGGCGAATTTTCCCGCCCGCGCGGGAACATTAGACGATGCTAAGAGTTCTTTTTTCGGCAGCGCGCAACGGTATGCTGCCTTATCGGGACCGGCATCCCGGTCGGCCCGCGTCTACTGCGAGAGGCGCGGGCTTGCTTTGTGTCGACAACCAGTTTCCGACCGCCGATACCACCAGGATCCCGCCCGTCGTGCTGAAAGGCACGGCGGGCTTTTTGCGTTTCAAGGGTTTCGGCAACGCTCCGCGGCGGCCGCGGACTGCTCGCCTAAAGCGCGTCGCATCCAAACGGGATTCATGCGACGCGCTTTAGGTTCTTTGTTTTATGCATGTCGTTGTCGCAAAACCGCTGCGCACCTTTGCGCGACATGCATTGGATGCGCTGTTGGCCTCAGCCTTTGGCTCGGCGGCCTTCGGTCTCGTGGCTGCCGATCCAGTGCGCGCGGATGCGGTCGCTGGTTTCGAGGTAAGCCATGTCGATCAGATAGGTCAGCAGCTTCTCGCCGTCGGCCTCGGCCTTCTGGCGCAATTCCCGCAATATTCCCTGCGCGAACTGCAGGTTTTCCATTTTGCTAGGCTGGTCCATCGGTGCCCCCAAAGTCTGCAAATGAATTCTGGCTGACTGTGCTTGCATGAAGATTGTAGCAGAACTCACGGTGAAGCTCCACTCGGTCGCAACGGCGGCTGATCAGCGAAGCTGTTGGACATTTTTCGGAAATGTCGATATTTTGCGCGACCAATCGGACCGCGACCATGCACGAAGACGAGGGTAGTACTCCCGATAAGTTGCAGGCCATGCTCGATGTGATCGCCAGAAGCGGTCACTCGAATCAGAGTGCGCAGGCCGACGTCGGCAGGCTGAAGGCGGATGCCGCTACAGCGGCCGCGGTGTTGGTCGAATTTTACGGCGACACGGCCCTGGAACGTGCCAGGCTGCTGGAGAGCCGCTCGCCCCTGTCCCATTTCGCGCGCATGGTGACCGCCGAAGTCAGCAGGCACGGCAAGGTCCCGCCCAGAAGCTAGCAAGGTTTGCGCTAGGACGATTTGCGCCTCCTAGATCCACCGCCGCCAAGGCGTTGCTGCACTTCGTCCTGGGCATTGTCCAGGAGGATCTTGCGGAGGCCCATCTTTTCCGAGCGCACCATATGGACCTCCCGGAAGCTCGATCTCCGCTCCACCGCCCTGCGGATCGCCGTATGAACCCTCAGACGGTCTCCAGCCCCGACGCTTTGCATGCATCTTTCGAGGGATGTGCCATGGGAAAATTCCTCAAGCGTCAGCCCGAAATAGTCGGAAAGATTGGCGTCACCGTAAACCCGGTCACGCTTGATGTCCCAGGTCCAGAACCCATCGATCGGTGGATATCGCAGATGAATACCGCGACCACGTTCACGTGCCGACTCCATGAAACCGCCCCGTTCGGGTTTCAAGATTCGCAACACTATGTAGCAAAAGCCGGAAGAAACAAAGGTGGCCTTTTGTACAAGGCCAGCAAGACTTCCGCCAAATTTGACCGCGTACTTGAATGGGATAGTTGACACAACCAGAGATATGAACGCGGGAGAATTTTCTTTCATTAAAAGAATATATGATCTGGTAGCGCAACCACAACTTGGTACTTCACCAGATAACCAAAACGCTTGAGTCGCAAAATAATACTAAAAGTTGTATGATCGTCCGTCAAGAATAGGTTCGAGCATTCTTCGGTTTTGCGAGGCCGACGCGGCAATGTTGCGAGTGTTGCCTGAACCGCGCCGGCCAAAGCGGGTTCCAAAAGGTCCACCGCAAGATGAGTCTTAGCTGACCATCGCCACCTCGGCAAAGCGACCGCCGGTTGCAAAATACGGCATCGGCCTGCCGTGCTCGGTTAGAGCTGCTGCACGCTAGGCCGACTTGAGCAGCTGGATGCCGCCTGACAGCGGCTCGCCGGCGTCCGGCCTGCCCGTCGGGCCGTCAACGCCGCTCTCCTCGTCGATGCGGTCATGCTCGAACTGCGGGGCGTCGGGCAGGGGCTGCAACCAGTGCTCGCGCCGGCTGATCCAGAGTTCGTAGTCCGGCTGCAGTTCGGTCGGCGCTATGTCGAGGCTGCCGATCATCACTTCGACCTCGTCCTCGCCGACCGAGGTGACGCGCCCGCCGCAGGTCGGACAAAAGCTCCTGCCGCCGTAAGTGCCGACGATCCCGGCCGTCTCGAACGCTTCGAGCGGCCACACCGCGAAAGCCGAATAGGCCGATCCGCTGGTCTTGCGGCAGTCCTTGCAATGGCAAAGGCCAACCCGCAGCGGCTCTCCGGTCACCGAGAACTGGACGCCGCCGCACAGGCAGCTGCCGCTTCGCTTGATATCGCTGGACATGCTGTTCCTCCTGCCTCTGCGCCGCAGCCAAAGTCTCGACACAAGATCGCTGCGGACCGCTGCCGGTTACAATTCACACAGGGGCACTACGGTTCCACGCCATGCACGAGGGCGAAGCGATCCTCAAGGCGATCGATTGAAGGGCGGTTCCTCACAGTGATAGACGCGGCATCGGCCGTCGCGGGTTGGAACGGCGACGGACATCGGCACGTCGGGCCAGTCGCACTCATTGCCGAACTGGCGCACATACCGGTCATAGGTGTTGGGACCCGTGGTCAGCACTGCGGCGTGATTACTCTGGATCAGGGCCTGCGTGGCCGCGCAGGTCATCGCGCGCGTGTCCGGTCGCGCATCGGCGACGCTCGTGGCACAGACTGCCATCCCGGCAAGAAAGGCGATCGACAGACTTTTCATGGCCAACACATGAACTCCCGATCCATGAATATGGATCGGTCCTAGAAAACCGCAAGATAGTTCAACAGCGAAATGATGCCGATGAGAATGACGACGATCTGTGCGATCTGCCGGGTGCGGCCATCGAGAGGCAGCCGCTGGACGAGATAGAGCACCAGAATGATCACCAGGAAGGTGATCAGAATGCCGATAAGGGCCGATGACGCCACGTCTTCTCTCCCACGCCTCTAAAGTAAATCAAAATCAAATACGTGGTGGAAAACGCCGCGGCTGTCCGGTTGGTTCCTCTCGGACAATTCAACTCGAGCCTGCGATGTGGTCGTCGGGCGCCTTGCAGTCGCTGGAAATGCGCGCTGTTCGAGAACGGCAGAGGCCGCAAAGCGATGCTTCGGGGTCTCTGATCGGCCACAGGCTGGCTACTTGCCACAGTGGTTGTCGTTCACCGTCGGCGAGATCGTCCCCGGCGACGTGCCGTTGGCGTCCGGTTGGCCGCCCTGCGGGCTGGCCGCGCAGTTCTGATCGGGGGTCGAACTCGTCCCATACGGATTGGACATGCCGTCTATGCTGTAGGTGGCGTTCGGGTCGACGGCGTTGGGAACGTTGGGGTCGACAACGATCGACTTGCCGCTACCGTCACTGACGCCTGATCCGGCCATGCCGTCGTCGGCATTCTGGGCCATCGCCGATGCACCCAGGCCAAGCACAAGCACGCAAGCTGCGAGGATCTTCATGATCATGATTTGTCTCCATTCCTTGTGAAATTCGTCGCTTGGCGACTGATGGGGGAACCGCTCCCGCTGACGAAGGTTCCCTCACAATTTTCCCCCTTGCGTGATGAAAATGGGCTCGAAAGGCGTCGTGGACGCCCGTATCGGGCCGGGATTGGCCGAGCCTGCGTCGTCCGGCGCTGGCGCGTGCAAGTTTCAAGGGCGCAAAGCGCGTCCGGCGCTTTCGCTTTGCCGGATGCTTGCTAAAGGTGGAGCGAGATGTCTGTCGGGCCGAGTCTGTCGAGGCAGGGGACTGACGAGTTGGACGGAACTTCTGCCAATGACATTGACGGGCGCGGCGGCACTTTTGATCCTGGTCCTGACCTATGCCGGCGTCGCCATAGGCCGCATCCCCGGCCTTCGCCTCGACCGGGCAGGGATCGCGCTGCTTGGCGGCGCGGCGATGATCGCCGTCGGCGCGCTCAGCATGGAGGACGCCTATCGCGCCATCAATTTCGACACCATCACGCTGCTGCTCGGCATGATGATCGTGGTGGCGCATCTGAAGGTCTCGGGTGCCTTTCGCGCTCTCGGCGGCTTCGCCATCGAGCACGCGCACGCGCCGTTCATGCTCCTGGTGATTCTGACGCTTCTGACCGGTGTGCTCTCGGCGTTCCTGGTTAATGACGCGATCTGCCTGGTGATGGCGCCGATCGTCGTCCACGTCACCCGCGTCATCAACCGCAATCCGATCCCCTATTTGATCGCCACCGCAACGGCCTCCAACTGCGGCAGCGTCGCCACCATCACCGGCAATCCACAGAACATGGTCATCGGCGCGCTGTCGGGCATTTCCTACCCGGCCTTTTCGGCTGCACTGGCGCCGGTCGCCCTGTTCGGCCTTGTCGCCGTCATCGTTATCGTACGCATAGTCTACCGGGCCGAATTCGCACGCACGGCCGAACTCAGCCCCGAAGTCTATCGTGGCCGCATGCTGCCGGGGCAGGTGCTGAAGGCGGTGATCGTCTGCATCGGCCTGGCGATCGCCTTCTTCGCCGGCGTGCCCGTTGCCAAAGCGGCACTGATCGGCGGCGCCATCCTGCTGCTCACCCGCGCCATCAAGCCGGCCCGCATCTACCGCGAGATCGACGGGCCGCTGCTGTTCATGTTCGCTGGCCTGTTCATCGTCGTTGCCGGTGCCGAAAAGACGCTGCTGACATCAGACATGATCGCCTCGGCCAAAGACCTTGGTCTGGACGACGTCTGGCGGCTCTCCGGCTTCACCGCGGTGCTCTCCAACATCATGAGCAATGTGCCGGCCGTTCTGGCACTGCGGCCGTTCATCCCGGGCCTGGAAAACCCCGAGCGCGCCTGGCTGGTGGTCGCGATGAGCTCGACGCTGGCCGGCAATTTCACGCTGCTTGGATCCGTCGCCAATCTGATTGTTGCCGAACAGGCGCGGCGCGCCGGCACGCCTCTGTCGTTCGGCGCCTTCTTCAGGGTTGGCCTGCCCCTGACGCTGCTCACGCTTGTTGCCGGCACCGCCTGGCTGGCGTTCGGGTTCTAACAGCTAGTTCCCGCTCCCGATCGCGCCCGAACGAGCGTTGCGGCCGCGTGCCCTGCCGCCTTGATATAATCGGGGTTGTGGTGGATCAGCATGCTCGAGAAGGCGCCGTCCATGAGCAGCACGATCTCGCGCGCCAGCATATGCGGCGCTGCGACGTTGTGGGCCGACAGTTCGGCGGCGAGCCATTTTTCGAACTTTGTCTTGTGCCGCGATCCGGCCTTGACCGCCGGGTGTCCGGGCATCGCGGCAAGTTCCGCTGCCGTGCGCAGGAACCCGCATCCCTTCCATTTGGGGTGGCGGGCGACGCGCGCCAGATTGGTGAAGATCGCTTCGACCTTGCGCTCAACGCCGCCTTCCGCCGCCTCGAACCAGCCGGCCATCTGCTTGATGTTCGGCTGGTCGCGGCCATCGAGATAGGCGGCGATCAGGTCGTCCTTGCTTTTGAAGTGATAGTAGAGCGTCCGCTTGGTGAGGCCTGCTTTTTCAGCGACGGCGTCGACGCTGACGCGGCCGATCCCTTCGGCATAGAAGAGCTTCGTCGCGGCATCGACGATGCGTTTGCGGGTAGGGCTCAATGCTTCGCTCATGTGTCATGTATACCGACTAGTGAATATACAAGCAATCGAAAGCCTGATCCTTTCCAGCCAGTGCGTGTCGCCCAAAAGTGTGCAGCGGTTTTGGGGACAAGGACAGAAACAACAACCTAAAGCGCGTCGCATGACGTGCCTTGGGAGCGCTGGAAAGGAAAAGACATGACCGAGCTTGTGCTCACCGAGATCCGCGACGGGATCGCCATCCTCACGCTCAATCGCCCTGAAAAGCTCAACGCCCTGAGCTATGCTTTGATCGACCGCCTGCTCGCGGTCCTCGATACCATCGAGACCGACGCCTCCGTCCAGGCGGCCATCTTCACTGGCGCAGGGGAGCGGGCCTTCTCGGCCGGTGGCGACATTTCCGAATTCTCGGCCAGCGTGGCGCGTGGCGCCGATGTCGCCCTGCGCGATTTCGTCATGCGCGGTCAGCGGCTGACGGCGCGGCTGGAGGCCTTCCGCAAGCCCATCATCGCCGCCGTCAACGGTCTTGCCTTCGGCGGCGGCTGCGAAATCACCGAAGCCGTGCCGCTCGCCGTCGCCAGCGACCGGGCCTTATTCGCCAAACCCGAGATCAGGCTTGCCATGCCACCGACCTTCGGCGGCACGCAGCGCCTGCCACGGCTCGCCGGACGCAAGCGGGCGCTCGAACTGCTTTTGACCGGCGAGACGTTTTCGCCGCAGCGTGCGCTCGAACTCGGCCTTGTCAACCAGGTGGTGCCGCACGGGGAACTGATGCCGGCCGCACTCGAACTCGCCCATCGTATTGTCAGGCACTCGCCGGCGGCGGTGGCGAGCATCCTCACCGCGGTGGCCCGCGGCCTCAACCAGAGCATTGCCGAGGGTTTGCTGGTCGAGGCCGAGCAGTTCGCGCGCATGGTGCCGACCGCCGACCTGCGCGAAGGGCTGGATGCCTGGATCGGGCGACGCAAGCCGGGCCATGACGGCTCGTGGACGCATATCACGCGGCCGGACGAGGCGAGGCGAGCCTCGTTGGCGGTGGATGAGCGTGGCGCACAGGATCAGGGCGCCGCCGCGACACGACCTTTCATGTCGGCGTGGAAGCGGCAGAAATAGTCCACCTCCGATAGGCGCTGGGCGGGTAGACCTAATTTTCCTAAGCCTAGGCGCTAGAACTACTCGCTTGCGTCAGGGCGACCGACGGCTCCACCTTAGGCTCCATTCGCAGCCGGGCTGTCGGCGGTGGCAAAGGAGGCATCGATGGTCGCTCTCGCTCGCAGGCCCTGGGTTCCATCGCATTGCGACGAATTTGCCCAGCAGCTGGCGCAGAAGACGAGCGGCCAGAAGACCGATGCCGTCATGGCGGCGATCAACAGGGGGATCGAGCTGAACCGTTCGATCCACGATGCGGACTGCATCAACCTAAACCCGGCGACCAATGTGATGAACCCGAAGGCCGAAGCCGCACTGGCTTCCGGCCTGGGATCGCGCCCGTCGCTGGGCTATCCCGGCGACAAATATGAAATGGGATTGGAGGGCGTCGAGCAGATCGAGGTGATCGCCGCCGAGCTGGCAGCCGAAGTTTTCGGCGCCAGCTATGCCGAGATCAGGGTGCCGTCTGGCGCCATCGCCAATCTCTATGCCTTCATGGTTGCGGCTCGGCCGGGCGACAGGATCATCGTCCCGTCGCCGGCGATCGGCGGCCATGTAACCCACCATATGGCCGGCTGCGCCGGGCTTTACGGGCTCGACATCCACACCGCTCCGGTTGATGCCGACAGCTACACTGTCGACGTTGGCAAATTGCGCGACATGGCCAGATCGGTAAGGCCGAAGATGATAACCATCGGCAGCAGCCTCAATCTTTTGCCGCATCCCATTCGCGAGATTCGGGCGATAGCCGACGAGATCGGCGCGCTGGTTCTCTTCGATGCGGCGCATCTGTGCGGCATGATTGCCGGGCACGCCTGGCAGCAACCCCTCCAGGAAGGCGCCCATCTGATGACGATGAGCACCTACAAGAGCCTTGGTGGACCGCCTTCGGGCCTGATCGTCACCAATGACGCCGATATCGCCGAAAAGCTCGACAGGATCGCCTTTCCCGGCATGACCGCCAATTTCGATGCCGCCAAGTCGGCCGCCCTGGCGATCACGCTTCTGGACTGGAAAGACCACGGCAGGGCCTACGCCGCGACGATGGCACGAACCGCAAGGGCGCTGGCGGATGGTCTTGCCGATCGCGGCCTGCCGGTGTTTTCGACCGGCAAGGGCTACACGACATCGCATCAGTTCGCCATCGAGGCGGCCGAGTTCGACGGTGGGCAGGCCGCGGCGAAGAAGCTCCGGCAGGCCAACATTCTGACCTGCGGCATCGGCCTGCCCATCGACACTGTCGACGGCGACATGAACGGGTTGCGCCTCGGCACGCCCGAGATCGTCCGCTGGGGCATGACCGAAGACGAGATGCCGGAACTCGCGGCCCTCATTGCCAGGGCACTGCGCGGCAATGACGCCAGCGAACAGGTCGCGGCGGATGTCACGGCATTCCGGCGCCGGTTCAACAAGCTTCATTTTGTGAACTGACGCCTGAAGCGGCGGGAAAAGCCCGCCTTTCTCTAAAAAACAGGGGAATGAAAATGCGCATGATCGTGCAGATGATGACTGCTGCCCTAGTGACTGCCGCGACGGTCGGTGCCGCGAGGGCGGATATCGTGTTCGGCGTCGCCGGTCCGATGTCGGGACCGAATGCCGCTTATGGAGAACAGTACCGCGTCGGTGTCGAAACGGCGGTCGAGCGCATCAACGCCAATGGCGGCGTCCTCGGCCAGAAGCTTTCGGTCTCGGTCGGTGACGATGTCTCCGACCCGAAACAGGGCGTTTCTGTCGCCAACAAATTCGTCGCCGACGGCGTGCACTATGTCGTCGGGCACTACAACTCGGGCGTCACCATTCCGGCTTCCGAGGTCTATGCCGAGAATGGCGTCCTGTTCGTCACGCCGACGGCCACCAACCCGATGGTGACCGAGCGCGGCCTGTGGAATGCCTTCCGCGCCTGCGGCCGCGATGACCAGCAAGGCATCATTGCCGCCAAATTCATCCTCGCCCGCTTCAAGGACAAGAAGATCGCGATCGTCGACGACAAGTCGACGGCGGGCAAGGGCCTCGCCGACGAGATGGCCAAGGCCTACAACGCCGGCGGCGGCAAGGAAGTGCTGCACGAGGAGATCAACCCCGGCGAGAAGGACTACAGCCCGCTCGTCGCCAAGATCAAGCAGTCGGGCGCCGACCTCGTCTATTACGGCGGCCAGCACACCGAGGCCGGCCTGATCGTGCGGCAGATGCACGACCAGGGCGTCACCACGATCCTGATGGGTGGCGACGGCATCTCCAACAGCGAATTTGGCGCCATCGGCGGTGACGGTGCTGTTGGAACCCTGATGACATCGTTCCCCGACCCGGCAACGTTCGAGGAAGCCAAGGATGCCGTCGCCGATCTGAAGGCCAAGAATGTGCCCACCGAGGCGGTGACCCTCTACGCTTACGCGGCAACGCAGATCCTTGCCGAGGCCATCGCCAAGGCCAAGCCCGACGATCCCAAGGCGGCGTCCGATTACCTTCATTCCGGTGCCAGCATCTCGACGGTGCTCGGTTCGATTTCCTATGACGACAAGGGGGATATCAAGCAGCCGGGGTTCGTCGTATTTGAGTGGCAGAAGGTCGACGGCAGGCTGACCCCGGTGGCCCTCAAATAGAAACACCGCGTCGGCGGCCGCACACGGCCGCCGAGGTTTTCCGGGAACGGACGATGGCCGTCAATCCGCCGCGACCTCGAATGCCGCCGCTCAACGCCTTGCGGGCCTTCGAGGCGGCCGCCCGCCACGAAAGCTTCGCCAAGGCGGCGGACGAGCTTGGCGTGACACCGGCGGCGGTGTCGCATCAGGTCAAGGCGCTGGAGGCGTGGCTGGGCTCGTCGATGTTTGTCCGCCACCCCCAGGGACTGCACCTGACCGAAGCCGGCCGTGCCGCTCTGCCGGCTTTCTCCACCGCCTTCGACGCCATGGGCCTTGCCGTCCAGGAACTACGCATCTCGGCGCCAAGGCCCCAGGTCAGCATCGCCGCATTGCCGTCGATCGCCCAGCTTTGGCTGGCACCGCGCCTGCCGGCGCTGCGCGCCGCACATCCAGCGCTGCGTCCATCCATCCATGCGCTGGAGGAGCCGCCGGATTTCAGGCGCGAGCCCTTCGACCTCGCCATCTTCCTGACCAGGCATGCCCCAGCCGGCAGCCGCGCGTTCAGGCTCTGCGACGATGTCATCTTTCCGGTCTGCGCGCCCGCATTGGCCGGGCTGCTGAAAACACCGGCCGATCTCTCATCGCAGCTTCTGCTGTGGGACACCACCTGGACCGGCGACTGGAGCCTGTGGTTCGAGGCTGCCGGGCTGAAGGGTCCGTCGATCGAGTCCGGCTCCGAGTTTTCGCTCTACAGCATGGCGCTGCAGGCGGCCATCGACGGCGGCGGCGTGCTGATGGGGCATGAAGCCCTGGTGTCGCGCGCGCTTTCTGCCGGTTCGCTGGTGGCGCCGTTCCCGGAGCGGCGCGTGCCCACCGGCCTCAGCCTGTCGATCCTTGCGCCGGACCGACCACCCGCCCAGGCCGCGCAGATGATCGACTGGCTGCTTGCGCAGGGCGCTGCAAGCCAGGGCTGATTTGATGGCAACCGGCGGCAACAAGCGATGGCATCGCCGCCGGTCTCAAACTCATCAGGGCGTCGCGTCCAGATGGCCCTTCATGTTGGGGTGGAAGCGGCAGAAATAATCGACTGCTTCCGCCTTCTTGAGGGTGATCCGCCTTTTCGATTTTGGCGGGATCATCACCTCCCAGCCGCCTTTCACCGTGGCCGTGTGGGCGAACGCATCCTTGTTCAGCCATTCGATCGTGTCGCCGACCTTCGCCTCAATGCTTGCCGGCGTGAAGACGAGCTTGTCGATCGTCACCTCGATCGTGGCCGTCAGGGCTGGGCTGGCGACGAGCGCCAGCGCCAGAGCGCCCGCGAGCGATCGTATCAGCATGCCGGCCTTCATTTCAGCATGCCGGCGACATGCTCGGCATGCTGCTGATGGCCCTGGAAAATCTTCAGCCCGGTTTCCAGCAGGCTCTTTAGTTCGGCATTCTCCGCCGAGGGGATCAGCAGGGTTTCGAGCGCCCCGTTGACCTGCTTGTGGTAGGCAACCTCGTTGGCGACATAGGCCTTGTCGAAGGCAGCCCCCTCGAGCTTGGCGACCTTGGCGCGTTCCTCTTCCGCCGCTTTGCTCAGCGCCTGGCTTGTGGCGTTGTCTTCGGGGGTGACGTTGAGCTTCTTGACCAGGTCGAGAGCCTGCACGTTCACCGCTTCATGGTCGCGCACCATGTCGTTGGCGAAATCGACGACCTCCTTGGTTTTCGACTTCTCGATCGCTTGCTTGGCCGCCTCGACGTCGATCACGCCGGCCGTGTAGGCGATGTGGGCGATCTGCGGATCGGTCGGTTTGTCGGCGGCCCCTGCGAACGGGGTTGCGGAAACCAGAAGCAGCGCGGCCAGGGCGGCAGTGTGCTTGATAGACATGGCATCTCCTTTTGCCCGGGTGCGCAATCGCATCGGACTTCGTTTTCAGTTGACGCTGATTGGATGCGGGGCAGTGGCAAACGTTCCCGCGAAACAGGCGAAAATCAGCCGGCCCAGGTCAGGCGAGCAAGCTCAGCCTTCCAGGCCGAGCCTTCTCATCACCGCCTCGGTCAGCCGCTCGCAGCGTCGGCCGGCGAAGGGGAAAGCGTCGAGCAGCACCGGGCCGATTTCGTCGTCCAGCGCCTTGCGCACCAAAGCACGCGCCCGGTGCAGCCTGGTCTTGACGGTCTCGGGTCGCACGCCGAGCAGGTTGGCGGTTTCCTCGATGCTCAGGCCCTCGATGACGCGCGCCACGAAGACGGTCCGATAGACGTCGGGCAGGCTGTCGGTCGCCCGCTCGACCAGCCCGAGGATCTGCCGCTGCGCCATCGTCCGCTCCGGATCGTCGCTTGGGTTGAGAGGAAACCGGATGATCTGCGCTTCCAGGTTTTCCGGCATCGCCACGGTGCGCCGCCTTTTGCGCAGGCGTCCGAGCGCCTCGTTGATGACGATGCGCGACAGCCAAGTGGCTAAAGAGGCGTCGCCGCGAAAGGCGCCAAGATTGGCAAAGGCGCTGACATAGGCCTCCTGGACGATGTCCTCCGCCTCGGCATCGTTGCGCACCACGCCGCGCGCGATCCGGTAGAGCTTCTGGTTATGCGTCTTGATGATGGTGCGGAACGCATCCGCCTCGCGTGCCAGCGACCGGCGCACCAATTGCATGTCGCTGGACAGGACGTCAGGCGCGGAAGCCGCGGCAGCTGGCATTGCGAATTTCCTCATCGCGCCCCGATCTCCAACGCTTGATCGGGACATTGGATGCTGCTGCCGGCAAAAGGTTCCCGGATTTTCAACGGCATCGCTATTTTATGCTGCCGCCTGCGCCTTGTCTGCCGGCTGCACCCGCGCGGCCGCCGCCAGCAGGTCGGTCTGCGTGATCAGGCCGAGAATATGCCGTTCGCCGTCGACGATGACCACGGCATGGCTGCGGCCGTCGGTGAGCAGGGGAAGCAGGCTCATCGCCGGCGTATTGGGCGAAGCCGTGCCGGCCCTCGACATCACGCCCTTCACTGTATCGGTGGCTTTCGTCAGCTCGCGCAGGCCGACAGCGCCGACCAGCCTTGCCTCGGCGTCGACCACCGGCAACGTACGGATGTTGTGGTCCAGCAGCTGCTGGCGCGCTTGATCGGCGGTGTCATTCTCATGCACCGAGACCACGTCGCGCGACATGATGTCCTCGCACAGCAAGGTCCGGTGCGTACGCACCATCGCCTGCAATTCGACCTGCCGCAGCAGCCTTTCGAGGTCGTTGCGGTCGATGTCGAAGGTCTCGTGGAGCGCGCCCAGCGCGGCGTCGATGTCCTCGGGCCGAAAGCCGACACGCTCCTGCGGCGGCGGATCGATGGTCCCATGCGCGCTTTTCGGGGCAGGGGCCGGCACATGCGGATAGCTGCGCCGCGACAGCCTGTGGAAGCCGTAGCCGAGCGCCACCAGCACGATCGAGTTCAGCGCCACCGGAACGAAAGGAAACAGGAAACCGGCGGCGGTGACCGCCGGTCCGCCGAACACGGCCGTCAGCGCGGCGGCCCCACCCGGCGGATGCAGGCAGCGCGCGAACGACATGGCGGCGATGGCCAGCGCCACCGCAATGCCGGTGGCAAGCGCCGGTTCATGGATGAAATGCGCCACGATCACGCCGACCAGCGCCGAAATGGTGTTGCCACCGATGATCGACCAGGGCTGCGCGAGCGGGCTTGCCGGCACTGCGAACAAAAGCACGGCGGAAGCGCCCATCGGCGCCACCAGCAGCGGCACATGCGGCCCGTTGCCGAGCACCAGGCCGCCGATCGCGCCGGTCAGCGCAATGCCGATCGTCGCGCCGATACAGGCAATGAGGCGTTCGCGCAGCGTCGCGCCTGCGAGGATAGGGACAAAGAGGCGAAAGGCCATGGCAAGCTCTGATTGCGACGGGGATTGCCGGCAATGCCGCCGGACGGCCGGTTTTGGAAGCCAAACAAATCCACGGAACCCACGACTGGTAGAATAGTATTGCGCAGTCGCAAGGACCGGGATCGCCGGCGGGCGCCGTCACGCGTCGTATTTCTGCAGCAACGTCAAGGTGATGCGTCGGTTTGCGGAATCAGCCCGGCAGCTCCGTCCGTCACACCGCGGCAGCCGCCTCCAGCCCGCGCATAATATCGGCCTTGAGGTCCTCGACATCCTCGAGCCCGATCTGCAGCCGGATCAGCGGCCCGTCATAGGGGCCCTTGGCGATCTTGCGGTCGCCGAGGAACACCGGCACGGCAAGGCTCTCATAGCCGCCCCAGGAATAGCCCAGGCCGAAGATCTTGAGCGCGTCGAGGAAGGCGTGCTGCTGTTTCTGGCCGCCACCTTTGAGCACCACGGAGAAGATGCCGCTCGAGCCACAGAAGTCGCGCTTCCACAGAGCGTAGTCGGGATGGCTGGGCAGCGCCGGATGCAGCACCCGCGCGACGCCTGGCTGGCCCTCCAGCCAGGCGGCGATGGCAAGCGCGCTTTTCTGGTGATGCTCCAGCCTGACCCCCATCGTGCGCAGGCCGCGCAGCACCTGGTAGACGTCGTCCGGTCCGGAACAGCAACCCAGCGTGCAGAAGCCTTCATAGAGCTGTTTCCAGCACGCCTCGTTGGCCGAGACGGTGCCGAGCAGCACGTCGGAATGGCCGGCCGGGTATTTGGTCGCCGCGTGGATCGAGATGTCGACGCCGTGGTCGAGCGGCTTGAAATACAGAGGCGTCGCCCAGGTGTTGTCCATCATGACGATGGCGCCGGCCGCCCGCGCCGCCTTGGCGATCGCCGGGATGTCCTGCACCTCGAACGTGTTGGAGGCAGGCGATTCCGTGAACACCACTTTTGTGTTGGGCTTGATCAGCGCGGCGATGCCGGCGCCGATATGCGGTTCGTAATACTCGACCTCGACGCCCAGCCGCTTCAGCATCGTGTCGGCAAAATTGCGGGTCGGGTGATAGACCGAATCGACGATCAGGAGGTGATCGCCCGCCGAGACGAAGGTGAGCAGCGGTATCGTCACGGCCGCCAATCCCGACGGCACGGCGATCGTGCCGGCCGAGCCTTCCAGCGCATCGACGGCCAGCGCCAACGCGTCGGTGGTCGGTGTGCCGCGTAGGCCATAGGTGTATTTCTGACTGCGCGCCGCCATCGAGGCGGCATCGGGATAAAGCACCGTCGAGGCATGCACGACCGGCGGATTGATGAAGCCGAAATAGTCGCGCGGGTTGTTGCCCGAATGGGCAAGCCGCGTGTTGATGCCCATTTCGCTGCCGTCCTTCGCCATTGTTCTTGCCGTCCTTGGTCTCGTGAGGAGGCGCTAGCCATAGTGCGGCGGCACTGGCGGTGCAACCGGCCGAGACCCGCCAGCCGGCAGTCTTCGAATATGCCAATTCAGGGCGGCAAAAGTGGCAAGACAGATCCCGCGCGCGATTCCTGCAGGGTGCCAGTGCCTCGCTGGTTGCTGCACCGGCCTCCGTCGATCGGCCTATTGTAGGTGACCGCGAAAGGCATATACTTGAATTCTAATATTTATCGCCGGATTGCCTCGATCAGAACTGCCGGATGTAGCCGGTTACTTTCCTGGTCCCCAATCCGGACATCGCGCTCACAGAGCATGAGCGCGGCACAGGGGAGGAATGTCTTGGCCGACGTCAAATGGATGATCAAGGCGCGCGAATTCGTCAACTGCAACTGCGCCTATGGCTGCCCCTGTCAGTTCAACGCCTTGCCTACGCATGGATCCTGCCAGGCGGTGGTCGGCGTGGAAATCGAAAGCGGCTATCACGGCGACACCAAGCTGGATGGCTTGCGCTTCGCCGGGGTTTTCCGCTGGCCTGGTGCGATCCACCACGGCAAGGGCGAGGCGGCGGTGGTCATCGACGAGCGGGCGACCGAGGCGCGGCGCAGAGCGCTGCTTCGCATTCTCAGCGGTGAGGACACCGAACCCGGCGCGACCATCTTCCAGGTCTTTTCGACCACGCTGGAGACGGTCCACGATCCGATCTTCGCGGCAATAGACTTCGAGGTCGACGTCGATGCCCGGACCGGCCAATTGCATGTGCCTGGCGTAACCAAGGGCCATGGCGAACCGATCAAGAATCCCGTCACCGGCAACGAGCATCGTGCGCGCATCGACCTCACGCACGGTTTCGAATATTCGCTCGCCGAAGTCGGGCGCGGCTGGACCAAGGCAACCGGCCCGATCAAGTTCGAGCTGGCCGATTCCCACAGCCATTTCGCCAATCTGCATCTCTCGCAAAGCGGCATCGTGCATTGACCTGATCCAATGAGCGATACGGCCCTCGAGGCGGTGCTGCGGCGCGATCGTGCGGTGGTGACGGTCGCGCTCGTCCTGGTCGTCGGGCTCGCCTGGGTCTATGTCTTGTGGCTTGCCGCCGATATGGCCATGCCTGCCGCGACTGCGCCGGCCGAGGGTGGCGACATGGCCGGCATGGACATGTCTGGCATGGATATGTCGGGCATGGATATGCGCGCCACGGTGGCACCGGGCTTCCGCGCCTGGGTGCCGGCCGACTTCGCCTTCATCTTCACCATGTGGGCCGTGATGATGGTCGGCATGATGACGCCGTCGGTAGCGCCGATGCTGCTGCTCTACGCCGGCGTCGGCCGCAAGGCTGAGGCGGATGGCCGGCCGATCGCATCGACCGCATG
This sequence comes from Mesorhizobium sp. LjNodule214, assembly GCF_964252735.1. NCBI lineage: Bacteria > Pseudomonadati > Pseudomonadota > Alphaproteobacteria > Hyphomicrobiales > Phyllobacteriaceae > Mesorhizobium > Mesorhizobium sp. LjNodule214. The sequence continues at coordinate 351,733 of NZ_CAXUPE020000003.1, forward strand.
GTTCTTTACCGGCTACCTTCTCGTCTGGATTGCCTTCAGCGTTGCCGCGACCGGCGCACAGTGGCTGCTTGCTCGCCTTGCATTGCTCAGTCCGATGATGGAAGCCAACAGTGCGGTTTTCGGCGGCGTGATTCTCATCGCGGCCGGCCTCTATCAATGGACGCCGATGAAGGGCGTCTGCCTGCGGCAATGCCAGGCGCCGATCGCGTTCCTGAGCAGCCATGGCGGTTTCCGCTCCTATCCGCTTGGCGCGCTTCGGCTCGGCGTCGAGCACGGCGCCTATTGCCTCGGCTGCTGCTGGGCGCTGATGGCGCTCCTCTTCGTCGGCGGTGTCATGAACGTCCTGTGGATTGCCGGCATCGCAATCCTCGTCCTTCTCGAAAAGACCATGCCCACCGGGCAATTGATTCCGCGCATCTCCGGCGCGCTGATGGCGGCAATCGGTGCGTGGCTGCTCGTACGGGCGCTTTGAACAGGCGTTTCCCGTCCTCCGGTTCATCGCGTGATCGAGCCAGCGACGCAAGGTAAATCCAGACCTCGGATTTCGCTGTTGCGGCGCGGACTTGCGCGGATCGACCTTTGCCGACTTTGTTTGCGGCGCTGACTAATTTGCGGGCGGCTTTGTATGCAATTCAGGCATTTCCGGCAATTGATTTTCAAACGCATTCGGATTCGGTCATTTCCCTTGACCTCACAGGAATAATCGCCTTCGATGCAGTTCGTGAATGGGAGGCAGCGCGTCGGTTGCGACGCGGGGTTCCGGTAGTGGGCCGGAATGGGAGCTGTATTCACGCACGGGAAAAGATCAGGTTTTGCCTGAGAGACAGGGGCACCTGTAAAACAGAAAAGGGTCTGTGGGTTATGAAACACATTGCAATCGGCATTCTCGGCGCCGCCGCGCTTGGATTGACGGCATCGGCCGCTTCGGCCGGCACGCTCGACACCGTCAAGCAGAAGGGCTTCATCCAGTGCGGCGTGTCGACCGGCCTCGCCGGCTTCTCGGCGCCCGACGACAAGGGTGACTGGCAAGGCATCGACGCGGACTTTTGCCGCGCGGTCGCCGGGGCCGTCTTCGGTGACGGCACCAAGGTCAAGTTCACGCCGCTCAGCGCCAAGGAACGCTTCACCGCTCTGCAGTCGGGCGAAGTCGACATCCTGTCGCGCAACACCACCTGGACCATCAATCGCGATACGGCGCTCGGCCTGAACTTCATCGGCGTCACCTACTATGACGGCCAGGGTTTCATGATCAACGCCAAGAAGCTGCCGGGCGTGAATTCGGCGCTGCAGCTTTCGGGCGCCGCCGTCTGCGTGCAGAGCGGCACCACGACCGAGCTCAACCTTGCCGACTATTTCAAGTCGAACAAGATGGAGTACAACCCGGTCGTCTTCGAGAAGCTGGATGAGGTCAACGCCGCCTACGATGCCGGCCGTTGCGACGTCTACACCACGGACCAATCGGGCCTCTACGGCATCCGCCTGACCCTTGGCTCGCCGGCCGACCACGTCGTGCTGCCCGAGATCATCTCCAAGGAGCCGCTCGGACCGGCCGTGCGCCAGGGCGACGACCAGTGGTACCACATCGTCAAGTGGACCTATTTCGCGCTCCTGCAGGCAGAGGAACTCGGCATCACCAAGGCCAATGTCGAGGAGATGAAGGCCTCCGACAATCCCGAGATCAAGCGTGTGCTTGGTACCGAGGCTGAGTCCAAGATCGGGACCGATCTCGGCGTCTCCAACGACTGGGTCGTCAACATCGTCAAGGCGGTGGGCAATTACGGCGAAATGTTCGAGCGCAATGTCGGCTCGGGCAGCCCGCTCAAGATCGCGCGCGGCATCAACGCGCTGTGGACCAAGGGCGGCCTGCAATACGCTCCGCCGATCCGCTGATCGAAATGTGATCCGGAAGGCAGATCCTCTGCCTTCCGGTTTCTCTTTCCAGGGGACGGGTCGCATGGCATCGCAGGAAATTCTTCGCGAGGAGCCAAGTCGGGCTTCCTTCATCAATGATCCGAAAGTCCGCAGTCTTGTCTTCCAGGCTGTGGTGGTCGTCGTACTGGGTGCGCTTGTCTGGTGGATCGTCCAGAATACCATCGACAATCTGCAGCGCCTGCACATTGCATCCGGCTTCGGCTTCCTCAGGGGACGCGCCGGCTTCGACATCTCCGACAGCGCCATCGCCTATACGTCGGATTCGACCTATGGCCGGGCGATCGTCGTCGGCTTCATAAACACGCTTATCGTGGCCGCAGCAGGCATCGTCACGGCAACCATCATCGGCTTCATCGTCGGTATCGGCCGGCTATCGCGCAATTGGCTGATCCGCAAGATCTGCATGGTCTACGTTGAGGTCTTCCGCAACATCCCGCCACTGCTGGTCATCTTCTTCTGGTATTCCGGCGTGCTGGCCGTGCTGCCGGCGCCGCGTGACAGCTACAACCTGCCATTCGGTTCCTTCCTCAACCAGCGCGGCTTCTATTTCCCGCGCCCCGTGTGGGGCGATGGCTCCTGGCTGATCCTGGTTGCGCTCGTTGTCGGCATTGCCATGGCGTGGTTCGTCGCCCACAAGGCGCGTCAGCGGCAGATGGCGACCGGCCAGCAATTTCCGGTGTTCTGGACATCGCTGGCGCTGATCGTTGGCTTGCCGCTGCTCGCCTACGCGCTGAGCGGCTTTCCGCTGACATTTGATTTTCCAAAGCAATCGACCTTCAACCTGACCGGTGGCTTCCAGGTCAAGCCGGAGTTCCTGTCGCTCTATCTGGCGCTGTCCTGCTATACGGCGGCCTTCATCGCCGAGATCGTGCGCGCCGGCATTATGGGCGTCAGCAAGGGCCAGACAGAGGCGGCCGGCGCGCTGGGCGTAAGGCCAGGGTCGATCCTGCGGCTCGTCGTCGTTCCGCAAGCCATGCGCATCGTCATTCCGCCGCTGACCAGCCAGTATCTCAACCTGACCAAGAACTCCTCGCTGGCCATCGCCATCGGCTATCCGGACCTGACGGCGACTACCGGCACGGTGCTCAATCAGACCGGTCAGGCGATCGAATGCGTGCTGATCATGATGGTGGTTTACCTTGTGCTCAGTCTGGTCACCTCAGCGGTCATGAACGTGGTCAACGCCAGGATGGCGCTGGTGGAGAGGTAGGGCCATGCAGGAACACGACACCTCTTGGGTCAGGACTGAAATGACGTTGGCGCAGCCGGCGCCAGCCGGCGTGCGCGGACCCGGTGCCTGGGTGCGCAAGAACCTTATAGGTTCAGCTGGCGACGCCATCCTGACCGTCGTCGGCATCGCACTGGTGGTCATGATCCTGCCGCAGGTCATCAACTGGGCCTTCCTCAGTGCCCAGTGGACCGGACCTGACCGCACTGTCTGCGCGACGGTTGCGCAAGGCGGCATCCAGCCGGACGGCTGGTCCGGTGCCTGCTGGGCCTTCGTCAATGCCAAGTTCGGCCAGTTCATGTTCGGCCGCTATCCGATCGAAGAGCGCTGGCGGCCGATCCTGGTCGCTATCTTGTTCGTGGCGCTGCTGGTGCCGCTGCTCATCCCGCGCGTGCCGCGCAAGGGGCTGAACGCCCTTCTTTTCTTCGGCGCCTTGCCGGTCGTTGCGTTCATCCTGCTCATCGGCGGCATGTTCGGCCTGCCGCATGTCGAAACCACGCTGTGGGGCGGGTTGTTGGTGACGCTCAGCCTCTCCTTCGTCGGTATTGCCGTGTCGCTGCCGCTCGGCATCGTGCTCGCGCTTGGGCGGCGCTCGAAGATGCCGATCGTCAAGATGCTGTGTGTCGTCTTCATCGAGACGGTGCGCGGCATTCCGCTGATCACCGTGCTGTTCATGGCCAGCGTCATGCTGCCGCTGTTCCTGCCGGAGGGCGTCACCTTCGACAAGTTCCTGAGGGCGCTGATCGGCGTGTCGCTGTTTGCCGCAGCCTATATGGCCGAAGTGGTGCGCGGCGGCCTGCAGGCGATCCCGAAGGGTCAGTATGAGGGCGCCGATTCGCTCGGCCTCGGCTACTGGCAGAAGATGGGGCTGATCGTGCTGCCGCAGGCGTTGAAGCTGGTCATTCCGGGCATCGTCAACACCTTCATCGGCATGTTCAAGGACACCAGCCTGGTCTCGATCATCTCGATGTTCGACCTGCTTGGCGTGGTGAAGCAGAACTTCTCGGACGCCAACTGGGCAACGCCACAGACCGCTCGGTCCGGCCTGGTGTTTGCAGCCTTCGTGTTCTGGCTGTTCTGCTTCGGCATGTCGCGCTATTCAATGTACACGGAACGCCGGCTCGACACCGGCCACAAACGCTAAGAACAAAAAAGGGAACCTGCCATGACCACTGAAAACGCCGTCAGCGCGGAAGAAATCAAGGTCAATGCCGCCAAGATGCATATCTCGGACACCGATGTCGCCATCGACATCATCGGCATGCACAAATGGTACGGCGAATTCCATGTGCTGAAGGACATCAACCTCAAGGTGATGCGCGGCGAGCGCATCGTCATCTGCGGTCCGTCCGGCTCCGGCAAGTCGACCATGATCCGCTGCATCAACCGGCTGGAGGAACACCAGAAGGGCAAGATCATCGTCGACGGCAAGGAACTGACCAACGATCTGAAGAAGATCGACGAGGTGCGCCGCGAGGTCGGCATGGTGTTCCAGCACTTCAACCTGTTTCCGCATCTGACCATCCTGGAGAACTGCACGCTGGCGCCGATCTGGGTGCGCAAGACGCCGAAGAAGCAGGCCGAGGAAATCGCCATGCACTTCCTCAAGCGCGTGAAAATTCCCGAGCAGGCCAACAAATATCCTGGCCAGCTTTCGGGCGGCCAGCAGCAGCGCGTGGCGATCGCGCGCTCGCTGTGCATGAACCCGCGCATCATGCTGTTCGACGAGCCGACATCGGCGCTCGATCCGGAAATGATCAAGGAAGTGCTGGAGACGATGGTGGGCTTGGCCGAAGAAGGCATGACCATGCTGTGCGTCACCCACGAGATGGGCTTTGCCCGCAAGGTCGCCAACCGGGTGATCTTCATGGATCAGGGCCAGATCGTCGAGCAGAATACGCCGGCCGAATTCTTCGACCATCCGCGCCATGAGCGCACGAAGCTGTTCCTGTCGCAGATCCTGCACTGACCGGTCCGACACAGATCAAGAGAGCCCGGCCGCATCGCGGCCGGGCTTTTTTGCGTTTGGGCGGCCAGGTAGCGATCGCCTGTGTTGAAACGCGACGGGACCGCAAAGCCCGATGAGAAAACTCCCGCGCTTTCTGGCCATTTTGGTTGCCGCGGTTGTGCTTGCCGTGGCGCTCGGCACTCTGGTGCCGCGGCCACTGTGGAGAGCGGCGGCCGCCGCGCCCGCCGGCACGCGCCACATCCTGGTGCTGAACAATCCGATCCACACCGACATCGCCATTCCGGTCGACGACGATGTGCGCCAGCGCTTCCGTTTCCTGGCCGATGCCGGCATTCCGGCCGACGCTCCGGAGGTGCGCTACATCGTCTTCGGCTGGGGCGGCCGCGCCTTCTACCTGGAGACGCCGACTTGGTCCGAGCTGAAGGCGGTGCCGGTGCTCAAGGCGCTTACGCTGGACGCATCGGTGATGCATGTCGATATCGCAGGCAACATCGCGGAGCCGCATCCTGACGTCGCCGGTTTCGACATCAGCGAGGAGCGCTTTTCCGCGCTGCTCGATTACATCGCCACGAGTTTCCAGCAAGGGCCGAACGGCCCCATCGCAATCGAGAACGCCGCCTATTCCCGCTTCGATCGTTTCTATGCGGCCAACGGCCATTTCAATGCGCTGGTCGGCTGCAACACCTGGACGGCGGCAGCCTTGCGCACCGCCGGCCTGCGCACCGGCTGGTGGAACCCGCTGCCAGCCACGCTCAGCCTGTCGATGCGGCTTTACAACTGAGAGCTGAGGGTTTCGCTCGCCGGCCTGTCGCGGGTTTCACGTTTCGTCAGCCCGCCACCCATAAAGCCAGTCCAAATCCGCCGCGAGCTTCTCCGGCGCCCGCATCTTCAGGAACAGGTTGCGCGCCAACGCCACCGGACCTGCAGCATGCCAGGCAAGGCGGTTGACGGCGCCGCGACGTGCGGCCTTGGCGACACGCGGCCGTCGCAAATTTTCCCAGATTTGAAGACTTCCGGCCAGGTCGGCAGGGGAGGCGGCAATGACGTCGGCAAGTGTCGCTGCGTCTTCGATCGCCATCGCCGCGCCCTGTGCCGCGAAGGGCGTCATCGCATGCGCGGCGTCGCCGATCAGCGCGATGCCGCCCGGCGTCGTCCAGGGCTGCTTCGGGTCGACCGTATGGATCGGCCAGGCCATCCACGGGCTGGCTTCCTCGGCCAGGCGGGCAAGTGCAGGCGCGGTGCCGCGCATGGCCTCGGTGAGGATGCTGGTATCGGCATGGCCCGACCACGCCTCGGCGATGCGCTCGCCTTTGGTGAAGGCGGCGAGGTTGAAGGCAGTACCCCGGCTGACCGGATACGCGACCATGTGGAAACCGGGATGCAGGAAGGTGGTGACTGCGTTCACGACGCCGACGGCGGCAAAAGCCTTGCCGGCGGCACAGTCGGCTGGAACCGTGGTACGCCAGGCCAGCTCGCCCGAAAAACGGCTTTTGCCGGAAATTGCCCTTTGGTCAGAGAACCGCTCCCGGACCCGCGACCAGACGCCGTCGGCGCCGACCAACAGCGATCCTTCGACTTCGACGGTCTTGCCGTCGGCTTCGGCCGTCACGGCGATGCCGTGCGGTCCGGTGGCGACGCTGCTGACGCGGGCGCCGGTGACGAGATCGATCCCCGGCCGCTCCGCCACCTGCGCCGTCAGCGCGGCCTGCAGGTCGGCGCGATGAGCGACGAGATAGGGCGCGCCCCAGCGGCTCTCGGCTGCCTGCCCGAGCGGCACGCGGGCAAGTTCGCTGAGCGTCGCGGCATCCTTCAGCACGACCGCTTCCGGCCGCACCGCGTGTGGCGAGAGCCGGTCGAGCACGCCAAGCTGGCGCAGGATGCGTGTTGCGTTGGGGGAAAGCTGGATGCCGGCGCCGGTCGCTTCGAGCTGTCTGGCCTGTTCGAACAGCTTTACCGGATAGCCGCGTGCGGCAAAGGCAAGGGCTGCGGTCAGCCCGGCGATGCCAGCCCCGGCGATGACAATTTGCCGGGACCGCGTGTCACTCATGGCGGCGAGGGAATCAGGCAGCCTGGTCGATATAGAAGCAGCCGGCGGGCTGCGTTTCCGTTGCCTTCAGCTTCGGCGAATAGCGGTAGAGCGTCGAGCAATAGGGGCAGACTTTTTCAGTGTCGTCGCCCATGTCGAGGAACACATGCGGATGGTCGAAAGGCGGATTGGCGCCGGTGCACATGAATTCCCGGACCCCGATGTCGATCGCCGAATGGCCCGCATCGTTCTGGAAATGGGGAATGGAACCGCCTGCCATCGTCGTCTCCTTAACTCGGTCTCGTCTGCATCTGGATCATAACCCGCCTGTTTGCAAGGTCGATGAAATGAAACTGTCGTAAAAGCCTGTCAGAGGATAAGTTAAGCCGGTTAACCGGCTTGAGCCTTTTGCAGCCAAGCGGAATCGCTTGGCGTCGCACAAATGCGACTAAAACAACGTGGCACGGGAAGAGCAGGAACCATGAACGAACTGAAGCCGGTGCAGAGCGAATTCACCACCGTGGAAAAGGCCAGCCCCCAGGGCGGCAACCCGGACCGTTTCGTCAACCGCGAGTTCTCCTGGCTGCAGTTCAATCGGCGCGTTCTCGAGGAATCGTTGAATGCGCATCACCCGCTGCTCGAGCGGGTTCGCTTCCTGTCGATCTCGGCCGCCAATCTCGACGAGTTCTTCATGGTCCGCGTCGCCGGCCTCGCCGGCCAGGTGCGCGAGGGCATCGCGCTGAAGAGCCCGGACGGCCGCACACCGGAGCAGCAGCTCGAACAGCTGCTGCGCGAGGTCGAGCGCCTGCAGGAGGACCAGCAGAAGAGCCTTTCGGCGCTGATGCTTTTGCTCAACAAGGAAGGCATCGAAAGCATCACTCGCGACGCCCTGACCAAGGACGAGAAGACCTGGCTGGAAGAGCATTTCCAGGACCAGGTGTTTCCGGTGCTCACCCCGCTATCGATCGACCCGGCGCACCCGTTCCCGTTTATCCCCAACCTCGGCTTCTCGATGGCGCTGCAATTGCGCCACCGCAAGAATGGCGAGGAGATGAGCGCGCTGCTGCGCCTGCCGGTGGCGCTGAAGCGCTTCATCCGCCTGCCGGACCGCAAGAACCATGTCCGTTTCATTCCGCTGGAAGAGGCGGTCGGCCTCTATATCGGCAAGCTGTTCCCCGGCTACGAGGTCAAGGGCTCCGGCACGTTCCGCATCATTCGTGACAGCGATATCGAGGTTGAGGAGGAATCCGAGGATCTGGTGCGCCTGTTCGAGACCGCGCTGAAGCGCCGCCGCCGCGGCTCGGTCATCCGCATCGAGTTCGACATGCTGATGCCGCCGGCGCTGCGCGACTTCGTCGCCGGCGAGCTTGGCGTCTCGTCGAGCCGCATCAGCGTCTTGACGGGTCCGCTGGCGCTCAGCCAGATTTCCGAGATCGTCGCCGTCGCCCGCGACGACCTCAAATTCACGCCCTACAATCCGCGCTTTCCCGAGCGCATCCGCGAACATGGCGGCGACTGTTTCGCCGCCATCCGCGAGAAGGACATCGTCGTCCACCACCCTTACGAATCCTTCGACGTGGTGGTGCAGTTCCTGCGCCAGGCGATGGCCGACCCGGAAGTGGTGGCGATCAAGCAGACGCTCTACCGCACCTCGAACGACAGCCCGATCGTGCGCGCGCTGGTCGACGCGGCCGAGGCCGGCAAGTCGGTGACCGCACTTGTCGAGCTCAAGGCACGCTTCGACGAGGAAGCCAATATCCGCTGGGCCCGCGACCTGGAGCGCGCCGGCGTCCAGGTGGTGTTCGGCTTCCTCGAGCTGAAGACCCACGCCAAGATGTCGCTGGTGGTGCGGCGCGAGGACGGCAAGCTGCGCAACTATGTGCATCTCGGCACCGGCAACTACCATCCGGTCACCGCGCGCATCTACACCGACCTGTCCTTCTTCACCACCGACCCGACGATCGCCCGCGATGTCGCCCAGCTGTTCAATTTCATCACCGGCTATGCCGAGCCCGCCGAGGAGATGCGGCTGGCGATCTCGCCCTTCACGCTGCGCAAGCGCATCTTGAAACACATCTCGGACGAGGTTCAGCATGCGCTGGAGGGCCGTCCGGCCCGCATCTGGATGAAGATGAATTCGCTCGTCGACCCGATCATCATCGACGCGCTCTACGATGCCAGCCGTGCCGGCGTGGAGATCGATCTCGTCGTGCGCGGCATCTGCTGCCTGCGGCCGCAGGTGCCCGGCCTTTCCGAGAACATCAGGGTGAAGTCGATCGTCGGCCGCTTCCTCGAACACAGCCGCATCTACTGCTTCGGCAACGGCCATGGTCTGCCCTCGGACGGGGCGGTCGTCTACATCTCGTCCGCCGACCTGATGCCGCGCAATCTCGACCGCCGCGTCGAGACCATGGTGCCGATTACCAATCCAACTGTGCATGAACAGGTGCTTGGCCAGATCATGCTGGGCAACATCATGGACAACCAGCAAAGTTTCGACGTATTGGCTGACGGAACCTCCCGGCGCGTCGTGCTGGAGGAGGGCGAGGAACCGTTCAACGCGCAGGAATACTTCATGACCAATCCGAGCCTTTCCGGACGGGGTGATGCGCTGAAGTCGCACGCGCCCAAGCGCATCGCACAGTTCAAGCGCCGCAAGAAGAACGCAGCGACCAGCGGATGATTTCTACATCCCAGGGCCGGCTCCAGGATCGCCGACCGCTGTCCATCATCGACATCGGCTCGAACTCGATCCGTCTTGTCGTCTATGAAGGGCTGGCACGCTCGCCGACCTTGCTGTTCAACGAAAAGATGCTGGCCGGCCTCGGCCGCGGCATCGTTTCGACCGGCAAGCTCGACCCCGAGGCGGTCACCCGCTCGATGGAGGAATTCCGCCGCTTTCGTGCGCTCTCGAACCAGGCCGGCGCCGAGCACATGTATGTGCTGGCGACCGCCGCAGCCCGCGAGGCGGTGAACGGCCCCGACTTCATCCACCGCGCCGAGGACGTGCTGAAGACCGAGATCCGGGTGCTCTCCGGCCGCCAGGAGGCGCATTATTCGGCGCTAGGCGTCATCTGCGGCTTCCATCCGGCCAATGGCGTTGCCGGGGACCTTGGCGGCGGCAGCCTCGAACTGATCGACATCAATGGCGAGGCGATCGGCGATGGCATCACGCTGCCGCTCGGCGGCCTGCGCCTGCAGGACATGGCGAAGAACTCGCTTGCCCAGGCAGCAAAGATCGTGCGCGAGCACCTGGCACGGGCAAAGCTGCTCAAGGGCGGCCAGGGCAGGGCCTTCTATGCGGTCGGCGGCACCTGGCGAAACCTCGCCCGGCTGCACATGGAGATGACCAACTACCCGCTCGGCGTCATGCATCACTACGAGATCAGCGCCGACAGCGCCCAGAACTTCCTCAAGCAGGTGACGAAGGCCGAGATCGAGAAGGTCAGGGGCATCGAGGGCGTCTCCAAGAACCGCCGCTCGCTGCTGCCCTATGGCGCCATCGTGCTGCAAGAGATCATGGCGGCGATGCAGCCCTCGAAGATTGTCGTCTCGGCGCTCGGCGTGCGCGAGGGGTTTCTCTATTCGCTGCTGGACGAGGCCGAGAAGAAGGCCGATCCGCTGATCTCGGCGGCCGAGGAACTTGCCCGGCTGCGCTCGCGCTCGGTCACCCACGCGCATGAGCTGGTCGAATGGACCGGCAAGGCCTTCGCCGCCTTCGGCATCGATGAAACCGAGGACGAGGCGCGCTATCGCCAGGCCGCCTGCCTGCTGGCCGACATCGGCTGGCGCGCGCACCCCGAATATCGCGGCAAGCAGTCGCTCAACATCATCGCTCACGCCTCCTTCATCGGCGTCGATCATCCCGGCCGCGCCTTCCTGGCACTGGTCGGCCTGTTCCGCCACGAGGGCGTGTTCAACGAAGCGGTCCCGGAAATCCGCGGGCTGGCGACGCCACGCTATCTCGAGCGCGCCCGCGTGCTGGCAGCGATGCTGCGTGTCGTCTATTTGCTGACGGCGGCGATGCCGGGCGTCATGCCCAGGCTGAAATGGGAACCCCGCCCCAATGGCGGGCTGGCGCTGGTGTTGCCGGCATCGCTGGCCGACCTCTACGGCGAGCGGCCGGCCGGGCGCCTGGCGCAACTGGCAAGGGTCACCGGCCGCCGGCTGGTGCTGGCGGTCGAAGGCGGGCCGAGCGTATCGGTGAAATAGCCTGCTCCGGTCTAAACAATAGGCTCAGGTGGCGTCGGCGCCGATCCCGAAGCTCTTTCCGTCGATCGCCCAGGCGCCGGCGCCGGCCATCGCCAACGCCAGGAAGCCGCCAGCAATCGCAATGTCCTTCATCAGCATCTGCTGGTGCAGGAAAGCGAGCATCGGATCGTCGCCACCCTGGCCGTAGTGGCCGATGAAGCCGGCCGCGATGCAAAAAGCGGCGAGCAGCAGTGCCGCGATCCGCGTCTGCAAGCCGACGAGGATCGCGAGCCCAGCGATCAGTTCGAACAGGCCCGTGCCCCAGGCGGCGAGCGACGGCAACGGCAGGCCGAGACTGGCGAAATAGTCTGTTGTGCCGGAAATGTTGGCCAGCGCCTGGAAGCCGGATGGCACGAACAAAGCGGCGAGCAACAATCGGGACAAGAGAAGCAGCGCGTTGCGGGGCATGGTCACCTCCGTCGTCGGCGGCCGGTTGGTCGCCCGACGTCCTGATCCTAGCAGAAATCGGCAAATCGGGGCGCCTGGATCGACAACGAAAAAGCGGCGCGGAAAATTCCGCGCCGCTTCTTTCATGCGTATCCGGTAGGAGGTTCAGCCGCGCTTGGCGTCGACCGAATAGGCGCCGGCGCCCGAGGAAGCCAGCGCAATGAAGCCGCCGGCAATCGCCAGATTCTTCAGGAAGCTGATCATCTGCATCTGATCGGCCCAATTCATATGGGCGACCAGCCCGGTGGCGACGGTGAAGACCGCCAGCACCCAGGCGACGATGCGGGTCTGGAAACCGACGAGGATGGCAAGGCCGCCGAGCAGTTCGATGAGGCCGACGACAATGGCGGTTACGGTCGGCAGCGGCAGGCCGAGGCTGCCGAAATAGCCGGCGGTACCTGCGATCGCGGTCAGCTTGCCGAAACCGGACAGGAGGAAGATTGCCGCGAGCAGAACGCGGCCGAGAAGGATCGAGGCAGAGGCGTTGGAAGCAGCGCCGGAACCGGCGGCGGAAGTGTTGATGGACATGGCGGACTCTCCGGGGTTGGAATACCTCATCAGATAGTCCACACCGACTGTTCACCAAAGATGCCTATTCGGCGACAGTTCGTTCACCAGGATAACGTTTTTGTGATCGAGCGTGGCTTCAGCCCGGATGCGTCATGTCCTCCGGCCGCACCAGCCGGTCGTAATCAACCTCGCTGACCAGCCCGGTGGCCAGGGCTTCCTCGCGCAGCGTGGTGCCCTTCTTGTGCGCGGTCTTGGCGATCTTGGCGGCATTGTCGTAGCCGATGGTGGGGGCGAGCGCCGTCACCAGCATCAGCGACCGGTCGAGCGCCGCCTTGATGTTGTCCTCGCGCGCCTCGATGCCGACCACGCAATTGTCGGTGAAGGAGACCGAGGCATCGGCGAGCAACTGCACCGATTGCAGGAAATTATAGGCCATCAGCGGGTTGTAGACATTGAGCTCGAAATGGCCTTGGCTGCCGGCGAAGGTCAGTGCGGCGTTGTTGCCGAACACCTGCACGCAGACCTGCGTCAGCGCCTCGCACTGGGTCGGGTTGACCTTGCCCGGCATGATCGAGGAACCCGGCTCGTTCTCGGGCAGCGACAGTTCGCCGAGGCCCGAACGCGGGCCGGAGCCGAGGAAGCGGATGTCGTTGGCGATCTTGAATAGCGCCGCAGCCGCCGCGTTGATGGCGCCGTGCGAGAAAACCATGGAATCGTGGGCCGCCAGCGCCTCGAACTTGTTCGGCGCGGTGACGAAGCCGATGTCGGTGATATCAGCGATGCGCTCGGCCACCTTTTCGGCGAAGCCGACCGGGGCGTTGAGGCCGGTGCCGACGGCGGTGCCGCCTTGCGCCAGTTCCTGCAGGCCAGGCAGGGTCATCTCGATGCGCTTGATCGACGAAGCGACCTGCGCCGCATAGCCGGAGAATTCCTGGCCTAGGGTGAGGGGGGTCGCATCCTGGGTATGGGTACGGCCGATCTTGATGATGTGGGCGAACGCCTTGGTCTTGGCCTCCAGTGCCGCATGCAGGTGCTTCAGCGCCGGCAGCAGATCGTGCACGATGCGCTCGGCGCAGGCGATATGCATGGCCGTCGGATAGGTGTCGTTCGACGACTGGCTCATATTGACGTGGTCGTTCGGGTGCACCGGCTTCTTCGAGCCCATGACGCCGCCCAGAAGTTCGATCGCCCGGTTGGAGATCACCTCATTGGCGTTCATGTTGGACTGCGTGCCCGAGCCGGTCTGCCAGACGACCAGCGGGAAGTGGTCGTTGAGCTTGCCGTCGATGACCTCTTGCGCCGCTTCGATGATCGCCTTGCCGATCGCCGCGTCGAGCCGCTTCAAATCCATATTGGCTTCGGCCGCCGCCCGCTTGACGATGCCCAGCGCCCGGACGATCGAAGCCGGCTGCTTTTCCCAGCCGATCTTGAAATTGCCAAGCGAACGCTGCGCCTGCGCCCCCCAGTAACGGTCTGCGGCAACCTCGATGGGACCGAACGTGTCGGTTTCGGTTCTGGTCTTCTCAGCGCTCACTGGAGGTCTCCGGTTTTCGAAATTCGGCAACGGCGTATCGCGTTGCACAAATCGCTTCAAGCGGAGATTGCAGCCGGTGAGGATGCAAATCGGTTGAAGGTATGGGCGCCCAAAACCTGGAAGTTGGCACGCCTGCCGGTTTTGACTTGCGATGACTGCTTGTCGTGATAATCTTGATGCAACCCTGGGGAGAATCCTATGGCTGATCAGTTTTTCAGGGAAACACGCAGGCTCGTATTTGGCCCGCTTGTTCTGCTCGTCGCTGCGACGGCTGTCTTCTCATATTTCCTGGGCGACGCACCCAACCTGCTCTTTTTGAAATTGACCGCGGTTCCGCTTTATCTGTTGGCTGGCCGGGCCATTTCGATGCTTTGCCCGCTGCCAAACGGCAATCAATTGAATCTGGTGTTTTGGGAAAGGCAATTTCTGGATGCTCTCTTGCTTTCGTGCTGGCTGACAATAGCGATCTGGCAACCCGATAATAGCGCGGTCACAGTGGCGCGCGGGTTCTTCCTGTTCATCGCCCTCTATCTCGGTCTCATGTTTCTGCTGCGTGTGATCTTCAGAGCCAGGAAGTCACAACACGGCTGACAGGCTGGCCCGCTTTTCTCCACAAGGGGAGAGGGTGCGGCCCACGTTGGCTCGCCGAGGTGAATGCCCCAAACGGCCAGTCAGGCCAATGGCGGGCCGACTATGTCGATGCCATTCTCAGCGCAGATGCGCGTCAGGGCCTCGATCATGGCGGGCGTCGGCTTCGACAGCGGCGGCAGCTCCGGCTGTTCGGCGGCACGGCCCGCCTGGCGCAGCATCGTTTCGAAATCGGAGCCGCGCGTGACGGTGAGGGTGCGCGCGCCTTCCGGGGATTCCACCCGATACGTGTGAATTGCGTCAAAACAAGAGGATAGAGCAGTTCTGCGTTTCCGTGAAACGGTGAACCGCACCAGGGCGTTTCATCCAGCGGTGTATCCGCCATCGATGGCAAAGATACCGCCGCTGGTCCACGCGGCCTCGTCGCTGGCCAGGTACACGGCGATGCCGGCGAGATCGCTGGTCTGGCCGATGCGGCCAAGCGGATAGCTGCGTTCGACATAGGCTTTCAGCTCCGCCTGCGCTTCCGCCGGCAGGTTCACGATCGATTTGCGCCGCATGGCGGTGTCGACCGTGCCGGGCGCGATCGCATTGACGCGGATCCCGCGCGGGCCGAGCTCGAAGGCCAGAGACTTGGTCAGCGAGTTCAGCGCGCCTTTGGACAGCGAATAGAGGCTCGATGGTCGCTTCGGGA
The DNA here is from genome assembly GCF_964252735.1 of Mesorhizobium sp. LjNodule214. Lineage (NCBI taxonomy): Bacteria > Pseudomonadati > Pseudomonadota > Alphaproteobacteria > Hyphomicrobiales > Phyllobacteriaceae > Mesorhizobium > Mesorhizobium sp. LjNodule214. The sequence goes on from NZ_CAXUPE020000003.1 coordinate 366,912, forward strand.
TCATCTTGTTGGCGAAGTAGGACGAGATGTTGATGACGGAGGCGGCAGCAGTGAGATGCGGCAGCAGCCGCTGTGTCAGGAAGAACGCCGCCGTCACATTGAGCGCGAAAGACTGCTGGAACTGCTCCTCGCTGACGCTCTCGAACGGTACCAGGAAGGCGACGCCGGCATTGTTGACGAGGATGTCGAGCGGCCGGCCCTGTTTCACATGGGCGGCGACGGCATCGATGCCGGCTGAAGCCGAAAGATCGGCCGACAGGGTTTCGACGCCGGCGCTGCCTTTCACTTCGGAGGCCAGCGTCTGGCGCGCCGCCGCCAGCTTGCCGGCGTCGCGGCCGACGATCAGCACATCGGCGCCCTCGCGTGCAAATGCCTCCGAGATCGCCAGGCCGATCCCGTCCGAACCGCCCGTCACCACCGCCCGCTTGCCGTGAAGTCTCATGGGAATGATCCTGCCTATGCCATCGGCAGAGAGCACGCCGAACGGGCTTGGGCGGTCAACCCAAAGGCCTATCCAGCAGTATGAACTTTATCCGGCCGAGACCATCCCGACGGCCGCGGGCCGTCGCATGGCGAGCCGCCCCGCGACATAGTCCTTGACCTGACGGACCGCCTGCTCACGCGAGACGCTGCCCGGCTGCAGGCCAAGCCGCAGCCACAGCCCGTCGATCAGGGCGGTGACGCCAAGCGCGATATCGTCGGCCTCAACGGACGATGCAAGGCCGCGCAGACCGGACAACAGGTTCGAGCGCATGCGGGCATGTATGACCTTCTGGATGCGGGCGAGCTTGTCGTCGCGCGGCACCTCCGCGCAGAGCGAAAGCCAGGCGTGGCAGAGAGGCGGCAGGAACAGATGCTCCTCGAAATTGCCTTCGATAACCGCATCGAGGCGCTCCATTGGCGTGCGCGCCCGCCGAAGCCGCGCGACTACTGCGTGGCACAGGACTGCGTTCGCCTCGCGCATTGCGTGCTCGAACAACTCCTGCTTGTTGCGGAAATAGTGCAGCACGATGCCTTTGGAGGCGCCGGCTTGGGCGGCAACCTTTTCCAGCGTCGCGCCGGCTATGCCTTCGCGCTCCAGCACCGCGAAGGCCGCCTGCCGCAATTCCCTGCGCCTGATATCGCTTATTCGGCTGAGCTTCACCTGAGAATCCACCTGTTCACGATTGCAGATTGACATCCTTATCCGTTCAGATCAAGAATTGACCCATGGGACAATTATTTATCCAAACGGACAAGAGGAGACATCGCATGCATCGCATTCTGGCAACCGGGGTCTGCCTGGCCGCGCTGGCGCTGGCCGCGAATGGCGCTCGCGCCGCCGAGGCCGAGCAGTGCAGGGCTGTCCGCATGGCCGAACCCGGATGGAACGATCTGGCCTTCACCACCGGCGTCGCCAATGTCCTGTTCGGCGCGCTCGGCTACCAGCCGCAGAGTTCGGTGCTGGGCATCAACGTCATCTACGAAGGCATGAAGAACAACGATCTCGACCTGTTCCTCGGCTACTGGGACCCGGCCATGGTCACCTATTACGAACCTTACAAGAAGGACGGATCGGTCGAGGACGTGCGAGTCAATCTGGAAGGCGCCAAATACACCTTCGCTGTTCCGACATATGTCTGGGAGGCCGGCGTCAAGGATTTCGCCGACCTGCACAAGTTCGCCGACAAGTTCGGCAAGAAGATGTACGGCATCGAGCCCGGCTCGAACCAGCTGATGATGGACGCCATCGCCGATCCGTCGCTCGGCCTCGATGGCTGGCAGGTCGTCGAATCGAGCGAAGCCGGCATGCTCTCCGAGGTTGGTTACGAGATAAAGGAAAAGCAGTTCATCGTCTTCCAGGGCTGGGCCCCGCATCCGATGAACACGATGTACGACTTCAAATATCTGACCGGCGGCGACAAATTCTATGGCCCGAACCTCGGCGCAGCCACGGTGACCACACAAGTCCGCAAGGGCTATCTCGCACAGTGCCCGAATGCCGGGCAACTGTTGAAGAACCTCGCCTTCGACATCGATTTCGAGAATGTCGGCATGGGCTATCTGATCAATGACGGCATGAAGCCTGAAGAGGCGGGACTGAAGGCGATCACGCTGAACAAGGACCGTCTCGACGCCTGGCTCGCCGGCGTCACCACCTTTGACGGCAAGCCCGGGCTCGCCGCGGTGAAGGAAAAGCTCGGCCTGTGACCGCAATGGATGCCTTGTCGCAACAGGATGCGCTCAAGGAACAGGACGCCTGGGCCGGTCGCAAGCAATTCGTCGACATCGGTGGCATCGAGATCGCCTATGTCGAGATCGCCGGAACCGAGCCGGCTCTGCTGCTGGTCCATGGCTTCACCGACACCAGCCGCAGCTTCTCGCTGCTGGCGCCGCATCTGGCCGGCCGGCGCCGGGTCATGCCGGACCTGCGCGGCCACGGCGCTTCGCAAGCGGGCCGGGGCTGCAGCGTCGCCGATTTCGCCGGTGATATGGCCGGACTGATCCAGCGCTTGCGGCTCGACCGGCCGGTCGTCGTCGGCCATTCGCTCGGCGCCATGGTGGCCATGGAACTGGCCGCTCGGCACCCGGAGCTCATCGGCGGGCTGGTCGTCCTCGCCGGCACGTTGAGGCCTGGTTTCGGGCGGGATCATCCACTGGTCGCTGGTGTTGAGGCATTGCGCGATCCGATCTCACCGGCCGATCCGTTCTATGACTGGTGGCATGCCTGCCGGCCTGGCGTGCCCCAGCCCTTTCTCGCCGGCCTGGCGAAGGACGCTTCGGCGATGCCCGCCGAGCGCTGGCGCGCGGTCCTGGAGGAGATCCGTTCGGCCGATCTGACCGAAGCGGCGCGGACCGTGCGAACCCCAACGCAGATCATCGCCGGTGCCTGCGACCCGCTGTTCGGCGAGGCGCACCAGCAGGCGCTGCTGCGTGCCCTTCCTTATGCCTCCTTTGTTCAGGCGGAGGGCTGCGGCCACAATCCGCACTGGGAGGATCCGGCACTTGTTGCTTCGGCCATCAATGGAAAATTCGGGGCAGGGACCTGACGAGAGGTTACCCCAGCAGCGATTGCGCGGTTGGTGAAAGCCGCAGGGTCTGTGTCGGTCTGGCGCGGTTCGGCTCCGCTGCCTGCAGGAACGCCTGCCATGCCGGCGAAGCGGCGAGCGCTGCTTTGTGGCGGTCATGCGCCTCGGCGCTGTCGAAGCCGATGACGCCGATGAAGACGTTTTCGCCTGATCGCACCGGCAAGCGCGGAAAGCTGTTCTCGGCGTGCTCGGTGACAAAGGCGCCCAGCAATATTGCGCCGAGCGTCTTGAGCAGCGGAACGGCTCCGGCTTTGAAGTCTTCGGCAAAGCCGGCTTCGTGGCCGGGCCGCAAATGATGAATCTCAATCACAACGATTTCCTTCAAGCGACTGTCATCGCGTGGCTTTTCCTGGTCCAACCCATCATTCCGTCGCGAGCCAGACAGGTCGAAGCCGGCACCTGGCCATGCTGGTTTGAGGAGCAGCACGTCGTCGGAATCGATCATCGTGGCGTTGGCGGCGTCGCGCCATGCGGCCCATACCGGTCCGTCATAGAAGGCGGTCAGCGCGTCCTTCCGCGCAGCCATGCCGTCGAAGCCGCGCAGCCAGACGAACATGTCGGGCCGGTCAAGGTCGCGGAACTGGCCGATGATGGTCATCCCAGCCGCTTCCTGGCCCTCGATCAGATGGCTGTCGAAGATGTCGATCAGCGTATCGCGCCGGCCGGGTTTTAGCGTGTACTGCCGCAGTTCGACCACGGGCGAGGCGAGCAGGCCGGCTGTTGCAGGGGCATTCAGGGGCAGGTTCATCGCGCACTCTCCAAAACAGGATGATCGTCCTGTTTGTAAAACAGACCGGTTGTCCTGTTTTGTCAATCTGCTATCGTTTGAAAATGTCAGCAGAGATTTCCGCTCGCCCAAGATCACGGTCTAGCAAACGCACCAACGACCCCGAAGGCATGCGCAAACGCGTGCTCGATGTCGCCGAAGCGTCGTTTCAGGAGCGCGGTTATCAGGCTTCCAGCATCGGCGACCTGATGGCGGCGGCCGGCGTCACGGGCGGCGCGCTGCATCACCATTTCCCGACCAAGAAGGCACTGGCCCTTGCGGTGATCGAGGAGCGGGTCGCCGCCGCTGTCGAAGAGACCTGGATCGCGCCGGTGCAGGCGGCGGGCTCGGCCCGCGAGGGCATACGCGCCGTGTTCGAGGCGGTGGCGGCCGAACTCGAGCAGCAGGGCTTCGTGCGCGGCTGCCCGCTCAACAATCTGGCGCATGAGCTTTCGCTTGCCGATCCGGATTTCCGCGCTGCCCTTGCCGGCATCTTTGCCGCTTGGCGCGAGGCGATCGCCGACAGGATCAGGACCGATCAGCAAGCGGGCGGGGAGCAGGGCACCGATCCGCAGCGCTTCGCGGCGCTCGTGGTCGCCGCTTATTCCGGCGCCATGTCGATGGCCAAGGCAGCGCAGGATGTCGGCCCACTGCGCGATTGCCTTGAGGCGCTACAGGGGGCCGCGCCGTCGTCATCGCAGAGCCGACTGGCGGTGAAGCGACGCCGCAGGGTGCTGCTGCGGCCGGGAAAGCCCTAAAGCCGGGGGCAGAAGGGAGCCGCTCTAATTCGCCATCGGTTTGATCGTCTCGTAACCGTTCACCGATTCCGTGCTGGTGCCTTCGTCGTAGCGCCGGGCGAGGGCTGCTTGCAGATCGGGTGCATAGAGCGCAGTGAACGCATCCAGTGTCTCGCCGGCCCCATTCTTGAAGGTCTCTTTGACCGCCAGCACGCTGTATTTGCAGTCGCCCAGGCTGAACGTCTCCTTGCCCTTGACGACCAAAGTCAGTGTCTTGGTGCTCTTCGGCTGCTTGTTCGGCGATAGCTCGACGAATTCTATCGTGCTCTTTGCCCCCGTCTTCAGCGGAAACAGTTTTCGTAGATCGGAAAACGGGATTATCGCCAGCCGACCGGTATCGCTGTCGCGAAACACCTCGATCAAGCCGCCGAACAGGTACTGTGTCTGCGGCGATTCGGATTCGTATTTGTTGACGACGGAAACCATGCCGCCGGCCACTGGGCGAAACTCGCTGTTGATGCCTGGCTTTTCCAGCACGAAACCGGCCTTGGCGGATTTCGCGTCGATGCAATCGGCAGCATGGGCAACACCCGCCGGCAGCAACGCGGCCAGCATCATGATGATCGGTGCAGCTTTCATGGCGTCCTCCTCTGCTCGCGCAAGTTGAAGGGGCAAGACATGCCAGGCCTGCAGCAACATGTCGATGGATGGTTTGGACGAGAAGTGTTGCTGGAGAACTGGACGGCCGGGCGCCGGCTGTGCTGAATTTCGGCGCATGATGAATCGCCTTCCGCCCCGCCTGCTTTCCCGGCGCAACTTTTTGGCGCAGGCGCTGGGGGTTGCTGCCGCTGGTGCCCTTGCGCGTCCGGCGCTCGGCCAGACCGGGCAGCGCATCCAGCCCATCGACGCTACTTTCCTGTTCATCGCCGACGTCCATGCCTGCCGCATGGCGAGTGGCCTCAGCCCCAACTGCCAGCAGGAAGGCAAGACCGACGCCGCCTTGCTGCGCAACGTTGCTGCGCTGAACGGCATTGGTGACAAGGATTGGCCGACCGAGATCGACGGCGTCGCCACCGGCCTGCGCTCGGCCGGCAGCCGCATCGGCACGCCGCTCGGTCTCGTCGTCGGTGGCGACATCACCGACGACGGCGGCGGCCAGATCACCCAGCCCAGCGAAGGCACGCAGCTTCTGCAGTTCAGCCAGCGCTACCAGCAAGGGATCGGCCCCGACCGTGTCCACATGCCTGTCTATGTCGGGCTCGGCAATCACGACCTCGACCAGAACGGGCCGCCGCATCATGTCGACTGGTATCGCCGCGAGATGCGCGACTATGTCGAGGTCAATCACCGCCCCGGCGTGTTCTTCAAGCCGCCGGTGCCGGCCACCGAATATGATGTCGATACCGACTGCTATTCCTGGGACTGGGGCGGCCTGCATCTCGTCCAGACCCACCGTTTCGCTGGCGATACGGGCCACGGCGCCATCTCCAGCCTGCCGTGGCTGAAGCAGGATCTGGCGACCTATGCCGGTGACGGCCGCCCGGTCATCCTGTTCCAGCACTATGGCTGGGATACTTTTTCGACCGAGAAATGGGATCCGGCCAGGCGTACCTATGACAATGACGGCATCGGCGCGCCGCACTGGTGGAGCGAGGTCGACCGCCAGGCGCTGCTGTCGGCGCTGAAAGGCTACAATGTCATCGCCGTCTTCCATGGCCACCAGCACGAGGTGCCGATGATCTACCGCCGCGACGGGCTCGACCTGTTCAAGCCGAAGGCCGCCTATATGGGTGGCTTCGCGCTGGTGCGAGTGACCAGTGGCGGCATGGATGTCGTGCTGGGCGAGGCGGCCGGCGACCATGGCGAAGTGATGTTCACCAACGCCTTTTCGAAGAGCCTGAGCTTCTGAGGCGCGTTGGCGGCACGGCGGCCGTGGTCGTTTTTTCGGGATCGGCCCGGCTTCTCCCAGGCTAAACAGGCAAGGTAGGGTGCGCCTCTATTTGTGCGGGCTCCGCGGGAGAAACCATGGCTGAATTCACGCTCTTCATCGGCAACAAATGCTTTTCGTCCTGGTCGCTCCGGCCCTGGGTGGCGATGCGGCATCTGGAGATCCCGTTCGAGGAGGGTTTTGTGCGCCTGCGCACGCCGGAAACCGCCGCCAGCCTGGCCAAGGTGTCGCCGACCGGCCTGGTACCGGTCCTGAATCACAAGCCGTTGAAGGGAGGGGGCAGGATCGTCTGGGAAACCCTTGCCATCCTTGAGTATCTGGCCGACCTGTTTCCCGAAAAGAAGCTTTGGCCGGAGGACCTTGGCGCCCGCGCGCTGGCCCGCTCCGTGGCGACCGAGATGCATTCCGGCTTTCGCGAGGTTCGCTATGGCTGGCCGATGAATTTGCGCCGGCCCAAGGGCCACAAACCGCTCGACGCCGAGGGCGAGCTGCAGCGGGCGCGCATCGAGGCGATCTGGCGGCAGTGCCGCGCCGAACATGGCAAGGGCGGCCCGTTCCTGTTCGGCCACTTCACCGCGGCCGATGCCATGTACGCACCCATCGTCACCCGCTTCGACACCTATGGCGGCGAGCTGGCGCCGGATACGCGCGCTTATGTCGACGCCGTGCTGGCGACCCCCGCGATGCGGCACTGGTACGCGGAGGCGGCCAAGGAAACATGGCCGGAGCCAGGTCCTCACGAACAGGACTGACCAACAGAACATCGCCGCAGCAGGAGCACTGATCCCCATCCCGCTGCGGAGTTGTTGACGAGCACTCGCGATCGGCATAAATACGTAACCAAATGGATACGCATTATGCCGCAGGCTGATCCCGATCGTTCCGTTTTCCGCGCCATCGCCGATCCGACGCGCCGCGCCATCCTCGACCGCTTGCGGCAAGGGCCGGCGCCGGTCAACGAACTGGCCTCGGCCTTTTCGCAGAGCCGGCCGGCGATCTCCAAGCACCTCAGGATCCTGCGCGAATTGCGCGTCGTCTCCGAGCAGAAGCATGGCCGCGAGCGGCTCTACAGGCTGGAGCCGGCGGAACTGAAGGACGTCGCCGACTGGATTCTGCCCTATCGCGATTTCTGGCAGGCAAGCCTCGGCAATCTGAAATCCTATCTGGAGAACGAATGATGGCCAGCAACGACAGAGCGCGTGCGATCGCCGACGTCTCGGTGGGCACCATCCTTGCCACGGTGACGATTGCGGTGCCGCCCGAGCGTGTGTTTCGGGCGCTTACCGCCGAGGACCAGATCCCGCTCTGGTGGGGCTCGGACGCGCTTTACCGGACGACGAAACACACTGCCGACGTCAGGCCGGGTGGCGCCTGGTACTCGGAAGGCAAGGGCGCCGACGGCAATGAATTTCATGTCCAGGGCGAATATCTCGAGGTCGAGCCGCCGCATCGTCTGGTGATGACCTGGAAGGCGCCGTGGGACGGCGACAATGTCACCACCGTCACCTACACGCTTGAAGCCGTCGAGACTGGAACGCGGCTGACGCTGCGCCACGAGGGCTTTGGCGCGCGCCATGACTCCTGCCGCGATCACGGCTCCGGCTGGGAGCGTGTGCTCGGCTGGCTGGGCGCGTTCCTTGCCGGCGAGGCGGGCAGCAAGCCAGCAAGCGTGTTCCACTGCCGGCTGATCCCGCCGCGCCCGGATTTCGCCTTTACCCTGACGGACGAGGAGCGGGCGCTGATGGACCGGCATGCCGACTATCTGCGCGGCAAGCTGGAGGAGGGCACCATGATGCTGGCTGGTCCGGTCGCCGACCCGGCCGGCCCCTGGGGACTCGCCATCCTGCGCGTCGGCACCGAGGCCGAGGCAAGGGCGTTGACCGATGCCGACCCGATCGTGCGTTCGGGGCAGGGCTTTCGCTATGAGATCCTGCCGCTGATGTCAGCGATAATGTGACGTCGCACGGCAATGTGAAGGCCCAAAATACATGAACGCCCCTCGCGCCTTTTATCGCGCGGGAGGCGTCCTTTTTGTCAGCCTTTCCTGAAATTGCTCTCATGAATTGCTGACCCTATCAAAATGCGTGAGGGCCAGGATGGTTCCCACCTTCTTGCGATTTTTTTTTAGCCGGCGCTTGGGCCTTGACTTCGGATTGCGACCGACCGACGACCTTGCGGCTGCCGTCACCAGAACAAGAAATTTGACATGGCGGCAAAAGAAGTCTACTAGAAGTTTGTCGATATTTGTTTGCCCGACTTTTGTTATCCGCGCGCCAAGCGCGCCTTTGACGAACTTCCTCCCATCAAAAATCGAGACAAACGCTGTTGTGCATTCGCATGACGGTGAACGAATATTTGCCATGGAAAGGGTTCGTTATGAGCACTGGCACAGTAAAATGGTTCAACGCCACCAAGGGCTTTGGCTTTATTCAGCCTGACGACGGTTCGGCCGACGTTTTCGTCCATGTTTCGGCCGTCGAGCGTGCCGGAATGCGCACCATCGTCGAAGGCCAGAAGCTTGGCTACGAGATGGTTCGTGACAACAAGTCGGGCAAGATGTCCGCCGATCAGCTCAAGGCTGCGTAAAAACGGAATTCAGCCTTCCCGGTGACCACGGATGTACTGGCATCGGTAGATGGCGAGAGGAGGGTCAGGCGCATGCCTGACCTTTTTCGTTTCCGGCAGTTAATTGTGCGCCGCAGGTCCCTTGGTATGTGCTAAAGCACGCGCCAAGGTGGATCCCCCGAACCAGGAAGAAGAAGATGTCCCTTACTCCGAAGGCATCCGGCGACGAGGCCGAGCAGCTTTTCAGCAAGACCCGGACGCAGTCGATGTCGCTCAATCGCATCATCTCCGAACGGGATGCAGTCAGCGAGGCCCGGGAGGCCAAGACCGCGCGGCTGCGCGAACTGCGCCTGGAAAAGGAGGCCGACGACAGGGCGGCTGCCCTCGTTCTGGCCGCCATGCCGAAGCGGGCGGGCAAACGCTGATGGCCACCAAGCGCGTGCCGCCAACGCCGATCGCCGGCGACGCGACCATTGCCGACATGGTCGAACTCCTCGACAAGCCGGTCGAATTTGTCCGGCGCGTGCTGGAAAAGCTGGAACGCTGCAAGCGCGCCCATGGCGATGCCCAGGTGCGCGTCGGTGTGCGTGGCCGCGCCGAAGCCCCGAACTATCTGATCGAATATGTGCGCGAGGACAGCAAGACGCGCGAACGGGTGACTTATCAGGACGCAGCCTATAGCGGCAGCACGCATCGCGAATTGGCGCCGCATCACATCGAGGAGGCCAGGAACTGGTCGCCCGAGGAAATGAACATCACGGCGGTTTCGGCGCTGATCGGCCGCCTGCGCAATCCGCGCGCGCCGTCATCGCGTTTCTCTGACGAGGACTGACATGGCCATAAAATTTTCCGCCAAGGACCAGCCGGCAGCGCCGGCCGCCACCGCCAAGCCGGCCAAGCCGGCTGCAGCGCCGAAGACCGACGAACCGGTCGCAACCGATCTGTTCAAATCGCCAGCGGATGCGCCCCGGAAGACGGCCAAGAAGAAATAGCGTCTTGCCGCACGACACCGACCGCAATCCCGTCGCGCCGGGCCTGCTTGCCCTGGCGGCTGCCGCGGGCTTTGCCGCGGCCGAGGAAGGGACCGGTCCGGCCCTGTTCGACTGCCAGGCCTGCGGCGCCTGCTGTTCCTATTCGGCAGAATGGCCGCGCTTTTCCACCGAGGACGACGCGCAGCTCGACCGCATCCCGCAGAAATTCGTCGCGACCGACGAATCCGGCATGCGCTGCGACGGCGTGCGCTGTTCTGCTCTGTCCGGCGAGGTCGGCAAGCATACTGCTTGCGGCATCTATGACGTCCGCCCCGATGTCTGCCGCGCCTGCATGCCCGGCGGCGACGATTGCCTGATGGCGCGCAAGGCGCACGGGCTGCCGCTGTAACTGCCGATCTCCCCCCAATGCCCAATGTGGGGGCTGAGGAGTGGTACGCGTAGCGGACGGAAAGCCTTTTGCTTGGCTTTCGAATGACGATGGCCCGGCAGGCCAGAGCGCGGCGCTGTCCCGCCAGGCTATGAACCAGTATCCAAGACGCGCTAGAGCAAGTTTCGAACCCTCAAATAGAGCAGCTCACCAGGTGGGATCCCGACCTTCGAGATCATCGTCCGGGACGACCTGCGGCTGGCGACGGAGACTGGTGTAGGGGGCCACGTAGGTCATGTTGAGCGCATCAGCCACCAAACCGGATATGGCGGCAAGCGATGCGCCGATTTCGAACCTCGGGAAGCTTAGCCGTGGCAGGTTAAGGCGGCGGATGGTGATCGGGGCGGCGGTGGAGATGTCGGTCATGGTGTCCTCCTGCGACGGTGAGAATGACACCGCTTCCCACTCAGGTCCTTGGCTCGGACCTGAATAGTCCTGAACAGCCCTGAAGTTCGCCTTCAGGACCGTCTTGGGTTATCCTAGCCCCCGAGGGAAGGGTTCTTGGCAAATGGACTTGGAGTTCGGGAACTATCGCCTGAAACGCGCCGAACGGCTGCTGCTTGGGCCCAAGGGGCCGATGGTGCTTTCGGCGCGATCCTTCGACATCCTCGCCATGTTGCTGGAGAGGCCGGACGAGGTGATCGGCAAGACCGAACTCTTCGATGCGGTCTGGCCCGGCCTGGTGGTGGAGGAGAACACGCTGCAGGTCCACATTTCGGCGCTGCGAAAACTGCTGCCCGCCGAGATGATCGTAACCGTGCATGGTCGCGGCTATAAATATGCCGGCCCCAAGCCCTTCGTGGCTGCCACAGAAGCTCCGGCGCCGCCCAGACCCTCCATAGCCGTTCTTCCCTTCGACAACATGAGCGGCGACCCGGAGCAGGACATTTTCTGCGAAGGATTGGCGCTCAACATCGTCGCCAGCCTGGGGCGCTTTCACGAGTTGTTCGTCATCGACAGGTTTTCGACTCTGGCCTACCGGAACCGGCCGGTGACATCGGCTGAGGCCGCGCGTGAACTTTCGGTTCGCTACATTCTGGAGGGAAGTGTTCAGAAAGCTGGGGATCGCATCCGCGTCTCGGTCCAACTTGTCGACGGAGCCGAGAGCCGGCAGCTTTGGAGCGAGACCTATGACCGGCAACTGACGGATATCTTCTCGGTCCAGGACGAAATCACCGGGACGATCATCGGCACGCTTGCGTCCGGCTATGGCGGCAGGCTCGGCAAGGCCTGGCGTGACCGAAGCAAGTCCGCCGGACTCGAGAGTTTCGTCGCCCTGGACCATCTCCAGCGCGCCATTGATGCGTGCCGTCTCACCAAGGAAGGAGAGAGCCTTGCCAGGGAGCATCTGACCAGGGCAATCGAATGTGATCCGAGACTTGCCAAGGCCTATAGCAAAATGGCATTGAGTCACACGGTCGACGCCTGTTGCGGCTGGGCCGATGACTATGACGTCTCGATGGAGCTGGCCCGCCGATGGGCAGTGGAGGCGATTGCCTGCGACGACGGCGATTCCTGGTCCTATTGGGCTTTCGCTAACTATCATTTGTATTCATTGAATCATGGCGCGGCACTTGAGGCCTTCCGGAAGGCCCTCGAATGCAATCCCAACGACGCCGACGTGACGACCGACTACGCTCTTTGCCTGAGCTATGCAGGCAGGGCGGAAGAGGCCATCGAGCACGCACGAAAGGCCATGCGCCTCAATCCGTTTCATTATGAATGGTACACTTCCCAACTGGGCCAGATCTATTTCGATGCCCGCCAATATGACAAGGCCACCGCCACCTTCGCCAGCCTGCGCTCGCTGGATAGCGCCATCATGCGTATCTATCAGGCCGCCAGCTTCGCTGCCGCCGGGAACCTGCAGCAGGCCCAGAAATCGGTGAAACGCGCTCTCGAACTCGATGCCGGCGCCACGCTGGAAGAATGGACCGATCCGAAGCTCGCGCCCTATGGTGATGCCGCTTACCTTGAGCATTTTCGCAAGAATCTCCGCAAGGCCGGCCTGCCAGAGGGGGCCGCGCACATAACGAAAAACCCTCCATCGCCGTTCTACCCTTCGACAACATGAGCGGCGACCCGGAGCAGGACTATTTCAGTGAAGGGATTAGCGAAGACATCATCGGCGAGCTTGGGAAATTCAGGGAGTTTCTGGTCATTGCGCGGAGGCGCGATTAGCGTGCCGCTCAGCGAACTGGAAGCACTGCTCTCCGAATTCGATCTCAACCGCGAGGTCGTGGCCTACTGCAGCGGGGCCTATTGCGTCATGTCATTCGAGGCTGCGGCCCTGCTGCGTGCGCAAGGATTCAAGGTGCAGCGGCTTGAAGAAGGCCTTCGGAGTGGCGAGCTCCTGGATATCCGGTTGAAGGATCTGCCCGACAGTTGGGCTAAGGCTTTCGAGCAAGCAACAAGACGGGTTCCCGCTGCGGCCGCAGCACTTCAGTGACTAGCCCCGCCTGCTCCAGAGCTGCAAGAACATCGCCGTGGGGTGCCGGATCCCGCAGTGGCCCGGGTGGTGGGTCAGTTTGAAATCCAGTTGACAAAGATTGCCGTCACTCGCCTGCATGAGGGGTTTCTAAAAAATGGAGGCAGTGATGGCTTACACGTATCGGTGCAGGGACTTTCCTGGGATGGAGGCTTGTCCCGCGAGCTTCACGGCAGAGAGCGCGTCAGAGGTCATGAAACACGCCGAGCTTCACGCCGAAGTTGCCCACGGCGAGGACCCAAAGCAATGGTCGAAAGAGGACCGGGACCAAGTCCAGAAGCTGATCGCCGCTAGTTAGGCTCGCTTCCTGTAGGGACCGCGCATGTCGGCCCCGACGGCCAGAAGTCCGAGCATAAACGCAGCGACCTTCGCCCATGGCCCGTCGCGTCATTTCGCTGCGCAGCGGAATTTGGTCGCTATCGGGGCATAGCGGACTCTGGCCAGCCTGCCTCCGCCTTCGCTCATCGCCCCGGCTTGTGCCCCGGCCCCTTGCTGGATACCTTGCCGGCGGGCAGGGCAGCGGAGGATCAAACGTGAGCATCGAATTCCTGTTGACGTCGCTGATCGTCGTGGCCTCGCCCGGCACCGGCGTTCTCTACACCCTGAGTGCCGGCCTGTCGCGTGGCGCGCGTGCCTCGATCGTCGCCGCCTTCGGCTGCACGCTGGGCATCATCCCGCATATGGCGGCGGCCATCACCGGACTGGCGGCGCTGCTGCACACCAGCGCGTTGGCTTTCGAGACGTTGAAATATCTCGGCGTCGCTTATCTGCTTTACATGGCCTGGAACACGCTGAAAGAGAAGGGCGGCCTGAGCGTCGACCAGGACGACGCGCCGCGCTCGGCCGGCAAGGTCATCACCTCCGGCATCCTGGTCAACATCCTCAACCCGAAACTGTCGATCTTCTTCTTTGCCTTCCTGCCGCAATTCGTCAGCACCACCGAACCGCACGCGCTGTCGAAGATGCTGGAACTGTCGAGCGTCTTCATGCTGCTCACCTTCGTCGTCTTCGTCGGCTACGGCATCTTCGCCGCCTCGATCCGCAGCCACGTCGTGTCGCGGCCGAGGGTGCTGACCTGGATGCGTCGCACCTTCGCCGGCGCCTTCGTCATGCTCGGCGCCAAGCTGGCGCTGGCGGACCGGTAGCGCCCCTTGGCGCTACCCCTTGACGTAGCCCATCGCCTCGACGATCCGCCCGCCGTCTACACGCATCAGATTGACGCCGCGCAGCGAGTTGCCGTCGGCCATGAAATAGCGCCAACGGATCGTCGCTCGCTCGCCGGCGACGAAGGTCTCCTCGATCTCGAAGCGGGTGCCTGGCTGGGTGGCGATCACCGACCACAGCCCGACGCATGCCGCCTTGCCGGCATGGCGCGCGCCGTCCGGCGCCGGCACCGTGTTCTCGATCACGCAATCCTCGGCCACCAGTTCGGCAAGCGCAGTGGGATCATGCCGTTGGAACACGTCGTTGAAGCGCCGCATGATCTCGGCCGTCTGGCGGGACAAATCATTCGCGGCGATGTCCATGATAAGCTCGCGTGTCATCGTCATTCTCCTGGTTGGTCATCGACGGCGTCAACGAGCACGGCCTTGAGGGTGATATTGGCCACGCCGGCAAGCGCGCGCGAGACCAGGCAAATCGCCTTGGCGGACTGCGCAAGCCGCTCGAATTCCTCTGCCCCGAGTTCCGCCACCTCCGCCTGCGTTTCGAGTTCGATGCGGGTGATCGTCGGTCCGGCCGCGGTCGCGCCGAGATGCACTTTCGCCGTGGTGCGGATGTTCCGGGGGACGTGGCCGTGCTGGCCGAGGATGGCGGTCATGGCCATCGAGAAGCAGCCGGCATGGGCCGCCGCGATCAGTTCTTCCGGATTGGTGCCCGGACCGTTGTCGAAACGCGACGGGAAGGAGTAGGCGCCTTCGAAGACGCCGCTGCCCAGCCGAAGCCGGCCCGAACCTTCCTTCAGCGCACCTTGCCACTCGGCCGAAGCCTCACGAATCGTCATTGGGTTCCTCCATGGGTTCGATGGGTGTTGGACGGGTATCGACAGCTTCCTATCACTCCCGATATGTAGACCGATCTACATAGTATGTAGACCGATTGTCATATTGCCGGCAAGGCCTATAATGGCTCTCTCCTCACAGAGGCTGACATGGCGAACGACACCCGCACCCGCATGATCGAGGCGACGGCGCTGCTGATTGGGCAGCGCGGCTATCACGGCACCTCGCTCAACGACATATTGAGCGCCAGCGGCGCACCGCGCGGTTCGCTCTATTTCCATTTTCCGGGCGGCAAGGACCAGCTGGTCGTCGAGGTGACGCGCGACAGCGTCGCCAAGGTGACCGAAAGGTTGGGAGAGGACCTTGCCGCCGAAACGAACCCGGCTGTGGCCGTCCACCACATCTACCAGTCGGTTGCCCGCATGCTGGAGGACAATGAATTCACGCTCGGCTGCCCGATCGCGCCCGTGGTGCTGGATTCACCGGCGAACTTGCCGGAACTGGCCGAACTGTGCCGCTCGGCCTTCGAGCAGTGGATCGGCCTGCTGCGACAGGCCTTCGTCAGGGCAGGGGTGCCCGAACGCCGTGCGCATGCCTTGGCGCTGCTGGTCGAATCCTCGCTGGAAGGGCTGATGGTGATTGCGCGCGCCACCCGTGATCGCGCCCCGCTGCTGGCCGTGGCCGACGAAGTCGCGGCGCTGGTCGAGTCGGCCGTGCTGGCCGGCGAAGTGCGGCAACGCGCGGAGGTCGCCGTCTGAGGCGCGAGTCCAGGGCGTCGGTTTCCCGACCGGAATTTTGTTGGCAAATTGCCTGGGAAAGGTCAGCTGCGAAAGGTGGCTGCGGCTAAAGGCCGACATCTGTTGGGTTTTTGGCCAGGCGCGCATGGTCGCGCGCTCAGAGTCGGTTGGTGCAGCAGAACAAATCTGCCCATGAAAAAGGGCGGCATTGCTGCCGCCCTTTTCGTATCTGAAGGCTGATAGGCGCTGGATTAGAAGTCCATGCCGCCACTCAAGCCCGCTTGCGGGCTTGAGTAACTTGGATTCATGGGCGTGCTTTATGGACTTCTTAGAAGTCCATGCCGCCCATGCCGCCCATGCCGCCGCCGCCCATGCCGCCAGGCATGCCGCCGCCAGCCGACTCCTTCTTCGGAGCCTCGGCGATCATGGCTTCGGTGGTGACGAGCAGGCCGGCGACCGAGGCCGCGTCCTGCAGAGCCGTGCGCACGACCTTGACCGGATCGACGATACCCATGGCGATCATGTCGCCATATTCGCCGGTCTGGGCGTTGTAGCCGAAGGTCGCGCCCTTGTTGTCGAGGATCTTGCCGGCAACGATCGAAGCTTCCGCACCGGCGTTGGCCGCGATCTGGCGGGCCGGAGCCTGCAGCGCGCGACGCACGATGTTGATGCCGGCAGCCTGGTCGGAGTTGGCGCCGGTGGCCTTGAGGTTGGCCGAAGCGCGCAGCAGGGCCACGCCACCGCCAGCGACAATGCCTTCTTCCACGGCCGCGCGGGTCGCGTTGAGGGCGTCATCGACGCGGTCCTTCTTTTCCTTGACTTCGACTTCCGTCGCACCGCCGACGCGGATCACCGCAACGCCGCCCGCCAGCTTGGCGAGACGCTCCTGCAGCTTCTCCTTGTCGTAGTCCGAGGTGGTCTCCTCGATCTGCTGCTTGATCTGGGCAACGCGGCCCTGGATCTCGGCCTTCTTTCCGGCGCCGTCGACGATGGTGGTGTTCTCCTTGGAGATCGACACCTTCTTGGCGCGGCCGAGCATGTTGAGGCCGACGTTCTCGAGCTTGATGCCGAGGTCTTCCGAGATGACCTGGCCACCGGTCAGGATGGCGATGTCTTCCAGCATGGCCTTGCGGCGATCACCGAAGCCCGGCGCCTTGACGGCGGCGATCTTCAGGCCGCCACGCAACTTGTTGACGACCAGCGTGGCCAGGGCCTCGCCTTCGACGTCTTCCGAGATGATGAGCAGCGGCTTGGAGGTCTGCACGACGGCCTCGAGAACCGGCAGCATGGCCTGCAGGTTGGAGAGCTTCTTCTCGTGGAGCAGGATGTAGGCGTCCTCGAGATCGGCAACCATCTTGTCGGCGTTGGTGACGAAGTAGGGCGACAGGTAGCCGCGGTCGAACTGCATGCCTTCGACGACTTCGAGTTCGGTCTCGGCGGTCTTGGCTTCCTCGACCGTGATGACGCCCTCGTTGCCGACCTTCTGCATCGCTTCCGCGATCATGGCGCCGACCGACTCGTCGCCATTGGCCGAGATCGTGCCGACCTGGGCGACTTCCTCGGAGGTCTTGATCTTCTTGGCGGCCTTGCCGAGCGCCACGACGACTTCGGTCACGGCCAGATCGATACCGCGCTTCAGGTCCATCGGGTTCATGCCGGCGGCAACCGCCTTGTGGCCTTCCTGGACGATCGCCTGCGCCAGAACCGTCGCGGTCGTGGTGCCGTCGCCGGCGATGTCGTTGGTCTTCGAAGCAACTTCGCGGACCATCTGCGCGCCCATGTTCTCGAACTTGTCCTCAAGCTCGATTTCCTTGGCGACGGTGACGCCGTCCTTCGTGATGCGCGGGGCGCCGAACGACTTGTCGATGACGACGTTGCGGCCCTTGGGGCCGAGCGTGACCTTCACCGCGTCGGCGAGGATGTTGACGCCGCGCAGCATGCGCTCACGGGCGTCGCGGGAGAATTTTACTTCTTTGGCAGCCATGTTTAGCTCCTGGCAGGGGCTTTGATCGAGCCCGCAGATTTAGATGACGGTGAGGCCGATATTCAGCCGATGATGCCCATGATGTCGGATTCCTTCATGATCAGAAGGTCTTCGCCATTGAGCTTGACTTCGGTGCCCGACCACTTGCCGAACAGGATGCGGTCGCCAGCCTTGACGTCCAGGGGGACGAGCTTGCCGGCTTCGTCGCGGGCGCCGGAACCGACGGCGATGATCTCGCCTTCCTGCGGCTTTTCCTTCGCCGTATCCGGGATGATGATCCCGCCGGCGGTCTTGGATTCGGATTCAACCCGGCGAACGACCACGCGGTCATGAAGCGGGCGGAACTTCGACTTTGCCATTTTTTCTTCCTCGAATGAGAACGGTGAGAACTGTTCCTCCGTCCGGCGAAGCCGGACAAACCAAGCCCGGCAGCGCCGGACCCTTGGTTAGCACTCACCAATGGCGAGTGCTAACGTGCCGGTGAAATAGGCTGCTGGTGTGTCGGAGTCAAGGCGCGCCGAGCCACCTGGTCGCGCGAAATTTTGTTTTTCGCGATCGCCCGTTCATGGAACGCGATGATCGCCGCCGGTATCGGCCGCGAAATGCATCCGCTGCGCCGGGTGGGAGCTGTGAAACACGGCGCAGCGGGAAAGTCGAGACGCTTGGAGGCTAGATGTTCATGCCGCCCGACGCCTCGATGCGCTGGGCGTTGACCCAGCGATTGTCGTCCGACAGCAGCGAGGCGATCATCGGGCCGATATCGTCGGGCACGCCGGCGCGGCCGAGCGCGGTCATGCCGGCCACGACGCGATTGATGTCGGCGTCGTCGCGCACATGGCCGCCATTGAAGTCGGTCGCGATCGCGCCGGGTGCCACCGTGTTGGCGGTGATGCGGCGGGAGCCGAGTTCCTTGGCCAGATAGCGCGTGAACACCTCGACGCCGCCCTTCATCATCGCATAGGCGGCCGAGCCCGGGACCGAGAAGCGCGCCAGTCCGCTCGAAATATTGATGATGCGGCCGTCATCGGCGATCAGCGGCAGCAGCGCCTGGGTCAGGAAGAACACGCCCTTGAGGTGGATGTTCATCAGCGTGTCGAATTCCTCTTCGGTCGTCTCGGCGATGGTCTTGCGCAGGCCGGTACCGGCATTGTTGACGAGGAAGTCGAACTGGTCGCGCTGCCAGGTCTCGCTGAGCGTCCGCTTCAATGCCTCGACGAAGGCCGGGAAGGTCGCGACCGCGCCCGTGTCCAGTTGCAGCGCCGCGGCGCGGCCGCCCGCCGCCTCGATCTCCGCGACTGCAGTCTGGGCCTCGTCCGCGCGGGACCGGTAGGTGATCACCAGGTCGATGCCCTTGCGGGCGAGGCTGAGCGCGGTGTTGCGTCCCAGTCCACGGCTGCCGCCGGTGATCAGGGCTATCGGGCGATTGGTCTTGGTCATGGTCGTCTCCATCGATTTGCGATGACCTCTATTTATTCTCCCGCCTGGCGGATATAATCAGGCAAGGATTGCCTTCTCTATTCAGGAAAGACGAACAATCGGAACATGGACAAGCTCGACAGCATGCGCCTCTTCGCCCGCGTCGTAGAGCGGCGCAGTTTCACCGCGGCCGCCGCCGATCTCGGACTGCCGCGTTCCAGCGCCACCTCCGCGATCAAGCAGCTCGAGGAACGGCTGGGCGCGCAACTCCTGCGGCGGACCACCCGCCACGTCACGACGACACTCGACGGCGAGGCCTACTATCAGCGCTGCACCGGCATCCTGGCCGACATCGAGGATGCCGAAGGCAGCTTTGCCGCCAACGAGGTTCGCGGGCGGTTGCGCATCGACGTCAACGGCCACATGGCCCGCACCTTCATCCTGCCGGAACTGCCGGCCTTGCTCGCCCGCCATCCCGGTCTGACCGTGCACATCGGCGAGGGGGATCGCCTGGTCGACCTCGTGCGCGAAGGTGTCGACTGCGTCATCCGCGCCGGTGTGCTTCCCGACAGCGACATGATCGTGCGCCGGCTGGGCACGGCGCGCGAAATCACCGTCGCCAGCCCTGCCTATCTCGAGCGCCACGGCCTGCCGCGCTCTCTCGACGATCTTGCCGGGCATATGATGATCGGCTTCGTCTCCTCGCGCACCGGACAGGTGATGCCGCTGGAGTTCATGGTCGACGGCAAGGTCCGCGAGATCGTCCTGCCGTCGCTGGTCACCGTGGCCAATTCCGACACCAGCGCCACTCTGGTACGGCTCGGCTTCGGCCTCTACCAGGCACCGCGGCTTCGTTTTGCCGATGATCTTGCCGCCGGCCGGCTGGTCGAGCTGCTAAACGACTATCCGCCGACCGCAACGCCGATCTCGGTGCTCTATCCACGCAGCCGGCAGCTGTCGCCGCGCGTGCGGGTGTTCGTCGACTGGCTGGTCGAGATCTTGGCGCCGAAGCTGGATCCGTGAGGTCGATTAAAGAAACAACCGCAGCTGCGCGTGAATAATCGACCTGTAGTCATCGATCGTCCGCCGGCCTTCCTCCTCGTCCTGCGTCAGCGCAAGCCGCACCACCCCGCCGGCAAGCTGGAAGATCAGGAAGACCACGCGGGCGAACTGCTCACGCCGCTCCGGATCGATGAGCGGGCCGACATGCTCGCAGAACATGCTCGCCTGCTGTCTTGTCTCGGCGATGTCGAGATTCTGCAGCGCCTTGTCGGCCTGGATCGCGTTCTGCAGATCCTGAATGGCCGGGTCTTCGGCAACGCGCTCATAATAATCGTCGAGCAGGCGGTCGGCCGCTGCCGTCACGTCGTCCAGCCCACGGATTTCGGCGATGATCGCGCCGAAGCGGGTGCGGCTGACCTCGGAGAAGCGCTCATAGAGCATCGCCAGGATCGCCGATTTGTTGGGAAAATAGTGATAGACGGTGGCGATCGGCCCGCCGGCCAGCGCGCCCACTTCCTTCATCGTGACGGCGTCGATGCCCTTCTCGCCGATCAGCCGCATGGTCGTCGACAGGATCGCGTCGATGCGCTCGCGGCTGCGCTCCTGCTTGGGTTTGCGCCGCGGCTCGGTCGCCAATCGCCTTGCTTCCGTCATGCGTCGGATCTCTCGCCAGAAAGTCCAAATTCCCGGTTGACAAAAAATATGATCAAGTATCAGTTTCCAGAATTGCTGACAGATTGTCAGTTTTTTCGCCGTGCGGCAAGGACGTTGGGGGAGGCGCCTTTGGCATCGAATGCCGGACATCAGGGGAATGGCGATTGGCTGGTTGGCAATCCGACCGGCGCCGAGCTTGCCTCGGCCCTGTGGATCGGTTCGGTTGGCCTGCTCATCCTCGGCCTGCAGCCGGTGCTCCTCGGCGCCCTCTACACCGAGGGCCATGTCAGCGGCGACGAACTTGCTTTGGTCGCGACGGCGGAGATGATCGCCATTGCCGTCGGCTCAGGCGTCGTGGCGATGCTGCTTGCAGCCCGCAACATGCGCTGGAAAAGTGCTGTCCTGCTGATCCTGCTTGCGCTGGCCAATTGGTGGACGGCCTATGCCGCCTCCGCGAATACGCTGATCGCCGCACGCGCCGTGGCCGGGCTCGCAGAGGGCGGTCTGGTGGCGGTCGCCACAGAGCTCATCGCCCGCTCGCGGCGGGCCGAGCGCATCGGCGGCTATTTCGTCACCATCCAGACGCTGATGCAATGCGCGTTGGCGCTGGTGCTCGCCCTCTATGTGATTCCGGCAGCCGGGTCGGCCGGCGGCTTCATTGCGCTCGCCTTGGTTTGCCTGGCGTCCCTGGTGATCGCCTGGAAGGTGCCGGGCAACTATGCCGACCTGCCCAAGGAAGAGAACCTGGCCAATGTGCTGACGCTCCCTTCGATGACCGCGCTCCTGTCGGTCTTCTGCTACTTCATGTTCTTCGGCGCGGTCTGGGCTTTTCTGGAGCCGCTTGGCGCGCAGTACGGCATCGATGGGCGCACCGTCGGCCTGATCGTCTCGGCCAGCCTCGCGGTTCAGGTTCTGGGCGCGATGACGGCGACCGTGTTCGAGGCGCGCATCGATTATCGCCTCGCCATCGCGGCGATCGGTACTGTTGCTTTGGTCAGTTCCCTGGTTCTCGCCGGCGGACCGGGCCTGACGACATTCTGGGTCGCGGCCTTGGTCATGGGCTTCATCCTCTTGTTCGTCGTGCCCTACCAGATCCGCCTGGCGATCACCGCCGATGAGACGCGCACGGCCGTGCTGCTGGTGCCGGCCGCCCAGCTCTTCGGCCTGGCCATCGGCCCGATCGCGGCATCGCTGCTCATCGACGGCAAGGATTTCCGGCCGGTGCCGGAATTCGCCGCCGCCAGCGCGCTTGCCAGCGTCATACTGCTTGGCCTGTTCATCCTCGTGTCGCGGCGCCGCCGCGTCACAGCATGATCCCGAAAAGTGGAAACCGGTTTTCGGAAGAGATCATGGTCCAACAAAAAGCCTGAGCGGGAGGGCGCCATGTCGACCACCTGGAGCAACTGGTCCGGCCTCGTTCGCGCCGAGCCGAAGCTGATCGCCAGCCCGGCCGACACCAATGAGCTTGCCGAATTGGTGCGCGGCGCGCCCGGCCCGCTGCGTGTCGTCGGCGCCGGCCATTCCTTCACGCCTTTGGTGAAATCCGAAGGCACGATCGTCTCGCTGGAGAAGATCGAGGGGCTGGTGTCGCACGACGCGCAGAAACATCAGGCGCGCGTGCGGGCAGGGATCAGGCTCGGCCCGTTGATGCACCTGCTGCAAGGCATCGGCCAGGGCCTGCCCAACATGGGCGACATCGACCGCCAGGCGATCGGCGGCGCGCTCGGCACCGCAACCCACGGCTCCGGGCCGACGCTTGGCGCCTATCACACGCAGCTGGAGACGATGCAGATCGTCGACGGGCTGGGCAAGCTGCGCGAATACTCCAAGGCAGGGGATCAAGAGACGATCCATGCCATCGGCGTCGCGCTCGGCGCCTTCGGCATCCTGACCGAAGTGACAGTGAACAACATGCCGACCTATCGGCTGCGTCGCCGCAAATGGGTGCTGCCGATCGCCGACATGCTGCGCGACTTCGAAAAGATGATGCGCACGCATCGCTCGGCCGAGTTCTACTACATTCCGTTTTCCGGCTACGCGCAGTTCATCGCCAGTGACCTGAGCGATGCAGCGACGACGCTGCGGCCGACCGAGGGCGACGAGGCGGGGCTGCAGACGCTACGCCGGCTGCGCACCGCACTCCGCTGGCTGCCGTCGCTGCGCCGCCGGCTGATCCTGGGCGCCATCGCCAAACTGCCGGCCGAGGATTACGTGCAGGACTGGCTCAACGTCTATGCCAGCGACCGACAAACCCGCTTCAACGAGATGGAATATCATCTGCCCTTCGAGGAGGGGCCGAAGGCGCTGGCCGAAATCATCGCGCTGACCGAGACGCACTTTCCCGCAGTCTATTTCCCGATGGAGGTGCGCTCGGTGGCAGCAGACGAATTCTGGCTCTCGCCGTTCTACAAAAGGCCCACCTGCTCGATCGCCATCCACCACGATGCGGCGAACGATCCATTGCCGTTCATGCGCGCGGCCGAACCGATCTTCCGCAAATATGGCGGCAGGCCGCATTGGGGCAAGATGCACAGCCTGAAGGCGGCGGATTTGAAGAAACTCTATCCGCGCTGGGACGAGGCGATGGCGGTGCGCCGCGACATCGATCCGCAAAACCGTTTCGTGTCGCCCTATATGGCCGGCCTGTTCGGCATCGAGACATGAGCGCCTATTTCGCCGCGCTGTCGCAGGCGTTGAAGGAGGCCGGCATCTTCCAGCCCTGCCTGCTGCTCGACCGCGACAGGCTGGACCGCAATATCGCTCTGGTGAAGGAGAGACTGGACCCTGGCCTTGCCGTGCGGCTGGTCGACAAATCGCTGGCTTGCGTGCCGTTGCTGTCGCACATCGCCAGGGCGCTCGGCACGAACCGCTTCATGACCTTTCATCCGCCGGTGACGCAGGCCGTGCTCGATGCCTTTCCGGACGCCGACATGCTCTATGGCAAGCCGATGCCGGTCGGTGCGGCGAGAGCCATGCTGACGAAAGGCGGAGTGGGGTGGTCGCGCGTCTGCTGGCTGATCGATACGAAAGAGCGGCTGGCCGAATACGGCACGCTGGCGGCCCAACTCGGCATCGAACTGCGCTTCGCTTACGAGGTCGATGTCGGGCTGCACCGTGGTGGGTTCGCGAGCCCGGAAGCCTTGAAGGGGCTATCGATTCCCGAACGGCTGCATTGTCAGGGCATCATGGCTTATGAGGCGCATGCGCCCGAGATTCCCGGCCTGTTCGGCGGCCAGGACGGAGCGCTGAAAAAGGCCTCGGCACTGACCAGGGAGTTCGCCGATTGCCTTGGCGAGGACCAGCGCCGCATCCTCAACATCGGCGGTTCGAAGACGGCGCTGCTCCACAATGGCGGGGTGGCCAATGAAGTGTCGATCGGCTCCGCCTTCGTGCTGCCCAGCGATTTCGACAAGCCGGGGCTCGCCGGCTTCCAACCGGCCGCCTTCATCGCGACGCCGATCCTGAAGGCGGTCGAGCCGGTGCTGCCCGGCCCGGCAGCCCTGTCGCGGATCTTGCGGACGCTCGGCCTGTTCCCGCGCAAGGGCTGCTATCTCTATGGCGGCAAATGGATGGCCGAGCCGGTGTTTCCCGACGGCATGAAGACCAACGGCCTGATCGGCCTGTCCTCCAACCAGCAGTTCATGGGCCTGCCCGGCGATGCAATGGTCAAACCGGGCGACTACGCTTTTCTGAGGCCGACGCAGAGCGAGGCGGTGCTGCAGCATTTCGGTTCTATTGCCGTGCTTTCCGGCGGCAAGATTGTCGACCGCTGGCAGGCTTTGCCGATGGGGTGAGTATCTATCGGCGCGGCTCGCCCAGCACCAGCAGCGGGCAGCGTTCGGCCATCCCGTAGGTCCCGGTCGGGGCGAGGCGGACACGGCTGAAATGGCGGCTTGCCTCCTCAACCAGCACTGCCGCGGTGGCGAAGCTGTAGCTGGCCTGCGACGTCGCATAGACATCGATGGTGCCGATGACTGCCTTGTCCCAGCCGGTGGCCGAGACAAGCTCCTCGCGGTCGGCAAACAGCGCGTCGAACGCCTCGAGGATCGCCTTCACCTTGATGGCGCGGTCCGGGTCGCCGCCGGTGCAACTCATGGCGATCCGCCATTTGAGTTCGTGGAAGGTGGCGACGCCGCCGGCCATGGTGAGTTCCCGCACGGCCGCAAGGTCGTCCGGCGCCTCGGGGCCGGCGAACAGTCGCAGCCCGGCCCGTCCGCCGGGTTTCAGCACGCGCCCGATTTCGGCAAGCAGGTGAAGTCTCGCGGTAGATGAATCGAGCGCCGACAGGCAGCCGTCGCCAATGACGGCATCGACGCTGTTGGAGGCAATCGGCAGGTCCAGCCAGTTGCCGATCACCGCCTTGCGTGTGTCGGTGTCGCCGGGCCAGATGCCGGAGATCATGGCTGCGGATTCATCGACAGCCAGCAGCGTCTTGCCGAGCCCGGCCAGTTCCGGCGTCACGCCCAAAAGCAGCAAATCCGCCGATTGCAGTTGGAGTTCGCGCTCATAGGCCTCGACCGCCTCCGGCGGCGGCCGCAGCGGCGGGCCGAGCAACTGCCAGTGGCGGCGAATTGCATCCCAGTGGCTAGTCATGCAAAACGGCTTGTAGGCTGGTGGCGCACTGGATAGGTCCGGCTGAATGCTTGCTTCGCGCGGTTGGAGAGATCGTGGCCCGCATCGCGGTGATAACGCATGTATACGACCGGTTCCAGCACCGGCGCGGCATGCTGCAGCGTTGGGACAGCCCCTATATGCTGTTCGACATACTGGCGGAGCTGAAAAGGCGCGGCCATTCCGTTCGCATCCTGCCCGGGCCTTCGGCGCGACATGATGCCGATATCGCCGTTCTTCATGTCGACGCGACGGTGACGCCGGCCGACTATGTCGACTATGCGCGCGGCTTTCCCTTCTGCCTCAATCTCGGTGCGACCGACATCTCAAAACGCCGCATCAGCGGCGCCGTCATCGATCAGGATGACGACTGGTCCGGTCCGGTCATCGTCAAGAGCAATCTCAACCACCAGGGAACGCCCGAGCAGCAGCTCAACCGGCACTCCGTGCGCGCCGGCAAGGCAATTCCCTTTCCTAGTAGCGAGGCCTTCGAACAGTACCAGGTCCATGCTTCGCTGGCGGATGTTCCTGCGGAAGTTTTCACGCGCACCAATCTGGTCGTCGAGAAATTCATCCCCGAAGCGGAGCCGGACGGCTTCGCGGCGCGGTTCTGGATCTTCTGCGGCGAGCGCGAGCGCTGCACCCGCTACGTCTCGCCGCAAAGTCTGGTCAAGGGCGACGACACCATTCGCCGCGAGCCCGTTCCGGTCCCCGACGAATTGCGGGCGTTGCGCCAGAAGCTCGGCTTCGACTACGGCAAGTTCGACTTCGTCATGCACGAGGGCAGGGCGGTGCTGCTCGACGCCAACAAGACCCCCGGCCGGGCGAGGGCCCTGTCGAAGATCATCGCCGCCGGCACGGCGAATCTGGCCGATGGCTTCGAGGGGCTGATCCGCCAGGCCGTCAGATAGGCAGCAGCTATTTACTTGACTAAGTCAACTAAATGATCGATCCTGTCCCCGACAGGAGAAACGCCATGACCCTTCATCACCAACCCGGTAAGGAACGGATCGACGCGGTGCGGGCCTTCAATCGCTTCTACACCCGCCAGATCGGGCTGCTCGACGAAGGGCTCCTAAAAAGCGCGTTCTCGCTGACCGAAGCGCGGGTGCTCTACGAGCTGGCGCATCGCGACGGCCTGACCGCCACCGACCTTGTCCGCGACCTTGCGCTTGACCCCGGCTATCTCAGCCGGCTGCTGAAGAAGTTCGAGGAGCGCGGCCTGGTCGAGCGCGCCGCCACCGAGGCCGATGCGCGGCGCTCGTCGATCGCGCTGACGCCGGCCGGAAGGCAGGCC
Source organism: Mesorhizobium sp. LjNodule214 (assembly GCF_964252735.1). NCBI lineage: Bacteria > Pseudomonadati > Pseudomonadota > Alphaproteobacteria > Hyphomicrobiales > Phyllobacteriaceae > Mesorhizobium > Mesorhizobium sp. LjNodule214. The sequence continues at coordinate 393,604 of NZ_CAXUPE020000003.1, forward strand.
TTCGCGCCGCTGAATCGGGATTCGCACGATCAGGTCGCGGCCTTGCTCGATCGGCTGCCGGCATCCGACCAGGACAGACTGGTCAAGGCCATGCAGACGGTGCAGCGCCTGCTGGGCGGCGACGGTGCCGAGCCTAAAATTCCCTACATGCTGCGGCCGCTGCAGGTCGGCGATATCGGCTGGATCGTCAGACGCCAGGGCATGCTCTACGCGCAGGATTATGGCTGGGACGAGACCTACGAGGCCTTGGTCGCCGAGATCCTCGCGGCCTTCGTCAAATCCTTCGATCCGAAATGGGAGCGCGGCTGGGTCGCCGAGCGGGAAGGGGAGGTCGTCGGCTCGGTCTTTCTCGTGAGCAAGTCGGACGAGGTGGCGAAGCTGCGCCTGCTCTATGTCGAGCCGTCCGCGCGCGGCCTTGGCATCGGCAAGCGGCTGGTCGATGAGTGCATCGGCTTTGCCCGCGCCAGGGGCTACAAGACGCTGACGCTGTGGACCAACGACATCCTCGTCTCGGCGCGCCGCATCTACGAGGCGGCAGGCTTCAAGCTCGCCGAGGAAGAACGCCACCATTCCTTCGGCAAGGATCTGGTAGGCCAGAACTGGAACCTGGAATTGTAGAGTTGGTCCGGCCCTTCGCTATGGCTTCGGTCGTTCGTCGCTTCAATCGACAAATCGTTGTCGATTGATCGGCCTACGGCCGACCACTCCTTACCCCTTCACAGGGATCCAGATCTCCAGCCCGCCATTGCCGCTGCGCGGATCGAATTCGGGGCCGTAGCGCTCGAACTCCGGCGCATCCGCGATCTCGTGGCCGGAGGCCGGCAGCCATTTGTTCCAGATCGTGTTGACGGTGCGGCGGATGGTCGAGATGTGCTCGCGATGCGAAAACACGGCGTATTTCTGTGCCGGCACCCGCACGCGGGAAAAATCCTTTGGCAGGTCGGAGAAATCGGACACCTCGACGCCGGCGACATAGTCGAAATTGCCGGCGTCGTCGCCGTTGACGCAGACGCCATAGGCGACGTCGCCGATCTCGCCCGGAATGTTGCCGATATAGGGACCGAAACGCTGCCAAAGCATCGGGATCGCCGCGCTGCTCTCGCAGCTGTAGCGTTCGCCGAGGCCGGCGATGAGGAAGGGGCGGCTGGTCTCGAAGCGCGGCGGCTCGAGGCTGGCAAGCAGGGATTGGTTCATCAGGATCGGCTCCACGAGATCGAGATTGTCGAGGGTGCCTTGTGCGCGCACCAGTTCCGGCGTGGTGGCGAACTGGTCGCGGAAGGCGCGGGTGAAGGCCTCATGCGAGTTATAGCCGGCGTCGAGCGCGACCGAGAGGATGTCGGGCGCGCCGGCGGCGAGCTTGCGCGCCGCTTCGCTCAGCCGGCGCGCGCGCATGTAGCCCATCACCGAGCGGCCGGTCGCAGCGCCGAAAGCGCGCGTCACGTGGAAGCGCGACACGCCGCTGCTTTGCGCGACATCGTCGAGCGAGACCGCTTCGGGCAGATGGCTTTCGACGAACCACAGCGCCTTCTCGGTCGGGTTCATTTTTCTCCTCGCATTGGCCGGATCATGGTGCCGTTTCGAAGCGCGGCCAGTTTGATCGAAATTGCGCAGCGCGCAAAATCGCACGCGCATCTCGGCGCGATCCGCCAGGCGGTTCAGGAAACAGCCGGAGCCGCGCAAGAGTTCCTTGTGACGAGGGTCGATTTCAACCTGACGGAACGGGGTGCTGTGTGCAATCCGCCGATCCGCTCGACAAGCATCTGCGCGGCCCTGCGGCCAATCTCGTCGCAGGGCTGCGCCACCAGGGTCAGCCGCGGGTCGAAGTAGTTCGCCCACTCGAAGTCGTCGAAGCCCGCAAGCGATATGTCCTGCGGTATTCTGAGGCCCGCATTGCGGATCGCGGCCACGGCGCCGATCGTCGTCTGGTTGTTTCCGGTAATGATGCCGGTCGGCCGGTTTGCCAGCTCCAGCAGGGCAGCGGTCGAACTTTGGGCGGCTTCGAAAGTCTGGTTCGATGGTTGCACCAACGCCGGATCGAAGGCGATCCCGTGACGCTTCAGGCCGAGCCTGTAGCCTTCGATGCGCTCGGTGGTGGTGCTGAAACCGGCATGGCCGCCGATCATGCCGATCCGCCTGTGGCCGAATTCGGCCATGTGCGAAACCAGACTGGCGACGGCCTGCTTGTTCTCGACGCCGACATGGTCGAAGGCCGACGCCGTGTACCTGTCGACGAGTACGGTCGGGATGCCGCTCCTTTCCAGATAGCGCACGGTCGTGCTCTCAGGATCGCCGCACGGGGCCAGGATGATGCCGTCCACCCGTCGCTCCTGCAGCGCCTGGACGACGGCCAGCTCATGGCCGGGCTCGTCGCGCGTGTCGGCGAGGAAAACCAGCAGGCCAAGCCGGGCGCACTCGTTCTCGATGGCGCAGATGATGTCGCTGAAATAGGGATTGGTGATCGCCGATATGGCGATGCCGACATAGTTGCTGACCTTGCGTGCCAGCGAGCGCGCCAGCGCGTTCGGCTGATATCCCGTCGCAGTGATCGCCTCGTTGACGAGAGCGGTTTTCTCGGGGCTGACGAGGCGCGTTCCGTTGATGACGTGCGACACGGTGGAGGTGGACACTCCGGCGCGGCGGGCGACGTCGCTGATCGTTGCAGTCGCTCTCGCCATCCCTTTACCCTCGATGCGGCACCCGCCTGCCGGGAACCGGTCCCCAGTCGCCGGTCCGCAGCCGACTATTCATTGTTGCCGGGCATAATCAATGAGGTTTTCACCGCTGTCGCCGTTGAAGTAATGGACGTGGTCCATATCGATGGAAAACAGCCGGCTTTCCCCAAGCTTTGAACGGTCGCTGGGCGGCAGCCGCGCGATGCATCTGTGATCGCCGGCGCTGAGGTCGAGAAGAATTTCGTGGCCGAGATGCTGGACCACGTCGACATTGAACGCGATCGAATCGGCCCCAGGGGTGGCGCCGGGCTGCAGGATCCTGAAATGCTCCGGCCGCACCCCCAGCGTGACCGTTTTTCCCTGCTGGCCGGCAAGCGCCGCGCGCCGGCACTCCGGAACCTCGATCCGCAACCGGCAGGCCTGGTCCAGGAGGGCTTTGCCGTCGTAGACCAGGCGCAGGAAGTTCATGGCGGGCGATCCGATGAAGCCGGCGACGAACTGGTTGGCCGGCCGGTTGTAGACTTCGAGCGGGGCCGCCGCCTGCTGGATCTTGCCACCGTTCATGACCACGATCTTGCTGCCCATGGTCATCGCCTCGGCCTGATCGTGCGTGACATAGACGGTCGTGGTTCCGACCTCTTGATGCATCTTGGTCAGGAAACTGCGCGCCTCGATGCGCATCTTGGCATCGAGGTTGGACAAAGGTTCGTCCATGAGGAACACGCCGGGACGGCGCACCAGCGCCCGCCCGAGCGCGACGCGCTGCCGCTGGCCGCCGGACAGCGCCTTGGGCAGCCTGTCGAGCAGGTCATCGATGCGCAGCCGCTGCGCCACCTGCCGTATCTGCGTTTCGATCTCGGCTTTCGGGGTTTTCCGGATCTTCATGCCGAACGCGATGTTGTCGCGCACCGTCATGTGCGGAAACAAGGCGTAGGACTGGAACACCATGGCGATGTCGCGGTCCTTCGGCGGCAGCGTGGTCACGTCGCGCGCGCCGATGCGCAGCGTGCCGCCGGTGATCGATTCAAGACCGGCGATCATGTTCAGCGTCGTCGTCTTGCCGCAGCCGGACGGTCCCACCAGCACGGTGAATTCGCCGTCGGCAATGTCCAGGTTCAGCCCGGACAGAACCGGCACCATCGCATAGCGCTTCTCGACGTCCTTCAGGGACACTTCAGCCATTACAAAGTCCTTGTTCCACAGTCATCGAAATCAGCCCTTCACGGCGCCGGAGAGATTGCCGCCCGAGATCTGCCGGTAGGTCAGGATGAACAGGATGACGATCGGCAGTTGCGAGATGACGAGGCCCGCGGCCGGCAGGTTGAAGACGGCAAGGTAGCGGTCGCTGTTCAGCTTCAGCATGCCGACCGTCACCGGGAAATTCTCCTCGCTGTTGAGGAACACCAGCCCGAACACGAACTCCTTCCAGATGGCGATGAAGTTCAGCGTGTAGCCGACCAGGATGCCGGGAACCGACAGCGGCAGGATCACCTTCCAGAAAACCTGGAAGTCGGTCGCGCCCTCGACATAGGCGGCCTTCTCGATTTCCGGCGGGATGGTCGTCATGAAGCCGCGCAGGATCAGCACTTGCAGCGGCATTCCATAGACGCCGTGGACGATGACCAGGCCGATCTTGGTGTCCAGCAGGTGGAATGTGCGCAGCGTATCGTAGAGCGGGATCAGCACCGTCTGCTGCGGCAGCATGAGGCCGGTCAGCAACAGGCCGAAGATCCATTTGTGGCCGGGAACGTTCATGCGGCTGAGCGCAAAGGCGGGGACCAGCGCCAGCGTCACCGCCAGCGCCGACCCGGCCGTGGCATAGATCAGGCTGTTCCTCAAAAGCGTGCCGAAGCCGAGCCCGAACCAGACGTCGATATAGGGCTGGATGGTCGGCGACCTGGGCAAGGCGAACGGCCCGGCCAGGAACTCGGCGTTCGACTTGATCGACGTCATCACGATCAAAAGCAGCGGTCCGAGCCACACCGCCGCCAGCACCAGCATGAGCAGGGTCGCGGCGAGTTTGGGCAGCACCGAGGCGAGGCTGCCACGGCGCATGGCGCCGGCGTTCAAGGTCGCGTCAGACATCGAAGGCACCCTTCAGGACCTTGCCGAGCAGGACGGCTGCCAGCGACCCTGCAATCACCAGGATGACCACGCTGAGTGCCGCGCCGTAGCCGAAGCGGGAGTTCCAGAAACTCTCCATGTAGACGAGATAGCCGAGCACGTTGGTCATGCCGAAAGGGGCGCCCTTGGTCAGCACGGCGATCAGGTCGAAGGCGCGCAGCGATTCAAACAGCGTCAGCATGACGATGATCGCGGTGACGGGGCGCAGCTGGGGCAGAGCGACACTGCGGATCATGCGCCAATGTCCGGCACCCTCGATGCGCGCGGCGTCGAAGGTTTCCTTCGGAACATCGCCAAGGCCGGCGAAGTAGAAGATCATCGGCATGCCGGTGAAGGCCCAGCCCGAAATGACCGCCAGCGTGTAGAGCGCGATGCGGTAGTCGCCGAACCATTCGTGCACCAGGAAGCCGAGCCCGACCGAGCGCAGCAAGGTGTCGAAGGCGCCGAACACCGGATTGAGGATGAGCAGGAACATCAGCCCGACCGCGATCAGCGACATGGTCACCGGAAAGAAGACGATCGTGCGCAGGAGCGATGGCGCAAACACCAGCCGCGCCTTCATCACATAGGCGATCAGGAAGCCGAGCGAGACCGGAAACACCAGCGACACGACCAGCCACTTGGCGTTGTTGACCAGCGCTATGTAGAAATACTTGTCGTGGAGGAGGTAGGCGTAGTTGGCCAGGCCGATGAATTTCTTCTGCGGCGCCATGCCGTTCCATTCGAAGAAACTGAGGTAGATCGTGTAGACGATCGGGTAGCCGATGAAGCAGGCGAACACCAGCAAGGGCACGGCGACCCCGAATACGGTCACGAACACATGCCGGCGGGCGAAGCCGATGAAGGTGCCGTCATCGAAGCGGCTTGCGCTGCTGGCCATGGTTGCGCCTTTCGATTGATTGCGGAAATGGACGGGTGGCGTCCGCGTCGCGTTTCGTCGGCACGCGAGCTCCCGCCGTTGCGGCGGCGCACCGAAGCGCACCGCCGCCGGGGAGGACGCGGAAGAAGCGGAAGAAGGGCGCTGCGCCTCTCCCGCTCGGTCATCGCCTAGGATTTCTTGACGCGCGCCGCCTCGTCCTCGGTCAGCTTCATGGCGTCTTCGGGCGACATGGCGCCGGCCAGCACCCCCTGGACGCCGTCGAGGAACTTGTCCGAGATCGCCGGCGGCGTGGCATGGTCGACATGCATGAAGGTGAACGAGCCGGACTCCGCCATCGCCTTGCCGAGGCGCTGCTCCATCTCGCTCAGCCGCGACAGGTCGGAATTGACGTTCGACGGGAAAGGCTTGTCGATCTCGAGCTTCTTGCTCATCGCCGCGTCGGACACCATCCAGTCGAGGAACTCAGCCGCGGCATCCTTGTTCGGGCTGTTCGCATGGATCATGATTGTGTCCTCGGCGAACACCGACATCACCGGCTTCTTGCCCGGGAAGGCCGGCATCGGGAAGAAGTCCATCGGCACGACGCAGCATTGCGGCTGGTCGCCGCGGAAGCGGCCGAGATTGAACGAGCCCTGATACCAGTGCAGGCCGTGGCCTTGCGTCCAGGGCACCATGGCGGGCCCGAGATCGATCGAGTTGAACGACGGCTCGAACATCCCGTCCTCGGCCAGTTTCTGCATCATCGCGGTGACATCGACGGCGCGCGGGTCGGTCCACGGGATGGTGCCGTTGATCAGGCCGTCATAGACGTCCAGACCATGCTTGTTGACCAGGATCGCCGACCACATGAACTGCGAGGGCCACTTCTTCTGGTTGGCCAGCATGAAGGCGGCCAGGCCGGCTTCCTTGCCCTTCTGGGCATTGGCCATGAGTTCGTCCCATGTGGTCGGAACCTTGAGGCCGAGCTTCTCGTAGATGTCCTTGCGGTACCAGACCACCGAGGCGCACATCTCGGTCGGGACGAAATGCTTCTTGCCGTTGTAGACCGACAGCGTCACGCCGGCCGGGTTCAGTTTCTTGTCCCAGCCATATTTCTCGTAATAGGGGGTCAGATCTGCGGAGAAACCGTTGTCGACGATCTCCTTGCCGCGTCCGCCTTCCCAGGAATAGAAAAGATCCGGCGGATTGCTCGAGGACAGTTCGATGGTCTGCTTGGTCTTGTAGGTCTCGCCGTCGACGCTGGCGCCGGTGACATGAACCCGGTCGCCGTTCTTCTTGTTCCATTCGTCGATCAGCCAGTTGGCGTAGACCTCGGACGACGGCCACGGCGCCCGGTAGAAATACCTGAGTTCGGCGGGTGCTGCCCGCGCCATCTTGACCCCTGACGCAGCCGCCACGGCGGTGGCGCCAAGTGCCGCGGAAGCCTTCACGAAGGTGCGGCGAGACAGTCCGTTCTGCTTGAAGTTCATCGGTTCCTCCCGTTCGGTTTGACAATTCACAGGCAGCATCAGGCCGCCACGAAGCGCGGGCGCGACGTGTGCCGGCAAGGGCTGTTGCTGATCCTCCGAAGGCGAATACGGCTATGCGGGTCTGCAGCGCCAAATTCGTCACGGAGATTGAATTAATCCAATCGAAGCGCTTGCGCAAGCGCTTCGATGGATGATTTTACACATTTTTCGCGAGACTGGTCGGGCGGCAGCGTGCCGGCGATGACTACCAGCGTCGGGCAAGACGATGCGCTTGCCCATGCTGGCGTGGCGCTGCAGAAAGGCCTGCCAACCGCGACGCCGGCCGTCAGTGGCCTTTGCTGCGTTTTGTTCCGCCGCTGCCGCTCACAAGGCCGCCCCGAAGGTCGGCTTGACCAATCACAAGGCCGACGACATTGTGGACCGCGAAGTTGCAGTTCGTAGCCAAGTGGTCGTGTGGCAATGGATTTTCGCGACGCCATCGATAGATCGCTGGCCTGGGCCGGCGGATGGTTCGACTATGCCGCCACGCCGTGGTTTGTCTATCAGGCCGCCATTATCGTCTCGCTCTTCCTGGTGGCGAAGCTCGCGGCGCTGCGGGTCGAGCCGCTCGTCGAGAACCAGGCGCGCCAGATCAAGGGCCATCCCGGACTGCTGAGGCTCGTCATCGCGCTGTTGCGGCGCACCGACTGGATCCTGTTCACGGTTCTGCTGTTTGCCGCGCTCAACCTCTTGCGCGCCATCACCTGGCCGAGCCGCACCCATCTCCTCCTCGTCGTGTTATTGCTCTCGCTGGCGTGGCTGTTCGCGACCGTGCTGTCGCGCATCATCCGCAACCGCCTCGTCGCGCGCACGCTCGGCTGGCTGGCATGGATCTACGCGGCCCTTGTCATACTGGGCGTCGGTGACGAGGCAGCCGCTTTCCTCGACAGCCTCGCAATCCCGCTGGGCGCGGTGCGCCTTTCGGCGCTCATGGTTCTGAAGGCGGCGCTGCTGCTGGTCGCTACTGTCTGGCTTGCGGTGGTCACCGGCAATTACATCGATGAGCGCGTCCGCATCTCGGAGGAGCTGACGCCGTCGATCCGCGTCCTCGTCGGCAAGGTCGCCAAGATCGGCCTCGTGCTGGTGGCCGGCGCCGTCGCACTCTCCGCCGTCGGTCTCGACCTGACGGCGCTGACGGTGTTTTCCGGCGCCGTCGGTGTCGGTCTCGCATTCGGGCTGCAGAAGGTCGTCTCGAATTTCGTCTCCGGCGTCATCATCCTGCTCGACAAGTCGATCAAGCCGGGCGACACCATTTCGCTCGAAGGCACCTTCGGCTGGATACGCGAATTGCGGGCGCGCTTCGTCTCGGTGGTGACGCGCGACGGTCGCGAATTCCTGATCCCCAACGAGGACTTCATCACCCAGCGGGTCATCAACTGGTCGTTCAGCGACAACCTCGTGCGCCTCGACGTGAACTTCGGCGTCTCCTACGACGCCGATCCGCACAAGGTGAGCGAGCTGGCGATAGAGGCCGCCATCAGCGTCGGCCGGGTCGAGGCCGACCGGCGGCCGGTCTGCTGGCTGACCGACTTCGGCGACTCCTCGCTGAACTTCGTCCTGCGCTTCTGGATCCGCGACCCCCAGCAAGGCCTGACCAACGTGCGCGGCAAGGTGTTGCTGGCGCTGTGGGACACATTCAAGGCAAACGGCATAAGCATCCCCTATCCGCATCGCGAGATCATCATGAGAGAGGCGGGCGCGCCGCCAAGGGTGCGGGCAGGGACGTCGAGATCATCCGACGACCCGCCGGCGGGACGCAGGCATATCAAATAAGGCGGTTGCTTTCCGCAAGTTGACGCGCCCGACGCACTGTGCCGTCGGTGTCTGCGAGCTTTCGTCTTGCGGCTTCGTCGCTTCTGATCGTCAGTCGCTTCGACAGGACTTTTGCGGCTTCGACGATCGGCTCGACCGTTACGACAGGGGCGTCCGGGGTTTTCATGAACCTCATGCTTATTGTCCTTCTGGCAAAAATAAGAAGCAAGCGCGGAGCGGCTGTCCGCTCCGGCACCTTATGCACGGCGACAGAGTTACTTTCGTACGATCCAGGCCAGCAGCGCCGATTCAAAATCGGAATTGCCGGTATAGTCGCGGATCAAAAGCGCGGCGTATCCTTGCCACTGATCCTCGGGGATCCCATTTTCGATGACAGATGTCCTGAAGGCGTCGCGCAGGATATTGCAGTCGAAAGTCGAGATCACATCGTCCGAATGATCATTGTCCATGATGCAGCTCCCATTTAGGGGGCGGGAGTACGGTGGACGCTCTCAAGCGCCGGTGCCCTTGTTCTGGCCGGCGACGACGGGACTGTACGCCCCCGACAGGTGGTTAGCGAATCATTCCGGCAGATTTGCCCGTTGGCACACCGGCACAAGTCAGCGGCCGGCCTGTTCCCGCCGCTTGACGTCCTGATCGTTCAGCCGGCCGACTATCTCGTCCGCTTCGCCGGCATTGATGCCGACCATGACCTTGTGATCGGACTCGGCGGGCTGGCCGGTGAAGACGTCGAAAACGGTCCAGCTGTCCGGATGGTCCATGCGAAGCGCGTAGCGGTTTGCCATAGTCCGCGTCCTTTCGTTCTCGCCCGCCACCGACCGGTTCAGGCCCGCACAATGAAAAACACTGCCGCCAGGACAACGACTGTCCACAGCACCACGCCCAGCTTCAAAGCCAGGCCCCCGTGTGAGGAGAGACCCTCCCGCATGCTGGCAACCACGTTCTTCATGCTCCTGGATGTGGTCGGCGTCGCAGCAACGGCGACCGGCGGCTTGACCCCAAGCCTGCCGAATACCGGAAGCAGTGTCGGTTCACGCACGGGTTTCTCCTGGCTCCAAGGCCTCAGTATCCCATTCCGCCCATGCCGCCGCCGCCGGGTGAGGGCGCGGCATCCTTGGCCGGAATGTCGGTGATCATGGCTTCGGCGGTGATCAAGAGCGCGGCGATTGAGCCGGCATCCTGCAGTGCCGTGCGCACCACCTTTGCCGGGTCGACGATGCCGGCCTTGATCATGTCGACATAAACCTCGTTCTGGGCATCGAAGCCCTGATTGTGATCCTTGCTGTCGGAGAGCTTGCCGACGACGATCGAACCCTCGACGCCGGAATTCTCGGCGATCTGGCGGATCGGTGCCTCGAGGGCCCTGAGCACGATCGAAATGCCGGCCGTCACATCGGCATTGGCGCCGGTCAGGCCCTTGAGCGCCGACCTGGCGCGCAGCAGCGCCACGCCGCCGCCCGGAACGATGCCTTCTTCGACAGCCGCGCGCGTTGCGTTCAGCGCATCGTCGATGCGGTCCTTCTTTTCCTTGACTTCCGATTCGGTGGCGCCGCCGACGCGGATCACCGCAACACCGCCGGCGAGCTTGGCCAGCCGCTCCTGCAGCTTTTCCTTGTCATAGTCGGAGGTGGTTTCCTCGATCTGGCCCTTGATCTGGGCGATGCGCGCCTGGATGGTCGCCTTGGTGCCGGCGCCGTCGATGATTGTGGTGGTGTCCTTCTCGATCAGCACGCGCTTGGCGCGGCCGAGCATCTCGATGGTGACGTTGTCGAGCTTGATGCCGAGATCCTCGGAAATCATCTGGCCGGCGGTCAGCACGGCGATGTCTTCCAACATCGCCTTGCGGCGGTCGCCGAAGCCCGGCGCCTTGACGGCCGCGACCTTGAGGCCGCCGCGCAGCTTGTTGACGACCAGCGTCGCCAGCGCTTCGCCCTCGACGTCCTCCGAGATGATCAGCAGCGGCCTGCCGCTTTGCACGACGGCTTCGAGGATCGGCAGCAGCGCCTGCAGATTGCCGAGTTTCTTTTCGTGAATGAGGACGTAGGCGTCCTCCAGTTCGGCGCGCATCTTGTCGGCATTGGTGACGAAATAGGGCGAGAGGTAGCCGCGGTCGAACTGCATGCCCTCGACGACGTCGAGTTCGGTGTCGGCAGTCTTGGCTTCCTCGACGGTGATGACGCCGTCATTGCCGACCTTGTCCATCGCCTTGGCGATCATCGCGCCGACGGTGGCGTCGCCATTGGCGGCGATGGTGCCGACCTGCGCGATCTCGGCCGAGGACTTGACCTTCTTGGACCGCGCCTTGACTTCCTTGACCACGGCGGCAACGGCCTGGTCGATGCCGCGCTTGAGGTCCATCGGGTTCATGCCGGCGGCGACCAGCTTGGCGCCTTCGCGCAGGATCGAAGCGGCCAGCACCGTGGCGGTGGTGGTGCCGTCACCGGCAAGGTCGTTGGTCTTCGAGGCCACTTCGCGCACCATCTGCGCGCCCATGTTCTCGAACTTGTCGGTGAGTTCGATTTCCTTGGCCACCGTCACGCCGTCCTTGGTGATGCGCGGCGCGCCATAGGCCTTGTCGATGATGACGTTGCGGCCCTTGGGGCCGAGCGTCACCTTGACGGCGTTGTTGAGGAGTTCGACGCCGCGCAGCATGCGGTCGCGGGCATCGGTGGAGAATTTGATTTCCTTGGCAGACATGATTGTTCATCCCGTTCGAATATTGGAGTGGGCGGTTTGCCGTGAAGCCAGACTGGTCAGGCGGCGTTCTTGACGGCCACTGTCTTGTCGATGATCCCGATCTCGCTCTTGTCGATGATCCCGACCTTCTCGATGATCCCCATAATATCGGCTTCCTTCATGATCAGAAGGTCTTCGCCGTCGATCTTGACCTCGGTGCCCGACCATTTGCCGAACAGGATGAAGTCGCCGGCTTTCACATCGGGCACGATCAGCGCGCCGCTTTCGTCGTGTGCGCCCGAGCCGACGGCGATCACTTCGCCTTCCTGCGGTTTTTCTTGTGCCGTGTCGGGAATGATGATGCCGCCCTTGGATTTGGTGTCGCCTTCGGCGCGGCGAATGACGACGCGGTCGTGGAGTGGCCGGAATTTCATGGGGAGCTTCCTTCTGGGGCCGGCATAGGCGGCCGCTACCCCTGATATAGGCGCGTTGGCACTCGATAGATAGGAGTGCCAGAATTAATTCTCGCGAATGTCCAAGAAATCGAATGAAATAATTCGAGCCGCGCAGAAAATCATTCGCATCGGAGGAAAACTTTCTGCCGCCGTGATTTTCGCGGACGCTGATTTGTTATTTAAAGGACAAATAAAAGGGCGCCGCGACCTTGTTTGCAACTCAATTGAGGCGCATATGTAAAGCTCGTTGATTTGGTCGAGTTGGCTTTGTGTCAGAGCCCCGCCATTCACCACCGAATTCTCGAAAACGAGTGCATGCGCCGGTCCGGCGCACATTTCGTTCCGTTCGAACCCTGGAATGAAACCGACGCTGACCACGGATGTACTGGCAGCGTCGGGCATCGTCCTGGCGGTTCGAGTGGGAGTGATACGGAAAGGCGCAGTCGCGCGTTTCCGCGGAAAGCCGCAATTCATGACCAGCCGCACCACACCATCAGTCGTTCGCTTCAGGTCGGCGTTTTCGCTGCCCGGCTTCGATACGCCGCAACCACCCGGAGAGTATCGCGTCGATCATGACGAGGAAGCCCTCGAAGGGGCTTCCCTGATCGCATGGCGCCGCGTCGCCACCTTCATTCACCTGCCGGCGATCTCCGCCAGCGGAGCCACGCGGCAGATGGTGCCGATCGAACCGGCATCGCTTGAAGCCGCACTGGAGCAGGACCAGAGACAATGATGAGAACCACAACCCTGATGCAACGCAACGCACGCCCGGTCCGCCGCGAAGCCGCAACGCATCTGTTTGCCGTCGGACAGGCTGTCCGGCTGAAGGGCGGCTTCGGCACGTTTCCAAAGACCGCGGAAATCTACCGCATCACGGCCACGCTGCCGCCGAGGGGAGATTCGCTGCAATACCGCATCCGCAGCGACGGCGAACTTCATGAACGGGTGGCGACGCAGGACAGTCTCGAACCGGTCGACACCTCGCCCGGTGACACGATAACGCTCATCGAAAGGACCTTCGAACATGTCAAAGGGACAAAAACGCTCGAGCAAGGAGATCAGGAAGCCGAAGCAGGAAAAGGCCCTGCCCAAGCCTGAAAGCGTATTCGGCGCCCAGACCAGACTTGCCGCCAACATCAGTTCCCTGCGCGGCAAGGGCAAGACCTGACGCTACGGGCTCTGATGACGATGAAGATCCTGATCGAATTCTATCGCACCCGGGCAGCGGACGATGCGCATGCCCTGATCGGCCGCGAGACCGTGGAAGCGGCCGACCTCGACGATGCGATCGAAATTGCCAGGCTTCTGGCCAGGACCCTGAACATGCCGCAGCGGCCGGACGCCATGACGATCGCCGACACGAATGGCGCAGCGCTCTATTCGGGCGCTCTCGCCACGCAAGCGGTCAATGAGGAAAGGCCAGCATCATGAATGCCCGTAGCAACGAAACCGATCGGCGTCGCAATGCCGCCTGGGACAATGAGGCTGGCACGTCGGGATGCGACTTCGCCGACCGTCAGTATGGCCGCCGCGTCGAAGCCGATCGTTCCTGGACGGTCTATCACGTCTTCACTGGAATTCCGGCGCAGAGCGACGGCGGTGCCATGACCGGCCTCAGCCGGTCGGACGCGACGCACGGCATGTTGTCCCTCAACCTGCGCAATGCCGAGCGTCGCAGGGCGCGACTTGCCGCGCCGCCAATTGTCCCGCACGAGACAGCGGCGGGCCAGTCATGACGCTCTCCTTTCCCAACCCCAGCCGCAGCTTCGATGAAGCGCGCAACGCCGTCCGCTTCACCGGCCATGACGGCATGTTCGAAGTGCGCTTCTTCGTCGAGATCGAGGCGCTGGCAAAATCCGACAGCGCCTTGGCCGGGACAGCGGCGTCGGAAACAAAATACCTGTCAGCCTTCGACACCTTGCGATCATCCATCCACAAGGTTGCCGGTAAAGCCTATTCCCGCGACCGCCGCAGTTCCTACACCTTGACTGCCGCCGATTTCCGGTAGGCATGGCACCGTATCAGGAACGTCTTGGCAAGACCTGAATATCGCGTCCGCCTCTCCGAGGAATTGACGCCGTCGATCCGCGTCCTGATGAGCACCTGCCTACGGACCTCCGTCAGGCGGCGTCAATGCCGACCACTGCAACCTTGATTGCTCCGCTTGAATTGTGGTCCATTGACAATGCGGCCGACGCAAGGGAGCCAACCGTGGCGGCAAAGAGCATTTTCTGACCCGTTTCCGGATCGATCCAGTGTCTTGACCGATGGTTCGAAATGATCAGAACACCGTGACGCCGCGTGTCAGGCTTTAGGTAGTGCTCGGACAACTGCACACGGAGAGCCTGGTTGAGTTGTCGTAAGCTCCAATCCTTGCCGCCGTGCTTAACTTCGATGGCAAGCTCACAGTGTGCCGTGTTCGACACAACCACAATGTCAGGACGGTCGCTGTCGGCCACAACGGCTTCACGATAAGTTCTAAATCGCTTACCGGAACGAAGATCCATTTGCTCCATAAGGTAGTTTCGAACTTCGTTCTCGTCTCCTGCTCGTTGCAGCAGCGCGCGGGAGGACACGTCGTTATTGTGGAGATGAAAATTGATATCAGCGAGCACACCCAGGATGACATGGAAAAGATCATCCCCTGTCTTGACAGGTGCTAGGTGTGATCGCTCGAATTCTTTCGTATCCTCTGGGGTCCAAGCAGGTCGTTCCGAATCTTGCTCAGCCTTGGCCCGGGCTAGCTCGTGAAAGCGCTCCAGTCGCTCCGAAAAGAGCGCCTCTTTTGCGAGACGACTAACTGAGCGGTAGGCCTCTTCGCCAGGTCGGTTCAAAAGGCTTGAAAGAATAGAACCCCTCGCTCCCTCGGCATAGTCGCGCAAGTCGGGTGTATAGGTTCCTTCGTGTCGGATATCATCTTCAGGACGAACGTGCTGGTACGCGAGTCTCACCAATCCTTCCAAGGTTAGGACATCTGCGCGCCCTAGCGCGGGCAGTGCCACGCCGCGATGGTGACTATCGAATAGCCGACCGAGTATGCGCGCTGCGCGCGTAACACCCGGAGCCGGTTGGTCGAGCCCTATCCAATCCTGTAGAAGCTGGAGCCCCCAAGCGGGAGACAAGAGGAACAGTAGCCCAAGATTTCCAAGTGCGAAATCTTCCTTGTCAGTATTCTTGCATGTTTGGAAGCGGCGTTCAAAAATCAAAGATAATTTGTGGCGTTCTTCAAAGCCAATGTCGAATTTAGAGATTATTTCGGTCGCGCGTTCTAGTGATTGAGTGCTGCCAGCTTCTGCGTTGATGATCGAATCGGCGATAAGGTCTTGGATAGGTCGCGAGATTTGTACCTCATTAGAGGCATAGTGATACAAGAAATAACTGGACCCTTCACCAGTCGCTGCCCACTCTCGTTCAATCTGATCGTGGAGCACGGGAATCGTTGCCAGCGGATGGGCCGATACAAGCCTATCCATCCAGTCAGGAAAACACTCCTCGGTTAGGCAACCATGTCTAGCTGCCAGCGCTGCGTCAGTATCGGTTAAGCCTTCCGGCCAGTCCGGCGTCTCGGCTGACTCGATGCCTATTCCGCCGAACGCTAGTAGCGTCAATCTTGATGTCGTGACCATCCCGCCCGGCTTACGATCGGGTCGTACGGGTTGAACGTTTCGCCACACGGCTATCATGCCGTCCCTATAAGCCTCGGCCACTTGGCGGCTAAAGCCCTCCTCTAGAAATCGCCACTGTCTGGCTGCATCGGCACGATGTGAACGGATCCGCCCTTTCAGCCATCGAGTGAGAGCCTCCAGTCGATGGATGCCCGACTTCCAATCCTTTAGGTTCTCTCCTCGCTTTAAGATACCAGGATCGCTTTGAAGTGACCTTCCAAACTCGCGCCATGATTCTTTGTCGCGTTCCTCTCGGGCACGGAACTTTCGTTGGTCGGCCTCATGTTCCTTCCGGTATCGTTGGTCTTCGGTGCTCTCAACACGTGGCGCCGAATATCCGTTAAGATCTTGCTGCAATAGAGGATCAGACGTGGCAACCTGCCTCAATCTTTCTAGGCTAGAATCTGGTCGACCAGCGGCATCGACGACTCCGAATGCCATGCAGAAAGCTATCCGGCGATCATCGATATTCCCTCTTGTAGCCGCATCTTCGAGGAGCCAATCAAGGTCCTTTTCACCAGCGGCCCAGAAGCTCTGGGTGCCGAGGTAGATTTGCCAAGGGCGAATGATTTCTCGATCCTTCGCCCTTTCTGATTCTCTCACCTCGGCAACGTCGGTCCAAAACAAGGCTCGATTGACCCGCGGATTTGCCCTGACGAGTTCGGAAATAGTCGGCGTCTTATCGCTGCTGGACCAGTTTTCGCCGTTGCGTTCAAAAGCCATCAGCAACTTTATCAATCCCTCTGGCGGGTCTCTGTCCCTCAACATGGACAATTCAGTTCGCAGCGCGGGTCCTATTTCTTTCGCTAAAAAGCCAAACTTGGCAGATATTCTTTTGTATTCACTCTTGAATGGTGGGCGAAAGATCAGTTTGCCAATCGCTTCGGCGAGCTTTGGACGGTCGAACACGGGGGCTCGCTCGAAAAGCGATGAGATTTCGTACCGAAATCCGTCGGTTGACGCGGGTTTTGGGGGCTGGGAGTGCTCTATAAGCGCAATCAATTCCTCGACACCGATGTGGGCTGGAAACAAGATCATCGCAAATCCGGCCGCTAGTCTTGCACTCATGGACCCGGTGTCCGAAGCAGCACGTTCCGTTGCCCAGCGGATACCTTCGATATCTCGGCAGGCAACGATACCATTGAGCGCGAGGATTCGGTGGTAGTCGTGTTCCTGCTCGTTCTCGACCACTGACCTAAGTATCTCCTCACACCCAGTTATCGCTCCATCCCGGATGAGGCGAAGGAGAAGGAAGCGGAAATCCTCCCGGTCATTGATGGTCCAAGCCTTGGCGATATCGTGTGCAAGACGCTCGTCAGCGAAGAGGATGAGATTGCGGTGATCGAAACTGGCGTTTGTAACCTCGCCGGCTCGATGTTTTTCCGCGAGCGATGCCAAGATTCGTCGTCGACAATCGATGCTCAACGACCTCGGATCGCCATGTTGAAGCAAAACCATGGGCTCTCGACGTATGATCTCGTCGCAGAAGTCTTGATGCCATTGCGCCAACCAAGCTGCCGTTGCCCGCAAGGACGGTGCTATGGTCTCAACTCCATACTTTTCTACGAAGATCAGACGCCAGATTTCTGGAACCGGGCATCCATTTGTCAGCAGCCGATCCAGCCATCGCGCTGTGAGATATTCCTGCGCGCTTCGATGATGAAATCTGATTCTGCCGTAGGTTGATGGCGCGAAGAGTGCACGCATCAGCAGCGCGTCTCGTTCGGCTGCAGTCAGATCCTCCAGAACCAAAACTGGATCAATAGCGCCGCTTGTCAGACCCGGGTCGTTCTCGGACGGCGCTTTCAGACTAAAAGACTTTCCAAACGTCAATGCGGCCGCGAGACGTTCAGCGGAAAGACGCGCCCTGTCGAGCCTTATGTCAGTTAGCCGCGCATGTGTCTGATTGGTTTCGAGCAACTTGCGCTGAACGCTGAACTCAGTCATCTGCGCTACGCTTCCGAGCTGCCTATGTTCCAACCAATAGGCAACCATGTCCAAGACGTCGCCGGGGCGCTGCGCCATGTTCTCGAGCCCCGCAATGTCAATCGCTTTTGAGAATTCTGGCGCATCAACCGCGCCATGTCGCGCAGCAAGATCGGCAGCCATCTGTCTGTTGAGCGGTACCAAACGAACGACAAGCTGCTCAAAGATATTTGAAGGCTGAGATTGGTCGCTGGAGTTTCTGTCGGTGTTCCCATCATCAAATATCGGGGCTAGAAGCTTCTTCTCTTTGTCTTCTAGCCGGATTACTTCTGGACGTTTCGAGGCAGGTCGAATGTGTTCCTCGATTGCTCTTCTGTCGTCGCGGTCGTCCCAGATGAATGCCCGGCAGGAAACGTACACGTGAGCGCGATCTAGCGCCGACGCGCAGTCCTTCGCGAACCGTTTCAGGGCCGTCGCAAAACTTTTTCGATTGAGTCGCGCCTCATCGACAGAGTCGAGAAAAAACCATCCGGCATCGGTTCCCGCTTTCCACTGTTCGAAGCGAATAGCATCATCGAAGCCGAGAGCCCCTTCTAGCCCTTGGTCCACCAGCTCCTCGACGCGTACATAAAAGGCAGCTTTTCCATCGCTGCCCAGCAGCGAGGTCCGATTCCGAAATTCTTCGGTCTTTCCGCTTGAGGCTTCAGCGAGCACAACTACCCGGCGGTGGGTGAGCAGTTTCTCCCAGTCCAGCCAGCCATATGTCGTTGGACCCCAGAAACGAATGAAATCGAAGTCAGGATCGACCTCCCGATCTTTTTGAACCGGGGCAAACCAGCGATTTAGCTCAACGAATGACACGCGTGCGACTCGCAGTTACATCTGAAGGGATTTTCTATCTGTTACAGCGATCTAGGCAACGCCGCTGATCCGAAGACGCCGCTTAACTGTAACAATACACTGCGAGGCATGACACCAGCAGGCAGGCGCGCGCGGCTGACGGGGGGCACGCGCCTGCCTGGATCGCTGTCACAGCCCCATCCCACCCACCACTTGACGTCCCCTCCATCCCGCATGTCCAATACCCCCATCAGGGGGAGGCTCCCGGTGGAGATCGCCACAGTCGATCAGGTGTTTCACTTCGGCGGCTACACGCTCGACCTCGGCAAGGGCACGCTGCGCCATGCCGACGGGCCGGCGTTCCTGCGGCCGAAGGCCTATGCGCTGCTGACGCTGCTTGCCCGGCACATGGGCCGCGTCGTGCCCAAGTCGGAGATCATGGACGCGGTCTGGCCGGGCGTCTTCGTCACCGAGGATTCGCTGACGCAGTCGGTCCGCGAGATCCGCAAGGTGCTGGGCGACGACCTCGTGCGCACCGTGTCGAAGCGCGGCTACATACTGGCCGCCGAAATCGAGCCGGCGCCCGAGATCGGCTCGCAGCCGATCGTGGCGGTGCTGCGCTTTCGCAACGAGAGCGGGGCCGACGATCCGATCGTTGACGGCTTTGCCGAGGATATCATCAACGGCCTGGCGCGCTTCGGCACGGTCACGGTGCTGGCCCGCAATTCCAGCTTCTCCTTTGCCTCCTTCGCGCGCTCTGAGTGGCCGCAGATCCGCTCGCGCATCGGCGCCGACTATCTGGTCGAAGGCTCGGTGCGCCGGCAGGGTGACCAGATCCTGGCCGCCGTCAATCTGGTCGACGCGGCCAATGCCAGCCAGCTCTGGGGCGACCGCTACCAGGCGGCCGACAGCGGCTTCTTCGCCGTCCAGCAGGATATCGTCGAGGAGATCGTCGGGCGGCTGGCAAGGCGGGTTTCGAATGCCGGCCTGCAGCAGGCGTCGCGCAAACCAGTCACCAGCCTTGCCGCCTATGAACTGGTGCTGCGCGGCGTGGCCCTGCTGCGCGACCCCGCCCAGACCGACATCGAGGGCGCGAGAGCCTTCTTCGAGGCGGCCGTTGCCAAGGATCCGGCCTATGGGCTCGCACATATCTATGTCGGCCTGACCTGCGCGCTGAAGGGCGAATTCGAAGAGTCCAGCCATGCCGACCTAGTGCAGGCGCGCGACCACGTTGCCAGGGGCCTGGCGCTGTCGCCCGACCAGGCGACCGGCCATCGCATCCAGTCGCTGGTGCGCCTCTACATGCGCGAGCACGACGCCGCCGAGCATCATCTGAGGACCGCGCTCGAGCTCAATCCCTGCGATGCCGACTGCATCGAGCAGATGGGCCTTGTGCTGACCATGCGCGGGCGCCCGTTCGAGGCGCTGGGCTGGCTGGCGCGCGCCATCCGCATCGATCCGATGGTCCCGCACTGGTATCAGTTCGACCGGTCCATGGCGCTCTACATGATGGGCGACTACAAGCCGGCGGCCGAGGCGCTGGAGCTTGCGACACGGCCGACGCCTTGGATCAGGACGCGGCTGGCCGCCTGCTACGCCCAGCTCGGCGCGATGGACGAAGCGCGCCGGCAGGCCGCCCTCATCAACGAGGGCGCCCCCGGTTTCTCGCCGATCGACTATGCGACCAAGGCCATGCCGTTCGAGAGCCCGGCCGACGCCGCGCATCTGGCCGACGGCATCCGGCTGGCGATTGGCGAGCAGGCGAGTCATTCGACGACCACGACGATATAGCGCCCCTGATAGGCTCGGTGCCGCCGCAACGCCAGACGGCAAAGCCGTTGACCTTGGTGCGCATCGGCTTCATCGGCCTGATGATCCCGCATCTGTGCCGGCCATTGGCGGGTCCGTTGCACCTGCGCCTGATCGCAAGCTCCGCACTGTTCGGCGCGGTGCTGCTTTTGGCCAGCGACCTTCTCGCCCGCACGCTGCTGCCGCCGCAGGAACTGCCGATCGGCATCATCACCAGTTCGCTCGGCGCCTTTTTCGTCGTCACCATGCTGATCCGCAACCGACTGTGACGGCCACAAGCGATGGTCTCCGCTCCCGATCACGGCGTCGTGACCGTATTTGCATGGCTGCCCACGTTGAATAGTAAGCACGCTTATTATATATGCCGCTCATGGTTTCCGACGGCATCGACAGATTGGGATTTTTGATCCACGACGTGCAGCGCCTGATGCGCAAGCGCTTCGAGGCGCGCGCCAGCGGCCTCGGCCTTTCCTCGGCGCAATGGCGGCTTCTGGTCCGCGTCGCCAAGGAAGAGGGTGTCGCGCAGGCACGGCTCGCCGAGCTTCTCGAAATCGAGCCGATCAGCGTCTCGCGCCTGGTCGACCGGATGGAGGAGGGCGGCTGGATCGAACGCCGTTCCGACGCGACCGACCGCCGCGTGCGCATGATCTTCCCGACCGCCAAGGCGAGCGAGGCCTATGCCCACGTCAAGAGCCTCGCCGGCGAGGTCTATGAGGAATCGCTTGTCGGCGTTTCGCCGGAAGATCGCCGTGTCCTGATCAGGGCGCTGGATGCGATCGTGCAGAATCTTGCGGACGGCGAGACGTCGTCCCTGGAAAAAGTCAGGAATACGGAAGGCGCAGCAGCATGAACGCGGTAGCCAAGATAGATGAAAAGATCACCAAGCTGGAATTGGATGCGCCGGCGCAGCCGGCGGCAGCGCCCGTGGCAGTCGCGCCACCGGTACAGCCGGCGCCCGTCGCCCCGAAGAAGAAGCGCCGCCTCGGCCGCTCGCTGTTGATGATCGCGCTGCCCGCGGCGCTGATTGCCGGCGGCAGCTATGTCTGGGTCACCGGCGGGCGCTATCAGGAGACCGAGAACGCCAATCTGGAGCAGGCCAAGGTGTCGATCGCCTCGGATACTGCGGGCCGCATCGTGACGGTCGACATAGCCGACAACCAGCTCGTCAAGCAGGGCGACGTGCTGTTTGCCATCGATCCCGAGCCTTACCGGATCGCGCTCGCCCAGGCGGACGCGGCGGTGGCCGGCGCACGCCTCAATGTCGAGCAGTTGCGCGCCGCCTACAGTCAGTCGATGGCGCAGGAGAAGTCCGACACCAGCGAGGTCGATTTCGCGCAGTCGCAGTATGACCGTGCCGCCGATCTCGCCCAGAAGGGCATCAACGCCAAGTCGTCGCTCGATCAGGCCAAGAACGATCTCGACAAGGCCAAGCAGCAGCTGGCGGTCGCCGAACAGGGCATCATCAGCGCCAAGGCCGCCCTTGGCGGCAATCCTGACATCGAGACCGACAAGCACCCGAC
This sequence comes from Mesorhizobium sp. LjNodule214, assembly GCF_964252735.1. Lineage (NCBI taxonomy): Bacteria > Pseudomonadati > Pseudomonadota > Alphaproteobacteria > Hyphomicrobiales > Phyllobacteriaceae > Mesorhizobium > Mesorhizobium sp. LjNodule214. The sequence goes on from NZ_CAXUPE020000003.1 coordinate 415,452, forward strand.
CGTGATGGCGGCGCTCGCCGCGCGTGACAAGGCCGCCTACGACCTGGCGCAGACCACGGTCAAGGCACCTGCCGATGGCGTCATCAGCCAGGCCGCCTCGTTCAAGGTCGGCCAGTATGTCGGCTCCGGCACGCCGCTGTTTTCGCTGGTCGAGACGGGCGACACCTGGATCGATGCCAATTTCAAGGAAACCCAGCTTACCCACATGAAGCCGGGACAGAAGGCCGAGATCGTCGTCGACACCTATCCGGGCAAGACCTTCGAGGCGACCGTAAAGGCGATCGGCGCCGGCACCGGTGCGGAGTTCTCGCTGCTGCCGGCCCAGAACGCCACCGGCAACTGGGTCAAGGTCACCCAGCGCATTCCGGTTCGCCTGGAACTGACCGACCTCGACGCCAAGATGGCGCTGCGCACCGGCATGAGCGTGACCGCCACCGTCGACACCGGTGTGGCGCGCGGGCTGCCGAAGATATTCGGCCATGCCACGGCTGGCGAGGCGCAGTAAGCGGTTTCGTGCGAGGCGGCGGAAGCTGCCTTGCGAATGTTTGTGAAAGCTCTGCCGGGACTGCCGGCATGACAAGAAAAAGACAGGAGACAGGAGACAGGCCGGCGGGAGGGATGCGAAGGACGAGGATTGCGGCGGCACTGCCGGCCAGCCCTCGACATTCGACATCGGACCCGCGGTCCACAGGGTTCCGGGCGGCTGGCGCCCGCGAAATTCGAGACGCTCTGGTCGATGTAACCCCCACATCGATGGTCGCGTCCCACCGCGATGAGGGTCTCTCCACACGGGACGGCCTCGCCGCCCGGAAACCCTGTCTAACACGTTTTTGCTACGCACTGGAAGTTCCGCATCATGAGCACCCCAGAACCCTTCAAGGAAGTGCCGCACCGCGGCCTGATCACGGTTGCGCTCATGCTGGCGACGGTCATGCAGGCGCTCGACACCACGATCGCCAACGTGGCGCTGCCAACCATGACCGGCGATCTCGGCGCTTCCCCGGACAACATCAACTGGGTGCTGACCTCCTACATCGTTGCCGCGGCGATCATGACACCGGTCACCGGCTGGCTGGCCGACCGCCTCGGCCGCAAGGAACTGTTCCTGACCGCGGTGGTCGGCTTCACCATCTTCTCCATGCTGTGCGGCCTGGCGTGGAGCCTGGAGACGATGGTGTTCTTCCGGCTGATGCAAGGCGTGTTCGGCGCCGCGATCGTGCCGCTGTCGCAGACCTTCCTGCTCGACATCAATCCGAAGGAGCGCCACGGCCAGGCGATGGCCATCTGGGGCGCCGGCATCATGCTGGGGCCGATCCTGGGCCCGACGCTCGGTGGCTGGCTGACCGAGAATTTCAACTGGCGCTGGGTCTTCTTCATCAACCTGCCGGTCGGCATCGCCGCCTTCCTCGGCATGGCCGCCTATTTGCCGGCCGTTGCCCGGCGGATACGCAGCTTCGATTTCTTCGGTTTCGCCATGATCTCGCTCGGCGTCGGCGCGCTGCAGCTGATGCTCGATCGCGGCGGCGAGGTCGACTGGTTTTCCTCGGTCGAGATCTGGATCGAGCTCGGCCTTTCGCTGACCGGCTTCTGGGTGTTCATCATTCACACGGTGACGGCGGAACATCCCTTCATCGATCCCAAGATCTTCCTCGACCGCAATTTCGTGACCGGGCTGGCGTTCATCTTCGTCATGGGTGTGCTGATCCTGGCGAGCATGTCGCTACTGCCGCCAATGCTGGCGACCATCTTCGGCTATCCGACCATGACCATCGGTGTCGTCATAGGTCCCCGCGGTATCGGCACGATGATTTCGATGCTTTTGGTCGGCCGCATCATGCACAGGATCGATGCCCGCATCCTCGTCGTCATCGGCTTCCTTTTGACCGCGCAGTCGCTCCACACCATGGCGAATTTCACGCCGCAGATGGACAACTGGCTGATCCTCAGCTCCGGCATCATCCAGGGCCTGGGAATGGGAATGGTGTTCGTGCCGCTGTCGACCGTGGCTTTCGCCACGCTGGACCCACGCTACCGCACCGATGCCACGTCGCTGTTCAGCCTGGTGCGCAATCTTGGCTCGTCGATCGGCGTGTCGGTCGTGTCGGTTCTCCTAGTGCGCAACACGCAGGTCAACCACAGCGAGCTCTCTGCCTTTATCAACCCGTTCAATCCCAATCTGTGGGCGCTCTCGCCGGCTGCGGCGAGCGGCGATCCAACGGCACTTTCGGAGGTGGACGGGTTGGTCAATATACAAGCGATGATGATCTCTTACGTCAATGACTTCAAGCTGTTGATGATGATGACGCTGCTTGCCGTCCCGTTTGTTTTCCTGCTGCGCAAGCCAAAGGCTGGCCCGGCCGCCGGCGGTGCACCCGCCGCGCATATGGACTGAGGTTTGTGGATCGGCGCGACGTAACGGTCGCGCCTGCATCCGGGACTCAAACTCGTGGCCCGGGAACAGCGGCAGGATTTTCAGATATCCACATCCGGCTGCTCCTGACTTCGAGCTGGTTCACCTACCATTAGTATATATCGATCACGATGCGGTCGCTCTTGGGTTGAAAGCGAGCCGTGTTGCTTTGCGCCGGCACCAAACCGGAGGAACTCTGTTTGGGCACGAAATCATCCAGGAAAGCCGCCGAAGCACCGGAGTCGGCCAATCTGGCCGCGCTGGCAAAGCTGACGATCGCTTCATACGAAACGCTCGAACGCGATCTTCGAACCAAGATCGCAACGCTCGAAGGGCAGGCGCTGCGATTTGAGACGGCGCTCGACAATGTTTCGCAGGGCATCTGCTTTTTCGACGCCGATGAACGGCTGATCCTGTGCAACCGCCGCTATGCGGAAATCTACCACATTGCGCCCGAGCAATTGCAGCCGGGGCTGACGCTCCGGGAAATCGTCGAACGTCGCGTCGCTGCAGGGACATCCGCGACCGGAGCCGACGCCTATCTCGCATTGGCCCGATCGGTCAATTCGGGCATGGCTCCAAAAGTCTGGACCGCCAAGCTCACCGACGGTCGGACAATTCAGGTCTGCCATCAGCCGATGCCCGACGGCAGCTGGGTGGCCACGCATGAAGACATTACGGCGCTCGCTGCCAATCGACAGATCGTCGACGAGCGCATCTCGCTGCAAACGCTGATCGACTGGGTGCCCGATTATCTCTGGGTCAAGGACACCGAAAGCCGTTTCGTCGTGGCGAATAGGGCTGTTGCGGTCGATAGCGGACGGGAAAAGACCAGTGATATGATCGGTCTGACCGATTTCGATCTGCATGCCCCGGAACTTGCGCAGAAATTTCTCGCGGTGGAGCGGAACGTGCTCAGCAGCGGCCAACCAATGATCGACAAAGAAGAGTATGTTGTCGATGTGTCGGGCGCCGGCAAGTGGCTTTCATCGACGAAGGTGCCGCTGCGCAATGCCCGCAATGACATCATCGGTCTGGTCGGCATCGCTCACGATATCACCGCCCGCAGGCAAGCGGACACCCTTCGGGAAGGGCAGGCGCATATCCTGGAAATGATAGCGATGAGCGCGCTGCTCGAAGACGTGCTCGACCGCCTGATGCGCCTCGTCGAGTCGCAGTTGACGGGGATATTCGGTTCCGTCTTGCTTCTGGACAAGGACGGCAGCCACCTGCGGCACGGCGGTGCGCCGAGCTTGGCGAAAGACTATACCAATGCAATCGACGGGATCGCTGTCGGCCCTAAGGTTGGATCATGTGGCACCGCCGTCTTTCGGCGCGAGCCAGTCATCGTCGCAGACATCATGCAGGATCCGCTTTGGGAGGATTACCGTGAGGGTCATTGCCGAAGGTGTCGAGACAGACGATCAGGTGGCCTTCCTGCGCAAGAACAATTGCGATGAAATGCAGGGCTATCATTTCAGTAAACCGATCTCGGCTTAGGGCATCGAGAAATTGCTCGACGGCAAGCGTGATGGATGACGGCCAGCGCAATCTCTGCAGATTGGCGCGACCGATCGGTCGCGGTTACCTGCCGAGCACCAGGCTCCAGTAGCGCAGGCTGGAGTCGCGGCCGTCGCGCACATAGGCAAGGCCGAAGCGGGTGAACCGCGGGTCGAGCATGTTGCGGCGATGGCCTGGCGAATGCACCCAGATGTCGAACAGTTTCTGCTGGTCGAAGCGGCCCTCGGCAATGTTTTCGGCGGCCGCACCGGCAATGCCATTGCCCCTGACGCGCGAGGAAAAGCTCTTGCCCCAGCCGGTTGCATGGCTCATGCGGCGCGCCCCGGCCATGTAACCGGCCTGCTGCAGTGCCGCCTGTTCGAGCTGTCCATCGGGAGCCAGCGGGCCGAGCCCGGCCAAAGCCCGGATGCCGGCCAGTGTGCCGGTGGCGGAAGAGGAGACGCCGGCGCCTTCGCCGGTCGGCTGCGAAACGGTGCTGCATGCCGCAAGCCCAACCAAAGCAGCTAGGCCGGCTCCCTTTAGCAGCAGGCGCCTGTTCAGTTTCGATTGGGCTTGTCGATTGTCAATTTTTGCAACGGTCATGCCTGCCTGACATAAGCGCGATCATGGCTTTTGCCGGGCAGGGCGACGAAAATCTCCGGTCGAACGGATAGTCCTAGGCGGCCGTATCGAGATTTGTTTCCGAGATTGGAGAACGGCCGGTCCGATCGTCTTCCGTATGCACCCACCAGGCGCCGAGCGCATCGATCAGCGGCACAAGCTTGCGGCCGGGCGCCGTGAGGTCGTAGTCGACGCGCAGCGGGTAGCCCGGATGCGCCGTCCGACGCACGATGCCGGCGTCCTCCAGCTTGCGCAGTTCCAGCGCCAGGATGCGGTGCGACACGGTCGGATTGTCGCGCCGGAGTTCGCTGAAGCGCTTGGTCCCGTCCTTCAGATAGTAGAGCAGCAAGGTCGGCCAGCGGCCGCTAAGCACGAGCATGGTCTCTTCGATCGGGCAGCGCGAGACGACGTCTTTCATGGGGGGCCTGTGGCGGGTTGGTTACAGAATAGTGCGTAATTTACATGGGGCGACCAGCGTTTAGGGTCAAGTTTCGCTGCGCGGCGTGATCCCCTAAACATGGAAGAGACAACAAATGGAACCTATCCTCCTTTACGGCTTCCCGGCGGGAAGCTCGATGGGGCTCGTCGCTGCCTTCGAGCGCGTCGGGCAACCCTACCGCCTGTGTCGCGTCGACATGCTGGCCGAGATGAAGAACGATGCCTACGCCAGCATCAACAGCCGTCAGGAAACGCCGGTGCTGATCACTGACGAAGGCAAAGTGGTCACCGAGACCATGGCGATTGCCGCATGGCTCGAAGCCCGCGATCGTGAACGTCGCATCAGCTTCGAGCCGCCCACGCCGGCAGCCGACCGGATGCATCAGCTCATGGCTTTCGTGAACACCGGGTTCACCGCCGCCTTCAGCCCGCTCTGGGTGGCGTTGGAAATGGCGTCGCCCGATCCGGTGCTGCAGGCGACCTTGCGCGACTTCGGCCGCAAGGCGGTGACCGAGCGCCACGACCGGCTCGAGGCCATGATCACCGATACTGACTTCCTGGTCGGCGACCGGTTGACGCTGGCCGACACCACGCTGATCGGCGTGGCGCGCTGGGCCGAGTACCACCAGGCGATCGACGGCGCCGCCTATCCAAAGCTCGCCGCCTTGCGCCGCCGCATCGAGGCCGATCCGGCCGTGCGATACGCTCAGGCCGTCGAGGATGGCGAAAAGCCCGTCGGCTCGGGTGCCTGCCTGGGGCACGTCCCCCTGGCCGAGGTGATCGAACGCTTCGCGGCCTAGAACTGTTAGCTGGGCGGCGCCAGCGCCAGGCGCCGCCCGATGGCGACAACCGCCAACAAATCGGCATCCGGGCAGCGATGAAAATCGCTACCCGCGCGGCGTGAAATACTCGCTCATTTTACGAGCTTGATGAGGCGGCCTGCATACATCTCGCGATCTCCAAGCAGGGCCGCACAGTCCGTTCTGACGGAGGAGTTTCCCGTCATCTGCACAGTCTTGCCGACGAGCCTCAGACAGTCGCCCTGGCCGCTCATATCAGAGTTGCCGGCATAGGAAATGGGCGCGTCGGGCGCGTAGACGAAACCGCTGATCACTGAATTTGCGCCGCCATTCAGCGTCAAGGCGGAGGTGTTCCCGTGGTCCTGGAAAATGGTGATACCGGCATAGGGACCGCTGGTGGGCGGGGAGAGGTTCACCGTCTCATTGGCATTCAGGTAGATCTCCGCGCCCTCCATCAGGAACAGGGTCACGCCCTGGCCGGTCAGGCTGCCGTTCCCCCCCGGCTTTATGGTGGTGCCGCGCAGGATGTAGATGCCCGGATCCAGCGTGATGTTTCCCGACAATGTCTTGTCGCAATAGGTGCCGGGCGACAGCGTGTAGGTTTTGCCGTTCGGGACGGGCAGACACAATGTGTAGGGGGGAGGGACGACTTCGGCCAGAGGATCGATGGATGCATATTGATCTTCGAGTGGCGTTCCGCAGGTGAGACTGGCGTTGGGCAGCGAAAGCCCGGAAGTGCTGCCGACGGTCGAGACGCAGCCCGCAGAAACAAGCGCGGAACCGCCTCTGTTGACGGAATCGGACGCATCCGAGTTTGACGCGATCACGCAGCTGCTCATCGAGACATTGGTCGAGCCCTGCAGGTTCACGGCGGCGGATGCATGCGGATCAAGCGCCAGCACGCACGCCTGCGCTCCGGGCTCTATCTTGACCGAGGCCGAGCGGTGCGCCTGCCAGGAGGCCGAGCCGCTGATGAAGCCAGGTCGGCTGATGTTGGACGAAAGCGAGATGTAATAGGCGCCCGAGCCTCCGCTGGCGGTTGCCGAAAAGGCTGAGACGCTGCCTGAATACTTTTCCTGGTCGACGTCGCGCAGGTTGGCCGCGAAGAATGTCAGCCCAAGCTCCTGAACTTCGCCAGCCGTCATGTCGGGAGAATACTTCGTGCCGACGGCCAGCCCAGCCGCGTCCAGCGAATTCTGCAATTGCGCGGCGTCGTCGCTCGTGCCCACCAGATCGATGGCGCTGGCCACGCCAATCATTACCGGCAGCATCGCTATGGCGGTCGCTATGGCAAAGTTGCCGCGCTCCGATAACCAGAAGGCTTTGAACGTGAACATTGCCCCATGCCAAAGTTTGTCAGGCTTACGTGGTACGCGAGGGGAATCTACGGGCCATTTAAGAAAACACTAAAAGGCCGAATGCTAAAATGCCGCTCAATGTTGACCAAAAAAAAGGCCTGCCAGCACGGTCACATGAGCCAAGGAATGTACATGACGACAGCCGCTCCAAGCCATTGACGCGGCGACAATCGCCACCAGATTTGTTACCGTGATTTCGTTCTTGAAGTGGCAGCTGCGGGCGGCCATCCAGGCGGTGGCCGCCCCGACACACGGGAGGAAGGTTATGGCCGGCTTTCATGTCATGGCGGACGCACGTGGAATGCACGTACAGCCAACGGTGCGCCGCATCACCAATGCCGATCTTCTGGATGCGCTGCGGCTCGGCGTCGACGATTTCTGGGCCAAGCCTTCGCACTACGTGTTCCTGTGCCTGATCTATCCGATCGTCGGTCTGATCCTGACGCAATGGTCGTCCGGTTCCAACGCCATCCAGCTCGTCTATCCCCTGATGTCGGGCTTCGCCCTGGTCGGGCCGTTTGCCGCCATCGGCCTCTATGAGATCAGCCGCCGGCGTGAGCTCGGCATGAACACCTCCTGGCGGCATGCGCTCGACGTGCGCCGCTCGCCGGCGCTGCCCGCGATCACGGTGATCGGCTTCATGCTGCTGGCGCTGTTCCTGCTGTGGCTATACACCGCGCAGGCGATCTACACCGGCCTGTTCGGCGACCAGCCGCCGGCCTCGATCGGCGCCTTCATCCGCGAGGTTCTCACGACCAGCAAGGGCTGGACGCTGATCCTGCTCGGCAATGCGGCCGGCTTCGTCTTTGCCGTGATCGTGCTGGCAACCACCGTGATCGCCATTCCGCTGCTGCTCGATCGCGATGTCGGCGCCGTCTCGGCCATCGAGACCTCGGCGCGCGCGGTGATGGCCAACCCGCTGCAGATGGCGCTGTGGGGCCTGATCGTCGCCGTGCTTCTGGTCGTCGGCTCGATCCCGCTGTTTGCCGGGCTCGCCGTCGTCATGCCGATCCTCGGCCATGCGACCTGGCATCTCTACCGCAGGGTGGTCGAGCCGCAGCAGATCAGGCCCGTCCGCCGGCCGATGTAGCGGGCGCTCAGCTGTAGTGTGTGTTGAGATCCAGGTCAGGCCGAGCCGAGAATGGTGGCTTCCGAGAACCGGAGCGGAGCGTACTTAAAGCACGTGAGCACCGGAAGCGCAGGAAACCGCCGCTCGCAGGCTGGCATCACCTGGATATCAACGCACCCTAGCGCTGGGCGTCGGTCGCCATCCTCAACGCCAGTGCCGTCAGTACGGTGCCCATCATCCAGCGCTGGATGACCAGCCATAGCGGCCGTCCGGCGAGGAAGGTGGCGATCGACCCTGCCGTCACTGCGATGATGGCGTTGACGGTAAGGCTGATCGAAATCTGCGTCACGCCGAGCACCAGAAGCTGCGACAGCACATGACCCTTGCCGGGATTGATGAACTGCGGCAGCAGCGACAGGTAAAGTACCGCCACTTTCGGGTTGAGCAGATTGGTCATCAGGCCCATGGCGAACAGCTTGCGCGGCCTGTCCTTGGGCAATTCGCGGACCTGGAACGGCGAGCGTCCGCCGGGCCTCACAGCCTGCCAGGCAAGCCACAGCAGATAGAGCGCGCCGGCAAGACGCAGCGCGTCATAGGCGAAGGGCACCGCAAGCAACAATGCGGTGATGCCGAAGGCGGCGGACAGCACATAAAACAGGAAACCGAGCGCCACGCCGCCGAGCGAGATCAGCCCGGCCTTCGGACCTTGCGAGAGCGAGCGCGAGATCAGGTAGATCATATTCGGCCCAGGCGTCAGCACCATGCCGAGGCAGACCAGCGCAAAGGCGAGATGATTGGCGGCGTCGGGCATCAAGGGCGTCTCCGGGTGGTGGCGGCAACACTCACCATGTGCATTCAACAATCGCAAGGGCATGATGAGAGGGAGCGGTTGCGCCAGCGCTGACATTGGCGAAAGGATCGAAGCTGCCTCAGCTCACCACGCGCAGGTTCGACAGCTCGTTGGCGATTTCCTTGAAATTGTCCGACAGCGTGGCGCCGGTCGCATTCCAGAACAACTTGGCCGGCTTGCTGGCGTCCGTCGGGTCCTTGCGGAAGCGCGAGTCGGACGAGCAGGTCTTCAGCGCTTCCATCGCCTTGACGTCGCCGGCGTCCGTCGACGACATGTCGAGCGCGACAGTCATCACCATGATGTTGGCCGCCTTGGCGTTGTTGCACAGCGTCGCCATCTGCTCGTTGAGCGCTTTGGTGTAGTTGCTCGAAGTGTAGTTGAACTGGCCAACGTCGCTCGACGTGCCGCCGAACAGCCGGGTCACCGCCGTGCCGTAATAGGCGAGGCCGGTATAGCCATAGGCGGCATAGGTCGATTTGTTGCCGGCCGGGTCGCTGTTTACCGTCGAATAGGTGTTCTCGCCGTCGGTCAGCACGATGACGACCTTGTCGTTGCCGCGCTCCGTCTCCAGCCGCCCTTCGGTGAAGGGTTCGGTGCTCGACACGGTGCGCCAGCCCCAGGCCATGCCTTCCGGCACGTTGGTGTTGCCGTTGGGTGCCATCAGGTCGATCGCCGCCTTGATCGCGGTCAGCCCTTCCGGCCTGGTGACATCGGTCAGCGGCGTGATCGGCGTCGTGGTGCAGCTGTAATTGGGGCCGGCGCCCTTCGACAGCACCGGCGCATCGATCGGCCGCGGCTGGAAATACTTGGCCATGTTGGACTGCCGCGTCTTGCCGGTCGCGCTTGCCGGGTCGTCGTTCCACCAACTGTTTGCCGCGCCATAGGTAACAGGCTTCGCCTCATCGGGATCCTGCGTCAGGTACCAATGGTTACCCGGCTCGTCCGGAGCGAACATCGGCACGAACATGGTGGCCGGGTCGCCGACGCTGGTGCCGGTGTTATTAGGGCCGCCGGAGGCCGGCTCGTCGTTGACATTGTAAGGGTAGGGCCTGTCCTCGACGCAGCCCTGCCAGCTGGCGAACGGGCCGTAGGTGTCGTTGTAATCGTATTCATCGTGGCTGCGCTTGCAGGTGTGGTTGGACCGGTACTCGTCGCAGACGACGCGCTTGCTGCCGACGATGCGCTCGTGGCTGGTCACCACCTTCATGTCGCGATAGAGCGAGAACCGGGTCAGCATCTGACCTTCTTCCTCGCCCCAGCCGGCGCCTTTCTTGTACCAGATACCGCCGATCTTCTCGGCATATTTGTCGGCGGCATTGAGCGTCGACCAGTCGAAATTCTCGTTGTGGACCGGCGACAGACCATAGGCGTCGATCCAGGACGCGTTGTCGTTGTCCGGCCCGACATTGACCGAGGCGGCGAAGGGCACGAGGCTGAACTGGACCGGCTTGTCGATCTGCTTGATCGCCGCCGCCTGCAGGGCCAGCGTATCGACAAGCTGCTTGGCGGCCTGCTTGAGCAGGTCGATGCGCTTTTGCCCCGAACCGGTGCCGGCCGTGCTCATCGAGCCGGAATTGTCGAGCACCATGGCGACTTCCAGCGTGTTCTTCAGCCGGACTTCCGAGCAGACGGAATAGTCGACATCGGTGGAGGCCTTGCCGATCAGCATCGCCGCCGCCGGCAGGAAATGGGGTTTGTACACCAGCGCCGCGCAGAGCTTCACCAGGCCGCCGCCGGTCGTGCTGCTGGGCAGCGTCACATCGAGCGTCGTGTTGGCCGGATCGACACTGCCGAGATTGGCCTTGAAGAAGTCCAGCGCATAGGCTCTCAACTGGTCGTCGGTGGCGCCTTCGGCCAGGCGGCGGGCGGTGGCGAAGTTGGCGGCGTCGAGCGCGTTCACCACCCTCTGCTTCTCGTTGGTCATTCGCGCGAAGTCGACGGCTAATGTCACGCCGCCCATCAGCGGCACCATGGCGAGCACGGTCATGAGGGCATAGTTGCCGCGCCGGTCGCGGCAGAAGTCACGCCAGAGTTCACACATCTTATGTAAGGGGCTCGCTTGCGGATTCTTCATTTGACGGCCGGTCGATCAACTGACGATGCGCATGTTTGACAGTTCGTTGCCGATTTCCTTGAAATCGTCCGACAGCGTTGCGCCGGTCGAATTCCAGAACAGCTTGGCGGCCTTGCTCGGGTCGGTCGGGTCCGTGCGGAAGCGCGAGTCCGACGAGCAGGTCTTCAAGGCCGTCATCTGTGCCGCCTCGGTCGTATTGGCCGCGTCCAGGTCAAGCGCGATCGTCATGACGATCACCCCGGCCGCTTTTGCATTGTTGCATAGCGTGGCGAAATGCTCGTTCATCGCCTTGGTGTAGTTGGCGTTCGAGTAGTCGTCCTTGGCGACCTTGTCGCTGGTGCCCAGGAACGGGCGGCCATAGGTGTAGGGGCTGTTAAACGGCTTGGTCTGATTGGGGTAGGCAAGATATCCCAAGGCCGAGTAGATCGACTTGGCGCCGGCAAGGTCGTTGCCGCCATACTTGTAGTTGGTGCCCGAGTAAGTCTGCGCTACCACTGATGTCGGCGTGTAGTAGGTGTTGGCGCCATCCGTCAGCACGATCAGGATCTTGTCGTTGCCTCTTTCGGTCTCGGGCCTGCCCCCAGTGAACGGCGCTGCGTTGGAAAGCGTTCTCCAGCCCCAGGCCATGCCTTCCGGCACGTTGGTGGCGCCGACGTCAACCATGTCGTCGATGGCCTTCTTGACGGCCGTTGCGCCGTCCGGGTCCGACACGTCGGTCAGCGGCGTGATCGCGGTTGTGCTGCAGCCTGCGTTCGGCCCCGCATTCGAGCCGTAGGCTGGGGTCACCTTGGTGCCGTAGTTAAAGTATTTCGGCATGAATTTCTGGCGTACCGCGTCGGTGCCGCTGGAGACATCAAGATGCCAGTTGTTGTTGGCCGGGCGCGCTGGATTGTTGGTGTCGGTTCTGTCGGTCTCGTCGGGCGCGAACATCGGCACGAACATGGTTGCCGGTGTCGAGGTCGAAGCAGCCGTATCCTGGATGTTGTAGGGATAGGGGCGGGATTCCACGCAGCCACCCCAGCTCGCGATAGGCGCATAGGTTATGTTGGACGTGCAGGTGCCGTTCGAGGCCGTGCATGCCGAAATGCGCTTCATCCATTTGTAGAGCGAAAAGCGCGTCAGCGGCTGATCTTTCTGCGTCGCGTCCCAGGCCGTGCCTCTGGCGTAATAGATGCTGCCAACCTTCTGGGCATATTGGGTCGAGCTGACAGCCTGGGTAAACGTCGACCAATCGAGGTTCTCCTGGTCGAGGGGCGAGACGCCTGTCGTGTCCATCCACGTCGCGCCAGCGTTTGCCGAGCCGACATTGACCGAAGCGGCGAAAGGCACCAGGCTGAACTGGACCGGTTTGGTGACCTGCTTCATCGCCTGGGCCTGGGCGGCAAGCTGGTCGACCAACTGCTTGGCGGCGCTCTTGAGAAGGTCGAACCTGACGGTGCTCGAACCGTTGCCGAGTTCCGCCATCGAGCCGGAATTGTCGAGCACAAGCGCGACTTCCAGTGAGTTCCTGAGGCGGATCTCCGATCTGGCGCTGAAGTCGATTTCGCTGGCGCCGGCGGTCTTGCCGAGCAAACTGGCCGCAGCCGGCAGGAAGTATGGCTGATATTTCAGCGCAGCCTGGAGCACCAGCGTGCCGCCACCGGTATTGTTCTTGGGCAGCGTGACGGTCAGCGTCGTATTGGCAGGCTTGACGTGGTTCAGATTGGCTTCGAAGAAGTCCTTGGCGTAGGCCTTGGCTGCGTCATCGGTCGCGCCGGAGACAATCTGCTGGGCCGTGGCTAGGCCGGCCGCGTCGAGCCCGTTCAGCGTTTCCTGGCGCTGCCGCACCAGTTCCGAATAATCGATGGCGAGCGCCACGCCGCCCATCAGCGGCACCATGGTGATAACGGTCATCAAGGCATAATTGCCGCGCCTGTCGCGCAAAAATCTGCGGATCATTGTCTTTAGCCCCCACTAATGTACGACCATAGTCGCAGTCGATCTACGACCATGGTCACAGACCGTTAAATTTCACGTTGCTCGAAAGCATCAAGGTCGCACCGCCTTTTTGACTGCGCGTTAACCCTGTGGTGCCGGATCAGCCTTCGAGGGGGTGATGCCGCGCCCTTGACCGCTAGCCCGCCGCCGATGGCAAAAGCTGGTGACAGGACGGAGCGCTTCCGCTAATGCGGGACCGGCTGCAGCGGACCGTCAGCGGCAGCTTTCGCAACGAACACGATTTGGGAAACGGCATGGCGGATTCGCCCGACATCATCGGCTCGCTCGCGGATTTGACGGCGGCCTATGCGGCCATCCTCTGCGACGTCTGGGGCGTGGTGCACAATGGCGAATGGCATTTCCCCGCGGCGGCCGCGGCGCTGGCCACGGCGCGCGCGGCGAAGCTGCCCGTCGTCCTGATCACCAATTCGCCGCGCCGCAGCGCCGACGTGGTGGCGCAGATGAACGCGATAGGTGTCCCGCAGACCGCCTATGACCGCGTCGTAACCTCGGGCGATGTCACCCGCGACCTGATCGCCGAGGGTCCCAGAAAGATCTTCCATATCGGCGCCGACCGCGATTTCACCCTCTATGACGGCCTCGACGTCGATCTTGTCGAGGAGTTCGAGGCCTCCGGCGTGGTCTGCACCGGCCTGTTCGACGACGAGGTGGAGAAGCCTGAGGACTACGCCGAGTTGCTGCGGCGGCTGCGGGCCAGGAACCTGCCCTTCATCTGCGCCAATCCCGACATCATGGTCGAGCGCGGCGAGCGCATGATCTGGTGTGCGGGTGCGCTGGCCCGCGACTATGCCCAGCTCGGCGGACGCACGCTGATCGCCGGCAAACCCTACGCGCCGGTCTATGAGGTCGCGATGCGCGAGGTCGCCCTGCTGCTCGGCCATCCGGTCGAACGCTCAAAGGTGCTGGCCATCGGCGACGGCATGATGACCGACATAAAGGGCGCGGCCGACAACGGCTTCGACGTGCTCTATGTCTCGGGCGGCATCCATGCGCGCGACTATGGCGATGCGCTGCAGCCCGATCCCGCCAGGCTCGCGGACTTCCTGGAGAAGCATGGCTATCGGCCGGTCGCGGTCATTCCGAGACTGCAATAGGGGAGTAGGATCGCCCCGATGACGGAAGCCTCAGAATGACCGAAGCCTTCGAACGCATTACCGCAACATCGCCGCTGCCGGCCCATTTGCGTGGCGGCGTGGTGGCGATCGGCAATTTCGACGGCGTCCATCGCGGCCACCAGGCGGTGCTCGACCGCGCGCTTGCCGAAGCGCGGCGTCGCGGCGCGCCGCCTCTGGTGCTGAGCTTCGAGCCGCATCCGCGAAAGGTGTTCAGGCCCGATATCCCGCTGTTCGTGCTGACGCCGCCGCCGATGAAGGCGCGTCTCCTGTCGCATCTGGGCTTCGCCGCACTGGTCGAACAGCCCTTTACGCGCGAGTTTGCTTCACTGTCGGCAGAAGCCTTCGTGACCGGTATCCTGGAAGAAAACCTCGGCATAACCCATGCCGTCACCGGCTTCGACTTCCACTTCGGCAAGGATCGCCAGGGCGGCCCCGCCTTCCTAATGGCCGCAGGCGAGCGCCATGGGTTCGGCGTTACCCTGGTCGATGCCTTTCGCGATGAAGGCGCCGAGGTGGTGTCGTCGAGCCGCATCCGCGCGCTCCTGTGCGAGGGCGAGGTGGCCGAGGCCGCCGGCCTGCTCGGCTATCGCTTCACCGTCGAGAGTGAAGTGATCGGCGGCCAGCGGCTTGGCCGGACGCTGGGCTTCCCAACCGCCAATATGAGGCTTTCGCCGGAAGCCACTCTGAAGGAAGGCATTTATGCCGTCCGCTTCCGCCGCGCCGACGGCACGCTGCATGATGGCGTCGCCAGCTTCGGGCGCCGGCCGACTATCGACGACAACGGCGCGCCGCTGCTGGAGACTTTCGTCTTCGATTTCTCCGGCGATCTGTATGGCGAGACCTGCGAGGTGTCGTTCTTCGGTTTCCTGCGCACCGAGGTGAAGTTCGACGGGCTCGACGCGCTGGTCGCGCAGATGAAGCGCGACGAGGCCGAGGCGAGGGCGCTGCTGGCCGGCGTCCGTCCACTTTCGGAGCTGGATAGCGCGATCGCTTTCTGACCTATCTCTTCAGCACCAGGCCAATGGCGATGAAAGTCCAGCCCTGGAAGATCAGATCGATCGCCAGGAACATGCCGAGCACCCACAGCCGGCGCGATGCCGGCGGACACGGCCCGGCCGGCGTACCCCCCCGTACCGCTCAAGCTCCATATCTACAGCTACCTTAACCGGGTGCAGTCCAGCCGCTGGAACGCGAGGCTGGGCGGGTCATGCCCACATAGCTCAATCTGTGGGTTTACATCGGCAGCCAAGGCCCTAGTTTTAGGGTTTCGCACCGTGCACCTTAGTGCGTGGATGATCGAAAACGGGACCGTGAACTCTGGCCGGTCCCTCAAAAACTCCCAAAGGATGACGCTATGACACAGGCCAAGAATGGCGACACCGTGCGCATCAATTATACTGGACGTCTGGCTGACGGCACTCAATTCGATTCTTCCGGCGGCGAACCGCTGCAATTCACGCTGGGTGAAGGGCAGGTGATCCCCGGCCTTGAAACACATGTCGAGGGCATGGAGGTCGGTGCGAAAAGCACCGTCACCGTTCCCGCCGAAGCCGCCTATGGCCCCCACCGCCCCGAAGCGGTCATGACCATCGACCGCGCTCGCGTGCCGGATAACATCAACGTCGATATCGGTACTCGATTGCAGGTCAGAACCCGCGAGGGGCGCCCCGTGCCGGTAACGGTCGTCGGCGTGAACGACGCCAGCGTCAAGCTCGACGGCAATCATCCGTTGGCTGGAAAGGATCTGGTGTTCGACGTTGAACTGGTCGAGATCGTCCAGGCGGCGTAGGAATTGACTCCAAAGGGACCGTCGTAGTCCCGTGACGAATAACCGACTATTTGACCTTCAGCGTGTCCAACCACTGGGTGACCCGTTCGATGGTCTGGCGCTCTTGTGGCGCCTGCATCGAAAACCCTTCCATCAGGCGCGCCTGAGGGGCGTGGCTGGCCAGAACGGCCTGGCTGTTGCCGAGTCCGAAGCCGCCATGCGTGATAAACGGAATGATGGCCTTGTCCGCAAGGTCGTGGAGCGTGAGGAAAGTGCGGATTACGGGCGGCGCGGTTTCACCCCAGATGGGGAATCCCAGAAACACCGTCGCATAAGGGGCGGTGCTCGGAAGCTGGGCTTTGAGTGGCGGTCGGTCGCCGCGATCGCGCTCCTGCCGCGCCTGCTCGACGGTTTCGAAGTAGTCGGCCGGGTAAGGTGTCGCCGGCACGATCTCGAAGAGATCGGCCGGCAGCGCCCGGCTGACCTGCCCGGCGATGACGCGAGTGTTGCCGCTCCGCGAAAAGAACGCCACCAGCGACTTGCCGTCCGAGCGGGGTGCGGCACCGGCCGGCGTGACCGAGTCCGCGCCGCTGGCCATGATCGGTAACAGCAGGGATGACATGAGGATCTTGCGCCTGGTCGGCTTTTGAGCATCGGTCACGGTGCGGATCCCAATCAGAGCCCGGTCATCTTGAGTGCGGCTTCGGGCAGGCGTTCGCCCTGGACTTTGATCTTCGCCAAGGCGTCGGCGAGTTCCTGCAGATCTTGCACGGCCAGCGTCACGGCGACCGCGCCAAGGTTCTCCTCAAGACGGTCACGCTTGGTGGTGCCCGGAATCGGCACGACCCAGGGCTTCTGGGCGAGCAGCCAAGCGAGCGCGACCTGGGCGGGCGTCACGCCTTTGCGTTCGGCCACGCTCTTCACGACATCGACCAGGGCCATGTTGGCCTTGCGCGCCTCCGGCGAGAAGCGAGGCACATTGTTGCGGAAGTCGGTCGGGTCGAACTTGGTGTTCTCGTCGATCTTGCCGGTCAGGAACCCCGCGCCCAATGGGCTGAACGGCACGAAGCCGATGCCAAGCTCATCACAGACCGGCAATACGTCCGCTTCGACGCCCCGGTAGAATAGCGAGTACTCGTTCTGCACCGCCGTGACCTGCTGGACGGCGTGTGCGCGGCGGATGGTCTGGACGCCCGCTTCAGAAAGCCCCCAATGGTTGACCTTGCCTTCGGCGATCAGGTCCTTGATGGCGCCGGCGACGTCTTCGATCGGAACGTTCGGATCGACCCTGTGCTGGTAGAACAGGTCGATGCGATCGGTTTTCAGGCGCTTGAGGCTTGCGTCCGCGACACGCTTGATATGCTCGGGCCGGCTGTTGGTACCGCCGCTGCGGGCACCGGTCTCAAGATCGATATCAAACCCGAATTTCGTGGCAATGACGACCTGATCGCGGATCGGCGCGAGCGCCTCGCCGAGTAGCTCCTCGTTGGCGAAAGGTCCATAGGCCTCGGCGGTGTCGAAGAGCGTCACGCCCCGCTCGTGCGCGAGGCGGACGAGCCCGACCATCTCCGCCTTGTTGGCTGGCGGTCCGTAAGCGGAGGTCATGCTCATGCAACCCAGGCCAAGGGCAGAGACGCGAAGGTTGCCAAGCTTTCTGATTTTCATAACGAACTCCTATGCGATCGTTGTGGGACGACCGGCTCAGCTCTTTTCCGCCGCTTCGGCGCCTGAATAGACCAGCACGGCGTCGGGCAGGCGCGCGCCCTGAACCTGGATTGCGCCGACCGCGGCATTGAGTTCCGCAAGTTCCTCCGCCGTGAACCGGACCGAAGCCGCGCCGATATTTTCGAGCAGGTGCGGCATCTGGGTTGTCCCGGGTATGGGAACAATCCACGGCTTCTGTGCCATCAACCAGGCGAGCGCGATCTGCGCGGCGGTAGCTTGCTTGCGCTTGGCCCAGTTCTTGATCAGCTCGACGAGCGCTAGATTGTGCGGCAGGTTCTCCGCCGAGAACCGGCTCTCGATCTTGCGGATATCACCGTCGGCGAACCGGGTTCTGGCGTCGAGGGCACCGGTGAGGAAGCCTACGCCAAGCGGGCTCCATGGGACGAAGCCGATGCCGAGCTCCGCGCAAAGCGGAAGCACTTCGCGTTCCGGCCCCCGCCACAGCATTGAGTATTCGCTTTGGACTGCCGTGACCGGCAGCGCGGTGTGAGCGCGGCGGAGGGTGTTCAGTCCCATCTCGGACAGCCCCCAGTGCAGGACCTTGCCCTGGTCCATGAGATCCTTGACCGCGCCGGCGACGTCCTCGATCGGCACATCAGGGTCGACCCGATGCTGGTAGAGCAGGTCAACGCGATCGGTGCGCAGGCGCTTGAGCATGCCCTCGACCGCCAGCTTAATGCGGTCCGGGCGGCTGTTCAGCCCCGGGCGCCGCTCGCCGGTCTCCAGGTCGATGTTCCAACCAAACTTCGAGGTGATCACGACGCGGTCGCGGAAAGGCGCGACTCCCTCGCCAAGGATCCGCTCGACCTCATGCGGGCCGTAGGCCTCGGCGGCGTCGAAGAAGGTGACACCTCGATCGAAGGCGGTCCGGATAATGTTGATCATCTCGGGTCGGCTCGGGATTGTCGTCTGATAGGTCCGGCTCATGTTCTGGACGCCGATGCCGAGGCTGGAGACTTCCAGCGAGCCCAGCTTCTGCCGCCCGCTCAGTGCCGCAGCGCTGTTGACTCCTGTCGCTTGAGCCGTCTCCTGGGCTGGCGCCTGGGCACCGGTGGCCAAGAGAAGAGGCGCCGCCGCGAAACTTCCCGCCGCGCTCAGAAAGCCACGCCGCCCCATGCTTAGAATGCGTTCGTTTGCCATGCCTGCTCTCCTTCTCCGTTGATGCTGCGAAGAAGATAGGGGATGCAGCATCATGCGATAACCTGCTATAATCCACATGAGCCTGTTAGCTGGACTAACAAATACACCATGCAGAACTTCAACGATCTCGCCGCATTTGCGGCCGTCGCCCGAGAGCGGAGCTTTACGCGCGCGGCAGCCAAGTTGGGGGTGTCGCCCTCGGCACTCAGCCAGACCATCCGCAACCTTGAGGAGCGGGTCGGGCTCAGGCTTCTGACCCGGACCACGCGGAGTGTGGCACCCACCGAAGCCGGTGATCGCCTTTTGCGCACCGTGGGCCCGAGGTTCGAGGAGATCGAGGCAGAACTGGCCACCTTGAACGCGCTGCGCGAGAAGCCGGCCGGAACGGTCCGCATCACCACCGGTGAGCACCCGGCGATTTCCGTACTGCAGCCCGCGCTCAAGCGGTTCTTGCCGGGCTATCCCGACGTCCAGGTTGAGATCATCGTCGACTACGGCCTGACGGATATCGTCGCCGAGGGTTATGATGCCGGCGTCCGCATGGGCGAGCAGGTCGCGAAGGACATGGTGGCTGTCCGTATCGGGCCGGACATCCGCATGGCCGTGGTCGGTTCGCCGCAATACTTCAAGCGCTTCCCAGCCCCGCAAACCCCGCAGGACCTAACCGCGCACAAATGCATCAACATGCGGCTGCCGACTTACGGGGGACTGTTCCCGTGGGGTCTCGAGAAAGACGGCCGCGAGGTGAAGGTGCGGGGTGACGGCCAACTGGTCTTCAACAATCTTGGCATGCGCCTGAGTTCAGCACTGGACGGGTTGGGGGTCGCCTACATGCCTGAGGACCAGGTGCTTCCGCACGTTGCCGAGGGGCGGCTTATCCGGGTGCTGGAGGAATGGTGCCCGTACTTCCCCGGCTATCACCTGTACTACCCAAGCCGGCGTCACACGTCGCCGGCTCTATCCCTGCTGATAGACGTCCTGCGTCACCGGAGCGGTTGATCGAGTTCGGCGCTTGTCCGGCTGCTGCCAATGCGTGCTGCGATCACGGCGCCTCGTTCAATTGGCTACAATGTCAAACAGTTCGGCCGCGATGGCTGCTGCCAATGCGTGCTGCGATCACGGCGCCTCGTTCAATTGGCTACAATGTCAAACAGTTCGGCCGCGATGTTACGGATCTTAAGTCAAATTTTACTGAACCGGCGCCATGGCTTGAGCCCTGCCGGGCGTTCTCTCCAGTGTGTTTCGCGTAAAGGGTGATGATGCGTATTGTCAGGACGATTCCGCTGCTTCTCGCCTCCGGGCTGCTCACCGTGTCCGCCGCGAATGCCGGCAAGGGGAGCTGGCTCTCCGGCGACTGGTATCTGACGCTCGGAGCCACGGGTCTGGTCGCGCCCGGATTTCGAGGGCGGCAAGAGGTACATGCTCAGCGCCCAGCCGATCATCTCGCTCGGCAAGGCCGGTCCTCAGGCGCGCTTCACCTCGCGCAACGACAACATCTCGCTGGCGCTGATCGACGACGGCAGCGTGCGGGCCGGCCTGACCGGAAAACTCCTGTTTTCCCGCGACAGCGACGATGAGCTGAAGGGCCTCGACCCGTGCGCTGGGGCGGCGAGGCCGGCGGCTTCTTCGAATTCTATCCGCTGGACTGGGTACGCGCCCGGGCCGAGCTCAGGCACGGCATCCGCGCCCACAACGGCTTTGTCGCCGACATCGCGGCGGATGCCTTTTACGACGTGACGCCCACGGTCCGCATTTCGGGCGGGCCGCGCATTTCCTTCGCCTCGGCGGACTATTTCGACGCCTACTACGGCGTCAACGCTACGGAGGCGGCGGCGTCCGGCCTCAGCGAATACCATCCCGGCGGCGGGCTGAAGGCGACCGGGCTTGGGGGCGCGGTAACCTGGAAGGTGACCGAGCCGATGACAGCCAGCCTGTTCGGCGAATATTCGCGCCTGATGGGCCCGGCGGCCGATTCCAGCCTGGTCAAGGAGCGCGGCGACCGCAACCAGTTCACGGTCGGCGTGTCGACCACCTATCGCTTCGACTTTTCGATGTAGCGATTTGAACTGCGTGCTTTATTCCTGACGCCTAATCCGCTAAAAGCCCGGCCATGACGAGCTTTTCGCGCCTTTTTGCGATTGCGATACGAATTACGAGCCCGGTGTTCCGGGTGGCCTGAGAGCCGCCGGAGCCGCCGGGAATCTTGGCGTGCGCCTCTCGCGCTTTTTCCAGATCATGATAGTTCAACGCCCGAGCTCTTTTGCCGCCGGGCAGTGCACATGGCAGACCGATGACTGACACCCCAATGACCGATACCGCTGAAACGATCGACTATTCCAAGACGCTCTACCTGCCGCAGACGGATTTCCCGATGCGCGCCGGCTTGCCCGAGAAGGAGCCGCTGCTGGTCAAGCGCTGGCAGGACATGGACCTCTACCGCAAGCTCAGGCAGGACGCCGCCGGCCGCACCAAGTACGTGCTGCACGACGGCCCACCCTACGCCAACGGCAACATCCATATCGGCCATGCGCTGAACAAGATCCTCAAGGACGTCATCACCCGCTCGTTCCAGATGCGCGGCTACGACTCGAACTACGTGCCCGGCTGGGACTGCCACGGCCTGCCGATCGAATGGAAGATCGAGGAGCAGTACCGCGCCAAGGGCAAGAACAAGGACGAGGTGCCGGTCAACGAATTCCGCAAGGAATGCCGGGAATTCGCCGCGCACTGGATCTCGGTGCAGGGCGCAGAGTTCCAGCGGCTCGGCGTCGTCGGCGATTTCAAGAACCCCTATACGACGATGGCCTTCCATGCCGAGGCGCGCATCGCCGGCGAACTGCTGAAGTTCGCCATGTCGGGCCAGCTCTACCGCGGCTCCAAGCCGGTGATGTGGAGCGTGGTCGAGCGCACGGCGCTGGCCGAGGCCGAGGTCGAGTACCAGGACTATGAGAGCGATATGATCTGGGTGAAATTCCCAGTCGCCAGCCTCGCCCGCCCGGTGTCCGGCGCTGAAGGCGAACAGGCGGCGGCATTGTCCGAATCCTCGCTGGACCTGCTCGAAGCCCATGTCGTCATCTGGACGACGACACCTTGGACCATCCCCGGCAACCGCGCCGTCAGCTATTCGCCGCGCGTCGCCTATGGGCTCTATGAAGTCACGGCGGCGGAGAACGCATTCGGCCCGCAGCCGGGCGAGAAGCTGATCTTCGCCGACGCGCTCGCCGAAGACTCGGCGGCCAAGGCCAAGATCGCCTTGAATCGCCTTCACAACGTTTCGGCCGAACAGCTTGGCAGCCTTACGCTTTCGCACCCGTTCAGGGGGCTCGATGGCGGGTATGAATACCCCGTGCCGATGATCGCCGGCGAACATGTCACCGACGATGCCGGCACCGGCTTCGTGCATACCGCACCCAGCCACGGCCGCGAGGACTTCGACGCCTGGACGGATGCGGTGGCCGAGCTGCTCAAGCGCGGCATCGACACGGCGATCCCGTTCCCCGTCGACGATGCCGGCTTCTTCACCAAGGACGCGCCGGGTTTCGGGCCGGACCGCGAGGGCGGCGCCGCGCGCGTCATCGACGACAATGGCAAGAAGGGCAACGCCAACCAGGCCGTCATCGACGAACTGATCAAGCGCAACGAGCTGTTCGCGCGCGGCCGGCTGAAGCACAGCTACCCGCATTCGTGGCGGTCGAAGAAGCCGATCATCTTCCGCAACACGCCGCAATGGTTCGTTTATATGGACAAGGAGCTCGGCGACGGCACGACGCTACGCAGCCGCGCGCTGAAGGCGATCGACGACACCCGCTTCGTGCCGGCGGCCGGCCAGAACCGCATCCGCGCCATGATCGAGGAGCGCCCGGATTGGGTGCTGTCGCGCCAGCGCGCCTGGGGTGTGCCGATCGCCGTCTTCGCCGACGAGGACGGCAATGTGCTGAAGGACGAAGCGGTCAACCAGCGCATCATGGAGGCCTTCGAGACCGAGGGCGCCGACGCCTGGTTCGCGGCCGGCGCCAAGGAGCGTTTCCTCGGCAATCATGACGCTTCTAAATGGAAGCAGGTCATGGACATCCTCGACGTCTGGTTCGATTCGGGTTCGACCCATGTCTTCACGCTCGAGGACCGCCCGGACCTGAAATGGCCGGCCGACGTTTATCTCGAAGGCTCCGACCAGCATCGCGGCTGGTTCCACTCCTCGCTGCTCGAAAGCTGCGGCACCAGGGGCAGGGCGCCCTATGACACCGTCGTCACCCATGGCTTCACCATGGATGAGGAGGGGCGAAAAATGTCGAAATCGCTCGGCAACACCGTCGTGCCGCAGGACGTGATCAAGCAGTCCGGCGCCGACATCTTGCGGCTCTGGGTGGTGAC
Organism: Mesorhizobium sp. LjNodule214; assembly: GCF_964252735.1. NCBI lineage: Bacteria > Pseudomonadati > Pseudomonadota > Alphaproteobacteria > Hyphomicrobiales > Phyllobacteriaceae > Mesorhizobium > Mesorhizobium sp. LjNodule214. The sequence continues at coordinate 438,689 of NZ_CAXUPE020000003.1, forward strand.
GACCGACTACTGGGAAGACCAGCGGCTCGGCAAGAACGTGCTGCAGACCAACATCGACGCCTACCGCAAGCTCAGGAACACCATCCGCTGGATGCTGGGTACGCTCGCCCATGACGATGGCGATGAGGTCGCCCTGGAGAAGATGCCGGAGTTGGAGCGGCTGATGCTGCACCGGCTGGCCGAACTGGATGATGTCGTACGCTCCGGCTACGACGCCTTCGAGTTCAAGCGTGTCACCCGCACGCTGCTCGACTTCATGGTGGTCGAACTGTCGGCCTTCTATTTCGACATCCGCAAGGACGCGCTTTACTGCGACGCGCCGTCCAGCGTGAAGCGCAAAGCCTCGGTACAGGTCGTGCGCCATTTGTTCGACTGCCTGGTCAGGTGGCTGGCGCCGATGCTGCCCTTCACCATGGAAGAGGCCTGGCTCGACCGTCACCCCGACGCCGTTTCGGTGCATCTCGACCAGTTCCCGCAAATCCCGGAAAACTGGAGGAACGAGGCGCTGGCGGAAAAGTGGCGCAAGGTGCGGCAGGTTCGCCGCGTCGTCACCGGCGCGCTTGAGATCGCGCGTGCCCAGAAGGTCATCGGCTCGTCGCTCGAGGCGGTTCCGGTCGTCACCATCGACGACGCGGCGCTCGAAGCGGCGATATCGGACGTCGACATGGCCGAGATGGCGATCACTAGCGACCTTGTTATTACGCATGGCAAGGCGACTGACGGCGCTTTCACGCTGGACGACGTCAAGGGCGTGGCCGTGGTGGTGGAGAAGGCTGAGGACCGTGGCCTGGTGAAATGCGCGCGTTCATGGCGCTACACCGCCGATGTCGGGCAGGACCGGGCATTCCCCGATGTCTCGGCGCGCGACGCGGCCGTCCTGCATGAGCTGAAAGCGCTTGGCCGTTTATAAGCCGGTGCAGAAATACCACGCCGGGCAGCGCTTTGCTGCCCGCGCGTTGCCCTTAACGACCGGTTGAGATAAACACGCGAAACTCCGGACGACAAATTGTCGCCGGATTTCCGTCGCAAGTGCTTGAGTGATGGGGACCGGACCTTTGGCCGGCGGCGATCGAGAGGCTGTCTAAGTGGGACTTTTTGGCATGACCGAGAGAACTTATGCGCGCGTTGCGCTGCTGGCGCCGCTTGTCGTATCAGGCCTCGCTCTGTCCGGCTGCATGAGCTCGCCCACCTACGGAACCGACAAGACCGCGGGCGAACAGCTTGCCGGCGACCTGTCCAGCGCCTTTTCGATCTCGCCGAAGCGGGGAGAAAAGATCGACTACAAGCCGCGTCCCGAGTTGGTGAAGCCGGCACCGGGACAGAAGGAAAACCTGCCGCCGCCGCAGGAGAGCATCGAGACGGCGAGCGCCGACTGGCCCGAATCGCCCGAGGCGCGCCGTGCCCGCCTGCGTGCCGACGCTACCGCCCACCAGGACGATCCGGCCTACCAGTCGCAGATCGTCGACGACGTGCAGACCGATCCGGTGGCGGTGAAGAAGGCGCTGGCGGATTCGGCCTCGAGCCACCCGCCGCGCTGGTCGCCGGCGGATTCGGACAAGGGCCGCGCCGCCGAGATCCAGCGCCGCATGGCCGAAGGCAAGCAGGGCGATCCCAACACCCGCAAATATCTGAGCGAGCCGCCTCTGGACTATCGCGTCGCCTCCGGCACCGCGCCACAGGGCGAACTCGGCGAGGACGAATACAAGAAGGAACGCCGCCTCAAGAAGGAGGCGCAAGGCAAGAAGAGTGGCGGCTGGTTCGACTGGATGGGCCTGTAAGCCACGAAGAAGCGTTCCGGCGCGCATCTGTTCAGGCTTCGCGCCGCTCCCGGAAAAAATCCTTGAGAATGAGGGAAGCTTCGCTTTCGCCCATGCCCGGGTAGATGTCGGGCGTGTGATGGCAGGTGGGTGAAGCGAAGAAGCGCACGCCGTTGACCACCGCGCCGCCCTTCTCGTCGGCGGCACCGAAATAGAGCCGCCGCAGCCTGGCGAAGGAAATCGCCCCGGCGCACATCGCGCAGGGCTCCAGCGTGACATAAAGATCATGGCCAGTCAGCCGCTCGCTCGCGAGCGCCTGGCAGGCCGCGCGGATTGCCAGCATCTCGGCGTGCGCAGTGGGGTCGGCAAGCTCGCGGGTGCGGTTGCCGGCTTTTGCCACGACCGTGCCGCCGCTGGCGACGACCGCGCCGACCGGCACTTCGCCACGCAGCGCGGCAGCCTCGGCCTCCTTCAGCGCCAGCGCCATGAAATCCGGCCGCTTCACGCGGTTTCCATTCCGATTATCTCCTCGCCACCTGACGGTGATCCTGTTATCTAGCGCCTAACCCCGAAAATCGGACTCAGGTTTTCGGAAACGATCATGCGCCAAATCAAAGTGCTACAGCGTCCTTTGCGCGTCCGAAAGGATGCGCCACGCTGTAGCAGCGCAAACAGGCAAAGGCCACATGGACGACAACGACAAGAAATTCCGGCCCAAAAAAGGTCCGGGCAAAAGCGGCCCGAGAGCCGCGGCACCGCGCGGCCGCGATGGCGCTGCCGGCAAGGGCGGCAAGCCGTCCTTCGGTGCCAAGAAACCTTACGCGCCGCGTGGCGACCGGCCGATGGCCGCCGAAGGCGAACGGCCGAAACGCGATTTCAAAAGCGGCGACCGGCCATTCAGCAAGGGTCCGCGTCCCGAAGGCAAGCCCTATGAGAAGCGCGAAGGCCCGCGCAAGCCCTACGCACCGCGTGGCGACCGGCCGATGGCCGCCGATGGCGAGCGGCCGAAGCGCGATTTCAAGAGCGGCGAGCGACCGTTCAGCAAAGGTCCGCGCCCCGAAGGCAAGCCCTATGAGAAGCGTGAAGGTCCGCGCAAGCCGTACGCGCCGCGTGGCGATCGGCCGATGGCTGCCGACGGCGAGCGGCCGAAGCGCGATTTCAAAAGCGGCGACCGGCCGTTCAGCAAGGGGCCACGCCCCGAAGGCAAGCCGTATGAGAAGCGCGAAGGTCCGCGCAAGCCCTACGCGCCGCGTGGCGACCGGCCTGTGGCCTCGGAGGCCGAAGGCGGCGAGCGCCGCTTCGAGCGCCCGAGTTTCGGCGATCGTCCAAAGCGCGACTTCAGTGATCGCCCAAAGCGCGACTTCGCCGATCGGCCCAAACGCGATTTCGGTGGCGATCGGCCGCGCGCACCGGGTGCCGGCTCGTCGGGTGGCGGCTTCAAGCCGCGCCCGCGTCCTGCCGAGGCGGCGGAAGAAGCCGGCGAGCGCATCGCCAAGCGGCTGGCCCGTGCCGGCCTTGCCTCGCGCCGTGACGCCGAGGAACTGATCGCTGCCGGACGCGTCAAGGTCAATGGCCGGGCTCTGACCTCGCCGGCCTTCAACGTCATGCCCGGCGATATCATCCATCTCGACGGCATGGAGATCCCGCCGATCGAGCGCACAAGACTGTTCCTGTTCCACAAGCCGGCCGGCGTCGTCACCACCAACCGCGACCCCGAGGGGCGGAAGACCGTGTTCGACGTGCTGCCGGCCGACCTGCCCAGGCTGATGACCATCGGCCGGCTCGACATCAACACGGAAGGCCTGCTGCTGCTCACCAATGATGGCGGCCTGTCGCGCGTGCTCGAATTGCCGGCCACCGGCTGGCTGCGGCGCTACCGCGTGCGCGTCCACGGCAAGGTCGAGGAAAGCGCGCTCGCCGGCTTGCGCGAAGGCATTGCCGTAGACGGCGTCTTCTATGGCGCCATCGAGGCGAGCCTCGACCGCGAGCAGGGCTCGAACGCCTGGCTGACCATCGGCTTGCGCGAAGGCAAGAACCGCGAGGTCAAAAATATCCTCGGTTCGCTCGGCCTCGACGTGACACGGCTGATCCGCATTTCCTACGGGCCGTTCCAGCTCGAGGATCTGCCGGAAGGCCATGTGCTGGAGATCAAGGGCCGCGTGCTGCGCGACCAGCTCGGCGAGCGCCTGGTCGAGGAATCCGGCGCCAATTTCGACGCCGAGATCACAAAACCGTTTTCCAACAAGCCGGTGCGGCGGACCGAGCCGCGCCATGAGGAAACCGAGCGGCCGAAATTTGCGCGCGACGGGGTCGATCGCCGGCCGATCGGCGAGGGCGGCCTGATCAAGAACCGCAAGCGCCGCGAAGGCAGCCGCGACGAGGCGCTGGGCAAGCTGTCGACAAGGCCCGAGAGAGGTTCCGGTCCGGAAAAGAGCTTTGGCGAGCGCGGTCCCAGGCCTGAGCGCAGCGATTTTGGCGACAAACCGCGTGGCGGTTTTGGCGACAAGCCTCGCGGTGCATTTGGAGGCAAGCCGGGGGGCGGCAGGAAATCCGAGCGCGAACAGCGGCCGATCGAGCCACCGGGCCAGCGCAAGGCCAATGTCTGGATGGCGCCGGGCGCGCGTCCCATCGGCAAGGGCAGGGCGGATGCCGATGCCGCCAAGGCGGCTGAGGCCAAGGCGCGCAAGGCCTCGTACAAGCCGGCCTATGGCAAACCGGCTGGCGCAAAGCCGTTCGGCAAGCCACGTGGCGAGCGTCCGGACGGCGGCAAGGGCGGTGACCGGCCGCGCGGCGGTCCCAAGGGTCCCAGGACCAGATGAGGCCCAGACCTAAATGAGAATCGTCGGTGGTGAGTTTCGCGGGCGTCCGCTGGCGACGCCGCGCGATCATGCCATCCGCCCAACCACCGACCGCACCCGCGAGGCGGTGTTCAACGTGCTGGCGCACCGCTTTGCCGAAAAGCTCGAAGGCGCGCGCGTGCTGGACCTGTTCGCCGGCACCGGGGCACTCGGCCTCGAGGCGCTGTCGCGCGGTGCGTCCTACGGCGTCTTCATCGAGGAATCAGCCGAAGGGCGTGGCCTGATCCGCACCAATGTCGAGACCTTCGGCCTGACCGGACGCACCAAGATTTTTCGACGCGATGCCACGGCTTTGGGCGAGGCGGGCACGCTTTCGGCTTTCGGCCTGGTCTTCGCCGACCCGCCCTACGGCAAGGGCCTTGGCGAGCGCGCGCTGCGCTCGGCCAAGGTAGGCGGCTGGCTTTTGCCTGGCGCGCTCTGCGTGGTCGAGGAGGTGGCCTCGGTGTCCTTCGAGCCAGGACCGGGATTTTCGGTGGTCGACGAGCGTGGCTATGGCGAGACGGTGATCCGGTTTATCGAGGTGGGGTGAGTGAGGCTCTCCCTTCTCCCACAACAAGGGGAGAAGGAAGAAGCGCCGCCTCGAAAATGACGAACAATTCACTTTGCCTCGTCTATGAACCCCGCCTATCGTCCCGCCATGACAACCGGAGCCGTCGATGACACCTCATACTGAATGGCTGCGGAGTGCGGTGCTCATCACGGCGCTGGCCGTGGCCGGCCCCGCGCTCGCCGCCGACGATGGCAAGGTCACCAACTTCCTGCTTAACAACGGCATGGAGGTGATCGTCATTCCGGATCACCGCGCCCCGATCGTCACCCATATGGTGTGGTACAAGATCGGCAGCGCCGATGAGCCGCCCGGCAAATCTGGCATCGCGCATTTCTTCGAGCATTTGATGTTCAAGGCGACGACCAACCACGGCGCCGGTGAGTTCGACCGCGCCGTCTCAACCATCGGCGGTTCCAACAACGCCTTCACCTCATACGACTACACCGCCTTCCACGAGACGGTGGCGCCGTCGGCCCTTGGCGAGATGATGAGCTTCGAGGCAGACCGTATGCGCAACCTCATCCTCACCGACGATGTCATCAAGACCGAGCGCGATGTCATCCTGGAAGAGCGCCGCTCGCGCATCGACAACAGCCCGCAGGCGGTGCTCGACGAGGAGGTCGACGCCACGCTCTGGCAGAACCAGCCCTACCGCATCCCGGTGATCGGCTGGATGCAGGAGATGGAAAAGCTGAACCGCACCGACGCCATTGGCTTCTATGACAAATACTACCGGCCCAACAACGCCGTACTGATCGTGGCCGGCGATGTCGAGCCGGACACCGTGAAGGCGCTGGCCGAGAAGACCTATGGCAAAATCGCGCAGGGCCCGGATTTACCCCCGCGCATCCGCCCGGTCGAGCCGGAGCAGAACACCAAGCGCACGGTGACGCTGACCGACGCGCGCGTTTCCGTGCCGAGCTTTTCGACGCAATGGGTGGTGCCGTCCTATCGCACCGCCAAGCCCGGCGAGGCCGAGGCGCTCGATCTGCTGGCCGAGATCCTTGGCGGCGGCAACCGCAGCCGGCTCTACCAGCAACTCGTGGTGAAGCAGGGCATCGCCGGGGAAGCCGGCGCCTGGTTCCAGGGCACCATGTTAGACGCCACCAACTTCACCGTCTACGGCTCGCCGCGCGGCGACGCCAAGCTCGGCGATGTGGAAGCGGCGGTCGACGCCGAGATCGCCCGCATCGCCAAGGACGGCGTCACGCCGGACGAGTTGGAGAAGGCCAAGGACCGCTATGTCCGCTCGGTGATCTTCGCCCGCGACAAGCAGGACGACATGGCCAACATGTATGGCTCGACGCTCGCCACCGGCGGCAATGTCAAGGATATCGAGGAATGGCCGGACCGCATTCGCAAGGTCACCGCCGACGAGGTCAAGGAAGTCGCGGCGCGCTATCTGGTGCTGGACCATTCGACGACAGGGTATCTCTTGCCGCAGCAACAGGCGGGGAATTGATTTGATGACGATGCAGCACAGCGGCCTCTTTCCTTCTCCCATAAGGGGAGAAGGGGGCGCCTGGCGGGGAGAAGGAAGAGCCCGGCACGCCCTCTCCACCCTCTTCCTCTCCATTCTCTTCCTCATCCTGCCAGCGCTCGCCGCGCGGGCGATGGACATCCAGGAGGTGACGTCGCCCAAGGGTATCACCGCCTGGCTGGTCGAGGATCATTCGGTGCCGATCGTCACCATCCGCTTCGTCTTCGACGGCGGCTCCACACAGGATCCGGCCGGCAAGGAGGGGCTTGCCAATCTGATGACCGGCCTGTTCGACGAGGGCGCCGGCGATTTCGACAGCGACGCTTTCCAGGTGAAGCTCGATGATGCCGGCGCCGAAATGGGTTTCGATGCGCAGCGCGACGGCACCTATGGCTCGATGCGCATGCTTTCCGAACAGAAGGACGCCGCCTTCGACCTGCTCACGCTCGCGATCAACAGGCCGCGCTTCGACCAGGCGCCGATCGACCGCATCCGCGCCCAGATCCTGTCCGGCATCATCGCCAATGAGCGCGACCCCAACGCCATCGCCCAGCGCAAATGGCTGCGCGCGATCTATGGCGAGCATCCCTACGCCCGGCCCGACGAGGGCACCAGGCAGAGCATCGCCACCATCACGCCCGACGATATCAGGGCTTTCTACAAGGCCAGTTTCGCTCGCGACGGCCTGCATGTCGCCGTGGTCGGCGACATCGATGCCGCGACTTTGAAAGGCAAGCTCGACCAGGTCTTCGGCGACCTGCCGCAGAAGCAGGCGCTCGCCCCAGTCGCCGACACCGCCCTACAACTCGGCCAGCAGGTGGAGGTGAATTACGACCTGCCGCAGACCTCGCTGCAGCTCGCTTTTCCCGGCGTGCAGCGCAACGCCCCGGATTTCTTCGCCGCGGTGCTGATGAACCAGATCCTCGGCGGCGGCACCTTCACCTCGCGCCTCCACGACGAGGTGCGCGAGAAGCGGGGGCTGGCCTATGGCGTCGATTCCAACCTCGTCGACCACCAGCATTCCAACGCGCTGATCGTCACTACGGCGACGCGTTCGGACCGCGCTTCCGAGACCCTCGACATCGTGCGCAAGGTGGTGAAGGAGATGGCGGAGCAGGGGCCGACCGAGGCCGAGCTGGAGGCAACCAAGAAATACATGATCGGCGCCTATGCGATCAACAATCTGGATTCCTCCAGCGCCATCGCCGCGACGCTGGTCGAGCTGCAACTGGACAAGCTCGGCATCGACTACATGCAGCGCCGCGCGGCGCTGATCAATGCGGTGACGCTCGATCAGGTCAAGGCGGCGGCGAAGAAGCTGCTGTCTGCCGAGCCGGCGATCATGATCGTCGGGCCGGCTTTGGGGGGCAAGGGATGAGCCCCACCTTCGGTGTTGCCTTTGGTGGCGGCGGCGCGCGCGGGCTGGCGCATATCCATGCCATCGAAGCACTGGACGAACTGGGCATCAAGCCGGTCGCCATCGCCGGCTCCTCGATCGGCGCCATCATGGGCGCCGGCATGGCCTCTGGCATGACCGGCAAGGACATCCACGATTATGCCCGCTCGATCCTCAGCCGCCGCGCCGAGGTGGCGACGCGCATGTGGCGCGCCCGCCCGGGCAGCCTCGCCGAGGCGATGCAGGGCGGCATCCGCGTCAGCCAGTTCAACATCGAGCGCATCCTGAAAGCCTTCCTGCCCGACGCCATCCCCGAAACCTTCGCCGAGCTGAAGATCCCGCTGCAAGTAACGGCGACCGACTATTTCGGCCACAAGCTCGCCGTGTTCGACGACGGCGACCTGCATTCGGCATTGGCCGCCTCGGCCGCCATTCCCGCCGTGTTCCGCCCGGTGACGCGCGACGGAAGGGTGCTGATCGACGGCGGCATCTACAACCCCGTGCCGTTCGATCTCATCGAAAAGGCAGCCGACATCATCATCGCCATCGACGTCGTCGGCGCGCCGAGCGAGATCGAGCGCAAGCATCCGACCACGGTCGACCTGATGTTCGGCGCCACCCAATTGATGATGCAGTCGATCATCGCCAACAAGCTGAAGCAATGCCGGCCCGACATTCTGGTCCGCCCGGCGGTGTCGAAATACCGCGTGCTCGACTTCATGAAGATCGACGCGCTGATGAGCGAAACCGTCGATATCAAGGACGAGTTGAAGCGCGAGATCGAGAAGGTGGTGGAGAGGCTGGGCAAGGCCGGCAAGACGAAGCGCACCAGGAGCGTCGGCCGCGTTTGATTTCGCCATGACGGCCAACGGCCATCGCGCATGACCCCAGGAAACTGGTTCCAGGATCATGCGCGAATTCAAGGGTTGGAGCGGCCTTTGCGCGTCCGGTCTGATGCGGGACGCTTTAACGCCTTGTCGAGGATTTGGACCGGTCATGGCCGGTCCCACCGCCGCCGCCCGCGCCGTGCTGAACGGCCGGAAGGCCGGTGATGTTCTTGCCGCCGGTCGAGAGCTGGACGCTGCCCTTTTGGACTGCCGGCAGGTTGGTGATGCCACCGCTATGCTGGACGGCAGGCAGATTGCCCAGGTTCGAGCCAGCGATGGAACTGCCGCTTGCAGCGCCGGCCGGGGCCACTAGGCAGGCCATTGCCGAGGCAGCGGCCACGTAAATCCTAAAACTGTTCATCTTGATTTCCTTCTCTTTGGGGGAGCCATCCCGCCGGGTGCGCTCCATGGGCAGGCTTTTCGCTGCCGGATGTTTCAGGCGATTGCCGAATTCGTCCGAATTGTTTCGATTGTTGCGATCCGCCTGGGACGAACGTCCGCCTGTTGTCCGCAAACGATGACGATGGTGGTGCGCGAGCCTCCCGGCGACACAAACGAAACCTTCACCCGGCAAATCGGCAAATCCAGGCAACATCGCTGCGTCATCCGTGGCGCCAGAACGAGGAGGTTCTGGCGATGCAAACCTTGCAAGCAAGCAATGGCGGATCGGATGGCGACGCGACCGCTGCCCGCACGGCGCGTCTGGCCGTCCTGGCGGGCACGCCTGGCCTGCTGCTGACGGCTTACGCGGCCGCCACGTCAACGTCACTGACCATCCGCGCCGATCTCGCGCTGACGCTGATGGACATGCTGGTGCTGGTCGTTGTCGCGGTCGTGGCCGGTGGCACGAAATCGGGCATCGGCAAGCGCCGGGCAGCCCTGGCCGAAACCCTCGCTAACGCCCTTGCTGCCCTCGGCATGTGTCTTTCCATGGCTGTCGTCGCCGGCATCGCGGTCCAGCGCATCACGGCCGGCGGCGTCGAACCGCACGGTTCCGGCGTGCTCCTCGCCATGAACCTCAATCTCGTCTATGCCGCGGTCAATTTCTGGATCCTGCGGCGCTGGAAGGCCCGCAACGCCCTTGCTGCGTCCGCGCTGGCGCGCGCGCAGATTTGCCTGTTCTCCGACAAGCTCTCGTCGAACCTGTTGATCGCCGTGTCGCTGGCAACAGCCATGGTCTGGGAAGGCACGATAATTGCCCGTTTCATCGATCCGGTTGCCGGGCTGCTGATCGCGACCGCAACCGCGCGCTGGACCATTCCCGTCGTGCGCGATACCTCGCGCAGCCTGCGCCGGGAAGTTCGCAAGCGGGTGGGACGGCGTGAGGCACTGCAACAGACGCCTGCATCTGGTCGCAAGTCGTCGGTCTAGCGCCGTCCTACCTCATCGCGGGCGGGCTCGAAGACATAGCCTTCGCCGCGCACTGTCACTAGAACCGCCGGCGCCTCGGGTTCGGCCTCGACCTTCTTGCGCAATCGCGTGATGCGGATGTCGATGCTGCGGTCGCCCGGCTCGAGGTCGCGGTTGTGCGCCAGCCTGCACAGCTGGTCGCGTGACAGGATCTGCCGGGGATGGCGCGCGAACACGCAGAGCAGGTCGAATTCCATGGGCGTGAGTTCCACGTCGGCGCCGTCCGGATCGACCATCGTACGGCCATCCATATCGAGCACGCAGCGGCCGAAACGGATGCGGTTTGCCGGCGCCCGCTCTTCCTCGCCCAGGCGCCTTATGACGCTCCTGACCCGCGCCAGAAGTTCACGCGGTTCGAAGGGTTTGGCCATATAGTCGTCGGCACCGGCGGCGAGGCCTTCGAGCCGGCGCGGCAGATCTCCGACGGCGGTCAGCATCAGGATGCCAATGCTGCTCCGTCCGGTGATTTCGCGGGCGAGGTCGTAGCCGCTTTCGCCGATGAGATTGACGTCGAGAATGACCAGGTCGGGGCCGAAGCGGTCGAGTTCGGCACGCATGCCGGCTCCATCCGCAATGGCGCGGACGTCGAAGCCGTGCACGGGCAGGTAGTCGCACAGCATCTCGCGCAAGGGCGCTTCGTCGTCGACGATGAGCAATTTCTGCCTGGTCACGGTCTGGCCTCTTCCATTGCGCTGAGGCGCTCCGTCACCAGCCTGCGAAAACTTTGCGGATCGAGCGGCTTTTCGATCACGGGCGCGCCCGTCTCGCCGATGAAGCGATCGATTTCGGGGGCCAGCGTGTCGCCGGTCACGAACAGCAGCCGGCTGGCGAGCCCGGGGCGCACCTCCTCCAAGGCACGATAGAGGCCGGGCCCATCGAGGCCGGGCATACGTATGTCGCTGATCAGCAGGTCGACCCTTTCGTGGCGCACGGCCCTCAGGGCGGCATGGGCGTCGTCCGCGATGGTCACGTCATGGCCATCGCGCCTGAGCAACTCGGCGATCATCGCGGCGATATCGGCATCGTCGTCGACCACCAGAATGCGCGCGGCCGATGGCGCTGTGGGCGCCTTGCCTGCCGTCGCCGGCGCCGAAACCGCATCGGTCTTGCCGCTCGGAAGCCGGATCCTGAAGCGTGCCCCGCCGCCCTCGGTCGAATCCAGCTCTATGCTGCCGTCATGCGCCGTCACGATGCCGTGGCAGACGGACAGGCCGACGCCGGTCCCTTCGCCGGCAGATTTGGTCGTGTAGAAAGGCTCGAAGGCGCGCGCCCGCACCGTCTCCGGCATGCCCGGACCATTGTCGGCCACCACGATCTCGACGGCGCCGTCTTGTCCGGTGGTAATGATCGTCAGCCGCCGTGGATGCGGAACCTGTAGCAGGGCCTGCTGCGCATTCACCGCCAGATTGGTGATGACCTGATGCAACTGGTCCCGGTCGCCCCAGATATTGGCAAGCCCATCCTCGAGTTCGGTGCGGATCTCGATGCCGGCCGAGCGCAGGCTGTAGGCGGCAAGTTCGAGCGAGGCGATGACGACTTCATTGATGTCGACGGCACCTCTTGTCGGCGGTTTCTTGCGCGCCATGGCTAGGAACGTCCGCACGATGCGCGAGCACCGTTCGGCCGCCGCATGGATCTTGTCGGCGCGTCCCACGGTCGCGCTGTCGGTCGAGAACTCCTTCAGCATCGAACTGTAGCCGATGACGACCGAGAGCGGATTGTTGAGCTCATGCGCCACGCCCGCCAGCAGCGAACCAAGCGCGGAGAGCTTTTCGGATTGATAGAGCGTCTCGCGCTGGCGGGCGATCTCCGCCTCGGCTTCGCGCTGGCGGGTGATGTCGGTGACGGCGGCAAGCATGGCGGGTCGGCCGCCGCGCGTGATCAGGCGCGCCGAAACCAGCGTGTCGATCCGCGTCCCTTGCATGGTGGTCATGCCGGCCTCGAATGCGTCGACGAGGCCGTCGCGCAGCAGAAGCCGCATAAGATCGTCGCGACGGGTGCGGCTTTCCCAGGTCGATATCGCTTCCGCGCCGACCTGGCCGATCTCGATGCCGAGTATCTTGCGCGCCGGTTCGTTGACGAACAAGATTTCGGGCCCGTCGATTGCCGAGATGGTAATCGGCAACGGCACGCCCTCGGCGATGGCGCGGAACTGCGCATCCCTTTCTCTCGACAGTTTCTCGGCTTCGATGCGCGCCTGTTCGGCGTACACGCGGTCGGAGATGTCGCGGCCGACCGACTGCACCTCGATCAGCCGGCCTTCGTCATCGAAGATGCCGTGATCGTTCCAGGCCAGCCATCGGTTGATATTACCCGGCATCGCATTGATCAATTCGATGCTGGCGTTCGGGGCCTCAGGGGTGAGCCGGCCGAGATACTCGACAAACCGGCGCCGCTCGTCAGGCGGAAGCACGTCGAGTTCACACCAGGATGGGCTGAGAAGCTCTTCCCGGGTCTTGCGGCATGCCCGACAATAGGCGTCGTTGACGAAGGTCAGGTAGCCGTCTGGCGACATGCGAACGACGAATTCGGTCTGCAGTTCGACGACGCTGCGGTAGCGCTGCTCGCTGGCCTCCAGCGCCTCGCGGGCAAGCTGCTGCTCGGCATCGGCGCCGCCCTGAAAGCCCGCCGGACGGGCAAGGTCACGCACCAGCGTCCTGTGCATGGCAGCGAGGAAAGCCAGCACGCCCGCCAGGATGAGCGCATAGGGCAGGAGCGGCGCTTGCCAACTGTAGGACTGGTGCAGGCCGAGACCGGCGATAAGCAACAGCAGCGGAAGGCTATACACGGCTATCGCGAGCGCATGGCGCCGGGGCAGGTTCGAGGAGGTCGGCAAGGCGAGATCTCCACTGATGCGCCGATGGCGCCGTTCCCTTATGGCCAGTGGATGGAATGGCTCCCGACCTGTCAAGCCGGCCATCCGTAGTGTCCAAGTATCGCTCATGGCGTTGCCGGGCACTTTGGCGGGGCGAGGTTTCACGACGATGCCGCCGCGCGGTCTTTCCGGAGTGCCATTGTTTCAACCTGTCGAGCCGGAACCGGACATCGCCGGCGGGGCAGGGTACGCCTTGCGGTTGACCCTACACGAATGCCCTGTACGCTCCGGTGGTCGCTCACGGCATCGGGGGAAGGCATGGCCGACATCATTGTCGTGGACGACGAGACCGACGTGGCGTTCATGATCGCCGACTATCTGCAGGCAAAGGGTTATGGCGTCCGCACCGCATCAGGGGGCGCCGAACTGCGCGCGGCGATAACGGCGGCAAAGGCCGACCTTGTTGTTCTCGACCTCAATATGCCCGGCGAGAACGGCTTCAGCCTCGCCCGCTGGCTGCGCGAGCATCATGATGCGGGCATCGTCATGCTGACCAGCGCCGATTCGGTCTTCGACAAGGTGGCGGGCCTTGAGGTCGGCGCCGACGACTACCTGGTAAAACCCTTCGCGCCGACCGAACTGGAGGCGCGCATCGCCGCGGTGCTGCGCAGGCGCCGGCCGAAAGGAGCCGATGGCGCCGATCCCTTACCGGCCGGGCATTTCGCGTTCGGCGCCTATGTCTTCGATGCAGTCGCGCGGACACTCAGCGACGCCGAGGGCCGACCCATGTCGCTGACCCCGATGGAGCTCGACCTGGTCGCGGCTTTCGCCACGCGGCCGGGCCAGGTCATTGGCCGCGACGAACTGCTCGACCTTGCGCCGCCGAGAGGCGACGAGCCCTTCGACCGCAGCATCGACAGCCGCATAACCCGGCTGCGCCGCCGGACCGAGAAGGACCCTGCCAAACCGGAACTGATCAAGACGATCCGCGGCGTGGGGTATTTGTACCCGCGGCGGTGAGGCGCCCGCGGCAGCATTCTATGTGGGAAACAAAAAGGCCCGCCGGCATTGCCGGCGGGCTCTAGCTGTTTGCCTGGAGGGCCTTGGTTGAAGGGGCTTTTAGTTGAACTTGTACTTGGCGTCGATCCGCACCGTGTGGAAGGAAGGCGTCGAGGTAAGGGTGCCGTCCGGCGCGCCGAGATCCGCCGAAAAATCCTTCTCGGCGAATTGCGAGTAGCGATATTCCAGGCCGACCGTCATGTTGCTCGATACGGCCGTTTCCACACCGCCACCCACCGAGAAGCCGCTGGAGCCCCAGTCGAGGATATCGTCGATGGGCGCCGAAGCATTCAGGTCGAAATGCTGCCAGCTGTAGCCGGCGAGCGCGTAGGCGAGCGTCGATTCGTTGACCTTCATGCCGAGGCGGCCGAGCACGTCGAAGCCGTAGTCGGTGTCGAGGTTGATCTGGCCGCCGGGGACTTCCACCTTCGACGTCATGCCGGAATAGCGTGCGTCGACCATGACGCCTGCCACCCAGCTGCCGAAATCCTGGTCGTAGCCGATGCTCGCCTCGCCGAACACGCCTTCGCCGCCGATCCCGTTCAACGACACGCCGGCCGGCGGAACGTCGAGCTGGTGCACGACCGCGCCCGCACCGAAGGCGCCGCCGGCATAGAAGCCGGTCCAGCTGTAGGCGGGCGCCTCGAAGGCCGCGCCGCCGCCGTTCTGGGCGCCAAAGCGATAGTTGGCGGCCACCTGGAACGTATGCCGCGAGGTGTCGAGATTGAGAGCGCCATCCGGCGCGCCGAACTGGGAGAGCAGATCGTCATTGGTGCCAAAGCGCGTGTAGCGATACTCGCCCTTGATCGTCCAGTTGCCGGCGACGACTGTCTCGACACCGGCGCCGACGAAATATCCGCTCTGGTCCCAATCGAGGTCAAAGCCCGCGTTGGTGTCCAGCTTGTATTTCTGCCAGGAATAGCCGCCCAGCACATAGCCCAGGGTGTTCGGCGTGAAGAGATAGCCTGCGCGCAGGCCGGCATCGAAGCCGTAGGTTTCCTGGATCGAGGCGCTGAGCCCGAATGCATCAAGCGAGGTCTCGATATTGCCGAAATGGGCGTCGATCAGCCCGCCCAGCAGGAAGCGCTGCGAAACCATATAGTCGTAGCCGACGGTCGCCTCGCCGTAGACGCCTTCGCCGCCGATGCCGTTCAGCGACAGGCCCGGGATGAAGTCGCTGCTGATCTCATGAACGTTGGCGCCGGCGCCGACGCCGAAGCCGACATAGAGCCCGCTCCAGTTGAACCCGGACGCCTCGACCGGCTGAGCGACATCGGCCGCATGCGCGGCGGACATCAAAGCCACCGTCGAAACGGCGCACAAAAGAATAGATTTCGCAGAAAAGCGCGTGAACATCGCCCGTACCCCCAATGAATAAGCCCAGCGTGTCTTAGCAGGAGGTGATTAAATTGGTGGTTGTATAAATGCCACAGCGGTTGGCAAACTGCCCAAACCATGGGCATTTTCCGGAACTGCCCCCAGGAAAAATCAGCCGCAAAGGGTCGTTGCACCCGCGCAACCACCTGCGCGCCCTTGTCGGCACTGGCGCAGTTCGGCACCAACGAATCGCTGTGTTGGATCAGCGCCTTCGACGCCCCGCGAGGTCGACACCATCACCACTTCATCCACCACCACGCGGCCAGCACCCGCGAGATCGCCACCAGGCGATCCACGCATCGCAGCGCATTGTGACTGGCGTTTCAGCCGTCACGAAGCCAGGCCGGTCGGCACCGTTTCTGCGTAGTTTCGACGTGCGCCGTTGCCGCAGAGCGCTGGCTCTTTTAGACCTCGGATAGATTTTGCCGGTATCTATCCGGAAAAAAGGAGCCGGAAAGTCATGACCGAGATCTGGCATTCACTCTTCGCCAATCTTGCCCTGGTCTCCATCCTTGTGGTCGCCTGGGACCTTGTGGCGGATTTCACCGGGCGTCTCTCGCGGCGGATCCAGTCGCTGCTTCTCGGCGTGGTCATGTGCGTAGGCTCGATTATTTCCATGGCGACGGCCCTGTCCGTCTCCGGCTTCGTCGTCGATCTGCGCGCCGCCTTCATTGCTGCAAGCCTTCGCAGGAGGCGCGCCTGCCGCCGCTGCCGCCCTGGCCGACCACCGGCTTCTCGGTCGAGAACTACGGCACGCTCAACACCTTCGGCGACGGGCTCTGGCTGCCGGCGCAAAACAGCATCTACGTCTCGGTAATGACGGTGGTGTTTTCCGTCATCGTCAGCGTGCTTGCCGGCTACGGTTTCTCACGCTTCCGCTTCCCGTTCAAGGACCTGCTCTTCGTCGTCATCCTGTCGACGATCATGATCCCGTTCCAGTCGATCCTGACGCCGATCTTCCTGGTGCTGACCAAGATCGGCCTGCACAACACGCTGACCGGTCTGGTCTGCGTCTATGTCACGCTGCAATTGCCGTTCTCGATTTTCATGATGCGCAATGCCTTCGACGCTGTGCCGCGCGAGATCGAGGAGGCGGCCCGCATGGACGGCGCCAACAACGTCACCATGCTCGTCAGGGTGATGCTGCCGCTGGTCTGGCCGGGCATCGTCACCATCGCGCTGTTCGCTTTCCTCGGCGCCTGGAACGAATTCCTGGCGGCCCTGGTGCTGATGACCGACCAGTCCAAATTCACGCTGCCGATCATGATGACCGCGCTGCAATCCGGCCGCTTCGGCGCCATCGACAGGGGCGCGGTGCAGGCGGGCGTCACCGTGATGATGGTGCCGTGCCTGATCCTCTTCTTGTTGCTGCAGCGCTTCTACATACGCGGCCTGATGGCAGGGGCCGTGAAATGACCAATCGCATTCGAACGGAGTTGAATTGATGACCGCAACGCAATCCGCCAAACAACCCGCCAGTCAAGCCGGCAAGCCGATGCTCGCCTTCCGGCCGCTGCCGGTGCCGCAGGTCGATGTGCGCGGCTTCTGGGGCGACCGCGTCAATGCCGTGGCCTCGCGCACCGCCGACATCCTCTACGAGCGCTGCGTCGCGGCGCGCATGCTGGAGCAGATCGATCCAGACCGGCCGTCGCCGGGCGTCGTCATCCCGTTCCACTCGCCATCGCCCGACGAAGTCTCCTTCACCGGCAACGAGTTCACCGGCTCGACGGTGACCACCCAGATGTTCTGGGACTCCGACTGGGGCAAGACGATCGAGACCGCGGCCTATTCGCTCTACCGCCGCCGCAATGATGCGCTTGAGGTCAAGATCGACGCCGTCATCGACATGTACGGCAAGCTGCAGCAGCCCGACGGTTATCTGTCGAGCTGGTACCAGCGCATCCAGCCGGGCCTGCGCTGGACCAATCTGCGCGACTGCCACGAACTCTATTGCGCCGGCCATCTGATCGAAGGCGCGGTCGCCTACTACCAGGCCACGGGCAAGCGCAAGCTGCTCGACATCATGTGCCGCTATGTCGACCATATCGCCGACAATTTCGGTCCCGAGCCCGGCAAGAAGAAGGGCTATTGCGGCCATGAGGAGATCGAGCTGGCGCTGGTCAAGCTTTCGCGGGTCACGGCCAAGCAGAAATACATGGCCCTGGCAAAGTACTTCATCGACCAGCGCGGCCAGCAGCCGCATTATTTCGACGAGGAGGCGCGCGCCAGGGGCGCCGATCCGAAGGCCTATCATTTCAAGACCTACGAATACAATCAGTCGCACAGACCCGTGCGCGAGCAGGACAAGGTCGTCGGCCATGCCGTGCGGGCGATGTACCTGTTTTCCGGCATGGCCGACATCGCCACCGAATATGGCGACGACACACTCAGGGTGGCGCTCGACCGTCTCTGGGACGATCTGACCACCAAGAACCTCTACGTCACCGGCGGCATCGGGCCGTCGGCGCACAATGAAGGTTTTACCGCCGACTACGACCTGCCCAACGAGACCGCCTATGCCGAGACCTGCGCCTCGGTCGGGCTGGTGTTCTGGGCCAGCCGCATGCTCGGCATGGGGCCGAACGCGCGCTATGCCGACATGATGGAGCGGGCGCTCTACAACGGCTCGATCTCCGGCCTGTCGCTCGACGGTTCGCTGTTCTTCTACGAGAACCCGCTGGCAAGCCGCGGCAAGCACAACCGCTGGAAATGGCACCGCTGCCCGTGCTGCCCGCCCAATATCGGCCGCATGGTCGCGTCGATCGGCAGCTATTTCTACGGCCTCTCGGACGATGCCTTGGCCGTCCACCTCTATGGTGACTCGACGGCCCGTTTCGAGATCAAGGGCCGACAGGTCGAGCTGGTCCAGACCAGCAACTATCCCTGGGATGGCGCGGTCTCGATCAGCGTCGAGCCGGAGGCGCCGGTCGAGTTCACCTTGCACTTGCGCATACCGTCCTGGTGCCGCAAGGCGGCGCTCAAGGTCAACGGCGCCGCTGTCGATCTGGAGAGCGTGAACAGCGACGGCTATGCCGCGATCCAGCGCGAATGGAAGCGCGGCGACCGAGTCGAGCTCGAGCTCGACATGTCGATCGCCCGGCTCTTCGCCAACCCCGAAGTGCGCCAGGACATCGGCCGCGTCGCGCTTGCCCGTGGTCCGCTGATCTACTGCGTCGAGGCAACCGACAATGCCGGCCAATTACACCGCATCACCTTGCCGCGCACGGCCGAGATCGAGGCGCATGCCGAGCCGAAGCTGCTTGGCGGTGTCGTCACGCTCTCGGCCATTGGCACGAAAGAGGCGGCGGAGAACTGGAACAGCGGCCTCTACCGCACCGATGCGCCCAGAATCGAGGAGACGAAGCTGAAGGCGGTGCCTTATTTCGCCTGGGACAACCGCGAGCCTGGCGAGATGCTGGTCTGGCTGCGGGACGGGTGAGGCGCCGCGTTACAGGTGCACGAAAGCCGTAAGCGGCAGATGATCGGAGGCGACCCGCGAAAGCGGCGTGTCATGGGCTTCCACCGACGAGATCATCCCGTGCCGGTTGGCCATGATCCGGTCGAGCGCGAGCAGCGGCAGGCTCGACGGAAAGGTGGGAACCGCCGGCGGCGACGGACCGAAAGTCGTATGCAGCGTGTTCAGCGCGGACCGATTGCCGAGCCGCCATTCGTTGAGGTCGCCGAGCAGCAGCGTCGGCTTTTCGTCCGGGCTGTTCATGATATCGAGCACGACGCGCGCCTGTTCGGAGCGTGAGCGGCGCAGCAGGCCGAGATGCGCCGCGATGACGCGCAGCGTCCGTTTCTCGTCCATGTCGATTTCGGCAACCAGCGCCCCGCGCGGCTCCAGTCCCGGCAGCTTTATCTGGTGGACATCGCGAACGGTGCCGCGTTTGAATAGGAGCACATTGCCGTGCCAGCCGTGCCCCTTGCCGTTTCCCGACACCGGCACGGGCACCAGGCCCGTCTCCATTTCGAGACGCCCAAGATCGAGAAGCCCGGCGCGGTCGCCGAAACGGTTGTCGGCCTCCTGCAGCGCCATGACATCGGGTGCGATTTCCCGGATGACGCGGACAATTCGTTCGGGGTCGAATTTTCTGTCGACGCCAACACATTTGTGGACGTTGTAGGACGCGACCAGCGCACTGGCGCCGTCCACGGGCTCACGCGGCTCGGTCCTCGTCGTCCGGGATTTTCGGCGGCGAATGGACAGGAGCATGTTCTCAGGAAGGTTGCGTCCGGTTCTCTGCATCGTGTCTGCTGCTCGTCTTCCCCAGATATAGGTCCGGCTAGAGATAAGGCGATCCCAACCACAGCACCCGGTCGAACAGGCGAACGATGAATGGCCGGGCCTTCAAGGCTTCGAACGTCACTTGTGTCGCGGATTGAATTGCCAATCCGATACGCGTTTCGATCTCGGCGGCAAAGCCTGCATCCAGAACCTCCATGTCGATCTCGAAGTTCAGCCTGAGCGACCGGGCGTCGAGGTTGGAGGAGCCTATATAGGCCCACACCCCATCGACCGACAGCAGCTTCGAATGATCGAACGCCCCCGCGTGGCGCCACACGCGGCAATAGTGCTTCAGCACCTGGTCGAACTGCGCCATCATGGCGCGGTCGACGAGGAAGAGGTTGTTCACCGCCGGCACGACGATGTCGATCTCGACGCCGCGCCTGGCCGCCGTGGTCAGCGCGCTGATCAGCTCCCGGTCCGGCAGGAAATAGGGCGACATGATACGGATCGATTTGCGGGCGACGGAAAATGCCCCCATCAGCAATTTGTGGTTCGTCTCGATGCTGGCATCCGGCCCCGACGCCACCGCCCGCACCAGCATCGGCTGATCGGGAGGCGGCAAGGGCTTGTCCACCTGCCAGGCATCGCCCTTCAGTGCCTCGTTGCCGGCGAAGCGCCAATCCTCGGCGGCAACCGAAAAGAGGTCGGCCACGACCGGTCCGGTGACCTGGAAGTGCGTATCCCCAGCGCTGGTGGAGCCCGCGAATTCGGCTGAGAATCCCTTTCGGATGTTCATGCCTCCCGTGAACGCCACCATGCCGTCGACAACCAGGATTTTCCTGTGCGTTCTCAAGTTTGCATAGGGAAGTCGCAGGCCCATGACGATGTTGCCGTTGAAGAGATCGACGGTGATGTTGGCCTCGCGCAGGAGCTTCAGGATGCTGGGGACCGAGTAGCGGACGCCAACGGCATCGATCAGCACGCGAACGCTGACGCCTCGTCGGACCGCTCCGGCCAGCGATTCGGCGAAAAGCCGCCCGACATCGTCATTGTCGAAGATGTAGGTCTCGAGCAGGATGCTGCGTTGAGCATCGTCGATCGCCCGGCACATCGCGGCATAGGCCTCGTCACCGGTCTTCAGGATCGCAATTGCGTTTCCCGACGTCAGGGCGCGCCGCGCCACCCTGTCGCCCAATGTCTTCAGGCCAGCGAAACGCTGGCCGTAGCGCTCGAAGATCAGCTCTTCACTGGCGATGTCGCGCTCGCGCTTTGCAGTTGCCGCCTCACCGGCGGGCGGCCGCTGCGCGCTGATCGTTGCACGGCGGATCCGGTTTATGCCGGCAACGGTGTAGATGATCGCGCCAAGGAATGGCGAAAGCAGCATTACGCCCACCCAGCCGGTGGCCGCGCGCACGTCTTCCTTTGTCATGATGGCATGAGCGATGCCGACGGTCGCCATCGCCACCGAAATGATCAAGATAAGCTGAGGCCAGTGACTCGCTATGGTCTGCAACATCGGCAGGACTATTGAGCGAGCGGTCGCAGAAGGCAATGCAGCGGATCAAATCCGGCTCCCGGACCGATGAGGGAGTAGACCTAGTCTTGCATATGCGGAACCACGGGTGTGATGAGTCCCCATCCACTTGTGGCGGCAAGGGGTGCGTTCATGCTTACTTCCGTCACCAGCTTCCGGCGAAGGGCCTTGATGTAGTCGTTTGGCCCCGTCGGCGACATGACGAAGGCTTGGGAGCCGCCAATGACCGATCGGGCAAAGTAGGATGCCAACGGTTGCTCCGGGTTCTCGCCTTCCGTTGGAATGGCGATTGCATTGATCGTGTATCCCTTGGTGATGGCGTTCAGCCTGCTCGGCTGAACCGGAAGCCCGTCGTTGTTCTCGCCATTGGAAGAGATGTCGATCACTTTCTTCATCGCGTTTCCAGGAAACTGATCGAGCAGGAGACTTCCGACGTCGATGGCCAAGGAAACCGATGTTCCGCCTCGGCCTCTGCGGGCATAGCCGGTATCGCCCTTCTTGCTGATCACCGCCGCCGCTGCCTTGGCATCTTCGAGCCCGCAGATCCTTGTCCACGGCAGCACAATGCGCGTTTGCCCGGGGCTCGACCATTCAAAATAGGCCACCCCGATGCAGCCAAGATAATTTCGGGCGATGGCGGCAATGATCTCGGGCGAAGTCAATGCCGCGGCATGTCCCTCGCGCTGCAGGTCGGCAATCTTCGGGTCAATCGAGGACGAGAAATCGACGGCGAACACGATCGCCACATCGACATTGGCGGCATGTGCCGGCAGCCCCCAAAACAACGATGCCGCAAGCATCGTTGCCAGTCTCAGGAATGAGGGACCGGCTTCCTCGGACACATGTTCGAACATGGTACTCTCCATTTCAACAACGGGCTGTTTTTCGAGGTGGTCAATGCGCGGCAATCAAGACGAGCGCAGCGAGGAAGGGTCTCGGTAAGGAGCATGGCGTACCTCCTCTTGACCGGGATTGGCGGCGGCGAAGGCTGGCACCGGAGCGTCGAAGGGTTGAATCGGGTTGGTCTGCAGGGGCGCACGTGCCTGCGGCGTTCGGTTCGACATTGCGACCGACAGGATCGCACCGAGAATGATCGCGCCGCCCAATGCGCCTGCTGACGAGGTCTGCTCGCCGAGGAACATCGCCGCGCCTAGCGCGCCGAAGACGCTTTCGGCACTGACGATCACGGCGGCATGGCTGGCCGAGGTGTAGCGCAGGGCGACAATCTGTATGCCGAAAGCAAATGCGGTGGAGAATATGCCGAGGACCGCCAGTTCCGGGCCGGCTGCAAATGCAGCGGCCATCGACAAATTGCCGTGCATTGCCCCGAGCGGCAGGGCGAAGGCGGCGGCTCCGAGGAATTGTGTCGCCGCGGCGGTGAATGGCCGCCCGTGGGTCTGCATATGCCGGCCAAGCTCGACCGTCCAGAGCGCATAGCAGGCAGCCGACAGGATAGCGGTGAGATCGCCAGCGCTGAAACCGGCGATCCCGCCGGACAAGAGCAGGGCGCCGACTACGGTCAACCCGGCGGCGAATGTCAGACTGGCTGTCGGACGTTCGCCGATAAGCAGCCACGCAGCCAGCGGCGTCATCACCGTTGCCGTGCTTATCAGAAAGCTTGCATTCGTGACGGTGGCGCCGAGATAGCAAAGCTGCTGAAGCATGATGGAGATGGCAAACAGCGCCCCCACTCTGGCCAGGCTGGCAAGATGACCCGCCCCGGCCGGCAGTCGCCTTTCAGTCAGGACAAAGGGCAGCACAAGCAGCCCGCCGATCAGGCAGCGCAGACCAACGGCACTCAGTGCATCGAGGTGGTCGAGCACCGTCTTTTGCGCGACATTGCCGAAGCCCCACAAGGCGGCGGCAAACAGGAGCAGCAAATTGGCTCTAAGCTTTGACATCCGCCGCCCCCTCGGGCCAAAGCCTGCCGCAGGCTCAGTCACCCCTAATTCAGCGAAGTCTAATCGACCGGCCGTCACGAGAGCGCTTGAGGCGCGGCTCTACTGTTTGCGAAGCGTTAGTTTTGAGTTAGAATTTCGTCACGAGGGAAGAAGCTGTTAAGCAAATGCAAGATGCGGATGACGTCACTGCAAGTAAAATCTCGCTTTTCGGCGGTTTCCGGATTGAAAAGGAGGCTGTCGGCCCACTCTGGCTGACCGGGAAGCGAGGCCCCGCGATCATTGCCTATCTGGCCCGCTGTCCGGGTATGTCGGCGACAAGGGAAAGGCTTGCTGACCTGCTATGGGGCGATAGCGATAGCGAGCACTCACGCAACAGCCTGCGGCAAACCCTCAGCGTCCTGCGCCGGGATTTGTCACGAGCGGGGGTGGATCTCATTCATTCCCGCAAGGAGTTGATCGGCCTCAGGCCGGATGCGGTTCGCGTCGACGTCGGGGAGTTCGAATCCGGCCTCTCAGCCCGTTCCTCGCAGGAGCTCGAAACGGTTCTGGCACTTTACACCGGGCCTTTTCTCGATGGCCTTTATCTGGGGAGCAGTGCTTTCGATGACTGGGCCGCATCGGAACGCGAAAGGCTGCTGAACCGAGCGCTTGAGTCGTTCGAAAAGCTTGCTCGTGTCGTGGACGCTGAAACGGGGCTCGTCCTGGCCGATCGAATTCTGGCCATGGAACCGACGCGCGAGGAATCCTATCGGCTGAAGATGGAACTGCTCGTTGCGTGCGGCCAACGCGACCGGGCGTTGCGAACATACGAGACTTGCAAAAGCGTGCTAAAAAAGGAGTTTGGTGTCGAAGCCAGCCCCGAGACGCGGGCGCTTTGGCAATCCCTGCTGGCTGTCGCCGATACCGCATCGGCAAATGGTGCCGCCGGTCAGCGCCTGGGGCGCCCATCGATCAGTGTCGCCGACTTCGTCAACCTGACGGGAAAGCGAGGCGACGACTTTTTTGCCAGGGGGCTCGTCCAGGACATCACCACGGCCCTCTCAGAGGTGGCCGACTATGTCGTGCTCTCTGCGCCTCCTCCCGTGGAGAAGAACGGCGCTGCCGAAGAAACCAAAACGCCGGGAATGCTCCGGGCGCGATATGTGCTCAGCGGCAGCGTCCAGAGATCCGGCAATGGACTGAGGGTGAACATCCAGCTTGTCGATGCCACCGGCGGCCACAACGTCTGGGCCCAGAAGTTCGACGGCCACGCCGAGAACGCGCTCGAATTCCAGGACAGGATCGCACAGTCTGTTGTTCTGGGAGTGATCCTCGACCTTCAACTGACCGACTGGAAAGTCCGCGACAAGAGCCCGCCTGGTCCTCCTGAAGTGCGCAGGTTGGTGAACGAGGCTCTCATGAAGTATTTTGAGATGACCCGGGACTCGCTGTTGGTCGGGATAGAGCTTGCCGAGAAGGCTGTATCGATAGGTCCCGACAACGCTCGTGCGAAGCGGACGCTGTCGATCATAATTTCCATGTGCGTGGCGTTTGGTTCGCTGCCCCGGGAGCAGGGGCAGATCGAGCGTGCGGTCGAGCTTGCGCAAGCAGCGGTACGGGCAGTGCCTGACGACGAAATTGCCCGCTGCGTCCTGTCATTCGCTCTCGAAAGTTCCGGCCGCATCGACGAGGCGATCGCCGAATGCCAACATGCGATCAGCCTCAACCCAGGCTATCCGAGCGGCCACGGCGACATTTCGATGCTCTTTGCGTTGCGCGGACAGGTCAGCGAAGCTGTGCGTGAGGCCAACGAGGCAATCCGGCTCGGAGCGCATGACGTCATCGACTTCTGGCGTCACCATGGCTTGGTTGTTGCACTGTTCGCCGGCGGAGACGATCGGCGGGCGCTCGAAGTCGCCCGCCGGGTGGTCAGGACAAAGCCGGGGTTCGTTCGCGGCGCGCTTTATTGGGCCGCGGCCGCGTCGGCAACCGGAAACAACGAGGAAGCGTCACGGGCCATCCATCATTGCCTGTCACAACTTCCACATCTCAATCTGGGCAATGTCTGCCCCGGCTTTGTGCCACGCTATGTGAAGGACCATCATCACTCGAGGTTCCTTGAAATGCTGTCGAGAGCTGGCCTTCCGAGTTCCTGATGCATGTCGCCCAAAAGTGCGCAGCGGTTTTGGGATAACGACATGCATAACCTAAAGCGCGTGGACTGAATCCGCTTCAACGCGACGCGCTTTAAGGGTGGCCTCGCGCCTCAGTCCTTGGCGCGCTCGACATACGCGCCGTCGGCCGTCATCACCACCACGCGGGTGCCGGCGCTGATGTGCGGTGGCACGGTCGTGCGCACGCCATTGGAAAGCAAGGCTGGCTTGTAGGATGAGGATGCCGTCTGGCCCTTGGTCACCGGTTCGGTCTCGACAACCTCGAAGGCCGCGCGCTGCGGCAGCACCAGCGAGATCGCGATGCCGTTGAACTGCGAGATCTGCACCGCCATGCCTTCCAGCAGGTAGGGCGCCATGTCGCCGACCACGCTTTCCGAAACCGCGACCTGGTCGTAGCTCTCGGGGTTCATGAAATGGAAGCCTTCGCCGTCGCTGTAGAGGAAGGTGTGCTCGCGCTCTTCGACATAGGCGCGCTCCACCTGCTCGGTGGTGCGATAGCGCTCCGAAACCTTCACCCCATCGCCGATGCGGCGCATGTCGAGCTGGGTCACGGGCGTGCCCTTGCCAGGGTGGATGTTTTCGGCAAAGAGGATCACATAAAGCTTGCCGTCCTTATCGACGACGTTGCCTTTGCGTAGGGAACTGGCGATGACCTTCACCACGGGGGACAATCCTATTCGAGTTCTTGGCCCGTTCGGGTTCGTTGGCCCGAAAGCGTTGCCTGATGCAAAATCGGCTGAAGCAGCCGTCCGCTGCGCCCTAGCGCATCTTGGCCGCAACCGCCAGTCTTCTCTGCAATTTCGCTCATGACCTGATCCTGATGACGCAAGCTTCGCCCTGGTGGACGCTAGATGTCCACGCCGACCGCCGGCCACGGCTGATCCAGCGCAATGCGATCGCTGCCTCCGTGCGCGACTGGTTCGCCAGGCGCGAATTCATCGAAGTCACCACCGCGGCGCTGCAGGTTTCGCCCGGCAACGAGGCGCATCTGTCGGCCTTCGCCACGCAGGCGATCGGGCCGGACGCCGTACGCTCGCCGCTCTACCTCCACACCTCGCCGGAATTCGCCTGCAAGAAGTTGTTGGCCGCAGGCGAGCAGCGCATCTTCAGCCTCGGCTCTGTCTGGCGCAACCGCGAGCGCGGGCCCTTGCACCATCCCGAATTCACCATGCTCGAATGGTACAGGGTCGGCGAGACCTATGAGAGCCTGATGGCCGACTGCGCCGCGCTGCTGGCGCTGGCGGCCGAGCGTGCTGGTGCAAAAGCCTTTCGCTTTCGCGGGCGAGAGGCCGACCCATTTGCCGAGCCGGAGCGGCTGAGCGTCGCCGACGCGTTTTCGCGCTATGCCGGCATCGACCTGCTCGCCACGGTCGCCGCGGACGGCAGCACCGACCGCGCCGCCCTGCATGACGCCCTGGTCAAGGCAGGCTTGCGCACCGCGCCCGACGACAACTGGGCCGACCTGTTCAGCCGGGTGATGGTGGAAAAGGTCGAGCCGGCGTTGGGGCAGGGGCGGGCCACCATTCTTTACGGCTATCCGATCTCGGAGGCCGCGCTCGCCCGGCCGAGCGTCGCCGACCCTCGCGTTGCCGAGCGCTTCGAGCTCTATTGCTGTGGCGTTGAACTCGCCAACGCTTTTGGTGAACTCACCGATCCGGCCGAGCAGCGGCGGCGCTTTGCCGCCGAAATGGACGAGAAGGAGCGCGTCTATGGCGAACGCTACCCGCTGGACGAGGATTTTCTCGCGGCTCTCGCCATCATGCCGCAGGCGAGCGGCTCGGCACTTGGTTTCGACCGGCTGGTCATGCTCGCCACCGGCGCGCTCAGGATCGACGACGTGATCTGGACTCCGGTCGCCTGAAGAACGCCGCAGGTTCGGCGTCGTTCTGCTAGGGCGTGAACTCATCAACGGCTGGCGGAAGCGCCAAGAAGCGAGATAGCGCGAGCGGGAACCCGACTTTTCGGATAAAGTTTTCTCTTTCCGATCACCTGAGGGCGCTAAGATGTTAGCCTCCGACCTAACGAAATTTATCGAGCAGGGTCATCTGGCTTTGGATGCCTTCGTGAAGGGCGATCCTGAACCTCTGAAGGATCTCTACTCGCGACGGGATGACGTCATTATCGCCAATCCGTTCGGCCCGCCGGCGAAGGGTTGGGAAAAGGTCGCCGCGACCATGGAACGGGCTGCCACCAATTTTCGGGGCGGCGAGGCCACCGGCTTTGAGCGCATCTCCGAGTACGCGACGGCGGATTTGGGGTACATCATCGAGGTCGAGCGGTTCCGATCCAAGGTCGGTAGTGTCGACAAGCTGGTGCCGATTGCGCTTCGGGTCACCACCATATTCCGGCGGGAGCAAGGCGCGTGGAGGATCGTCCTTCGTCATGCCGATCCGATAACCTCAGCTCGCCCACCGGCGTCCATAGTCGGAGAGTAGAAGGGTTGCCGGACCCGTCTGGGTCCTACTCGGTGAGAGCCGCAGTTTGAGACCGGAAAGGCGAGATGGGCGTGGCTGGCGCTCTGAACCGGCTGCCTTGCCTTTTGATTGCCGCGTTTCCCATTGTACAAGCCACGGCGGACCAATAGATGGTGGCCAGTGGCTTCCTCCCAGGCCGGCAGAAAAAGCAGGATTGATACGCATGACCAATACGCTCGACGCAGCGAAATTGACCGACCGCGTCGCGGCCCTGGTCGAGGCCGCCAAGCGCGCCGGCGCCGATGCCGCGGATGCGGTCGCGGTGCGCGGCCGCTCCGCTGGCGTGTCGGTGCGGCTGGGCAAGGTCGAGGCCACCGAATCGTCCGAGAGTGAGGATGTCTCGCTGCGCGTGTTCGTCGGCCAGCGGGTTGCTAGCGTGTCGGCGACCGCAGCGTCCGATCCGAAGGCGCTGGCCGAGCGCGCGGTCGCCATGGCCAAGGTGTCGCCGGAGGATCCCTATCAGGGGCTCGCCGATCCGGCCCTGCTAGCAGGCAAGCCGCGCGACCTCGATCTGTTCGACCCGACCGAGGTTTCGGCCGATGAACTGAAGGAGGCGGCGCTTGCGGCGGAAGCGGCAGCCCTTGCCGTCAAGGGCGTCACCAACTCGTCCGGCAGCAGCGCCGGCGCCGGGCTCGGCGGGCTGGTGCTCGCCACCTCGCATGGGTTCGTCGGCCAGTATGTCGCCTCGCGCTTTTCGCGCTCGGCCAGCGTCATTGCCGGCGAGGGCACAGGCATGGAGCGCGACTACGAGTACTCCTCGCACCAGCATTTTTCCGATCTCGACGCGCCCGAAGATATCGGCCGCAAGGCCGGCGAGCGCGCCGTACGCCGCATCGGCGCGCGCAAGGCGGCAACCGGGCCGGTCGATGTCGTGTTCGATCCGCGCGTCGCGCGCGGCATTGCCGGCCATCTCGGCGGCGCCATCAATGGCGCCGCCGTGGCGCGCAAGACCAGCTTCCTCCGCGACATGATGGGCAAGCAGGTGGCCTCGGCCGCGATCACCGTCAGCGACGAGCCGTTGCGGCGGCGCGGCCAGGCCTCGCGCCCCTTCGATGGTGAAGGTGTCGAGGGAAAGATGCTGCTGATGGTCGAAAAGGGCGTGCTCAACCACTGGTTCCTGTCGACCTCGGCCGCGCGTGAGCTCGGCCTGACCACCAATGGACGCGGATCGCGCAGCGGCTCCTCCGTCTCGCCATCCTCGACCAATCTCGCCATCGAGCCGGGCGAACGCACGCCGGAAGATTTGATCAAGTCGCTGAAAAGCGGCTTCTATGTCACCGAAGTGTTCGGCCAGGGCGTCGATATGATCACCGGCGAATACAGCCGCGGCGCGTCCGGCTTCTGGATCGAGAATGGCGAACTTGCCTATCCCGTCGCTGAGGTGACCATTGCCTCCAATTTGAAGACGATGTTCCTCAACATGGTCCCGGCCAGCGATCTCGATCGCAATTTCGGCACCGCGGCCCCGACGCTGATGATCGAAGGGATGACCCTTGCCGGCGCCTGATACGGTCACATCGGCCGGGGCTCGCGAGGACCTGGCCCTGCTGCGCGACGCCGCCCGCGAGGCCGGCCTCATTGCCATGCGCTATTTCGGCAACAACCCGCAGGTCTGGATGAAGGGCGGCACGTCGCCGGTCAGCGAAGCCGACCATGCAGCGGATGCCTATCTGCGCAAGACCTTGCTTGCGGCACGGCCTGACTATGGCTGGCTGTCGGAAGAAACCGCCGACGATCCGGCACGGCTTCTCGCGCGCCGCACCTTCGTCGTCGATCCCATCGACGGCACGCGGGGCTTCCTCGAAGGCCTGCGCTCCTGGTGCGTCAGCGTTGCCGTGGTCGAGGACGGCCGCACGCTTGCCGGCGTGCTCAAATGCCCGGCCATGGAAGAAACCTATTGGGCGCTGCCTGGCGAAGGCGCGTTTCTGAATGGCCGTCGCATTGCCGTGCGCCAGCCGGCGGCAAAGGTAGAGATTGGCGGGCCGAAGCCGTTGGTCGACCTGATGCCGGCGGAGTGGCAGGACCGGCTGAACCGCGTGACCTACATTCCGTCGCTCGCCTACCGCCTGGCGATGGTCGCCAATGGCCGCCTCGATGCAACCTTCGTCAAGCCGAGCGCGCATGACTGGGACATCGCCGCCGCCGATCTCATCCTGCACGAGGCGGGTGGCGCCTTGCTCGACCGGCATGGCGAGCGGCCGCGCTATGCCGGCGAGGTGATTCGCCACGGCGCGCTCGCCGCCGGCAGCGGCGCGCTGCTTGCCGTGCTTGCCGGTGTCATTGCCGGGCTGGACAGTTAACCATCATCAAAGGTTCCAAAGTCGGCGGCTTTGGTCTAGACCTCTGCAAACTCACGATATGTGAAGGACCGACATGGCCGCGGAAGACGGAAAGAAACAGCTTTTGCACCTGGTTTTCGGCGGCGAGCTGAAAAAGCTGGGCGGAACCGAATTCCGCGACCTCGATGGGCTCGACATCGTCGGCATCTACCCCGACTATCAATCCGCGCACACGGCCTGGAAGGCCAAGGCGCAAGCCAGTGTCGATAACGCCCATATGCGCTATTTCGTCGTTCACCTGCATCGGCTGCTCGACCCAGACAGCAAGGTCGTCGGTTGATTTCCATGGACCATGATGCGGCGAAAGCGCCGGCCACGGAGGCCGCGCCGGCGGGCCGTGGCGGCAGCCGAGCCACCAAAGCCTTCTGGCGCAGGGTCCGCGAACCGCTGGCGCAGTCGCGATTCGTCAAGAGCGTCATTGTCGGCCTGCTCGCGCAGTTCGTGCGCTTTGTACGCCTGACCAATCGCATGGTTGACGGATCGGCGCATGTCGCCGGGGGCGCCTATGCGCATCTGGAACCCGGCATCATCGCGCTTTGGCACGGCCAGCATCTGCTCACCCCGGCCTACTATCCCAAGGGCCGGCAGCTGGTCGCCATGGTCTCGCGCAGTGCCGATGCCGAGCTCAACGCGCTGATGCTCGAGAGATTTGGCATCGAGGCCGTGCGCGGCTCCGGCGGACGTGACAGCACCAGGCATCTCGACAAGGGTGGCGCCAGGGCGCTGATTGCCCTGAAAAAGTCGCTCACGGCCGGCAAGAACGTCGCCATGATCGCAGACATACCCCACGGCACGCCGCGCGACGCGGGGCTCGGCATCGTTCTTCTGGCGCGGCTCTCGGGCCGCCCGATCATGCCTGCGGCCATCGCCACCAGCCGCCGCAAGGTGCTGGAGAAGAGCTGGGACAAGACCACCATCAACCTGCCGTTCGGCCGTTGCGCGATCGTGCTCGGCACGCCGGTACAGGTGCCGGCCAATGCCGATGATGCCGAGATGGAGCGCAAGCGCCAGGAACTGACCGCCTCGCTCAACGCCGCCACCGCCGAGGCCTACCGCCTCGTGGACGGCCCGAAGTGAGCGAGCGCTGGGCGCGCGCCATGCTGTCGGCCTACCGCTATGCGGGCGCCGCCGCCTATCCGCTGATCGGGCCCTACGTCGCCTGGCGCACCTCCAGGGGCAAGGAAGATCGTGTCCGCCGGCGTGAGCGCTACGGCGTCGCCGGCCGTCCACGTCCGGAAGGGCCGGTGATCTGGATCCACGCGGCGAGCGTCGGCGAGACCCTCGCCGTCATTCCCCTGGTCGAGAGCATCCTCGACTACGGCGTCAACATCGTCCTGACCACCGGCACCGTCACCTCCGCGCAAGTTGCCGACGAGCGGCTTGGTGACCGCATCATCCACCAATATGTGCCGCTCGATCTCAAGCCGGCGGTCAGCCGTTTCCTCGACCATTGGCGACCGGATCTGGCGATCATCGCCGAATCGGAAATCTGGCCGATGACCATGCTCGAGCTCGGCGCGCGGCGCGTGCCGCAGGTGCTGGTCAACGGCAGGCTGTCCGACCGCTCCTTCACCTCCTGGAAGAAACGCGCCAACATCGCCGAGGCCTTGTTCGAGAACCTTGCCCATGTCGTCGCCCAGTCGGATGTCGACGGCGAGCGCTTCCGCTCGCTGGGCGCCCGGCCGGTCACCGTGTCGGGCAACCTCAAGGTCGACACCGCGCCGCCGCCGTTCGACGAACGGGCGCTGTCCTCGCTGAAGCGCCAGATCGGCGAGCGGCCGACCTGGGCGGCGATTTCGACCCATGACGGCGAGGAAGTGGTGGCGGCCGAAGTCCACGCCATGCTGCACAGGCGCCATCACGGCCTGCTGACGATTATCGTTCCGCGCCATCCCGACCGCGCCGAGGCGCTGGCCACGCAGATTTCCGGCATGGGCCTGAAGCTCGCCCGGCGCAGCAAGGGCGACAGGATCACCGCCGACACCGACATCCTGCTCGGCGACACGATCGGCGAGATGGGGCTTTACCTCAGGCTGACGGAGATCGCCTTCGTCGGCCGTTCTCTGACCTCCGAGGGCGGCCAGAACCCGCTGGAACCGGCGATGCTGGAGACGGCGGTGCTCGCCGGCCGCAACGTCCAGAATTTCCGCGAGGCGTATCAGCGGCTGCTCGACAGCGGCGGCGCGAGACTCGTGCGCGACCGCGACATGCTGGCCGGCGCGGTCAATTTCCTTCTGACCAACGAGGCGGCGCGCTATGAGATGATGGCGGCCGGTGTGGCGACCGTCGACGAGATGCGCGGCGCGCTTGCGCGCACGCTGAAGTCGCTGGAGCCCTACATCCAGCCGCTGGTCGTCAAGTCGCGCCTGAAGGGCGCCAACGGGAGGTAGCGTGACCTCCGAGGCGCCGCCCTTCTGGTGGGAAAAGCCGGACTGGCGCGTGCTGGCGCTGTCGCCGCTGTCGGCCGCCTATGCCGTTGTCGCCGGCCGCCGCATGCGCCGTGCGCCGCGCGAAAAGGTCGAGGCACCCGTGCTGTGCGTCGGCAATTTCACAGTCGGCGGTACCGGCAAGACGCCGGTGGCGATCGCGCTGGCCAGGCAGGCCAAACGCATGCAGCTCAATCCCGGTTTCCTGTCGCGCGGCCATGGCGGCTCGTTCGCGCAGCCGCATGTCGTCGATCCGCATCACGACGCTGCCAAGCATGTCGGTGACGAGCCGCTGCTTCTGGCCGAACATGCGCCGGTCGCGGTGACGCCGAACCGTGCGGCGGGCGCCAGGCTGCTCATCGAGAAGCACGGCTGTAACTTCCTCATCATGGACGACGGCTTCCAGAGCGCGCGCATCCATATCGACTTTGCGCTGGTCGTCGTCGACACGCGCTACGGTATCGGCAATGGCCGCGTCATTCCCGGCGGGCCGCTGAGGGCAAACATCGTCGACCAGCTGGTCTTCACCAGCGCGCTGCTCAAGATGGGCGAGGGCATAGCGGCCGATGCGGTGGTGCGCCAGGCAGCGCGCGCCGGCCGCCCAATCTTCGAGGCGCATACCGAGCCTCGGGGTAAGGACCGCTTTGCCGGCGGGCGCTTCCTGGCCTTCGCCGGTATCGGCCATCCCGAAAAATTCTTCGACACGCTTCGCGCCGCCAGCGGCGAGGCGGTGCTCTCGAGGGCCTTTCCGGATCATCATTTCTATGGCGAGGACGAGCTTGCCGAACTGGCGGCGACCGCACGCCGCGAAGGGCTTCGCCTCGTCACCACCGCCAAGGACGCCGCAAGGTTGCGCCACGGCACCGCGCCTGCTGGGTTCCTGGATCAGCTCGACGTGCTGGAGATCGACACCGTGTTCGAGCTCGACCACGTGCCCGAGCGCATCATCGACGAGACGCTGGATGCATGGCGGCAGCGTAAGCTGAGAGGCTGAGTTCGACTAAGAGCGTTACCGCCGGCTGCGCAGATCCGGATTCGCCTCGATCTCACGTCGCAGCGAGGCGGTAGCGTTTGCGTAAGGCTCCTGCCTGGCGACGCTCCAATATTTGAGTTCGTCGAGCGGGATGCTCTCGCCGGTCACCGCGCAGCGCACGAACGCGCCGGGGCTGGTGACCTGGAAGTCGCCATCGAGATAGCGAATCCGGGCTTCCTTGCCACCAGGGCCTTCGAAACGGTTCATCATGGGGTGGCGCCAAGGTTCATGAGGATGTCATCGCCATAAATTGCCGGCAAGGTCAAGCTTGACGCAATGCTGATGCCCTATTGTCCGACCGGATACTTAGAGCAATTCCAGGAAAAGTGTGAAACGGGTTTTCCGTCCGGAATTGCGTCAAAACGAAGAGATAGAGCGGTTCTGCGTTTCCGTTAAACGATGAACCGCTCCAGCGGGGACCGGCATGGACATTTCCTCTGCCCACCTGACATCGTTGTTGCGCGAAGTCTTGACCCGGAGGCTCTGCCGTCGGCGAAGGCAGATCCGGTGAGGACAGCGCTGGTCAAGGCATTGGTCGCACCGCCGGCACCGGCGCCCGGGCCATCGCAGCCGGTAGCGGCCGCGCTGCCGTCGGTTTTGTGCGGATGGTGCTTCGCTAACTCTCGGCTTCGATGAACGCCTCGATCTTTTCCGGCCCCAGTCCGGCCTGCGCCGCGATGCGCCGGGCAAGGTCGGCGGCGGCGGCGCGCGGGCGGCCGACAGGCCGGTCGAGCCAGTAGGAAATCGGATTGAGCGCGGCGCGGTCGTCAACCGTGACGATACGGCCCGACTTTAGCTGGTCCTGCGTTAGCGGCGGCCGCGCCAGTGCGATGCCCAGCCCATGCGCGGCGGCATCGAGCACCAGATTGTAATCCTCGAAGCGGCGGTCGTGCGGGCGCGGGCGATAGTCGACGCCTTGCGCCGCGAACCAGGCGCGCCATGTGGACGCGTCGGAATCGTTGATCAGCGGGAATTTGAGCAGCCGGGCAGGGTCGCCGCTGCCGATCTCCTTAGCAAGATCCGGCGAGGCGATCGGGAACACATGCTCCTCGAACAACTGCACCGAGACACGGCCCGGAATGCGGCCGCGCCCGCAGCGCACCGACAGATCGATGCCCTCGTCGGCGAGATCTGCCTGGCGGTTGTCGACATCGAGCACGATGCGCAGTTTGGTCGGGTGGCTCTCAAGCGCGGCCATGCGCGGCATCAGCCACAGGCCGCTGACCGAGGGGATCGAGGTCAGCCGCACCACGGCGGTGCCGCGCGGTTCGACCCAGCGGTCCGAATTGCTGGCGATCAGCGCGAAGGCCTCGGTGGTCCTGAGATGCAGACGATTGCCCTCGATCGTCAGCGACACGCCGCGCGCGCCGCGATCGAACACTTTCAGCCCCAGCCAGTCCTCCAGCTTGGCGATCTGCCGGCTGACGGCACCATGGGTGAGGTTGAGCTTTTCGGCGGCGGCTGAAAAACTCCCGGTGCGCGCCGCGGCGTCGAAGGCGCGCAAGGTCTCGAGCGGCAGCATCGGTTCTGAGCTGTGATCCATGCTCACAGGTGATCCTCGATTTGCTCGTTTGTCAACCGGCCGGCAATAGCGTTTCTGTACATCATGCAATTGAATCGCGAGGACGGTCAGATGAGCGCTTATACCGGCACGTTGAATTCGACACAGCGCATGGACACCACGGCCGTCATCGCGGTGGCCCTCACTGTGGTCGGTTGGGCCTCCGCCTTTCCGGCCATCCGCGCCGGCCTTGCCGCCTTTGACCCGCTCGAACTCGGCGCGCTGCGCTTCGCCATTGCCGCCGTGCCGGCCGCTATCTTCCTCGCCGTCAAGCGCCCGGCGCTGCCCAGGATCGACGAATTGTGGCGCTTCGGCTTCGGCGGCGCCATCTTCGTCGCGCTCTATACGGCGATGCTCAATTTCGGCGAGCTGACGGTTTCGGCTGGTGCCGCCGGCTTCATCATCAATGTCAGCCCGATCTTCACCGCCATCATGGCGATGGCGCTGCTCGGCGAGCGCTTCTCCGGCGTGGCCTGGCTCGGCACGGCGATCTCTTTCGCCGGCATCGGCATCATCGCTATGGGCGAGGGGCAGGGCCTGCATTTCAACACCGGCGCGCTGCTGGTTCTGGGCTCCGCCCTGTGCTCGGCCGTCAACACCATCGTCCAGAAGCCGCTCTTTGCCCGCCACCATCCGCTGACCATCGCCGCTTCCAACATGGTGCTCGGCGCGCTCTGCCTGGCGCCCTTCCTGCCCAACGCGTTCTCGCAGGCCGCGGTCGCCGACACTGCCGGTCTTGGTGCCGTCATCTTCCTCGGCATCGTGCCGAGCCTGATCGCCTATGCCGCCTGGGCGACAGCGCTGTCGCGTCTGCCCGCCGCCCGCGCCTCGAACTTCCTCTATCTGGTCTCGCCGGTGGCGACGTTGATCGGCTTCTTCTGGCTCGGCGAAGTGCCGACCCTGCTCGGCATCATCGGCGGCGTGCTAGCGCTCGGCGGTGTGATCGTGGTGAATTTGAAGAGGTAAATCAGAGGGTTGTAGAAGTTTGCTGTATTAGGGCTGGCGAGCAAGTGAGCTTACGAAGTCGGATATCTGACGGCTGCTACGCAAGTTGATCACCGGCACCAGTGCCCCCTCGCCAGACGCTCCTGCTCGATGAGCGGTCGACTGTCACCGTCGAAATTCCAGATGTAGCGCAGAAACGCCAAAAACTCTTTGTCCAGCCTCTCACGGCATCCGGCCGCAAGATCAGGCCGAGGCTGGTTCAATGCGCTACGCAATATGACCCGGCTCAGGCAGGTCATGCGTGGGGTGTCGAGCCAGACGACGAGATCGGCGCGGGGCAGCCTCAGATCGAAAGTCTGCCGATAATAGTTTCCCTCGCACACCCAGCCGTCACCAGAGATGGCCTCGCTGACGCGTGCACGAAAGACTTCATTTTGAGGTTTGCTCCAGCCCGGCCCCCAGAACAACCTGTCCAAATGCACGACCGGCAATTTCAACCGTTCGCCCACTTCCCTTGCCAGGGTTGATTTGCCGCTTCCAGCATTTCCGAGAATGACGATCCGTTGCACGAGGCGACCTCGGAAAGCTTGGGTTCTTCACCCTACGATGTGAGGGGAAGAGGTGGCCGCGAAGCGGCCGGAGAGGGGGCTGCGCCGGCGGGACAAGCTTGATCCGTCACCGCCTGCCGAACAGCCGCTCGATGTCGGCAAGCTTGAGCTCGATATAGGTCGGCCGGCCATGGTTGCAGGTGCCGGAGCCGGGCGTCGCCTCCATCTGGCGCAGCAGTGCATTCATCTCTTCGGGCTTCAGCAGGCGGCCGGAGCGCACCGAGCCGTGGCAGGCCATGGTCGCGGCGATCTTGTCCAGCCGGCCTTTCAGCGTCTCCACCGTGTCGTTGTCGGCGATCTCGTCGGCAAGGTCGCGCACCAGCTGCTGGACATTGGTCTCGCCGAGCATCGACGGCGTCTCGCGCACGGCGACAGCGCCCGGCCCGAATCGCTCGATGCCGAGGCCGAAGCGGGCAAGCGTTTCGGAATGCATGGCCAGCCGCTCGGCATCGTCTTCCGGCAGGTCGACGATCTCCGGCAGAAGCAGCATCTGCGACGGCACGGCGCGCGAATGCAGCGCATTCTTCAAGGCTTCATAGACCAGCCGCTCATGCGCCGCGTGCTGGTCGACGATGACGAG
The DNA here is from genome assembly GCF_964252735.1 of Mesorhizobium sp. LjNodule214. NCBI lineage: Bacteria > Pseudomonadati > Pseudomonadota > Alphaproteobacteria > Hyphomicrobiales > Phyllobacteriaceae > Mesorhizobium > Mesorhizobium sp. LjNodule214. The sequence continues at coordinate 476,063 of NZ_CAXUPE020000003.1, forward strand.
CGAATCCCTGGTCTGGGCGACGATATAGTTCTCATGCACCTGCGCCCGCGCCGCCCCCAGCGCCGTGCCGAGCAGCGTCTCTGCCGCTTCGTCCAGGCCGGCGCGTGCGTCGGCGCTGGCGAGCGGCCCGGCATCGAACGCAACCTGATCGTTCTCGCGGAACCCGCTATTTCCGGGTGCCCCGCCTTCCATATCGAGCGGCCGCTGCGCAGAGCGGTCGAAACCGGAAAAGCCCGAGGCGCGGTAGGCTGCATCGTAGCTCCGGTGGCCGTTGGCCGGGCCGGGATGCGAATAGCTGGCGGCGCCGGGCCGGAACGCTGCCACCATGCCGGCGGCCCCGGTGGTCGCGGCGCGGATGCCGGCATTGGCCAGCGCCTCACGGATGCCGCCGACGATCAGCCCGCGCACCAGACCTGGATCGCGGAAGCGCACATCGGCCTTGGCCGGGTGGACATTGACGTCGACGGTTCCCGGATCGAGCGTCAGGAACAGCACGGTCACCGCATGGCGGTCGCGCGGCAGCACGTCGGCGAAGGCGCCGCGAATGGCGCCGGCGATCAGCTTGTCGCGCACCGGCCGGCCGTTGACATAGGCATATTGCTGCAGCGCGTTGGCGCGGCTGAAGGACGGGATCGAGACATGGCCGGAAAGCTGCACGCCTTCCCGCTCGGCGTCGATGGCGATCGCATTGTCGGGAAAATCCGCGCCCATCACTTGCGCGACACGGGCAAGCCGGCCCTCGGAACTGTCGTCGGTTGCCGGCAGTTCCAGCGTCGAGCGGTCGGAGCCGGCCAGCGTGAAGCGCACCGACGGGAAGGCAATGGCGATGCGCTTGACCACGTCGCTGGTGGCCGAGCTTTCGGCGCGTTCGCCCTTCATGAATTTGAGCCGCGCGGGCGTGGCGAAGAACAGGTCGCGCACCTCGACCGTGGTGCCGCGATTGGCCGCCGCCGGCTTGACCGCGGACATACGGCCGCCTTCGATGCCGATCTCGGCGGCGCTGTCGCCAGCGGCCGTGCGCGAACGGATCGACAGCCGCGCCACCGAACCGATCGAGGGCAGCGCCTCGCCGCGGAAGCCGAGCGAGCGGATGTCGTGGATATTTTCTGAGAGCTTGGAGGTGCAGTGGCGGGCGATCGCCAGCGCCAGTTCCTGCTCGGGGATGCCAGAACCATCGTCGGTGACGCGGATCAGGTTCAGCCCGCCGCCGGCGGTGACGATCTCGACGCGCGAGGCGCCGGCATCGAGCGCATTCTCGACCAGTTCCTTGACCACGCTCGCCGGACGCTCGATGACTTCGCCGGCGGCGATCTGGTTGATCATCGTTTCGGAGAGCTGGCGGATGGGCATCAGAGCACTATAGGCGGATTCGTGGGGCTTGCGGGAGGGGAAAGTCACGTGATTAGGTGGACCAGCATTCACCTCAAGCCTGCGCGGCCAGCCAGTCCCTTACCTTGCGGGCGTTGTCGCTGAGCTCGCGGTTCTTCGGCCAGATGATGTGGAAGCTCGTGCCGGTCTTCATCACATGATCCGTCACCGGCACCAGCAGTCCGGATGCCAGCAGCCGCTCGACCAAGTGCCGCCATCCCAGCGCGATGCCTTGCCCCTCCATCACCGCCTGGATCACCAGCGCGTAGTCGTTGATGCGCAGGCCCCGCCCGGCATCGCTGAGGCTGGCGCCGGCCGACTGGAACCATTCGTCCCAGCTCGCAGCCTCGCGATATGGCTCCTCCAGGTGGATGAGACGGTGCGTTGCCAGTTCTGCGACGGTCCTCGGCAAGCCGAACTTCGCCACATAGCTGGCGCCGGCCACCGGGAAGATCTCCTCGTCGGCCAGCGGCAGCGAATGGTACTCCGGCCATTCCTTGGGTTCGCCGCCGCGCACGCCGAGCGGGATGCCTTCGGCGATGATGTCGAGGTCGCGGTCGGCGGTCTGGATGCGCAGATCGATGCCCGGCAATTCATCACGGAACTGCTGCAGGCGCGGCATCATCCAGAACGATCCGAAGGCGGTCGAGGCGGCAAGCGTCACATGGCCGCCCGTCGCCTGCAGGCGCAAATCTTCCGCCGACTTGCGGATGTGGGACAGGCCGAGCGAGACATCGGCATGGAAGCGCTCGCCGGCCTCGGTCAGGCTGACCTGCCGGTGGCGGCGCTGGAACAGCTTGGCGCCGAGCTGTTCCTCCAACCCGCGCACCGCGTAGGAGACGGCGGCTTGGGTCATGCCGAGCTCGCGCCCGGCGGCGGTGAAGCTCGACAGCCGCCCGGCCGCCTCGAAGACGATCAGGCTGCCGGCCGAGGGCAGGAGGTGGCGCAGGCTTCGCATAAGCAGAGCTTATACAAGCGATCAGGTTTTTCCAGCGTCACAGTCATATTTCGTCTCGCTAAGTTGACGGGCTCAGGGAGGATGGAATTGCCATGAACACACCGGCCGTTGAAGTGACCGAACCTGCCAGCCGTCGAGCGGGTGGCCGCCTGGGGCGCAAGGTGCTGCGGGGAATTCCCATGGCGTCTTTTCCGACCCTGGTCCGTAAAATTCCGGTGTATCAAATGGTTCCGGACGAGGCGGTGGAGCTGATCCATCAGGAGTCGCTCGCGATCCTCGAAGAGGTCGGCTGCGAGTTCCGTGATGACGAGGCCATTGCACTCTGGAAGGCAGCGGGCGCGGATGTCTCGGAAACTCGTGTCCGGATCGACCGTGCGCTCCTGATGGAGCTCGTCTCGAAGGTCCCGTCGGAGTTTACGCTCAATGCGAGGAATCCGCAGCGTACGGTGCGGGTTGGCGGCGACAACTCCATCTTCGTGCCGATGTATGGCGCGCCTTACGTGCGCGACCTCGACAACAACAGGCGCTACGGCACGCTCGCCGACCTCAATAATTTCCACAAGCTCGCCTACATGGCGCCGGCGCTGCATTCGTCCAGCTCGATCATCTGCGAGCCGATGGAAATTGCGGTGCCGAAGCGTCACCTCCACATCATCCATTCGGCGCTGAAGCACTCCGACAAGCCGTTCATGGGCATCGTGACGTCCAAGGATCGGGCCGAAGACACGATGGCGATGGCAGGCATCGTGTTCGGCGAGGAGTTTGTCCGCGACAATCCCGTCCTGGTGTCGATCACCAATTGCAATTCGCCGCTGGTCTGGGATGCCACCATGCTGGACGCCATGAAGGTTTATGCCCGCCACAACCAGCCGCTGATTCTGGCGCCCTTCGCGCTGTGCGGCGCCTCGACTTCGGCCTCGGCCGTCGGCGCGGTGGCGCAGGTCAATGCGGAAGCGCTTGCCGGCGTCGCGTTCACGCAGCTGCTGCGTCCGGGTTCGCCGCAGATCTACGGACAGTTCATGGTGACGGTCGACATGAAGACCGGCGCACCCATGGGTGGCACGCCGGAGGCGGCCCAGATGATGTATCTGATGGGGGCACTGGCGCGGAAATACCGGCTGCCGTGGCGCACGTCGGGCTTCCATGTCGGCTCGAAACTGAACGACGCCCAGGCGGGCTACGAGGCGAACATGCTGATGCATGCCGCCATCCTGGCCGGCGCCAACTACATCTGGCACTCCGCCGGATGGCTCGAGGCTGGCCTGACCTGCGGCTATTCAAAATTCGCGACCGACTGCGAGCAGCTTGTCGGCTGGTATAAATATGCGGGCGGGCTTCCGTTCGACGATTTCAAGGAAGCGATGGCGGCGATCCGCGAGGTGGGGCCGCAGGGCCATTTCCTGGGCACCCAGCACACGCTCGAACATTTCGAGTCCGCTTTCTTCATGCCCAGCATCATGGACTTCAATTCGTTCGAACAGTGGAAGGCTGAAGGGGCGAAGGACCACGACACGCGCGGTCGCGAGAAAGCCCGCAACATGCTGGCGGACTATGAGGAGCCGAAGCTCGACGAGGGCATCGCCGATGGTCTCAAAGATTTGATCGCCCTGCGCGAGGAGACGCTGCCGGACAGCGTTAGTTGATAAGGACGGGCGAAGACCTGACGGAACCACAAAGAGTGATCTGCCGGGACCGTAAACCTGTGCCGTCGGACGAGGCGCAGCAAGATTTATGGACCGCAAGAAAGCCAGTATGCAGGATGCGTGATATTGATAGCTTGGGGCTATCGATATCCGGAGATTTTGCATGAGACCGACAGTGCTCGTTGCCGTCCTTTCGATCGCCGCGCCCGCTGCGGCCCTGGCCGGGCCGGCATCCAATGCGGTGAAGTTCTTCTATATGCCCAAGGTCAAATTCGAGGCCGACGCCAAATACCGCGACCGTTTCACCGAGCCGGTGACCAGGCTGTTTGACCTCAACGACCAAGCGCAGAAGAACAAGCCGGACGAGGTGCCTTGCATCGACTTCGCTCCCGGTCTCGACGCACAGGACTATGACGAAAAGACCGTCTCCAAGACGCTCAAACTGTCGGAACAGGTGGATGGCGACAGCGCCGTGGTGACGGCGACGTTCAGCCTTTTCCCGGAAGGCGATGAGTCCAAGCGTGAAATGGTCTGGTCTCTGAAAAAGGTCGACGGCAAGTGGAAGGTAGCCGACATCGCTTCCAAATCCAGCGGCTGGACGCTCAGCGCGTTGGAATGCATGCCGGGTTCGACAGCGGAGTGATGCCGTGCTCCGTCGCTTTGTCCGGATATTCCCGATGATTTCGATGCTGGCTGCCGGGTTGAACGGTGGCGCTTGCGCCCAGGACCTGTTCGGCGCACCACCGCCGAACGCTTCTTCCGGCGACTCTGCCAATGCGCCCGCTGACACATCGCCCGCAAATCCGCCGGCCGCATCGGCGCCCTCGGCGCCCGTGCTGCCGGGCTCGCCAACGGCGGTGGTCAAGCCTTTCTACGAGCATGTCGGGCTGGAGCTCGATCCGGCCGAGCGCAAGAATTTCATCGACCCGGCCAAGACCGTGCTCGACAAGAGCGATGCGCTGCGCAAATCCGGGCAGGGCGAATGCCTCGATCCCAACATGGCGCTTGACAATGCGAATTACGACAAGCGGGCGATCGACAAGAGCCTGAAGACCATCGAGGCGGTCAATGGCGACGAGGCCAAGGTGGTTGTCGCCTTCGTCGTCGAAGGCAATGCGCATCGGCTGGAATGGAAACTGAAAAAGGTCGACGGCGGCTGGAAGATATCAGACCTTTTGTCGGTGACCGGCGAATGGGCGCTCAGCCAGTACCAGTGCGAATAGGGACCGACGAAGATCACCAACATCAGCGTCAACGTCCCGCGACGCGCCGTTCTGGTGGACGGCCGGTCTCCATGGCGGTGCCCCAACAATCCCGGCCGCTACCGACGTCTGCCGTTAATTTGATGCAACGCGCCGAGCAGACCGATCGATGAGACGAGGTGTTCTGCTCGCTGTGGCCTTTGCGGGAATTTGCATCGCGGCGTACGCTGTCACTTGGGAGGCTGGAAGCCATGCGGTTGCACGTGGGCCTCGGCAAAGTTTCATTCTGCCTGCCGGATTGCCTGTGGAGCGCATTGTCCTGAAGCAGGAAGGCGCGTCCGACCTTGCTGGCTGGGTTGCGGATCGGCAGGGTAGTTGCGGCACGATTGTGTTGTTGCACGGGCGAGGTTCCAACAAGGTAGCCATGTTGCCCAGGGCGAAAATGCTTTTCAAAAGCGGCTACTCAATCGTGCTGTTCGATCTGTCAGGGCATGGCGAGAGCGGCGGCGATGTCCGAGGCTTTGGTTACACGGAACGGCAGGACGCCGGCCGCATCCTCGCCTTTGCGCGGCGACGCTTCGCCGGCCGCAAGGTCGCGGCCGTCGGTTCTTCGCTTGGCGCGGCCGCTTTTGTGTTTGCCGCGCAACAGGAGCAAGCCGACGCCTATGTGCTTGAGCAACTTTACGCGACCTTGCTGGAAACCACGGCGTTGCGGGCGCCGTTGCCCATGCTGCGCGACGTGCAGGCGACCATCCTCTTGGCGCAGATGCCGCTCCGCCTTGGCTTTGGCGCAGACGAGGTCAGACCGGTCGATCGCATCGGTGCTATTGACCGGCCGATACTGCTGCTTGCCGGCAATTCAGATCCCTTTGTCGATCGCAGCCAAGTGCTGGCGTTGAAAGATGCGGCAGGCGCTGACACCGAACTGGTCTGGTTCGACCGCGCGAAGCATGTCGATCTCTTTCGCTATAGCCAACAGCAGTACCGCGATGCCGTCCTGCCCTTCCTGCAGAAGAATTTTTGCCGCACCGATCCCGTCGACTGACAGTCGGCCATGCCGTCATCCCCGCCCGCGATAGGGCGCGACACCCGTGTCGGGCAGCCAGCTGCCTTCTGGTGGAGCGCCGGTTTGCCAGAACACGTCGATCGGAATGCCGCCACGCGGATACCAATAGCCGCCAATGCGCAACCACAGGGGCTTTGTCGCGGCCACAATGCGGCGGCCGATCATGACGGTGCATTCTTCATGGAAGGCGCCATGGTTGCGAAACGAGGTCATGAACAGTTTCAGCGATTTCGATTCCACCAGGAGCGTATCGGGTGCGTAGTCGATGACGATATGGGCGAAATCCGGCTGTCCGGTGACCGGACAGAGCGAGGTGAATTCCGGGCAGACGAATCGCACGATGGCCGGCGGGCCGTCGCCGCGCGAAAACGGCACGGTCTCCAGCACCGCTGCTTCGGGGCTCTGTGGCGTCTCGACGTGCGCGCCGAGCTGGGTAAGGTCTTTGGTGATGGTCATGGGCGGTTGCCTCGTTGGATTTTGCCGCTCATTAGCACAAAATGAATCAGTAGGAAGACGATGACCAGCAACGATCCGCTTCTCCAGCCCTACCAGCTCAAGCACCTGACGCTGAAGAACCGGGTCATGTCGACAAGCCATGAGCCGGCCTATTCCGAGGACGGCATGCCGAAGGAGCGTTACCGGCTCTACCACGCCGAAAAGGCCAAGGGCGGCATGGCGCTGACCATGACCGCCGGTTCGGCGATCGTCTCGCGCGACAGCCCGGCCGCCTTCGGCAATTTGCATGTCTATGACGACAGGATCGTGCCCTGGCTCAAGGAACTGGCGGATGCCTGCCACGAGCATGACTGCAAGGTGATGATCCAGATCACGCATCTCGGCCGTCGGACCGGCTGGAACAAGGCCGACTGGCTGCCGGTGCTGTCGGCTTCGCCGGTGCGCGAGCCGGCGCATCGCGCCTTCCCCAAGACCATCGAGGACTGGGACATCGAGCGCATCGTCGCCGACTATGCGTCGGCCGCCCAGCGCTGCCAGGCCGCCGGCCTCGACGGCATCGAGTTCGAGGCCTACGGTCATCTGATCGACGGCTTCTGGTCGCCGGCCACCAACCAGCGCGATGACGAGTTCGGCGGTTCGCTCGACAACCGCTTGCGCTTCACTCGCATGGTGCTCGACGCGGTGCGGGCCGCGGTCGGCGACAAGTTCGTTGTCGGCATCCGCATGGTTGCCGACGAGGATTTTGAAAAAGGCCTGTCGAAGGACGAAGGCGTCGAGATCGCCAGGCGCCTGGCCGGCTCCGGCAAGGTCGATTTCCTCAACATCATTCGCGGCTCGATCGAAACCGATGCGGCGCTGACCAAGGTCATCCCGGTGGCCGGCATGCGCTCGTCGCCGCATCTCGACTTCGCCGGCGAGGTGAGGGCGGCGACGAAGTTCCCGACCTTCCACGCGGCGCGCATTTCCGACGTCGCCACGGCGCGCCATGCCATCGCCACCGGCAAGCTCGACATGGTCGGCATGACCCGCGCCCACATCGCAGATCCGCATATCATCAAGAAGGTGATGGAGGGCCGCGAGCACGAGATCCGCCCTTGCGTCGGCGCCACCTATTGCCTCGACCGCATCTACGAGGGCGGCGAGGCGCTGTGCATCCACAATGCCGCGACCGGCCGCGAGGCCGAGATCCCGCACATCATACCGAGGACCGAGGGGCCGAAGCGCAAGGTGGTCGTAATCGGCGCCGGCGCCGGCGGGCTGGAGGCGGCACGCGTCGCCGCTGAGCGCGGCCATAAGGTGACGGTGCTCGAAGCCTCGAGCCAAGCTGGCGGCCAGGTGCGGCTGGCGACGCAGAACCCGCGCCGCAAGGAGCTGATCGGCATTATCGACTGGCGATTGGCCGAACTCGAAAGGCTTGGCGTCGACATCCGCTACGACACCTGGGCCGAGAAGGACGACGTGCTGGCACTGTCGCCCGATGTCGTGGTGGTCGCCACCGGCGGCCTGCCGCAGAATCCGCCGCTGACGGCAGGCGACAATCTCGTCACATCGAGCTGGGACATCATGGCGGGCGCCGTCAAGCCGGCCGAAAACGTGCTGCTCTATGACGACAATGGCGGCCATCAGGGCATGGGCGCGGCCGAACTGATCGCGACCGCCGGTTCGAAGCTGGAGCTGGTTTCGCCGGAGCGCTTCTTTGCTCCGGAAATGGGCGGATTGAACCACGTTCCCTATATGCGCGCCTTCCAGGAAAAGGGCGTCACCATCACCATCAACACCAGGCTGCGCTCGGTGCGGCGCGAGGGCAACCAACTGATCGCTGAACTGGCTTCGGATTTTGCTGAAGGGTGGCGCGGCGAGCGCCGCGTCGACCAGGTGGTGGTCGAGCACGGCACCGCACCCCTCGACGACCTCTATCTAACGCTGAAGCCGCTGTCGCGGAACGGCGGCGCGGTCGACTACGAGCGGCTGGTCAGCGGTGGCGACATTTTCCCCAGGCGCAATCCCGAAGGCGGTTTCGTGCTGTTTCGCATCGGCGATGCTGTCGCCTCACGCAACATCCACGCCGCCATCTACGACGGCATTAGGTTCGGCTTACGGATCTAACAGACAGTCCGGCAAGAATGGTGGCGCGCAACCGAACCTTCGCAGGGAGAGCCACCTGCCGCGTTGGTCCGGTGCGCGCCGCGCGCGGTGCCGGCTTGGCGCCGGCGCCACGCGATCTCTGTCGTGGGGGTCAAAACATCCTGGCGGTGGCCATGCAGAGCACGGTGATGACAAGCAGCCCTCCGGCAATGCGCTCGCCTTTTGTCATCTTCGCACGCAACTGGCTTTCCGCTGCCTGGTCAGCGCCGGCAAGCTGCCTGCTGGCGGCGCCCACCAGCGCGCCCTGCACGCCAGCGGCAATCAGCGCCGTCACGATGCCCAGCGCCAGTACCTTTTCCATCGAGCCGAAAACCCCCTCGTGGAAGAAGTACCAGAGCAGTATGCCGGTCAGGAAAACGAGACCCGCCGCGCCCATTTGCGGCCGGAAGAACCGCTCCGCCCGAATGTCCGGGTCACGGCCGACAGCTATGGTGGTGCCTGCCCAGAACACGCCGGCCATGACGTGAAGGCCGAGGACGACAATGTAGATATATTGCATGACCGCATTTCCTCTTTTTGCCCCGCCGGTCGACAAAAAGTTAGATATCGAACGGTTCGATGTCAATGCATGAGTCGAGTTTCACCGATCCGTTTGATGCACTAGTGTCGAATCATGACGCCTTTTGACCGTCCGCCCGTCGGAATGAACCTCGCCCGCACCGCCAAGCTGGTGGCGCAGGCCTTTGACGCAGCGCTTGTCGAGGCCGGCGGCACGCTGCCGGTCTGGGTCACTCTACTGTCGGTCAAGTCGCGCGAACTTGCCAACCAGCGCGAGCTTGCCGGCATGATCGGCATCCAGGGTGCGACGCTGACCCACCATCTCAACGCCATGGAAGCGCAAGGGTTGCTGACGCGCCGCCGCGATCCGGAGAACCGCCGGGTTCACCAGGTGGCGCTGACCGCGGCCGGCGAAGCGCTGTTCGAGACATTGCGCACCGCAGCACTTGCCTTCGACAAGCAACTGAGAGTGGGATTGCCGGACGACAGGCTGGCAGAGTTTGCTGAGGTGTTGGCGGCTCTCAGGGCAAATGTTGCTGACGCGGCCGGCTAGCGCGTTCCGGTTGCCACCTCAGCGCCATATCCCGGGATCGAGCCAAAAGGCGTAGTGGCGCAGTTTCAGCGCGTTTGCGATCACCGGATGCCGCCATCTCGGTGCCGGCTTGTCAAGCTTGGAGCGCGGAAGCGTGCCTAAGCGAGGCTTCCCTGCAGCACCTTCAGCCGGGCCTTCTTCGGGCGGCGCGCCATCAGCCATTCGCGCGCCTTGTCCTGCGGCATCGGGAAGGCGATGGAATAGCCCTGCACCTGGTCGCAGCCGATCGCCATCAGCGAGTCGAGCTCGGCTTCGGTCTCCGCACCCTCGGCGACGATCGAAATGCCGAGGCCACGCGCCAGCTCGGTGATGGCGCGCACGATCTTGGAATTGTCGCCGTTCTCGTTGATGTTCTGGACGAAGCGGCGGTCGATCTTCAGCCGGTCGATCTCGTTCGGGTTGACGTGGCTGAGCGAGGCATAGCCGGTGCCGAAATCGTCGAGCTCGAGATGGACGCCTGCGGCGCGGATTTGCCGGAGCTTCGCCGCGATGCCCGTCTTCTCGTCGTCGAGGATGACGGATTCGACGATCTCCAGCGACAGCTTCTGCGGCGCCAGGCCGGCCTTCTCCAGCGTGTCGAACAGGAACTTGTCGAAGTCCGGCTCGCGCAGCTCGGTGCCGGAGACGTTGACGGCAAGCCGCCCGAAGGCGATGCCGGCGCGGTCCCATTCGGCCGCTTCGTTGATTGCCTTGCTGATGACGATGCGGCCGATCTCCGGCATGAAGCCACATTTCTCCGCGACCGGAATGAATTCGCCGGGCGAGATCATGCCTCGAACTGCGTGTTTCCAGCGCACCAGCGCTTCGATGCCGCTGATCGTGCCGTTAGTCAGCGACACCTGCGGCTGGAAATAAACCTCGAACGCCTTGTCGGCAATCGCCGTGCGGATATCGTGCTCGAGCTGCTTGCGGTAGTCGAGTTCGCGCCTGAGCTCCTCGGAGAAGAACGAGAAGTTGCCGCCGCCGAGCTTCTTGGCGGAGTAGAGCGCCAGATCCGCATGGACAAGCAGGTCCTCGGCATTGTCGGCGTCGACGGGATAGACGGCGATGCCGCCGCTGGCGCCCGGCAGGATGGTCGTGCCCTGGAACATGATCGGCTCGTTGATCTGCTCCAGGATGCGCATGCCCAGCATATGGATGTCCTCGGTGCTGCCGGCGCCGTTGAGGATCATCACGAACTCGTCGCCGCCGAGGCGCGCGCACAGATCCGATGCCCGGCAGGAATCGCGCATGCGCTGCGCGGTGACCACCAGCACATAGTCGCCGGCAGCGTGGCCGAGCGTGTCGTTGATCTGCTTGAACCGGTCGAGGTCGAGCTGGATCACGGCCAGCCGCTCGCGCCGGCGGTGCGCGCCCTTGATCAGCGTGTCGAAATGGTCGGTGAGAAAAGTACGGTTGTGCAGGCCGGTCAGCCCGTCATGCACGGCGATGAAGGCCATGGAGTTGCGCGCGTCGACCAGCTCACGCGTCTTGCGCAGGATTGCGTTCGACATCGGCCGGAAGATGAACAGCGCCACCAGCACGATGACGCCGATGGTGGCGAAGAACAGGGTGCGGTGGAGATCGAGCAGTTGTCCCGAGCGCTCGTTGGCATAGGTGCTGATGCGCTGGCCAAGGGCCGCATAGCCCGACAGCGTGGCATTGGCGACGGAGGCGTCGAGATTGACGCGCTCGGCGTTGCCCTTGTAGCCCTCGCCGCTGATTGCCAGCTTCGATTCGAAGGATGAGATCAGGCGTTCGCCGTTGGCGATCAGCTCGACCGAGAAATAGTCGAGGTGGAAGGGTTTGGCGAACAGCACATTCTCGATCGATTTCGGATCGAAGCGGGCCGGCGACATCGGATCGGCGCCCGTCTGGTCAAGCAGGAGGTCGTAGTTCGTCTCGAACTCGGCGGTCGCCTGCTTGAGTGCGGCGACCAGGGCCGGCTGCTTGTCGCGCGAGGCGGCGCCCGTTGCGCCGGCAAGGAAGACGATCCGCTGCGACAGGGCCTTCTGCGTGCTGACGATGTTCAGCAGTGCGTCGTTGTGCTGCTGGGCCGCCATCATCTGCTGCAGCAGGATGAAGGAGGCCATCACCATGGTGGCGATGATCAGCAGCGCCAGCCAATAGCCGCTCTTGATCAGCAGTATCAGCTTGCGCGACACGCTATGCACTGGCTGCTGCGACATTTCTAGGTGACCCCCTCCGGTCGACGGATTCCTGCCGTGAATACCTGGCGAGGAGACCATTGGCTTGAAAGGGTTAACAGGTGCGGAAACGATGACGCTGACCGAAAGGGCAGGGATGGAAAGCTGCCAAAATGGTTATCATGTTCTTTAGCGGCAGCCCTGCATTTGAGTTCATCGTCGCCTGATTGTCACAATGGATTGCCGTCGCGCTTGCGCGGCGCCACCGAAGCCGTCGCTTTTGCGATGGATTTTTCAGCCGCGCGGGGCGACAGTCCCGATCGATCTCAACAGGGACTGACCATGAGCGCGGCATTCCTTTCCCACATCGACAGCGAGCTTCAAGGCCTGAAATCGGCTGGCCTCTACAAATCCGAGCGGGTGATTGCCTCGACGCAATCAGCCGAGATCGAGGTCGGCGGCGACAAGGTGCTGAATTTCTGCGCCAACAACTATCTCGGTCTCGCCGACAGTCCCGAACTGCGCGAGGCGGCAAAGCAGGCGCTCGACCGCTATGGCTACGGCATGGCCTCGGTGCGCTTCATCTGCGGCACGCAGGAAGAGCACAAGGAGCTGGAGGCCACGATTTCCGCCTTCCTCGGCATGGACGACACCATCCTCTACGGTTCCTGCTTCGACGCCAATGGCGGCCTGTTCGAGACGCTGCTCGGCGAGGAGGATGCCATCATCTCCGATGCGCTCAACCACGCCTCGATCATCGATGGCGTGCGGCTGTCCAAGGCAAAGCGCTTCCGCTACGCCAACAACGACATGGGCGAGTTGGAGGCGCGACTGAAGGAGGCGAGGGATTCCCGTTTCCGGCTGATCGCCACCGACGGCGTGTTTTCCATGGACGGCATCATAGCCAATCTGAAGGGCGTTTGTGACCTCGCCGACAAATACGACGCCATGGTGATGGTCGACGACAGCCACGCGGTCGGCTTCGTCGGCAGGAACGGCCGCGGCTCGGCCGAACATTGCGGCGTCGAGGGCAGGGTGGACATCATCACCGGCACGCTCGGCAAGGCGCTGGGCGGCGCTTCCGGCGGCTATACGTCGGGCAAGAGGCAAGTGGTCGACTGGCTGCGCCAGCGCTCGCGGCCCTATCTATTCTCCAACACGCTGATGCCGGCGATCGCCGGTGCCTCGATCCGTGTGTTCGACATGATCCGCCACGGTGATGCGCTGCGCCGGCGCCTCTACGACAATGCCGCGCGCTTTCGCTCCGAGATGGGCAAGCTCGGTTTCACGCTGGCCGGCGCTGATCATCCGATCATTCCGGTGATGCTGGGCGATGCAGCATTGGCGCAAGAGATGGCTGCGCGCATGCTGAAGCGCGGCATCTATGTCATCGGCTTTTCGTTTCCGGTGGTGCCGAAGGGCCAGGCGCGCATCCGCACGCAGATATCGGCCGCCCATTCCAGCGCCGACATCGACCGCGCGGTGGAAGCCTTCGGCGCCGTCGGCAAGGAGCTGGGTGTCATCTCCTGAGTCGCCGAAAGCGATTCCGGATCAAGGGATTCGAGGGACAAAGAATGTCGAACATGATGAAGGCGCTGGTGAAGGCCAAGGCCGAACCAGGCATCTGGATGGAGGAGGTGCCGGTGCCGGAGATCGGCCCCAACGACGTGTTGATCAAGGTCAGGAAGACGGCGATCTGCGGCACCGACGTCCACATCTACAATTGGGACCAGTGGGCGCAAAAGACCGTGCCGGTGCCGATGGTGACCGGCCATGAATTCGTCGGCACCGTCGCCGATTTCGGTGCGGCGGTCACCGAGTACAAGGTGGGCCAGCGCGTGTCGGGCGAAGGCCACATCGTCTGCGGCCATTGCCGCAATTGCCGGGCGGGCAGGGGGCATCTGTGCCGCAACACGCTCGGCGTCGGCGTCAATCGCCCCGGCGCCTTCGGCGAGTATCTGGCGATCCCGCAGCACAATGTCGTGCCGATCCCGGATGACGTGCCGGACGAGATCGCCGCTATCTTCGATCCACTAGGCAATGCCGTCCACACCGCACTGTCCTTCGACCTGGTCGGCGAGGATGTGCTGGTCACCGGCGCCGGGCCAATCGGCATCATGGGCGCGCTTGTCGCACAATGCGTCGGTGCCAGGAAAGTCGTCATCACCGACATCAACCCGGTGCGGCTGGCGCTGGCGAAAAAACTCGGTGTCCAGCATGTTGTCGATGCATCCAAGGAAAAGCTGCGCGACGTGATGCCGGCGCTCGGCATGACCGAGGGTTTTGATGTCGGCCTCGAAATGTCGGGCGCGGCTCCCGCCTTCCGCGACATGATCGACACCATGAACAATGGCGGCAAGATCGCCATTCTGGGCATCGCGCCGACCGGCTTCGAGATCGACTGGAACAAGGTCATCTTCAAGATGCTCCATCTCAAAGGCATCTACGGCCGCGAGATGTTCGAGACCTGGTACAAGATGATCGCCCTGGTGCAAGGCCCACTCGACGTCTCCGGCCTGATCACGCACCGCATCGGCATCGACGATTTCCAGACCGGCTTCGATGCGATGCGCAGCGGCAGTTCGGGCAAGGTGGTGATGGACTGGTAGCCGATTAGAGACGTTGGCGGGACAGCACCTCCCTCTGGCCTGTCGGCCATCTCCGCGCAAGGGGGGAGATCGGGGGGTGTGAAGGACCTACGGTGCGGATAAGGTCCCCTCCAGCGCCACCACCCCGCGGACGATCGCCGCCCGGTCTTCCGCACCAAGCCTCCCCAGCAAATCCCTTTCAAACGCCTCCGCCAGCGGCACCATCTCGCGATAGGCGGCAAGCCCCGCCTTGGTCAGCGTCAGATGCTCGACGCGGCGATCGTTCTCATCCGGCGTGCGCGTCAGCCAGCGCCGCCGTTCGAGTTCGGCGACGGCGCGCGAAACCTTGGTCTTGTGCATGGCCGATTGTTCGCCGAGCGCCGTCGCGGTCATCGTGCCACGCTGCCCGAGCCCGGCCAGCGTGCGCCATTCGGGCCGGGTCAGGCCGTGACGATCCTTGTAGATCTTCGAGAATTCGTGGCTGACCGCATCGGCAAGACGGTACAGCCGGTAGGGCAGGAAGCTTTCGAGTTCAAGTATTTCCTGTTCCATGGTTCATAATCCGAGGCAGCGCCTGCGCGGCATTGATAGTTACATTTTCAATGGTTACAAATGAAACCAATTTGGTCAATCCGGGAGGAAGCGATGGCCTTTTCCTACATGCCGGGCTTCGGCAACGATTTTGAAACCGAAACCTTGCCCGGCTCGCTGCCGCAGGGGCGCAATTCTCCGCAACGGCCGGCCTATGGTCTCTATGCCGAACAGCTTTCGGGCTCGCCCTTCACCGCGCCGCGCGGAACAAACGAGCGCTCCTGGCTCTATCGCATCCGGCCGAGCGTCAGGCACACCGGGCGCTTCAAACCGGCCAGCTATCCGCTGTGGAAGACCGCCCCCAATGTCGGCGACCACGAACTGGCGCTCGGCCAGTATCGCTGGAACCCGGTGCCGATGCCGAAGGAGCCGACCGATTTCATTCAGGGCATGCGCAGCATGACCACGGCCGGCGACGTGCTGGGCCAAACCGGCATGGCTGCACACGTCTATGTCGCCAACCAATCGATGGTCGATGACCATTTCTTCAACGCCGATGGCGAATTGCTGATTGTGCCGCAGGTGGGTGCGCTGCGCTTCGTCACCGAAATG
Organism: Mesorhizobium sp. LjNodule214; assembly: GCF_964252735.1. Classification (NCBI taxonomy): domain Bacteria; kingdom Pseudomonadati; phylum Pseudomonadota; class Alphaproteobacteria; order Hyphomicrobiales; family Phyllobacteriaceae; genus Mesorhizobium; species Mesorhizobium sp. LjNodule214. The sequence continues at coordinate 491,848 of NZ_CAXUPE020000003.1, forward strand.
GGCGTCATCGAGCTCCGGCCGGGCGAAATCGCCGTTCTGCCGCGCGGTCTGGTGTTCAAGGTCGAGCTGGTCGACAAGGAAGTCCGCGGCTATGTCTGCGAGAATTACGGCGCCAAGCTGACGATGCCCGACCGCGGCCCGATCGGCGCCAATTGCCTGGCCAATCCGCGCGATTTCAAGACGCCCTGCGCCTGGTTCGAGGAGAAGGAGACGCCGTGCCGGCTGATCGTCAAATGGTGCGGCAATTTCCATGTCACCGAGATCGGCCATTCGCCGCTCGACGTGGTGGCGTGGCACGGCAATTACGCGCCCTATAAATACGATCTGGCGACCTTTTCGCCTGTCGGCGCCATCCTGTTCGACCATCCTGACCCGTCGATCTTCACCGTACTGACAGCGCCGAGCGGCGAGGAAGGCACCGCCAACATCGACTTCGTCATCTTCCCGCCACGTTGGCTGGTGGCGGAAGACACGTTCCGGCCGCCCTGGTACCACCGCAATATCATGAGCGAGTTCATGGGCCTGATCCACGGCCAGTACGACGCCAAAGAGGAGGGCTTTGTCCCTGGCGGCATCAGCCTGCACAATCTGATGCTGGCCCACGGCCCTGACGCCCCTGGCTTCGAAAAGGCCTCGCGTACCGAGCTGAAACCGGTCAAGCTCGACAGCACCATGGCCTTCATGTTCGAGACCCGATTCCCACAGATGCTGACCCGCTACGGCGCCGAACTGGAAACCCGGCAGGACAATTACATCGACTGCTGGGCCGATCTGAAGAAGCGTTTCAATGGCACGCCGGAGGGCGACTGGTCTTGAGGCTCACCCAATGAGCAATCGGCTGGTGCTTCTCGGTTCCAAGGGCGGCCCAGCACTGCGGCCGGGCGGACCATGGCCGAGTTCGTCATTGTTGGAACTCGGCGGTCGAACCATCGTCGTCGACTGCGGGCTCGGCATCACTCGCGGAATGGTCGATGCCGGCATTGGCCTGAAGGCGCTCGACCTGATCTTCATCACGCATCTGCATTCCGACCATGTTCTGGAACTCGGGCCACTCATCCACACCGCCTGGACAGCCGGCCTGGCGAACCCAGTCAAGGTCTTCGGACCACCCGGCACCGGCTACATCTGGCAGCATTTTTGCCAGGCGATGGCGTTCGACATCGAGATCCGCATCGTCGACGAAGGCCGGCCGGATATCCGCGAGCTGGTTTCGGTCGTCGAGTTCGGCGAAGGCCTGGTTCTGGAGGAGGGCGGTCTGAAGGTCACGGCACTGCGTGTCGACCATCCGCCGGTGACCGACTGTTTTGCGTTGCGCTTCGAGCATGGCGGCGGAAGCGTCGTCTTCTCCGCCGACACGGCGTTCTTCCCGCCGCTGGCCGGTTTCGCCAGGGGCGCCGACATTCTTGTCCACGAGGCGATGCTGGAGCAAGGCATCGAGCGGCTGGTCGCAAAAACCGGCAACGGCGCGCGGCTGAGGGAACACCTGCTCGCAAGTCATTCGTTTGCCGAGGAAGCAGGGCGCATCGCCAGCGACGCCGGTGTGAAAAGACTTGTGCTCAATCACCTCATTCCGGCCGACGATCCGGAGGTCGGCGAAGCCGATTGGATCGCCGCCGTCAGGAAAACTTGGACTGGCGACTTGACGATTGCCCGCGACGCCCTTGTTGTGGGCTTAAGCTGCGCCGAAGCCGCAGTAGGAGAGGAAACCGCATGAAGCTTGCCACATTGAAGGACGGGACGCGCGACGGGAAACTTGTCGTCGTCTCGCGTGACCTGACGCGCTTTACCGATGCCTCGTTTCTGGTGCGCACCCTGCAGGCCGCGCTCGACGACTGGAGCCGCATCGCGCCGCATCTTGCCGCCATGGCGGAATCGCTGGAGAACAATGCGGTACCTTCGGCGCGCTTCCACGAACATGACGCCCATTCGCCGCTGCCGCGCGCCTATCAATGGGCCGACGGTTCGGCCTATGTGAACCATGTCGAGTTGGTGCGGAAAGCGCGTGGCGTCGAGATGCCGGCCAGCTTCTGGACCGATCCGCTGATCTACCAGGGCGGCTCCGACAGCTTCGTTCCGCCGCGCGATCCGATCCGCATGGCGGATGAGGAATTCGGCATCGACATGGAGGCGGAGGTCGCCGTGATCGTCGACGACGTGCCGATGGGTGCCGGCCTCGACGAGGCAAAAGCCGCAATCCGGCTGGTCATGCTGGTCAACGACGTGACGCTGCGTGGCCTCACCGGACCTGAACTCGCCAAGGGTTTTGGCTTCTTCCAGTCCAAACCTTCGTCGGCCCTCTCGCCGGTCGCGGTGACGCCGGACGAATTGGGCGATGCCTGGGATGGCGGCAAGGTCAGTCTGCCGCTGCTCGCCGATCTCAACGGCAAGCCGTTCGGCCGGGCGAACGCCGGCATCGATATGACCTTCGACTTTCCGGCGCTGATCGTCCATGCCGCGAAAACAAGACCGCTGGTTGCCGGCACCATCATCGGCTCCGGCACCGTGTCAAACAAGCAGGGCGGCGGGCCGGGCAAGCCTGTCTCAGCAGGTGGCGCCGGCTATTCCTGCATCGCCGAACTGCGCATGATCGAGACCATCGAAGCTGGCGAACCCAAAACGCCGTTCCTGCGCTTCGGCGACACAGTGCGCATCGAGATGAAGAACAAGGCGGGAAGTTCGATCTTCGGCGCCATTGAGCAGAAGGTCGAGAAATACGAGAGGTAAGGGAATGGCGGGCGGGGCATTCTATCTTCTGTGCGGCGTCTGGGCGCTAGAGCAGTTCATATTTTGAGAGAATCATAGGATTCCCAAAGCAGCTGGTTTGTGATTCAAGATACTGGCTGGACGGAGGCCAGCGTCTGATGACACGAGCCCTTTCGAACGATCTTCGTGAACGTGTTGTTGAAGCCGTCGGCACCGGCGAGAGCTGCCGTGTGGTGGCGTCGCGTTTTGGCGTCGCAGTATCCTCGGTGGTGAAGTGGTCGCAGCGTTACCGCGCCACCGGCTCGGTTGCGCCGGGCAAGATGGGCGGGCACCGCAAGCGGGTTCTGGAGCCGCATCGAGCTTTCATCGTGGAGCGGATCAACCAGACCTCTGATCTGACGCTGCATCGGCTGAAGGATGAGTTGGCCGCACGCGGGGTGATGGTCTCGCACAATGCGGTCTGGATGTTCTTGAGGCGCGAGGGCCTGAGCTTCAAAAAAAACGCTATTCGCCCTTGAGCAGGCCCGTGCCGACATTGCTCGTCGCCGCCAGCGCTGGAGGTCGTGGCAGGGTCGCCTCGATCCGGCGCGTCTGGTCTTCATCGACGAGACGTGGATCAAGACCAACATGGCTCCGCTGCGAGGTTGGGGGCCGAAGGGCAAGCGGCTGCGCGGCTTGGCTCCGCACGGCCACTGGCGCACGCTGACCTTCCTCGGCGCGTTGCGCTGCGATCGGCTCGCGGCACCTTGCGTCTTCGACGGACCAATCAACGGCCAATGCTTCCGTGCTTATGTCGAGCAGCAGCTTGTCACCGTGCTGAGGCCCGGTGACATCGTCGTCGTGGATAATCTCGGAAGTCATAAGTCGGCGGCCATCAGGCAGATGATCAAGGCTGCCGGCGCCAGGCTCTGGTACCTGCCGCCCTACTCCCCGGACCTCAATCCGATCGAGCAGGCCTTCGCCAAGATCAAACACTGGATGCGCCAAGCCCAGAAGCGCACCGTCGAGGACACTTGGCGCCACATCGGCCACCTCGTCGCCACCATCGAACCCGGCGAATGCAAGAACTACTTCGCAAACGCCGGATACGCTTCCGTCAAAACGTGAAAGGCTCTAGTGATGCTGGCGATCTTCATCCAGGCGATCCGGCTGAGCTATCGCATCGAGGCGCGCTCGCCTGACCTCACTAACCGCAGCGGCTTTCCGCGCAACGCGATGATGTTCCACACCGTCACCAACACGAACGTCGCGCGCGACGAGGAAACCCAAGCCATGCGGCGCCGCATGAACCGGCTGCTGCTGATCGTTCTCGCTGGATTCGTGGTCATGTGGGCAGGCCTGTATCTGGTGCGGTCAGGAGGAGCGTGACTGAAAATGCCCTACACTGCTCAATACCTTTGGGTTTCAGGACTTTGCAGCGTCGCAACCGGCTGGCTTCTGATTTCCGCAATCCGGCTCTGCCGGCAGGTCGAGGATCGATCTGAAAGACTGCGCAACTTCAGCAGCGTAGCGCGCCGGGCGAGGCTTGTTCATGTCGCTTTGAACCGAGACGTAGCAACTAAAACGCAAGGGCTGCGGCGCGGCATCAACGTTCGTCTTCTGGGCATAGTTGCCATAGCCGCCATTGTGAATTTGGTTGTCTGGGCTGGTTGGGCAAGCGCATAGCATGGATATTCTCACCCATCTCCGCCGCATGGCCGGCAACAATCTCTGGTCGAACGACCGGCTTTATCGGGCCGTGCTGCAGCTTGGGCCGGGTGAGTTCGAAGCCGAACGCACCAGCTTCTTCCCCTCGATCAAGGCGACGCTCAACCACATCCTTGCGGTCGATTATCTCTATCTCGATTTCCTGGAGCAGGGTGGTGTCGGCGCTGCTGCCTATGATGATTGCGTACCGTTCGACAAGCCGCAGGCGCTGTTTGCCGCCCAGGTCGCGGCCGACCGAAGGCTCATCGCTTTCTGCGACGCCCTGTCAGAGGCCGATCTCGACCGCCGCGTCATCACCGAACGGCGCGAGGATGGCTTGATCCCGGAAAAGATCGGCGACCTCCTCGCCCACGTCTTCCTGCACGACATCCATCACCGCGGCCAGGTGCACGCCATGCTTTCGGGCACCTCGGTAGCGCCGCCACAACTCGACGAATTCCTGCTCGACTATGATCTGAAGCTCAGGCGGGCGGAGGTGGAGCGGCTTGGCATCGATGGCAGCGATTGAATTATTGTAGCTACGAAAATTCTTGACTCAATTGTTGTAGGTACATAAATTCTGATGAAGATCGTTTGGGATGAACCGAAACGGTTGGCCAACATCGGCAAGCACGGGCTGGATTTCGCCGATCTGGATGAGGACTTTTTCCTTGCCTCGACGATCCGGGCGGCCAAAGACGGTCGTCTCATGGCGATTGGCCGGATCGTCGACGGTGTCGTTGCCGTGGTTTTTGCTCGGCTCGGCTCCGAGGGCATCTCGATAATTTCGATGCGGCCGGCTAACCAGGCGGAAAGGAGATTGTTCGATGGCAAAACCTAAGCTGAACGCTACGAAGCCTGACAGGGAGTTTCAGCCAGGCAAAGGCTTTACCAAAGAAGATTGGGATGCCGTTTCGGACAACCCCGAATGGACCGAGCAGGATTTCAGAAACGCCCGTCCCTTCGCCGAAGTGTTTCCGGATCTTGCCGAAAGCATTCGTCGCTCGCGCGGCCGGCCGGCACTCGACAATCCGAAGAAGCAAGTGACGCTCCGGCTCGACAGCGACGTAGTCGCCCGCTTTCGCGCCGGCGGCCCCGGCTGGCAGAGCCGGATCAACGACGTTCTGCGTAAGGCCGCGGGCCTCGCCAAATAAACGTCGTGCCGTGCGGCTGCCTTACGCGGCCTTGCCATCCACCTTGATGACGCCGCGCTTGATCTGGTCCTGCTCGATCGACTCGAACAGCGCGCGGAAATTGCCCTCGCCAAAGCCTTCGTCGCCCTTCCTCTGGATGAACTCGAAGAAGATCGGGCCGATCACGGTTTTCGAAAAGATCTGCAGCAGGATCTTGGTCGTGCCGCCATCGACCACACCTTCGCCGTCGATGAGGATGCCGTGCTTCTTCATCCGCTCGATCGGCTCGTCATGGCCGTTCACCCTGTCATAGGACATGTCGTAATAGGTTTCCGGTGGTCCCGGCATGAATTTCAGCCCGTTGGCCGCCAGCTTGTCGGTGGCGCCGTAGATCTCGTCCGTGCCGACCGCAATGTGCTGGATGCCTTCGCCATTGTACTTCTTCAGGTACTCGGCGATCTGGCTGGTCTCGTCCTTGGACTCGTTGAGCGGGATGCGGATCTTGCCGCAGGGCGAGGTAATCGCCCGGCTGACCAAGCCGGTGATCTTGCCGTCAATGTCGAAGAAATGGATCTGCTTGAAGCCGAACAGTTCGCGGTAGAAATCCCACCACTTGTCCATCTGGCCGCGATAGACATTGTGGGTGAGGTGATCGAGATAATAGAAGCCGACGCCTTGCGGCCGCGGGTCACGCGCGCCCAGCCATTCGAACTCGGCGTCATAGGCCGAACCCTTCTTGCCGTAGCTGTCGATGAAATAAAGCAGCGATCCGCCGATGCCGACGATGGCCGGCATGTCCAGCGCCTTGTCCTTGCCTTCGTAAGGCGTGGCGCCCTTGGCCACGGCATGGTCGAAGGCATGCTTGGCATCGACCACCCGCCACGCCATCGAGGCCGCGCATGGTCCGTGCTTGTCGACGAACTTCATCGCATGCGAGCCGGGCTCGGCGTTGACGACATAGTTGATGTCGCCCTGGCGCCAGACGGTGATGTTCTTCGAGCAGTGCTTGGCCACCGCGACATAGCCCATGCGGGTGAAAAGCTCGGCGAGCTTCTCCGGCTCCGGATGCGCGAATTCGACGAACTCGAACCCGTCGGTGCCGGCGGGATTGGTCTTGCTGATCTTGGCGGGCGGTGCGTCGTGCGGGAAGGGGCCCATGGCAATTCTCCAAAAGCTGTTCTGGCCGCTCTTGGCCATCCTTGCTCATTATAGCGCCAACCAACTGCACAGAGCTTGCATTCAAACGCTTGAAATGCTGATCTGATGCGCAAAGCGTGCACAGGAGGAGAGACGACCGTGGATGATGTGCGCATTGATCAATTTGACCGCAAGATACTGGCGCTGTTGCAGGCTGACGCGCGGCTGACCAACAGCGATTTGTCGGACCGGGTGAATCTATCGCCGTCGCAATGCTCGCGCCGCCGTCAGCGACTGGAGGAGGACGGCTATATCAAGGGCTACCGCGCCGTGCTCGATCGCGACCGACTGGGCTTTTCGCTGGTCAACGTCATCTCGGTGACCTTGGCCACCCACAACCGCGACAATGCCAGGCGCTTCGGCGAATTGCTGGCGCGGCTGCCGGAAGTGCAGGAGGCGCACGCGCTGACCGGCGAGATGGACTACATCTTGAAAGTCGTGACGCCCGATCTGAAGTCGCTGTCCAAATTCGTCAACGACGTGCTGTTGCCGCACGAATCCGTGCAGCACGTGAAGACGGCGATCGTGCTCGAAACACTGAAGGAAACCGGTGCGCTGCCGATTTAACCCTTCTGCTGCTGGATCAGTCCATAAAGGTTGGTGCAGCGCGCGCCGGAGCGGCAATAGGCGAAGACGGGGCCTTCAAGTTCGTCGAGCGCTTTGGCCTGGTCCTCGACATTCTCAATGCTGATCTGGCCGCTGATAACCGGGATGAAGCGGAAGGTGAGCCCCGCCGCTTCGGCCGCTGCCTTGACGCTGTCGGCCGAGGGTTGGCCGGGCTGCTCATTGTCGGGCCGGTTGCAGATGACGCTCTTGAAGCCGGCTTCCTTGATGGCGACGATATCGTCGGGCTGGATCTGCCCCGCGACCGAATAGTCTTCGCTGATCTGGCGGTATTCCATGGTGTCCTCGCAATCCGATTTGGCGGCAGTCTTGCCACTCCCCGGTCGGACCGGCAATCCGCGCAGGGAAGAAATCTCTCTGCGCAGATAGACATTTCCGGCGAGGAATCCAACCGGCCTCGCTCAACTGCCGAGGATCGCGCCTTTGATCTGGGCGATATTGTTGTGCATCATGTCGATATAGGTCGAGGCCGGGCCGTCGGGCTGCGACAGCGCGTCCGAGTAGAGCGTGCCGCCCACCTTGATGCCGGTCTCGCTGGCGATCTGCTCGACCAGGCGCGGATTGGTGATGTTCTCGACGAAGATCGCCGCCGCCTTGTCCTGCTTGACCTGTTGGACCAGCTTGGCGACGTCGGCGGCCGAAGGCTCAGAATCGGTCGACACGCCCTGCGGCGCCAGGAACGTCAGGCCGTATTCGTGTTCGAAATAGCCGAAGGCGTCATGCGAGGTGATGACGACGCGCTTTTCCTCTGGGATCGACTGGATCGCCGCTTTCACTTCGCCTTCGACCGCATCGAGCTTCTTGGTGTAGGCGGCGGCATTGCTCTGGTAGCTGACGCAGCCCGCGGAATCGGCGGCGCAGAAGGCATCGGCGATGTTCTTCACATAGATTTTTGCGTTAGCGATCGACTGGAAGGCATGCGGGTCGGTGACCGTCTTGCCGCCACCCGTGCCGGCCCCTTCGGCAGCGTCGGCATCGGCGAATTCAGGCTTGAAATCGATCGGCGTCACACCCTTGGTCAGCACCGCGATCGTCGCCTTGGTGGCGCTGGCGTCGACCAGGCGCTGCAGGAAACCTTCGAAATGCAGGCCGTTGACCAGCACCACATCGGCGCCGGCCATCGCTACCGCATCGGCCGGGCTCGGCTCGTAGACATGCGCGTCGCCATCGGGCCCGACGATGGTGGTGATGTTGACCCGGTCGCCGCCGACATTTTTCGCGAAATCGGCAATGACCGTGAAGCTGGCGACCACTTTCAGCGGCGCCGCGAAGGCCGAGGAGGCTCCAAAGGCGCTTAATGTCATAACGCTCATTGTCAGAACGGCACGGAACGATTTCAGCATTGGGAAGGTCTCCTTAGGGCGCGGATGGGGATCAGGCGGTTCGGTGGCGGTGATGCACGATGCTGGCGCGCAGCACGCCGCGCGTACCGAACAGGATCGAGGCGAAATAGACGACGCCGGCCGACAGGATGATGGCAGGCCCCGAAGGCAGCGACGCGTGATAAGACAAAAGCAGCCCGGCAATGCAGGAGGCAAAGCCGATCAGCACCGCCAGCACGCACATAGGCTCGACGCGCACGGTCCAGAAGCGGGCAGCTGCGGCCGGCAGCATCATCAGCCCGACCGAGAGCAGCGTGCCGAGCGCCTGGAAGCCGCCGACGAGGTTGAGCACGACGAGGCCGAGGAAGATGAAATGCACCGGGCTGCCGAGACGGCTGACCGAACGCAGGAACAGCGGGTCGAGGCATTCCGCGACCAGCGCTCGCCAGAAGATGGCGAGACTGACCAACGTCACTGCGACAATGCCGCCGATCAGCGCCAGCGCCTCGTTGTTGAGCGCCAGCACGGTACCGAACAGCACATGCATGAGATCAACGCTGGAGCCGCGGATCGACACCATCAGCACGCCGATGGCCAGCGAAATCAGATAGAAGGCCGCCATCGAGGCGTCCTCGCGCTGGATGGTGAAGCGCGAGACGGCGCCGGCACCGAGCGCCACGATGATGCCGGCGATCAGCCCGCCAATGGTCATCGGCAGGATTTCCAGCCCATAGAACAGGAAGCCGGCGGCCGCGCCCGGCAGAATGGCGTGCGCCATAGCATCGCCTGACAGGCTCATGCGCCGCAGCATCAGGAAGACGCCGACCGGGCAGGCACCGAGCGACAGCATCAGCGAGCCGATCAGAGCCCGCTGCATGAAGCCGAAATCGGCGAACGGCGCGATGAAGAGGCCGTAGAGCGCGTCCATCAGGCCGCTCTCGGCCCGGAGTCATGATGGTGGTCATGAGCGTGATCGTGCCCGTGGACATGGTCATGCCCGTGATCATGGCCTTCCGGCTCGCACCACGGCGCATTCTCTTCCCAGGCTTCGTGGAAGCGGCGGGCGCGCAAAAGGTTTTCCGGCCGCAGCGTTTCCTTCGTTTCGCCCCAGGCGACAGGCTGGCGGGCAAGCAGCAGTGTCTCCGGAAAATTCTGCCGCACCAGTTCGAGATCGTGCACGACGACCATGATGGTGCGTTCCTCGCCATGCCAGCGCTTGATCAGCGCGATGAGGTCGCCGACCGTCTTGGCATCGACGGCGTTGAACGGCTCGTCGAGCAGGATGAGGTCGGCATCCTGCAACAGCACCCGGGCAAACAGCGTGCGCTGCAACTGACCGCCCGACAACGTATCGATCGGGCGCTTCTCGAAGCCGCCCAACCCGACAGCCATCAGCGCCTGGCTGACGGAGTCGCGGTCTTCCTTTGTATAGCGGCCAAGCATGCCGCGCTTGGGCCAGAGGCCCAGCGAAACCAGGTCGACGACCCGCGCCGGAAAGGAGCGGTCGAGCTCCGATTGCTGCGGCAGATAGGCGGCGCGCACGCCGGGCGCGCGGATCACGCTGCCGGCCATCGGCTTGAGAACCCCGACAATGCCCTTCATCAGCGTCGACTTGCCCGAACCGTTGGCGCCGACGACGGCGGTCAGCGATCCCCGGCGGATGGTGCCGTCGAGATGATGGATCGCCGGGTGGCTGCCATAGCCGAGCGTCAGGTCGCGGAATGTCAGGCAGGCATTTGTCATAAAGCGATCCGTGGCGCGGAAATCCGCGCTGCTGCAGGCGGCCATGTCGATATGTGATGTTATTACATAAGTCAACAAGCCAATCCGGCGGAATTGCGGCGCTCCGGTCAACTCGCCGTGTACGGTTGGCTTCGCGCCCATCGCTTGGCTCAAGAGGATTCGGCCCGGCGGCCTTGCCCGAAGCAGGCCGCGACTCTAAAGAGGCGCGACCCACAAAAGGAAGGAAACGTCCCATGAGCATTCGTCGCATCGATGTAGGCCCGCGCATGACCCAGATCGTCATCCACGGCAACACCGTCTACCTGGCCGGCCAGGTCGGCGAGCCCGGCGGCAACGTGGCCTCGCAGACCCGCGATATTCTGGCGACCGTCGACGAATTGCTGGCCAAGGCCGGCACCGACAAGACCAAGATCCTGCAGGCGATCATCTGGCTGGACGACATGGGCACTTTCGCCGAAATGAATGCGGAATGGGACAAGTGGGTGCCGAAGGGCCACACGCCGGCCCGCGCCACCGGCGAGGCCAAGCTCGCCGGCCCGGAATACCTGGTCGAGATGATCATTACTGCTGCGATTTGAGAGCGCAGCGCTTTACCTTCTCCCTTGTGGGAGAAGGTGGCCGAGCGGAGCTCGGTCGGATGAGGGGTGTTGGACGGATCGCCACGCCAAGTATTAAACTCCTAAAATCATTCGATATTTTAACGCCTCTGCGCGCCGATCCACCTTCTCCCACAAGGGGAGAAGGGGCGTGGCGCTACCCCTGCGATGGCCTGAACCGCGCCACCAGCGTGTGGCTCTCGGCCGCATAGGTAAAGCGGACATGGGTGACCGGATGCTCGGCGCTCCATGTCCGCCGTTCGACCACCAGGCAGGGCGCGCCGGGCTCGATGTCGAGGCTATCAGCGATGTGCTGGTCGGCGGCGATGGCGCGGATGCGGTGTTCGGCCTCGCTCCACGGCACGCGGCCGATCAGCCAGGGGCCGGGCGCGATATCAAGAAATTCCTCGTCGGCTGCTTCAGTGACGGCGGTCAGATTGATCAGCCGCTGTTCGTGCGCGAACGGCCGATGGCCGGCGAAATGCAGGCATTCCAGCGCCAGCACCGGCCCTGCGCCGGTTAGCTCCAGCAGCGCGCGGTCCTCGGCGCTGCTGCGCCGCTTCAGCCGCGCCAGCCTTTCATAGCGATAAAGCAGGCCGAGGGCCTCGACCTCGATCCGGATGTCGTGGATTTCCAGCACCGCGGCCTGCGATTGCGGCCGGCGCACAAAGCTGCCCGAGCGGCGGCGGCGCTCGATCAGTCCGGCCTTGGCCAGCTGCGACAGCGCCTTGTTCACCGTCATGCGCGAGCAATTGTATTGCGCCGTCAGCTCGTGTTCGAAGGGGATGCGGTGACCGGGCGCCCAGGCACCTGACAGGATTTTCTCGCTGATGTCGGACAGGATGCGCTGATGCAGCGAGCCGCCGCCTTCGACCGCCGCTGTTTCGATCAGGCTCATGCCGAAAGCGCCGTCATCACTTTGCGAAAACGTGCGGCAATCGCCTCGCGCTTCGCGTGCCTGCCGCCGCTAACCAGTTTTGCGCCATGCACCCAGACGCAGTCGACCTTGGTGCCATTGGCGAAGATCCAGGCGTCCAGGATCGCGTCGCCAGCCTTTCCGGCCAGCGATGGATTATCTGCATCGAGCGAGACGAAATCGGCAGCAGCCCCCGCGACAATCCGCGACGGGCCGGCACCGAGCGCGGCGCTGCCGCCGTCGAGCGCCGCATCGAACAAGGCGCGCCCGGTCGAGCCGCCGGCGACCGCCAGCACATTGCGGGCGCGATGCGCAAGGCGCTGCGAATATTCGAGCTGCCTGAGCTCGTCAGGCAAGCCGATCAGCACATTGGAATCGGAGCCGACACCGAAGCGTCCGCCATGTTCTCTGAACAGCGGCGCGGCAAAGGTGCCGTCGCCGAGATTGGCCTCGGTGATCGGACACAGACCGGCGATGGCGCCGCTTTTGGCCATGCCGATTGTCTCGGTTTCAGTCAAATGGGTGGCGTGGATCAGGCACCAGCGCTGGTCCACCGCGACATTGGCGAGCAGCCATTCGACCGGGCGTGCGCCGGACCAGGCGAGGCAGTCCTCGACCTCCTTCACCTGCTCGGCGACGTGGATGTGGATCGGCCCGTCCGGCGCCATCGCAGCGACCGCGGCGAGTTCATCCGGCGTCGCCGCGCGCAGACTGTGCGGGGCGACGCCGACGACGGCTTGATCTAGAGCGCGAACACACTCCCGGCTTTTCTCAAGCAGCAGCGCGAACCTGTCCACATCATTGATGAATCGCCGCTGGCCTTCGTTGGGAGCAGCGCCACCCAAGGAGGAATGCGCGTAAAACACCGGCAGCAGCGTCAGGCCGATGCCGGTATCGGCGGCAGCGGCAGCGATGCGCTCCGCCATCTCGGCGAGATTGGCATAGGGTTTTCCGTCGCGGTCGTGATGCAAATAGTGGAACTCTCCGACGCGTGAAAAACCGGCCTCCAGCATCTCGACATACAGTTGCGCCGCGACTGCCTCGACCTGGTCGGGCGTCATCGACAGCGCGAACCGGTACATCACCTCGCGCCAGCTCCAGAAACTGTCGGCGGAAGGGCCGCGCAATTCGGCGAGACCCGCCATGCCGCGCTGGAACGCATGGCTGTGCAGATTCGGCATGCCGGGAACCACTATGGCATGGCGTTCGTCGCCGGCTTGCGGCGATGCACTTGGGTCGACTGTCACGATGCGGCCATCAGCCAGCGATATCCTGACATTGCCGTGCCAGCCGTCGCTCAGCAGCGCCTGTTCCGCAAAGATCGCCGTCACGTTTTTCTCCGAATCCCGCTTTCCATTCACGATAGCACTTGCAGTGCGTTTCAATATGTATATACATAATCGCCATCCATTGAAACGGAAAAGATGATGGCGGCACAAATGAAAAGCCGGGCAGGGGGCCTTCACCTTTGGCGCAATGCGCGCCTGGCGACCATGGCCGAAAACACAGCCGGGCTGAGCATCGTCGAAAAGGGCGCGATCGCCGCGCACGATGGTCTGATCGTCTATGCCGGCCCGGAAGCTGAGATGCCGTCGGGCCTCGCTCAAGGCGCCGAGACCATCGACTGCGACGGCCGCTGGATTACGCCCGGCCTGATCGACTGCCACACGCATCTTGTTTATGCCGGCAACCGCGCCAACGAATTCGAGATGCGGCTGGCCGGCGCCACCTATGAAGAGGTAGCAAAGGCCGGCGGCGGCATCGTCTCCTCGGTCAAATCCCTGCGTGCCGCGAGCGAAGACGAACTGGTCGCCCAGACGCTGCCGCGCCTCGATGCGCTGATGGCGGAAGGCGTCACAACGATAGAAATCAAGTCGGGCTATGGCCTCGACCTCGATAATGAGAAGAAGTCACTGCGCGCCGCGCGAAAGCTCAGCGCCGAGCGTCCAGTAACGGTCCGCACGACATGCCTCGCCGCCCACGCGCTGCCGCCAGAGGCAAAGGGCGACAAGGACGCTTTCATCGATCTGGTCGCCAAGGAGATCCTGCCTGCCGTTGCGGCCGAAGGCCTGGCTGATGCGGTCGACGGTTTTTGCGAAGGCATCGCCTTTTCGCCCGAGCAGATGGCACGTGTCTTCGACGCGGCGAAGGCGGCAGGCTTGCCCGTAAAACTCCACGCCGACCAGCTTTCCAACCTGCATGGCGCCGAGCTTGCCGCCCGCTATGGCGCGCTGTCGGCCGACCATCTCGAATACACCGACGAGGCGGGTGCGGCAGCGATGGCCAGGGCCGGCACCGTGGCGACGATCCTCCCCGGCGCCTATTATTTCATCCGCGAAACCAAGAAGCCGCCGATTGCGCTGTTCCGCCAGCACGGCGTCAAGATGGCGGTCGCTACCGACTGCAATCCCGGCACCTCGCCGCTGACCTCGCTGCTGCTGACCATGAACATGGCCGCGACTCTGTTCGGCCTGACGGTCGAGGAATGCCTTGCCGGCGTTACCCGCGAGGCCGCCCGCGCGCTGGGGCTGCAGGACAAGACCGGCACTTTGGAGGCCGGCAAATCCGCCGATCTTGCCATCTGGGACATCGAGCGCCCGGCCGAACTCGTCTACCGCATGGGCTTCAACCCGCTGCATGCCCGCATCTGGAGAGGACAATGACCGAACTCATTCTGCAGCCCGGCAATGCGACGCTGGCCGACTGGCGCGCTATCTATCGTGGCGCCGTGCCTAAGCTGGACGATGCCTGCCGGCCAAAGATCAAGGCAAGCGCCGAGGCCGTGGCCCGGATCGTTGCCAAGGGCGAGCCGGTCTATGGCATCAACACCGGCTTCGGCAAATTGGCGAGCGTCCGCATCCCCGCCGCCGACCTCGAAACGCTCCAGCGCAACATCGTGCTGTCGCATGCCGCCGGTGTCGGCGAGCCGATGCCGGTTGCTGTCACCAGGCTGATGATGGCGCTGAAGCTCGCCAGCCTGGCGCAGGGCGCTTCAGGCGTGCGGCCGCAGACCATCGAATTGCTGGAAGCCATGCTCGCCAACGACGTTATTCCGGTGGTGCCGGCGCAAGGTTCGGTCGGCGCCTCCGGCGATCTGGCGCCGCTGTCGCACATGACCGCGGTGATGATCGGCGTCGGCGAATGTTTTACCCCGCATGGCCGTTTCCCGGCCAAGGTCGCCTTCGTCTCGCACGGGCTGGAGCCGGTCACGCTCGGCGCCAAGGAAGGGCTGGCACTGCTCAACGGCACGCAGTTCTCGACCGCCTATGCGCTGGCCGCCCTGTTCGAGGCCGAAGTACTCTACCAGTCAGCGCTGGTCGCCGGTGCCCTGTCGACCGATGCCGCCAAGGGCTCCGACGCGCCCTTCGATCCGCGCATCCATCTCTTGAGAAAGCATCGCGGCCAGATCGAGACGGCGGACGCGCTGCGCAATCTGATGGCCGGCAGCGCCATCCGGGAATCGCACCGTGTCGGTGACGAGCGCGTGCAGGACCCATACTGCCTGCGCTGCCAGCCGCAAGTGATGGGTGCCGCGCTCAATGTCCTGCGCCAGGCCGCCGATACGCTCGGCACCGAGGCCAATGGCGTCACCGACAATCCCCTGATCTTCGCCGAGGACGATACCGCGCTTTCCGGCGGCAATTTTCACGCCGAGCCGGTGGCCTTCGCCGCCGACATGATCGCGCTCGCCGTCTGCGAGATTGGCTCGCTGTCGGAGCGCCGCATCGCCATGTTGGTCGACCCGGCGCTGTCGGGCATGCCGGCTTTTCTCACGCCGAAGCCCGGGCTGAATTCCGGCTTCATGATCCCGCAGGTGACTGCGGCGGCCCTCGTTTCCGAGAACAAGCAGAAGGCTTACCCGGCCAGCGTCGATTCCATCCCGACCTCGGCCAACCAGGAAGATCATGTTTCGATGGCAGCACACGGCGCGCGCCGGCTGATCGGCATGATCGAGAACGCGACGGCTGTCATCGGCATAGAATTGCTGGCCGCAGCCCAAGGCTGCGACTTCCACGCGCCGCTGGCGTCGAGCGCCGCCCTTGAGGCCGTGCGCAAGCTGGTTCGGGCGGAAGTGCCGCATCTCGACAACGACCGCCACTTCCACCCCGATATGGAAAAGGCCATCGCCATGGTGCGCAGCGGCGCTGCGGTGAAGGCGGCCAGCGCGGTGGCACTGCCGGCGATTTCGGGAGCGGCATGATGAACGAGCGGGATTGGCTCACCGTCCACGAGGGAAGCAAGCCGCTGATTGTCAGCTTGCCGCATACCGGCACCGATTTGGCTGGTTTGGAAGATCGGTTCGTTTCGCCGTGGCTCGCACGTCGCGACACCGACTGGTGGATCGAGCAACTCTACGACTTCGCGGCCGATCTTGGCGCCAGCGTCGTTCGGACATCGATCTCGCGCAGCGTCATTGACGTCAACCGCGATCCGTCCGGCGTTTCTTTGTATCCCGGACAAACCACTACCGGCCTTTGTCCGACGGAAACATTTGATGGCGACCCCCTCTACCGTTCCGGCCAGGAACCGGACACTGAGGAGATAGAGCATCGGAGCCGTCGCTTTTTCCATCCGTATCACGCCCAAATTGCGGGAGAGATTGCGCGGATAAAGGGCGCTCATGGCAGGGCCGTCGTCTACGACTGCCATTCGATCCGCTCGGTGTTGCCGCGCCTGTTCGAAGGCACGCTGCCGGTCTTCAATCTCGGCACCAACGATGGCAAGAGCGCCGATCCTGCGTTGCAGGCGATGGTTGGCCAGATCATGGCCGAGACCGGCGAAAGCTTCGTCGTCAATGGCCGCTTCAAAGGCGGCTGGATCACGCGCAATTTCGGCCAGCCGCAGAACGGCGTCCATGCGCTGCAGATGGAACTCTCCAACCGGGGCTATATGCGCGAGCCCGAGGGCAAAGGCACGCCGGACAATTGGCCGGTGCCTTACGACGCCGAATTTGCAGCACCGATCCGCGCCACGCTGAAAAAGATCCTCGAAACCGCGATTGACTGGGCCGGGCGCTGACGCGCCGCCTTACTCGAAAGGGATAATGATGACCGATCCTCGCCACAACATCCGTGAAGTCCGCAGCCCGCGCGGCGCCGAGCTCAACGCCCGCACCTGGCTGACGGAGGCGCCGCTGCGCATGCTGATGAACAATCTCGATCCCGACGTTGCCGAAAACCCCAACGAACTGGTCGTCTATGGCGGCATCGGCCGCGCCGCGCGCACCTGGAACGACTTTGATCGCATCGTCGCATCGCTGAAGACGCTCGGTGACGACGAGACGCTGCTGGTCCAGTCCGGCAAGCCGGTCGGCGTGTTCCGCACGCATCCGGATGCGCCGCGCGTGCTGATCGCCAATTCCAATTTGGTGCCGCACTGGGCGACCTGGGAGAAATTCAACGAGCTCGATAGGAAGGGCCTGATGATGTACGGCCAGATGACGGCCGGCTCCTGGATCTATATCGGCACGCAAGGCATCGTCCAGGGCACCTACGAGACGTTCGTCGAGGCCGGCCGCCAGCACTATGGCGGCAATCTCAAGGGCAAGTGGATCCTGACCGGCGGCCTTGGCGGCATGGGCGGCGCCCAGCCATTGGCCGCCGTCATGGCCGGCGCCTGCTGCCTGGCCGTCGAATGCGATCCCGACCGCATCGATTTTCGCTTGCGCACCCGTTATGTCGACGAGCGCGCCGATACGCTGGACGAGGCGCTGGAGAAGATCGAGCGCTGGACCAAGGCCGGCGAGGCGAAGTCGGTCGGCCTGGTCGGCAACACAGCCGACATCGTGCCCGAACTGGTACGGCGCGGCGTGCGCCCCGACATGGTCACCGACCAGACCTCGGCGCATGACCCGCTGAATGGCTACCTGCCCAAGGGCTGGACGCTGGCCGAATGGCGCGAGAAGCGCACGTCTGATCCCAAGGCAGTTGAGAAGGCGGCCCGCGCGTCCATGCGCGAGCATGTCGAAGCGATGGTGGCGTTCTGGAATGCAGGCGTGCCGACGCTCGACTATGGCAACAACATCCGTCAGGTGGCCAAGGATGAAGGCTTCGAGAACGCCTTTGCCTTCCCGGGCTTCGTGCCCGCCTACATCCGTCCGCTGTTTTGCCGCGGCATCGGTCCGTTCCGCTGGGCGGCGCTGTCTGGCGATCCGGAAGACATCTACAAGACCGACGCCAAGGTGCGCGAACTCACCCCCGGCAACACCCATCTGCACAACTGGCTGGACATGGCGCGCGAGCGCATCGCCTTTCAGGGTCTGCCGGCGCGCATCTGCTGGGTCGGCCTTGGCGACCGGCACAGGCTTGGCCTCGCCTTCAACGAGATGGTCGCCAAGGGCGAGCTCAAGGCGCCTGTCGTCATCGGCCGCGACCACCTCGATTCCGGCTCGGTCGCTTCGCCCAACCGCGAGACGGAAGCGATGAAGGACGGCTCCGATGCCGTCTCCGACTGGCCGCTGCTCAATGCACTGCTCAACACCGCGTCCGGCGCCACCTGGGTGTCGCTGCACCATGGCGGCGGCGTCGGCATGGGCTTCTCGCAGCATTCAGGCATGGTCATCGTGGCCGACGGAACTCCGCAGGCGGCCAAACGGCTGGAGCGGGTGCTGTGGAACGACCCGGCGACCGGCGTCATGCGCCACGCCGATGCCGGCTACGACATCGCTATTGAATGTGCGAAGCAGCACCAGCTCAACCTGCCGGGCATTTTGGGGTGAGAAACGTCCGGCCGCAGGCAGGCGAAAAGCCGCAGAATCGGCTTTTCGAGTTTCGAACGCCCGTAGCCATAGCGGAGGGCTAAGCATGCGCATCCTTCGTGCCGCCGACTACCGCGTCATGCCGTGGAAGAACGGCGGCGGCACGACGACCGAAATTGCCGTCTCGCCTGAAAGCGCCGGGCTCGACGATTTCGACTGGCGCGTCTCGATCGCGCGCGTCGAGGCCGGCGGGCCGTTCTCGAGCTTTGCCGGTGTCGATCGCACTTTGGCCGTGCTGGAAGGCGAGGGCATTGTCCTCGATATCGCCGGCCGGGTTCCGAAGGAACTGACCAGCGCCTCCACCCCGCTTTCCTTCCCGGCCGACGTGCCGACTGGAGCATCGCTGATCGCCGGGCCGATCACCGATCTCAACGTCATGACCCGCCGCACCCGCATGACCCACGCTGTCGAGCGGCTGCTGATTTCGGCCGCGAGCGACGTTCTGCCGGCGGCCGATGCGACGCTGGTCCTGTGCCTCGACGGCGAACTCGCGGTGCACGGCGCCTCCCCCGTGCGCCTGGGTCCGCTGGACGCGGTTCTGCTGGGGCAGGGCGCCGAAAAGCTTCGCCTTGAGCCCGCCGGGACGGTGGCTCTGTTCGTCGTCCGCATCGGTCGCGTTGCCGGCAACGGTTAACGCCTGTCTCCAAACATGATCGCGCTGCCGGCGAAATATCGCGTAAGCTGTTGCCCGTACCACGAAAAAGCCTGAATCCGATCAAATCCGAAAGGGTGCGAGGGGCGCTCATCCGGAAGTTGTCGAGAGACAGCGCCCTGTCGCGCGCGGAAACAACATTTCGGCCAATGTCGCAATGCAACCAATTGCATTTGAATCGGTTTTAGGGACATTGCCGTGGCGGGGACGCCGCATCGCGCCCGCTATACGGAATTTTCAATGAACATACAGACGAACCCCGCCAAGATCGAAAAGACGAGCGCCGCCTTTCCGGCCATTACGGAAGAGCCGATCCGCTCCAATTTCCTCCCAGAGGACCGCCTGCGTACGCTGGGCAGCGGCCTTGCCGAGGGCGAGGTCGGGGATCTGTTCGGGCTGACGCCGTTCGAATTCCAGGCCCGTATCCGCGATAGCGCGAAACGGATTCTCGAAGTCTACCGCTCGACCAACGCCGCACAGGCCAAGGGCGAAACCATCACGCCGGCGGCGCAATGGCTGCTCGACAACAACTACCTGGTCGAGGAGACGATCTTCCAGGTCAAGCGCGATCTGCCGCGCCGCTTCTATCGCCAGTTACCGACCCTGAAGCTGGCCGATGGCACCAGCGTGCCGCGCGCCTTGGCGCTGGCCTGGACCTATGTCGCGCATTCCGACAGTTCCGTCTCGGCGACCATGTTCAAGTCGATCGTTGAGGGCTTCCAGTCGATCGAGCCGCTGAAGATCGGCGAACTGTGGGCGCTGCCGTCGCTGCTGCGTTTCGTGCTGATCGAAAACCTTCGCCGCATCGCCGTGCGCGTCAACCGCACGAGGCAGATGCGCCAGATCGCCAACGAGGTCGCCGACCGCGTGCTGGCGACCGACGACAATGCCGACCGCCAGGCGATCCTGTCGCATTACGTCACCCATGCGCAGGACACCACCTTCGCCACCCAGTTGCTCTACCGTCTGCGCGACGGTTCGCAGAATGCCGGCCGGGCGCTGGAATGGCTGGAGGGCGAGCTCGAGAAGACCGGCTCCGACGCCGAGGAAATCATCATCTCGGAGCACCACACGCTGTCCAGCGGCAACGTCACCACCGGCAACATCATCCGCGGCCTGCGGCTGATCAACGACGTCGACTGGACGGTGTGGTTCGAAGGCGTCAGCCGCATCGACACGCTGCTGCGCGAGCGCACCGATTTCGCCGCGCTCGACTTCTTCTCGCGCGACCAGTACCGCACCGCGATCGAGCAACTGGCGCGCCGCTCCGAGCTTTCGGAATACCGCGTCGCCGAGAAGGCGATCGAGCTTGCCGGCCATGCTACCGGCGCTGACGCCGTCGAGGCTGCGACGCATACGGATGTCGGTTTCTTCCTCGTCGGCCCGCGCCGGCTGGAGCTGGAAAAGGCGATCGGCTACCGGCCGACCGTCAGCGTCACGGTCAAGCGGACCTTCGCCAGCACCGGCTGGCTGGGCGTCGTCGTGCCGGTGTTTGCGCTGACCGTCCTGCTTCTGGCGCTCGCCGGCAATGCGCTTGCCCATCTCGGCCTGTCCATGCCGTCGACCGTGCTGATGCTGGCGCTGTTCGCGGTGCCGGCCAGCGAAGGCGCGCTCGCCTTCTTCAACACCGTCGTGTCGCTGTTCCTGAAGCCGACGCGGCTCGTCGGTTACGACTACAAGCACGGCGGCGTCCCGGCCGAAGCGCGCACCCTGGTCGTGGTGCCCTCGCTGATCGGCTCGCGCGACGATGTCGAGGAAAACATCCGCAACATCGAGGTGCATCACCTCGCCAACACGGCCGACGAGATCCGTTTCGCGCTGCTTTCGGACTGGCCGGACTCCAAGACCGAGATCGACGCCGCCGACATCGAAATCCTGCAATATGCCCGCGACGAGATCGCCCGGCTCAACGCCCGCTATCCGTCGGAAGGCGCGCCGCGTTTCTATGTCCTGCACCGGCGCCGGCTCTACAACGCCGCGCAAGGCTGCTGGATGGGCTGGGAGCGCAAGCGCGGCAAGCTGCACGAGCTGAACCTCTTGCTGCGCGGCGACAGCGACACCACCTTCCTGCCGCTCGACGTGCCGTTGCCGGAAAACGTCGTCCATGTGATGACGCTGGACGCCGATACGCGCACCACCCGCGATGCCGTGGCCACCTTGGCCGGCAAGCTCAGCCATCCGCTCAACCGGCCGCATTTCGATGCGGCCAAGCGCCGTGTCACCGCCGGCTACACCATCCTGCAGCCGCGCATCACCGCCTCCTTGACCAGCGGCGACGACGCCTCGTTCTTCCAGCGGATTTTCTCCGCCAATCGTGGCCTCGACCCTTACGTCTTTGCCGTTTCGGACGTCTACCAGGACGTCTTCGGCGACGGCTCCTTCACCGGCAAGGGCCTCTACCATGTCGATGCCTTCGAGGCGGCGCTGAAGGGCCGTATCGAGGAGAACACCATCCTCAGTCACGATCTGCTCGAAGGCGCTCTGGCGCGCTCGGCTTTGGTTACCGACGTCGAGCTGGTTGAGGACTATCCGACCCGCTATTCGGTCGATGCTTCGCGCCATCACCGCTGGGCGCGTGGCGACTGGCAGCTGCTCCGCTTCATCTTCAGTCCGCGCTCCGGCGTACCGGCACTGTCGCGCTGGAAGATGGTCGACAATCTGCGCCGCTCGCTGACGCCGATCTTCTGGGTGATGGCGGCGATCGCCGGCTGGACGCTGCTGCCCTTCACGCAGGCCGCGCAATGGCAGGCGCTGCTGATCCTCAGCCTGTTCATGGCGCCGACCTTCGACATCGTCAACGGCATCCTGCCGAAGAGCGGCGACCAGACACCACGCGGCCATTTCTCGGCGCTGGCGCGCGACACCGTCTTCGGCACGGCCCTGGTGGCGCTCAAGGTTCTGTTGATGGCGCACAATGCCTGGATGATGGGCGATGCCATCGTCCGCACGATCTACCGCCTGTTCGTCAGCCGGCAGAACCTGCTCGAATGGCGCACCGCCTCGCAGGCGCACAAGAGCGGCGGCAGCGATCTCGGCGCCTATTACGGCATGATGTATGGCGCCGTGATCATCGGCGTCGTCGGCTTGGCCATTCCGGTGCTCGCCGATTCCACCGGCGCCTTCGTCGCCTTCTTCTTCGCGATTTTCTGGATCGGCTCGCCGGCGGTGGCGTGCTGGATCAGCCGCTCGGCCGAGACCGAGGACCGGCTGCGCATCTCGGCCGCCGATATCCATACGCTGCGCACAGTGGCGCGGCGCACCTGGCATTATTTCGAGACCTTCGTCACCGCCGAGCACCACAATCTGCCGCCCGACAATTTCCAGGAGAGTCCGGCACCGGTGGTGGCGCCGCGCACGTCGCCGACCAATATCGGCGTCTATCTCCTGTCGGTGGTTTCGGCGCGCGATTTCGGCTGGATCAGCCTGTCCGACGCCATCACCCGCATCGACGCGACGATGGCGACGATAGAGAGCATGCCGCGCGACCGCGGTCATCTCTACAACTGGTACGACACCACCACGCTGAAGCCGCTCTATCCGCTCTACATCTCGGCGGTCGACAGCGGCAATCTTGCCGGCCATCTGGTGGCGGTGGCGGCAGCCTGCGCCGAATGGGCGGAAGCGCCGTCCGTTCACCTGCAGGGCGATTTCGAAGGCATCCTCGACACGGTGACCATCCTCGACGAGAGCCTCGAGGAATTGCCCGACGACCGCCGCCAGCTCAGGCCGCTGCGCCAGCGGCTCGCCGACCGTCTCGACGGCATGCGGCGCGCGGTGATGACCATCAAGGCACAGCCCGAGATGGCGTCGATCCGCACCATCAACCTGGCCGTGCTCGCCGGCGAGATCCGCAAGCTTGCCGTTGCCATCCACACCGAGGCGGCGTCGCCGCGCAGCGACGTTATCGCCGATTGGGCGGCGAGGCTGGAGGCCACCTGCGAGGCGCACGTCCATGACTCGCACAATGACGAAAACGCCGTCGAAACCTTGCGCGGCAGGCTCCTGGCGCTGCGCGAGCGCACGCGCCGCTACGCCTTCGAAATGGATTTCTCCTTCCTGATGCGGCAGGAGCGCAAGCTTCTGTCGATCGGCTACCGGGTCGAGGAACACCAGCTCGACGAAAGCTGCTACGACCTTCTCGCCTCCGAGGCGCGGCTGACCAGCCTGTTCGCCATCGCCAAGGGCGACCTGCCGACCGAGCACTGGTTCCGGCTTGGCCGGCCGATCGTCGAGATCGGTTTCCAGGGCTCGCTGATGTCCTGGTCGGGCTCGATGTTCGAGTATCTGATGCCGCCGCTGGTGATGAAGGAGCCGCAGGGCAGTATCCTCAACCAGACCAGCAAGCTGATCATCAAGCGCCAGATCCAGTATGCCCGCTCGAAGAATGTGCCGTGGGGGATTTCGGAAGCCGCCTACAACGCCCGCGACCGCGAACTGACCTACCAGTACACGAATTTCGGCGTGCCCGGGCTCGGCCTGAAGCGCGGCCTCGGCCAGAACACGGTGATCGCGCCTTACGCGACGATCCTTGCGGCGCAGTTCACGCCGCGCGAATCCGTGCAGAACCTGGCCAGGCTGAAGGCCATCGGCGCGCTTGGCCGACACGGCTTTTACGACGCCGTCGATTTCACGCCGCAGCGTGTGCCCGAAGGCGCCGACCACGCCGTGGTGCTGAACTACATGGCCCACCATTCCGGCATGTCGATCGCAGCCGTTGCCGACGCCATCTTCGAAGGACGCCTGCGCGACCGCTTCCACAGCGACCCGGTTATCGAGTCGGCCGAACTCCTGCTGCAGGAGAGGGCGCCGCGCGACATCCCGACCGCCACCGTCAGGACCGAAGCCGACGAGCGCTCCAAGGACGAGACCGAGACCGAGAGCCCCGATACACGCATCATCCTCGATCCGGCGCGGGCGCTGCGCTCGACCAACGTCATGTCCAACGGCCGCTATTCGGTGATGGTCACCGCCACCGGCTCGGGCTACAGCCGCTTTGGCGAGCTTGCAGTAACCCGCTGGCAGCCGGACCCGACCGAGGATCGGCTCGGTTCTTACGTCTTCCTGCGCGACGCCGGCACTGGCGACTGGTGGTCGGCGACCTCAGAGCCGAGGCGGGCGGAGAACGAGCGCGTCCAGACGCTGTTTTCCGACGACAAGGCGAGCTTCATCAAATCCGTGGGATCGCTGCGTTCGGAGGTCGAATGCATCGTCATCTCGGAAGGCAACGGCGAAGGCCGTCGCGTCACGCTCTACAATGACGGCGCCGTCGACCGGTACATCGAGGTGACCTCCTTCGCCGAACTTGTGTTGGGCAACGAAGCCTCGGACAATGCCCATCCGGCCTTCTCGAAAATGTTCATCGAGACGGAGATTGCGTCGAACAAGGCTGCGATCTTCGCCACCAGGCGCAAGCGCGAGAAGTACGAGCCCGACCTCACCATGGCGCATTTCGTCACCGATCCTTCGGGGCCGGCGCGCGATGCCGAGGCCGAGACCGATCGGCGCGCCTTCATCGGCCGCGGCCGCAACATCGTCGATGCGGCTGCTTTCGATCCCGGCGCCAAGCTCGGCGGCCATTCCGGCTTCACGTTGGATCCGGTCGCGGCCCTTCGCCGGCAGGTGCGCGTTCCCGCCAACAAGAAGATTTCGCTGACCTTCTGGACCGTCGTCGGCGCCAACCGGGCCGAACTCGACGAAGCCATCGCCAGGCTCGACCATCCGGAAAGCTTCGCCCGCCAGGCGATGCTCGCCTGGACCCGCAGCCAGGTGCAGACCCGCCATCTCGGCCTCAGCCTGACCGACGCCGCCAATGTGCAGAAGCTGGCCCGCTACCTGGTCTATCCCGATCCGTTTCTGCGCCTGCCGGCCGAATCCATCGCGTCGGGGCTCGGCAAGCAGTCCAGCCTGTGGCCGACCAGCATCTCCGGCGACTTCCCGATTTTCCTGGTCCGCATCGGCGACGTCGCCGACCTGGAGATCGTCGCCCAGGCACTGCGCTTCCAGGAATATATGCGCGCCCGCGGCATGATGATCGACTTCGTCGTCGTCAACGAGCAGGCGTCCTCCTATGTGCAGGACCTGCAACGGGCGGTCGAGACGCTGTGCGAAAACGCCCGCCTGCGCGGCAAGGAACTCGGACCGCGCCAGCACATCTTCGCTGTGCGCCGCGACCTGATGGACGAGGCCACCTACAAGACCTTGCTCGCGGTTGCGCGTGTCGTGCTGCACACGCGCAACGGCACCATCTTCGACCAGATCGAGCGCGCCGAGGCGGCAGCGCTGCAGGCGCGTGATGCCCTGCAGCCGGCGCTGGGCGCGGTAGGCCCGCGCGAGCCATCGCTGCCGGCACCGGCCTTCATGGCGCGCCCCTCGGCGGAAAGCAGCGCCGATGGCAGCGGCTTGAACCTCTGGAACGGTTTTGGCGGCTTCGACGGCGACGGCCGCCACTACGTCACCCGTTTGACCGGCTACCGCACGACGCCGCAACCCTGGATCAACGTCATCTCCAACGCCTCGTTCGGTTTCCATGTCTCGGCCGAGGGGGCGGCCTTCACCTGGAGCCGCAACAGCCGCGACTACCAGCTGACGCCATGGTCGAACGATCCGGTTTCGAACCGGCCGAGCGAGGGCATCTACATTTACGACCACGCCAGCGGCAAGGCATTCTCGCCGATGGCCGCTGTGCTGCGCGATCCTGCCATGAGTTACGAAACATGGCACGGGCAGGGTTTTTCCACCTTCCGCTCGAAGCGCGGGCCGCTGTCGATGGACCTGACGCATGTGGTGGATCCGGACGATCCGGTGAAGATCACCCGGCTGCGCATCCAGAATTCCGGCTCGGTGTCGGCGCGGCTGCGCATCTATGCCTATGCCGAATGGGTGCTTGGCGGCCATCGCTCGCGCACGGCGGCGACCATCGTCCCGTCGCGGGACGTGGCCACAGGCGCACTGCTGGCGAAAAATCCCTACGGGCTCGACTTCAGCGAGCGGGTGGCCTTCCTGGCCGCCGGCGGCCAGGTGCATTCGGTGACGGCGGACCGTGGCGAGTTCATCGGCCGGCACGGCAGCAGCGAGTACCCGCAGGCGGTGCTAGCCGGGGCCAACCTGTCCGACCGTGTCGAGGCCGGTGACGATCCCTGCGCTGCGATCGCCAGTGACGTCGACATCCCAGCCGGCGGCGACGTGACGTTGTTCTGGCTGCTCGGCGACGCGGACTCGGCCGAAGAGGCGAGCGCGCTGGTGCAGACCCATCGCGGCAAGGATTTCGACCAACGGCTGGCCGACAATGAGCGCGCCTGGCGCGGCTTCCTCGACACCATCCAGGTCGAGACGCCCGACAAGGCGCTCGACGCCATGGTCAACCACTGGCTGCCCTACCAGAGCCTCGCCTGCCGCATCCGCGCCCGCTCGGCCTTCTACCAGGCGAGCGGTGCCTTCGGCTTCCGCGACCAGCTGCAGGACACGCTGGCGCTCTTGGCGCATGATCCGAAGCTGGCGCGCGACCAGATCCTCAACGCGGCGCGCCGGCAGTTCCCCGAGGGCGACGTGCAGCACTGGTGGCTGCCGCGCACCGACGCCGGTGTGCGCACCATGATCTCGGACGACGTGGTCTGGCTCGCCCACGCCACCAGCCGCTACATCGACGTCACCGGCGATGCCGGCATCCTGAAGGAGCAACTGCCTTTCATCGACGGACAGGAGCTCGGCGAAGGCGAGCACGATGCCTTCTTCACGCCGGAAATCTCCAAGACCCACGCTTCGCTCTACGACCATTGCGCGCTGGCGCTCGATCTTGCCATCAAGCGCAGCAGCCCCGCCGGCCTGCCGCTGATCCTCGGCGGCGACTGGAACGACGGCATGAACCGCGTCGGCGAAGGCGGCAAGGGCGAGAGCGTCTGGCTGGGCTGGTTCCTGCTGAAGACGCTGGGCGACTTCGCCCCCGTTGCCAGGACGCAGGGCGACACCAAGCGCGCACAAGCCTGGAAAAAGCACGCCGATGCGCTGAAGCGGGCGTTGGAAAGCACCGCCTGGGACGGCCAATGGTATCGCCGCGGCAGCTTCGACGACGGCAGCCCGCTCGGCTCGCACAACTCCGCAGAGTGCAAGATCGACTCCATCGCCCAGTCCTGGAGCGTGCTGTCGGGCGAGGGCGATCCGGCGCGTTCGACCACCGCCATGCAGCAGGCGACGAAGATGCTCGTCGACGACGAGCTCAAGATCGTCAAGCTGTTCACGCCGCCCTTCTCCAGGACCGACAAGGACCCGGGCTACATCAAGAGCTACCCGCCGGGCGTGCGCGAGAACGGCGGCCAGTACACCCATGCCGCGACATGGTTCGTCATCGCGCTGGCCGAGATGGGCCGCACCGACGATGCCTACCGCTGCTTCTCGATGCTGAACCCGGTCAACCATGCTGCTGACGAGGCTGCCGCCGAGCACTATCGGGTCGAGCCCTATGTCGTGGCGGCCGACATCTATGCCGGGGAAGGCAAGGGCGGCCGCGGCGGCTGGACCTGGTACACCGGCTCGGCCGGCTGGCTTTACCGGGCCGCGGTCGAAGGCATTCTGGGCATCGAGCGGCGCGGCAAGCAGATCACGTTCCGGCCGAAACTCCCCGGCCACTGGGACGGCTATGCGGCGACGCTCAAGATGCTGGAGGCCGAGGTCAAGGTTCGCGTCATCCGCGACAAAAAGGCCAAATCCATCTCGCTCGAGGTCAATGGAACCAAGACAAAATCCTCGTCCTTTGAGCCGAAGGCCGGCGACAAGACCGAGGTGGTTGTCAGGATACCTGCGTGAAATCAAAGGCTTGAAGCACTATCTGCACGCCCCTCGGGGCGTGCAGTACTCTCTCGTCTTTATTTGCGGATGATCTTGGCGAATGGGCGGTTCGGCCTATTGGCCCCAGCTACGCAAGCTTCCGGTGATTAAAAATGTGGCAGCGCTTCGGCGCTGCCATGATTTTGCCGCAAGGCTGACATTTCACCTTTTATCTCAAACCGTTAGGTGATCACGACAGATTTCGCAGCGTCGTCATCTTTTGTTCGCGAATTGGGAACGGAAGAGCTAGACGGGCATTGTTTTGCGACACGTTAACCGGTACGTGTCAAGAAATGGTGCGGTGCACAATAATATTTTTGGCGGAGTAGCTGAAGTGTCCCTTCTGCAGATCTACTGGAGAGCGCTGGGTTATCTCGCGGCCGACAGAAAGCGCGTTGCGCTGATCTGCGGCGCGAATGTCGCGCTTGCCATTATCGCCATCCTCGAGCCGATCATGTTCGGACGAGTGATCGATGCCATCTCCGAGCATGGCTCGGTGTTCTCGACGCTGGGCTTGTGGGCCGGCCTCGGTGCGTTCAACATCGTCGCCTTCGTGCTGGTGGCGCGCGGCGCCGACCGTTTCGCCCATAAGCGGCGCAGCGAAGTCCTGTGCCAGTCGTTCGAGCGCGTGATCACCATGCCGCTCGCCTGGCATCACCAGCGCGGCACCTCCAACTCGCTGCACACGCTGCTGCGTGCGGTGGAGACCCTGTTCAGCCTCTGGCTCGAATTCATGCGCCAGCACCTGTCGACCGCCGTCGCCCTGGCGCTGCTGATCCCGACCGCGCTCAGCATGGATGTTCGCATGTCGATGGTGCTGCTTGCCCTCGGCGCGCTCTATGTCGGCATCGGCCGACTGGTCATGCGCCGCACCAAGGCAGGCCAGGCAGCGGTCGAGCGGCACTACCACACCGTGTTCGCGCATGTGACCGACTCGGTCAGCAACGTCGCCGTGCTGCAGAGCTATAACCGCATCGGCCATGAGACCGAGGCGCTGAAGCGTTACGTCAAGAACCTGCTCGATGCGCAGAACCCGGTGCTCGACTGGTGGGCCATCGCCAACGCGCTGCACCGCCTGTCGTCGACCATCTCGATGATGATCGTGCTCTTGATCGGCGCCTATCTGGTCACCCATGGCCAGCTGCGCATCGGTGACGTCATCGCCTTTACCGGCTTTGCCACGCTGCTGATCGCCCGTCTCGACCAGATGTCGGCCTTCGCCAACCAGATCTCCGAGGCCCGCGCCAAGCTCGAGGACTTCTACCGCCTCGAGGACTCGGCCGCCGAAACCGCCGAGCCCGACGGTCTGCGCGATCTCGTGAACGTCACAGGTCACGTCCGTTTCGAGCATGTCGGCTTTGAGTTCGCCAATTCCGGCCAGGGTGTCGACGACGTGTCGTTCGAAGTCCAGGCCGGCCAGACGGTCGCCATCGTCGGCCCGACGGGCGCCGGCAAGACGACGCTCATCAACCTGCTGCAGCGCGTCTTCACGCCGTCCAGCGGCCGCATCCTGATCGACGGCATCGATACCCGCTCGGTGACCCGCAAGTCGCTGCGCCATTCGATCGCCACCGTGTTCCAGGACGCCGGCCTGCTCAACCGCTCGATCGAGGACAACATCCGCGTCGGCCGCGCCGAGGCGACCTATGACGAGGTGCACGCCGCCGCCAATGCCGCTGCCGCGCAGGATTTCATCCTGTCGAAGAGCGGCGGCTACGACACCGTCGTCGGCGAGCGCGGCGGACAGCTTTCGGGCGGCGAGCGCCAGCGCATCGCCATTGCCCGCGCCGTGCTCAAGGATGCGCCGATCCTGGTCCTCGACGAGGCAACCAGCGCGCTCGACGTCGAGACCGAGGACCGCGTCAAGGAAGCGATCGACGAACTGCGCCGCGACCGCACCACCTTCATCATCGCCCACCGCCTGACCACTGTCCGCGACGCCGACCTGGTCGTGTTCATGGACAAGGGCAAGGTGGTCGAGTTCGGTGGTTTCGCCGAACTGTCGCTGCGCAACGGCCGTTTCGCCAGCCTGCTGCGCGCCGGTGGCCTGCTCAACGACGAAGAGGTCCGCCGCCTCAGCCGCACAGTGAACGAAGCCGCGTAAGCTCCTCTTCCTTCTCCCCTCGGGGGAGAAGGTGAGACCTTGGTGCGACAACCACTCGATTGCCCCAAACACGCCGCCGGTCTATGTAAGGCCGCATGAGCGACACCACCTCACGCCTTGCCGGCTGGATGGATCTGGCCAACCCGACGCGGTTCGTCGGGCTGGCCGACAGGCTCGTGCCGTGGCTGGCCTCGGTCGCCGCTATCCTGCTTGCTGTCGGCCTCTATATGAGCTTCGCAGCGCCTGAGGATTTCCAGCAGGGCACCACCGTGCGCATCATGTACATCCACGTGCCTTTCGCATGGCTCGCCATGATGTGCTACACGCTGATGGCGGTTTCGGCGCTCGGCACGCTGGTCTGGCGCCATCCGCTGGCCGATGTGGCGCTGAAATCGGCGGCACCGATCGGCGCCGTCTTCACGGCACTTGCGCTGATCACCGGCTCGATCTGGGGCAAGCCGATGTGGGGCACCTGGTGGGTGTGGGACGCCAGGCTGACTTCGGTCTTCGTGCTGTTCCTGATGTATCTCGGCATCATCGCGCTGACCCGCGCGCTCGATGACGCAAGCCGCGCCGCCTGGGCGGCAGCCGTCATCACGCTGGTCGGCTTCATCAACATCCCGATTATCAAATTCTCGGTCGACTGGTGGAACACGCTGCACCAGCCGGCATCAGTGTTCCGCATGGGCGGCTCGGCCATCGATCCCTCGATGTTGCGGCCGCTGCTGGTGATGGCGCTCGGCTTCACCGTGCTGTTCTTCGCCCTCCATCTGATGGCGATGCGCACGGAGATCCGCCGCCGCCGCGTCATCTCGATGCGCCGTGTCGCGGCACGGCAGGCTAACTGACCTCGGCCGAGAATCAGCTACCGCTACTCACCCCATCCGCCCACGCGCGGCCACCGGCAGCGTTTCCAGCACCTTGTCGCCGTCGACCAGATGCACCTGGTCGAACAAATTGGTAACGACGCAGCAATGGTCGGGCACGACCCGCACGCGCTCGCCGATGCGCAGCTTTGCATCGCCCGAAAGCGTGACGTTGCCGTGCTCTTCGCTCAAGCCGGTGACCCTGGCGCCCGGAATGCCCAGCAACTCGCCGAAATCGGCCAACCCCAGCGTGTCGCTGGACAGCGCCTTGCTGCCGGCATCGAGAATGGCGCGCGTCGGCGTCGGGTGGCTGACAACCGTCGACAGCACCGTCAGCGCGCAATCGTCGAGGCTGCCGACGCCTTTGGCGACCTGGTAGCGGTCGAGATAGATGTAGGTGCCGGGACGGTATTCGGTGACGACGCTGTCCTCGCCCGAGCGCCACATATCTGGCGTGCCGCCGCTGGAGATGCGCTGGCATTCGAGGCCCGCTGCCGCCAGCGCTTGTTTGGCATCCACTAGCCACGCCTCGGCTTGCGCCGCGCGGCCCGCCGCCGGATAGGTCATCAGCCCGCCGAAGCGAAGGCCCCTGGCCTTGTCGATCTCGCGCGCCAGCGCGACCGCTTCGTCCGCCGTCTGCACGCCGCAGCGGCCCATGCCGGTGTCGCATTCGACCAGCACCGGCAGGGGATGGCCGACATCGGTGAAGGTGGCAGCCAGCCCCATCAGCGTGTCCCTGCTGTCCGATGTCACCGACAGCGTGACGCGGCCGTGCAGCGCCTTGAGGCGCTCGAGCTTCGCCCGGCCAAGAATATTGTAGGGGAGAAAAATATCGGCGAGCCTCGCATCGGCCATCACCTCGGCCTCGCCGATCTTCTGGCAGGTGATGCCGACGGCGCCGGCCGCGACCTGCTTCTTCGCCCAATAGGGCAGCTTGTGGGTCTTGATATGAGGCCTGAGCTTTAGCCCCTGGCGGTCGGCATGCGCCTGCGCCCGCGCTATGTTGGTTTCGGCGCGGGCGGCATCGATCAGGATCGCCGGCGTATCGAGGTCGTCTATGTTGCGCATGGATTGTCACCTTGGGATTTGCTGGACTTATGACCCTGATCGGTCCGGATGTCATGAGGCCAGCATAGAGTTTGCGTCGACACCGGATCGGTGTTCGGCTATGCGCTGTAGGCGCCGCCTGAAGAAGGGATCACCACCATGAAACGCTCCACCATCAACGACATCATCCGCGACGCCGACGCCTTCATCCGCTCGTTCGGCTACATCATGCCGCCCTTCGCCTACTGGAGCCCGGAAGAGATGAAGACGCGCAAGGCTGACTCCGCGGCCATTTTCACCTCGCGCCTCGGTTGGGACATCACCGATTACGGCCAGGAGAAGTTCGACGAACTCGGTCTGTTCCTTTTCACCGTGCGTAACGGCGTCTACGCGGACATGAAAAAGGGCATGGGCATGCTCTATGCCGAGAAGATCATGATCTCGCGCAAGGACCAGCTGTCGCCGATGCATCGCCACAACATCAAGGCCGAGGACATCATCAACCGCGGCGGTGGCAAGCTGGTGCTGGAACTGTTCATGCACGATCGCGACGGCGGTATCGATCCGAAGGCCGAGGTGTCGGTGCCGGTCGACGGAACCATCCACAGATTGCCGGCCGGCGGGCTGCTGAAGCTCGATCCGGGCCAGAGCGTTACCCTAATGCCGGGCGTCTGGCACGCCTTCTGGGCCGAGGGCAAGGACGTGCTGATCGGCGAGGTTTCGACCGTCAATGACGACCTGACCGACAACGTCTTCCGCGAGCCGATCGGCCGTTTTTCGAACATCGACGAAGACGTCGCGCCGCTGCACCTGCTGGTGTCGGATTATGAGAAGTGGGTGGGGTAGGGGCGGCGGCCCGCCTTCCTTCCTTCCTTCCTTCCTTCCTTCCTTCCTATGTCGGGCGATTGAGGAGTCCGCGCAGTCTACGGACTTCGGCGATCAGACGAGGGATGTCCTGACGCGCGGCGGCCATGAAATCCTGGTCCGCGACAGTCGCACCGCTGAGTTCGATGTCATCGCCTCGATCCGTTCCTTCACCGGTTTGGATGAAATTCGATCCGCCAAGAAAATCCCGACCCTCGACCCATGATTTCCAAGGGCCAGTTTGGGCCGCGGCCACTCGGGCTTCCATCTCTTGAAGTTCAAGCTCGGACAGAGAAGTGTTCATGGCAAGCCTCATCCGTTCGTGGACGCTACCGTGCGTGCTTGTCGGCCTTGCGGGTGCCGAGCAGCAGCTTGCGCTCGAGATGCGCCCTGAGATCTCCGTAATAGGCGGTCAGGAACGGCTTTGCGTCATGAGGCTGCGGCGCGGCGCCAATCTTGCGCCCGATCGTGTCGGCGACTGCCCTTAGCGCGAAATAGTCGTCACGGCGCAGCACCTCTTCCAGCTTGTGCAGTTCGGCGATGCCATAGGCGTCGAGCTGGGCCGGGCTGAAATGGAACGCGTTGGCGACCGGATCCTGCCGCAGCGACAGGTCCTCGACCAGCGCAAGCTTCGGCGCCTCGACCACCCAGGTGCCTGCCAAAAGGTCGCCGATGCGCAGGCGGTCGCGGTTGAAGAGCGGGAACAGCGCGAACAGCAGCGCCCACACCAGCCCGAAGATCGTCGTCAACGTGTCCGCTACGCCCGCGCCGCCGCGCCCGGCGAGGATGGACAGCGGCAGGAAGATCTCGATCTCACGCATCAGATTACGCGCGATCACCTGATCGATCGAGAGACCCGCGCCGCTGCGCGAGGCGACCCGTATGCCGACGATACGCTTGCCGGGCGTCGCGGCGCGCCGGCCGGCCTCGAAGGCGATGAAATAGGCATTTCGCAACAGGAAGATCAGGATGATCCAGACGATGAAAAGCGGCTGCAACTCGTGCTCGCCAAGGCCTCTCAACCCGAACAGCGCGACGATCGTGATCACCACCGCCGCGGTGGAGATGATCACGACATCGAGCAGGAAGGCGGAAGCCCGCGTGCCGGCGTCGGCAAGCCTGACCCTGAGATCGACACCCTCCGGCGTGATCAGCGGTCGTGCCGCCACAAAGGCAGCGCGCCTAGCCATGTCGCACCACCCGGAACAGGTAGAAATAGCCGCTCCCCAGCGCCAGCATGCCGCCACCTATGGCATAGCGCGCGCCATCGCTGGTGATCGTCTGCCGGCCGATGCCTTCGAGCAGGCCGGCAAACAGCAGCATCACCACGACGCCAACCATGGCGGTCGCGGCCGTCCGCCCGGCCTGGGCAGCGGCCGCCATGCGGGGCAGTTCGCCGGGAAAGGCGATGCTCGTGCCGATCCGCATGCCGGCGGCGCCCGCCAGCGCGATCGCGAACATCTCTGTTGTGCCGTGGATGGAGAGCCAGCCGCCGAGTTCGAAGCCCAGCCCCTTGGCCGCGTAAATCTGGAATATCGCGCCGAGCATGCAGCCGTTCATCAGGATGAGCAGCACGCTGGGCACGGCAAAGGCGAAGCCGAGGGCAAAGGCCAGGATCGCCACCTGCGTATTGTGCGTGAAAAGATAGGCGGCGAAGCTCGACAGGAATTCGCTGCTGGCGCCGTCATAGAGCACGCTGCGCAGCATCTCGGCCGACGAATCCGGATTGCGGCCGCCGGCAAGGCCAGGCGCGATGATGGCGTCGTACCAGCCCTTGTCGGACGCCACCAGCCAGTAGCCGGCGCCGGCGCCGATCGCCGTCAGCCCGACAGACACCAGCGTCTCGCGCCACAGGTCGCGAATGGCGTGCGGCCAGTCGTGCAGGAAGAAATCGCCGATGCGCTGCCGCAGGCCGCGGCGCGCGCCATAGAGGTAGAAATAGCCGCGCAGGCAGAGCGATTCGAGATAGGAGACCAGGGCATTGTCGAGCGATGTTGCCCGCGCCACCGATAGCGAAGACAGCGCCGACCGGTAGAGCAGGGGCAGCGACAGCAATTCCTCTTCCGATAGCGCGCGCGGCGCCCGTTTCTCGACACGCGCCAGCAGCGCCTCAAAAGACTTCCAGTCGGCCTCGCGTTCCTGGCGGAAGCTGGCCAACGACTGGCGCACCGCTTTCGTGCCGGCTTGCATCGTCACAACAGATCCTCCTGCTTGAGCTGCAGGTAGCGTTCGACCAGCGCCGGGCCCAGCCGCTGATGGCTGGCCTCGATCACATGCGCGCCGAGCAGGCGCAGCCGGCCGATCACCACTTGCCGCTCCCTGAGCAGGCTGCCGGCGGTCACGGCGCGCGCGACGTCTTCGGGGGCGATAGGCGGCATGTCGGCCAGCGTTTCCAGTTCGACGTCCTTCATCATCATGAACAGCACCAGATGCCGTTCGGTCAGCCGGCCGACGGTGCGCAGCATCAGTTCGGCACTGATCGGGTCGACGAAATCGGTGAAGACGATGACCAGCGAGCGCCGGTCGAGCTTGGCGGAAAGTGTCGTCAGCGCCAGCGTGAAATTGGTCTCTTCGCTGGAATAGTCGATCTCGGCCGCCCGCTTCTGGATCATCGCGAAGCTGGCGGAGCCGCGCACCGAACCGCTGGTGACGCGAGGCCGGGCATCGAACGAGAACAGGCTGACCATGTCGCCGCCCTTCAGTGCGATGAAGGCCGACAAAAGCGCCGCCGTCACGGCACGATCGACCTTCGGCACACCGTCGACCGGCTCGCACATCAGGCGCCCGCTGTCGATGGCGAGCACGATATTGTTGTTCTCCTCGATCCGGAATTCGCGCGCCAAAAGCTTGCCATGGCGGGCGCTGCGCTTCCAGTCGATCATCCGCCGGCCCATGCCGGGCTGATAGTCCTTCAGCGCCTCGAACTCGCGGCCCTGGCCGGCGCGGCGCTGGGCATGGCCGTCGGCGAGCGCCGAGCGTTGCAAAAGGGTGATCGCCTCGTCGCGGGCGCTGCTGACATCGGGCAGCACCGCCACCTTCTTGTCCATCGGCAGCACGACCTGGTTCCAGACCAGCCCGAACGGTCCGCGCCAGCGCAGCCACAGGCGATCGAAGCTGGCAATGCCGCGCCGCAACGCCTCGAACTGCAGGTCGAGCGTGCCGCCGTCCTTGGTCGGAGCCAGCGCGCCGCCGCTGCCGGCGACCGGCACTAGCCGCGCATCATGGCCGACCCGCGCCTGCAGTGCCCGCGGCCGGCCGGCAAAGCGAGCGGCGATCTGCAGGTTGAAGCGACCGCCGACGCCGATCTGCGGCGGCGCGTCGAGGCTGGCGCTGAGCGATGCCCGTCCGCGTCCGGCGGCCGCATCCACCGCCAGGAAGGCAAGCAACAGGCAGATCCACAGCAATCCAAGATACCAGAGTGACGGCAATGCCAGCGCCACCAGGAATGCCGGAATGGCCCCCGCCGCTGCTGCCCAGATCGCTCTGCCGCTTGGATAGATCAACGTGGCGCTTCCGTCTGGTCGACGAGGTCGGAGACGATCTGCTCGACCAGCCGCCCGTCGATCTGCGCCGCCGGCGAAAGGATGACGCGGTGGCGCAGCGCCGGCACGGCGAGCGCCTTGACGTCGTCGGGGATGACATAGGCGCGGCCGTCGAGTGCCGCCCTGGCGCGCGCCGCCCGGGCGAGCATTGCGCCGGCGCGCGGGCTGGCGCCGACTTCAAGTTCCGGGCTTTGGCGCGTAGCGCGAACGAGGGAGGCGATATAGCCGACGACATCGTCGACGAGCGTGACATCGCCGACCGTGGCAAGCGCCTTCTCCAGCGTCTTGCGGTCGGTCTGCGCCTCGATGCCGTATTGCTTGATGTCATGCGAGGCGGAGCCGCCGCCATGATGGACGATGATCGCGCGTTCCTCCTGCGCGTCGGGGTAGCTCACCCGGTGCTTGAACAGGAAGCGGTCGAGCTGCGCCTCCGGCAGCGGATAGACGCCCTGGTGCTCGATCGGGTTTTGCGTCGCCACCACCATGAAGTTGCTGCCGAGCGAATGCGTGGTGCCATCGAAGGTGACGGCGTGCTCCTGCATGGCTTCCAGAAGCGCTGCCTGCGTCTTTGGCGGCGTGCGGTTGATCTCATCGGCGAGCAGCAGGTCGCAGAAGATCGGGCCGCGCGTCAGCGTGAACTGCCCGCTCTGGAAATTGTAGATGTTCGAGCCGACGATGTCGCCGGGCATCAGGTCGGGCGTGAACTGGATGCGCCCATAGGCGACGCCGAGCGCTTGCGCGAAGCAGCGCGCCGTCATCGTCTTGGCGGTGCCCGGCGGTCCTTCGAGCAGGATGTGCCCG
This sequence comes from Mesorhizobium sp. LjNodule214, assembly GCF_964252735.1. NCBI lineage: Bacteria > Pseudomonadati > Pseudomonadota > Alphaproteobacteria > Hyphomicrobiales > Phyllobacteriaceae > Mesorhizobium > Mesorhizobium sp. LjNodule214. The sequence goes on from NZ_CAXUPE020000003.1 coordinate 529,221, forward strand.
CCGGCGAACAAGGCCGTCAGCATCAGGTCGACCGTATCGTGCTGTCCCGTGATCGCCTTCGCCACCTCTTCCCTGATCGCATTCGCCAGGGTCTTCACATCATCGACGTTCACTGAGCCTCCTTGCCGTCCAGTCGTGCAGCCGTTCGGCTGCCTCATGCATTTGCGCCAGGGTCCTGGCATTGTTTGCGGCCTGCAGGCGGACAGTAAAGCCGCCGGCTTCATCCTTGTCGCGGGAATCCAACCAGTGGTCGAGCGCTTCGCCCTGCAGGCCGTGCGGCGCGCCGAGAAGTGCCGCGGCGCGCGCCCGCGCCAGGGCGCCGTAGCGGTCGCCCAGTTTCTCCAGCCGTCCGGCGCGCCTGAGCAGCATCGCCGTGGTGTCGACCAGCGCCTGTTTGCCGAAGGCGATCGCACGGCCCTCGGCACGCGGCGGCCCGAAACGGCCAAGGCCGTGCAGGAACGCCAGCGCCGAGGCGGCGAGGATCGTCAGCGTCAGTGCCAGGAACGGCGGCTCGACCAGGAGCTTGGCGAGATCGTATTTGCGCCCTGCGCCATGCAGGGTGAGGTCGAAGATGACCGCGCCCTCATCGGGCGCCAGAAAGGTGATCAGGTCGCGCGCCGCCGCTGCCTTGTCCGTGTCCTTGAGCGCGGCGTTGTTGATCAGGTCGGGGTCTGTCAGGATGTAGAAAGGCTTGTCGGCAAGCTCGGTGAGAACGGCCTTGCCATTGCCAGCGGCGATCAACGGGTGATCGTCGGCCACCCACTGCATATCCTCTGGCGCGGCAATGAGCCTGCCTTCAATGTCGAGTTTCTCGACCGTGCTTTGGCCGACGCCAAGCTTTGCCGTGGCGATGCGGCTAAGCCACTGGTTCACCACCATGTCGGGCAGCCGCTCGATCTTCATCTCCCAGCCCTCGTGCTCCCGATGCGGCATCGTCTGCCATTTGGGCAGCACGAAAAGCGTCGGCAGGTCCTGGCGGAGATCGAGGATGCGGGTGAGCGCTTCCGGATCGCTTTCCGGCGAGATGGTGACGATCAGCAATTTGTCGCTGGTAAGGTCGTCCTCGTTCCTCGCCATCGACGGCGGCTCGCCGGTCAACTTCAGCCATTCCACCAGGCCCGCATAGCCGGAGCCGCCCTTGGACAGTGGCGTGGGGCCGCCGCTGCTGGGCTGCCGGAAGTCGGGGGCATAGGTGGAAAGCAGGAAAAAACCGGCCGCGGCCAACAGGCTGGCGAAAATGCCCCAGAACAGCGTTCTGCGGCTGAATGGTTCCTGCGACGGAACTTCGGCTGCCGAAGCGCTCATGCCCAGGCGTCCCGGAAGGCGAATCGCTCATAGGCGCCGCGCGCCTGTTGCCAGCCTTCGGCACCGACCGGCCGCTGGGCGAACAGGGCGGCCTCGACGATGCGCGCGATCTCGCTGAAGGCGCCGCGGGCCCGCGCCGGCAGGGAAGGCGCATTGGCGATGTCGCGCGACGTCAGCGACGGCCGTAGGAAGTCGGGCAGCCGTCCGGCAATGTCGGCGACGCTGCGGCGAAGCAAAAGATGCACCGCCTCGTCATAATCGCCGCGCGCGGCGAGCGCGTCCGCCTCCGACAGCAGGATCTGGGCTGTGCCTGCGTCGGGGCGCCATTCCTCTTCCGCCTCGGTCTCCTTGCGCGCGCGCCGCCACGGCAGGCGCCAGGCGACGCCTTTCACTTCAAGCGCGATCAACAGCAGGATGATGGCGGCGCCAGATATCACCGCGGCCCAGAACAGATAGATCATATAGGGGCCGAGCCGCGCCAGCATCTCCAGCAACGGCTTCAGCCATTCGGGCGGCTCAGGCTGAACAAGGGCCGGCAGGCCGAACTGAATCGAATCATCGGCCAGCAGCTGCTTGTGCATCTTGGCCAGCCATTCGGCGTCCACCGTGCCCGGCCCTGCATTTGCCACCCGCTCGCCCCCTGCAACCTGCGGTTCCGCGCCGACAGTGGCAATGCAGAATAAGAATTGCAAGTGGGCTGGACGCCGACCTTCTATCTTGGCAAATTTACTGTCGAGGCTGCCAGCTTGCATGCGGCGGCGAGCACGGGGGGTGCATCATGACTTCGACGACACTGGAACGGCCCGAGAAATTTCAGATCGGCAGGGTGTTCAACAACTCATTTGCCGTAATCGGTCGCAATATCGGTCTTTGCGTTGGTTTGGCTTTGCTGTTTTCAGGTGTGCCGACGGTTGTTTTTCGATTTTGGACCGACTCGCGCATGCAAGCGATCTTGCAGACCGATCCTGGCGCCGCGGCAGACCCCACCTTCGCGTTTGGCAATCCCTGGATCACGATTGTTGCCGTTCTCATAAGCTCCATGCTCGCGCTGCTGCTGCAGTCGGCGCTTGTGCGGGCCACCATCGAGGACCTGAACGGCAAGCGGCCGACCTTTGGCGACAGCCTCCAGATCGCCACCCGCTTTTTGCTGCCGACCCTGGGGATCGGCCTGCTCGTCGGCCTGGGATCGGGCTTGGCCATGATCGCCTTGGTGGTGCCCGGCATCATCCTGTGGCTCGGCTGGTCGGTGTCGGTGCCGGTTCTGATCCAGGAGCGGCTCGGCGTGTTCGGTTCGATGTCGCGCAGTCGCGTCCTGACCAAGGGCAGCCGCTGGTCGCTGTTCGGCCTGTTCTTGGTTTTGATCATCATCGCCATGGTCATCCAGGGGGCGGTTGGAGTGGTTGTCTACCTGTTTCACGGCACTGTCGCTTCCATCATGGAGGGGCTGGTGCAGAGCGTGGTGTCGATGGTGCTGTCGGTCGCCGCCGCGGTCAGCTATGTCGAACTGCGCCAGGTCAAAGAAGGCACCAGCGTCGACGAACTGGCGGAGATCTTCTCCTGACGAAAGAGACCGCCGTCACCCTGTTCGTGGCCGCTGTAGCGGCTTTGTTGGCTCGCTCGACGCGTGATCCTGCACTCGCCTCCATGATGAAGGCGTATAATACGCAGCACAGAGAGTGATTGCCGCCAGCAATGGTGGGAGGACGCTCGACATGCTCGCCGATCCCGACGAGCCGCGCGACCTGTTTGGCATGCTGCTGAGGGCGGCAGTGCCGGTGAAGGTGGGTTCGCCTGGAAATAAGTGAATCCATTGCGTGGGCGGCGCGCACATTGAGCGCAGGGACGCGAGCGGCCTGCTCACGGCCCCAAAGCCTTGAGCGCCGCCGGAACCGGATAGCGGCTGCCGTCATAGCGCAGCCGGTAGGTCCGGTTGACAGGCTTGCCGGGATGGGACTGGCATTCGCCGTTCGTGTCGGGGGAGGGCTCGTCGGTATCCCTTCGCTCAACCACGGTGATGTCGTGATAACCGTGGTGGCTCGCCTGGTTCATCGCCAGGCTGACCTGGCTGGAATGAAAGGAGCCGGCGCAACTGGCATCGCCTTCGCCGCCAAAGTCGGCCACGACGAGGCCGTCGAGCACAACGCGCAGGGCATCGCGGGTGAGGGCATAGAGCCGCAGGTCGGTTTCACGGAAGGGATTGGGCTGCGAATGGTTTGCCATTTCGATGCGCAGGCCGAAGGCAGAGACATCGGACGCCAGCCTATAGCGGCCAGTATCGAATTCGATCGTGCGGATGGCGATGGCATCATCGTTCATCAGCCCGGGTTGGAGCAGGCGCTGGCGCACCTGCAGGCTGTTCTTGTCAACGACCAGGAGTTCGATATCGCCGACATGCTGGCCGTCGCTGGACTTGGCGCTGTCGATCAGCGGCACTGCGACCAAAAGCAGATCGTCATGAGCGGGCCAGATCTTGCAGACCAGGCCAAATGAATTATCGCCCTCCGGGAGCGTCAGGGCGATGCTGGCATGGGGTTCGAGCGTGAACGAGGCGCCGTCGGCGCTCTTTTGGGCCTGCGGATAAGCGAGTTGCACCAGTGCGGCAGCATCGCCGCAATCGTCGGCCGCGGCCTGGGTGGGCGACAGGCTGACGGCGGCGAGGCCAAGGAAGAGAGTACTTAACAGCAATCGCATGGGAGGTTCTCACGTCGCAGGGCCGGGTTCGGCCAGGATTGTCTACGCGAGATTGGTGGCGGCGCACAGGGGCGCAGGAAGTCACGACACCTCCTTAGGCTATCGTCAATGGCAGCAGCTCTGCCCTGACTGCACACTCGTCCGGCAGAGGCAGGACGAGGTGATCGGCATGTCCGTTCGGGCCAGCGCGGTGGCGAGCCTCGCCTGCAGCAAGGGTAGTTCCTCGATCTCGTCGCGTCGATTCAGGCATTCGACCAGGCCATGCAGCGCCCAGACATTGTCCGGGTGCTGCGCGCAGCGCTGCACGGTGCCACTGAGGCCCAGATCGTCGCGGTAGACCTGCTCGGCCTCTTCAGCGTGACCCTGGTCGAGAAGCAGCGCGGCCAGCGCATGGCGCGGCGGATGCATCCACGCCCACGGCTCGGTGTAGGACAGATTGTCGTCGAGCTCGACCGCTTCCCTGAGATTGACATAGGCCTCCTCGTGCCGGCCCTGGTGATACGCAAGCTCGCCGTCGAGCAGGGCGGCGCCGACGGCGAGCGAGGCGCGGGTCGGGTTGCTGAGGAAGCGCCGCTCCGGCGGGATGCGGCTCAGATGAAGGTGGAAGCGCTCGCGCTCCTCTTCGGCTGCTCGGAAATCCCGCAGCGTCGCATGCGCGACGCCCTTGGCGTAGTGCTGCATGGCCGTGGTCAGGACATAGAGCTCGGGCTCTCCAGCCATCGGCTCGTCGATGATCTCCCGCCAGCGGCCGAAGCGCACCTGCACATGCGATTTCATGGCGTGGTAGCCTTCCACCGTCTGGGTGAGTTTCGGCCGGTCCGGCATGCCGACGACGTCGCGCGTCACCAGGCTGCGCACCTTGTCGGCCGCCCGCAGCGCCGGTTCATGCTGACCGAGGAACATGCAAGAAAACATCATCAGGTGCAGATCGTGGCAGCAGCCAAGCAGGTAATAGGAAGTCTCCTGCGCATAGGCCAGATAGAGGTCGTTGGCGCGCACCGCCTTTTCGCTGGCGAGTTTTGCTTTCTCGTATTCGCCGCACAGAACATAGATATGCCCTGGCATATGGTTCATATGCCCGGCATCGGGGCACATCGTGCCGAGCAGGTCCGCCGAGCGCATGCCGCGTTCCGGCATGGTCGACATTTCCAGAAGATGAATATGCAGATGGATGATCGCCGGATGCTGCGCGACGCGACTTTCGTCTGCGAGTTTGATCGACCGCTCGCAGACCTCCAGCGCCTCAAGCACGTTCGAGTTCGGCGCCGGCCTGCCGGTCTTGAGGTCCCACAGACGCCGGACTGTGCGCATCATCAGCGCCTCGACGAACAGCGCCATCACATCGTGGTCATCGGAAAAGGCTTGGTAGACGCGCCGCATCTCGGCGGCATAGGCATCGTCCCATTGCTCGAATTCCGCTGGCGTCACGCGCTGCGGCTTCTGGAAGCGACAGGCCAGCGCCTCGATCAGCCGCCTTTCGACCGCGCTCGCCTGATCGGCCTTGGCACGCGCAAGCTGGACATGGTCGAAGCAGAGTTTGGTCGCCCTGTTCGCCTCGGCCTCGCCATGCTCCTTCCAGGTCAGATTGTAGAAAGGTCCGGCGGCATAGGCGAGGCCCCAATGCACGAAGGCACAATCAGGGTCCGTCTCCAGCGCCTTCTCGAAACACTTGATGCCTTCCTCGTGGTTGAAGCCGTAGCACCAGTTCAGCCCGATATCGAACCAGCGCTGCGTCTCCGCCGATCGCGTGGTGATGGGGCGCCGGTAGGTGCCGAGATCGAAATGATCCATGCCTGATTGCTTCTCGCGCCGATGGTCGGTCAGGCGCAATCTGTGCCAAAATTCACGCGCATGGCAAATGGCATTCGGCGGGCGATTGCTTCCGCTCAGCTATCAAACCGTCCAGGGCGAAACGATTCAAGCAGCATGTGAGGGCTGCCGCTGACGATTTCTCCGGCCAGCAATTCTCCGGCGACAAGGCCAAGCGTCGCGCCGCTATGGCTGAAGACGACGTGATAACCCGGAATGCCGGTCAACTGGCCGATCACCGGCTCGCCGTCGGCGGGAATTGGTTTTGGCCCGGTGTGATGGCTCTCCAGAGCGAGCGTCGGATTCCCCTCCAGCACCTTGGAGGCTTCATCGAGCAGTCCCGCAATTGTCGACGGCTTCGCCTCGTACGCCCCGTCGTCCCGCACGATGACTTCGTCTTCGGACCAGGCCGAGTCGAGCGCAAAGGCACCGTTCGGCGTCGGCCGGATGGCGACGCGCGGCGTGTTGACCACGGCCCGAAGCGGGTGCTGCAGCGGCTTGGCGAGGACAAGCAGCGCGCGTGTCGTGCCGTCGCCTATGCGCTTGCCGACTTTCGCGACCATGCCCGGCACCGCCGAGCCCGTCGCAACCACGACGGCGTCTGCATTGACGACCTGGCCGGAAGCGGTCTTCACGCCGCTGACACGGCCGTTGGCGAGCGTGACGTCGGCGGACCCGGCATCGGTCAGGACACGGCCGCCGCGTTCGCCAAACTCCTTCAGCAGCAGGCCGATGAGCGACGGGAGGTCGACCCATCCTTCGCCGGCATTGAAGATCGCGCCCTGAGTTGAAACCGCCTTTGCATCGACACCCGGGGTGACGGCGGCGATATCGTTGGGCGCGAGCAGGCGCGTCACATAGCCGATCGCCTGCTCATGACGGAAGATTTCCGGGATCTGGTTGGAAGCATCGTCGGCATCCCAGGTGAGGCCGCCATCGAAGCACAGCCAAGCGCCGCAATCATTGCCGGCGGCAAGCGCCCGGTAGCGGTCGAGGCCCTGCATGCGGAGCTTGTGATAAGCGGCCGAACGCTTTCGCGCCGAATTGAGCCAGGCGAGCGAGCGCGACGATGCGCCATTGGCAACCGGGCCGTCATTGATGACCGTCGTCTCCACGCCGAGGCGGGCGAGATGGACGGCCGTGGAGATGCCGAAGATGCCGCCGCCGATGACGACGACCTTGAGGGCAGGATTGTGGGTCATGAATGCAGCTTTCGATGGTCGGACGATTGGATTTCGGGGTGTGCCCTGCGCCTGGCCCGGCCGGCCCGTGCGCGGCGGCATCGTTCATAGGACCTCGGCGAGGAATTGCCTGAGCCGCGGGCTCTTCGGCCTGTCGAATATCTCCGCGGGTGGGCCGACCTCGACGATACGGCCTTCGTCCATGAAGGCGACCTGGTCCGCCACCTTGCGGGCAAAGCCCATCTCGTGGGTGACGACGATCATCGTCATGCCGCGCCGGCCGAGATCGGCCATCAGGTTGAGAACGCCCTTGACGAGTTCGGGATCGAGCGCGCTCGTCACCTCGTCGAAGAGGATGACTTCGGGGTCCATCGCAAGCGCGCGTGCAATCGCCACGCGCTGCTGCTGGCCGCCTGACAGACGGCTCGGCCGGTAGTCTTTGCGCGCGGCGAGGCCCACTTCGGCAAGGCGTGCTTCCGCCTGGCGCCTGGCCTGGTCTGTCGCCATGCCCTTGATCTTGGTCAGGGCGAGCATGACGTTCTCGAGTGCCGTATGGTTCGGGAACAGATTGAAATGCTGGAAGACCATGCCGACACGCCGACGCAGCGTCTCCGGTCTCATCGCCAGGATGCTTTCGCCATCGAGCAGCACGTCGCCGGCCTTCGGCTCGACCAGGCGATTGAGGCAGCGCAGCAGCGTCGACTTCCCGGAGCCCGACGGTCCGATGACGCAGGTGACCGTGCCCGGCTCGACCTTGAGCCGGATCTGCTTGAGCACCTGAAGCTCGCCATAGGCCATATCGAGATCGCGGACTTCCAGGCTGCCGGCCTTGACGGCTGACGGCGTGGCACCAGTCGTCGCTGAGGCTTTGCCCGCTGTGTTCTCCAGCTCGCCGACTTCGACAAGGCCGCTGACAACGCCGCCGTGCTTCTGCTTGCCGAGCCGAAGGCGATTGTCGATGGTGTTGACCACATGCGTCAGCGGCACGGTGATAATGAGATAAAACATGCCGGCCAGAAGCAAGGGCGACAGGTTCCCGGTGACCACCGCCTGGTCCTGGCCGATGCGGAAAATCTCGCGTTCGGAGGCAAGCAGGCCGAGGAAGTAGACGAGGCTGGAATCCTTGACGTTGCCGATGAACTGGTTGACCAAAGCAGGAAGCACGCGGCGCACACCCTGCGGGATCACGATCAGCCGCATGCCCTGGCCGTAGCTCATGCTGAGCGCGCGGCACGCTTCCATCTGGCCGGTTTCGACACTCTGGATGCCTGAGCGAAAGATTTCGCCAATATAGGCGCCGGCGATCAGGCTGAGCGCGAGGATGCCGAGCGGGTAGGGGGAAGGGCCAAAGATGTCCCGGCCAATGCGCGCGAACCCCTGCCCGATCAGCAGGATGGTGAGGATGGCGGGCAGCCCGCGAAAGATGTCGGTGTAGATCCGCGCCGGTATGCGCAGCCAGGCGGAGCGCGAGATGCCCATCACCGCAAGGACCATGCCGAGGAAGATGCCGATCACGGTCGAGGCCGCCGCGAGGATCAGGGTATTTTTCAACCCGACGGCAAGCAGCGCTGGCAGGACCGATGCCATCGCGTCCCAGTCGAAAAAGCTCCGCTGAAGGTTCTCGAGCCAATTCATCTGCAAACCTGCCTTGTGCGGCGGCATAGCCGCCGGTCGCGCGATTGCTCATGCCTATTTGAGGCCGCCGGCACGAATGCCGGCGGCCTCGTGCGGCTCAGTTCTTCTTGGGAAGATATTGCTCCGGCATCGGCGATCCGGGGAACCATTTCTGGTAGAGATCCTTCCAGGTGCCGTCCTGCATCGCTTCGTGAATGCCCTTGTTGAGTGCTTCACGGAATGCGTCGTTGCCCTTGCGAACGACAAATCCGGCCGGTGCATCGAAGGACGGGATGTTGATCGCGATCTTCAACGCCGGATAGCGCTCGCCATATTGTTTCGCCGCCTCGTAGTCGAGGAAGTGCGCATCGACCGTGCCATTGTTGAGCGCGGCGATGGCGGAGTTGTTGTCCGGGAATTTTACAAGGTCCGTATTCTTGAAATTCTTCGCGGCATAGATCTCCTGCAGCGTGCCCTGGACGACGCCGAGGCGTTTGCCGGCGAGGCCTTCGGCGCTGGTGATCTTGGCGTCGGACGTCAACACCGACAGATATCCGGCCAGGTAGCCGTCGGAGAAATCGACGTTCTTCTTCCGCTCGGCCGTGGTTCCGATGGCGGCGACCGCGACGTCGAAACGTTCATTGGCGACCGAGGGCATGAGCGCGGAGAATTCCTGGCCGGTGAAGGTCACCTGGTCCGCCTTGAATCCCATCCGGCCCACCACGTTCAGGAAGAACTCGAGGTCGAAGCCGGTGAACTTGCCGTCGGCGGTCGTGAAGGCATAGGGCTTGGCATCGCCCATCGTGCCGACGCTGATGGTCTTGGCATCGATCAGATTGTACGGGTTGTCGGCGGCCCAGGCCTTGGGCAGGGACAGGGCGGCCAGCGTGATGGCGAAAATGATGGAGCCGATGCGCTGCCGCGGGCTCGATGTGAAAAGACCTCTGATGCTCATGGTTGTTCTCCACTCTGAAGATCGGTCCGCGGGGGGCGCTGAAGCTTTCACGGCGGACACGCGCCAATTTTCGATACGGCTTGCGATGCGACGCCTCCAGGCGCTCTTTTTCTTGTGAGACCGGTCTCAAACGGAAATGAGACCGGTCTCTTGACATTTGTAGTCACGGGAATGACCATCCGTCAACGAATTCGGAAGCGATTTTTTCCACAATGAAACGTCCGCCCAAGGCTCCCTCCATCACTGTCAGCGACGTCGCCCGCCAGGCGAAGGTCTCGAAAGCCACGGCAGCGCGCGTGCTGGGCGGCTATGGCCGGGTGAGCAAGACGGTGCGTACCGCCGTGCTCGAAGCCGCGAAGGCGCTCGACTATCGTCCGAACGAGCTGGCGCGCAGCATGACGACGGGACGCTCAGGCAGCATTGGCGTGGTCGTCGGCGACATCGAGAACCCGTTCTTTTCGCTTGCGGTGCGCGGCATCAGCGACGTGGCGCGTCTGTCGGGCATCAATGTCATCCTGGCCAATTCGGGCGAACAGGTCGAAGCCGAGAAGAATGCGATACGCGTCCTCATGGCCAAGCAGGTTGACGGGCTGATCGTCACGCCCGCCCAATCCGGAGAAATCGCCCATCTCGTCGAGATTGCGCGCTCCGCCTGCCCTCTGGCGCTGCTCGACCGGGCGCTGCCGGACCTCGATGTCGATACCGTCACCGTCGATGACCGGGATGCGGCCTTGCGCGCCACCCGCATCCTAACGCAGGCAGGGCATACCAGGATCGCCTATATGACCGCTGCGGTGTTGTCTGGGGATTTTCGCGGCAGCGAGTCGAGGATCAACACGTCTACCGTGCGTGAGCGCATTCTGGGATTTCTCGATGCCTGCCGGGAAGCCGGCATCGGGCGAGCCGAGCGCAACATCCATTTCGGAACCGGACGCTCCGAGACGTCGCGGGCCGCGATGCAAGAACTGCTCCGGAGCCCCGGCCGGCCGACGGCCATTCTCGCATCCGACAGCCTCGTGGCGCTCGAACTGTTCAAGGCGATCCGGGAATGCGGCCTGCGCATTCCGCAGGACATGTCGCTGATCACCTTTCACGATGCCGACTGGACGAGCGTGACGACGCCTCCCATCACGGTCATCGACCAGCCGGTCTACGCGCTGGGAAAATCAGTGGCGGAGCTATTGATACGCCGCCTGAAGGGCGATGACCGGCCGCCCGAAAGGATCATCCTGCCGACGACCATCATCGAGCGGATGTCGGTCGCGCAGGCTCCGGATGTCGTCAGGCAGGCCACTGCCTGACGCGCCCACATTGGGTGGCCACGTCAGAAGCCGATCAACAGATCAGCTCTCCAGCCAGACCTTCTCGAAATGCTGCTCGAGCGACTGGTGCTGCTCGCAGCCATGCACGCCCTTGCGGTAGGTGCGGTAGACCGAACGCCAGTAGGGCTGGATGATGATGCCGGAGTCGCGCAAATTCTGTTCGATCTTGGCCATGATCTCCTTGCGCGCCTTGGCGTCGGGCATTGCCAGCGCCTTGTCGAGAAGTTCGTCGAACTCCTTGTTTGCATAGGCACTTTCGTTCCAGGCCGCACCCGATTTATAGGCGAGCGCCAGCACCTGGACGCCGAGCGGCCGTCCCAGCCACTCGGTGCAGGAGAAGGGATATTTGCTCCAGTCGTTCCAGAAGGTGGCCGCTGGCAGCACGGTGCGCTTGATCTTCAGCCCGGCTTCGCGCATCTGCGCGGCGATCGCATCGCCGGTGCTCTTCTGCCATTCGACGTCGACGGAGATCAACTCATACTCGTGGTCGGCCTTGCCGGCCTCGGCAAGCAGCTTCTTTGCCTCATCCACATCACGCCTGGCCAGGCCGATATCGGCATATTCGGGGTGCATGGGGCCGACATGGTGGTTGTCGGCGGGCTTGCCACGACCGTCGATACCGAGTTTCAGCACGGCTGAATTGTCGACGGAAAGCTGTGCGGCGCGGCGAACCTTGACGTCGTCATAGGGCGCATTGCCGACATTGAAGCGGGCGACAATGGTCGAACCGGTGGCGATCTCGGAATTTTCGAGCCCCATCTGCTCGGTCTGCGACACGGCATCGGAAGCGGTCTCGTGGTCGGTGTCGATCTCGCCGGATTCGAAGGCCGACAGCATCGCGTTGGGGTCGGAGCCGTAGTCGACCCATGTGATGCCGTCGAGATGGAACTCGCCCTTCCACCAGGGCTTGTCCTTGCGCCGCACCTCGGCGCTGGTCTCGGCATCCCATTTCACCAACTCGCAAGGGCCGGTGGTGATGGCCAGCGCCTTCATCGGATCGCCGTCGCCCTCATAAGAGCGGTGCATGATCAGCGCCGGATAGTCGGCCATGCCGGCGATCAGCGAGATGTCGGGCTTCGGCAGATTGAGCTTGACGGTGAAGTCGTCGACCTTCTCGATGCCGCCGTCGACCGGCTTCTTGGTGTCGGCATTGACCAGCGCGCCCATGCGCGCGGCGACCGAATTGCCGGCGACGGAGGCGTCGCACCAGCGCGTCAGATTGTGGATGACATCGTCGGCGTTGAACGTGTCACCGTTCGACCAGGTGATGCCTTTGCGCACATGCAGCGTCAGCGTCTTGGCGTCGTCGCTGGTCTCCCAACTTTCGAGCAGCCATGGCTCGAAGCTGAAGTCGGTGTTCCAGCGCACCAGATATTCGTTGCAGTGGCGCGCCACATTGGACATTTCGACGCCGTCGAAGGTGCGCGGGTCCTTGAAACCCTTGACGTTCATGGCGACGCGCAAGGTGCCGCCGCGCTTCGGCTCCTCTGCGCGGGCGGGCGAGGGCGCAAGGCCGCCGAGCGCCAGCGCCCCGGCGGCGCTGACGCCGAACCCGGCCATCAGGGCGAGGTACTCGCGCCGGCTGATGCCGCCCTTTTTGAAATCGTCGGCGATCGGCTTTGCGCGCGGGTGCAGCTTTCGGTCGGTCAGCATGAATTTCATCGTCGTTCCCTCCTGTTGGTGCATGTCGCCCAAAAGTGCGCTGCGGTTTTTGGGGCAACGACATGCACGAAAAACCAAGGCGCCCCGGTTGCCGCCAGACGCGGGGGAGGATGCGGTTCACCGGAGCGCCATTGCCTCGGGCGATGATAGGGCGGGCTGACGCCGGGAAATGTTCGCTCTTCCGCAATTCTTGTGCGTTGTTCCGCAACGGACTGCGCGCGCGGCGAGGCAACGAGATGGCGTTCAGGACGGCCGGTTGTTCTTTCCCAGCATGGTCACGGAAGCGATGGCCGAAAGGATGTCGAGGAAAGCCTCGCCGGCGCGCGGCACGCTCTTGCGGGCGCGCAGAAAACTGTGCACGAGGCGCGGCTCCTCCTGCCACCAGGCCGAGCCGCCGGCGGCGACGATGCGGTCTCGGTAGGCCTCGCCGTCCGACGATAGCGGGTCGCATTCGGCTGTGATGACGAAAGTCGGCGGCAGGCCGGAGAAAACGCTGTCCTTGAGCGGTGAAAAGGTCGGCTCGTCGAGCGATTGTCCCGACGCCGAGCGGATGCGGCGATAGAAATCGACATCGCTGATGCTGAGTAGCGGCGCGTCCGCATGCTCGACGTAGGAACGGCCGGTCCCGTCGCCGCCGAGATCGGGATAGATCAGCACCTGTCCGGCAGCGTGGCGCGGGTGGCGGCGCGTGGCGTGCGCCACTGCCGCGGCAAGATTGCCGCCGGCGCTCTCGCCGCACAGCACGATCGGCAGGGCGCTCGTCGCGGCAATCCATTCGAATACGGCCAGCGCATCCGCGAAGGCGGCAGGATGGAGATGTTCCGGCGCCAGCCGGTAATCGGCCGACAGCACCTCGAACCCGGTCGCCGCGCAGATCTCGGCGCAGATATCGTCATGGCTGTCGAGCCCGCCCAGCACAAAGCCGCCGCCATGATAGTAGACGACGATCGCCTGCGGCGCCTTGCCGGCGATTTGGTAGCGCCGGACCGCGATGTCATGATCGGCGACGACGATCAGGCCGTCATTGGCCGAGACACCCGGCGGATGGCCCTGGTGGAAGGCCCGGCACATCGCGTCGTAGACGGCCCTCTGCTCGGCGATTGGCAACTCGGCGATCTCGGGCGGATACCATTCGTTGACCCGGTCGATATAGACCCACAAAGCCGGATCGAGCCGCCGGGCGTATTTCCCGCGCTTGGTCATGTGGTGGACCGTGCCCATCGCATCCGATCCCGGGTCAGAGGTCGTCGTAGAGCCCGGCCGCGTTCTCATAGGTGAAGCGCAGCGGCACCGAACCCTCGACCTGCCAGACGCTGACCGTGTCGCCCGACAACAGCCGGCAGGCATCCACGGTGTTGCTAACGGCGCCGCCATAGAGCCGGTTGGCGAGGTTGAGGATGGCGGTCTGGTGCATCGCGGCGCTGGCGCTGCCGCAGGCGTCCTTGACCAGCAGTACGCGAAAGCCCAGCGCCGCCGCGTCCCTGACAGTGGCGTCGATGCAGGCCTCGGTCCACACGCCGGCGATAACCAGCCATTCGATGCCGCGCGCTTTCAGTTCGCCCGCCGCGGAGCCTGCGCCGAAGGCGCTGGCCTCGGTCTTGACCAGCATCGTCTCGCCGGCAGCCGGCGCCACTTCCGGGCAGATCGCGGTGAGCGGATCGTCCTTGTCGGAGAAGGCCGATTTGCCGCTCGCATCGACCGGATGAAACGGCCGCGCCTTGGCGAGGTCGACGACATAGGCGAAGTGGTAGAGCGGCACGAAATTGCGCCGCGCTGCTTCTTGCAGGCGCTGGACGTTGGCGAGGATGGCGCCGAACCCTTCGACCAGGTAGCGCTTGTCCTGGCGATGCTCCTCCTGGAGATCGATGAACACCGCCGCCACGGTGCCTCTGCTGATCGAGATCGGGCTCTTCATTCAAACGTGCCTGTCAAGAAACTCATCTTCATAGGGGAAGCGCGACAGAAGCTCGGTGCCGGTCTCGGTGATCAGGATCTCGTCCTCCAGCTTGACGCCCTCGCGGCCGCCTTTCTCGCCGATATAGCTTTCGACGCTGACCACCATGCCGGGCACGATGATACCGTCGCGGCCATAGGTCTCGTAATCCATGGCATGCGCGATGAACGGCGTCTCGCCATGCATGCCGACGCCGTGCATCACCGACGTATAGCGCTGGTCGATGAAACGGTCTGGGATCTTCCACGCCCTTTCGGCGATCTCGCGAAACGCCATGCCGGGCTTGACGATCGAGATGTTGTGCTGAACCTGGTCGTGCGCCATGCGGTAGAGCGATTTCTGATAGTCGGTCGGTCTGCCCGGCCCGCAGCGGAAAGTGCGCGAGAAGTCGGAATAATAACCGTAGCAGCCGATCGTGTCGGTATCGAGCGCCAAAAGTTCGCCCGGTCTGATCTTGCGGCCGCTCGCTTCGTTGAACCACGGATTGGTGCGCTGGCCGGAGGTGAGCAGTCGGGTCTCGATGAACTCGCCGCCCTGCCGGATCACCTCGTGATACATGATGGCGAACAAATCGTTCTCGGAAACGCCAGGCTTGATCGCCTCGCGTACGGCCGACACGGCGGCTTCGGCGCCGGCCATCGACACCTGCAGGCATTTCACTTCCTCCGGCGTCTTCACCGCGCGCACCGCCAGGATCTCGCCCTGGCAATCCCTGACCTCGCAGCCGCGCTTTTCCAGCGCCAGCGCCTGCAGATGGCCACAGCGGTCGAGCCCGAGCTTCATAGAGCCGCCGCCGTGTTTTTTCAGCAATTCGGCGATCTCGTCGGCAAAGGGACCGGCCGTCTCATCGTCACGGCCCGAGACGGAAGACCAGACCAGTTTGGACGGTCGCGCCTCGTCGATCGTGTCGAGCACCATCGAGACATGGTAGCTCTGCGGATACTCGAACAGCACGATCGGCCCTTCGGTCGGGATGAAGAAATAGCGCGTCGAGTTGCGCAGGAAATAGC
This sequence comes from Mesorhizobium sp. LjNodule214, assembly GCF_964252735.1. NCBI lineage: Bacteria > Pseudomonadati > Pseudomonadota > Alphaproteobacteria > Hyphomicrobiales > Phyllobacteriaceae > Mesorhizobium > Mesorhizobium sp. LjNodule214. The sequence continues at coordinate 544,724 of NZ_CAXUPE020000003.1, forward strand.
CAAACATGTTGCGCGAGCCGGTGGCGTAGCGCTGGTTGTAGGGGTCGAACAAAACAACGCCGCCATAGCCCGCCTCGCGCATCCAGCCGCGTAGCTTGGCGAGCCTGCCTTTGCGCAAAGCGTCTGCGTCGATGAAGGACGGCTCGGTGTCCGACAGCCACATGCCGCCGGCCGGGTCCGCTGCTGCCGGGTGGCGCATGCGGTCCTTGAAGTCCACGTCCTCAGTGCTATCGGGATCGAAAACGACGATGCTCATGGGTGCCTCCTGAAGCGGCGAAGATGGGCCATGCGTCATGCAAAGGCTGTGCGGAATCCCGCAAATGTCGTGCCGGATGCCGCACCCTAATGCCGCCGCATCCCCTTCGGCGCGTGCCCATGCTCCTCCCGAAACGCCCGCGCAAAGCTCGACATCGAAGCAAAGCCGCAGGCCAGTGCCACGTCGCGCACCATCAGCGTCGAATGCGCGAGCAGGTCGGCGGCGCGCTTTAGCCGCAGCCGGCGATAGTAGCCATTGGGCGAGATGCTGAGCTCTGCTCGAAAATTGCGCTCCAGCTTGTCGGGCGACACGCCGAGCCTTGTCGCCAATTCCGCCATGCCGAGCCGTTCTTCCACCGCGTCCTCCATGATGGCGATGGCCGACAGCACCAACTCGTTCTGGACGCCGGTGCGCAGCCTCAGCGGCATCAGCTTGCGGTCGACGCTGGAGCGCAGCGGGCTGTGTACGAACCATTCGGCGACGCCGGCGGCAAGCTCGGCGCCATAGTCGCGGGTGATGATCTCCAGCATCATGTCGAGGCTGCCGACACCACCGGCCGAGGTGAAACGCTTGCGGTCGATGACATACAGGTCGCGCCGCAGTTCGATGTCCGGAAACGCCTCGGTGAAGGCCGCCTGGCTGGTCCAGTGCAAGGTGCAGGCATGGCCGTCGAGCAGGCCCGCGCGGGCGAGGAAGAACGCCGCATCTGCCACTGCACCAATATCGGCGCCGCCACGCAGGCTTTTGCGGATCCAGCTCACTGCCTCATCGGCGACGAGGTGATCGGCATCCCCGCCGGAGCAGACGACGATGCGGTCGACCTTCGGCGCATCGCCGGCAAAGAAGCCCGGCTGGATGACGACGCCGTTCGAGGCCTCGACCGGACCCTTGCCGGCGCCGACGATCACCCAGCGGTAGCATTCCTTCTTGGCCAGCACATTGGCCGCGCGAAGCGGTTCGATCAGCGAGCTGAACGCCATCATCGGAAAGCCGGGGAAGACCAGCACGGCGAAGGTGAGGGGGGCTTCGGCCGCCGCCGGCGGCGCGCGCTCACGTTTTCGGTCGGCGAGGGTGGCGTTCACGATTGTGTATTTCCCAGGCGCGTCATTGGTGGCAGACAGGAAACTGTAGCGGGCGTTCCGGGACGCTGGCAACGGAGACACGACACCATGTTTGCGGCAACCGCCATCGACAGCAGCGACAAGGCAGTGTTTTACCGCGATCTCGCCACCCAGCTGAAGGCGCTGCTCGAGGGCGAGCGCGACTCGATCGCCAACGCCGCCAACACGTCGGCGCTGATCTACCAGATGGTGCCCGATCTCAACTGGGCCGGCTTCTATTTCCTGGCCTCCGACGAGGAGCTGGTGCTCGGGCCGTTCCAGGGCAAGCCGGCCTGCGTGCGCATCGCGGTCGGCAAGGGCGTCTGCGGCACCGCCGTCGATCTCGGCATGTCGATGCTGGTCAAGGATGTGCATGACTTTCCCGGCCACATCGCCTGCGATGCGGATTCGCGCTCGGAGCTGGTCGTGCTGCTCAGGGACAATGACGGCGTCTTCGGCGTGCTCGACCTCGACAGCCCGACGCCCAGCCGCTTCGACAAGGAGGATCAGGCCGGCATCGAGAAGCTCGCTTCGATCTTTGTCGCGGCGAGTTCCTTCGAGGATTAGTTCCTCGACATAGAACTCAGCATCCGTCGTCGAGTTCTACGGCGCCCCCCTCTGTCCTGCCGGACATCTCCCCCACTTGGGGGAGATTGGATGTCGCGACCGCTTTCGCCAATAACCAACGCTGAAGGATGATCGCCGTCGGTGACACTGCCAATCTCCCCACCTGTGGGGGAGATGTCCGGCAGGACAGAGGGGGGCGCCGTAGAGCGCTACCTTCGAGCCTTATACGAATTTCACCAGCATCAGGCTAAACGCGGCAACAAACACGAAAGCCGAAAAAGCCAGAGCCAGCGGACGCAGGCCGCGCGAGCGAAGCTGCGAGATGTCAGCCTGAAGGCCCATGGCGGCGAGACCCATGGTCAGCATGACCTGGGTGGCCAAAGCGATCGCCGAATGGATTTCGGCAGGCATGGCAACCAGGCTGTTCAGCGCCACCACTGCGATGAACGCCACGACGAACCACGGCATGGGCGCCTTCGCCGCCGACGGGTCGGCACTGCGGCGGCGCGCCATCAGGCCGAGCGCGAGCACCATCGGCGCCAGCATGGCGACGCGCGTCAGCTTGGCGACGGTTGCGGTTTCGCCGGCCTGGGTGCCATTCTGGAAGCCGGCGCCGATCACTTGCGCCACCTCGTGGATCGAGGCGCCTGCCCACAGGCCGAAGGCGTGCTGGTCGAGGCCGAACACGGGCGCCAGCAGCGGAAAGCCGAGCATGGCGATGGTGCCGAACAGCGTGATGGCGGCAACGGCGTAGGTGACGTCCTCGTCGCGCGCGTCCGTCACGATGTTGGTGGCGACGATGGCCGAGGCGCCGCAGATCGAGGTGCCGGCCGCAATCAACTGCGCCAGCTTGCGGTCGACGCCAAGCAGCCGGCCGAGCGTGATGGTGAAGATGAAGGTGGCGCCAAGCGTGGCCGCGACAATGCCGACGCCGCCGGCGCCGATCGCCGCCACCTGGCCGAGCGTCAGCTGGAAGCCGAGCAGCACGATGGCAAAGCGCAGCAGCCGACGCTGCGAAAAGGCGATGCCGGCCCTGGCATGCGCGGGCGTGCCAAGCACGTTGGAATAGATCATGCCGGCGACCACGGCGAGGATCATCGGGCTGAACAGCGCGAAGCCGGAAACGTTGCGGGCCGAGTAGGCGACGCTGGTGATCATGGCGACCAGCACGATGCCGGGCCAGACCGCGTTGGCTGACGTGCGTCCGGGCGCCAGGATTGCCGGTGCCCGGCCTGAGGGAATATCGTTCGCGATGTGAGAGACGGAAGACAATGCAATGCTCCAGGCGGGTTCGCCAGTGGAATGCCATTCCATTACCAATCTTTCCAACGAATTATTCGCATCACAATGATCGATTTTTCCGAACGATTGCGGTGCCGTCGAATTGGCCTGCGGATGATGGGGCCATGCGGCCGCTCTATCCGCCCCGGCGGGCGGCTTGACGCTTCGCCGTTTCTGCTCCAGCTTGCCGCCATGATCGCCTTTCCCACCAACTCGCAGCGACGCCGCCGTTCTCAGGAGCGGCAAGCTGATTGCGCGAAGATAAAGGCCGGCTAGTCGACAATCCGGTCTGTTCGTCCCCAGCCCCGCCCATCCAAAAGGATCGGCGGGTTTTTTGCATTTGGAGCATTTGAATGACTAATCTTTCCATCCAGTTTCGGCCGGCCGAGCCGGCGGACGCCGCCGCCATCAGGGACATCGTGTGCGCCGCTTACTCCAGATGGGTGCCGGTGATCGGCCGCGAGCCCTTGCCGATGCGCGCCGATTACGACAAGGCCATCCGCGAGCATCAGTTCGACCTCGCTGTCGAGAACGGCGAGATCGTCGGCTTGATCGAAACCATGCGGCATGACGATCATATCTGGATCGAGAATGTTGCCGTCGCGCCCAAGGCGCAGGGCAGGGGCATTGGCCGGCTGCTGCTCGACAGCGCCGAGCGCAAGGCGATCGAAGCCGGCTGCCCGGAGCTTCGCCTGCTGACCAATGGTGCCTTCGAAGCCAATGTGCTGCTCTATCGGAGGCATGGCTATGCCATTGATCGGGAAGAGGAATTCATGAACGGGATAACGGTGTATATGAGCAAGACGCTCGATCGGCGGACGGTCGCGTGATGACCGGCACGCCGGACGTCTCCCCTTCGGCGGCTACAGGCAGTCCGGCGACGCATCACTGAGAGCGCCTTGAATACCAGGCGTTCCGCAATTCGAGGCTCGTGGGTTTCTTTCTCTCAAAGGGGCTCTACAAGGCGCCGGTTACAAAACAGATGGAGCGCCGGCTCGCACTCTGGACCACCATTGAAAAGCAGGCAGAGATCGTAAAGGGCGGAGCGATGTTTGAACTTCAGATGAAGAGCAATCGGATTGCTCAGTTGAAGTAGCTCAGCAACCGCGCGAAGCTAACAGCAACTCGTCACGCTGGCGTTGCCGGAGCCCCTTTGGTAGCGCTCCATTCTCCAGTGCTCGCCTCTATAGGGTCGGCGACGCATGTCGAGTTCTCCCCATGCCGCATTGCACAATTCCCTCGCATCAGCAAAATACCGACATGGTCCGCTCCTCACTCGCCGTTCTGGTGATCGACGAAAACCGCATCCGTGCCTCGATCATCGAGGCCGGGTTGCGGGAGGCCGGGCATGATCGGGTCACCGTCATCCATGATGTCGCCGGCATTGCGCGGCGGATCGCCGAGATCGAGCCCGATGTCATCGTCATCGATCTGGAAAACCCGAACCGCGACATGCTCGAAAACATGTTCCAGCTGTCGCGCGCGGTGAAGCGGCCGATTGCCATGTTTGTCGACCGCTCCGACCAGGCCTCGATCGAGGCGGCGGTCGATGCCGGCGTGTCGGCCTATGTCGTCGATGGTCTCAGGCAGGAGCGCGTCAAGCCAATCCTCGACATGGCGGTCAGCCGCTTCAACGCCTTCTCGCGCATGGCGCGCGAACTGGAGGAGGCGCGCAGTGAACTGGAGAGCCGCAAGGTCATCGATCGCGCCAAGGGCATTTTGATGAAGTCGCGCGGCTTGAGCGAGGAGGCGGCCTACACGCTGCTGCGCAAGACGGCGATGAACCAGAACCGCAAGATCAGCGACATCGCCCAGAGCCTGGTGACCGCCGCCGGGTTGCTCTCGGAGGACGAATAGGCATGACTGCTGCGCACCAGATCACCGCCGGCTTCATGCCGCTCTTCGATAGCGCCGTGCTGGTCGCGGCCGGCGAGATGGGCTTTGCCGCGCGCGAAGGCATCGAGCTGACGCTGCACCGCGAGACCTCCTGGGCCAACATTCGCGACCGCATCGCCATCGGCCATTTCCATCTGGCGCACATGTTGGGGCCGATGCCGCTCGCCTGCAATCTTGGACTGACGCCGCTTGCCTCGGAAACCATCGTGCCGTTCTCGCTCGGCCTCGGCGGCAATTGCGTCACCGTCTCCAATGCCGTCTGGGAAGGCATGGCGGCGCACGGCGCCGAGCCCGACCTCGACCCGGCGCGCGCGGGTGCAGCGCTCCGCGCGCTGATCCGCGAGCGGGCAGGGGCCGGCCGCGATGCGCTGCGCTTTGCCGTCGTCCATCCGCATTCGGGGCACAATTACGAACTGCGCTACTGGCTCGCCGCCTGCGGCATCGATCCGGAACGCCAGGTCGAGATCGTCATCGTGCCGCCTCCCTTTATGACCGATGCGCTGGCCGCCGGTCGCATCGACGGCTACTGCGTCGGCGAGCCCTGGAACAGCGCCTCGGTTGCCGCCGGCACCGGCCATATCGTCACCGTCAAGGCGCTGCTGTGGCGCAACAGCCCGGAAAAGGTGATCGGCGTGCGCAAGGCGTGGGCGCAGGAGAGCCCGGAGGCACTGGCGGCCCTGCTGCGCGCGCTGCATCATTCGGCCCGCTGGTGCCAGGATCCGGCGAACCATGGCGAATTGGCCGCGCTGATGGCGCAGCCCGGCTTCCTCGGCCTGCCGCCGGCGGTGCAGATGCCGATCCTGACCGGGCATCTCGATCTGGGCGGCGGCGCCGAGCGGGCGATCGACGATTTCTTCGTGCCTTTCGACAAGGCGGCGAATTTTCCCTGGAAGAGCCACGCGCTGTGGTTCTACACGCAGATGGTGCGCTGGGGGCATGTCGCGCACACGCCGGAAAACCTCGCCATCGCCAGGGAGTGTTATCGGCCCGACCTCTACCGCTCGGCGCTGAAGCCGCTCGGCGTGGCGCTTCCCGGCGCCAACGCCAAGGTCGAGGGCGCGCTGAAGTCGGCGACGCCGGTCGGTTCGGCAGGGGCAAGCCTGGTGCTCGGTCCCGACGGTTTCTTCGACGGCCAGATCTTCGATCCCGACGAGATCGACGCCTACATTGCCAGCCAGAAATCGGTCCGCGCCGAAGCCTGATCATTTCCGCGCCATTCTTGTGCATTGCACAAAAATTGTGCGTGCAATTGCGCTAATGAACAATCTTTGGCCTGTTCGGTTTGTGGCCCGGCGCGGTCGCAATCGGCATGAATCGCTGATTTAATTGATATTTTCGCTCCAGCTCGAAACTGGCACGGTTCCTGCTTTGTCATAGGCAGGCTCTTCTAGGGTCACGGAACCGGCGTCCAATGGCGGGCGCCACAGGCAAAGCTGCCGCTCAGGTGAAATTCGAACCCGGTCTCTCGGGCGCGAAGAACCTGGCCGGCGGCTTTTTTGTTTTGACCGAACACGCAATCGACGACGCGGATCCCAAGCCGCGCCCAACCGGAGACGACGATGACGAAACGGATCGTGACTGGAACAACGCTCAAGGACATGACGCGCCGCGATTTCCTGGCCAGCAGTGCGCTGACGGCAGGGCTGTTCGTGGCGGCGCGCAAGCTCTTCCCCTCCGGCGCCTATGCCGCCACGACGGCTCCCGAGGTGACCGGCGCCAAGCTCGGCTTCATCGCGCTGACCGATGCCGCCCCGCTGATGATCGCCAAGGAAAAGGGCCTGTTCGCCAAATTCGGCATGCCCGATGTCGAGGTGCTGAAGCAGGCCTCCTGGGGCGCGACGCGCGACAATCTGATGCTCGGCGGCGAGGCCAACGGCATCGACGGCGCCCACATCCTGACGCCGATGCCCTACCTGATGCACACCGGCAAGGTGACGCAGAACAACCAGCCGCTGCCGATGGCGATCGTGGCGCGGCTGAACTACGACTGCCAGGCCATCTCGGTTGCCCAGGAATATGCCGCCACCGGCGTCGGCCTCGACGCCTCCAAGCTGAAGGAAGCCTTCGCCGCCAAGAAGGCCGCGGGCACGGAAATCAAGGCCGCCATGACCTTCCCGGGCGGCACGCATGACCTGTGGCTGCGCTATTGGCTGGCCGCCGGCGGTATCGATCCCGACAAGGACGTCTCGACCATCGTCGTGCCGCCGCCGCAGATGGTGGCCAACATGAAGGTCGGCAACATGGATGTGTTCTGCGTCGGCGAGCCGTGGAACGAGCAGCTCGTTCACCAGGGCGTCGGCTTCACCGCCGCCACAACGGGCGAGTTGTGGAAGGGCCATCCCGAAAAGGCGCTCGGCCTGCGCGCCGCCTTCATCGAGAAGAACCCGAACGCCACCAAGGCGATCCTGATGGCCGTGATGGAAGCCCAGCAATGGTGCGAGGCCAAGGAGAACAAGGACGAGATGGCCGCCATCATCGGCAAGCGGCAATGGATGAACGTGCCGACCGCCGACATCATCGGCCGCCTCAAGGGCGACATCAACTACGGCAATGGCCGCGTCGCCAACGGCACCGACCTCTACATGAAGTTCTGGAAGGACGGCGTGTCCTATCCGTTCAAGAGCCATGACAGCTGGTTCCTGGCCGAGAACATCCGCTGGGGCAAGTTCGCGCCGACCACCGACATCAAGGCGCTCGTCGACCAGGTCAACCGCGAGGATCTGTGGCGCGAGGCGGCCAAGGACCTCGGCGTCGCGGCAGCCGATATTCCGGCCTCGTCGTCGCGTGGCGTCGAGACCTTCTTCGACGGCAAGATCTTCGATCCGGCCAACCCGTCGGCCTATCTCGACAGCCTGAAGATCAAGGCATCGGCCTAAGCGCAACGGCGCCTTCGCGCCGTTGTCGCCTCCGACCCAGGCGCAAGCGGCATCAGCCGCTTGTCGCCCACACCGACCACGGAGTTTTGCTCAGACATGTCCATTCAAGCCATCGAGGACACCAAGGTGAAGGCGTTTCCCGCGCCGGCCAAGCCCGCCGAGGTGATCGCTTTCACCGCCAAGGCGCGGCGCCGTTTCGACCCGCTCGCGATCGCCGGCAACCTGGCCAGCACGCTGCTGCCGCCGGCCGTCGTCATCGTCCTCATGCTCGTCGTCTGGCAGATCGCCTGCTCGTCGCCGACAGCCAGCCTGCCGCCGCCGAGCCAGGTGTGGAACGAGGCCTATGACCTGATCGCGCATCCGTTCTTCGATAACGGCCCGCAGGATATCGGGCTCGCCTGGCGGGTGCTGATCTCGCTGCAGCGCGTCGCCATCGGCTTCGGCCTCGCGGCTGTCGTCGGTGTCGCGCTCGGCGCCCTGGTCGGCCAGTCGGTGTGGGCGATGCGCGGCCTCGATCCGGTGTTCCAGATCCTGCGCACCGTGCCGCCGCTCGCCTGGCTGCCGCTGTCGCTGGCGGCGTTCCGCGATTCCAGCCCATCGGCGATCTTCGTCATCTTCATCACCTCGATCTGGCCGGTGATCATCAACACCGCCGTCGGCGTCCGCAACATCCCCGAGGATTACCGCAACGTCGCCCGCATCCTGCGGCTCAACCAGATCGAATTCTTCGTCAAGATCATGGTGCCGGCGGCAGCGCCCTACATCTTCACCGGCCTCAGGATTGGCATTGGCCTGTCCTGGCTCGCCATCGTCGCCGCCGAAATGCTGACCGGTGGCGTTGGCATCGGCTTCTTCATCTGGGACGCGTGGAATTCGTCGCGGCTGCCCGACATCATCGTCGCGCTCGCCTATATCGGCGTCACCGGCTTCTGCCTCGACCGGCTGGTCGCGGCGGTCGGCACCTTCGTCACCCGCGGCACAACGGCAAAGTGAGGAAAGCGCCATGACGGCCTATCTGAAGCTCGACCATATCGACAAATCCTTTGCCCGCGGCGGCCAGGTCAGCGAGGTGCTGAAAGACATCCGGCTGACCATCGACAAGGGCGAATTCGTCTCCATCATCGGCCATTCCGGCTGCGGCAAGTCGACCTTGCTTAACCTGATCGCCGGGCTGACCAAGGTCTCCGCCGGCGCCGTGCTGCTCGAGGACAAGGAGGTCGACAGCCCCGGACCGGAACGCGCCGTGGTGTTCCAGAACCACTCGCTGCTGCCGTGGCTGACCGTCTACGAGAACATCAACCTGGCGGTGTCGAAAGTCTTCGGTTCGACCAGGACCAGAGCCGAGCGCCATGACTGGATCATGCGCAATCTCGACCTCGTGCAGATGGCGCATGCGAAGGACAAGCGGCCGGCCGAGATCTCGGGCGGCATGAAGCAGCGCGTCGGCATTGCGCGCGCGCTGGCCATGGAGCCGAAGATCCTGCTGCTCGACGAGCCCTTCGGCGCGCTCGACGCGCTGACCCGCGCCCATCTGCAGGACGCGGTGATGGACATCCATTCCAGGCTTGGCTCGACGACGATCATGATCACCCACGACGTCGACGAGGCGGTGCTGCTCTCCGACCGCATCGTCATGATGACCAACGGTCCGGCAGCGACCATCGGCGAGGTGCTTGCCGTGCCGCTGGCCCGGCCCCGCCGCCGCGTCGAGCTTTCGTCCGACCGCACCTTCCTGCGCTGCCGCGAGGCGGTGCTGAAGTTCCTCTACGAACGCCACCGCTTCGTCGAAGCCGCGGAGTAACGCCATGAGCGAAAAACTCGTCATCATCGGCAACGGCATGGCCCCCGGGCGCATGCTGGAGCATCTCTTGGAGCAGGCGCCGGGCCGCTACCAGGTCACCATCTTCAACGCCGAGCCGCGGGTGAACTACGACCGCATCATGCTGTCGCCGGTTCTGTCGGGCGAAAAGGCCTATGAGGAAATCATCATCCATGGCGACGGCTGGTACATCGCCAACGGCATCACCCTCTACAAGGGCCACAAGATCGTCGCCATCGACCGGGAGGCGAAGACCGTCACCTCGGATCACGGCGTCACCGAGCCCTATGACAAGCTGGTTATTGCCACCGGCTCGGTGCCGTTCATCATCCCGGTGCCCGGCCATGACATGCCGGGTGTGCTCACCTATCGCGATCTCGACGATGTGCAGGCGATGCTGCTTGCCGCCCAGTCGCGGGCCAAGGCGGTGGTCATCGGCGGCGGTCTGCTCGGGCTTGAGGCGGCGGCCGGGCTGAATTCGCAAGGCATGGACGTCACCGTGCTGCATGTCATGCCGACGCTGATGGAGCGCCAGCTCGATCCGGCCGCCGGCTACCTGCTGCAGCGCGCCGTCGAGCAGCGCGGCATCAATGTCATCACCAAGGCCAACACGCAGGCGATCACCGGCAATGGCAAGGTGGAGCAGGTGGAACTCGCCGACGGCACTGTCATCCCGGCGACGCTGGTCGTCATGGCGGTCGGCATCAGGCCGAATTCGGCACTGGCAAAAGAGGCCGGCATCGCCGTCAATCGCGGCATCGTCGTCGACGCCGGCATGCGCAGCAACGACCCCGACATCTACGCGCTCGGCGAATGCGCCGAGGTCAACGGCATGGTCTACGGGCTGGTGGCGCCGCTCTACGAGATGGCGCGCGTCGCGGCCAGCCAGCTTGCCGGCGACGAGGCTGCGGCCTTCGTCCATATGGACACGCCGACCAAGCTCAAGGTCACCGGCATCGACCTGTTCTCGCTCGGCGACTTCGCCGAGGGCGAGGATCGCCAGGAGATCGTGCTGCGCGATGCCGCCGCCGGCGTCTACAAGCGCCTGGTGCTCAAGGACGACCGCATCATCGGCACCGTGCTCTATGGCGAGACGGCCGACGGCGCCTGGTTCAACGATTTGAAGAAGAAGCAGACCGACATATCGGAGATGCGCGACACGCTGATCTTCGGCCAGTCCTACCAGGGGGGTGCCCCGCTGGACCCTATGGCGGCCGTTGCAGCCTTGCCGGATGATGCGGAAATCTGCGGCTGCAACGGCGTTTGCAAGGGAAAGATCACCGGCGCGATCACGGCCAAGGGCCTGACCTCGCTCGACGACGTGCGCGCCCACACCAAGGCGTCCGCCTCCTGCGGCTCCTGCACCGGGCTGGTCGAGAAGCTGATGGTGCTGACCATCGGCGACCAGTACAACCCGGCCGCCGTGCAGCCGATGTGCTCCTGCACCACGCTCGGCCATGACGAGGTGCGCCGGCTGATCAAGGCCAAGAGCCTGAAGACCATTCCCGCCGTCATGCAGGAGCTGGAATGGAAGACCTCCTGCGGCTGCGCCAAATGCCGGCCGGCGCTGAACTACTATCTCGTCTGCGACTGGCCGAACGACTACGCCGACGACTACCAGTCGCGCTTCATCAACGAGCGCGTCCACGCCAACATCCAGAAGGACGGCACCTATTCGGTGGTGCCGCGCATGTGGGGCGGCGTGACCAGCGCCTCTGAGCTGCGCGCCATCGCCGACGTCGTCGACAAGTTCGAGATCCCTATGGTCAAGGTCACCGGCGGCCAGCGCATCGATATGCTGGGCATCCGCAAGGAGGATTTGCCGGCGGTATGGGCCGATCTCGGCCAGGCCGGCTTCGTCTCCGGCCATGCCTACGCCAAGGGCCTGCGCACGGTGAAGACCTGCGTCGGTTCCGACTGGTGCCGCTTCGGCACGCAGGATTCGACGGGTCTCGGCATCCGCATCGAAAAGTTCATGTGGGGCTCGTGGACGCCGGCCAAGGTCAAGATGGCGGTGTCGGGCTGCCCCAGAAACTGCGCCGAGGCGACCTGCAAGGATGTCGGCGTCATCTGCGTCGATAGTGGCTACGAGATCCACTTCGCCGGAGCCGCCGGCCTCGACATCAAGGGTACCGAAGTGCTCGGCCTGGTCAGGACCGAGGATGAGGCGCTGGAGCATATCGTGGCGCTGACGCAGATGTATCGCGAGCAGGGCCGCTATCTCGAGCGCATCTACAAATGGGCCAAGCGCATCGGCATCCCCGAGATCAAGCGCCAGATCATGGACGATGCCGAGAAGCGCAAGGCCTATTACGAGCGCTTCGTCTTCTCGCAGAGATTCGCCCAGGTCGACCCATGGTCGGAGCGCGTCTCCGGCAAGGACAAGCACGAATTCCGGCCGATGGCGTCGGTGGGGTTTGCCGAGGCGGCGGAGTGAGCATGATGAACTGGATTGCTATTGGTTCCATCTCCGACATCCCCCGCCGCGGCGCGCGTTGCGTCGCCACGCCCGAGGGCAAGATCGCCGTCTTCCGCACCGCCGATGACCAGGTCTATGCCATTGACGACCACTGCCCGCACAAGGGCGGACCGCTCAGCCAGGGCATCGTCCATGGCGCCGCGGTGACCTGTCCGCTGCACAACTGGGTCATTTCGCTGGAGACGGGCAAGGCGCTCGGCGCCGATGAGGGCGTGGTGCGCACCATCCCGGTGAAAATCGATGGCGAGCGTCTGTTCATCGCGCTGGAAGCGCTGGCCAGCCGCGCGGCCTGAAACATGGAGATCGACGCAGCGCGCGAGGTGAGGACCACCTGCCCCTATTGCGGGGTGGGTTGCGGCGTGCTGGCGAAGGTCGCCGCGGACGGGCAAGTGTCGGTCCGCGGCGACGCTGATCACCCGGCGAATTTCGGTCGGCTCTGTTCCAAGGGCTCCGCGCTTGCCGAGACCATCGACCTCGACGGCAGGCTGCTCCATCCGGAGATCGACGGCCGCCGCGTCGGCTGGGACGAGGCGCTCGACCGCGTCGCCTCGACTTTCTCGCAGACCATCGCCGAGCACGGCCCCGACGCGGTCGCCTTCTATGTCTCGGGACAGTTGCTGACCGAGGATTATTACGTCGCCAACAAGCTGATGAAGGGTTTTGTCGGCTCGGCCAATATCGACACCAACTCGCGCCTCTGCATGGCCTCTTCGGTCGCCGGCCACCGCCGCGCCTTCGGCTCCGACACGGTGCCGGGCACCTACGAGGATCTCGAGCTTGCCGACCTCATCGTGCTGGTCGGCTCCAACCTCGCCTGGTGCCACCCCGTGCTCTACCAGCGCATCGCGGCGGCGCGCGAAAAGCGGCCCGAGATGAAGATCGTGCTGGTCGACCCGCGCCGCACCATGACCGCCGACATCGCCGACATGCATCTGGCGATCGCGCCGGATGGCGACGTTGCCTTGTTCACCGCGCTGCTCGCCTATCTCGGCCAGCACAATGCGCTGGACCGCGCCTATATCGACGAGCACACGACCGGCTTCGGCCAGGCCCTTTTCGCCGCTTCGAAGCTCGACCTTGCCGGCATCGCAGAAGCCACGGGCCTCAGCGAGGACGAGCTTGGCCGCTTCTACAGCCTGTTTGCCCGGACAGAAAAAACCGTGACCGTCTACAGCCAGGGCGTCAACCAGTCGTCCTCGGGCACCGACAAGGTCAACGCCATCATCAACTGCCATCTCGCTACCGGCCGCATTGGCAAGCCCGGGGCAGGGCCGTTTTCGGTCACCGGCCAACCTAACGCCATGGGCGGCCGCGAAGTCGGCGGCATGGCCAACATGCTCGCCGCCCATATGGAGATCGAAAACCCCGCGCACAGAGCGCGCGTGCGCCGCTTCTGGAATGCGCCCGCCCTCGCCGAAAAGCCCGGCCTGAAGGCGGTCGACATGTTCAAGGCCGTGGCCGATGGGCGCATCAAGGCACTGTGGATCATGGCCACCAACCCGGTCGATTCCATGCCGGACGCCGATGCCGTCGAGGCGGCGATCAAGGCCTGCCCCTTCGTCGTCGTCTCGGACGTGCTGGAGAGCACCGATACGGTACGCCACGCCCATGTCCGCCTGCCCGCAACCGCCTGGGGCGAGAAGGACGGCACCGTCACCAATTCGGAGCGCCGCATCTCGCGCCAGCAGGCCTTTTTGCCCGCGCCCGGTGAGGCGCGGCCGGATTGGTGGATCGTCGCCGAGGTGGGCAAGCGGATGGGGTTTGGCGAGGCGTTTGCGCACGCGACGCCGGCGGGGATTTTTGCTGAGCACGCGGCGCTATCGGGCCTCGAGAATGATGGCACGCGGGATTTCGACATCGGCGCCTATGCCGGCATCGATGGAGAAGACTACGACACGCTGGCGCCTTTCCAATGGCCAGCGGCGAGCCAAGGTTCCCCACCCACCACCCGCTTCTTCGCCAACGGCAATTTCTACACCCCCGACCGCAAGGCGCGCTTCATCCCCATCCGCCCCGTCGTGGAAACCCGCACGGACGAAAAATTCCCGCTGGTCCTCAACACCGGCCGCGTCCGCGACCACTGGCACACCATGACGCGCACCGGCAAAAGCCCGCGCCTGTCCCAGCACATCGCCGAGCCCTTCGTCGAAATCCACCCGGCGGATGCGCAGCTCTTTGGCATCGGCGATGCCGACATCGTGCGCATCTCCAGCCCGCGCGGCGAGGTGCTGGTGCGCGCGCTGGTGACACCCCGCCAACGCCAGGGCAGCCTGTTTGCGCCGATGCACTGGACCGACCAGTTTGCCGCCAAAGGCCGGCTCGACGCGCTGACGGCGTCGCTCACCGATCCCGTTTCCGGCCAGCCGGCCTTGAAACATGTCGCGGTGCGCATCGAGAAATTCGCGGCAAAAGCCTTCGGCTTTGCGGTTATGCGAGCACGCCCGGCGTCGGTTGCCGCGACCTATTGGGTCGTGGCCAAATGTCGGGGCGGCTGGCGGGTCGAGCTCGCTTTCGCCGACGACAACATGGGTTGGGCGGACTTTGCCGCATCATTGTTTGGCGCACCACCGACATCCGACACGCTCGCTTATCACGACCGCGACGCCGGCCAGCATCGCATCGCCGCCTTCGACGGCGAGCATCTGGCAGGCGCGCTGTTCGTGGCGCCCGGCCCGGTCGCGGTGTCGCGCGGCTGGGCGGCCGAGAAACTCGAGGAGGTTCACGCCGGCCAGCGCGAGCGCTTCCGCATCGTCGCCGGCCGTGCCGGCGCCGGGCGGCCGGATGCCGGCGCCACCGTCTGCTCCTGCTTCAGCGTCGGCGCCAACCAGATCGCGGCGGCGGTGGCGGCCGGCTGCACGACCGTCGCGTCCATCGGCGAGACGTTGAAGGCCGGCACCAATTGCGGCTCCTGCCGCGCCGAAATCCGCGCGATCATTGAGGCGAGGCGGGTGCAGGCGGCGGAGTAGGGGGCGCAGCGCAGGCTTTTTAGCCTTCCTGACGCGTCGCCCTTTGAAGGCTGGCAGGCATGGGTGATGAAGCTACTGCGATCGCCCAGGCTGCCAAACAGTCGAGCTCTCGCCCAGTGGCCAATTGGCGCCTCGCCCTGCGTCCGACCCGTGGCCTGCCTCAATGACCCCGACCATTGCGCGCGTGAATTCAACCACGCTGTTTGCCGTGCCTGCTGCCTTGTCGGGGCTTTGCCCAATCTGCTCGGCGGCTCCGCAACATGACAGGCGGATGAGATCGTAGTGCAGATCTCTCTCATCGTCCGGCAACGCCGCCAAAGTCAGGGCGCGGCAGTGAATCATCCGCAGCAACTGTGCCAATGCAGTTTCGACACTCATGCGTTTTACTCCGCATCGGTCGAACGTCCCGGCCAGAGGGCCGCTGGAACGTCGATCGGAGGTTGGTTTCTGCCCCCAATGCCGAAAGGCTGCATGACAGCCGTTAATATATCGTTGATCGCTAATATATTTGCCGGCTTACGCTGCAAACTCCGCCCTGTAGCCGCAAGTCAGCAAGGCAGCGCGAGAAACCAAAAGCTAACTGAAAAACAATCATTCGATGGAAAGATGGCTGTTCCGCCGACAGTATCGGCGAGCCGGCAAGAGTTGGTACTGACCATAAAAATGGAAAGGACTGCGTTGTGTCGATGCTCAAGGGAAGATTCTTCGCCTTTCGCCGCAGCATGATCCTGCTGGTTGTTTCCGCAATCGGCGTGTTGCCGGCATTCGCCCTGGAGCCAGCCAAATATCCGGAGCCGCCCGACACAGTCGCCTTCAAAGTTGAGAAAAACGGGGAATCGATCCCGGTCACATTGCGGCAGCTGGAAAAGCTCGATCTTTACAGCGTCTCCACCCCAAGTCCCTTCGAAAAGGGGCAGCTTAAGTTTCAGGGTGTCTTGTTCCGGGATGTGCTCAAGCTGATCGGATTGGACGGCGAGGGATCCGTCGTGCTGCGGGCACAGGACGACTATGTGCAGACAATCCCGAAGGAAGACTGGACCGAAGGTCCTCTTCTTCTTGCAACGCGCCAGGACGGCCAGCTGCTGACAAGGCGCACGCAAGGTCCCACGCGGCTGATCTACCCTCTCGACGACCATCCGGCGTTTGATACGCCGGTTCACAAACCGCGATGGATCTGGTTGATAAAGACGATCGCGCCAGGCAATTGAACCCCAGCGTGACGTCCAGCCATGTGGTTTAGAAGCACAGCCTGGCGGGTTCCTGCAACCTACGCGGCCGCGGCCGCGTCGGCAGCCATCTGCTCAGCCGCCCTGATAGCGGTGCTCTTCACGAGCATCAGCAGGATAGAGTCGGCGATGCCGCGTTTCGGCTTCTTCGCCATTCGCGAGTTCCACATTGCAATACGCGACGTGACGCATCTGCGGGATATGATTTCGCTTGCCCAGACGGCTCCCAAATCACCGGAAAGCCTTGAGCAATTGTCGACCGCGAACGACCTGGTCTACATCCGTTTCGAGCGCATCGACGGCGGCGACACCATCAGCGAAATCCCCGCCTACGCTGGTATCGTGCCGCGGGTCAACGACGCGGTGAAGCAGCTTGACGCTGTCATCGCGGCCGGCGTGCCTCTAAACGAAAACAGCCTGAAGGAAGTGGGAGTTGAGCTCGACCAGATCGTCGCTCGCATGAACGATGAATACTACAAATATGGGGAGGAAGTTAACGTCGATCTCTATTCGGCGGAGAAGAACCTGAACAGGTTCAATCACCAGATTGCCTTTGCCTTGACCGTCTTGTCGGCGCTCGCGATAGGAACCGCCGTGTTGCTGATCGGTCGTCGCGAGACGATCAGGAAACTCGAATTCCTCGCCTGGCAGGACGCGACGACGGAGTTGAAGAACCGCGCCTGGATGTCCGCCAACCGGGACGGGCTGCTGGAGCGGGCAAGGCTGACTGGCAAGGAACTGCGGCTGTTCCTGATAGACCTCGACCATTTCAAGAGCGTCAACGACACGTTCGGCCATCACATCGGCGATCTGCTGCTGAAAGCCGTTGCCGAAACCCTGCAGTCGGTCGAACGTCCCGGTGAAGTGGCCGCTGTCCGTTTGGGAGGAGACGAGTTCGCCATCATGGCGATCGGGGACAGGCACTCGGCGGATTTGGGACATCGGCTTCGCGAGCAGTTGAACCGCTTTGCTGATCTGGACGGCCACCAGGTGCGCATTGGCGCCAGCATCGGCATGGCGTCCTTCCCGGATCATGGTTCGGATATCTCCACCTTGCTGCGCAATGCAGACAGCGCCCTTTATGTCGCGAAAGCGGAGGGACGATCCGGGTTCGTGACCTACTCGCCCGCGATCCTCAGCCAGATCGACGTCCAGCTCGGCGAGGAAGCGGCGATCAAGCGAGCGCTCAATGGCGATGAGTATTTCCTGGTCTGGCAACCGCAATTCGAATTGGCGACCGGGCATATGATCGGCGCCGAAGCCCTGGTCCGCTGGCGCGACCGCGTTTCGGGAGCGGTTCGCTTGCCTGACTCATTCATTCCGACAGCGGAACGGAGTGATTTGATATTGGAAATCGACAAGACCGTGCTGAGCAAGGCCTGCGCGCAGGCAGCGCAGTGGATGTCGATTTCCGCCGACGATTTCATTTGCGCGGTCAATGCTTCGGGCAAAAGCCTGCAGGACGATGCATTCTACATCCACCTCGTCGACGTGCTGCGGCAAACGGGATTGCCGCCGTCGCGGCTGCAGCTGGAGATAACGGAAGGGGTGTTCATCCACAGCAGAGACGCTTTGGACAATTTGTCGAAAATCCGGAACCTCGGCGTCAGTTTGGCGCTCGACGATTTCGGATCCGGATATTCGAGTTTCGGCTACCTTGCCGACATTGATCTCAATCGACTGAAGATCGATCGATCGTTCCTGAACGATCTGGAATCGTCCATCAAGAAGCAGGACGTGGTCCGAGGGGTCATCGCGTTGGCCAATTCGCTTGGCCTGGTCGTCATGGCCGAAGGCGTGGAAACGGAAGGGCAGTTGGCTTTCCTGATCGCCGAACAATGCCACGGCGCCCAGGGGTTTTTCATGTCGGAACCCATCGACGTGAAATTGCTGACAAATCACCTGACCGCGCGGCGCGGCAGCCTCAAAGCCAAGGCCAGGTCCAAGCTGAACCTCTCGGCCTGATCATTGAGATACGAAATAGCTAGAAGCGATTTCTCTCGCAAGGGAACGACAATGGTCGAGCGGCCTGATCGCTTTGGGAAAAGGTGGGAGACATACGAGGAGCATTACGCGTGGTTCGGCCTATTGGCAGGGCGCTCCGTGAGCGGGTTATGCCGTCATTGAAAAGGGCGGCGGCTCATTGGGAAGGAAAGGTCGATTTTGAGATAAGAGATTCCTGCACAAGCTTCGATTTTTTTGGAGAGCGTGCGTCGACAATTCCTACAATCTCAATTTCTGTCCATGCGCCGAACGGCCACAGCACTTGGCTCATCGAGAGTTCAGAGGTGGATACTATTTCTTTCGGTGGGTTATTTGGTGAGCAACAAGCCATACCGCTACACAAATTCACAGACAGAAAGATAGAAGAGTTCTTCGAACACGTGATCGATGCATCGTTGAACCCGCCTCCAAAGCCGCCTCCACGTCCTATGTGCCTTCCACTTTTCTCATTTCAGATTTAGGTCAGTTGGGCTTTCGCTACAGACAGCCGCTGACAATCCCTGGCGGGATCGGCGCCTTAATAGGTATCGCTGCTATGGCAATCATAATCGCCATTTGGGGCAGGTAGCTTGATTGAAAAAAGAAGCTTTGGCTGGGGTTCTTGGAAGCTTTTCGAACTTTCTGGGTCGCGCCTCAGCCCGAATTGCGTGCGCTTATAGGACACCTTGGGACATTAGATTCGGTTTTAGAAAAAATTTGACGAGGCATCGACTTTCTGGCGCGTGCCCTCCCTGGTCGTGAACGTCAGCACGAATCCCCCCGGCCGAAAGCTAGTGCCCATCCTCTGTGATCCGCCAATCGGCATCCAACGCAAGGTATCACTCATAAAAATCGTCGAAATTGATCGGCATGGAGAATCCGACCTTCACACGGTCCATGATGACCATCGTCTTGAAACCCTTAATGTCAGGGTTCTCGTAAAAGAATTTCCGCGTGAAGGCCTCGTAGTCTTCCATGCTTCGGGATGTCACTATGAGGACGAAATCCGATTCCCCGGTCACATAGTATCCGTTCATCACTTCAGGCGTCTGGCGGATCGATTGCTTAAAACGGTCGACAATGTCAGCCCGTTCGCGCTCGAGCGAAACCAGCACTAACATCGCAACAGGCCGGCCGACCATTTTAGGTTTCACGATCGAGACGTCAGCTTCGATCACACCCTCGTCACGAAGCCGCTTGAGACGACGCTGGACTGCCGTTGCCGAGAGTCCGACCATCTGACCAAGCTCTTCCGTGCTGGAGCGGTTGTGGGTTTGCAGGATGCTGAGCAAGCGCGAATCCAGCCGATCGAGCTTCAGGGATGTTCGCATATTTTCCTCGTTTGGATCTAAAGTATGCAGCAAGACTGCGAAACCACAACTAGATAAGCCGAAAATCCTCGTCTTATGTCCATAGCCTTAGCTCATGAACGTAGTCGTCGAGAACGGAAGACAAAACACCGCAGCGAAGGCGCAACCAGCGCTCGCCCGGTTCAATGTCCGGGGCTTCAGCGTTCGCAGTTCTTCATTGGCGGAGTCTGGAAGAATGCAGCCGAAGAAATGGGGAACGCCGATCCGGCGACGGGACGGGAAATCTCCCAGGGCGCGATCAGCAACGGGCTTGATCTGGACGCCGCAGTCGCTGCGGCCAACGGGCGAAAACGTTTCAACACAGCCTTGGCAATTCATGGACCTGAAGGCCGCTTGAGGATCCGAGGATGACAACTACCGCCGATATCGCTGAAATGGATCGCCGCTCGGTTCTGCATCCCTTCACTTATTTGAAAGATTTCGCTTCTGGCATGATTGAGCCAACAATCGTGGAAACCGGCAAAGGTGTCCGCATCCAAGACGCCAGCGGGCGGGAATATATCGATGGCTTCGCAGGGCTCTATTGCGTCAATATCGGTTATGGCCGCACTGAAGTCGCGGAGGCCATTGCACGCCAAGCCTACAAGCTGGCGTACTATCACTCTTATGCGGCACACACGACCGAAGAACTCGCCCGCCTGTCAGATCGGCTCGTCAGGATGGCGCCGGGCAAGATGTCGAAAGTCTTCTACGGGCTTTCTGGGTCTGACGCGAATGAGACGCAGGCCAAGATCGTTTGGTATTTCAACAATCTGTGCGGCAGGCCGAAGAAGAAGAAGATCATAACTCGCGAGCGCGGCTATCACGGCTGCTCGGTGCTGTCTGGCTCGATGACGGGACTGAGTTTTTATCACGATCATATGGATCTGCCTATTTCCGGCATCCTGCGCACGGGTGTACCGCATTTCTATCGCGGCGCCCTGCCGGGCGAAACGGAGGAAGCCTTCTCGCAACGCCGTGCAGATGAGCTGGAAGCGCTGATCGTTGCCGAAGGACCAGATACCGTCGCCGCTTTCATAGCCGAGCCGGTGCTCGGGACTGGCGGGATCACGCCCCCGCCAGCCGGCTATTGGGCCAAGATCCAGGGCGTATTGAAGAAATACGATGTGCTGTTGATCGCCGACGAGGTGATTTGCGGTTTCGGCCGGACCGGGGCCATGTTCGGCTCAGATCTCTACGGGATGGAACCTGATCTGGTTACCGTCGCCAAGGGGCTGACTTCCGCCTACGCACCGCTGTCGGCTTCTATCATCTCCGAGGAGATCTATAGGGTCATGGAGGAGGCCACACCCAGGATCGGCTCCTTCTCGCATGGCTACACCTATTCGGGGCATCCGATCGGGGCGGCGGCAGCGAATGCGGTGCTCGACATTGTCGAGCGTGAGGATCTCCCCGGGCAAGCTGCTAGCAAGGGGGCCTATCTTCTCAAGTGCCTTAAGGCGGCATTCGAGCAGAATCCGATTGTCGGAGAAGTGCGCGGCGTCGGCATGATGGCCGCCGTCGAATTCGTTGCCGACCGCGAGACCAAAGAGGCATTTGACCCAGCCCTGAAGGTCGGGGGGCGCATCGCTCAGGCGGCGCGCGACCGCAATCTTATTGCCCGTGCCATGCCGCATGGAGACATCCTAGGGTTTGCGCCGCCCCTTGTTATGACGGAATCCGAAATCGATGAGATGGTCTCGATCGCCAAGGCTGCCGTAAACGAGGTCGTGCAAACGATCGAAGGCTAAAGGCGCCGAGCAACGGTTGAGTGGTGGAAATGGCACGCATGGAAGACGCCTCGACAATGTCGCCTGTTCTGAAAGTTCACGAACTTCGCAAAGCCTTTGGTGCGACCAGCGTTCTCAATGGGGTGAGCTTCCGGATGCAGCAGGGCGAGGTCATTTCCCTCGTTGGCTCGTCTGGGTCAGGAAAGAGCACCGCTCTACGATGCATTAATTTCCTGGAGACCCCGAGTTCGGGTGAGATTGAGGTGATGGGCGACACTATTTCCGCGGTCCAGAATGAACGTCACAAAACGGAAATCGTCAACGCGGCTAATATCCAAGTTTTTCGCCGCCGCATCGGCATGGTGTTTCAGAGCTTCAATTTGTGGCCGCATCGGACCGTGCTCGGAAATGTAACCGAAGCATTGATCTACGTCCTGCGGAGGGACAAGCGGGAAGCAGAAGAAACAGCGCTTTCCGCACTCTCGAAGGTAGGCATGGCCGACTTCAGCCACCGCTATCCAAGCCAGCTTTCGGGCGGCCAGCAGCAGCGTGTGGCAATCGCTCGGGTCCTGGCGATGCGGCCCAAACTTATGCTTTTTGATGAACCGACCTCCGCGCTTGATCCCGAACTGGTCGGCGAGGTCTTGAAGGTCATCAGAGCGCTTGCCGGCGAGGGGGCGACCATTCTCCTCGTCACGCATGAAATGAGGTTCGCACGGGAGGTGTCGAACCGAATGATATTCCTGCACAAAGGTACCGTTGAGCAGGATGCTTCGCCGGAAGAACTGTTTTGCAATCCCGCATCCGAGGCGGTGAATCGGTTTCTTTCCAGCGTTATCTCAACCGCCGCCTGATGGCGGCCATCAACCAAAAGCAAAAAGGGGAAATTGCATGCGTACTAAGAACACACTTCGCTCAGTTTTCGCATCCTGCCTTGTCCTGACGGCGGCAATGGGGTTCGCACGGGCCGACGATGGCGTTTTGCGCGTCGGCACCGAAGGCGATGCGCCGCAGTTCAGCATGGCCGATGCCAACGGCAACGTCACCGGGTTCGACGCAGATATCGCCAACGGCATCTGCGCTGAACTTAAGGTTAAGTGCAAATTCGTGGTTCAGACGTTCAGTTCGCTGGTTCCGTCGATGGACAAGGATCGCTTCGACATCATCATCTCGGGTCTCGGCATCACCAACGAGAGAATGAAGAAGATCGACTACTCCATCCCATACGCAACCACGCCCCAATACTTTGTGGTCCCCAAGGATTCTCCGTTCGTCGGGCTGAAGACCCTTCCGGAAATTGAAAAGGCGCTGGCTGGAAAGACCATAGGTGTAGTGAACGGCACCACCTACGCTCAGTTCATCAAGAAACATATTCCGACCGCAGACTTGAAGACCTACGACGCCACCACTCAGCAGAATTCGGACCTTGCGACAGGCCGGCTTGACGCCGCCTTTGGGGATTCCCCGACCTGGGTTGACTTTCTCGGCTCCCCGGACGGAGCTAACTTTGCCCGCATCGACGTCAAGGTCACCGGAACCGACGATCACGAAGCGCTAGGTTATGGCATGGGTGTCGGCCTGCGCAAGGGCAATGCCGAGCTCAAGACCAAGCTGGACGCTGCGCTCTGCGACATGATCAACAGCGGCAAGGTAAAGGCGGCCTCGGAAAACTGGTTCAAGGACGACTACACCATACCGTGCAAGAAGTGATCATTCGAGAGTCAACAGATCGTCGCGGCAGTGCCGCGACGATCCCGGGATTTTTTCATGCTGAACGATATCTGGGTGCTGATGGTGGAGAAGGGCTGGACCCTTGCACTGCTGCGTGGCGCCGGCGTTACGATCCTGATTGGTGTTCTTGGCGTGGTTATAGGGCTGGCGGCGGCGATACCGCTTGCCATTCTCCGTTGGCGCCGCCTGCCTGTCCTGTCTCAGCTTGTCGACGCCTACAGCATCGTCATTCGCGGCGTTCCGGGTCTGCTGGTCATCTATCTCCTGTTTTTCGGCTCGGTCGATTGGGTGCAGAAAATCGCCTCCGCATTCGGCTATGCCGACAGCGCCGACAACGCTTATCCATTCATTGTCGGCATCATCGCAATCGCCGCCATCTCATGCGCATACTCGGTAGAAGTCATACGAGGCGCACTGCAGGCCGTTCCCGTCGGTCTGCTGGAAGCGGCTCGTTCGCTTTCGTTGTCGCCACGCTTGACCTTCTTTCGCGTGACACTGCCGCTCGCCCTCAGATTGGCGTTGGGGGGGATCAATAACGTATGGCAGATGACGATCAAGGATACGTCGCTCGTATCCGTCGTCGGCATGCAGGAACTGATGCGTACAGCAGCGGTCGCCGCGGGCATCACGCGTTCGCCGCTTCTGTTCTATTGCCTGGCGGCAGCTATGTTCTTTGCCATGACTGCGGTGAGCCAACTTCTGTTCAATCGCGCTGAAAAATACTTCAATCGCGGCTTCAGTAGAGATTAAAATGGATTTGAGCATCATCACATATGCGGTTCCATTTCTCCTCGTCGGCGCGAAGACAACTCTGCTGATTGCACTAATCGGAGTCGGAATAGGATTACCATTCGGCATTCTTGTGGCAACAGCCCGCACATCTAACGCCGGCATGATCCGGAGATGCGCCGATTTCTATTGCGCGGTGTTCAGGGGCACCCCGATGCTCGTGCAGATATTCGTGATTTATTATGGCCTCGCTCAGATAGGTTTCGTACGCCATAACGCGATCCTCTGGTGGCTGATCGGCGACAGTCTGCATGCTGCCGTCCTCGCCGTGATTCTCAACACAGGTGCCTATACGGCGGAAATTTTCCGCACTGCTCTCCTCTCGCTGCCGCGTGGGCTGATCGAGGCGGCGGAGGCTTGCGGCATGTCCCCGTGGGTGATCTTCCAGCGTATCAAGTTCCCCCTGGCGCTGCGGCAGGCCTTGCCTTCCTACAGCACTGAGGTCGCCGTTATCGTCAAGGAATCAAGCCTTGCTTCCACCATAACGGTGCTTGAAATCACCGGCTATGCCAAACGCCTGATGAGCGAGACATTTGCCATCATGGAAGTCTTCGTCATCACCGCTGTCTTTTATCTCGTGATCAACGTCGTCTGTCTAACTGCTCTGAATGTCATCGAGAGACGCCTGTCTTTCGAGTCGTCCGCACGCTGAGAGGTGCCCTATGTCAAAGCTTACCTTTGTCGACCAGAAAAATCTCCCCGAACCCAGGAAAGGGGTACCACTGCCGGAACGACGCGTGGAAGGCGACCCCCGTTTTCTGACTTGGGATATCGCTCAAACCGCCGACGGCCAGGTGCAAGCCGGGGTATGGGAGGTTACGCCTGGCGCCTATCGTTCCGTCAAGGGCGAGACCTTCGAATTCTGCTACATCCTTTCGGGGGTTTCGGAACTCATTGAGGATGGATTCGAGCCACGTCGAATCTCAGCAGGCGATGCCTTCGTCATGCACCCCGGATTCACGGGGGTCTGGCGGGTGATCGAAACGACGCGAAAGCTCTGGGTCTCCCGCGATTGAGCGGGATACGTCCGAGCTGATTGAACCAAAGATGCACGCCATGAGTATCGATCCCGCGAGCCGATTCAAATCCTTGCCGTATTGGTGGGACGACTGCGCTTTTGCTCCCTTGCCGGTGCGGCCGGTGGTCCCTCGATGCGATGTCGCCATCGTCGGGGGAGGCTACGCGGGCCTTTCCGCAGCCATCGAGCTTGCGAGGGCTGGGCGCAGCGTTCAGCTTTTCGACCGGTTGCCGATAGGGCAAGCCGCATCCAGCCGCAACGGCGGCATGGCGAGCGGCAGCATCAGGCCGGGCCGTAAAGAGTTGATCAGGAGGTTTGGAGAGGCTCGCGCCAACGGCATCTTGATGGAGGGGAAGGCTGCCCGGGAGGATCTTTGGAGCTTCCTTCAAGAGGAGGAGGTGGACTGTGACTTTTTCCTGTCTGGCCTTTTCGATGGAGCGATCAATCGGCACGAATGTGACGAACTGAGCCGCCACGCCGAATTATTGCAACGTTTTCTCGGGATTGAGGCGTTTTCAGTCCCCCGCGCGGACGTATCGCGTTACATCGGAACCGACTTCTACGCTGGCGGTTTCGTGCGCATGGATATTGGTGGGCTGCATCCCGCCAAGCTGCTTTCCGGCATACTGCGAATCGCCCAGACGACAGATGCGGTCATCCATGAGAACACCGCGGTTCTGGGGACGAGTGCTGAGGTGGGCGGGGTGCGTGTCGCCACATCGCGCGGCGAGGTGTTCGCCAAGAAGGTGCTGGTATGCACCAATGCCTATACTGACGGCTTCGATCCCTGGCTTCGCCGTCGTCTCGTGCCCGTGCGCAGCCGCATCGTCGCCACTGAGCCCCTGGGTGACGGCGTTATGGAGCGCCTGATGCCCAAGCGCATGATGTACGGCGACACGAGGCAGCTCAGCTACTACTACCGTCCATCGCCGGACGGCTCGCGCATTCTCTTTGGCGGGCGCGACGGCACGACGGAAGGCGACCCGCTTGCCCCCACCACACATCTGCGCTCCGAACTTGGCCGCATATTCCCCGAATTGGCGGGCATCGGTCTTACGCATAGCTGGTTCGGCCAGGTTGCGATGAACCGAGACATGATCCCGCGCATGTTTACTTTGGGAGACACGGTCTACGCCACCGGCTTTTGCGGCTCCGGCGTGGTCTGGGCGCGCTGGCTCGGCAAGAAGGCAGCCTTCAAACTTCTTGGTGAAACGGAGAAGGCACGATCGGCCTTCGACTTCGATCCTGCGCCCAAGGCAGTGCCCTTCTACCGGGGCAGGCCTTGGTTCATCCCGATCGTCTATTCACTCTACGCGTGGAAGGACAAACGCGCCATGTTCCGACGGAATGGAAGGCAAACGCGGCCATGACCTTTCTTCCCCTGTGATCGCACTGAGTAGCACACCCGACCATCGCTCTCCGTTGCCGGCAAGTCGAGCGACCGCCACGTTCAGCCCAAGTTATCCGACGAAACCGCCCCGCAGAAGCAAGGGGATGACCGTCAAAGCCTCGCAAGGCCGGGTCATCAATTGGTCTTGTTGGGCCTTCTCTTGGTCAAGGATATCGCTGAGCAGCTTGTGCGCCTCGTCATGCCCGAGATCCTGTGCCCATTACCGCAAAGAGGCCGTTCACGTCGCGCCGCGCAAGTCAGCTTCGGTCCAAAGCGGTCGCTTTACGGTTCTACAATTAGGGATCGACTGGGGTTCCTGAACGCTTATCGAACTTGCTGTCTCGCGCCGAGCCCAGAAATCCGGCATCTGTTCGATGAACTCGAGCAAATCAGGCTGGCTGCGTAGCGGAGGTGTTGCCGCCGCCTGTTCAGTTTCAGAGAACTGGGTAGAGGGGGGCGCTGAAAACAGACTTTCTCCGTTTTTCGGGACGACCAACTCGCCATTTTGATTGGTCGCATAGCTGTCATAGGCTGGGCCAACGCACTGTTCCACCACCCCGGCAGTCCTAAGCTGTTCCTTCGGTATCGCTGCCCGAGAGTGCGGGAGGTGAGCATTGCTTGGCGCTCGGCATCAAAGCGACAGTTCCGTCATCCTTGATGACAAGATTGGTGCCGCTGATGCGGCCGTATCTGCGAACTCCTTCCGCGAGTTTTATCGACGGCTGCTGGATCCCGAGACGCCCACGGCGGACGCTGGTGAGGTCAGTCGTTTTCATTTCAGCGCAACTAGTTCTATAGTCCGTCGGGGATGGGCCAGATCGATGGACCGCAAGCTTTCCGCCATTCTCGCCGCCGATGTTGTGGGCTATTCCACCCAGATGGAGCGCGACGAGGCCGGCACGTTCGAGCGCCTTCGTGCTGGACGCAAGGAACTGTTCGAGCCCGAGATTGCCCGCCACCACGGCCGCATCTTCAAGCTGATAGGCGATGGACTGCTGGCCGAATTCGGCAGCGTCGTGGACGCGGTCGAATGTGCCGTGTCGTTGCAGCGCGGCCTGGTGGAACGCAACGCCGCCGTTTCCGAAGATCATCGGATTCGCGTCAGGATCGGGATCAATCTCGGCGAGGTGATTGTCGAGGGCGAGGACCGGTATGGCGAGGGCGTCAACGTCGCTGCCAGGCTTCAACAGCTAGCGCAACCTGGCGGCATCTGCGTCTCAGGAAAGGTCGCCAAAGAGGTCGAGAAGAAGTTGGCTTTCGGCTTTGAGCCGATGGGCGAACAGAAGCTGAAGAACATCGCCGAACCGGTGAAGGTATACAGGGTACAGCTCGATCCCGCGGTGGCGGGAAAGCCTGGGGATGATGTCAATCAACACCCACGCTTCTGGCGCAATCTGGCCGTCTCTGTTGCGGTCTTGGTTGTCGCAGTCGGCCTTGCAGCAGCGTGGTGGCGACCGTGGGAGCCGACGATTCGGCCCGCCGCTTTGGAGGCCAACGCGAAAGCCGACGCCCGGCCATCCCTCGTCGTGCTTCCATTTGACAATCTCAGCGACGACAAGGCGCAAGGCTATCTGGCAGACGGTTTCACCGAAGACCTGACCACAGAACTTGCACGCATACCCGGCTTGTTCGTCGTGTCGCGAAACGCGGCTTCCGCCTACAAGGGCAAGGAGACTAAACCCGCAGAGGTCGCCGCAGCGCTTGGTGTCCGGTACATGCTGGAGGGCTCGATACGTCGGGTCGGCGACGACATGCGTATCAACGCTCAATTGGTCGACGGCTCGACCACCGGTCATCTCTGGGCGGAACGTTTCGACGGCCAGTGGGCGGATGTCTTTGCGCTACAGGACAAGGTCGTCGCCAGCATCGCAGGCGCGCTCAAGCTCCGTCTCGTCAGCGCCCAAGGTAAGGCAGACTTCGCAGGAGGCACGCGCAATCCCGCAGCCTACGAAGCTTACCTCATGGGCATGGAAATCTATAATCGTCGCAATACTCCAGAGGAGTTTGCGCAGGCGGTGAGGTTATTCCAGCAGGCGCTGGAACTCGATCCGAATTTCGGCGCGGCGGCAGCATCGCTCGCATGGGCCTATTGGGAGATGGACGGGCCGCGGGTCAAGGCTTTGGCAGTCTCGGACATTATCGCGATTTACAACGTCTACAAGTACCTGGAGCAGGCGGCCAAGCATCCTTCGCCCTCCTACTATCAGCTCGTCGCCAGTTTGCTGGTTCGCGAGCACCGGTCCGATGAGGCAGTCGCGGTTATGTTCAAGGCAGTGGCGCTCGACCCGAGCGATCCCCTGAACTATGTCGGGCTGGCAGAGGCCCTGAGTTTCAATGGCAGGCCGAACGAGGCGCGCGACTATCTCGACGCGGCCAACCGTGTCGACCCAGGCGGCAATGACCATCGGCACTACCAGACTGGGCTGGCTGCATTTGGCCAGGGTCGTTTCGAGGAAGCCGTCGACTACCTTGAAAGGATCGATCTCCAATCGCCCGATCCATGGCCGAAATTCTACGGCCTGCAGGTATTGGTTTCGGCCTACGCACATCTCGGGCGCAGTGACAAGGTCGCCGCCTATAGCGACAGGCTAAGGAACGTCATGTTGGAACGAAAGGATGGAGGGGCAAATCAGCTGGTTACGCAGAGGTATTTTGTGTTCAAGAACCCGGCTGACATCGTGCGCCTGCTGGACGGCCTGGACAAGGCCGGTGTGCCGGAGTTGCCAGAACAGCTCGATTTGGATGCGAAGGACCGGCTTACCGGTTCGGAGATCAGGTCGCTCATCCTCGGTCGTGACCTGCGTGGGGGAGGCGCATGGATAGATAAAGGAACCAGTTGGGTGCAGGAGAACTTCCTGTGCGACGCTATTCCGAAAGTTCAGACAACCTGCGGCGCGATCTTCCGCAATCCTGCCGGGACGCCGGGGCGGGGCCAGGAGTATACGGCAGTTTTCCGTTTTGATCGTTTTGAGTTTTCGACCATCAAATGAGACCATTTGAGAATCGCCTCCCCATTGTTCGGCGCGAATTCGGCGTTTGGTCAGATGCGGCAGCCCGTCGACAATGGAGGTCAGGACGCTTTATCCACGTTTCTGCCGTCGAGCGCGCTGGTCTTTCGGCAACCGTTTGACATCCTTGTGGAAACGGCTGCAGCGGCCGCGCATTGAGGAAACGCGAGCGCCAAACTTCGAAATCTGAGATTTGGCTGGGGAACCTGGATTCGAACCAGGACTAACGGAGTCAGAGTATGTTTTTCGGTATTGATTTTATTGAGTAATTTGGCGCTTGTTGCTTGCATGTTGCTATCGGAATGAATCGCAACATATCGCAATGGTTGTTAGGCGAGGAGTGCAGCCGCAGCGCTATCCATGGCGCCAGCGTCGTCGCCCTTCGGAAATAGATGCGAATAGGTGTTGAGCGTCACCTGAATAGAGCTATGACCCATCCGCTCCTGCACTAACTTGGCCGGTAAGCCGAGGCCGCCGTCTTCAGGGCGGTTGATGCACCATGACGCGTAGAAATGGCGCAGGGCATGAAGGCCGGAGTATTTCGGCTCTAGCATAGGCTTGCCCTCGGAGTCCTCTTCCCCCGTCTCAGTTGTGATGCCTGCCGCAAGCAGCGCGGGATAGAACCAGCGCTTGGTGATATTCGCGTAGAACTCAACATTGCCCGTGCCGGACGGGAACACCAAGCCAAGCGTTCCGGCTGGACAATCATTTTTCCATTCCTTCAGCTCTCTCACCAGGTCGACGGGCAGGGGAATTGTTCTGCGGCCTTTCGATGATTTTGGGGATCCGATTTCATGGTAGGCGTCGGCCCGCTGGCGCACCGTGACGCTTGCCTTGTCGAGGCTCACATCGGACCAACGTATGCCGCGTAGCGATTGGACTGCACGGCTTTTCACCCAGCAAGGTCGCTGGCAACGTCCTGAAGTTCCATGCCCCTCTTGTCCGGCCGGCACGCGATCGGTATGGCGCCACCATGACCGGCCCAACCGGAACGACTGTGAGCGACCATAGTTTTCGTGTCGTCTACCCGGCGTTCTAGCCAGCGCCGGATAGGCGCGTCTTCGGGATGGGTAGAGTGGTGGTCCCGCCGATAAGGTCAGCGCTTAGCGAAGTCGTTGAACGTGATCTGAATGCTGTTCTCGCTCGCGAAGTCGATCGCGGCATTGTAGCTATGCTGTATTCCGGCCAGTACATGGCCGTCGTTGGCAATCTGATCCCAAACCAAGAACGCAGCAGCCGCGACGAGGATTAAGAGAATCGGTCGCATCGGACACCTCCCTTCAGAGAGGAACTAGGCGGGCTGAAGGTTCCAGACAGCGTGCTTGCGCATCCTCAAGACGAGAAGGCGGGTCGCCGCAAACGGTGTCATGACGAGGAACGCCATCGCGACGCTGACGAGGAACGACAACAGACAGAATGCGCTGGGGACGTAACAAACGGCTTCCATAACCTAACCCCTTCAACCATCGTTAACCTGATGGCCTCCTCCGCCCGCTCCCTAAGCATGATCCTGCTTCAGGAGAAATACAAGCACATGCTAATACACGATAGCGAGATGAGCCGACGAGAACGCGCGCTGGCGGAGCGTCCCGGCCGCGGGGCCGGAACGCCTAGGCAATGGCTGGTCTGCTCCACAACGGGTCATTCGCCGCTGGCACCAGAATTGCAGTGTCAGAAGCGCCGGGTGTGTTGGGGCCCGGCAATTGGGGCGGCTGGGGCCTCGCCGCTTCGCAAATGAAGCGGCGAGGTTTTTCATTCAGCCGAGCTGCGACGGGAAGAAAGCACCAAGCGGCAATAGACGGTCGCCCACACAGCGTTTGCCTAGTATCCACAGGCGACGGGCCGATCGGTAAAATTGTCCGGGTTCCGTTAAGGTCTTCCGCATTGGCGCCGGCTCATGGTCTCGATGTTGCCTAGCAACGAAGCCCGCTGCCGCCCCAACAAGCCCACCCCCAGGCAGCGGGCTTTTTCCCCTTCGTGGCTTATGTTTTCGGGGTTTGCAGCCGCGCTGGCGGGGCTTCTCCGGCGGCGGTTCCATCAAAGTCTAACGATCGGCACAGCGCACTAGAAAGCACGTGTGGTAACCGTTGATTCAACCATTGCTAGTATATTAGCAGAGTGGCGGCTCCGACCGGCTTGGGGGCTGGGTTTAGCCGGAGCCGCCTGCGCAGCCAGGGGTAGATGTTTGACCGCGCTGTCTCAGAATAGGACAGCGCGGTCTACGATTGGTTAATTCAGCCACAGCTAACGGAACGGAAACGACCGTGCGATTATTGAATCAAATTCGATGTTGCGTGGGGTTTCTATACGTAAGTCTGCCGGCGGGGGCCGGTTGTCGTTCATCGAGCCGCTGACGCCTTCGGGGCTTGTGTGGCGGCGCCGATCAATCGCGCCGGAATGTCCGTGATGGATCGGAGCAGGCGCAATGTGCTGATCGGTGCGTCTATCTTCGGGGCCCTGAGCCTTGCGGGGCTGCTTCCTACCATGTGCGCAATGCGGCAAATCAGGACAAAATCCCCCATGGCCGAAGCCAGCCGTCCCAAACGGCCGCCGGGACAGGCGAAGCCGTTGCTGGACGAAGATATCGCGCCGGTGCTTGCGCGCCTTGATGCCTGGTATGCTGCCCATCTGCCGCCAGACAAATATGTGTTCAATCCGCCGGCCACGGACGCGCAACTGGATGCGTTCGAGCGCCTGATCGGCCTCAAGATGCCGCGCGCCTATCGCGACCTATACCGATGGCACGACGGCGAAAACGACGACCGTCGGGGCCATATCTATGGACTTCCGCTGCTGCCGCTGCACCAGGCAGGGGCGCAATGGAAAGCCTGGGTCGATGTGCTCGCCGATTTCGGCGGCAATCGCTATGAAATTCCCGGAGGGGCGTGGCCTGAACGCGCGGTTGACCCGGCCTATATCAATCCGCGCTGGATACCGCTGACCCATGATGGCTCAGGCAATCATATCGGTCTCGATTTCGATCCCTGGCCCAGCGGTCGCGTCGGCCAGGTCATCCTCTTTGGGCGCGACGAAGATGTGAAGGCGGTGCTTGCGGAATCCCTTGGCAAGTTCCTCGACTGGATCGCCGGCCTGCTGGAAAGCGGCAATTTCAGATTGGAAGCGGCGGAAGAGCCAGTGCTGCGCCGGTTCCGATTGAAAGCCCCCCCATCAAACGACTTCCACGAAGGCGCACGAAGCCTTCTGGGCGCACCTGGCCCCTTCCTATGACGGCCGCTTGGCAATCCTGTCACAATCTACGAACTTGGTATTAGCCTTGCCAGTGAGATCGAGACGAGGAATATAATCCTCCCGTTGCGGCGAACCCTTCAACGGAGATCGCCTGTCCAATGACCATGAAATACCCCTTCGTCGAGAACACGTTGGGCAAGAAACTGCAGATCGGCTCGGGACTATCGGTCGACTGCATGACGTGCAACCGACATGTGAAACTCGACGTCCAAGCGCTCGTCGACCGCCTCGGCGAGGACCATGGGTGCCTGCACTGGGATCTGATCACGGTGCTGTTCTGTCAGCCGTGCCGGGACGCGGGGCGCCCTGACCGCACCCTGGTGTTTACCAACTATTCGAGGACGCCAGAGCAGCGTCGCTAAACGGTCTCAGTTTGAAATATCGGGCAGTTGAATCATGACCGCATCGAACGGCTCATCAGAGATGACCTCTGTGAAGTGGCCGCCACCTTCCGTATCCTCCATCTTTAGAATGTCGCCAGTCGAGATGACACGGGATTCGCCAATATCTGGCGTAATCCTCATCCTGCCGCCGAGGCCGAACAGGATGTGTCGCCTGGGGGTTGGATGTTTTTCACCATTCCAGCCAACGGGTAGCCGGATCAATACGTACGCCGAAGCAGGTTCGGCATCCGAAGCCCATAGAGGGGCGGTTGGCGGTGCGAAGTCCCTTAGATTGTGGGAGATTTCATAAGTTTCAAAACAGCTCGCACCTGAAGCATTCGCAAAGAGCCGTAGCGCCGTTCTGGGAGCGTTCACAACGATCTCCACAAGGTTGATAGCGACTTAGAATTATATGCGGCGATTTCAAACCGAGACACTACAAAAAAGCCTGGGCGCTTTCCAACAAGATCGGCGTCAAGGCACAGATCGAGGAGATCACGCCGAAGGTGAAGAGGTGTTGAACTCTGTACGGAAATAACCAACGACGACAGCAGCGGAACGATTTCCTGCAGCCGCCGTTGATTGTGCTGGCCGGATCCCCTTGTGCCCCCCACATCCTTTCCGGCCCGTTTCCAAGGCTCGCTGCCCCCCCCGGCAGCGGGCTTTTCGCTTGAAAGAGCCGCCCGCCTTAGCGCAGCAGCAGGTAGGCGCCCGAGGCTGGACCTAGACTAAGGGTTAGTTGCAACCCGTCACGAGCATCCCAACGTTATACGGCGGACTGTAAACGAGTAGAGATCAATGAGAAGTCTAGCCCGCACCGCAAGCGTGATTGCGTCGATAGCAGTGGCTATCGTGCTGCTCTTCATGGCGCCTAAAGGATTCGAGCTATCGGGGCCAGATCCGATCGTGGCTCATACCCTAGCGAGGAACATTGAGGGGCAAGAGGCGCTACGCTAGGGCGCTGGTTTCTTGAGCCTCACCCCAGCGCCGCCGCCGTTCTCAGCGATGAACTCGACGCCGGCCGCAATGAGAGCCTGCTCGATCGCGGCCAAGGCATCTTCCGAGCCGGCATACCTGCCTGTCTCGAAATTCGAGATCGTATTGCGATGAACTCCCGCCGCTTTCGAAAGGTCGGCCAGGGACCAGTTCAATGCCGCTCTCGCCATCCTCACTTGTGCAGGCTTCACAACTCATATCCCTTGTGCTAATTTCACAAGTGTAAGTATCACAACCAACTGGAGAAATCCAATGCCGAACACCCATGTTACGGCAGCCGGCGAAGCTATGCCCGCTGCCAAGCCGATGGCCGCTGCGGCGCTGCGGATCGAGCGCGACGCCGCCTTTATCGCAACTGCAATGTCGTTGATCGACGGCGGCGCGGAATATCGCGTCCAGATCGACCATGAGGCAGGGTTTGTTTTCGTGGTGAGGCAGTCATGACCTACGCCGCCATAGCCATGCTGCTGGCCGCAGGGGCGCTCCGCACGCGTCTTGGACGCGTAACCTTAGCCTTCGTCCTCCTGAAGACCTCCAACGTCCTACACGCCGCTGGCGCCCGCGCAATCGACAACCTTGCGGAGGATGTCCGCCATGACAACCACGGTTGACATCGCCATGACCGGCAAGGGGCAGCGCTACGCCGCCGAAAAGTCAAACGCGTTTGACACCGGCGCACTGTCCACATCTGTGGACATGTCCACCGTGGTGGACACCGACGAGGAGTCAACCCAGGTTGACCTTCTCACCCTGCAGATCGACCGCACCAGCCGGAAGGCGCTGGCAACGTCGATCGAGGTGCTGATCGACATGCTTGACGCCATCAGCCCTGACCCAGACCTCGAGGACACAGCTGACGACGAGCCCTATCTCGGCTGGACGGCGCATGGGTCCAACGCCGGCACCACCGACGACCGCGAAGGCGACGATAGCGACTTCGAAGACAGCGGCGACGAGCACGACGCATCAGCAACCGCCAATTGGGCAAAGGGCGGTCACTGGTGCGAAGACGTCGAGGAGGAGAACGAACACGGCGGGGATATCCTCGATGAGCCCCACGATGGCCGAGACGACGACAAGCCTTGGCTGGGCTGGGCAAACGCCACCGGGCAGACCGGCATTGACGTCGAGAGCGTGCAGGAAGTGAAAGACAGTCCCGACTATGGCGGCGCCGGCAACTTCACCGGCGAGGGCTGCGACCAAGCCAGGGACTTGCTGCGCAGTCGCCGCCACCGGTTGCGGCCTGAGCCGTCACTGACGATCGTCGGGCCGGCATTCCCGCTCTTCGCCCGCTAATTCTTCCGGTCTGGAATAATTGGCCCGCTACCTCACGGTGGCGGGCTCTTTTACTGGCACTATTCGCTGTCGTTGCGGACAAAATGTGGCTGACGTAAGGTTAACTAGGCGCAATCATTTCGGATTGTGCAGGAGAGGGTGAGGGCGTTTCAATGAAACTCGTTGTCTTTGGCGTAGCAATGGTATTGGCCGCCACCGGAGCAGCTGTTGCGAAAGAGAAGAAAAAGGTGGCCACCGCTCAGGCTGCAACCTCGTGTTCTGCAGCTCATATGAAGGCTGGCAGCAAGCCGACCCCGAAACTGGATTGCAAATCGACGGGCACCGTTGTTGCGCGACCGTCAAATAGGGCCGCAAACTTCCTGGATCATTATAATCCGCATAATCCGCGCTTAGGGTATGACACCAGTCCGTGGTTTTCGAACTGGCTATAATTGACGGCGGCTTCGGCTTCCGGGCCTTTCTTTATCCAGCGACGGCCTAGGATGCACTGTGGACGAACCCCGCTACGATCGCGAAGGTGACGACGAGCGGGAGGCTGATCACGCCGATTATGATCAGCCCGGCTTTATCGAGGGCGCCCAAGGGCTGTAATCATTCCACACCCGAAACGATGTTGAGCCCGTTGCCTCTTTATGGTGGCGGGCTTTTTCGTTGGCGAACAGGCGCAGAACAAATCGGCTTGCTCGTGTTGCAGTTGTGTTGCACGGAGTGCGTGGGACAGTTTTGTAATGCGTGGAAAAACAATGTGTTAGCTGGAAGCAAGTTGCAGTCGCTATGCAACATGCGAAGGTGCCTGTGCTGGGCCGCTAAGTGCTTGGCTTTATTGGCTTAATTGCTTGGCTGGGGAACCTGGATTCGAACCAGGACTAACGGAGTCAGAGTCCGTGGGTCTACCGTTAACCTATTCCCCAGCAGGCGCGGAGACCACGCGAAGCTGACGGCAAATTCGCCGTTGCGGCTGCCTTGTAGCCGCCGCCGGAAAATAGTCAAGCCTGCGCCGCGTTTCAATCACCAGGTTTGATCAGACTGTTCCAACGCCGCGTTCACCGGCGCGTCGTCAGGCCGAGAGCCTCATCCGAGCTTTACCCAGCGCCTCAATTCGCCCAGCGCCTCAATTCTCGCTCCGGCTGTATTGCGAATGCTCGAAGAACAGCACGACACAGAGCGCGATCAGCA
The DNA here is from genome assembly GCF_964252735.1 of Mesorhizobium sp. LjNodule214. Taxonomy (NCBI): domain Bacteria; kingdom Pseudomonadati; phylum Pseudomonadota; class Alphaproteobacteria; order Hyphomicrobiales; family Phyllobacteriaceae; genus Mesorhizobium; species Mesorhizobium sp. LjNodule214. The sequence continues at coordinate 581,288 of NZ_CAXUPE020000003.1, forward strand.
GCGGGATGATCAGGTAGAACAGGCGGAACACCAGAAGCGCCGCCAGCACGCCGACCGGGTCCATGTGCGACAGGCCGGCGAGGAACACCACCTCGAACACGCCGAGCCCGCCCGGCGCGTGCGAGATCTGCGCCACCGAGAACGACACCAGGAAGACGCCGAGGATGACGAAATAGCCCGGGTTGCCGGCGGGCAGCGCAAAGAAGATGATCGCCGCCGCCGCCAAAAGCTCGACCGGACCGATCAGCAATTGCCGCGCCATGATCGGCAGCGCCGGATAATGCAGCTGGAAGCTGCCGATCTTGAGTGGCTTCAGATGCAGCCAGCTGCCGAAGACATAGGCGCCGACGAGGATCAGCATGGCAAGGCCGGCGGCGATCGCCAGCCCGTGATGCGGGGCGCCGGAGAAACGGTCGATGATCTCGGGTTCGAACACCAGCACGAGGCCGCCCACGAGCAGGCTGGACAGCACGAACGTGATCCAGCAGATGGCGACGAGCACGCCGACGTCCTGGCCGGTGAGCCCCCTGGTGCCGTAGGCGCGGTAGCGGATCACGGCACCCGAGATCACCGAACCGCCGATATTGTGCGACAAGGCATAGGTGGTGAAGGAGCAGAAGGTGACGAACAGCCACGAGACCTTCTTGCCGATATGCAGCAGCGCGATGTGGTCGTAGCCGGCGAGTGAGGCATAGGCGATGACGGAGCTCAAGCCTGCCAGCAGCCAGGCGCGTGCGGGGATCGCGACAATGCCGGCCCAGACGTCGTCGATCGAGATGCCGCGCAACTCGTGCCACAGGAGCAGAAGCGAGAAGATGACCGCCGCAATGCCGATGACCGGCCAGAGATAGCGTCTCCAGTTCATGCGTTGCAGCTCATGGTCAGGCTTTGGCCCCGCGTCTCTTCCCTGTCCGCCCTCGATTTCAGACATGCCTGATTGAAGCCGGCTATTCAACAGCGAAGCGCTGCCGTCACATTGCGCCGCGAAAATTCACCCGCGCGCGCTCTTGGTGATCCGGCCCGGCGCTGTTAGTCTGGCGGCAACTTGAAACATTTAAGCGCCTGCTGCGTCCGGTCTCCGGTTCGCGCGGCGCCGGAAGGAACTGAAGTGGAAGACCACGACACCGGCGCTGGTGCGCCGGCAGTGGGCGTGTCCAGGGCTTCGCCGACGCCGCCAGGTCAGGCAAGCCCATCCGCCGGGCGGCATCACGATCGCCATGCGGGGCCAGGCAGCAGGCATGCTGACGAGGCGGGCGAGGCCCAGCACCAGAAAGGCAAATCAAGAAAACGGCGCAAGCGCCGGCGCGGCCGCAAGGTTTTCGCACGCGACGACAATACTGCCGCGAAGGCACCGGCGCCAGCCGCCAGCGCCGCCCCGGTGAGCCGTCCGCCCGAGGCCGCGCCTTCGCCGGTAGCGGCCCGGCCGCAGCCCGGCCGGCCGCCGATGCAGGAACTGCCGGTGTTCGCCGCGCTTGATCTCGGCACCAACAATTGCCGCCTGCTGGTCGCGGTGCCGACGCGCCACGGCCAGTTCCGGGTCATCGATGCCTTTTCGCGCATCGTCAGGCTGGGCGAGGGGCTTACCGCCAATGGCCGCCTCGGTCAGGCCGCCATGGACCGCGCCGTCGAGGCGCTGAAGGTCTGCGGCGACAAGCTGCGCAACCGCAAGATCAGGAAGGCGAGGCTGATCGCCACCGAAGCTTGCCGCTCGGCCGACAATGGCGTCGAATTCCTCGAGCGCGTCGAGCGCGAGGCCGGACTGAAGCTCGAGATCATCGACCGCCAGACCGAGGCGCGGCTGGCGGTGTCGGGCTGCGGCTCGCTGGTCGAGCGCGACACGCAAGGCGTCGTCCTGTTCGACATCGGCGGCGGCTCGTCCGAAATCGCGCTGATCGACCTAACTGGCCGCCGTTCGCCACGGCTCGCCAACCACATCGTCTCCTGGACCTCTCTGCCGGTCGGCGTCGTCTCGCTGGCCGAACGCTTTGGCGGCCGCACGGTGACGCGCGAGATCTTCGCCGCCATGGTCGAGGATGTCGCGGTCCGGCTGAAGGCCTTCGACGGGCGCGACCGGCTGGCACATGTGCTCGCCAGTCCGAATTTTCATCTGCTCGGCACCTCCGGCACGGTGACGACCTTGGCCGGTGTCCATCTCGATCTCGAGCGCTACGACCGCCGCCGGGTCGACGGGCTGTGGATGGATCGTGACAGTGTCGACCGCATGGTCGAAAAACTGGTCGGCTGGGATTTCCAGCAGCGCGTCGCCAATCCCTGCATCGGCGCCGACCGCGCCGACCTTGTGCTCGCCGGCTGCGCCATACTGGAAGCGATCCGCGCGGTGTGGCCGTCGGAGCGTCTGCGCGTCGCCGACCGCGGCTTGCGCGAGGGCATATTGAGCGAGCTGATGGCCGACGACGGCGTCTGGCGCGGTGATGGGCGGGTCAGAGCATGACCAAAAAGCCTGAGAAGCCGGGTTCGGGAAGCATTCGCGTCCTGAAGACCAGGATCAAGAAGAAAAGCGGCCTGAAGGAATCGTCGCGCCGCTGGCTGCAGCGTCACATCAACGACCCCTATGTGCAGCGCTCCAAGGCCGACGGCTACCGCTCGCGCGCGGCCTATAAGCTGATCGAGATCGACGACAAGCATCATCTGTTGAAGCCCGGCATGAAGGTGATCGATCTTGGTGCCGCCCCTGGCGGCTGGTGCCAGGTCGCCGCGGCGCGCACCAAATCGACGGCCGACAAACCGCATGTCATCGGCATCGACTATCTGGAAATGGATGCGGTGCCCGGCGCACCGGTGCTTTTGATGGATTTCCTCGATCCTGAGGCGCCGCAGAAGCTCGCCGAGGCGCTCGGCGGCGATCCTGACGTCGTGCTCTCCGATATGGCCGCGCCGACCACCGGCCACAAGCGGACCGACCACATCCGCACCATGCATTTGTGCGAGGTGGCGGCGGATTTCGCGCTTTCTGTCCTGAAACCCGGCGGCCATTTCCTGGCCAAGACTTTTCAGGGCGGCGCCGAAAACGAATTGCTCGCCATGCTCAAGCGGAATTTCCGCTCGGTCCACCACGTCAAGCCGCCAGCGTCGCGCGACGAATCGGTCGAGCTTTATTTATTGGCGAAAGACTTCAAAGGGCGAGAGGCCGGTCCGCCGTCAGGCGGATCGAAACGTCCTGTGGACGTTTCGAAGGACTCGAGCGGCCGGAGCCATAGCGAAGGGCCGAAGCCGTCCGAAGGATGAGGCCGCCGTTGCGTGGCGTCAGCTTCCGGCGTGCTGACCGGCTCCAGTTCCTTGGGCGTTGTCAGCCGACCATGTCCCGACACTGCATTGCCGGCATCGGGCGCCAGTCGCATGAACGACAGCGATGCGGCTGCGGAAATCGCCGCCACGATGAAGAAGGCGGTGTGGAAGTCGGCGAGCGTCAGCGGTCCGCCGTGGATCGATGTCGACACTTCCAGGATGCCGCCCGCCACAGCCACGCCGAGCGCGATCGACAGTTGCTGGAACACGGCGGCGATCGGTGTTGCCTTGCTGGTGTCGGCGGCCGCGACCTCGGCATAGGCCAGTGCGTTGACGCCGGTGAAGAACATCGAGCGGATGAAGCCGCCGACCAAAAGCATGGCGAGCATCAGCACATAGGGCGTGTCGGGCGTGAACAGCCCGTAGGCGGCGATCGATGCCGCCGCCACCAGCGAGCCGACGATCAGCACGCGGCGGAAGCCTGCCACCCGGAAAATCAGCGCGGTGACGAATTTCATGCCGATGGCGCCGATCGCCGAGACGAAGGTGATCAGATCTCGCCCTCGAAAGCGGTGTGATCTCGTCCTCGAAAGCGGTGCGCCGATGACGCCCCTGTACGAATGTGACGCTGAATGGGTGCCACGAATGGTACCGCGCTACTAGCGAACCCTGAGCCCGTTGCGCCACAAGCGTTTGAGGGCTGTACTGTATGATTGAGGTTGAATTATTCAAGGGCCGCAACGTACTTCATTGCATCCCCCCGTCGTCGGCCGTCGACTGATTCTCCGAGGCGATCTTTGCTGCCTCAGCCGACTGCTCGGGCGTCGGGTTCGTGTAGGTCGTACAGGCTGCGAGCGTCGTGATGATGGCGCACAGAATGAGAGTGCGAAGCTTTGTGTCCATGCTGATTCCCCTCGTTGCGTTCTGCCGAGGACGTTTTGACATATTTGGGCGTCAAGACTCAAGACCAACGACAGGAGCAGTGTCCGTCAAGGTTCAGGCCGCCAACTGGGTGATAAACTGGGAAGCGCGGCGCAAGCCCATCCTCAAACCCTTACGCCACAACGCCTCGTGCCTTGGACGCATTGATTGATGTCGAATTAGGGTTGGGGGGTAGTGTCTCAGTTTGATGCCAATTCACTTGAAACACGATACCCGATTGACGGGTCAAAGCACTGGGGTCGGGCGACCGTCAAACCGACCCCATTCCTGACACACAGCGCGGTGTGACGCGTCGAGTGCCCCGCGACGTATCATCGTACCCCCGACGACAAACGTTTGCTGACCGCACTGCCTGCCCTCACCCGAAACGCATGTTATGAGTCGGCGTTATGAAAGGGAGCGCAGCACAGCGCAACCCCTTGCGAAAGCGGACCTCTACGTGTTTCCATGAAAAGAGCGACCGCCAGGATGAGCGGAATGGTGCGGTTCACAAAACGCGTCCGGACTTGATTCTCTGTGCCGTCGACCGGGGACAAGCCGACACGAGGGGCGGTTGCCTCGGTCCGGTTGTCGCATTAATTTGCTGTCACTTTTGTGCGACCCTCAACCCTTGGTGGCGGCTGTCAGGACAAACCCCATAGTTTGCGATGGCGTGCAATGATCGGCTTTTCATCGACGCCGTGACGTGTTACCAGCCAGCGCCAATCCTGAAAGGGAAGAAACGAGTCGGCGCTGTCCATTGCGGTCCAGCGCTTTTTTGTATTCCGAGGACTGGCCATGGCAAAAATTATCGAAACGTCCACCGGCGCGTTGGCGCTGACCTTTGACGACGTGCTGTTGCAGCCCGGTCATTCCGAGGTCATGCCCGGCGAGACCGACATCCGCACCCGCATCGCCGGCGACATCGACCTCAACGTGCCGATCCTGTCGGCTGCCATGGACACCGTCACCGAGGCCAGGCTCGCGATTGCCATGGCCCAGGCCGGTGGCATCGGCGTCATCCACCGTAATTTCTCGCCGGCCGAGCAGGCCGAGCAGGTGCGGCAGGTGAAGAAATTCGAATCCGGCATGGTCGTGAACCCGGTCACCATCGGTCCCGACGCGACGCTCGCCGACGCCCTGGGGCTGATGCGCACCTACTCGATCTCGGGCATTCCGGTGGTCGAGAACGGCGGCACGGGCGGACACACAGTCGGCCGGCTGGTCGGCATCCTGACCAACCGCGACGTGCGCTTCGCCTCAGATCCTTCGCAGAAGGTCTACGAATTGATGACCCGTGAGAACCTGATCACGGTCAAGGAGAATGTCGACCAGGACGAGGCCAAGCGGCTGCTGCACCAGCACCGCATCGAAAAGCTGGTCGTCGTCGACAGGAAGGGCAATTGCGTCGGCCTGATCACCGTCAAGGACATCGAGAAGTCGCAGCTCAATCCGCACGCCACCAAGGATGCGCAGGGACGTCTGCGCGCCGCCGCCGCCACCAGCGTCGGTGATGACGGCTTCGAGCGCGCCGAGCGGCTGATCGATGCCGGCGTCGACCTCCTGGTCATCGACACCGCGCACGGCCACTCGCAGCGCGTGCTCGATGCCGTGACGCGGGCCAAGAAACTGTCCAATTCGGTGCGCATCCTGGCCGGCAACGTTGCCACCGCCGAGGGCACGCAGGCGCTGATCGATGCCGGCGCCGACGCCGTCAAGGTCGGCATCGGCCCGGGCTCGATCTGCACCACCCGCATCGTCGCCGGCGTCGGCGTGCCGCAGCTTTCTGCCATCATGTCGGCGGTCGAGACAGCGCACAAATCGGGCGTCTCGGTGATTGCCGATGGCGGCATCAAATATTCGGGCGATCTCGCCAAGGCGCTCGCAGCGGGCGCAAGTGCGGCCATGATCGGCTCGCTGCTCGCTGGCACCGACGAGAGCCCGGGCGAGGTCTATCTGCACCAGGGGCGCTCCTTCAAGGCCTATCGCGGCATGGGATCGGTCGGCGCCATGGCCCGCGGCTCCGCCGATCGCTACTTCCAGGCCGAGGTCCGCGACACGCTGAAACTGGTTCCGGAAGGCATCGAAGGGCAGGTTCCCTACAAAGGACCTGTGTCTGGCGTGCTGCACCAGCTTGCGGGCGGCCTGAAAGCCGCTATGGGTTATGTCGGTGGCCGCGACCTTGCCGATTTCCGCGGCCGCGCCACTTTTGTGCGCATATCCAACGCCGGACTTCGTGAAAGCCACGCCCATGACGTCACGATCACCCGCGAAAGCCCGAATTATCCGGGCGGACTTTGATCAGGCCGATCGGGCCGATCAGCCCGATCAACGGGATCGCTACGCATTTTGGCGTAATCTGACGGCGATTGTGCTCCGGCTGTCGCGCCACGCCGCTGCACTCAGTTTCGCGACCGCGGCGGTCTTCGTCGCCATGAATGCGATGGAGTTCCTCTATTTCCGCAGTTTGAGCGGCGGCCTGACGTCGCTCGACATGCGTCTTGGCGGCTTTACCCCGGACGAAGGCATGGCCTGGCTGACGGCGCTTGGCCGGCGTGGCGGCGAGATCATCCTGGTCTGGCACTACCTGACCTTCGATCTGCTGTTCCCGGCGCTGTTGTCGCTGACCCTGGTCAGCCTGATTCTGGCAACCGGCCGGCAACTGAGGAATTTCCGGGCGATGATCGCGCCGGTCCAGGCGCTGTTCGCGGTCGTGCTCGTGCTGCCCTACACGCTCGCCGATTATGCGCAGAATTTCGCGGTAGCGCGGCTCTTGTCCGATTTCCAGTCGGCCAACCCCGACTCGCTCGCCTTCGCCTCGGCGCTGACCGTCACCAAATTCGCGCTGCTGGCGATACCCTTAGCCGTCATTGCGGTCTTTTACCTGGCAGGTCAGCGGCGGCCCGCTGAGGGCGGGGAGCAATCGTGAACCAGACCGCGATCTTTTGGCCTGTTCTGGCGCATGTGCTGCTTGTCTATATCGTCTATCTGGTGATGGCCCGGCGCCGGTATTTTGCCGTCAAGTCCGGCGAGGCCAAGGTCGGTCAGTACAAGGTCCGTTCGACCGAGCCGGCCTCCAGCGTCACCGTCGCCAACAATTTGATCAACCAGTTCGAATTGCCGGTGCTGTTCCACGCGCTCTGCCTGGCGCTTTTCGTTACCAACGGCGTCAACTACCTGACGCTGGCACTGATGTGGATCTTCATCCTGTCGCGCTATGTCCATGCCTGGGTGCATCTGACCAGCAACCGGGTGCTGCTGCGCAGCCGCGCCTTCTTCTTCGGCGCGGTTGTCCTGCTACTGGCCTGGATCTGGTTCGCGTTCCATTTGCTTGGGGTAGTCTGAGCCGCACCAGCGCAGTCGCTACAGATCGAACAGCGCGATCTTGCGCTTGTCGAACTTGATGCCGATCTCGCCGCGCACCAGCTTGAGCGCCGCTTCGCCGAACACGGCCCGCCGCCAGCCCTGCAGGGCCGGCACGTCGGCTGCCTCGCCCTCGGCGGCGATGCGGTCGATGTCGTCGCTGGACGCCAGCACCTTCGACGCCACGCCTTCCTTTTCGGCAACGATGCGCAAAAGCACTTTCAACAGTTCCGACGCGGCATTTGAGCCTTCCGGCGGCTGAAAACTCTTCGGCAGCTTCGGCATCGCTTCCTTCGGCAAGGCCAGGGCGGTGTTGACTGCGCCGAGCAGGGCGGTCGCCGTCGCCGAGCGTTCCCAGCCTTTCGGCGTGGTGCGCAGGCGGCCAAGTCCCGCCGTATCGCGCGGCGCCTGCTGCGCGACCTCATAGATCGCGTCGTCCTTCAGCACCCGTCCGCGCGGCACGTCGCGCTCGCGCGCCTCGCGCTCGCGCCATGCGGCCACTGCCTGCACGATCGCCAGCTCCTGCGGCTTGCGCAGCCGCATCTTCAGCCGCTTCCAGGCGTCCTCCGGATGCGGATCGTAGGTCTCGCGCGAGGTCAGCACCTCCATTTCCTCGTTCAGCCAATGGGCGCGGTTTTCCCGTACCAGTTCGGCGCTGAGGTGCTGGTAGACCTCGATCAGGTGGGTGACGTCGGCCAGCGCATAGTCGAGCTGCTTATCGGACAAGGGACGATGCCGCCAGTCGGTGAAGCGCGAGGATTTGTCGAGCCGGGCCCCGGTGATGCGCTGCACCAGCTGGTCGTAGGAGACGCTGTCGCCGAAGCCGCAGACCATCGCCGCCACCTGGGTGTCGAACACCGGGTGCGGCACGAGGTTGCCGAGATGGACGATGATTTCGATGTCCTGGCGCGCCGCGTGGAAGACCTTGACCACCGCTTCGTTGGCCATCAGCCGGAAGAACGGTTTCAGGTCAATATCGGGCGACAGCGGGTCGATCAGCGCCGTCACGCCAGGCGCCGCCATCTGGATCAGGCAGAGAATCGGCCAGAAGGTCGTTTCGCGGATGAATTCGGTGTCGACGGTGACGAAATCCGACTTTTCGAACGCGGCGACAACGGTCTCGAGTTCACTTTGGGTGGTGATGACGTGCATCAAATCGCTTTTGGCAACATATTAGGTCTCTTTCAATTTCAGCCGCGCGGGCTTTCGTCAAGCCGCCGCACGGTCATGTGTCCGTCGATCCATCGGAATCACCGTTCCGCCGCGCCAGCCGCGCAAATACCGTCGATGTACGCAACAGCGCGATAAACCGGCTGCGGTGGCCCGCCGGCACGCCGGAGCGCACCTGCATCCGGTAGAGGATCACGATGATGAGAATGGCGTACACGACAGCGCTGAAAACAAACAGGGCGCCCGGTCCGAAATACTGCATCGCCGTCGAGGCCGCGAACGGACCGCCGATGGCGCCGAAGGAATAGAACAGCATCAGCGCCGCGTTGATCAGCACGAACTCGCCCTTGCCGGCGCGGTCGTTGGAATGCGCCGCCGAGAGCGAATAGAGCGGCATGGCGAAGCTGCCGAAGATGAAGACGATGACGAAGTTGAGGAACGGGTCGTTGCCGGGGATGAACACCAGCGCCAGCGCCGCGAGCATGGCGCAGCACGTCGTCGCCAGGAGCACCGTGCGCCGGTCCCGACGGTCGGAGAGGTAGCCCAGCGGATACTGGATGAGGGCGCCGCCGAAAATGCCGACACTGACGAAGGTGACGACGTCGGCCACAGACATACCGAGCTGTTCGGCATAGACCGGCGACAGCGTGCGGAAGGCGCTGTTGGTGACGCCGACGCAGATGCAACCAAAGCAACCGAGCGGCGAGATCCGCCAGACGCGCGCAAGGTCAAGCTTGACGTCCCCCGGCGGCGTCGGGTTGGAGCGGTCGCCGAGCGACACCGGCACCAGCGACAGCGTGATCATCATCGACATGATGGCGAAGATGGTGAAGCCGCCAGCGCCGAAGACCGGGATCAGGAACTGCGCTGATGTCACTGAGCCGATATCGACCATGCGGTAGATGGCAAGCACGCGTGCGCGGTCCTTGTTGGTGACGCCCGAATTCAGCCAGGCTTCCATGACGGTGAACAGCCCGGCGAAGCAGAAGCCGCCGGCAAAGCGTACCGCGCACCACATCACCGGGTCGATGACCAAAACCAGCAGCAGCGTGCCGGCCGATGCGGTCGCCGCCAGCGCGGCGAAGGTCCTGACATGGCCGACCGCCTTGAGGATGCGGGTGACGGCCAGGCAGCCGAGCAGGAAGCCGGCGAAATAGAACGTGCCCAGCAGGCCGATGATTGTGGCGGAAAACCCTTCCTGGGCACCGCGCAGCGCGATCAGCGTGCCCTGCAGCCCATTGCCGCCAAGCAGGATGCCGGCGGCGATGAGGAGTGGGATCAGCGGACGGATGGAGGACATGAAGGAAAGGCAATCACTTTTCGTTGCCCCTTCTTGAACCATCGCCACCGCCAATGCCAGCGGCAATTCCCGGCGGCGTTGAGCCAACAAGGGAGCCCGGCTGGTTCCAACAGAAAGCAGCTTGGCCGTATTCCGAAGTGCTTGCTACACTCCATGGGGCTCATGACAAAGAGTGGGACTTTCCATGTCAGGCTATTTCGGCACGGAGCTTCAGCAGCGCCTGCAAGCTGAGGCTGAGGCGAGTGTCGACTTCATCAGGACGACCCCCGGCGCGTGCCAGACTGGGCGCACGATGGGGTGCGATGATCCCGATCAGTTCGGGTGGGAGCTGATCGACAAGATCCTCAATCGCGACGGCATCTTCGGCTTTCGCATGATACCTGCAGGCAAGGTGGGCGAACTCAAGTCGCGATTGGCCAAGGGGGGCTACCGCTTCGACACCTGGGACGTGTTCGTGGCCGATCAGGCAAATGCCCTGGTGGCATCGGAAGCGATTGTCGGTCGAGGATTGCCCGACGGATTTGTCGATAGAGAAAGGCCGGCCGAGCCGGATGGCGAGTATACGGCCCGCATCCAGGCGCTCATGGCGGCGTCGGGCGTGGTGCCATTTTCGGGATCACTGCTGGCCGGAACCTTGGGGCCGGCGACGACGGTGGTGGTGGGCGACGAGGCAGGAGCTGTCGCGGCAACCGCGCATGGCTACTTGCCTCACAATCCCTACAGTGCCTATCACCGATATGCGTGGGGCGGACTGGTTGCGGTCGCGCAATCGCATAGGGGCCGACGGCTCGGCGCCTACATCAACGCTCGCATGATCCTCAATGTGTTTCGCGATCTGCATGCAACGCACATCTATGAGCTCGTATCGGCATCGAACATGCCGTCCCGGCGAATGGTGGAATCATGCGGACTTCGTCCAGATCCGGCTGTCGTGTGTGGGGCTGCCACGCCTGGCGAAAGTGCGCGCTTCACCCACTGACCGCCTGATGGCGGGAGACCAGTCTATGCCTCGCCGGCCCGCGCCAGTATTTTCTCGTTCGACGGCGCAGCGGGCTTCTCCGAGGGCGCCCTTCGGCCAAGCGACCCGGCGGTCAGCAGGCTAAGCGCGATGAACGGGATGCCGATGGCAAAGGCCGAGCGGATACCCCAATGGTCCGAGACGAAGCCGAGCAGCGGCGGACCGAGCAGGAAGGCGACGAAGGAGATCTGCGACAGCGCCGCGACATTGATTGCCGCGGGGCGATCCGTCCGCTGGGCGGCTGCGGAGATCGCCAGCGGAAAGAGAGCGCTGCTGCCGATGCCCAAAAGGGCAAAGCCCAGCATGGACACAAATGGGGCAGGCGACAGGAAGACCAGCAGCACGCCCGCCGCCATGCTCGCCAGCAGCACACGCGCCACACCGCTTGGCGAGTGGCGGTCGACAAAGCTGTCGGCGAAGAAGCGCGTGGTCGCTTGCGAGAATGCGAACAGCGCCACCGTGAATCCGGCGACGAAGGGACCGGAGTCGAACACGGTGCGCATGTAGATCGCCGACCAGTCGATGCTGGCGCCTTCCAAGAGCATTGCCGACAGCGTCACCGCGACGAGGACGAGGATCGGCAGCGTCGGCCTTGCCAGCCTGGGCGCCTTGTCGCCGTTGCCGGCGAAGCGGCTTGGCGCCGGTTCGTAGCCGCCGAGAAACAGCGCCATCGATATCGCCACCATCGGCACGACGATCGCCAGGTGAAGTTGCGGCGACATGCCGAGATGGCCGAGCGCCGCACCGAACAGGCCGGCGCCGAAGAAGCCAATGCTCCAGAACGAATGCGCCCGGTTCATAATCCGGCGTTTCAGCAGGAACTCCGTCCTGTCGGCCTCGACATTGAGCATGATCTCGATGCTGCCGATCATCAGCCCGACCGGAAGGAGCATGAGGAACAGGGAGACAGGCCCCGGAGCGTGCACCGCGATGGCATAGGTTGCCGCCACCAATGGGACCAGTCCGAGCAGCGCGCGGCGGAAGCCGACCCGTTCCAGCATCGGCGTCGCCAGTGTCAGCGCGGTCAAGGTGCCAATCGGCGTTCCGATCAGGCTGAGCCCGAGCGTGCCGTCCTCGATGCCCATGGCGTGCTTGATGTCGGGCAGCCGCGGAAAGATGTTGCCCATGGCGAACGAATAAATCGCAAACCCGGCATAGACCCGGTGCTGAGGGGCGAGGCTGAGGCCAAGGGTCATCGCAATGCCTTCAGGGAAAGAGGTGCCGGCGGCTGGCCTGTCCAACTGCCTGAATTGCTCGACTTCTTGCATAAACACGGAAAACATGCAAGAATGTGCACAAAGAAACAGGATCGTGCAATGCTTACCGACGAACGGCACCAGCTCATCCGCGACCGGCTTGCGGCGGAGGGAAGGGTGCTGGCCGGCGAACTGGCGAGCCGCTTCGGCGTTTCGGAAGACACGGTCCGACGCGACCTGAGGGAGATGGCCAAGGCCGGGCAATGCCGCCGCGTTTATGGCGGCGCGGTCGCGGCCGCACCTTTCGCCGCCGCACCAGTCAGCCAGCGCGATAGCCATGCGGTCGAGGAGAAGATGCGGCTGGCGCGCGCGGCGGTGGCTCTGCTCTCCAGCGGGCAAAGCCTGTTCATCGACGGCGGCACCACCAATGCCGCGATCGCCAGGGCCATTCCGCGTGACCTCGAACTGACCATAGCCACCAATTCGCTCGGCGTCGCTTCGGCTCTCTCCGAACACGCATTGGTCGAACTGATCGTGCTGGGCGGCAGGTTCGACCGCGACCTAGGAACCTGCGTCGGTGCCGATACGCTGGCTGCCGTCGCGCAGCTTGGCGCCGACCTGTTTTTCCTGGGCTCCTGCGGTCTCGATGCCTCACGCGGCGTGACGGCGTTCGATTCGGCGGAGGCCGAGGTGAAGCGGGCCATGGCCAGGAACAGCGCCGGCATCGTCATCGCCGTCACCAACGACAAGTTGGCCACGGCGGCGCCTTACCGCGTCGCCGGGCCCGAAGCGATCCGCCATCTGGTGGTCGAAAAGACGGCGCCGGCCGCTATCCTCGCCGATTTCGAGCGTCAGGGCGCTGAAATCCGCTTCGCCTGAACAGTTTGCGCGCCGCCCGCTTGCCTTGACAAAACCGGCCTCTCATGCGCTTTTCGCGCAAATTTTCCGAGCCGGCCCGTCGGCCTGCAACCAGTTCCGGACTTCATCATGACAATGCATCGTTACCGCAGCCACACCTGTGCCCAATTGAGAAAGAGCGACGTCGGCGTCCCCGTCCGCCTGTCGGGCTGGGTGCATCGCGTGCGCGACCATGGCGGCCTGCTGTTCATCGACCTGCGTGATCATTACGGCCTGACCCAGATCGTCGCCGACCCGGATTCGCCGGCCTTCAAGATCGCCGAGACCGTGCGCGGCGAGTGGGTCATCCGCGTCGACGGCGAGGTCAAGGCGCGCCTGCCCGAGACAACCAATGCCAATCTACCGACCGGCGAAATCGAGATTTTCGCGCGCGAGATCGAGGTGCTGTCGGCGGCCAAGGAACTGCCGCTGCCGGTGTTCGGCGAGCCCGACTATCCGGAAGACATCCGCCTGAAGTACCGCTTCCTCGACCTGCGCCGCGAGACGCTGCACAAGAACATCGTGGCGCGGACAAAAATCATCGCCGAGATGCGCAAGCGCATGGACGAGGTCGGCTTCACCGAATTCTCGACGCCGATCCTGACCGCGTCGTCGCCCGAGGGCGCGCGCGACTTCCTGGTGCCGTCGCGCATCCATCCCGGCACCTTCTACGCGCTGCCGCAGGCGCCGCAGCAATACAAGCAGCTGATCATGGTGTCGGGCTTCGACCGCTACTTCCAGATCGCGCCCTGCTTCCGCGACGAGGATCCGCGCGCCGACCGTCTACCCGGCGAATTCTATCAGCTGGACCTGGAGATGAGCTTTGTCGAGCAGGACGACGTGCTCAGCACGATGGAGCCCGTCCTCCGCGCGGTCTTCGAGACCTTCGCCAACGGCAAGCCGGTGACGCAGAAATTCCAGCGCATTCCCTATGATGTCTCCATGCGCAAATACGGCACCGACAAGCCGGACCTGCGCAACCCGATCGAGATGCAGGCGGTCTCCGACCATTTTCGCGAGTCCGGCTTCAAGGTATTCGCCAACATCCTCGCCAACGATCCGAAGGCCGAAATCTGGGCCATCCCGGCCAAGACCGGCGGCTCGCGCGCCTTCTGCGACCGCATGAATTCCTGGGCGCAAGGCGAGGGCCAGCCGGGCCTGGGCTACATCTTCTGGCGCAAGGAGGGCGAGAAGCTCGAAGGCGCGGGACCGCTGGCCAAGAACATCGGCGAGGAACGCACCGAGGCGATCCGCCTCCAGCTCGGCCTTGCCGATGGCGACGCCGCCTTCTTCGTCGCCGGCGACCCGAAGAAGTTCGTCTCCTTCGCGGGTGCTGCACGCACCCGCGCCGGCGAGGAACTGAACCTTGTCGACCGCGAGCGCTTCGAACTGTGCTGGATCGTCGACTTCCCGTTCTTCGAATGGAACGAGGAGGAGAAGAAGATAGACTTCGCCCACAACCCGTTTTCGATGCCGCAAGGCGGCATCGACGCGCTCAACGGCGAGGATCTGCTCGGCATCAAGGCGTTCCAGTACGACATGGTCTGCAACGGCTTCGAGATCGCCTCCGGCGGCATCCGCAACCATCTGCCGGAAACCATGGTCAAGGCCTTCGAGACGGTCGGGCTCGACCGCGCGACCGTCGAGGAGCGCTTTGGCGGCCTCTACCGTGCCTTCCAGTACGGCGCGCCGCCGCATGGCGGCATGGCGGCCGGCATCGACCGCGTCGTCATGCTTTTGGTCGGAGCCAAGAACCTGCGCGAGGTTACCATGTTCCCGATGAACCAGCAGGCTTACGACCTCCTGATGAACGCGCCCTCGGAGGCCACGCCGCAGCAGCTTCGCGAATTGTCGCTGCGCGTCGCGACGGCGAAGAAGGACGCCTGATCCCGTTTCGACCGGTACTTTAAAAAACGGCCGGAACCGATTCTTTCGATTCGACAATCCAACAAAAAAGCCCGGCATCGCTGCCGGGCTTTTTGCTTTCAGGAACCCTGTCGATCAGTCTTCGTTCGCCCTGACCTTGACGCCCAGCGTCTTCGGCAGGTCGAGCGGGTTGGACATCGCGCCGGCCATGATCAGCGCGAACGGCACCGAGGCCGGCGGCTCGGCCGAAATCTCGAGGCTCTTCGGGTCGTCCAGATACTTGCCGACCGCGGCGGTCACTTCGGCCGTCAGTTCCGGATTGTTGAGCTGCGCCATGCCGAACGGCACGATCGCCTTGGCCTGGTTGGCGATGTCCTTGGCCGACATGCCTTGCTGCTTGCCGACATATTCCAACACCTTGCCGGTCAGCGAATCGTCGTCGAAGCGGATCGAGGCGCCGTTGAAGGAGAGCTGCTGCATCAGGCCGAGCATGGCCATGCCTTGCGCCGAATTGTCGGCACCTTCGGGCTGCGCCGCCATCTTCTTCTGCATCTCCTGCACCGACTTGACGAAATCGAGCGTATAGCCGCCGAGGTCGAAGGTCATGCCGAACTTGCCGGCATTGTCGACCGCGATGTCGTATTGGGACAGTTCCATCTTGCCGTCCGAAGGCTGCCAGGTGCCGGCCACGTCGATATTGCCGGTGATGTTCTGGTAGCCGAGCGCGTCGATGACCTCCTTCGACTTCGGGTCCTCGACCAGGGTCAGGTCGGCATTGAACTTTTCCGTCGTACCGGTGAATTCCATCGCCTTGCCGTCAGCGGGCGGCGTGATCTCGATGGCGAGGCCGTCCATCGAGAAGGCGGTCTTGTCGGCGACCTTGACCGTCATGTTGGCGAGTTCGGCCGATTTGTACATCAGCATCGAGCCCGTCGGTCCGGTGGCGCCATCGGCCGGAACCGTCATGTCATGGATGACGAAGGGGCTGAGATCGAGCGTGATGCCGTCCTGGGTGCGCTGGAACGCCGAGGTCGACACGGTCGCGATGTCATAACCGCCATTGGCCTCGGCCACGCCCTCGAGCTTGACGTCGCCGATCGGCAGCGCCTCCTTCTCGGCCGCCGGTTTCACCGACACGCCCTGCAGCACCATGCTGGTGGCGTCGCCGGTCACCCCGGTCCAGGAAATGTCGACGCCCTGAGCGGCGAGCGTCGCCTTGAGCCGGTCGGCGACGGCAGTGTCCTGCGCGAAAGCGGCATTCAGCGGCAGCGTCAGCAAAAAGGTCGAAAAAGCGAGTTTGCGGAATGAGTGTTGGATTGTCATTGCAAGTCCCCTGAGATGTCCTGAAAAAATGTCTTCATTGGTTGCGCCTCTCCATTCTGTGACGAACTGGACGGGATAAAGGCGTTGTCGGACAGAATGGTCGAAAATCACGGCGAAAGGCAAACCCGATCCTCGGTCTTTGCGTGGTGCGGTGAATTTGTCATGAAGATCGGATTTCCATGCGTCATCGCGTCATGCCTTAGACAGGGCTTGTAACAGATTGATGTTGGCTGGCGCCGGCACCGCTTCCGATGCTGTTGCACATAGACGTGGCCGCGCCGGCAATTCCGTGAAGTCCATCACATCCGTGCGGTAGGTTTGAGGTGGCTGCCCCCGCCCGGGTGTCGCCCGTTTTTTGCCGCCCAAAGGCCGCGCGAAGTGCGGAATCGCACACCGGCGCTTGCCGCGAATCACCCGCTCGGCTAGTGCAGCCCCATGGGAAAAAGGCTTTTGCCGCCTCAAGATGGCGGCGGTGATCACGTTGAACCGGTCGATCTGAAGAAGGCGCTGGAAGAGCGCTATCTCGCTTATGCGCTGTCGACCATCATGCACCGGGCGCTGCCGGATGTGCGCGACGGGCTGAAACCCGTGCACCGCCGCATCATGCATGCGATGCGGCTGCTCAGGCTCAATCCCGACCAGGGTTTCGCCAAATGCGCCCGTATCGTCGGCGAGGTGATGGGCAAGTTCCATCCGCATGGCGACCAGTCGATCTACGACGCGCTGGTGCGCCTGGCGCAGGATTTCTCGATGCGCTACCCGCTGGTCGACGGGCAGGGCAATTTCGGCAACATCGACGGCGATAACGCCGCCGCCATGCGCTACACCGAAGCGCGCATGACCGATGTGGCGACCGAGCTGCTTGCCGGCATCACCGAGGACGCGGTCGACTACCGGCCGACCTACAATGAGGAGGACGAGGAGCCGGTCGTGCTGCCCGGCGCCTTCCCGAACCTGCTCGCCAACGGCTCGTCCGGCATTGCGGTGGGTATGGCGACCTCGATCCCGCCGCACAATGCCGCCGAGCTTTGCGACGCGGCACTGCACCTGATCGAGCATCCGGACGCGCCTGTGACGGCGCTGATGGATTTCGTCCAAGGCCCGGATTTCCCGACCGGCGGCATCATCGTCGACAGCCGCGCCTCGATCCTCGAAGCCTACGAGACCGGCCGCGGCGGGTTTCGCGTTCGGGCGAAATGGGGTCAGGAGGACCAGGGCAGGGGTACCTGGAGCATCGTCGTTACCGAAATCCCCTACGGCGTCCAGAAGGCGCGGCTGATCGAGAAGATCGCCGAGCTGCTGATGGCCCGCAAATTGCCGCTTCTGGAGGACATCCGCGACGAGAGCGCCGAGGACATCCGCGTCGTGCTGGTGCCGAAGAGCCGTTCGGTCGATCCGGGCATATTGATGGAATCGCTGTTCAAGCTGACCGAGCTCGAAAGCCGCTTCCCGCTCAACATGAACGTGCTGTCGCGAGGCAAGGTGCCGAACGTGCTGTCGCTGAAGGGCGTGCTCAAGGAATGGCTCGAGCACCGCCGCGACGTGCTCATCCGCCGTTCGAAGCATCGGCTTGGCGAGATCGAAAGGCGGCTGGAGATCCTCGCCGGCTATCTGATCGCTTACCTCAACATCGACGAGGTGATCAGGATCATCCGCGAGGAGGACGAGCCCAAGCAGGTGATGATGGCCCGCTGGTCGCTGACCGACACCCAGGCCGAAGCCATCCTCAACATGCGCCTGCGCGCTCTTCGCAAGCTGGAAGAGATCGAGATCCGCAAGGAGTTCGACGGCCTCACCGCCGAGAAGAAGCAGATCGAGGCGCTGCTGGCGTCGAATGCCAAGCAATGGGCGACGATCAAGTGGGAAGTCAGCAGCATCCGCGACAAGTTCGGACCGCAGACCGAACTCGGCAAGCGGCGGACCCAGTTCGCCGACGCGCCCGAGCATGACCTTACCGACATCGCGCACGCCATGATCGAGCGCGAGCCGGTCACCGTGGTCGTCTCCGAAAAGGGCTGGCTCAGGGCGATGAAAGGTCATTTGAGCGACCACTCGACGCTCACCTTCAAGGAGGGCGACAGCCTCAAGCTCGCCTTCCACGCCCAGACCACCGACAAGATCCTGGTCTTCACCACCGGCGGCAAGTTCTACACGATCGGCGCCGACCGGCTGCCGGGCGGACGCGGCCATGGCGAACCGATCCGCATCATCGTCGACATGGACAACGACCAGGACATCGTCACCGCCTTCGTCCACGACCCCAAGCGCAAGCTGCTTCTGGTGTCCTACGACGCCAACGGCTTCGTCGTGCCGGAGGAAGAGGTCGTCGCCAACACCCGCAAGGGCAAGCAGGTGATGAACGTCAAGGCGCCGGACGAGGCCAAGCGCTGCCTGGTGGTGGGCGGCGACCATCTCGCCATCGTCGGCGAGAACCGCAAGATGCTGGTCTTCCCGCTTTCCGAGATCCCGGAAATGGGCCGCGGCAAGGGCGTTCGCCTGCAAAAATACAAGGACGGCGGCGTTCTTGACCTGAAAACCTTTACGCTGGAAACCGGCCTGTCCTGGCAGGATTCGGCCGACCGCACTTTCGTCAAGTCGCGCGAGGAACTGGCGGAGTGGATCGGCGCCAGAGCGTCGGCCGGACGGATGGTGCCGAAGGGATTCCCGCGGACGGGCAAGTTCGGGTAGCGCCGCTAAATCTCCCCCCTCGAGGGGGGATGTCGCCGAAGGCGACAGAGCGGGTCGGTACGTCCTGACGCGACCTCCCAATCGCGAACGGACGTGGCCGGCACTCCATGCGAGACGACCCCCTCTGGCCTGCCGGCCGAGCATTTGGACTATCGTCACGATTGCTGCACTATGATTGTGCATAAGCAGTAGGATGGGCAGGGAGAAACGCGCGTTTGAAGCGGACTGAGATCCAGAAACCGGAGCGGCAGCAGCGCCTGTTCGGCCTGTCGGCGCCGCTGAGATCCGCCGTCATTCCGCCGCTGTCGGCGGCGCGCTGGCTTTTGGTGCTGATCGTTGCCGCCGGCGTCTACCTCTTCCACGGCTTCCTGTTTCCGGTGCTGGCCGCGCTCGTCATCGCCTTCGCCAGCTGGCCGCTCTACCGGCGGCTGCTTGCCGCCGTCGGCAGCAACCGCACCATCGCAGCGACTTTCGCGATCTTGTTCATCTTGACCTTCCTGGTGGTGCCGATCGCGCTCGCCGGCACCTATGCCATCAACGAGGTCCGCGAATGGGTCGCCTGGGCGATCGAGACCAACCGGCACGGTGCGGTGACACCGCACTGGATCGCCACAATGCCCATCGTCGGCGAGTGGCTGAATGAGCAATGGACGACCAATCTCGGTCATCCCGGCGGCATAGGCGAACTGATCCAGCTGGTCAGCGGCGCCAACATCGGCAGCATCTATCGCGGCGTGCTCGCGGCCGGCGGCAGTGCCTTCGGCCTGTTGCTGACGCTGCTGTTCATGATGATCGCGCTGTTCTTCGCCTATCGCGATGGCGAGCATTTCGCCGGCCAGGTCGACCGCCTCGGCGAGCGCATCCTGCCGATGAGATGGGAGCGGATTTCGCGGGTTGTGCCGGCGACGATCTCCTCGACAGTGACCGGCATGACCGTGATCGCCATCGGCGAGGGACTGGTGCTGGGCATCGCCTATTGGCTGGCCGGCGTGCCGTCGCCGGTGACGCTCGGCGCCTTGACCGGCGTCATGGCGCTGATCCCCGGCGGTGCGCCGCTGTCCTTTACGCTTGTCTCGATTTACCTCGCCGCCAGCGGTTCGCCGGTGGCGGGGTTCGCGCTGTTCATCTGGGGCGCGGTCGAACTCTTCATCGTCGACAAGACGCTGCGCCCGAAGCTGGTCGGCGGGCCGATCAAGCTGCCCTTCCTGCCGACCTTTTTTGGCCTGATCGGCGGCGTCAAGACGATGGGCTTCCTCGGCCTGTTCATCGGCCCGGTGCTGATGGCGCTGCTGGTCGCGATCTGGCGCGAATGGCTGCGCGAGGTCGAACTGATGGACGAGGCCGCTCCTGCCGCGCCAGAGGAACTGGACGATCATCCGCCGCAGATCGAGATCGCCGCCGAGCGCGGCGTGCCGAAAAAGAGTCAGGCCGGGTGACTGACGGCCAGCGCGGCGCTGCGCTTGCGTCCTTCATGCAACTGCCACAATGAGTGGGCGACCAGCGCGGTGATCAGGATGACGCCGCCGATCAGGCTGTTGCGCGACGGTGTTTCCGCAAAGAACATCCACACCCAGACCGGCGCCAGCACGGTTTCCAGCAGATAGAACATCGCCACTTCCGGTCCTGAAATGTATTTCGGTCCGTTGGCAAGGCAGAAGAACGAGATCGGCATGATCACGGCGCCGTTGAAGATGATCCACCATGGCGCGTTGACGTGAAAGCCTTCGCCCGAGACCATGAACGTGGCAACCGCCAAGGGCAGGACGACGCCGACCAGCGAGGTGAAGCCCATGTCCTTGCCGCTGGCGCGCGAGATGGTGATGGCGAGAGCGACGAAGAAGGCCGAGCAGAGCGCCATGAAATCGCCGAACAGGTGCCCGGTGCCGACCGAACCGCCGACGATGATCAGCACGCCAAGGATCATGACCAGCATCGTCGCGAGCGTCACCAGCCGCGGCCGCTCCCGCAGGAACAGCCAGGACAACAGCGCTGCGAACACGGCGTTGAAGGCGAGGATGAAGACCAGATTGGCGGTCGAGGTGTGGAAGACGGCGGTGATGAAGGTGATGCCGGTCAGGCCATAGCATATGGCCACCGCCAACCCTGACCAGCCTGGGATGAGTTGTGGCGCGTTCCTGCTGAGCGCACGCCAGACGGCCCAGACCACGAGCGCGGCGGCCAAGGTCGTGGCGTTGCGCAGCATCATGATGGTCCATGGGCTGCCGTCGGCGAGCCGGATCAGCGGGATGTCGATGGTAAGCGTCAGTCCGCCGATGGCGGTGATGAGGAGGCCCTTCTGATGATCGTGGTGGGATGACATGCCGGTCTCGCGATGAATGGGGAGGCAGGCCGCAATATCGGCCTGTCGCCTTCCAGCCATGCGGCCGGAAGACCAGCTTCCTCTCCCTTGAAACAGTTTAGGGATGAATGGCGGAAGGAAAGGTCAGCGCGAAACCGCTTCGTGGTCGTAGCGTTCCCAGCCCTTCGGGCCGAGATGCTCCTGCGGCATGAAGCGCATCTTATAATTCATCTTGCGCGAGCCGTTGACCCAGTAGCCGAGATAGACATGGGGCAGGCCCATCGCCCTGGCGCGGGCGATGTGGTCGAGGATCATGAAGGTGCCGAGCGAGCGGTCCTCGAAGTCGGGATTGAAGTAGGAATAGACCATCGACAGGCCGTCGGCCATCTTGTCGGTGAGTGCCACCGCGATCAGCTCGCCCTGGCCCTTGCCGGTGATGAAGGTGTCGGGGCCGCGCCGCCGGTATTCGATGATCTTGGTGTCGACATGCGTGTCCTCGACCATCATGGCGTAGTCGAGCACCGTCATGTCGGACATGCCGCCGCGGCGGTGCCGGGCATCGAGATAGGCGCGAAACAGCGAATACTGCTCGGTGGAAGGCTGCGCGTCGTGCATGGCGCCGATGAGATCGGCATTGTGCTGGATCACCCGCTTCATGTTGCGGCTGGCGGTGAACTCCTGCGCCAGGATGCGCACCGAAACACAGGCGCGGCAGGTTTCGCAGGCCGGCCTGTAGGCGATGTTCTGCGAGCGCCGGAACCCGCCTTGCGTCAACAGGTCGTTCATCTCCGGCGCCTTGTCGCCGACCAGATGCGTGAACACCTTGCGCTCGAACTGGCCCTCCAGATACGGGCACGGGGACGGCGCGGTCAGGAAGAACTGCGGCGACTGGGTCGGGTGCTGCGTCATCGAGTCTAGGAAACACTCCTGCGAATCGCCTTACCTTTGGCCCGGTCGGCGAAAAATTCAACAGGATTGTGTAGCGGCGGCCGATCGAAGGCCTTCATATTTGCGCATAGGCGCCCGCGCAGCCCTTCGAAACGCTGTTTCAACGATCCCTGCGGGTCACCACCGTGCCGAGCAGCAGATCGTGCAGGGTGCGCTTGCGGTCGGAAAACAGCGTCACCAGCAGAACCAGCGGCGTCAGGATGACGTTGGCGGCCCAGAACAGCACCGAATGCACCACGGCGGTCAGTCCGTCGATGCGGGTGCCGTCGAGGCGATCGAGCCGGATGCCCATCATCTTCATGCCGGTCGTGGCCTGGTCGCGGCTGCCCAGCGTGTTCCAGATGTAGAGAATGGCGACCGCCGGCACGAGCACGGAAAACAGCATCCAGCCAAGGCCGAGCGTCAGCACCCCGAGCAGGAACACCAGGATCGCGAACGGAATGGTGAGCAGCGCGACGATGCAATAGTCGATGATGAAGGCCAGGATGCGCCGCGTGCGCACGCCGTCATAGGCTCTGACATCGTCGAGCCTGCTGGTGATAATTTCGCCGTCGAGAACGCGCGCGTTCATGTCATACCCTCGCAACCGGGCCCGCAATAGGGTGCGGGCGCATTGCTGATGAAATGGTGAAGGCCTGCGGTGGAATCAAGATCGGGGCCTTTCGCCCGGCATATATGACCTGGCCATGCCAACGCCTTTCGAATCGGTTGAATTTGCCGCGCGGATGGCATTAGCTTGCTGCGGCGCAACAAAGCGCTCAGGGGCAGAGACGAGGGACGGGGCGATATGGACTATGACATGCTGGTCATCGGCAGCGGCCCTTCCGGGCGCCGTGCCGCCGTGCAGTCGGCCAAGCTCGGCAAATCCGTGCTGGTGGTCGACAGGGGCCGGCGCCTCGGCGGCGTCTCCGTGCACACCGGTACCATCCCGTCGAAGACGCTGCGCGAGACCGTGCTCAACCTGTCCGGCTGGCGCGAGCGCGGCTTCTACGGCCGCGGCTACCGGGTCAAGCAGGACATTTCCATCGGCGATCTCGTCGAGCGCCTGCACAAGACGCTCGACCACGAGGTCGAGGTCCTGCAGCACCAGTTCATGCGCAACGCGGTCAAGAGCGTGCGCGCCACGGCGAAATTCCTCGGCCCCAACAAGGTCAGCCTGACGAGCGATAATGGCGATTACAGCGAGGTCGGTTTCGCCAATGCGCTGATCGCGGTCGGCACGAGGCCGCATCGGCCGCGCGACGTACCCTTCGACCAGACCCGTATCTTCGACAGTGACGAGATGCTTGAACTCGGCAGATTGCCGCGCACGCTGACGGTGATCGGCGCCGGCGTCATCGGTGTCGAATACGCGACGATCTTTTCGGCGCTCGACGTGCCGGTGACGCTGGTCGAGCCGCGCAACACCATCCTCGATTTCGTTGACCGCGAAATCGTCGACGACTTCATCCATCAGATGCGCGACCGCGGCATGACGATCCGGCTGGGCAGCACGGTCAAGGAAATCGCCTCCAAGCCCGACTATGCCGAAGTAACGCTTGCCGACGGCCGCACAATCCGCTCGGAGATCGTGCTTTATGCCGCCGGCCGCAGCGGCAATCTCGGCAGCCTCGGGCTGGATGTGGTCGGCATCGAGGCCGACTCCAGAGGCCGCATCAAGGTCGATCCGCAAACCTTCCAGACGGCTGCGCCCAACATCTATGCCACCGGCGACGTCATCGGCTTCCCGAGCCTTGCCTCGACCTCAATGGAGCAGGGCAGGGTGGCCGCCTGCCATGCTTTCGGCGTGACGCTGCCGCCGCCGCCCGAAACCTTTCCCTATGGCATCTACGCCGTGCCGGAAATATCGACCGTCGGCCAGTCCGAGGAGCAGGTGCGCGAGAGTGGTGCGGCCTACGAGGTCGGCGTGGCGCGCTTCCGCGAGACCTCGCGCGGCCACATCATGGGCGTCAACACCGGCTTCCTGAAACTTCTGTTCTCGGTCGAGACGCGCCGGCTGCTCGGCGCCCACATCGTCGGCGAGGGCGCGACCGAACTCATCCATATCGGCCAGGCGGTGATCAATCTCGGCGGCACCGTCGACTTCTTCGTCAACAACACCTTCAACTACCCAACGCTGGCCGAGGCCTACAAGATCGCCGGGCTTGATGCGTGGAACAGGATGGGGCAGGGATAGATCCCCGGACCGCTAGCTTGCCGGCGAGACCGCGATTGTCTTGCTGGCCAGCCATTGCCTGACGATTACGGCGTCCGGGTCGCCGAATTCATGACCTGATGAAACGATCCGGGCATCGACCTCGGCGCCATGCCGGCTGAGCAGCGTGACCAGTGCCGGCGCGAAGGGAGCGTAGGTAAGGTCGGTGGCGCCGGCGATGATCAGAATTCGAATTCCGTTCAGATCGGTCGGCGGCACCTCGTCCAGCACCGGCATTGGCCGCAGCAATGCAGCCCGTGGCATGAGGCCCGGACGGAGCAGCATCAGGCTCGAAACCAGATTGGCGCCGTTCGAGTAGCCGAGGAAGGTGCTGCGGGAGAGATCGAGTTCGTGGCGCTGCGCGACTTCGGCGACAAATCCCGCGAACGCGTCCGTCTCCGTGCGTATGCTTTCCTGTTCGAATCGGGTCGGCGTGATCCGAGCGAACCAGCGGAAACCGTCCTCCTGGGCGATGCCGCCACGCGCCGCGACAAGGGTGGCCTTGGGCGCGATCTGCCTCGCCAATGGCATCAATGTGGTCTCGTCGACGCCGGAACCATGCAGCAGGAACAGGCATTCGCCGCTTGCGTCCGCTGGCCTGAAGAGGCGGTAGGGGAAGGCCAGATCGCGGTGCAGGATGGTGTTTTCGACGACATATTCGGACATGCTTATATCCTATTGATTCCATGGCCGTTTTGTTGGTTTGCCGGCTTCAAAACGGAATATTTTCTTGCTCCGCGAAAGTTGATTGAACCGGGCGCATTTCAGTCCGTTTCTTCGCGGATATGCTCCTGCGGGAGGAATCGAAGCGGTGCGCCGGGCGGTCGCATTGCTGGTGTGAACAACGAGAGCATCCTCTGCTCTCCCTTTGAGGCCTTTTGTCGATGACCACCCAGATTTCACCGGATCGCTCTGGGCGTATCCCGGATCGCGGTATGCGCAGGCCAGAGCGCGACACGCGTATCGATGTGTTTCGCGCTCTCGCGCTGCTCACCATTTTCATCGACCATGTGCCGGGCACCGTCTTTGAAACCCTGACCTACAAGAATTTCGGCTTTTCGGACGCGGCGGAAGCCTTCGTACTGATTTCCGGCATGTCCGTCGCTCTTGCCTATGGCGGCAAATTCCAGCCGGGAGGCCGGTTGCTCGCGACGCTCAAGATGTGGCGCCGGGCAGGTGTCCTCTATACCGCCCATATCGTCACGACGATGGTGGTGATGGCCATGTTCTGCGCGGCGGCGGTGTTTGCCAAGCGCCCGGAACTGCTGAAACTGATCAACATCGAGCCGCTGATGAAGAACACGCCGGAAGTGCTGGTCGGCATCGTCACCCTTGGCCATCAACTCGGCTACAACAACATCCTGCCGGTCTATGCGGTGCTGCTGTTGCTGGCTCCGCTGTTCCTGCTCTTCGTCAGCTACAGGCCCTTGGCGGCGCTCGCCGTTTCCGGAGTGCTGTGGCTGCTGGCCGGCATCTACCAGATCGCTCCGCCCAACTATCCCGAGCCCGGCTTTTGGTTCCTCAATCCGCTGTCCTGGCAGTTCCTGTTCAACATCGGCCTGGCGGTCATGCTGCATGTCAGGCGCGGCGGCACAATTCCGGTCAATCGCTGGTTGATCGGCGTTGCCGCAACCTATGTCGCCGGGGCGCTCATCTGGGTGCACAGCCCGCTTTGGGGGCACGTGTCGTGGCTGGACCTGCCAGTGGTGTTGAGCGGTTTCGACAAGACGTTCCTGTCGCTGCCGAGGCTGCTGCACATCCTTGCGGTCAGCTACCTGATCGTGGCTATTCCGGCCCTCTCGAATCTGTTCCGCACTGCGCCCGACCATCCGCTTGCCATACTCGGCAAACGGTCGCTGCCGGTCTTCATCGCCGGCACGGTGATCGCGATGGTGGCGCAGGTGATGAAGCGGATCAATCCTGGCGGCCTTGCCTATGACACCCTGCTGATCGCGGCCGGCATCGCCATGCAGTTCGCGCTCGCCTTCTATCTGGAATGGCTTTCGGGCATCGGCTCGTCAGGCAAGAAGTCGGCTCGCAGCGAAACAGCGCCTGTGCTCACCGCGTTCGGCGCTCGGCCGGCAACGGCGGTCAATCGTTGAAAGCAGGGAGGAGGTTCAGCTGCCTGCGGGCGGGCGCCCGGACGACGCCCTGACGACCAGTTCGACATCGAGCGTCTCGCGCCGCACCGCGCCGTCGAAATCGAGGATCATGCGCGCTGCCCGGCGGCCGATCTCGATGATGGGCTGGGCGATGGTGGTCAGCGGAGGATTGCACAGCGCACCATCCGGCACGCCGTCGAAGCCGATGATGGAGACATCGCCGGGAACCTTCATGCCGCGCTCGGCCAGCCATTCGATCGCGACCATGGCCATGCGGTCCGACATCGCCAGAATGGCTGTGGGTGGTTTGTCGGCGGCGAAGATCGTTTCGAGGCCGGCCCTGGTGGTGGCCGCGTCGTTTCCGGTCTCGTAGACCGGCACCTTGGCGGTGTCGACGCCGAAGCGGGAGAGCTCGTCGAAATAGCCGGCAAGGCGGTTGCGCGTTGCGGTGTAGATCGCCGTCCCGAACCGCTCGGGCGTGACAAGACCGGAACTGTCGTCAACGAAAGGCAGCGTCAGAACGGCGAAGCGGCGATGCCCGAGTTCGGCGAGATGGCGCGCAGCCATCCTGGCGCCGGCCGCATTGTCGATGCGGATCGTCGAGATGGTGTCATCCTCGAAGCCGAGCTCGAGCGCGACGAATGGCAGCTTGCGCTCGCGCGTCAGCTCGACGAGGCGCGGGCCGCCTTCGATGCAGAAGAGGATGAAGCCGTCGACGAGGGCACTCTGGATGTTCCAGGCGAGTTTCTCGTCATTGCCGGCCGAGACGAGCGCGATCCCAGCGCCAGTGGCGTCGCAGGCCTCGGAGATGCCAGCCATCATGACGCGTGCGAACGGATCGTCGAAAAAGTAGGAGAGGGGCTCGGTCGTGGCGACGCCGATCGCGTTGACCTTGCCGGCGCGCAGCAGGCGGCCCTTGGGATCTGGGCCGGCATAGCCCATCGCTTCGGCCGCAGCCTTGACCCGTTCGCGTACTTCCTCGCGCACGATCTCGGGGCGGCTGAACACATTGGACGCTGTGCCGTGCGATACGCCCGCGGCCTTGGCGATGTCGGCCAGCCGGACCGGTCTTGGGTTGCCTGTGACGAGTGATGCCATTTTTCGCTGCCTCCGTTCCCCTATCTAGCACTTTCGTTGGATCGATTCAAATTTTTGCTTGACATTGGCGCGCCAAAGCCTATTTTTGAATCGATCCAATCACGTTGATTGGCAAACCGAGAGGAGGGTGCCATGCATCCCGTCAATTACCTGTTCGAAGACATCTACCGCAACGATTGGGGCCTCGCCTCGATCACCACGACCGAGAAGCGCCGCGGTAGGGCCAGCGCCTGGAAGCGCGACCTGCGATTGCTCGTGGAGCGCAAGCGCAGCTAAGCGGCGTGCCATTTTTGCGGCCGTCGATTGGATCGATTCAAGATTGGAAAGGAGACCAAGGTCATGCACCCGATCAGCCATCTGTTCGAGGACATCTACCGCAACTATTGGGGCATCTCGCCGGCGTCCGACCGGCCCGAGCGGCGGCGCCTGGCTGGACCGGCCGCGAGTGACCGCGAATTGCTGGCCAAGCGCGAACGCCGGCAAGATTGAGCTTTCGCGCCTCCGGCAAACGTCAGGGGCGAGAGCGCAGCAGCGCCGAGCCGGCGATCGCCAG
Organism: Mesorhizobium sp. LjNodule214; assembly: GCF_964252735.1. Lineage (NCBI taxonomy): Bacteria > Pseudomonadati > Pseudomonadota > Alphaproteobacteria > Hyphomicrobiales > Phyllobacteriaceae > Mesorhizobium > Mesorhizobium sp. LjNodule214. The sequence continues at coordinate 609,470 of NZ_CAXUPE020000003.1, forward strand.
CCAGCCGGCGATGAGCAAGGTGCCGCCGATCGGCGCCGACATCGGAAACAGCCGCGAACCCAGGAAATCGCGGGCGAGAAGATCACCGCAGAAAAGCACCAGCCCGACAAGCAGGATCAGGCTCGCGATCCGCAGCACCCGGCCTGCGCCGATAAGGCCGACGGCGAGAAAGACCGGCGCATGCATCAACAGGAAAGACGCGGCGGTGCTGACGAAAGCGCCGCCCAGATGCGCAGCAGCGGCTGACAGTGCCACGCCCGTCGCGCCGCAGAGGCCACCTGCCAGCACAAGGAGGCGGCTGCTGTCGCTTGCCGGTTGTTCCGTTGTGTCCATGGTGGGGTGCCTCGTGAATTGCCAAGCGACGAATGCGGTGTTGCGAAACCTAGACGTGGATAGTGCCCAGAGCTCAGTCGGTGAAGTAGCGATAGCCGAGCCACGCGGCCAGTGCGGCGAATGCGCCCCAGACGCAGGCGATCACGACGGCGGCGGTTCGATTCACCGGGCGCTGTGCCGCAAGCGCGGCGGCGGCTCGATGTTCTGCCATGACCTCTGGTGGGATCATTTTCAGCACAGCCAAAATGCCGAGCGGCACAATTATCGCGTCGTCGAGATATCCCAGCACCGGTATGAAGTCGGGTATCAGGTCTATTGGTGACAGCGCATATCCGGCGACGCACAGCGCCAGCGCCTTCGCATACCACGGGGTGCGGGGATCTCCGGCTGCGAGGTAGATCGCGTGCACGTCTCGTTTGATAGTGCGTGCCCAGTCCTTCAGCCTGCCGTTCATGGGGCGGGTTTATCCGCAAAAGGTGACGGCCGCCAGTCAAACCGGGACGCCGGAACAGCGTCAGGATTTGCCGGCTTGCGCCAGCATGTTGCGCGTGCGGCGCGACTGGACAATCCAGTTGTAGGCCGCGCCACCAGCCATCAGCACCGATGTGCCGAGAAACACCGAGCGCATGCCGAAATGGCCGCCGGCGAAGCCGCCGAGCAATGGCCCGACGACCTGGCCGACATATTGCGCCGAGATCGACAGACCCAGCACGTTGCCGCCGACGCCATCGGGAACATTGTGGCGGATGACGCTGGTAATGCAGGGCAGCAGGCCGCCCAGCGCCAGCCCCATCAGGAAACGCAAGCCGATGAGCTGCCAGCCCTCGGTGACGAAGGCCTGCGGAATGAGCAGCAGGGCCGAGACCGCAAGTGCTGCAACAACGACATTCCAGTGGCCGATGCGGTCGGCAAGCTTGCCCATCCACGAGGCCGACAGGATGGCGCCGAGTGCTGCTGCAGACATGACGACGCCGGCAACCATCGTCACCCGGCTCTGGTCCTCGATCAACTGCTGCACATAGACGGTGATGATCGGCTCGATCGACATGGTTGCGAAGGCGAGCAGCATGCCGGTTGCCAGCATGGCGACGACTGGACGCTTGTCGGGGATCTGCGACCAGCCGCTTTGCGGTTTCGCTGCCGTCTTGGCGGCCGGCGGGCGAGGGTTCTCCTTGATGAGAAAAGTCGTCGCCAGGAAGGCAAGGAAGATGACGCCGCCCGACAACAGGAAGGTGGCGCGGATGCCGATCAGCGGCGGCAGCGCGCCGCCGAGCAAGGGGCCGACCAGGCTGCCTGCGGTGATGCCGGACGACATCACGCCGAGCGCCCAGCCGGAACGGTCCTTCGGCGTCTGCATGGCGACCAGGATGGTCGAGCCCGAGGAATAGCCGCCGGCAAAGCCGATCAGCAGGCGCAGCAGAACCAATTGCCACACGCTCTCGACCATGCCGGTCAGCGACATGCAGATGGCCATGCCGAAGCTGGCGCGCACCAGCATCAATTTGCGACCGTACCGGTCGCCGAGCCGTCCCCACAGCGGCGCGACAAGTGCTGCGGCAAGGAAGGTCGCGCCATAGGCAATGCCGGACCACTGCACGATCGCCACATGGCCTTCGGCGCCCAGCTGTTCGACATAGAGCGGCAGGAAAGGCAAGAGCAGGGTCATGGCGATCAGCGTGCTGAACGAACCTGCAAAGCACACGGCGAGATTGCGCCGCCAGTGGACGTTGTAGGTGCTTTGTTCGGTGCCGTCTTGCGCCATGTCATGTCCTGCCCGGTATCGACCTTGCTACGGATACCAATTTGGGATACCAAGCTGGTATCCGTCATGAACCTCAGTGCCGTCGCTGTCAATGCGGCCGATACGAACGGAACCATCATGTCGCAGATGCAGAGCGTCGAACGACAATTGCGCGAGATGATCCTCGGTCTGGAGATCGGTCCCGGCGAGCGCCTGACAGAGCGCTGGATCGAAAGCCGCTTCGGCGCTTCGCGCACGCCGGTCAGGGCGGCATTGCTGCGGCTTGAGACCGAGGGCCTGATCTGCCGCGACGGTCGCGGCTGGACGGTCTCGCCCATCAATCTGTCCGAGTTGAAGCAGATCGCGGTCTACCGCGAGGCGGTGGAGGTCGCTGCGGTGCGGCTGACCTGCACGCTAAGCGACAAAAGCGTTATCGACGACATCGAGGCGATGCTCGATTCCTGCGATGCCGATACCCCGCGCGAGGAATGGCACCGCGTCGGCATGGATTTCCATATCGAGCTTTCGCGCCTGTCCGGCAACGACTTCCTGTTCCGGGCGGTACGCGATGCGATGACGCGGCTGTCGCGCGCCCGGTGGCTGGAAGTTCGTGACGAGGCCGCCCTCGGCCGTGCCTGGACGGAGCACCGTGCCATCCTGGCGGCGGTACGCGTCGGCAACGCGGAAGAGGCGGCCCGGCTGCTCTCGGCTCACATCATCGGTAGCCGCGACCGGCTGGTGACATCGCTTCACAACGACCGGCGTGGCCTGCGCGCCAGGGGCTTCGCCGTCGTCGCCGCGTGAAAAGCCGGCACCCAACGATGAAACGCACTTTCGGTCTCGCTTCGCCGCCGCCGATGGCGTAAGAGCGGCGATGGAAAACAACCGATTTGAAACACCCGTGACCGTCAAGTCGGCCACGGCCGGACCCAATCAGCTCTTGCGTTCGGCGCGTGAGGCTTCCGATTACCTGCTCAACAGCTGGCCGGGCAAGCGCAGTCCCAAGCATCGCGAAGCGCTGCAGGCCTGTCATGATGCGCTGGCCGGCGACAAGCCGGCCATGAACGCAAGGCGCGCCTTCATTGCCGCTGCGCGCGAAGTGAACGTCTTCGTCAGCGACAAGGCGCCGGCCTAGGTGTCTAGTCCCAGAGTGTGGGGGAATCAGTCAAGCTGATCCTTCATTGAGGGATAAGCTATGGGACAGATACTCCACGGCAGCGCCACGACCACGTACGCCATCCGAGCAGCGATACAGCGATCGAAGGCTCCGCTCAAGGAACTCGCCACGCAGCACGGCCTAAATCAGAAGACCGTCGCCAAGTGGCGCAAGCGGACCTTCGTCCACGACGCGCCGATGGGCCCGAAGGCTGTACGCTCCACCGTTCTGACGGCTGAGGAAGAGGCAATGGCCGTCGCTTTCCGCAAGCACACGCTGCTGCCTCTGGATGACTGTCTCTATGCGCTGCAAGCGACGATCCCGCACTTGACGCGGTCGTCCTTGCACCGTTGCTTTCAGCGCCACGGGATCAGCCGCCTGCCCGAGGTCGCCGGCGACAAGCCAGCCAAACAGCCCTTCAAGCGCTACCCGATCGGCTATTTCCACATCGACATCGCCGAGGTCCGAACCGAAGAGGGTAAGCTCTACCTATTCGTGGCGGTGGACCGGACCTCGAAGTTTGCATTCGCTCGGCTGATGCAGAAGGCGACCACTGTCACCGCCAGAGCTTTCCTCGACGAATTGGTCGAAGCAGTCCCTTACAAAATCCACACCGTGCTCACCGACAACGGCATCCAGTTCGCTGACCTGCCCAAGAACCGGGATGGCCCTACCGCGCGCTGGCGCGGCCATCCATTCGACCGGGCCTGCTGGGGGCATGGCATCGAACACCGTCTTACCAAGCCCAACCACCCATGGACCAACGGTCAGGTCGAACGGATGAACCGAACGCTGAAGGAGGCAACCGTCCGGCGGTATCACTACGATACCCACCGCCAACTCGAAAATCACCTAGCTGCCTTCCTCGACGGATACAACTTCGCCAGGCGCCTCAAGACCCTTCACGGCCTCACACCTTACGAAGCCATCTGCACGGCATGGGCCAAACAGCCAGACCGGTTTAGACTCGATCCAATCCACTTGACCTCGGGACTGAACACCTAGGGTCGACCTGGTTCGACCCCAACCAGCCGTCGCGATGCGAACCCACGCGCTTGTCGATTGGGGAAGCCATCGCTGATCTCGTGCCAAAGGCTGTCTTGGTGTCGGTGTGCGCGTATGCAGTGCACTCAGGCAATAGTCTCTGCACTTGGACCGGCTCGCAGCTCCATGACAATATTCCACAGGATCGCTGCAAGCACCAATGCACCGCCTACGAAGGTTTCCATCGCAGGCATCTCATCGAAAAAGAACCAGACCCAGAGCGGAGCCATTGGCATTTCCGCCGAGCTGAGCAGAGTGGCTTGAGCTGCGGGCAGGCGCCGTGCGCCCATCGTGTAGACCCCGAGGGCAACACCTTGCGTGATGATTCCAAAAAGGCCGAGCAGCGCTATCTCGCCGATAGGGACATTGAATGGATCAGCGAAAAAGAACGCAAAGATGGCCGCCATGAAGCAGGCGACAGCGACGGATTCCAGCATTGGTGTGTCGCGATAGCGGCGCATGATGACGGTCATCATCGCGATCGCGAAGGCCACGTAGACCATCGCAAGATCGCCTTTCAGATGCCCGCCACCCGCATTGACAGTACCGCTTACGGTTACGACAACACCCACGATGGCAGCGAATGTGCAGAAAATCGTGCTGACACCGGGTCGCTCCCGAAACCATAGCCAGGCAAGAATGGCTGCCATGAAAGGAACGGTGGAGTAGATGACACCACCATTCGCGATGGTGGTGTTCTGCATGGAATAAATGGAGGCGAAGAGGCCGGTGGCAATGAGCGAGGTTATCGCGATGCCGGCTGGCGCCATGGTTCGACGCCATTCGAACGACCAACGCTTCCGTTCGATCATGGCGAGAGCAATGATTGAAGGTCCACCAAAGATGCAGCGCCAAAAAACGACATTCCATATGTCTACGTCAGGCACCATGCGCACGAACAAGCCCATGGTACTCCACGCTAGCGCAGAGGTGAGAACGAGCAGGATGCCTAACCAGGCGTCACGATGACTGCCCGTATTGACGTCCATTGCACTTGCCAAGGACGACCCCGACTGGACTGCGCACGTTACGCGCGCACGGCAACACTGCGCCGCGGTTGCCAGGGGGTCAAGCAGAGGGGGCTGAAAGTATCACCTCCAGCGCCGATTGCGGATACTCTACGCACCGCGGATCAGTCCAGAAGGCCCAAAACGATCTAACCTGAGCTTGCGGCCATCCTCCAATGGATAGCGAACAGGTCGGCGGCTGTGCTACTCGGCCGTCTCCGTTTCGACTTCCGCGTTGGTATCGTCCTCAGGCTTATCGCGTTCCTTTGCCGCGACCTTGGCCGCCAGCTTTTCGGCCTTCTTGGCGGCCTTCTGGCGGTCACGCTCCTTGCGTTCCTGTCCGTAATTCGGTGCTCGCGCCATATCGGTTCCCTTTCGTATGCCCGGAGGCTCCTGACCCTGCCTAGGAGCATTGGTCGGCAAACACAACAGCTGAAGCGATGGTGCCGGCAGTTTGCTCTCGCGCGGTTCCGGGCTTGCAAGATGCGTGGCACAATGGTGTAGGAGAGAACCGGGGGGCCGAGATTTGTGGGAGCCACCTTTCATTTTGATCAAGTGACCGATGGCCACAGCTCTGCGCAACGCGGTAAAAGTGTTCTATTACGCACGCAATGCCGCGCGCGATATCGTGCCGCAGGCACTGTTCCGTCGCAGGCTGGCCGGCTGGCTTGACCAGGTCAGGCTCTCGGACGCCACGGTCCGCGAGAGGCTGAATTACTACAACAAGCTGCAGCACGCCTTCGTGCCGAGCCCGGCTGCGCTGCCCGTCAGCCGTCTGCCGTTTTCACCGAGCATGTACTACTACGATCTGAAGGAGTTTGCGCGCTACTTCGATCCCGGACTGCTCATCGATCTCGAATTCGGCGATGTCATCAACGTGCCCAGGACGCCGGCGGTCGTGAAGGATCGACCGATCAACGACGACAACAAAAATGCCGTCCTGATGAAGCTCGACAAATTCCGTCACTTCCACATGCCGGCGGACAGAATGCGTTTCGCGAACAAGCGCCCGGCCGTGGTCTGGCGCGGCGAGCTCAACAATCCGATACGGACCGTGTTTCTCGAGGCCACGCGCAACCTGTCTTTCTGTGACGTCGGTACGCCCAAACGATCAGCGGCGGAACAATACCGCAAGCCCTATCTCACCATCGAGCAGCAGCGGCACTACCGCTACATCGTTTCGCTCGAAGGCAATGACGTGGCGACCAACCTCAAATGGATCATGAGTTCGAACTCGCTGTGCCTGATGCCGCCGCCGACATACGAGACCTGGTTCGCTGAGGGGCAGATCGAGGCCAACGTCCACTATGTGCCGCTCGAGCCGGACTTTGCTGACCTTGCCGACAAGGTGCGCCATTTCGAGCGGCATCCGGCCGAGGCCGAACGCATCATCGGCGCGGCCAACGCCTATTGCCGCAAATTCCGCAGCGAGCGGGACGAGCAGGCGATTTCCCTGCTCGTCCTCTACAAATATTTCGTGCTCAGCGGCCAGGTCGAGCCCGACGCCGAGGTCTGGCGTTTTATCTCGGGCTAGACGCTGCTCATCGCGAAGCCTCTGTCTGTCAGAGGCCGCTGCGGTCGAGAACCAGATCGGCCGGGCCGAAGCGCTCCTTGGCCGTGAATTGCTGGTGCCAGTAGGGATAGAGCACCGGCGGCCTGCTGACGGCGTCGAGGCGCTGGCGCTCGTCAAAGGACAGCGTCAGGCCAGCGGCGGCGATGTTGTCCTTGAGCTGCGCTTCGCTGCGTGCGCCGATCACCAGCGAACTGACGGCCGGCCTGCCGAGCAGCCAGGCCAGCGCCACCTGCGCTGCCGATACACCGCGGCTCTTGCCGATCTCGTTGAGCACATCGACGATCCGCCACAGCCGGTCCTCGTCGCGGATCGGCGGTTCCGACCAGCCGCCGAGCTGGCGCGCGGTGGGACTGTCGCGATGGTATTTGCCGGACAGCAATCCGCCGGCGAGCGGGCTCCACACCAGCACGCCGAGCCCCTGGTCGACCGAGATCGGCAACAGTTCGTATTCCGCCTCGCGCGCTTCCAGCGTGTAGTGGATCTGCTGGGTGACGAAGCGCGGCTGGTGGCTCCTGTCGCTGATGCCGAGCGCCTTCATCACCTGCCAGCCGGAATAGTTGGAACAGCCGACATAGCGGACCTTGCCCTGGCCGACCAAGGTGTCGAGGGCGGCCATGGTCTCCTCCAGCGGCGTCACACCGTCCCACTCGTGCAGGAAGTAGATGTCGATGACATCGGTCTTGAGCCGCGTCAGGCTCCTCTCGCATTCGCGGATCAGGTGATGGCGCGACAGGCCTTCGTCGTTGGGGCCGTTGCCGATGCGCATGCGCGCCTTGGAGGCGATCAGCACATCGGCCTTGCGCTTGCCGCCGAGCGCCTCGCCGATGATCTCTTCCGAAATGCCGTTCGAATAGACATTGGCGGTGTCGATGAGGTTGATGCCGGCATCGATGCACATGTCGATCATTCGCTTTGCTTCCGCGAGATCGGTCTTGCCGACCGCCGCGAATGCGCCGGCGCCACCGAAGGTCATGGTGCCCATGGTCAGCGTCGAAACTTTCAAGCCGGAACGGCCGAGGGTGCGGTATTCCATGTCAGATCCTCGCGATTTGATTGAGAAGCGGGCTCGGGTGAGCTCGTCGCATTTGTAGGACAATTCCCGCCGCTTGTCGCCCCTCTGCTGGACCTGGCCGATCACAATCCCACCGATTGGCCCTGACGGACGGCGCACCGGGTCACTGCAATAAAACCGTCATTGCCGGCCTATATTGAAGTCGGCTCAAAGTGTCTCCATCCAGGCCGCGGGCAAGGGCTCGAGGTGCTAGAGATGACCCGACAGGGCTTGCAAGCGGAGCAGCGCGATGACCGAGCTAAAACAGAATTCTCCCGCCAAGGACTGGCTTGAAGCCGAGCTCGCCGACACGCTCGACGAAGACTATGAGCTCGAAATGTCGGAGCCCGCGCTGTCGATGGAGATCGCCAAGATCTACAAGAACGCGCATCCGCCATCGATCGATCGCATGCAGTATTTTCGCGACCTGATCACCTTGCAGTCGGAACTGATCAAGCTGCAGTCCTGGGTGGCCTATCACAAGAAGAAGGTCGTGGTGGTCTTCGAGGGCCGCGATTCCGCCGGCAAGGGTGGCGTCATCAAGCGCATCACCCAGCGGCTCAACCCACGCATCTGCCGCGTCGTCGCACTGCCGGCGCCGACCGAGCGCGAGAAATCGCAATGGTATTTCCAGCGCTACGTCCCACATCTGCCGGCCGGCGGCGAGATCGTGCTGTTCGACCGCTCCTGGTACAACCGCTCCGGCGTCGAGCGGGTGATGGGTTTCGCCGGTCCGGACCAGGTGGAGGAGTTCTTCCGCGACGTGCCGGAGTTCGAGCGCATGCTGGTGCGTTCCGGCATCACGCTGGTGAAGTATTGGTTCTCCATCACCGACGAGGAACAGCAGATGCGCTTTCTGATGCGCATCCACGATCCGATGAAGCAGTGGAAGCTGTCGCCCATGGATCTGCAGTCACGCGTGCGCTGGGAGCAGTACACCAAGGCCAAGGAAGAGACGTTTGCCCGCACCAACATCCCGGAAGCGCCCTGGTTCATCGTCGAGGGCAACGACAAGAAGCGGGCGCGGCTGAACTGCATCGACCATCTGCTCAAGCAGATGCCCTACGAGGAAGTGCCGCACGAGGAGATCACGCTGCCGGAACGCGTCTTCAATCCCGAATATGAGCGCCAGACGCTGCCGCGCGAGCTCTACGTGCCGGAGAAGTATTGAGGTTTCAAAGCGCCGGCGTGGCAAGGTTCGATCCTGGCCACGCCGCTTTGGTTTCTAACCACGCTTGATCACGACATGCGTGGCAAGCGGCGTCGCGACCTGTTCGGTGCACGTGTAGCCCAACTTGAGCATATCGAGGCCGGCAAAGAGGTTCTCGCCGGAACCGAGCAGCATCGGTGAGACCGCCAGGTGCATCTCGTCGATGAGCTTCTCCTGGAGATACTGTCGGATGGTGGCGACGCCGCCGCCCACCCGCACATCCTTGCCGTCAGCCGCGGCTTTCGCCTGTTCGAGCGCCGCGTGGATGCCGTCGGTGACGAAATAGAAGGTCGTGCCACCCTCCATGACGATTGGCTCGCGCTTGTGGTGGGTCAGCACGAAGACCGGCACATGGTACGGCGGGTTGTCGCCCCACCAGCCCTTCCAGCTTTCGTCAGGCCATTCGCCGCGGATCGGCCCGAACATGTTGCGGCCGAGGATCCAGGCGCCGACATTCTCGAAGCTGCGTGCCGCGAACGCCTCGTTGGTATCGGTGGTGCCGCCATCTTGTTCGAGCACCATCTTGCGGAAGGTTCGGGTGCCGAGCATCCATTTGTGCAGGGCTTCCCCGCCGACACCGAGCGGGTTGGTCAGAGTCTGGTCGGGACCGGCGCCATAGCCGTCGAGCGACAGGGTGAAAGCATTGACGCGAAGCTTGGACATGAAAGCCTCCTCCATAACCAGTTGTGATTTGCAAGCAGTTAGTTTCTAGCTGCACTGATTGCAAAAGGCAAGCGGTTTTTCCTGGATACGATCAGCCACTGCAGGAAGCGGCCGCTCGTGCAGTGACGACGGGTCTTGGATCGAGACGTCGCGGTCGGCCAGCCGGTTGGCGCGACCGGAAGGGACTACCCTTTCAGCATCGCCGCCACTTGCGGAGCGAAATAGGTGAGGATGCCGTCGCAGCCGGCGCGCTTGAAGGCGAGCAGGCTCTCAAGCATCGCCCTTTCGCCGTCGATCCAGCCATTGGCGGCCGCTGCCTTGATCATCGAATATTCGCCAGACACCTGGTAGGCGAAGGTCGGCATCTGAAGCTCGTCCTTCAGCCGGCGGATGATGTCGAGATAGGGGAGGCCCGGCTTGACCATCAGCATGTCGGCGCCCTCGGCGAGGTCCTGCTCGGCCTCGCGCACCGCTTCGTCCGAATTGGCGTGGTCGATGTAGTAGGTCTTCTTGTCGCCCTTGAGCAGGCCGGCGGTGCCGACCGCCTCGCGGTAGGGACCGTAGAAGGCGGAGGCGAATTTCGTCGCGTAGGACATGATCGCCACGTCCTGAAACCCATTGGCGTCGAGCGCGTCGCGGATGGCGCCGATGCGGCCGTCCATCATGTCGGAAGGCGCGATGATGTCGGCGCCCGCCGCCGCCTGGATGACGGCTGCGGCGGTGACCTGTTCCACGGTCTCGTCATTGACGATGATGCCGTCGCGCAGGATGCCGTCATGGCCGTGGCTGGTGAACGGGTCGAGCGCGGCGTCGGTGATGAGGCCGATCTCGGGCACCGCATGCTTGATGGCGCGGGTGGCGCGGTTGATGATGTTTTCGGGGTCGAGGATGTGCGAGCCGGTCTGGTCGCGCAGGCCGAGTTCGACATTGGGGAAGGTGGCGATCGCCGGAATGCCTAGCTTCGCCGCGCGCTCCGCTTCCTTGACCGCAAGGTCGAGCGACAGGCGGAAGACGCCGGGCATGGCGGCGATCGGCTCGCGCACATTCTTGCCGTCGACGACGAAGATCGGCCAGATCAGATCGTCGACCGAAAGCCGGTTTTCCTGCACCAGGCGGCGCGACCAGTCGGCCTTGCGCATGCGCCGCAAGCGGCGGCTGCCGGTGATCTCGTCGACGCTGCGCGCGCCGGCAGGCTTTGCGGGGGTAAATCTGTTCATCGCCAAAACTCTCGTTTGGCCGGCTTTTACCACGCGCCTCCGCCGCTGACCAATGCGACACGATTGTGCCAGTGTCAGTCGGGCTGCCCGTTCCCCGACAGCACCTGCGCGGCTCCGCGCATGGCAACGCGGAACGCCTCGTCGAAACTGACGCCGCGCACCTGCCAGGCATAGGTCTTGCCTTCCATGGCCAGCCGCCAATCGGCGATCCAGCCCAACTCCTTGTCGCTCCAGACGATGCTGCCGGCCAACGCCTGGTCGGCTCCGGCCCTTTTTGCGAGTTGGTCGAGCATGGCGATGTCGGCGGCACGCAGCGCCTTTTCGTCCATGCTGGAAGGCAGCACTGCCGGCGGGAAGACGATGTGCATCAGCAACGGGCCGGTGGCATTGACGAAGGATTCGCGCATGGCTTCGCCGCGCGGATCGTCGGCCGTCAGCACGAAACGCTTGGCACCTTGTTCGGCAGTGAGGAACACGGCGAGCCGCGGTCGCTCGCCAAGCCACGGCTTGCTGCCCAACTGAGTGAGTAGCTTGTCGATTACCTCCGGCTTGTAGAGGCAGGTGAGGTCGTGCGGCCGGTCATGCGTGCCTTGCTCGTCATGCACCGGAATGCCTTCCAGCCGGTCGCGGTAGCGGAAAGTGTCGACGAAATCGCCGGCCTTGTCGTGCAGAGCCAGCATTTCCGGCTTCTGCGGCAGCCGCTGGTCGCCGGAAACCCTGACCAGCACCCGGTCCAGGCAGTCCCTGAAGCCGATCTGGCGGTTCACCTCGCCTTGGCCGGTGACGATGGTCTGCGCCTGGTAGAGCTCTGCCGTGCCTGCGGCATCTGCGGGCCGAACAATCGACAGGGCGGCCGTCAGGCCGATCATCGCCAGCACAACACGTGAAAATCCAGGCATGCCTTGCCGTCCGGTTCGAGGCGGCCACTTTTTAGCACCGGGCAAGGCCGGTCGCCAAGACGCCGCGCTTGCGCCGCCGGCATTGACGCATCCAGGCGCCGCACTCACATCTAATCCGCTGGGCTTCGCGACAGCCCCAACTTCCCTGGGGCGTCAAATCGGGGGCGAAGAAGGAGCAATGCCATGAACCCTATGGCTTTCATCTGGCTCGTATACGCCGCCTGGATCCTGCTGATCGTCTATCTGACCGTTTCGGCGTTCGGCGCGAAACGCGATACCGAGGAGCACATGCCGCAGCGCCTGGGCCTGATGGTCGCCATGATTGCTGCTTTCCTGCTGCCGCGTCTGTCGATATTCCGGTTCGTCAACTTCGCCCCTGTCAACGCGGTCTTGAGCAGCATCGGTGTCTTCGTAACTGTTGCCGGGATGGCCTTCCTGGTCTGGGCGCGGCAAAGCCTTGGCGGCAATTGGAGCCAGATCGTCTCGCCCAAGCAGGGGCATGAACTCGTGACCTCGGGCCCGTACCGCTTCGTGCGCCACCCGATGTACACCGGCGGCCTGGTCGCAGGCATCGGCTCGGCGATCGTGGTCGGCGGCGGCTTCGTCTTTCTGCTGATCCTGCTGGGCGCGATCTTCCTCTGGCGCGTCGGTGCGGAAGACAGGCTTCTGGCACGGCAGTTTCCCGAAGAATTTCCGGACTATGCAAGGCGGACGAAGGCGCTGATCCCGTTCGTGTGGTAGTGCTCCGTCGGACCGCCATTCGAGCGGTACGAGGCTGGCCGTCGCGGCGCCCGGCAATTGACCTTCACTCTGTCGCCGCTTAGCACTTCAGTCCCGCACACACGGGGGAGGGATTCTCTGGCGATGGATTTTGATGGAGGCGACGAGATTCGCTTCGAGCGGTTGGGCAGGGCCGGCGTCGTCACGCTGACGCGGCCGCAGGCGCTCAATGCCGTCACCCATCGCATGGTCAAGGCGCTCGACAAGGCGTTGCGCGCCTGGGAGCGGGATGACGGCGTCGACGTCGTCATCGTCAAGGCCGAGGGCAGGGCGTTCTCCGCCGGCGGCGACATCCTGCACATCTACGAAGCCGGCCGGGCCGGACAGCCTCCGGTCGAGTTCTTCGCCGACGAATACCGCCTGAATGCCAGCATCAAGCGGTTCAAAAAGCCCTATGTCGCGCTGATCGACGGCATCGTCATGGGCGGCGGCGTCGGCATCTCGTTCCACGGCTCTCAGCGTGTGATGACCGAGAACGCCCAGTTCGCCATGCCGGAAGTCGGCATCGGCTTTTTCCCCGATGTCGGCGCCAGCCACCTTTTGCCCGACCTCGGCGGCAGCTTCGGCATGTATCTGGCGCTGACGGGGAACCGCATCCGCCACGGCGATGCGCTGTGGTCGGGCCTGGCCACCCACACCATCAAGGCCGAGGACCAGTCGGGTTTTCTCGATCGGCTCTGCGCGACCGGCGATCCGGAAACGGTGCTGCGCGGCTTTTTCGTCCCGGCAAAGCGCGAGACCGACCGGCCGGTTCTGGAAGCGATCTCCCGCCATCTCGCACAGCCGTCTCTGTCGGATATCATCGCCAGCCTGGAGCGGGCGGCGCCCGCCGACGAGTTCGCCGCCAGGACGCTGGCGACGATCAGGACGCGCTCGCCGACCAGCCTGCACGTCGCCTGGCGCCAGATCGGCGCCGGGCTGACGCTGTCGATGGACGAGTGCATGAAGATGGAATTCCGCATCCTCAACCGGATGCTGGCGGGCCACGATTTTTACGAGGGCATCCGCGCCGCCATCATCGACAAGGGCTCGAAACCGCAATGGCGCCCGGAAAGCCTCGATGCGGTACGAGCAGCGGACGTCGACGCCTATTTCGCGCCGCTCGGCGACCGGGAGCTCGACCTGTGAGCGAGGTCACCTCCAGGCGCGTCGTGCTGCAGCCCTCGACCACCGAAATCATCTTCGCCTGGTTCCAGCGCGTCGTCGCTGGCTACTGCCTGCTGTTCGGCATCCTCTACTGGGTCCGGCTGATCGGCTTCTATCCGGGCCCGCTGTGGCGCTTCGACCTGATGCCGGTGCACTGGCAGGTGGCGGCGGTGATGCTCGCCGTTTTCTTTCCCTTCGCCGCGGCCGGCCTCTGGATGCTCGCCTCCTGGGGCCCGGTGATCTGGTTCATCTGCGCGGCGACCGAGATCGTCATGTATGCCGGCTTTCCCGACCTGTTCGGCCACCGGTTGCTGATCATTGCCTCGCATGCCGCGGTGGCATTGCTTTACATCGTCTTCCGGGTGATCATCTGGCTGCAGAAGCGCCAGGCCCGGCGGTAGCTGCCGCCCGCAGACCGCCCAATTTGAACCTGCCAGGATTCGCCCCAAATCATTGGCTAAATCTTTAGGTTAATTATCCTTGCTCGGGTGACCGATCGTTAAGCCTCTTTCGAAACCTCTTACCGGTAAGCTCTTGTTAGCCTTGGCGTTTAAGTCGAATTTTATGAGTATTCGATAGTGTCGCGATCAAGGTGAAAAACAAAAAATCACCGGGCGACAAACGAGAGGCAAAGACAATGATCAATTCGCGTCCGGCGGTGAAGCCCGCCACCGTATCCGACGACCGCCGCGAGGCGATCCGTTCGCTGTACATGGAATCGCTGCAGCTGGTGGAGCGTCTGCACCGCCGCCTGCTTGACGTTATCAAGGACGAGTTCGACCGCAACGGCCGCTCCGACATCAACGCCATCCAGGCGCTGCTGCTGTTCAACATCGGCAATTCCGAGCTGACCGCCGGCGAACTGCGCTCGCGCGGTTACTATCTCGGCTCGAATGTCTCCTACAATCTGAAGAAGCTGGTCGACCTCGGCTTCATCAACCACCAGCGCTCGCGCATCGACCGCCGTTCGGTCCGCGTCTCGCTGACGCCGAAGGGCAATGAGGTGGCCGACGTCGTCGCCGGCCTCTACGAACGCCACGTCGGCTCGATCGAGCAGGTCGGCGGCATCAACACCGACGAATTCAAGCAGATGAACCGCGCCTTGCAGCGGCTGGATCGCTTCTGGAACGATACCATCGCTTATCGGATGTAAGGCGCCTGCACGCCAGGGGACTTGAAGCCGCGCCGTAGAAGCGCGGCCGGGCAAGCTATGGGGATCGGTGCCAGAAGGCGCCGGTCCTTTTCTTTTCCTGATCCAAAAGTCCAGCCGACCGTCGGCACCATCGCTGCCAGCTTTGCTTTCGCTGCAGCAGTGCCTAATGTCACGGCTTGGCGGGGGAGCGCATGATGGACCTGGGAAAACGCTGGAACATTTGCTCGGTTGCCGTGACGCTTTTGCTGGTCCCGCAAATGGCTTTCGCCGAGGAGTGGTGGAAGGATTCTTTTGCTGCGGAAGGCAGCTCCCCTTGCGACAACAATGACTCGATCGTGACATTCACCGACAAGGCAGTGGAGATGTGGGAGGTTGGCTGCACACTGAACAAAGTTCAGAAGATCAAGCGCCTGGACGCTGTCCTTCTGGACATGACCTGTACGGACGGTGAGAGCACAAGAGACGGGAGCTGCTGCTCAAACTGGACAACAAAGTCCTGCGCTATCCTCAGAATGAGATGTTGCAACGATGCTCGGAATTGAAGGCGCCGCCAGGTCAGGACCCAAAGGGTTGAGACTTTGCGCTCGGGGACAAAGGCCTGTTTCAGATCCGACGGGATTGTCACAGGTGCCGAAAAGCACCGGTCCTTTCTTTTCGCGGCGCCGCCCGCTGCAAATCGCGGGCCAAGGCCACGTTGCCGCCATAATCCCAGTGGAAGCGAGGATGCGGGTGATGCTGCGGGCCAGCGCTTGCGCTCACTCGAACCGGCATCGCGACAGCGCATTTCACGCCCAAGTGATGCAGGTCATGGTTGGCTAATTGTTAACATTGCCAACCCTAGAGTGCGGGCGTAATCGCCCGTTAGAGCGAACCGAGCGAGATCGAACACCGCTAAAATGTCTGGAACGTCCATGAGAACCAGCCGCCGTTTCTTCCTTTCCGGAGCCTCCGCGCTCGCTGCCGCTCTTGTTGCGAACAGCGCCAGCGCTCAGGACGTCATCGGGGATATCCTGAAGTCCTCGGGCCGCGGCAATTGGGACGACCAGTTCGACGCCCGCGCCAGCGAGGGCGGCAAGGTGGCTTCGACGCTGCCGATCTTCAGCCTGCAGACCGTCGCCTTCACCGAGCAGGCGGTGGCGCAATATCAGAACATCGTCGCCCAGGGCGGCTGGGGCGAGGTTCCCGCGACCAAGAAGCTGCAACTCGGCGTCGACGATCCGGATGTGGTGCCGCTGCGCAAGCGCCTGATGATGTCGGGCGACCTGGCGCAGAGCGCCGGCATTTCGACCGCCTTCGATTCCTATGTCGATGCAGCGGTCAAGCGCTTCCAGTTGCGCCATGGCCTGCCTGCCGACGGCGCAATGGGCAAATACACCTATACGGCGATGAACGTCTCGGCACAGATCCGGCTCGGCCAGTTGCAGACCAATCTGCAGCGTCTGCGTGAAAAGGCCGGCACGCTCGGCAGCCGCTACGTGCTGGTCGACATTCCGGCGGCTCAGATCGAGGCGGTCGAGAACGACCGCGTCGTGCTTCGCCACACCGCAGTCGTCGGCAAGATTGATCGCCAGACGCCGATCGTCAATTCCAAGATCAACGAGATCATCGTCAATCCCTACTGGAACGCTCCGGTCTCGATCGTGCGCAAGGACATCATTCCGCTGATGCGCAAAGACCCGAACTATCTCAAGGACAGCCATATCCGCCTGTTCGCGCCGGATGGCAGCGAGGTCGATCCGATGACCGTCGACTGGTCGACGGACGATGCCGAGAAGTACCGTTTCCGCCAGGATCCGGGCGCCGGCAATGCCATGGCCTCGGTCAAGATCAATTTCCCGAGCCCGGACGGCGTCTATATGCACGACACGCCGCAGCAGAGCCTGTTCGGCAAGCTGATGCGCTTCGATTCCTCGGGCTGCGTGCGCGTCCAGAACGTGCGCGACCTCGTCACCTGGATCTTGCGCGACACGCCCGGTTGGGACCGCCAGCATTTCGAGGGTACGATCAAGACCGGCGAGAACACCCCGGTTCAGGTCGTCAACCCGGTGCCGGTCCACTTCCTCTATCTGTCGGCCTGGTCCACGGGACCTGGCGTTGTGCAGTTCCGCGACGACATCTACGGCCTCGACGGCAACGAAGAGCTGCAGATCACGTCTTCGCTGTAAATAGCTGATATCTTTTCAAAAAAAGGCCGCCGACAGGGCGGCCTTTTTTGCTTTCCGCTGCAAGGCTGACAGCCTTGGCCAGAGACCTGGCTGGACGGAGCGGTTTCCACTGCGCATGGTCCGCCAACACCCGGAATCGCACCATGCAAGTCGCCGTCTTCATCCTGGTCGTGCTCGGCTTCGTCGCTATCTCCGGCGCGTTGGTGCGGCTGGTGCGGGTGCCGCTGCCGGTGCTGCAGATCGCGATCGGCGCCGCACTTGCCTGGCCGGCTCGCGGCCTGCATGTCGAGATCGATCCCGAACTGTTCCTTCTGGTTTTCATCCCGCCATTGCTGTTCAGCGACGCCGCCACCGCGCCGAAGCGTGAATTGCTGGCACTGCGCGGCCCGATCCTCGACCTTGCCATCGGGCTCGTCTTCTTCACCATCGTCGGCTTCGGCTACGCCTTGCACTGGTTGGTGCCGAGCATCCGCTCGTCGTCGCCTTCGCGCTGGCCGCGGTGCTGTCGCCGACCGACGCGGTGGCTGTCTCCTCGATCGTCGACAGAAACGTGGTGCCGGCGCGGCTGATGCACATCCTCGAAGGCGAGTCGCTGCTCAACGACGCGTCGGGCCTGGTCATGTTTCGCTTCGCCGTGGCGGCAGCGCTGACCGGCAGCTTTTCCCTGGGCGCCGCGTCGCTGAGCTTCCTCTATGCCGTGGCGGCCGGCATCCTGGCCGGCGTGGTGGCCTTGATCGTCGCCGCCAAGACTTTGCAGCTGTTGAACCGCATCGGCGGCGTGCCGGCCGAGGCGCAGGTGCTGGTGATGATCCTGATCCCTTTCATCGCCTATCTCGGCGCCGAGCATGCCGGCGCTTCCGGCATCCTGGCGGCGGTCACCGCCGGTGTGCTCACAAGCGGCTCCGGCATATTCCGCTATCTCGGCGTTTCGGCGCGCATGCAGACCATGTCGCTATGGACGACGCTGTCCTTCGTCTTCAACGGCGCGCTGTTCATCCTGCTCGGCCTGCAGCTCCCCGATATCATCCGCAAGGTGCCCCACGAGCTCTCCAGCCGGCACTGGCTGATCGAGCCGGTCGCCACGGTGCTGATCCTCACCCTGTGCCTGATCGGCTTGCGCTTCCTTTGGATCTGGGTCGGCGATATAGCGCAGCGCCTTGCCGCGCGGTTTGGCAAGCGCAAGGCGGAGCCGTTCGGCCTGCGCGTGCGGCTTGCCGGCTCGGTGGCAGGCGTGCGCGGCGCGATCACTTTGGCTGGCATCCTGTCGTTGCCCTTAGCCATGCCCGACGGCTCACCCTTTCCGGCGCGCGACATTGTCATCTTCCTCGCCGCCGGCGTCATCATCTGCTCGCTCACCATAGCCAGCCTTGCCTTGCCGAAGATCGCGCGTGGGCTGGTCGAACCGGGCGAGGATCCAGGCGCCGCCGAGGAGCGCCGGGCACGCGTCGGCGCGGCCAATGCGGCCATCGCCCGCATCGAAAGCGTCGCCAATGACGCAAGCGAAGGGGAGGCGGCCGATGCCCGCCTTGCCGTCGCCGATAGCATCGTCGCCGGCTACCGTCGCCGTATCGCCGCCTCCGACGAGGCCGATGAAGCCCGCGCCGAAGCTCGCGAAGCCGGGCGGCTGGAGCTCGAGCTCCGCTTTGCCGCCATCGAGGCCGAGCGCACGGCCGTGCGCGCCATGTTGCGAAATCAACGACCATACGGCGCGGGCGCTATTTGCCGAGATCACCCTGACCGAGGCCCTGCTGAAAGGCCGGCAGAAGCGGAAATAGCAGCCGCGCAACCTTACTGGCGCAATTCGGCCAGCAAATTTCGCGCCGCAAACGTGGCGAGGCGAAAACAACTGTGTTAATGCCGCGGCGAACCTTCCAGACCTTCGGACCCAGGGGATTTCAGGCCATGGCTACAGCAACGGCAGTGTCGAACAAATTCGAATCCTTCTTCGAAACCACGCTGGAAGATGCCGATCCGGAGATTTTCGGCGCCATCCGCAACGAACTCGGCCGCCAGCGCCATGAGATCGAGTTGATCGCGTCGGAAAACATCGTCTCGCGCGCCGTGCTCGAAGCGCAAGGCTCGATCATGACCAACAAATATGCCGAGGGCTACCCGGGCAAGCGCTACTATGGCGGCTGCCAGTTCGTCGACGTGGCCGAGGAACTGGCCATCGAGCGCGCCAAGAAGCTGTTCGGCTGCAACTTCGCCAATGTCCAGCCGAACTCCGGCAGCCAGATGAACCAGGCGGTGTTCCTGGCGCTGCTGCAGCCCGGCGACACCTTCATGGGCCTCGACTTGAATTCCGGCGGCCATCTGACCCACGGCTCGCCGGTCAACATGAGCGGCAAATGGTTCAAGGTCGTCTCCTACGGCGTGCGCAAGGAAGACCATCTGCTCGACATGGACGCGATCGAGAAGACCGCGCATGAGACCAAGCCGAAGCTGATCCTGGCCGGCGGTACCGCCTATTCGCGCGTCTGGGACTGGAAGCGGTTCCGCGAGATCGCCGATGCGGTGGGCGCCTATCTGATGGTCGACATGGCCCACATCGCCGGCCTCGTCGCCGGCGGCGTCCACCCGTCGCCGCTGCCGCATGCCCATGTCGTGACGACGACGACGCACAAGTCGCTGCGCGGCCCGCGCGGCGGCATGATCCTGTGCAACGACGAGGACATCGCCAAGAAGATGAACTCGGCCGTCTTCCCGGGCCTGCAGGGTGGCCCGCTGATGCATGTGATCGCCGCCAAGGCGGTGGCCTTCGGCGAGGCCTTGAAGCCGAGCTTCAAGGTCTATGCCGAGAGCGTGGCCGCCAATGCCAAGGCGCTGGCTTCGAGCCTCAAGGAAACCGGCCTCGACATCGTCTCCGGCGGCACCGACAACCATCTGATGCTGGTCGATCTGCGTCCGAAGAACGCCACCGGCAAGCGCGCCGAGGCGGCACTCGGCCGCGCCAACATCACCTGCAACAAGAACGGCATCCCCTTCGATCCGGAAAAGCCCTTCGTCACCTCGGGCGTGCGCCTCGGCACGCCGGCCGGCACCACGCGCGGCTTCGGCCAGGCCGAGTTCCGCGAGATCGGCAAGCTGATCGCCGAGGTGCTGGACGGGCTGAAAGTGGCGAACTCCGACGAAGGCAATGCGGCGGTCGAGGCGGCAGTGAAGGCCAAGGTCGTGGCGCTGACGGATCGTTTCCCGCTCTATCCCTATCTCGGTTGACCTGACGCCCGGCCTCATCCCTTAT
This sequence comes from Mesorhizobium sp. LjNodule214, assembly GCF_964252735.1. Taxonomy (NCBI): domain Bacteria; kingdom Pseudomonadati; phylum Pseudomonadota; class Alphaproteobacteria; order Hyphomicrobiales; family Phyllobacteriaceae; genus Mesorhizobium; species Mesorhizobium sp. LjNodule214. Next base: position 629,849 of record NZ_CAXUPE020000003.1, read on the forward strand.
TGGCGATGACGAGAAGCGCCGCTCCTGATGGAGCGGCGTTGCGGACAGGAGCCTTGATGATGCGAATTCTTCAACTTGCCGGCCTTGGCGTGCTGGCCATGCTGCAATTGGCCGGCGCCGTCTCGGCGCAGACCACGACCACCCAACCTGCGCCCCAGGCCACGGCGCCCCAGGCCACGGCGCCCAAGGCCGCTGCACGCCAGGGTGCGGCACCAGAAGCCGCCGGACCCAAGACGGAAACCTTCGGCAAATGGTCGACGATCGTCGACGAGGTCAGCACCGGCGAGGATGTGCGCAGGACCTGTGCTGCATCGACCGCTTTCCTCGACGCGAACGGCACCAGCGGCACGCTGACGCTCGCCATCTCCAACGGTGACGTGCTGCCCCCCAACGGCTATCCGAGCCTCATCATTGCCTTGAGGAACAAGGATTTGCCGACCGGCGAGAACATTCCCGCGGTGTTCGGTGACGACAAGGGCAAGGTCAAGGCGACGGTCAGCGCCGATATTGGCGACCAGTGGATGATGAACAACAAGGCCGAGACCACGCTGGCGGTCCTGCGCGCCATGCGCCGCGCCGGCGCGCTCGACGTCGCTTTCGCCAACGCCCCGGTCGCGACCATCTCGATGGACGGCTTCACCAAGGCCTATCGCAGCCTCGGCGCATCCTGCGGCTTCCCGACCACTGACGTCGCGCCCTGACGCGGCCTGCACACCGGCAGATCCCCAGCAAGGAGCCGCGTCATGGACATTCTCTGGAAAGGTGTGGTCGGCGGCCTGGTCACCGCACTGATCGTCTGGGCCTCGAAGCGCGGCAACATCTTGCCCGGCATCCTGCCGCTGGCGCCGACTTTCGCCGTGATCGCGCTGCTCGCCGTCGGCGCCAAGGGCAATCCGATCGGCTTTCGCGAAGCCTGTCTTGCCGGTTTCAAGACGATCCCCGCTTATCTCGCCTTCCTCGGCGCCTGCTGGCTGTTCATCGATCGCGTCGACTACCGGCTCGCCGTTCTCGGCGGCATCGCGGTGTGGCTGGTCGCGGCGCTGGCAATCTTCCTCGCGCCTCGCTATCTCTGAGGCGCGGAAGGCCATCCGTGCTTTGCCATTGCGGCAAAAACCTCTAAGCCTTCCGTCCCACGAGAATCGCGAACCGAAGGCTCTCCATGCGCTGCCCCTACTGCCAGTCCGAAGATACGCAGGTGAAGGATTCGCGCCCCGCCGAGGATGGCGCGGCGATCCGCAGGCGGCGCGTCTGCCCCGATTGCGGCGGTCGTTTCACCACGTTCGAGCGCGTGCAATTGCGTGACCTCGTCGTGGTCAAGAAATCCGGCCGCAAGGTGCCGTTCGACCGCGACAAGCTGCTGCGCTCGGTCGAGATCGCGGTGCGCAAGCGCAATGTCGACCCCGAGCGCATCGACCGCGCCGTCACCGGCATCGTGCGCCAGCTCGAAAGCTCGGGCGAGACAGAAGTGGCATCCGGCGAGGTCGGCCGGCTGGTCATGGAGGCGCTGAAGTCGCTCGACGACGTCGCCTATGTGCGCTTCGCCTCGGTCTACCGCAATTTCCGCGAGGCCAAGGATTTTCATGAGGTGCTGGGCGAGCTCAAGGGCGACGAGCTGAAGAGCGAAGAGGACGCCGGCTGAGCATGGCAAGCCCGAAGCTCAGCCCGGCCGAACAGCAGGCCCTCGATCGCCGCTTCATGGCGGCCGCGTTGCGGCTTTCGCGCAAGAATGCCGGCCGGACCTCGACCAACCCGTCCGTCGGCACGCTGATCGTGCGTGATGACGGCGCCGGGCCGATGATCGTCGGCACCGGCGTCACCGCGGTCGGCGGGCGTCCGCATGCCGAAACCGAGGCCTTGGCCGAGGCCGGCGAACTGGCCCGCGGCGCCACCGCCTATGTCACTCTGGAACCTTGCGCCCACCATGGCCGCACGCCGCCTTGCGCCCATGCGCTGGTCACTGCGGGCGTCGCGCGCGTGGTCGGTGCGGCGAGCGATCCCGACCCGCGCGTTTCCGGCCAGGGTTACGCGATCCTGCGCGCCGCGGGCATTGAGGTGGTCGAAAAGGTGCTGGCGGCCGAGGCTTCGGAGCAGATGGCCGGCTATCTGATTCGGTCTCTCAAAAAACGCCCGGAAGTGATTTTGAAACTTGCGCTTTCCAGCGACGGCAAGATCGGCGTGGAAGGCGAGGGGCAGGTCGCGATCACCGGCGAGATCGCGCGGCGCGAAGTTTATCTGATGCGGGCCGAGGCCGACGGCATCCTGGTCGGCATCGGCACCGCGCTGGAGGACGATCCGGCGCTGACCGTGCGTTTGCCGGGGTTGGAAAACCGTTCGCCGGCACGCATCGTGCTCGACCGCCAGATACGCTTGCCGGAAGCCTCGAAACTGGTCTCCGGTGTCGACCGCGTTCCGCTCTATGTCGCCGCTTGCCTGGAGGCCGACCCGCACCGGCGTGCCGCGCTCGAACGCGCCGGCGTCCGCTTCATCGGCACCGAGACCCATGAGGGCGGCGTTGCCTTGCCCGAGCTGCTGGAAGATCTGGCGGCGCTCGGCATGGCCAGTGTGCTGGTCGAGGGCGGCGCCAAGGTGGCTCGAGCCTTCCTCGCCGAAGGGCTGGTCGACCGCATCGTGCTGTTCCACGGACCCGAGGCGATCGGCGAGGGTGGCATTGCATCGCCCATCGACGCCAACCATATCCCGGCAGGATTTCGCAAACTGCGCGACATGCAGTTCGGCGAGGACAGCTACGCCGAGTGGATAAGGGATTTCTGATGTTCACCGGGATTGTCACCGATGTCGGCACGGTCGCTGCCGTCAAGCCGCTCAGGGAAGGGGTGGGCCTGCGCATCGACACCGCCTACGATCCCGAGACCATAGCCATCGGCGCCTCGATTTCCTGTGGCGGCGTCTGCCTGACGGTGACCGCGCTGCCCGAAAGGGCCAATGCGCGCTGGTTCGAGGTCGAGGCCTGGGAAGAAGCGCTCCGGCTGACGACGGCCATGGGCTGGAAATCCGGCACGCGGATCAATCTTGAGCGGGCGCTGAAGATCGGCGACGAGCTCGGCGGCCACATCGTATCGGGCCATGTCGACGGCATGGCCGAGATCGTGGCCCGCAAGGAGGGGGGCGGCGCCGTGCGCTATACCCTCGAGGCGCCGCGCGAACTGGCAAAGTTCATCGCGCCAAAAGGCTCGGTCGCGCTCGACGGCACCTCGCTCACAGTCAACAAGGTCGAAGGCACCCGCTTCGACGTATTGCTGATCCATCATTCGCTGACGGTCACCACCTGGGGCGAACGCCAGGTCGGCGACCGCGTCAACCTCGAGATCGACACCATGGCCCGCTACGCGGCGCGCCTGGTGGAGGCAGCGAAAGAGGGGCTATAGCGGTCAAATGATGGGTATGTCGCTAGCCGTCTTTAAGGCGGCAAATTGATCGACGATCCTAAAAACCCTGTCTATGAAGGGGTCAGGGATCTCGAAGACCTCCTCTATGGTGATGTGCACGAGCAGGTCCGGGCTATTCTCAGCATATCGCAGCACGACGACTGGTGTTTCGCGCAGGATGTCTGCCTAAAATACGCGCGTGATCCCAACCCAGATGTGCGAAACATTTCCATTGTCGGATTGGGTCATATCGCGCGCATCCATGGTGCTATCGAAATAGGTTCTGTTTTGGAACTTGTTGGCGCTCTTCGCCGAGCCGGACGCGATCGCGGTTCCATCGAAGGCATGTTTAGCGACATCATGGTCTTTGTTGCACAGCAGGGGCGACGAGCGGTTTAACCCGGTAGGCCAGCCGACGCTCGGAAATTGGACTGGCCCTTCGGACAAAGCTTGCGAACGCCGCCGCTTCGGCCTAAGTCACCGGCGATCCCGGAGACATTTATGGCTGGCACATCCCAACACGGCAAAGCGTTCATCCGTCCGAAGACGAAGGCGCACCTTCTCGTCATCGAGGCGCGCTTCCATGACGACCTTGCCGACGCGCTGCTCGAAGGCGCGACCAGCGCGCTCGACGAAGCCGGCGCGACCTATGACGTCGTCACCGTCCCCGGCTCGCTGGAGATTCCGGCCGTGATCACCTTCGCCCTCGACGGTGCTGCCGACGGCGGGAAGAGCTATGACGGTTTTGTCGCGCTTGGCACCATCATCCGCGGCGACACCTATCATTTCGACATCGTCGCCAATGAATCCAGCCGTGCGCTGATGGACATTTCGGTCCAGGATTCAGTCTGCATCGGCAACGGCATCCTGACCACCGAGAACGACGCCCAGGCCTGGACGCGCGCCAAGCGCTCGGAAGGCGACAAGGGCGGCTTTGCCGCGCGTGCGGCGCTGACCATGATCGCCCTCAAAGAGCAGTTGGGGGCGCAATCGTGAGCGAACCCGCTTCGCCCGGCCAGCCCGCGATACGCCACGCCAACAAGCGCGGCGCCGCCCGTCTGGCCGCCGTGCAGGCGCTCTACCAGATGGATGTGGCCGGCAGCGGCATCTTCGAGATCACCGCCGAATATGAGGCGTTCAGGCTCGGCAAGGAAGTCGACGGCGCGCTCTATCGCGAGGCCGACGCGCAATGGTTTCGCGCCATCCTCACCGGCGTGGTCGAGAACCAGAAGACCATCGATCCGGTCATCCGCCAGGCGCTGACCGACGACTGGCCGCTGTCCAGGCTGGATTCGACGCTGCGCGCCATTCTGCGCGCCGGCGTCTATGAATTGATGAAGCGCGATGACGTGCCGGTCGCCGTCATCGTCTCCGAATATGTCGACATCGCCAAGGCCTTCTACGAAGAGGACGAGCCGAAGCTCACCAACGCCGTGCTCGACCGCGTGTCACGCCGGGTGCGTGGTGAGGGCCGCGGCAAGGACGCTTCGTGACCGCCGCGGCTGTCGTCGCCGAGGCAAGCAAGGAAGCACGCCGCACGGCATTCATCCTTGCTGCCGCGCAGGCGATCATCGGTTCGGCCGCACCCATTGCCATTTCCGTGGGCGGGCTGGCCGGCCAATACCTGCTTGCCGCCGACAAGTCGCTGGCGACGGCGCCGATCACCGGCTTCAATGTCGGTGTAGCGCTCGGCGCACTGCCGGCTGCCGCAATCATTCGCAGCCTCGGCCAGCGCGGCGGTTTCATGACCGGCACCATCATCACCGCGCTCGGCGGGCTGGTCGCTACGCTGGCGCTCTTCCATCCGAACTTCTGGCTGTTCGCGTTCGGACTGTTGGTGATCGGGATCGGCGGCGCTTTCGTCAAGCAGTTTCGCTTCGCCGCCGCCGACAACGCACCTTCGGAATTCAAGGCGCGCGCCATTTCCTTCGTGCTGGCCGGCGGCATCGTCACCGCCATACTCGGGCCGCAGATCGTCATCTTCACCCGCGAATTGTTCGCGCCGGTGATGTTCGCCGGCTCGTTCGCCTCCATCCTTGTGCTGGCCGCTGTCGGCGCCATCATCCTATCTTTCCTGCGCATCCCGTCCCGGGCTGCCGGCAAGACGGAAGTCGCCGACAGCGATGCGCGGCCGCTCTCCGAGATTGTCACCCGGCCGCGTTTCGTCGCGGCGCTCTTCTGCGCCGTCGGCAGCTATGCGCTGATGAGTTTCGTCATGACCGGCGCGCCGCTTGCCATGGTCGGCTGCGGCCTGTCGACCGATGATGCGATGCTCGGCATTTCCTGGCATGTCATGGCGATGTTCGCGCCGAGCTTCTTCACCGGTTCGCTGATCCACCGCTTCGGCGCCGAACGCATCGTCGCAGCCGGCCTGATCCTGCTCGTCGCTTGCGCCGTGGTGGCTCTGTCGGGACTGGCGCTGTGGCAATTCTGGACGGCGCTGATCCTGCTCGGCCTCGGCTGGAATTTTGGCTTCATCGGCGCCACCGCCATGGTCGCCGACAGCTATCGGCCATCGGAAAAGGGCAAGGTGCAGGGCTTTCATGACTTCGTCCTGTTCGGCTCCGTCGCCTTCGCCTCGCTGATGTCGGGCGCTGTCTACAATGCCTGGGGCTGGGAGATGCTGAACTGGATCGTCTTCCCGGTTACCGCGCTCTGCTTCGTGGCGCTGGGCGCGCTGAAGTTGACGGGCTTGCGCCGGGCCACCTGACACCACCTTGTCTGGATGGGCGGCGTCGGATTGGGCCAGCCCGCATAAAATTATTGCGTGCATCCTCTTTGTTATGAAACCGTGTGCCCCGACGGGGCGTTGAAGCCATGCTCATATGCGGCAACCGTAATCCGGTTCACAGCAAGGGATTCCCAACATGTTTTCAATCAAGCTTCTGGCCGGCGCCGCGCTTGCGCTCGGTATTTCCGCGGCCTCGGCAAATGCCCAGGTGGTCGTCTCCTCGAAGATCGACACCGAGGGCGGCGTGCTCGGCAACATCATCCAGCTGGTGCTGAACGCCAACGACATCAAGACCACCGACCGCATCCAGCTCGGCGGTACGCCGGTGGTGCGCAAGGCGATCACCGCCGGTGAGATCGACATCTATCCGGAATACACCGGCAACGCCGCCTTCTTCTTCGAGAAGGCTGACGATCCGGTGTGGAAGGATGCCGCCAAGGCCTATGAGACGGCCAAGAAGCTTGACTACGACGCCAACAAGATCGTCTGGCTGTCGCCGTCGCCGGCCAACAACACCTGGGCGATCGCGCTGCGCAAGGAAGTCGCCGACGAGAACAAGCTCGCCACGCTCTCCGACTTCGGCAAATACGTCGCCGGCGGCGGCCAGGTGGTGCTTGCGGCTTCGGCCGAGTTCGTCAATTCGGCGGCGGCACTGCCGGCCTTCCAGACCACCTACGGCTTCACGCTGAAACCCGACCAACTGATCACGTTGTCCGGCGGCGACACCGCCGCGACGATTGCCGCGGCGGCCAACCAGACCAATGGCGCCAATGCTGCCATGGTCTACGGCACCGACGGCGGCATCGCGCCCTCCGGCCTGGTCGTGCTCGACGACGATAAGGGCGTGCAGCCGGTCTACCAGCCTGCGCCGATCATCCGCGAAGCGGTGCTGAAGGAGCATCCCGAGATCGAGACGTTGTTGAAGCCGGTCTTCGCCAAGCTCGATTTGGTCACGCTGCAGGAACTGAACGGCCGCGTCCAGGTCGGCGGCGAGCCGGTCAAAGGCGTCGCCGAGGACTTTTTGAAGAAGAACGGCTTCCTCAAGTAGGACGATTGCGGCGCGCCCTATCGGCGGCGCGCCGCATCGGCTGATGGGAGAAGGCGTGCGCATCCGGTTCGACAAGCTCGGCGTCGTCATCGCTGCGATTGCCGCCTATGCGGCATTCCTTGATCCGTTCGCCACCTTCCGCGCCAACCGCATCGTGCCGGGCGAAGCGCGCTCGATCCTGGAAGCGCTGCCGGCAATATCGGGCCGCTGCTGTTGGCAATCGTCGTTGCTGGCGCGCTCATCGCGCTGCTGAAAACCCCGCTCGTCCTGCGCCTCGCCGCCGGCGTTATTGCGCTTGCGGCACTTGCCATCCTGATCGGCGTCGCCGGCAGCTTTCTCACCCCGGTGGGCAACACCTTCGCCCGCATCTCACCGGCCTCCGGTTTCTGGCTGCTGATCTTCGCCTTCACGCTTCTGCTGGCCGACGTGCTGACACGGCTGAACCTGTCGCCCTGGGCGCGCGTCGGCGTGCTGGTCGTGGCGGCGCTGGCCATCGGCCTGCTGTTGATATCCGGGCAATGGAACGGCCTGTCGATCCTCAAGGAATATGCCAACCGTGCCGACAGTTTCTGGGCCGAAGGCTCCAAGCACATTACGCTGGCGTTGGGTTCGCTGGCCGCCGCAGTGATTGTCGGCCTGCCGCTCGGCATTCTCTGCCATCGCGTCGAGAAATTGCGGGCCGGCGTGCTCAATGTGCTCAACATCATCCAGACCATCCCCTCGATCGCGTTGTTCGGCCTGCTGATCGCGCCGCTCGGCTGGGTCGCGGCCCGGTGCTGCTCGGCTGGGACAAGGCCCGCATCAAGGCGCGCGTCGATGAGTTGATGACGCTCTACCAGCTTGATCCCGAGGCTTACGGGCCGCGTTATCCGCACGAACTCTCGGGCGGCCAGCAGCAGCGCGTCGGCGTTGCCCGCGCGCTCGCCGCCGAGCCCAACGTGCTTCTGATGGACGAGCCGTTCGGCGCGCTAGACCCGATCATCCGCACCAAGGCGCAGGAGGATCTGCTGGCGATCCAAAAACGCTTCGGCACCACCATCATCCTCGTCACCCATGACATGGAGGAGGCCGTGCATATGGGCGACAAGATCGCCGTCATGGATGCCGGCAAGCTGGTGCAATACGCCAAGCCCGCCGAGATCCTGGCGAAGCCGGCCAGCGCCTTCGTCGAGACCCTGGTTGGCGCCAGCGAAAAACCGTTCCGGCTGCTGTCGCTCGGCCGTGTCAGCGACGCGGTGGAGAAGGGGACCGCCGAAGGCGAGGCGATCCCCGGCGATGCCAGCCAGCGCGACGCGCTGGCTGAGCTGCTCTGGTCCGGCCGCCCGGCGCTGCCGGTGAAAGGCGAAGACGGCAAGCCGCTCGGCCGCGTCACTGTGGACGGCTTGGTCAAGCGCGCGGCGAGGCCGGCATGAAAGCCTGGCTGCCCTCGCTGCTCAGGCTTTTGCTGGTGGTGCTGCTCGTCGCCTTCGTCACCAATCCTGGCTGGTTCCAGCCGCTCCTGAGGCCGCTGACCGAGAACGGCGCGCCGGCGATCTACAATCAGGGCAGTCTTTTGACGCTGACCTTGCTGCATCTGAGGACCGTGCTGATCGCCACGGTGGCGGCCACCCTGGTCGCAGTGGCGCTCGCCATCCTTGTCACCAGGCCGGCTGGCGCCGAGTTCCTGCCGCTGTCGCGCAGCCTGGTCAATATCGGCCAGACCTTTCCGCCGGTGGCGGTGCTGGCGCTGGCCGTGCCTGCTGTCGGCTTCGGCGAAAAGCCGACGCTGATCGCGCTGTTTCTCTATGGCCTGTTGCCGATCTTCGAGAATGCGCTGACCGGCCTCACGACACTGCCGGCCAACGTCATGGAGGCGGCGCGCGGCGCCGGCATGACCGGCTGGCAAAGGCTCACCAAGGTCGAACTGCCGCTCAGTGCCCCGATCATCCTCGGCGGCATAAGGCTGTCGGTGGTCATCAGCCTCGCCACCGCCACCATCGGTTCGACGGTTGCCGCCAAGACGCTGGGCGAGGTGATCATCGCCGGCCTGCTGTCGAACAACCTCGCCTTCGTCCTGCAGGGCGGCCTGATCGTCGCCGCCCTTGCGGTGCTGATCTATGACGGGCTGTCGGCCATCGAGCGCTACACGGCGCGCCGCATGGGGCAGGACACGGCGTAGCACCGCTCAGGACTGCAGTCGGCGATCTCAGCCGGCCTTATTCCGCTACGTCATTTCAATCGATCTAAAAGGAAGGCGGAGCGGGAAGCTGCGTCGCCGTCTGCGCCTTTTGGCCGAAAGCCGGGCAAAAACCGAACAATATCTTGACGTTCCGAGCCCTGTTTCGCATACACCGCTGCGAAGGGACGGAATCCGCCTGGCGGAATGCCGCTCCCCGTCTCAACGGCCCAGGGAGGGGTTCTTTTGGGCCATCAATCGAGGAAAATTCGGCAATGACCATCATTTCCGCCGTCATCGCCTGCGGCCTGCTTTCAGTCCTTTACGCAATCTGGGCGACCCGATCGGTCCTCGCGTCCGATCAGGGCAATGCACGCATGCAGGAAATCTCCGCGGCCATCCGCGAAGGCGCGCAGGCCTATCTGGCGCGCCAGTACACCACCATCGCCGCCGTCGGCATCGTCGTGCTTTTGCTTGCCTGGTGGCTGCTTTCGATCACCGCCGCGATCGGCTTCCTGATCGGTGCCGTGCTCTCGGGCGCCGCCGGCTTCATCGGCATGCACGTCTCGGTGCGCGCCAATGTGCGCACCGCGCAGGCGGCGTCGAACAGCCTCGCAGCCGGTCTCGACATCGCCTTCAAGTCGGGCGCCATCACCGGCATGCTGGTCGCGGGCCTGGCGCTGCTCGGCGTCTCGATCTACTATCTCATCCTGACCCATTTCATGGGCCTTCAGCCCAATGACCGCATCGTCATCGACTCGCTGGTCTCGCTCGGCTTCGGCGCCTCGCTGATCTCGATCTTCGCCCGTCTCGGCGGCGGCATCTTCACCAAGGGCGCCGATGTCGGCGGCGATCTCGTCGGCAAGGTCGAAGCCGGTATCCCCGAAGACGATCCGCGTAACCCGGCCACCATCGCCGACAATGTCGGCGACAATGTCGGCGACTGCGCCGGCATGGCCGCCGACCTGTTCGAGACTTATGCGGTCACCGTCGTCGCCACCATGGTTCTCGCCGCCATCTTCTTCGGCGGCACTCCCGTTCTCAGCGCCGCCATGCTCTATCCGCTGGCCATCTGTGGCGCCTGCATCCTGACTTCGATCGTCGGCACCTTCTTCGTCAAGCTCGGCTCCAATGGCTCGATCATGGGCGCTCTTTACAAAGGCCTGATCGTCACCGGTCTGCTGTCGATCGTCGGCCTCGGCGCCGCCACCTCGGCGACCCTCGGCTGGGGCGAGATCGGCACCGTTGCCGGCATGACCATTACCGGCAAGAATCTGTTCATCTGCGGCCTGATCGGCCTTGTGGTGACCGGCCTCATCGTGGTGATCACCGAATACTACACCGGCACCAACAAGCGCCCGGTCAACTCCATCGCCCAGGCTTCGGTGACCGGCCACGGCACCAACGTCATCCAGGGCCTTGCGGTGTCGCTGGAATCGACAGCACTTCCGGCGATCGTCATCGTCGGCGGCATCATCTCGACCTACCAGCTCGCCGGCCTGTTCGGCACCGCGATCGCGGTCACCACCATGCTCGGCCTCGCCGGCATGATCGTTGCGCTCGACGCCTTCGGCCCGGTTACCGACAATGCCGGCGGCATTGCCGAAATGGCCGGACTGCCCAAGGAAGTGCGTCACTCCACCGACGCGCTCGACGCGGTCGGCAACACCACCAAGGCGGTGACCAAGGGCTACGCCATCGGTTCGGCCGGCCTCGGCGCGCTGGTTCTGTTCGCAGCCTATTCGAACGACCTGAAGTTCTTTGCCGCCAATGGCGACAAATACCCTTACTTCCAGGGCATGGGCGAGATCTCCTTCGACCTCTCCAACCCTTACGTCGTCGCCGGCCTGATCTTCGGCGGCCTGATTCCATATCTGTTCGGCGGCATCGCCATGACGGCCGTCGGCCGCGCGGCGGGCGCCATCGTCGAGGAGGTGCGCAAGCAGTTCCGCGAGGACCCGGGCATCATGGCCGGCACCTCGAAGCCGAACTATGCGCGCGCGGTCGACCTGCTGACCAAGGCGGCGATCCGGGAAATGATCATCCCGTCGCTGCTGCCGGTGCTGGCGCCGCTCGTCGTCTATTTCGGCGTGCTGCTGATCTCGGGCTCGAAGGCGTCGGCCTTTGCCGCGCTCGGCGCCTCGCTGCTGGGCGTCATCGTCAACGGCCTGTTCGTCGCCATCTCGATGACCTCCGGCGGTGGCGCCTGGGACAACGCGAAAAAATCGTTTGAGGACGGCTTTACCGACAAGGACGGCGTCAAGCATCTGAAGGGCTCCGAGGCGCACAAGGCCTCGGTCACCGGCGACACGGTCGGCGATCCCTACAAGGACACCGCCGGTCCGGCGGTCAACCCGGCGATCAAGATCACCAACATCGTCGCCTTGCTGCTGCTGGCCGTGCTCGCGCACGGCTGAGCGATCGGGCAAGAGCTTTCAAGACGAAACCCGCGGGAGCGATCCCGCGGGCTTTTTCTTGCGACGATCAGATGCCCCGTCAAAACAAGAGCCCGCAGGATTGCTCCCGCGGGCTCTTGGTTGCCTGAGATGGTTACTGCTTCACGGAAGAAGCAAGAAAGGGAATGCGGGACGCCTCAGGGCGTGCCGCCGCCGGGAATGCCGGGCGACAGCTTGCTGGCGCCTTTGATGATCTGGCTGAGGAAGTTCTGGTCCTTGCCGCCAGTCGGCGTGGTGCGCGAGATGAAGTCGAACATCCTGCCGTCTTTCAAGCCGTAGTTGGCGATCTGGGTGACACGCCCGTCAGCGCCGAAATACACCGCCAGAACTTTCTGGTCGACCAGACGCGGCTTGTCGAAGGCGACGTAACGCTTGCGCGTCTGCGAGATGTAGTAGAAGGCCTCGTTGTCGAAGGTGGCCGTCGTCGATGGTGTGCCGAGCGCCAGCAGCACCTGTTCGCGGCTGGAGCCGACCGGCACCGAGTCGATCGCCTGCTGGTCGATCACATAGCCTTGCGTCAGCGTCTCGCTGGGGTTGAGGTCACCGACCATCTTGGACGTGTTGCAGGCGGAAAGCGCTGCAGCCGCCACCAGCAGCGAGACCATGCCGGCGGGCCGGGGCAAAAAAGACGACTTGAATTTCAGCGCGCGCAACAACAACTCCATTAGCTGGCCGCAACTTGCGCTGGGCGGCAAAACCGGTAAACCAGCTTGCCTGCCGATGCAACAAGGCCAATTCAAACAAACGGTCCCCGGGAGACCACCCTCAATGTTCCAGCGCCTTTTTGGCCGCGAACGCCACGCCAACCGCGCCATCACCGAGGCGCTCTACGCACAAATCGTGGCAGCGGCGCGGCAAACGATATTTTATTCCGACTGGAATGTGCCGGACACGCCGCTCGGCCGTTTCGAGATGCTGTCGCTGCACATGTTCCTGTTCCAGCACCGGCTGCGCGGCGAGAGCGGTGCCGCGACGGAGCTCGCGCAGGTGCTGATCGACGAGTTTTTCCTCGATGTCGAGCATTCGCTGAGGGAACTGGGCATAGGCGATGTCGGCGTGCCCAAGCGCATGAAGAAGCTGGCAAAAATGTTCTATGGCCGCACCGCCGCCTATGACGATGCGCTGGAGCGCGACGACCGCGAGGCGCTGGCCAGCGCGCTTGCCCGCAATGTCAGGCCCGATGCCGGCGCCTGGCCGCAGGCGCCGCTGCTGGCGGCCTATGTCGCCGATGCCTCACGGCAACTCGCCGCGCAGCCGGCCGAATCGATCGTTTCCGGCACGGTGGTGTTTCCCGTGGCCAGGGCAGCTTGAAGGAGGGGGAGATGAAACATGCCGATCCCCAAGGCCCGGTGTCCTTCGTGGCCAACGTCGCCCGCCTGCCGCAAAAGGGGCTGCCTGTGGTGATCGATGCCGACGACCGGCAGCGCGCCGCACTCGCCACCGAGCACGAACTGCTTTCTGTCGAACGCTACCGCGCCGAGCTTTTGGTGACGCCGTGGAAGCGGCACGGCGTCAAGGTCAGCGGCCGTGTCGAGGCCGACATCACCCAGGCCTGCATCGTCACCCTCGACCCGGTCGCGGCCCATATCGACGAGCCGTTCGAAGCGCTTTTCCTGCCGGAGCAGTCCAAGCTCGGGCGGCAGGGTTTCGAAGGCGGGGGCGAGATCGTGCTGGATGCCGACGGGCCTGACAGCCCGGAGACTTTTTCCGGCGAGACGATCGACGTCGGGGCGCTTGCCGAGCAATTTTTCGGCCTGGCGATCGATCCTTATCCGCGCAAGGCCGGGGCATCGGTGGAGGCCGCCGGCGATACCGAGCCCGCTGAAAGCGAATTCCAGCAAAAGCTGCGGTCCCTGCTTGGAAAATCCTGAAAGCGGACGAGATATTGGAAAAGCCGGTTGTGCGGCAGCCCAAAACCGCTATTTTCGCCGAACCTTCGCGAGCCCCCCGTACCTTGGCAAGCCCTCAGTCGCAGGCCAGGCAAACCGTGAGATGAATACCGCGTGATCAGGATTTCCATCGATGCCATGGGCGGCGATCACGGACCGAGCGTGGTTATCCCGGCGCTCATGACCGTCGCCATCCGCCGACCCGACATCCGCTTCGTCATTTATGGACGTGAGGAGGCGGTTCGCCCCGAGCTTGCCAAATTCCCCAAGCTGGCCGAGATCAGCGAGTTCGTCCATTGCGAGATCGCGGTCAGGATGGACGACAAGCCGAGCCAGGCGCTGCGCCACGGTCGCTGGAAGTCGTCGATGTGGAAGGCGGTCGAGGCGGTCAAATCAGGTACCGCGCAGGCCTGCATCTCGGCCGGCAACACCGGCGCGCTGATGGCGATGTCGAAATTCTGCCTGCGCACCATGGCGACCATCGATCGCCCGGCGATCGCTGCTCTTTGGCCGAATACGCGCGGCGAAAGCGTGGTGCTGGACGTCGGCGCCACCATCGGCGCCGATGCGCACCAGCTCATCGATTTCGCCATTCTGGGCACCGGCATGGCGCGCTCGGTTTTCGGCATCGAACGGCCGACCGTCGGCCTGCTCAATGTCGGCGTCGAGGAGATCAAGGGTCAGGAAGAAGTCAAGGAGGCCGGCCGCATGTTGCGCGAGGCCAACATGGCCTCGATGAACTATCGCGGCTTCGTCGAGGGCGACGACATCGGCAAGGGCACGGTCGACGTGGTCGTCACCGAGGGCTTTGCCGGCAACATCGCCCTGAAGACGGCGGAAGGCACCGCCAGGCAGATCGGCGGCTATCTGCGCGCCGCCATGAGCCGTACGCTGATGGCCAGGATCGGCTATGTCTTCGCCAAGGGCGCCTTCGACCGGCTGCGCGAAAAGATGGATGTCGGCCGCTCCAATGGCGGCGTCTTCCTGGGCCTCAACGGCATCGTGGTGAAAAGCCATGGCGGCGCCGATTCGGACGGCTTTGCGGCGGCGATCGAGCTCGGTTACGACATGGTGCGCAACAATCTGCTTGACCGCATCGAGGCCGATCTCGATCTGTTCCATGCGCGCAATCCGCATGCCCAGGCAAACAGGAAATCCGACGTCGTCGTCGACGCAAAGGAATAGGAAAGAGCTTTGATCAGATCAGTCGTGCGCGGCTCGGGCGCCGCGCTGCCCCGCCGCATCATGAAGAATGCCGATTTCGAAGGCATGGTCGAGACCTCCGACGAGTGGATCGTCCAGCGCACCGGTATCCGGCAGCGCCATGTCGCGGCCGACGACGAGACGACGGCCTCGCTTGGCGAGGCGGCGGCGCGCGCAGCCCTCGACAGCGCCGGGCTGACGCCCGCCGACATCGACCTCATCGTGCTGGCCACCTCGACGCCCAACAACACCTTTCCGGCGACCGCCGTCGAGATCCAGAACCGGCTCGGTATGCATCACGGCTTTGCCTTCGACATGCAGGCCGTGTGCTCCGGCTTCGTCTATGCGGTGGCGACCGCCGACCTCTACATCCGCGGCGGCCTGGCAAAGCGCGTCCTGGTGATCGGCTCGGAGACCTTCTCGCGCATCCTCGACTGGAGCGACCGCTCGACCTGCGTCCTGTTCGGTGACGGCGCCGGCGCGCTGGTGCTGGAAGCGGGCGAGGGGGCCGGCGGGGTTGCCGACCGCGGCGTGCTTGCGGCCAGCCTGCGTTCCGACGGCGTCCACAAGGACAAGCTTTTTGTCGATGGCGGACCCTCGACCACCGGGACGGTCGGCCATCTCAGGATGGAAGGCCGCGAAGTGTTCAAGCACGCCGTCGGCATGATCACCGATGTCATCGAGGCGACCTTCGCGCAGGCCGGCATCACCGCCGACGATCTCGACTGGTTCGTGCCGCATCAGGCCAATAAACGGATTATTGACGCTTCCGCCAAGAAGCTTGGGATCGCCGAGCAAAAGGTAGTGGTTACAGTCGATTTGCACGGTAACACCTCGGCTGCCTCCGTGCCGCTGGCGCTCTCGGTGGCCGTCGCCGACGGCCGCATCAGGAAGGGTGACCTGGTGCTGCTCGAGGCGATGGGTGGGGGCTTCACCTGGGGCGCGGTTTTGGTTCGCTGGTAAGTGCCGAACGTACGGGTTCGGTCCTTGACCTTGCCGGATCAATTACTTAGGCTCTGCCGTTGCTTGTATCGATTTATGTTTTTGAGCTGATGGGACGGTCGCATGGGGGGAAAGACACTGACGCGCGCCGACCTTGCCGAAGCTGTTTACCGCAAGGTTGGCTTGTCGAGAACTGAATCGGCCGAACTCGTCGAAGCGGTCCTGGACGAGATCTGCGAAGCCATCGTGCGCGGCGAGACGGTGAAGCTGTCGTCCTTCGCTACATTCCATGTTCGTTCCAAGAACGAGCGCATCGGCCGCAATCCCAAGACCGGCGAGGAAGTGCCGATCCTGCCGCGCCGGGTGATGACCTTCAAGTCGTCGAATGTGCTGAAGAGCCGTATCCTGCGCTCGCACCAGAACAGCAAAGCCAAGGGCGGCAAATAGCCGGCTACAGCAATTCCAGGAAAAGTGTGAAGCGGTTTTCCGTCCGGAATTGCGTCAAAACAAGGATATAGAAAGCTTCGGTTGAAAACGGCGGCCGATTTTGACGCCGGGCTTGAATGTTGTTTCATAAACCGCTGAAATAATACCCGATTCGGCACAACAGGCCCAATCGCCGTCCAGCGTGGAGGATTTCGCCCATGGACAAGAGCCCCGACGCATTCCGTACCATCAGCGAGGTCGCGGAGGATCTCGATCTGCCGCAGCATGTGCTGCGCTTCTGGGAAACGCGTTTCAACCAGATCAAGCCGATGAAGCGTGGCGGTGGCCGCCGCTACTACCGGCCGCAGGATGTCGACCTGATCAAGGGCATCCGCCACATGCTCTACGACCAGGGCTATACGATCAAGGGCGTGCAGAAGCTGCTGCGCGAGAACGGCAACCATTTCCTGGTCGCCATCGGCAATGGCGACATGGCAGCGGTCGAGGCGATCGCGCAGCGCCGTCAGGCCGATCAGGTGCCGCTGACGCCGGCGGCCCAGCCGCGCGGCGCGGACGACGAGATGCTGGTCGGCCAACCCAAGGTGAAGCCGAGCCGCCGCTTTTTCGGCATGGGCAAGAGCGACGACGAGGGACCGGTGCAGCCGGGCTCGTCGAAACTGTCGCGCGACAATCGCGCCTTGCTGCAGGAGGCGCTGTTCGACCTTCTGGAATGCAAGCGCCTGCTCGACCAGGTGCGCTAAACCTCGTCCGCTGCCGAGGCACATCCCGCCGGCAGACCGGAACCGGTTCTGCGGCCATGCGTTTGGCCTTCTCTGAAGAAGGAAGGACAGACAATCATGGCATCGCTTTCGAGCCTCTCCGATCTTGATCTCGACAAGCAGGTGGCGGCGCTCTCCAGGGAACTGGCCGCCCTGCGGAAGACCGTGGCCAGACAAGGTGGCGCCTATTACGAGGACGGTCGCGACGCTGCTTCCAACTACTATTCGGAGCTTGCCGGGCGCCTCACCGAAGCGCTGCCCGCGATCAGGAACAAGGGCAGGGCGATCGAAAGGACGGCGCGCAACCATCCGGCGACCGCGGCCGCGGTGGGGCTGGTTGTCATCGGGCTCATCGCCAGCTTGGTCCTCAGCAGACGCTAAACCCGAAGTTGCAGACAAGAAAATGGCGGCCGTCTCGCGGACGGCCGCCATTTTCTTCGACGACAGGCGATCAGTTGGCGAGCTTGAGCCGGGTCTTCGGGTCGATCTTCATGACCTGGCTGCACTTGCCGTAAACGGTGCCGTTCTTGTCGGTGGCATCGGTGTAGGTGCCCTTGCAGTCGATCTGCAGCACCAGACAGGAGCCGGAGCCCTTGCAGACCGCGCCGCCGTCGCCGGTGGGGTGCGTGCCTGCGAAAGCCGAGCTCGGAACCGAAACCGAGCCGAAGGCCGAGACGGCGATGACAGCGGCGAGCGAGATGCGCTTGAAATTGGTGAAGTTGGTCATTTGAGCATTTCCTTCTCTTTGATCGAGGATCGCCGTCATGGCGTCCTTCCGGTTTGGGGACCGCCTTCTTGGCGTCCATGCCGGTTTAGTGCGGCCCAGAGAGGAAAGGTTCATGGCTCGTTTCAGATTGTTTTTGCCGCGCGGCGCCAGCGATCGTCGATCCGCACCACGACGTCGCCGGCGGGCAGTTGAGGCGGATCTCGGCAGGATCACGCGCCAGCCACAGCGTTTCGGAAACCGGCAGTGCGGACAGACGCTGCGGGGCCTTGGCCGCGAGCTTTGTCGATCAGCGTCACGAACAATGGATTATGGTCGACGATCTTTCGCCGGAGCGTTCGTCATAGCTTGGGGCGCGGCGGGGATTGGGCAGATAGCCGAGCCGTATGGCGAAGCGGGCGACAAGGGCCGGATGACGAAGCGTGCGCCGCAGCCGGTAGGGACCAAGGACGAAGCGGTGTCTTGCCGGATATCGGCGCTGGTCCTCATCAAACCCAGGAATTTGGGTTCGTCCTTCATCCCGTGAGGGCAAGGCCCCGTCAGGAAAACCGCCCTTGGCCAAAAACCAAAGCCGGCCTTCCTGTCGGGGTAAGCCGGTATGCTTAGGCCTTCTTCGCCTCCACCTTCTTGTGGTGGTGGTGATGATGCTGGTGATGCTTGCGATGATGATGGCGGTGATGCTTGTGAACCACCGGAGCAGCATCAGCGCTGGTCGCGCCGAGGAGCGGCATCGAGACAGCGAGGGCTAAAGCCAACCCAAGCGCGGAGAGAAGGGACTTCTTCATGACGTTGTTTCCTTTTGTGCGGGCCGCATTCTGGAGATCACCGGACCAAATCGGTGACTCGAGCGCCGCGATCGGGACTATCGTCCTGAATTTTTTCGACAATTTTTCCCGACTATAGAATTTTGTTTCCGGATTGTGTCTGAAGCCCTGTCGTCCCGTGCGGGCGCCGCCTCACATCGGCGGAACGACGCCATGGTTGCCGACGACGACCCTTCGGGAGGTGAGCGTGCCGTCGCTGCCGCGCTCGGCGGTGACGAATACCGCCGCACCGGGCGTCAGGTCCGCGGGCGTGGCGGTCGCGTAGGTCACGATCGGCGTCGACTGCGGGATCGCGATCTGCTTCTTCTGGCCATTGTCATAGGTCAGCGTCACCGTACGGCCATCTATATCGGTCACGTCGGCGACTGTCCCATTGGTCATCCGGCTGTTGGGCTGCAGGTCCCATGGCCGGTCGCCTTCTCCCGTGCCTTTCAACGCGGCTGGGAAGATCACAACTTCCAGCGCACCGCTGCCGCCATCGACCTTCGAGACGGATGCGATGCCAAGGAAATCGCCCTGCTTGATCTCGGCGGCCGATGCCTTGGCGACGCCGGAGATTTTCCACCCTTCGGCTAGCGCTATCGCATCTGTCTTGCCCGCCTGGTCTTTCACCGTCAGCGTCGATCCTGCAAGGCCGACGACCGTGCCGCGCAGGCGCATCGTGTCTGCCGCCTGGGCCTCCGCCGCACCGGCAAGACCTGGAATCGTGCCGAGCACGATCGCGAATATCTTCAAGTTCATGGATTCGATCCTTCTGGAAAATGGCCGGCCCGACCTGTCTGTGCCAGCGACATCTGCGTAACGAACGCGGGCGCGAAAACGTCGATCAACTCGGCGTTCGATTCTTCAAAAGAACTTGATTGGAACTCGCCACGGGTGAGATGGCGCATTTGTACGGTTTTCGCTCCGGCAGGCCGTTCCCCGGCGGCAATTCACGTTGCCGTGACGCCTGTTTTGGCGCTTGGCAAATCGCGCGCGAGCGGGCATTCTGCCGCTCGTCTCAGGCAACCCATCATTTGATCAGACCTTTCAGCCCACGGAGTTGCCAATGCCCGCTACTGCAACACGCGAAGTTCCGTCCGAATTGATTGCCACATCCGGCTACAGCGCCCTCAAGGCCGTCCGCGAAACCAGGGGATACAGCGTCGAAGAGCTGTCCCTGACATGCGGTCTCTCGGTCCATGAGATTGCCGACATCGAAAACGGCAAGGATGCTGATCCGTCGAAGCTCAAACGAATAGCCTTGGCGCTTCAGGTGCCGGAAGGCGCTTTGATGGACATGCCAACGGCAGAAAATCAGTCCATGCAATAGCCGACCCTGGGTCCGCCCAACGAGCCCGCCATGGTTTGCCCTGGCGGGCTTTTTAGTCCCAAACAGGCGGGGTTGCTGGCGCTTGCGAATAGCCGCCGCCCCATGCGCGAATCCGAACAAGATTCGCCAAAGATCGCACGCGGCTCAGAATTCGGTGCATAACGCTCCGCGCCGTCCTTTAGCGCTTGCTGATGCATCCGTCCTGGCGCAGCGTCGCCCGGGGCTTTCAGAAGGCGAAATGCTAAAGCGGATCGTAACTCCCACCACAGCCAGTTCGCGCCAATTCAACTTTCTTGTTCCCGACGACGTCATCGACGCGGTGGAACGATATATCGACTGCGCTGCTCCCGGACGCATTGTTTCAACCTATTCCGCAGTTCAGTCGGTGCGAGACAAAATCCCCGGCTGCGAGCTATCCGACGAACAGATTGAACGATACGCCGTTTTGTGCGCCGTAGACCAGGCACTCGCCGTGCATTTCGACAGGAGAGGAAGCTCGCGGGATCCCTATTCGCCCCTGAGCAGGGCTCACTGGCGACTTGTGACGAAGTGGAAAATCAAGGCGCGGACGCGACTGGCTTGGTTCCATCGGCCCGCGTCTCGTCCCAACATCACCAGTTCGCAGCACCTGTGATTACGGCGAATTGAGCGCCTTCGTTCCGAAAACAATAAAGGCGCCGCTGGGCGCCTTCGATAAAAGCCGGGGATTTCAAGGAAAAATGGTCGGAGTGGCCGGATTCGAACCGACGACCCCTTGACCCCCAGTCTTAAAATACATGTTGTATAGCCATTTCTAGCGTTGCATGGTCGCTAAGGGAACGACGCCAAGGCCCTCTAAAACCGCAGAAATCCAACACCGTCCAACCTAAGCCCGCTTGACTAATTCGCCACCTCCGCCTAAATGCTGGCTACATGGTGGCTACACGGAGCGGGAAATGGCTATTTTGAAGATTTCGGCTGCGACCGTCGACGGGGTCATGAAATCGGCGCGGCCTAACAAGACGACGTTCTACTTCGACGCCGATTTGAAGGGCTTCGGCTTCTATCGGACGCCTGGCGACGTCGGCACTTACTTCGCGGAATTCCGCCCGGTTGCGGGTGGCAGCAAGAAGCGCCTGAAGCTCGGGACGGTCGGTACATTGAAGGCGACCGAAGCCCGCGAGGCGGCACGCAAGGCCATTGCTAACGCAGCGCTCGGAAAAGACCTTGCGCAGAACCGCACCGACGAGCGGGCAAGCGGCACGGTGAAGCAACTGGTTGCGGCCTACATCTCCGACAAGGCGATGAAGGAGTCGACCCGATCGTTTTACAAAATCACGCTGGCCAAACACATAGAGCCGCAGATCGGCTCAACGAAGGCTGTCGCGGTGACTCGCGTCGACGTGCAGCGGGCGCATTCCGCCATGTCCAAGAAGGCGAAATATTCAGCCAATCGCGCTATGGCGCTGCTGTCAGCGGCCTTTGTTTGGGGCGCTAAGCGCGGCTATGTGCCAGAGGGTATGAACCCGGCAGGCCGGATCGATCGCAATAAGGAGGAGGCGCGCGAACGTTTCCTTTCTGCTGATGAGATGGCACGCCTTGGCGATGCGCTGCGGGAGGCTGAAACGATAGGCATCCCGCACAGGCCGTCCGACAGTAAGCACGCTCCTAAAGAAAAGAATCGCACGATTTACGGCCCGCACGTGACCGGCGCCATCCGCCTCTTAATGTTGACTGGATGCCGGTTGCGGGAAATCCTGCATTTGCGTTGGGCCGAGTACGACGAAAAGCGCGGGCTGCTGCTCCTGCCTGACAGCAAAACGGGACGAAAGACCGTGGTGCTATCCGCCGCAGCGCAAGGCGTGCTGGACGGCCTGCCGCGCGTCGGCAAGTTCGTGATCGCCGGGCATTCCGCTGGAACGGACCATGAAGCACCGCGGGCCGACCTGAAAAAGCCTTGGGCGGCAATCGCGGGCAGGGCACAGCTATCGGACGTTCGGCTACACGACTTGCGGCACACATTTGCTTCTGTCGGTGCGGGCGATGGTATGTCGTTGCCGATCATCGGTAAGCTGCTCGGCCACGCAGACGCAGGCACCACGCAACGGTATGCACACCTTCACGTCGACCCGGTTCGAGCCGCAGCCGACGCCATTGCGGGCAAGATCGCCGACGCGATTGGAGGCAAGTGATGGCGCCGTTTCCGAAGGTATTTAGTCTGCAGGCATCGGCGATCAAATCTGCGCTGAGCGAGGGTCGCACCAAAGACGCGCGCGACCTGATCGTTGACATTTTGCGCTCGGGGAAGGCGGATACCGTTGTACAGGGCTTAGCCGCTGACCTTCTAAAGCCTGCTAAGCGCGCGCGTGGAAGGAAGGCTTCACTGACACGCCACTGGTTCGAAATCGGTGAGCAGTTTCACCGGCTACGCGATGATGGCGTTCGATACGAAGACGCGATGCACCAACTGGCCGAGAAATTTGGGTACTCTGAGACTCACATACGAAAGGCAGTATCGGGCTTCGATTCGGCCAAGGAAGCCCACGACGCGGAGCACCGCGAATAAACCCCAGTTCTTCGCCTAAAACGCTTAGGCGAAAACGCCTATACCTCTGTGCAATGCCAAGCATGGAGGTAACAACCTAATGGCGAATCTCAGGGTACACGACGCGGCCAAATACCTCGGCCTATCGAAGTCATTTCTCGACAAGGCGCGCTGTTACGGCGGCGGGCCGGCTTTCATCAAGCTTGGAGCCAGTGTCATCTACCGCACAGACGACCTAGACGCCTGGGTCGCAGCCAATCTGCGCGTACCTTCGAATGACAACAGCCGCGCAGCACGAGCCGCAGCATGACCAAACCCATCAGCGAAATGACCTTGGCCGAACTAGACGCCGAACTTGCCGCCATCCGCGCAGTGCTGGCCTGGCGACGAGCGCAGCGGGAAGCATATAAGTTAATTTACGCGGGCGACTTGCCGACATTCAAATTAGGTGGGACGGTCTCCGCTCGCCGTTCTTCTATCCTCGCCACGATTGCCGCCAAGGAAGCGGCTGCCAATGTGGCGCGAGCAGCCGCATGACCGATCAGGAGGGGGACCGATGAAAATCACCCGCATAGAACGTGTCGAATCCTTTAGCGACCGCACGTGGCTCGCAACGTTTGACGTCGAGCTTGACGACGGCACCCGGTTTGTCGACCTCGCCCTCGTGCAGACCGATGGCCGGCGCGAGATTGCAAGGCGCGAAAACTTATCGCCAGTGATTGCCAAACGCATCGCCGCCGCGGCGTCCGTGGAATACGACCGACTGCCGGACTAACGCCAAGAGCCGCGCAAAGCGGCCGGGAACTGCCGCCCTTGGGCGGATTGAAACACTAGAACGGGAACACCCCTTGAAAATCCTCAGTATCAGACCGGAACCACCGGGCGGCGGAGCCGTGCGTGCACGCTTCGACGTCGAGATGGATGACGGTATCCGACTATACGACCTGAAGCTCGTCCATGCGCGTGCTGGGTGGCGTGTGTACGGGCCGCAACATCACGGGGGCGCTGCCGTCACCTTTCCAATCGCTATTGCAGATGAAATCGCCAAGGAGGCAGTCGCCCTTGTCCAGCACCAGAAATAATTCAGCAGCACAGCCCTGTCCCTATAGCGTCGGTGACCGCGTCGAACACCCGAAGTTAGGTCATGGAACTGTCGTCAAGGTCGTGTCGCCTGGTGGTCAGGTAAAATTTGACAGAGGCGGTCCTGATCCCGTTGGTTTCGCATTCATGGACTACCTGTCACCGTCTGACGTTCTCGTCCCGCCGCCCCCCCATGCAGCCAACGACAACAACAGCCCCGTCGACCTATGGGCGCGCTACGCTCACCCGCCGCTGCCTTCCGGTCTGCTTCCTTCTGTCATCGAGGAGTACGCCCGCGTTCAGGCCGAGATGATGGGCGTCGATGCTGGCGGGCTTGCCGCAGCGGCACTGGCCGTTTGTGCGGCAGCAATTCCGGACAGCATTCAGTTGAAGGTGAAGCGTCATGACGACTGGATGGAATCGCCGCGAATTTGGGTCGCGTTGATTGGCAGCCCGAGCACCAAGAAGAGCCCGCTCATTGCCAACGCCACGGCGCCGCTGAAGAAAATCGACCGTGAACTCTACCGCGCCTACGTCGAGGCCAAGGCCGAATATGATGCGCTGGACAAAGAAGCAAAGAAGACCGCGACGGCACCAAAGCACGTTCGGCTACGCCTCGAGGACACCACCATCGAGGCGGCACAGGAGGTGTTGAAAGATAGTCCCAACGGCGTCCTATGCCTTCAGGACGAGCTTTCCGGCTGGTTTGGTTCGATGGACAAATATTCGGGAAACAGAGGTGCCGCGAAAGACCGCGCCTTCTGGCTTCAGTCCTTCAACGGCGGAAATTACACCGTCAATCGGATTGCGCGGGGCGCAGTCTGGATTGACAATCTCTCCGTCTCAATGCTTGGCGGGATCCAGCCGGAGCCGATGCGAAAGGTGGCAGGCGACGCCGTTGATGACGGCTTGCTTCAACGACTCTTTCCTATCGTGCTGGGCAACGCATCCATCGGGAAGGATGAGCCGACACCGCCTGTCGTTGAGAAGTACGCGGCACTTGTCGAGAGGCTTCACGGCCTCAGCAAACCCCTTGCCAGCAGCAGCATGGTGGAAGTGCCGTTGCGGTTTGACAAAGGCGCACAAGTTGTCCGCAATGACCTGGAGGCAAAGCACCACGCCATGGCTGCATGCTGGGAGGCGGTGAATAAGAAACTTGCCGCACACATCGGAAAGTATGACGGACTGTTCGCTCGTCTATGCGCCATCTGGCACTGCATCGAGTCGACGGGAAGCCGTCCCGCATCGGAAGTAAAGGAGGACACGGCGCGCCGTGTTGCGGCCTTCCTACACGACTTCCTGTTTCCTCACGCCATTGCCTTCTACGCGGACGTGCTCGGCCTCTCCGAGCGCCACGACGCGTTACTGGCGACTGCTGGCTGGATACTCGCACACCAACCATCCGCCGTTACCGTTCGGAGTGTTCGCCGCGGCGATAGTGTCATGCGCGCAATGGACAACCACGAAGCGCAATCGGTGCTGGAACGCCTCGACGCCTTCGGTTGGCTGGAGCCTGTACCGACTGCCAGGCGAGACAGCTTGCAATGGACCGTCCGGCCAGCCGTGCATACGCTGTTTGCGGCTCGCGCCACGGAAGAGGCGGAACGCAGGCGGAAGGTTCGCGAGGTAATCGCCGACGCCGGGCGATTGAAACAGGCAGCTTAAGCAAGTGTCACCGAGTGGCCCTTGTGCGCGTGAGACAGAAACCATCTTCGTTCACTTTTTCCTATATTGGGACGTTGATTATTCTATCGCCTCACACACGCAAGGGACGGTCGGTGACAATGTGAACTTTCAACCAGAGGAGAACACAACGAATGGAAACAGAAGTGATTTCTTTGACCAATCAATTTGATGCCATCGCCCCCGACACCGGCAAGACTGTAAAAGTTGTCGGCGTCGACATGTCGGACCCACATGTCCGACCCAAGCTGATTTGTCTTGTGACCGACATCGACGGCACGCGCGTGGAAATCTATGACCGCGTCAAGAACAAGCGGCCTAGCGCATGAACATGGAGGATGTGAATGAGATCAGCCACGATCGCAGTCGGCTCCGAGACGGCGCAGTGAATCCGGACAATGACAACCACGCAACACCGCCTAACCAGCACACTTTGACAGAACCGCTAGCGAAACAGCCACAACAATTGGCATTATCTTGAACACCTCATCTCGTGAGAGGTGCCACCATGGCCGCTTTTGCTTTCTGGGAGTTCGCACAGAGTTCTCCATTAATTGAATTCATGGAGATTTTTTCGGTGCGATTTAGAATCCTTGGACCAAGATGTCCCCATGCGTCAAGGGCGAAGCCCTGGATCGGGGCGGTTTCACAGGCTTTTTGGGGATTAACACCCGTGTCGGTGGACTCTGGGGATAACTGCCAACTTTCTACCCCTCCCGCGCATTGCGGGCGGCACTTACCGGCCTGGCCTGATCACCCATCCTGGCGGATGGAAAAATGGGAACACAACATGTCGATCAACGATCGGACTCTGACTGCCGCCAACGACAATCGCCGCGGCCCTACGGCTTGGCCTTTGAGGGAACAATACTCTCGGGGAGAGCTTGGAATAAGCGAGGTGGAGAACCGCCGACACTTCTTCGCGGCCAGCCGCTTTCGGCGCGACCATGAAACGGCAGGCACCTATCGCGACGACAGGGCCGATGAGGACTGGCGGGAGCTACTTCTCGAGGCAACCCATTTGGCGGGATTCGTACCTATAGGAGAGAATGGCAACACCCTGGTTTTTGATGAAGAAGCCGATGCGTGGAAGGACGGCGGCGAGGTCATTTCCGACGTGGTCGACAATGGTGGCTTCAACGTCTTTCGTGATCTGCCTTATGCGGCTGGCTCAATCCATGCACGGCAGGTTATCGCCCTAGCCGCGGACGTACTCGGCACCTGCTACCCCATCGCTGTCGCAGCGGCTTGCCGGAACTGGACACTATTGCAACTAGGCGAAACCGAAGCAGAGATCGGATCCCCTCCGGCGACCCTGCGCTCGATCGGCAAAGGCCTATTGCGGGTAGCGCTCCGCGAACTCTCAGCGTTCTACGTCAAGATGGACCGCGCAGAGGCAGGAGAGGTTGCGCTTAAGCCGACGTGGCCGCTAGTCGGTACGCCGGCCTGGCTCTTTGCGGACATGCCCAATCCTGCTTGGCGACGGGGCGAGACCCAGCCAGCATGGGTTGAAGGCAGTGCTTTCGTCTGTGAGCGAGACCTTGCCGCATAGCGTCAACGCCATGCCGGCGAAATAGGGTACAATAAGATATAGACATTCGTTAGCGAGCGCGTTCCCCGCCTGCTAGCGGGCCGGTTGCGTCGCCAGCGCGCCGGCAACCCGCCTTTCTGGCAGTTCCAGAGGCGGGACCAATCGCGTGCGTTCCCGCCAAGCTGCGTGCGCCTTTCGCCGTCCTGCCTAACCGCAGGGCGGCTTTTTTTATGACCCACCACATACGCAATTTCAAACAATGTAAGGAGGCCGCATGAATGGCCACACTTAAAGCCTGCTTGACCTCGATCGAGCACTATCTGGGATTTCCCAAATCTCGCAGCATAACCGTTTCCCGCCGCATGCAAGAGCGGGACGCACTGCCCATCGGGGCACCAGGCGTCGCGCCAGAACTTGACGCGCATGATGCCGTGTCGTTGATCATCGCGCTTGCCGCCGACACGGCTCTACACGAGGCGCCCGACGCTGTTGGGCGCTATCGCTCGCTAACACCTGGCGGCGTCGATTTGACCGATGCCCCAACCAGCATCGATACAGCCGGCCTCGCCTTGGACATCATGGCCGACATTGCTGTTCACGGTAGCGCCGACCTGTTGCGCCGAGATCGGATCGAGGTCGTCTCCAACTGGCCAGAGGTTGCCATTCACGACGCCACCAGCGGGCACACGAAACGTTTCGCGGCGGCCGGCGCTGCCGCAAGCCACTGGCAGCAAGTCGGTCACCGTAAGTCAACGACCATAAACGGCAGCGCCTTCGTTGACTGCATTCGTGATCTCTTCGGAAAGGACTAACCGATGCCAATTCTGAACAAAATGAAGCGCGCCGTTGCCGACGTTCGTCCTGTCGCTAGGGTCGCAACCCGCAAACTCAGCTTTACGGCCCTGTCGCCGCGAGAGGCGTTACCCGATCTGGCTGAGGATGAAGACCGTCGCGAAGCCATTGTCAAAGACCGCGCCGCGTACGTCGCCGAACGCAAGGCGCTGCAGGCGAAAATTGAGGCGGACACGTCTCTAGACATCGCTCCGGAAGTCTCAGCCCTCATTGGCGAGCAGCCGTCTGCCAAGGCGCATATGCGCCAGCGGGTTGCTGAGTTGCGTCGCATGGAGGCTGTAGCCGGCCAGGCAATCGAATTGATCGAAAAGCGCATTGCCGCCGCGAAGCCAGCCGCCGAACGCGCCGTTTGCGCTGCGGCTCGACCAGAGGCTGAGAAACGAGTTGCCGCCCTTGTTGCCGCCCTGCAGGCCACTGACGTCGCGCACGCCGAGTTGAACGACCTATTGCTGGCCATCGAGGCACAGGGCGCGTCGACCGATGGGCTGGGCCAGATTCGACCTCACTTCCTTGGCGCCCGGGATCCGCAACGGCGTATTGCAGGGTATCTGCGCGAGGTGCGGGAGGCTGGTTATGCAATCTGAACGGCGCGAGTACGAGAAGGCGCAGGACAAAGGCCGACCATCTCAGAGGATGGTGAAGCTGCCAGGCGAAACGCTGCATGCAAAGCGTGGTGATACAGCCAAGGTGATTGCTCGCCGCATTGCCTTAGACAAGGCAGAGAAGCGGCTGCAGAGGCTCACGAATGGCTGAGCCTTTCATATCGGGATACGCTCTCCAATGGGGGCAGCCCGCAACCATCGCAGGGCTGTTTGTTGAGCGGTTCGCGCGTGGCTCGCTGGACAAGAGCCTGCGCGATTACCCCGACGTTTGCGCGTTGTGGTCTCATGATGAATCCCGGCCGCTAGGCCGTGTCTCCAACGGTTCGCTGGAGATTCGCTCGGACGCCATCGGGTTGTTTTATGCTCTGACTCCAAACCCGGATTCACCCAACGGCCAGGAGGCTCTTGCTACTGTCGGTAGGTCAGACGTCGGCCAGGTGTCGGTCGGCTTCTGGGCTGAAGTCGAAGAGTGGGACGATAGGCAGGACATGCCTCAACGACTGATCACTCAGGCTAGGCTGTCGGAGATCAGCCTGGTGCTGCACGGAGCCTACGGTGACTCAACCTCGGCCGCACTGTCCAGAGCCTCGGAGAACGCAGCAGCGGCCGTAAGGCGCAAAGCAGAAGCGGCACACCGATTGCGTGGCATCCGATAGCCTCGCGCGTTTGCGCGCACGCGAGGCAAAACCTGTATTAGCGCTATCGCTGGGCGGGCCGACCGGTCCTATGGCAACCGCCGCCAAGTCGATCATGCCCCTCCGGGGGTGTCGAAGGACTCGCCACAATCGTTTTTGCCACACCGGTCTGGCCCCGTTATGCGCAGTGCCGACTCCCCCGTTCAATCCATATTTCCATAGGTGAAACGATGGCCGAAAAAGCCCAAAAGCCGCCCGCGCATCTGTCGCCAGCGGCGAAGAAATGGTTTCGATCTGTCATCCAGAATTTCGATTTGGACGAGCATCACGTGCTTCTCTTGGTGCTTGCCTGCGAAGCGCTGGACCGCGGCGAACAAGCGCGCATCACGCTTGCTGCGGAGGGTGTCACGTTCATAGACCGCTTCGGGTCTCCTCGCGCGCATCCGTGCGTAGCCATCGAGCGAGATTCGCGGACGGCATATGCGCGGCTGCTGCGCGAGCTTTCGTTAGATTTTGAAGACGACGATGCAGGAACACGGCCACCCGCTCTTGCCGACAATAGGGGCTATTAATGCCAAGAAAATTCCGCAAATCGAAGCGAAAACAGACCGTTTCCGATGCCTGGATTATATGGGCTTGCGATGGCGATATTCTGCCTGAGCCTGACCCTCGTCGCGGCGATTGGCTCGAGTTCGAATATTTCGCGAGTGATAAGGAACTAGAGGAGTGCTGGCGCCAGGACGGCGAGCGAGCCATCAGGGAGTGGTTGAAGACGAACCCTACCGGCACGCGCCCTGCCAATTGGTGGCGCTATGCTCTGCCCTATGCCGGGGAGCGCCGTTATGGCGCGCCCCTGGCATCTCCATTCTTGGAGGACGAGAGCGAGGCTGAGTACCTAACGCGGCATGGGTTGTTGTTGAAGGGAGAGCGGGTGTGATGCCAACGACTCAGCAAATTGAGATCACTTCCGGGATGATTTCCGCTGGAGCTCGCGCCCTCGTTGCTTCCGGGAGAGTTCACTGGAATCTGCCTGATTGGGAAGCAGCAGTAGTTTCCCGTGACATTCTTGAAGCCGCGCTTTCCGCTCCTTTGGAGCGATCTTCCCTCGGGTCAGTAGCCAAGCCTTCCGATTGATCCTGCCTAGATTGGCATAATTATCGCAGATGATTGCGAGGTGAGCCCCCAAGATCGGAGTGCCCGAAAGGAAGGGGTAAGTTCCACCTTCGTGTAGTTCAACGATATGAGATTGATCACTGCTCGCGTTGATCACGGGAACGCGATGTGCAACTCGGTTACGAACCTGGCTATAAGCGATGCTTTTATTCAGGGAATCGCGAACGAATTCCGAAACCCAAGGCTTTCCATTTGGCACATCGAGCAATGCTGATAGCATATCAGCGCGCGCGGCAAAGCCTCGAGCCGAGAAGAATACTGCCCGCGCTTGTGGTGGTTTCATTCCAGAAATGTAGTGGAACCACTCGCACAAACAGTCCTCAATATTTGACCAGTTGAGCATAGCCTGTCCATACAAAGGATAGAGCCGTTCGAGCGCTTCATTGGTAAGACGCTCGTGCTTTTCTGACGATGATTCACTCATTTCGATCCCCCGCTGAGACAAGACATGGACAGTAAGTCGCCACCGTGTCCCCGTCGACTCTGCGATTAGAAATTTGACCGCAAACCTTTTTAAGGATCCCCCCAACATGACCACCACCCAACGCGCTCCGGCGCGCCCGCGAAGCCGTGCTCGATGCCAGGCGACGTCGTCGCAAAACCAGATTACGGTCAAGGAGCAGTAAGAATGGCCATCAATTTCGCTGGCGGGACGGACGGGATCAGCTATGGCGCAGGTTTTTCCTGGCCACAGGTCGGATGTTTCTCTTTCAGGATGAAGACCACGCAGACGACGGCCAACGCCACTCCGGCATCTATTTGGAATTCGAGTTCGCGTTGGGGTTTCGGCTTCACCATGAACGGCGTCGCGAACAAAATTCGAGCGATGGGTGTCGGGGTCGATGCCTCGGCAATTGCCTTCCAACTCTACAGCACAACCGACATCAACGACGGCAGCTGGCACACCCTCGGTTTCAATTACAACACGAACAGCGGTGGCGCGAACTCGTTCTATGTCGATGGCGTCTCGGAGGCATCCGACAACTCGGCGGTTACTTGGACGATTGGGTCAGGCTCGCCGCCGCTGCTTCTCGGATCGCAACCGTCATTTTGGCCATCTTATGTAGGCGATCTTGCAGAGGTCGCGGTGTGGAATAGGCAGTTGGACGTGGCCGAGCATGCCGTCATCGGCAAGGATTTGTCACCCAGCAAGGTCGCTGGCAACGTCCTGAAGTTCCATGCCCCTCTTGTCCGGCCGGCACGCGATCGGTATGGCGCCACCATGACCGGCCCAACCGGAACAACAGTCACTCAACACGGTCGGGTCGTGTACCCGGCGTTCTAGCCGGCCAATGCCAGCCCAATGGCAATTCCCAGCCCGATAGCAAGGCCGCCAGCAAGCTTTCCGGCCCTGGTGCGGCCAGCCACGCAATGGGTCAAGCCGGGGTTGATCGTCCGTGTGAAGCACCTGCGGGGCGAAGGAAGACCTGCGCCATGCATCGCTGCAGGATTTCAGGGAGACAAACTGACCGCGTTTCCTATGCCGCCGGGCTATGGGGGCTGAAGCACAAATTGGAGCTAAGCGCCCGATTGTGTTATGATTCGCGCCGTGGGCAAGAAGGCAAAGAAAAGCCGTGAAGAGCCAATCGACCGCGAAAGGGTGGCCGAGGCTGCTTACTACGCCCGCAAGTTCGGCCTCACCAAAGAGGAGGCTCTGCGAATTCTCAAGGATGCTTACACCCCGAAGCCTCTCGCCAGTTCCCGAGATCATTCAAAGCGCCGCTAGGGCGTCAGATTTCACTACCTTGGGACCTTGCCTGCAATGCAAGTCCTTGCCATATAGCTGCCTTGGGAATGGTGTCTCCCCCAAAACCGCGCTGATGCTGATGACGCCTACTGACGAACGCCTTAGGGGCGCGCAGGAGGCTGTCATGGGGTTCTTTCTCGTGTTCATCGGATCGGGTATCGGAGGCGCTTTTCGCTACGGCGTCGGGCTTCTGTCGCTCAGGCTGCTTGGCCCCAACTTCCCCTTCGGAACGCTTGCCATCAACATTGTCGGATCGGGCTTGATGGGTCTTGTAGTCGCCCTGTTCGCACTATTCGATGCCAGCGGGCAGGACGCCAGGCTGTTCCTGACGACAGGTATCATCGGCGGCTTTACGACCTTCTCGACGTTCTCTCTCGACGCCGTGACGCTATGGGAGCGAGGCCAGCACTGGGCAGCCATCAGCTATGTATTCGCGAGCGTGGCACTGTCGTTGACCGCTTTGGTGGCAATTCTCCTGCTCATGCGCCGGTGACAGTCCTTCACCGTCTTCCACACAGGGCTAAAAGGTGTTTGTCGCTTCCTTTGTTGCGCCAGTGATTGGTGAGCAAGTCAACAGCTTGTGAAGCGCTAGAAAGATTCAGGATTTCGCCGGTTATGCCGGTGGCGACGGATACCGGCTTCAAAAACCGCGCCTCGTACATGGCAGTGCCTCGGGGACGACGCTTCGGACGGCCCAGCGGCTTGGGTAAGAGAGACTGGCAGCCAGGGCCGCTGGGCCTTGACCAGATGGCTTGATGAGACGCCGTGCTGACGGACGAAAGCATGCGCTCACGCTAATTTGGACGCAATCGGCATCGCCGCGTACATTCGCTTTCCAGCCTCAGCCAATAGGCTTAGATCTGACCAACGCATTCAGTGTTCGCCGGCATCCTCTAAACGCAAGCTTCGCCCCCGCAAGGGCGCGCTTGGCGGCGTCAGCCGAAAGAGAAAGCCGGCGCTGCTCCGGTTGGTCAGGCGGAAATGAGCACCCGCTCCGCCCTGAGGTCCGTCAATGGTCGATAATGTGAGGTGGCCGTTCTCCGAATCCGCGCAGGTCGATATAGCGCGCAGGCTTGACCACAAAGGCCCGCTATCGACATTCACAAGAGGGATGCGCGCGCTAGCGCGAGCGATATGACGTTATCCTCGACTATGTCCGGCAAATCGAAGAGCATCGGCAGTTGCCGCGACGTGGCCATCTCAACAACCAGCTCTTCAATGGATTCTACCGGCATCTCGGTCTTGACAATATGCCCGATCATCGAGGCAAGCTTATGAACCGGTACCGGTGTCAACTTCGGACGGTCATCTAGGCATCTGCTGATTTCGATTACAAGGTCTGCGTCAATGCTTTTGGACAGTTTGCGCATTAGCATTCTCCCTGCCTGCATCTTGCGCGCGAGAGCTAGCAGTCCGGCGGTCGAGGGCGGGGGGCGCTTGGTCGGCCGCCGGGCCTAACCGGCGGGCAACATTCGCCGACTGGGGCAGCAGCATAGCCTCTGCATGCATCACTGCTAATTTAGTAAAATGGTCATGATCCGTTCCCCTAGCCATCTATCCGGCGGACCTTAGAGTCGAATTGTGCGTAGAAAGGTTCTGAAATCGCTGAAAGGCCCGACGCGCCGGCAGCAACAAGGCGCGCCGGTTTCCCCCCCCCAATTGGCTGCGCAGCCTGTGACCGCTGATACTTGCGCGACTGCTAAAATAGTGAAACTTTCGCCTGGAGCCCGTTGGAGAATGGGAAGCGGATTGGGGCGATGTATTTTCCGCAGTTTCTGGTGGGAATGGCGGCGACGTCGGGCGTCGTCGGGGCTTGGGCCTATGTGGCCACGGGATCTATCTGGAAGGCTGTTGCCTGGGGCATCATCGCCGCGGCTTTGTTGCAGGTCGGGTATTTCGCGCTTGTGTTAAGGCTTGTCTATGGGCGGCGACACACTGAGCAGGCGGAGGAGGAGACTATTCCGGACGCCAGCAAACAACCGGTCGTTCCGCATCAGCCACTTCACAGAGACGGTCGCTAAAGAGGCTGACTTAGGTGTGTCAGGAAGGCTTCACGATATCGGCCAGCCGATGCATTGCGCGGCGCATCGGCGGCGTAGGACAGCGGCCAGCCAGAACGCGTGCTGGCAGGGCGCTATCGCTGCACGCGTCATCCCACGTAAATTACCTTCCGCCGGCCGCCTTCCTCAGATTATTTTTCCGGCATGCATCCGATGGAATTCGAAGGCGAACGGGCACATAGACGAAAGCTGGCTTCGGCGGTAGCACGCCGGCTTCCGCAGCATGAATTCGCAATCCATGAACTCATGGAGAGGAGCGAGTGCTTTCGTGACATGTGCGAAGAACTGTTAGCCGCAGAGTTGGCGCTCTCGAAAGTCGACGACGCTCCACCCCTCCAACGCGAGGCGAGAAGATCCGAGTGGCAGGCATGCGTTGAGCGGTCGCTGGGCGAGATAGAAGCCGAGGTTCGGAAGCGCTAGGAACCTCTAGCCGCCACCGTCTATCCCGCCACCCTTCCGCAGCCTGACCCCGGCGCCGCCATTCTCAGGTGCAAGGCAGCAGCTAGCCGAAACGCGCGTTGGCGGGGATCCTCCTGTGGAACCTAATGCCTACCGTCGGCTTAATGGCGGAATGAGCACGCGCGGCATTGACTTCATCCATCTGTGGATCACCAACAACGTGCCGGAGGCCGGCGGTGCCGATGTCATCTCGGTAAGCGAAATGACCCACAAGCTATTTGCCGACGCTGAAGCGTTGGGAATCGATAGCTTCGAGATCGAGGAAGACGCTGACAGCGCCTATGAAGATAATCCTCGACGCGATCGTGCACCACGACGCCGGCTTGGCTGACTGACCGACGTCGCGCTCCTACGGGCAAGACAAAGGATAGGCGATGACCGACAAACCGGGGATGACCTACGTCGTGAGCGTGTTTGAGAAGCCAAATTGGCGCACGGTGATTACCACGAAGGACAAGGCCGAGGCGGAAGCGATGGCGGAAGCGATCGGCAAGGGCGCCCGGATCGAAGAAATCAGGCCGAAGCCGAAATGGCGGTGATTAAGTCGAAGAGGCCCCGTCCTGTTCCTTGCCCAATGTAACCGCGAGTACCATGAAGACGGAGACCATCGCGTCGTCGAGCAAAGGATCGTGAAAGGCCTTCTTTCCAAGCTCCGAGATCAATTCAAAATTGCCGTCCGCCTTATTGTACAAGTCTTCGATCTCCAGCGCGGTATCGCGGGCCTGAGTAAGGTTCAGGCCGTGTTTATGAATTAGACGATGTATGATGTGGA
The DNA here is from genome assembly GCF_964252735.1 of Mesorhizobium sp. LjNodule214. NCBI lineage: Bacteria > Pseudomonadati > Pseudomonadota > Alphaproteobacteria > Hyphomicrobiales > Phyllobacteriaceae > Mesorhizobium > Mesorhizobium sp. LjNodule214. The sequence continues at coordinate 664,842 of NZ_CAXUPE020000003.1, forward strand.
CAAGAATTCTGCTGAAGCCATTAGTCGCAAATTTCTCAGTCTGAACGTATTCGTGAAAAAAGCCCCATAGGAATTGCAGTTCGAACCATTGAAAGGTGTCCCGCAATCCATCGCCTTGGTCGTCAACGAATTTCCCGAGGATTTCGTTGGTTGTCGCTATTGGCACGAAAGTCGCAAGCTGTCGTTTATATGCCTCGTCGGCAAGGCGAGCGCCTTCTTCTAGGAATTCCTTTGCGACCTCAGCCTCCTGCGACTTCTTCCTCCGAAAGATCGACAACATGACAGGGCCTCATCCTTATAGGATGAATATAGCCGCAATTACGGAACCAGAGAAGATCGGATGCCGGGCGCCAACTCGTTCTGGAGGGCCGCTCTTTAGGCCGACAAAACCGTCACCCAGCCAACGCCAGGCCGATAGCGAAACCTATGCCCATCACCAGCCCTGCGGTGAGCTTGCCGCCATACTCGATGGCAATGGCGAACGCCATCCGGCGCCAGTCTCTCCGCGGCCCTGCAATGAGTTTGGAAATGTCATCGAAGATCAGCGCGTCATGCATGGGTCCAGCCCCCGTGTGTTTGCTGCTGGTATGGATTCCATAAAATAAACAGGGAGTCCAGTTGTAAAATTACGGCAGATTGAAAAGGCGCGTTTGCATATATCGTCAATATGAAAAAGGTAAACGTGCATATATTGCAAATGTCTTATAGGCGCTTTCGCCTTACAGCTATTGACTTGCTAGGCGAAAACGCCTTGCGACTGCAGGCAGCAAAAATAAAATGTTGAAGATACTTGCAGCCGCCCCGATTCTCGGCCATGTTTTGCGGCAAGGGTTTAAGGGGTTTTTCCTGCAAATAGGTCGACGCGGCGGCGGACCAAGGTCTCTTGGCCGGGGTGGCACAGCTATGTCCAAGGCTAACGCCCAAAAGCTTGCCGGCGATCTCCAGTCGCCTCTCATCCCCCGGCTGCCGGGCCTATCCGGCATGGCATGAGAAGCCTAACTGGAGAGACTAAAATGGGCATTCCAATAGTGGTTGATGTCGCGTTGGCAGCGCTAGCGACTGCCGAATCCTGGCAGTTCAAACTAGGGCAGTGCATATCGCATAAAGACCAGTCAATGCCATCGCTGGTTATGACGAGGCAGAAGGCGGGACGACTAGGAGAGGTTTACGGTGTGCGATCATTCGCCGTAGAGGATCCGAACCGGGATAGGATGATACTAGGCGATAGCCTGGTGCATGTCGTAGTGGGCAGCACGCCGTGCGGGGAGTGTCTGCTGTTTAGGACGAGTATGTGTGTGGGCGCGTTGACGGACGGCTAAGCTTTTCCGCACCGCCACGACAGAAGCCCGCTTCGTGCGGGCTTTTTGTTGCAAGGTTGCCAGGCACGGAATTTTCAGCGGGCTCACCTAAGATGGTTCGACGCAGCGCTCAACATGGCGCTGCCCGTTTCGAGAAGGGAAGCTTCAATGATGACTTCGACATTGCCCCTCCATGGTGGGCTAGCGGAAATTGCGGGACAAATCGCAGTGACGCCAGATCGGCAGCGACGTCTTGCTACCTGCGAGTCGGTAAGAGATGGGCACGCCTGGTGCCCGAAGTGCCACATTCAAGGCGCCACAAAACCATCGAAACTCATGGCCGTTGAAGACGACGACCCCGCCGAAACACGCAGCTATGTTTGCTCCGTGTGCGGCCAAGGGTATCGAGTTGGTACGTGATTGACCGCGGTGCTCGCTACAGGCTTAGGCTGGCTACAGGGAGGCTATTTTCCGTATAGCCAGTTTGGGGGATGCTGGCTAAGCCTTTGTTTTAAATGGTCGGAGTGGCCGGATTCGAACCGACGACCCCTTGACCCCCAGTCAAGTGCGCTACCGGGCTGCGCTACACTCCGGACCGGGTCGCGATGTATCGTGATAACCCGGTGCGGGTCAACCGAATTCGGCGGCTATCCTATCGATGAAGTCGGCACTGCCGCGGCGGGTGCCGGCGCTTGTCGTAACTCTTTCTGATGCCGGTATTCGAGCGCAATCGCCCCCCAGATCAGGCCGAGCAGCAGATAGACGTGGCGCCAGTGGTCGATGTCGATGAAGGTGCCGAGCCCGATATTGCCGATGAAGGCGACATAGGCGCACAAGAGATAAGGTTGCCATGGCCGGTCGCGCAAAAGGATGCGGAAGCCGGCGACGATGGTCCACACGGTCAGCGCCAGGAACGAGACGAAGCCCAGCCAGCCATAGTCCATCAGCAACTTCAGCCAGATATCGTGCGTGTCCTCGCCGAAGATCGTGCCGAAGACCAGCGGGCCGATGCCGAACGGATGCTCCAGCGCCATCTGGAAGCCGATCGCATAGCGCGCGAATCGGCCGAGGCGGGCGGTGTCGTAGCTCTGTTCCAACTGGGCGCGGCTGGAAAACATCTCCGCCACGCCCGGCAGTTGCAGGATGATGATCATCGCGATGACCAGGAGCGCAATGGCCGCGATGGTCATGACCACGACCCGCAGCCGGAACATGCCGCTGGCGCTTTGCAGGAACAGGCAGCCGGTGAGCAGTACCGCCGAGACGGCGAACATGCCCCAGGCGCCGCGCGAGAAGGAGAAGAAGATGCCGGCGGTGATGATCAGCAGCGGCACGGACAGCAGCGGCATGCGCGCGATCGATCCCGTCAGCAGGAGATAGAGCAGGTAGATGCCGGGCAGCACCAGGAACGGGCCGAACACGTTCGGATCCTGGAAGGCGCCGGCGGCGCGGTCGTATTTGGTGAAGATCTCCGCGCCTGGGAAGGCGTGAAAATAGCCGGCGATGCCGAGCAGCGAGGTCAGCACCGCCGACACGACATAGGCGATGAAGATCAGCCTGTAGAGGCTGGGCTGGACTGCGGTCACCGAGGCGAAGAACACCGCGGTGAAGGCGAGGAACATCGAGACGGCGAGATAGAGCGGCGTGCTTGCCAGGTCCGACATCTGCGTCATCGCAATCATGCCGCCGATGTTCATCGTCACCAGCAGCACCAGCAACGGCGTTGCCGCGCGCGAGATGCGCAGGCCGAACAGCGCCCACACCGCGATCAGCCCGACCATGAAGAGATCGTAGGGCGCCGGCTCGTCAATGACGAAGCCGGACAGGAAAATGCCGAAGAACACCGCGCTGGACGCAATCAGCGCGATCAGCTTGGCGTTGACCGCGCCCGGCGGCAACTCATGGGCGACGGCGCTCAATAGGCGTTTTCCGTGTTGAGCAGGCGCACCGGTGTCAGGAACAGGATCCGCAAGTCGAACAGCAGCGACCAGTTCTCGATGTAATAGAGGTCGTATTCCGTCCGCATGCGGATCTTCTCATTGGTGTCCATCTCGCCGCGCCAGCCGTTGATTTGCGCCCAGCCGGTGACGCCGGGCTTGACCTTGTGGCGGGCGAAATAGCCGTCGACCACCTCATTGTAGAGAAGGTTGTGCGACTGGGCGGCGATGGCATGCGGACGCGGGCCGATCAGCGACAGCGAGCCGAACAGCGAGTTGAAGAACTGCGGCAGTTCGTCGATCGATGTCTTGCGGATGAAGCGGCCGACGCGGGTGACGCGCGGATCGTTCTTGGTGACCGTCTGCTTGGCGGTCGGGTCCGACCGGTCGGTGTCCATCGAACGGAACTTGTAGACCTCGATGGTCTCGTTGTTGAAGCCGTGCCGTTTCTGCTTGAACAGCACCGGCCCCTTGCTGTCGAGCTTGATGGCGATGGCCGTCACCAGCATGACCGGCGAGAAGACGATGATGCCGATGATCGAGAAGATGATGTCGAAGGCGCGCTTGGCAACCGAATCCCAGTCGTTGATCGGCTTGTCGAAAATGTCGAGCATCGGCACCGAGCCGATGTAGGAATAGGCGCGCGGGCGAAACTGCAGCGCGTTCGAATGCGCCGATAGCCGGATATCCACCGGCAGCACCCACAGCTTCTTCAACAACTGCAGCACGCGCGATTCGGCGGTCAGCGGCAGCGACACGATCAGCATGTCGATGCGGGCGATTCGGGCGAACTCGATCAGCTCGGAAATCGTGCCGAGCTTGGGGTAGCCGGCAACGATGGGCGGCGAACGCTTGTCGCCGCGGTCGTCGAAGATGCCGCAAATGCGGATGTCGTTGTAGGGCTGCTTCTCGACCGAGCGGATCAGCACCTCGGCTGCCTTGCCGCCGCCGACGATGACGGCGCGGCGTTCCATGCGCCCGTCGCGCGCCCAGCGCCGGATCAGGTTCGACATCACCAGCCTCAGGCCGAACTGCAGCAGGAACCCGACGACGAACCAGGTGCCGAACAGGAGGCGCGAATAATCTTCCGACATCTTCATGGCGAAGGCGGTCAGTGCCATCAGCGCGAAGGCGCCGGCCCAGACCAGCAGCATGCGGCCGAAATTGGCGATCGGCCGCATCAGCGCCGATATCTGGTAGCAGTCGCAGACGTCGAGCAGCACCACCGCGAGGAACGAGGCCGAGGCGATCGCCAGCGGGTACTGCCAGGGGAGATAGGTGAAGAAGCCGACATAGTGGAAATAGAGGTAGAGGCCCGACAGGAACAGCAGCGCGAATTCGACCATGCGCAGCACGCCGCTGACCATGATCGGCGACATCGTATCGCGCCGGTACTGCGAGGCGACCTGGCGCGCGACCTCACTCATGCCGCCAGCCGTTTGGCTCGCGGCCGCACCGTCGAAATTGCGCACCGCATCCAGGGAAAAGCGGCGCGCGGGATCGATTTCGTTCATGGGATTGTCCGCAGCTTCGCTCAGGCGAATAGCAAAAGAGAGCTAAGAAACCCTTGAAACAACGGGTGGCTTTGAAGCGGTCTGCGGTTTGACTGGCGCAATCGGTGCTACCGCCGCAGCGCGGCGAAATAGGCCTTCTCGATCTCGGCGGCCATGACGTCGGCGCCGAAGCGCGCCTTCAGGTCGGCGGTCCCTGGCATCAGGTTTCTGTAGGCGCCGGGGTCGGCCAGCGCCTCGCTCACCTTGTCGCCGAGCTGGTTCGGGTCGGGGCGGATCAGGGCAGGCGACGTCTCGCCAAAGATTTCGGGGATGCCGCCGACGGCGGTGGCGATCATCGGCTTGCCGGCGGCCAGTGTCTCCAGCACGATGTAGGGCATTGCCTCCGCGCGGGACGGAACAACGACCAACCGCGCCAGCGCAAAGGCATCTCTGGCCGGCATGGGTGGCAGGAAGCGGACATGGCCGTCGAGCCCAAGCCGCTTCACCTGCGCATGGTAGCGCGGCAGGTCGTCGCCATCGCCGACCATCACGGCGCTCAAGCGACGGCCAAGCCTTGCGCCGGCCAGCACGAGCGCATCGATGAAGATATCGGGACCCTTGAGGTCGCGCATCATGCCGATATAGAGCAGGTCGGCCGCTCCCGGCGCGGTCGGCACCATCTCGAATTCGGCAGCGCGCAGGCCGTTATAGACCACCGTGTTCGGGATCGGCGGCTCGCCGACCTTCCTGCGGTAGGTCTTCCTCTCATAGTCCGAAACGAACAGCAGGCAGTCGGTGAAACGGCCCATGAAACGTTCGAGGGCGAAGAACAGCTTCCCGGTGGCCGTCGTTTCGTCATAGTGGAGGGAGCCGCCATGCGGCGAATAAAGGCGGGCTACGCGAGACCTTGATACCCGCAACAATGAGCCGAACAGACGGGCATAGGCGCCTCCCTTGGCGCCGTGCCCGTGCAGCACGTCCGGCCGCAATTCCTTGATGATCCTGTAGGTGCGCCAGGCCGAGGCGAGATCGCCCGGTCCGACATGACGCTGCATCGGCGTGCGATGGATGCCGAGCGCCAGGCTGTCCTTCATCTGCCTGAACAGGCGTTCCTCGAACTCGCCGCCGGTGGTCGAATCGCAGACAATGCCGACGGAATGACCGGCGGCGAGCTGTGCCTCGGTCAGGTCGCGCACATGCCGGAATATCCCTCCGACGGGTGAGCGAAAGCAGTGGACGATCCTGAGTCGGTCCGCCACGTTGATTGTCAGAACAGGCGTTCGCGGACGTAGACGGTGTCGCCGGGCAGCAGCGGGTCCGAGGTGACCACCCGACCGGTCATCACCTTGCCGTTGATGTCGCGGGTGATGTCGACGCTCTCCTGGTTGGCGCGCGGCGTAAAGCCGCCGGCAATGGCGATGGCCTTCTGCACGGTGAGGCCCGGCACATAGGAATATTGGCCGGCGGCGCCCACTTCGCCCATGACGAAGATCGGCCGGTAGCGGTCGATCTCGACCGATACGTCGGGATCGCGCAAATAACCTTGCCGCAGTTTGTCGGCGATCTCTTTCTCCAGCTGCTGGGCCGTGTGGCCGCGCGCCGGCACCGAGCCGACCAGGGGGAAGGAGAGATAGCCGGACTGGTCGACGCTGTAGGTGTTGGTCAGTCCGTCCTGCTCGAACACGGTGACGCGGACGCGGTCGCCGGCGCCGAGTCGGTAGGGCTGGTCGAGCACTTCATGGAAAGCCGCCGGCGTTGGCCGGTAGCTGGAGCAGCCGGCAAGCATCGATACGGCAAGCAGAGCACGAAAGAGGGAAGCAGTGCTTTTCATGACCGGATACGAACCTTCATCGCTCTGGCCGCCAGGTGCTGCGGCAAACCCCAGGGAACGGACCCGTTATCATCCTGTTAGGGTTAATGGCCGGTAAAGGACTGCAACCCAAGGCGGCGGCAAATGGCAAAAGCCATACTGTTTTATATGGTTTTACAGCCTCTGTTTGCGGCGGCGCAGTAAACCCTAACGGTTGCTTACCGCGATCTTAACGGCTGAGTTACCATAGTTGTTTACGGTGCGGCGGACTCAAGTACCGGAGCAGAAATGCATGTCCGTCCAGTCCGCGGCCGCAGATGTCGATGTCGATCTCAGGCAGCTCTTCGCCAGCCTGGCGAGGCACTGGTTGCGCATCCTTGTCGTAGCACTTGCCGTCACCGGCCTGGCGTTCGCATTCGCTTCGCTCGCCACGCCGCATTACAAGGCGCAGACGAAACTGCTGATCGAAACGCGCGAATCGGTCTTCACCAGGCCTGATGGCACCGCCGACAACGACAAGCCGATTTTGGACGAGGAGGGCGTTGCCAGCCAGGTCGAGGTCATTTCCTCGACCGACATCCTCAAGCAGGTGGCTTCCAAGCTCAACCTGTCGCGGCTGCCCGAGTTTGATGAAGCGGCCAACATGTCGGCGCTCGGCCGGCTGCTCGTCATCGTCGGCCTGAAAAGCGATCCCAACGAAATTGCGCCGGAAGAGCGCGTGCTGAAAAAGATGCGCGAGAAGCTCAACGTCTACAGCGTTGAAAAATCACGCGTTATCGTCATCGAGTTCTCGTCGGAGGATCCCAGGCTCGCTGCCGACATCCCGAACGCCATCGCCGACACCTACATATCCGTCCAGGGCAACGCCAAGCAAGAATCGAACGCGGCCGCCACCGACTGGCTGGCGCCCGAGATTGCCGACCTGTCGAAGCGCGTCAAGGATGCCGAGGCCAAGGTCGCCGACTTCCGTGCCCAGTCCGACCTGCTGATGGGCGGCAACAATTCGGTCCTGCCCACCCAGCAGCTTTCCGAACTGTCGAGTGAACTGTCGAAGGTGCGCGCCAACCGCGCTGCCGCGGAGGCGACCGCCGACGGCGTGCGCAAGGCGCTGCAGAATGGCGGCTCGCTCGATGCCGTGCCGGAAGTGCTGTCGTCGGATCTGATTCAGCGCTTGCGCGAGCGGCAGGTGGAGCTCAGGACCAACATTGCCGACCTCTCCACCACTCTGCTCGGCAACCATCCGCGCATCCGGGCGCTGAAGTCGCAGCTTGCGGATATGGACGGGCAGATCCGCAACGAAGCGGAAAAGATCATGAAGGGGCTGATGACGCAGGCGCAGACGGCACAGGCGCGCGAAAACCAGCTCGTCGCCGACGTCAACACGATGAAGGCCGCATCGGCCCGTGCCGGCGAGCAGCAGGTCGAACTGGACGCGTTGCAGCGCGACGCGAACGCCCAGCGCCAATTGCTTGAATCCTATATGACCCGCTACCGCGAGGCCTCCTCGCGCAACGACCGCAACTACCTGCCCGTCGACGCCCGTGTCTTTTCCCGCGCCGTCGTGCCATCGGAACCCTATTTCCCGAAGATCGTGCCGATCGTCAGCGCTGCCTTCGTCGGTGCGCTGCTGCTGATGGCGATCGCGACGCTGTTGGGCGAACTGTTTTCGGGCCGTGCCATGCGTCCGGCCACCGGCGCCCGGTTCGGGCGAATCGAACAGGTTGCGATGCCGATTGCCCGGCAGGAGCCTTTGGCTGCCGAGACGAGGGCTGTGGTGCCCGCGGCTGAACAATCGCAAGCCGAACCGGACGCCGCGACGGTAGCGGATGCGCCGGCGGAGGAGGCCGAACCGGCCCGCTCGACGCTCGGCGAGGTCGACGTCGACAAGGCGGCTGAAAAACTGATCGCATCGGGTGCGGCGCGCGCCATATTCGTGTCGCCGGAAGGCGACGAGGCGGCCGCCTCGGCGGTGCTGGTGGCTCGCGAGGTTTCCGACGCCGGCCTGCGCGTGCTGCTCCTCGATCTCACCGCTTCGGGTGCTGCCTCGCGGCCGATGCTGGACAGCGGGCTTTTCCCGGGCATCACCGACCTGCTGGCCTCCGAGGCGCAGTTCAGCGATGTCATCCATGCCGACCTCTATTCCGACTGCCACGTCATTCCCGTCGGTACCGCCGATCCAGCGCGCGCCATGCGGGCCGCCGATCGGCTGCCGATCATCATGCAGTCGCTGACCACCGCCTACGACCTCGTCGTGGTCGAATGCGGCCCGGCCGACGCGCAAGGCATCGGCAGGTTGGTCGGCGAGGCCACGGAAGTCTTTCTCTCGATGCTCGAGGCGGACGACGAGGTGACGCAGGCGGCGGTCAAGCTGATCGAGAACGGCTATCCCGAACTGACGCTGGTGACGCCGCTCGGCCACGAGACGCCGGGTAACCCGGTGCCAGGACGGCGCAGCGCCGCCTGAGGCGGAATCGGTCCGCGCAACGGTGCAGGATTTTCGCCGCTGGATCGGGTGAGGGCAGTTCGTCAGCGGTCGTCGCCGGTGGCGGCAGGCGCCGCCTGGCCCACTGCCTTGCGGCGGAGCTTCTTGGTCAGCTTCCAGACGAGCGGGCTGTTCTTGATGAAGGCCTTCGCCCGCGCGCCCTGCCGCATCACGACGGCCAGCGCGCGGCCCTTCAGCGTCAGCGGCAGAAGAACCTCGAAATGCTGGGTTTCGATATCGCACCACAGCCTTTTGTAGGGCTCGTCGCCGACCGAGAAATCATAGAGGCCGAAGCCGGTCTCGCAGGCTTCCTGGATGTTGTCGAAAAACAGGAAGTCGCCGGGGCTGGAGTGGGCGAGGTCGTCCTCGGCGATCGCCCCGAACTCGCAGATCAGCCGCTTACCCGAGCGGCTCGATCCGGTGACCGCGCGCAGCTTGCCGGCGACCTCGAGACCATGCAGCATGAAGGATGGCTTTTCCTCCGTCAGCGCCTCGCTGAACAAGGCGCGGAAGAAAGCGCGAACCTCCGGCTCGCCGAAGACATTGGCGATGCCCATCTTGCGGAAGCGGAATTCCTTCATTTCGAAGAAGGCGTCGAGCAGCCGGTTCACCTCTTGCGCCGTCTTCGCCTCGATGCGGCGGTGGCTGCCGACCACCTCGAACTTGCGCGTCTGCGAGCGGTGCTTCTTGCGCTTGCGCTTGCCGCTCGCGCGCGACAGCAGCGCATCGAAGCCACCGTCGAGATCGACAGCGAGCGACAGGTTCGGGCTCGGAAAACCGGGCAGCGCCGCGAACGGGTTGGCGACGCCGTCGAGGTCAGGCAGCAGCCGCTCCAGCGCGATGAGGTCGATGTCCGGCCGCGCCTTGGCGATGGCCGTCACCATCGTGCGAATGGCCGAAGCGTCGGCCCTCGGCAGCCAGTCCTGCGCGGCGACGGCGAAATTGCCGTTGGCATGGCGGTCGCCGATGAAGCGGGCGACACGAAATGGTCCACGGCGGGCAGTTTCGAGGGCCAGCGAAAGCACCGGCGCGCCTTGAGCGCTCAGCGTCGCCACGACAATGTCGGTGTGAACCTCGTTCGCCCAGTTGCGGATCCAGGTGGCGCTTTGCGCCGGCGCAAACAGTGCTGAGCCGCAGAATTCCGCGTAGGAGGCAAGTGCCTCGCCGTCGGCCACCGCGACCGACAGGCTGGCCTGATTGTCCGGCAACGCGCGCGGCGATGCCGTGCTCGCGGCGAGCCGATTGCCGTCAAATGACGCGGTGGCGTCAACCATACCTCAATCCTTAAGGCGTATTCATCCCCATTGGGGGTACGCGTAGGCGCATTCCGTGCTTGGATGAGCCTAGGCGCAAAAGGTGAAGGAATGATCGACGGGGGCGAGGCAATCCGGAAACTGGCGCTCAACGTCGCCCGCTACACCGGCCTGGCACCGCTGGCAAAGCCGTTTGTCGGCGGCATCGGCGCCATCCTGATGCTGCACCGGGTCACCGCGACGCCGGAGAAGCCCGATGGCGTCAACCGGCATCTCAACATCGCCCCCGGCTTCCTCGACGCCGTCATCGCCGACATGAAGGCGGACGGTTACGCCTTCGTCTCTCTTGAAGAGGCGATCGAGCGCATCAAGGCCGGCGGCAAGGGCGGCCAGTTCGCCACCATCACCGCCGACGACGCCTATCGCGACAACATGACCGAGGCGCTGCCGGTGTTGGAAAAGCACGGCGCGCCGATCACCATCTATGTCGCGCCGGGGCTGATCGACGGCGCCGCCGATCTGTGGTGGGACGTGGTCGAGGATATCGTCAATGCGCGTGATCGGCTGACTCTGGCGACGCCGGATGGCCCGGTGACGATCGACTGTTCGACGCGAGGAAAGAAGCTGCAGGCCAACAACCGCCTGCATACCTGGCTGACGCTGGAGGTCCGCGAGGAGGACCTGCGCGCGGCGCTGCACGAATTCGCGCGCATGAACGGCATCAGGCTGGACGGCCAGCAACCGAGCACGCTCATGAACTGGGACGAGATCCGCACCATGGCCGCTCATCCACTGGTGACCATCGGCGCCCATACCATCAACCACGTCAACCTGAAGCGGCTTTCGGAGGCCGATGCGCGCCACGAGATCGGCGACGTCAGGCGAATCCTGCAGGCGCGACTGGGCGAGGAGCCGCGCCATCTCGCTTATCCCTATGGCTATGCCAGCGCCGTCGGCTGCCGCGAGGTCGGCTTTGCCCGCGATGCCGGCTATGTCTCGGCGGTGACGACGCGCCATGGCGTGCTGCGTGCCGAGCATTCCGGCTTCCTGCTCGCGCTGCCGCGCATTTCGGTCAATGGCCGCTACCAGAGCGTGGCCCATATCCGCACTATGCTGTCGGGCGTGACGACGCCGCTGGCCAATGCCGGCAAGATGGTCGTCACCATCTGAGGCGACAGCCCTTCGGAACCGGACGGCCCCGAGACGTCAGCATTTGTGGAAGTAGCGCGTCAGCCCTTCGGCCGCGGCTCCAGGATCAGCCATTTGATGATGCCCATCGCCGGCAGCACCCAGAGCAGGCCGCTGAACAGGAAGAACAGGAAATGCACGAGAGGGCCCGACTCCGACAGTTGGGCGACCGCCACGATCGACGCCACTAGCGCATAGATGATGACCAGCGCCACCAACAGGAAGGTTCCGATCAGCTTTTTCAGGCGAATGGGCATTTCGCGCTCTCGTTGACCGCTATCGCTTAGGACGATTGAGGGATGCGCGCAACCTTGCAGCCTGGCGCGACGGCGTGCCGCGCCGCCCTGTCTTGCCAGCAAGCATGCTATGGTTCACCAATCCGCGACTTCAACCGGGACGAGCCCATGGCTGCCATAACCGCTGCGGCACCTTACGCCACCCGCGACCGCGACCTGCTCAACCGGGCACTGGTGCGCGGCTGGCTCTATGTCGTGCTGCTGGTGCTGTTTGCGCTGGTGCTGGTCGGCGGTGCCACCAGGCTTACCGAGTCCGGCCTGTCGATCACCGAATGGCAGCCGATCCACGGCGTCATCCCGCCGCTCAACGACGCCGAGTGGCAGGAAGAATTCCAGCGCTACCAGCAGATCCCGCAATACACCGAGCTCAACAAGGGCATGAGCATCGAGGCGTTCAAGTCGATCTTCTGGTGGGAATGGGTGCATCGCATCCTGGCGCGCAGCGTCGGTGTGGTCTTTGCCTTGCCGCTGCTGTTCTTATGGGCGACACGCCGCATCGAGAGCGGCCTGGGGCCGAAGCTGGTCGGCATTCTGCTGCTTGGCGGGCTGCAGGGCGCGATCGGCTGGTGGATGGTGGCGTCCGGTCTGGTCGACCGCGTCTCGGTCAGCCAGTACCGGCTGGCGACGCATCTGACGCTGGCGGCACTGATCTTCACTGCCACCATGGTGGTCGCGCGCGGGCTCGCTCCCCATTCCGAACCGGCCGCCGACCGTTCGACGCAACGGCTGGCCGGCGTCATCGTGCTGCTGGCGCTGGTGCAGATCTATCTCGGCGGGCTGGTCGCCGGGCTTGACGCCGGCCTCAGCTACAACACCTGGCCGCTGATGGACGGCAAGGTGATCCCCGGTGATCTCTTGCTGCTCGAGCCGGCCTGGCGCAATTTCTTCGAGAACCCGAAGGCGGTGCAGTTCGTCCACCGGCTCGGCGCCTACACGATCTTCGCGGTCGCGCTCTGGCACATGATCGCCACGCGCATCCGCCTGCGAGGCACGACGCATGCCCGCCGCGCGACACTGCTGTTCCTGATTGTCCTGGTGCAGGCCTCGATCGGCATCGGCACGCTGTTGATGCAGGTGCCGCTGCACATGGCGCTGACGCATCAGGGGTTTGCGCTGATCCTGCTGGGCTTTGCCGCCGCGCACTGGCGCGGCACCAAGGGCGCGTATCCGCTACCCCACGAGATAGCCGTCGGAACCTGACGCCTATTATCCGGGAAGGTTACATCCAGAATTCGTTCGATGTGGTCTTGGTATCGCCATCGAATTCGGCCTGACGGACGACAGCGTCGGACGGTGCCGACTGCTCCTGCTGTGCGGCCTTGTCGGCAGCCTTGAGCGCGGCGAGCTTGGCCTTCAGCGCGGCGATCTCCTGCTGCAGCTTGGCGGCCTGAACCTGGTCCTGGACCGTCTTGGCCTCTTCTTCCTTGGCCTGGATCTGCTTTTCGAGCGCGGCCTCCTGCGATGCGTTGCTGGATGCGCTGGACGAAGAAATCTGCGTCGCCTGAGATGAACCTGAAACCGCGCTGACCATGCCCCGAATCCCTTGTGGTTGCCGGATTCGTCTGTAGGCGATCATGGTGAACAGTTAGCGAGGCGGAAGACCGTCGTCAAAGGCCAAGCATCAGATCCATGTTCTGCACGGCCGCGCCCGAGGCGCCCTTGCCGAGATTGTCATAGACGGCGATGAGCAGCGCCTGCGCTCGCTCGTCATTGGCGAAGACATAGACCTTCATCCGGTTGGTGCCGTTGTACACTTCCGGGTCGATCTCCGGCATGCGCTCCAGATGGGCGTAGGGGGCCACCTCGACAACGCCGCCCTCGATTGCGGCGTAATGGTCGGCGATCGCGGCGTGAAGTTCGGCACCCGTCGGCACGCGGTCGAGGCCGCCGAGCTGCAGCGGCACCACCGTGATCATGCCTTGCGCGAAATTGCCGACCGCGGGCTGCATGATCGGGTCATGCGACAGCTTCGCATAGGTCCTGAGCTCGGGTACATGCTTGTGCTGGAGGGTCAGCCCATAGGGCAGGAACTCGGAGGCATCCTCGCCCTTGGCGACGTAGTCCTCGATCATCGGCCGGCCGCCGCCCGAATAGCCCGAAATGCCGTTGACGGTGACCGGGAAATCCGGCGGCAGCAGGCCTGCCGACACCAGTGGCCGCAGCGTCGCGATCGGCCCTTGCGGCCAGCAGCCGGGATTGGCGACGCGCTTTGCCGAAGCAATCTTCTTCGCCTGATCCTTGTCCATCTCGGCAAAGCCGTATTGCCAGCCCTCGGCGACGCGAAACGCGGTCGAGGCGTCGATCACCCTGGTGGTGTCGTTCTCGATCAGCGAAACGCTCTCTTTGGCGGCAGCATCCGGCAGGCACAGGATCGCGACATCGGCGGCGTTGAGAAATTCGGCGCGGGCCGCCGTTTCCTTGCGGCGCTCGGTGGGGATCGAAATGATCTCGAGGTCTCTGCGCTCGGCAAGCAGAGCCCTGATCTGCAGACCAGTCGTGCCGTGCTCGCCGTCGATGGAGATTTTCGGTTTCATTGCCTGATCAAATTCCCTGATATTTCAAAGCTATATGCCGTGACCGTGATTCGCTGCGCCAGGATTGCCGTTGCTCAGCTCTTCCTGACGGGCCTTCCGTTCCGCCACCAGGCCGAGATAGTGCATGGCGACCATCGAACCCGCGATTGCCGTTATATCGGCGTGATCATAGGCCGGCGCAACCTCGACGACATCGGCGCCGACAATATCGACCTGGCCGAGCTGGCGCAGCGTCGACAGGATCTTGGCCGAGGATGGGCCACCGGCGACCGGCGTGCCGGTGCCGGGCGCGAAGGCCGGGTCCAGGCAGTCGATGTCGAAGGTGAGATAGGTCTTCCTGCCGCCGGTGCGGTCGACAATGGCATAGGCGATGTCGGACGCCCGCATTTCCTCGATCTCGTGGCCGTATAGGATCTTGATGCCGAACGTATCGGGCGCATGCGTGCGGATGCCGATCTGGATCGAACGGTCGGGGTCGATGATGCCTTCCTTGACCGCGCGGCCGACGAACGAACCATGGTCGATGCGCTTGCCGTCATCAGGCCAGGTGTCCTGATGGGCGTCGAACTGCACAAGCGCCAGCGGGCCGTGGATGGCGGCATGCGCCTTGAGCAATGGCCAGGTGACAAAATGGTCGCCGCCCAGCGACAAGAGGAAGGCGCCTGATTTCAGGATCTTCATCGCTTCGCGCTCGATCGTGCCGGGCGTCTTCTGGTGGTTGCCGCTGTCGAGCAGGCAATCGCCATGGTCGACCACCGCCAGATGCTCGAAAAGGTCGCGCGAGAACGGATATTGCGGGTCGTTGTCGAGGATGGCCGAAGCGCGGCGGATCGCCTGCGGCCCGAAGCGCGCGCCGGGCCGATTGGTGACGGCGGCGTCAAAGGGAATGCCCCACACCACAGCGTCCGCGCCCTTCACGTCCTTCGTGTATTTGCGTCGCATGAACGACAGCGCGCCGGCATAGGTCGGCTCGAAGGATGCGCCCGTCTTGGAGCGGGCGGTGAAGGCGTGGTCGATGTTCTGGTTCGCCATTATGGGTCCTCGGTTTGTCGGGCTGCCACAACTACAGAACCGGCACGCAACATGCCAGTCACAGCTTGGGGAGACGCATTGGCGCTCGGTGAGTGCCGGGGCAACACAGGATTTGTCTCATCATGACGCAGATCGCCTTTCTCAATCCAGCTGATGTTCCCGTGGCGACCCGGGGTGGCACGAAAGCGGGCGAGCGCTTCCTGGTGCTCGATTCCTGGCGCGGCATCTGCGCGCTGCTGGTGGCGCTGTTCCACTTCCCGACCAGCTTGATGATCTCGCAGAGCGCTTTCGTCGGCGGCTCCTATCTTTTCGTCGATTTCTTCTTCGTACTGTCGGGCTTCGTTATCGCCAGTTCCTACGCCAGCCGGCTGAACGAGCCGGACGAGGTCGCTCGCTTTGCTATCGTCCGCTTCGGTCGCCTCTATCCGCTGCATCTTGCGATGCTCCTGGCTTTCGCTGCCTTCGAGATGCTGCGGCTGCTGCTTCCGCAGTTGCACGGCGCGGGTGCCGCGCCCTTCACCGGTGGATTCGACGCCAAAAGCCTCGTGACCAACATCTTCCTGCTGCAAGGCATCGGGCTCGAGGATCATCTCTCCTGGAACGCGCCGAGCTGGAGCATTTCGGCCGAGTTCTTCGCCTACCTCATGTTTGCCGGCGTCGTCTTCACCTCCGGCCGACGCGCGTGGATCTGGTTCGTCACCGCGGCCGTCACCGCTCCATTGTTCCTGCTTGCCTTCTCCAACAGGCATATGGACGTATCCTTCGATTTCGGCTTCATTCGCTGCCTCTACGGCTTTTCGCTAGGCGCACTTCTGGCATGGTTTCAGCACGATTCCATTGCAGAGGCGCGACAGTCGCTGGCCGGCGGCCGTGCTCGGCTGGCGTGGACGGTTGCCGAAATCGTCATGATCGCGGTGATCGGCCTGTTTGTCTCGTTGGCGGGAAACAATGACGCCGACATCGCGGCGCCTTTCGTCTTTGCGCTGGCGCTCCATCTCTTTGCTCATGAACGCGGGCTGATCAGCGCCTTGCTGCGCAGCCGGCCGATGCTGACGCTGGGTGCGCGCTCCTATTCGATCTACATGGTCCACATCTTCGTGCAGGCGCGCATGATCAATGTCGCCGGGCTGATCGAGCGCAAGCTTGGTCTTGGGCTGGTCGGTGATATCACCTTGCGTGACGAGGCCGCGATCGGCTTCGGCGCCGCCTCGCCATGGCTCGGCTTTGCCGCGATCGTTGCCATGCTCGTCGCCACGATCGCCGCCTCCTGGTTCACTTGGCGTTTCGTGGAAATGCCGGCCTTGGCGTGGTTCCGCCGGCTCGCAAAGCGCATCTGACGCGCTGTCGCGGCCGATCCGCTAGCCGGCTTCGTTCACCGGCCTGTCATGGGCATCGCCTATCCGGGGTCCGATCCGGAACGGAGCGATTCTCGATGCAGGCTATTTGCCGAAGCCTTCTTCTGCTTACCGTGGCGCTTGCGGTCTCGGTCGGCCACGCCTCGGCCGGCGAAACGCGCGCCAGGCAGATCCTCGACCGCTTCGAGCACGCCAACCAGTGGCGCGACCATGTGATGGTGGCCGCGCACCGCGCCGGCAGCATGCAGGCCGGCAAGACGCTTTACCCGGAAAATTCGATCGCTGCCGTGGAAGGCTCGATCGCCCTTGGCGCCGAAATCGTCGAGGTCGACATAAGGCGCTCGAAGGACGGCGCGTTCGTCGTCATGCATGACAGCTGGCTCGACCGCACGACGAACTGCAAGGGCGAAGTGGTCAACTACACCGTTGCGGAACTCAAGCGCTGCAGGCTCGTCATCGAAGGCACTGGCGCCGTCACCAAAGAGACGGTCTCGACGCTGCGCGAAATGCTGATGGCGACCAGGGACAGGATCCTGATCAACCTCGACAACAAGCTCGATGTCCAGGCTCTGCCGGGCATGATCGCGGCCGCCCGCGAACTCGGCATGGCCGAGCAGGTGATCGTCAAGGAAAACCTCTGGAGCCAGCAGCGGCTAGACAGTGTCAAGGTGACCATGGCCCAGACCGGCGGCGGCTTCCAGTTCATGCCGATCATCGCCGACGATGCAGTGCATGACGCAGCCTTCGCCGAGAAGGTCGGCAAGGCCTTTTCGCCCGATGCGATCGAGCTGATCAACTGGCGGGCAGGGGCCGAGACGCTGACCGAGACCGGCGGTCCGTTGTTCAGCACCCGCATGCGCGCCGTGTCGGTGCGGGGTGGCTGGCACATCTGGGCCGACACCTACGCCATCGTCAACAAGCCGGGCGGTTTTCTCTCCGGCGGCCGTGGCGACGAGCTGGCGGTGCAGGCCAGCCTGCCAGCCGAGACCTATGGCTTCTGGGCCGAGCGCGGCGCCACCATCATCCAGACCGACGAGCCAAAGGCGGCGATCGGCTGGCTGGCGGCGAATGGTTTTCGCGTGCCCTACGCCGGGGCGGGCGAACGCATCGAACCCGCTGACACCGCCAGCATCAACTGATAAAGCCAGTCTGAAAAGAAGAAAGCCGCCCGGAGGAGGCTTCTTTTTTGTCATGCGAAGATGCGCAGCGTTTAACGCTTGGAGAACTGGACGAAGCGTCTACCATGTCCTCTGTTTCGTAGAGAAGTCTGGATGTGGGTAGGGATGGGATAGGCCGAATTGTCTGTCTTTTCCTATGACAGCGGGAAATCATATGTTTGAAGCCAATACAATGATGGTGGTTGGTGCCGGAGCAAGCAAAGAGGCTAGCTTGCCTACAGGGGCCGAATTAAAAGAAAAAATAATAGAGCTTCTCGACATGAAGTTTTCAGACACAGGTCAGCAAACAAGCGGTGATACTGTTATATTTCAAACGTTCCGTAAGATAGCCCGTGAGGATGGCGAAGAGTCTGCGGTGAACTATTTTATCTCCGCGGCGCGCAACATGAGTGACGCACTGCCTGTGGCGCGTTCAATCGACAACTTCCTTGATTCACACAAAGGAAATAGACGAATGGAAATGTGTGGAAAGCTTGCCATCGTAAGGGCGATCCTCACAGCCGAAAGAAGCAGTAATCTTTATGTTTCTGGCACAAACATATATAATAAGTTACACTTGGATAGGTTAAAAAATACGTGGTACCTAAAACTTGGAGAGCTTCTATTCTCATGCCAGAAGGATGAACTTCCTGAGCGTCTGGCGCAGATTTCCTTTATTGTTTTTAACTATGACAGATGTGTGGAGCAGTTTCTATATTGGGGTATAAGAATTTATTTTGGGCTGGAGAGCGAAGAGGCGGGGCAACTAGTCGAGCGAGTCAGAATCTATCATCCTTATGGCACGATTGGCCGATTGCCTTGGCAGGACGATGGAAAAGGCTCCGTTGAATTCGGGGCAGAAGATTCCTTCGACCTTCTAGCTCTGTCCAAGCAGATAAAAACTTTTACGGAGGGCACAGACCCCGAGTCTAGTGAAATTGTGGCTCTACGCAGAGACTTAGACGAAGCTGAAACCGTTGTTTTTCTGGGATTTGGCTTTGACACGCTGAATATGCAACTCATTGAACCGAAAAGAGGCGTAGCCGGCGAACAGGTGGTGAAAGCATACTATGCAACAGCGGTAGGACTGTCCGAGAGTGATGTGGAAATCGTAAAGGGCGAATTGGCTCACCTTTGCACGGCGCATGCCACCGCCCTCAATATCCGGAATGACCTGTATTGCTACAAACTTTTTGAGGAATTCCGGCTTAGCTTGGAGCAAAGGTAATTTCAAAGATAAAAATCCTTGAGGCTCTTCTTAAGGAATTGGTTTGCCACCAAGGGTCGAGCGTGGTGCCACCATCATCCAGACCGACGAGCCAAAGGCGGCGATCGGCTGGCTGGCGGCCAATGGCTACCGCGGGCCTATACCGAATACAGCAAGCATCAACTAGGCTGGTTTACAGCGGGCGAGGGACCCGCTTACCTTGGATGGCTGCTGGCCCACCTTCATGCGGCCATCGCCACACCATCCAGTTCCCGCAGCACTTCCTGTGGCAGTTCGAGATCGCCTGCCGCGAGGTTCTCCCTGAGATGCTGGACAGACGACGTGCCGGGGATCAGCAGGATGTTGGCTGCGCGACGCAGCAGCCATGCGAGCGCAACCTGCATCGGCGTAGCGCCGAGGCGCGCGGCGACGTTCGACAAGGTCGACGATTGCAGCGGGTTGAAACCGCCAAGCGGGAAGAACGGCACATAGGCGATGCCCTCGCGGGCAAGGTCGTCGATCAGGGCGTCGTCACCGCGATGTGCCAGATTGTACTGGTTCTGCACGCAGACGATCGCGGCGATCCGGCGTCCTTCAGCGATCTGCGCCGACGTCACGTTGCTCAGTCCGATGTGCCTCACCAGGCCCCGCCGCTGCAGCTCGGCCAGGACGGCTAGCGGCGCCTCGATCGAGCCTTCGGCAGGGCCATGCGTATCGAGCATGATCCGCAGGTTGACCACATCCAGCACATCCAGCCCGAGATTGCGCAGGTTGTCGTGTACGGCTTCGGTCAGCGCTTCCGGCGAGAACGCCGGTAGCCACGAGCCATCCGCGCCGCGGCGGGCGCCGATCTTGGTGACGATGACGAGGTCGTCGGGGTAGGGCGCCAGCGTTTCGCGGATCAGCTGGTTGGTGACGTGCGGACCGTAGAAGTCGCTGGTGTCGATGTGGTCGACGCCGGATGCCACGGCCTCGCGCAGCACGGCCAATGCCGCGTCGCGATCCCTGGGCGGGCCGAAGACGCCGGGGCCTGCGAGCTGCATGGCGCCATAGCCAAGCCGTTTCACGGAGTGGTCGCCGAGAGCAAATCTAACGGACTGGTCGATGCGGGACATGATCGATCTCCTTTTCAAGTGAAGCAGAGATAGGCGTTGGTCCGTGCCGCGATAATACGGTACAATCCGCACAGCTTGTGCAGGAATACGAACAGTGAATATCGAACTGGGTGATCTCAATGCCTTCCTGGCAGTGGCGCGTGCCGGTGGTTTTCGTGAGGGTGCGCGTACCAGCGGCGGCAGCGCGTCGGGTCTCAGCGAGGCGGTCCGTCGTCTGGAGGCACAGCTCGGCGTCAGATTGTTCAATCGCACAACGCGCAGCGTCGCGTTGACCGACGCCGGTGCCGGTTTGCTGGCGCGGCTTGGCCCAGCCCTGAACGAGGTAGAGGCGGCACTCGATGTGGTGAACGGTTTTCGCGACCGGCCGGCCGGCACGTTGCGCCTCAACGTGCCGGTCAGTGCAGCGCGCCTAGTGCTGCCCGCAATCGTTCCGCAATTTCTCGCTGCCTTTCCCGGTATCCGGCTGGAGGTGATCGCCGAAGAGGGCTTTGTCGACGTGCTGGCCGCCGGCAGCGACGCCGGCATCCGCTATGACGAGCGGCTGGAGCAGGACATGATAGCGGTACCGATCGGCCCGCGCGTGCAGCGCTTCGCTGCAGCCGCCAACTCGGCCTACCTTGATCGCCATGGGCGGCCCGAGCATCCAAGTGACCTGCTCGGCCACGCTTGCCTGCGCGGCCGCTTCGCCAGCGGCGCGATGCCGCCGTGGGAGTTCGAGCGCGACGGCGAGGTGGTGCTGGTCGATCCAACGGGGCCGCTTCTCGTAACCCTCGGCGGGGCGGCCGATCTCGCCGTCGATGCAGCGATCGCCGGGACCGGCATTGTCTGCCTCTTCGAGGACTGGCTTCGCCCTTACTTCGACAGCGGCGCGCTCGAACCCGTGCTCGAACCCTGGTGGCAGAACTTTTCGGGACCGTTCCTCTACTATCCCGGCCGGCGCCTCGTGCCGGCGCCGCTGCGCGCGTTCATAGACTTTATCAAGGATGGCGGGGCCTGAGAGGCACGCCAAAAGGAAAGGCCGCCCGGAGGCGGCCTTTGGATAGCCCGAAACGTCGTAGCGCTTAGCGCTTCGAGAACTGGAAGGAGCGGCGGGCTTTCGCCTTGCCGTACTTCTTGCGCTCGACGACGCGGCTGTCGCGGGTCAGGAAGCCGCCCTTCTTGAGCACGGAGCGCAGCGTCGGCTCGTAGTAGGTCAGCGCCTTGGAGATGCCGTGGCGCACGGCGCCGGCCTGGCCGGACAGACCGCCGCCGACAACGGTGGCGACGATGTCGTACTGGCCGGCGCGGTTGGCCGCGATGATCGGCTGGTTGAGGATCATCTGCAGGACCGGACGCGCGAAATAGGTCGCGAATTCCTTGTCGTTGACGACGATCTTGCCGGAACCCGGCTTCACCCAGACACGCGCGATGGCGTTCTTGCGCTTGCCGGTGGCATAGGCGCGGCCCGACTTGTCGAGCTTCTGGACATGGACGGGTGCTGCGGCTTGCGTGTTGGTGTTGCCGGTAGCAGTTCCGAGTTCTGCGAGCGAGGAAAGCTCAGCCATCTTACGAAGCCTTCTTGTTCTTGGCGTTCAGCGCGCCGACGTCGAGGGTGACGGGCTGCTGGGCGACATGCGGATGTTCCGTGCCTGCATAGACGCGGAGATTCTTCATCTGGCGACGGCCGAGCGGGCCACGCGGGATCATGCGTTCGACGGCCTTCTCGACGACACGCTCGGGGAAACGGCCCTCGAGCAGCTGGCGCGCGGTGCGCTCCTTGATGCCGCCGGGGTGGCCGGTGTGCCAGTAATAGACCTTGTCGGTGAACTTCTTGCCGGTGAACACCACCTTGTCGGCGTTGATGACGATGACATTGTCGCCGTCGTCGACATGCGGGGTGAAGGTGGGCTTGTGCTTGCCGCGAAGATGGTTGGCGATGACAGTGGCGAGGCGGCCGACGACGAGACCTTCGGCGTCGATCAGCACCCACTTCTTCACCACATCCGCAGGCTTCTGCGAAAAGGTTGGCATGGATTTATCGCTTTCGGTTTGACCTTCCCCATACACGAACGACGAGGAAAGGCGTTTCTTGTTGCTTGGATTGGCGACAGGCACGTGCCCGCGGCCAATAACAAAACGGCGGCCTTTGCGGGCCGCTGCTTCGGGAGGGCTTATAGGCGAGGGTGCTTCGCGCGTCAAGGCGATCGGAAAACGAGATATCGTGCAAAATATAGCAAAAACAACATCTTAAGAAAAAGGTATTATTTTACCACATCGCCTGCCCGCTTCGGCGGGATCGAATAGGTGCCCGTGGCATGCGCGACCGTCTGTCCGTCCGGTCCGGCGACGATGTCGATGTCGAACACCATCAGGCTCTTGCCCAGCTTCAGGATACGGCAGTGGCCGTCGATCGGCCCGGCCTCGGCCTTGCGGACGAAATTGATGTTGAGGTTGGTGGTCACCGACAGCGCGTCCGGCCCGGCATGCGAGAGCACGCAGACATAGCCGCCAATGTCGGCCAGCGTGAACAGCGACGGGCCTGACACGGTGCCGCCGGGGCGCAGATGCCGCGCGTCGGCATTGAGCCGCACCGTGCAGCCGCCGGGAAACACCTCGAGCGCCTGGTAGAACGCAAACTGGTCGTTGAGTTGCGGGTAGACGGTTCCCATCAGCGCATTGACTTCCACCGCCGTCAGCACCGGTTTGAGATTGTCTTGGGCGGGCATCGGCGGTTTCCTATATGGAGCCGGTATGGGCTCAATCTGTGCAACTGGGCCAATTGTCGGGTTCGAGAAAACACGTCTCGTGGCTTTTCTTCAATCGGCAGCATGCTAGTTCTTTTGTTCCATGGCTCGCGAATCCACCGAGCGGACAAACAGAGCAGGCAGACAGAGAGGTTTGGACCCATGGCCGAAATCGTTGCCATCAAGCCGGTCGTCGCCGAGGGGCCGGTCGTCCCACACTTGGACAAGGGCGTGCTGCGGCTGACGCTCGCCAGCCCACCGGCCAATGCCTTGTCGCTTGCGGTGATGGCGGCTTTGACGGCGGAGCTCGACCGCGCGAAAGCGGACAAATCCATCCGCGTCATTGTCCTGGCGGCCGCCGGAAAAGTGTTTTGCGCCGGGCACGATCTCAAGGAACTGACCTTGCATCGCGCCGACGCCGACAAGGGCAAGGCGTTCTTCGCGCAGACGTTCGCCGCTTGCGCGGCGCTGATGCAGACGATCGTGCGTCACCCCAGGCCTGTGATCGCCGAGGTCGACGGCCTGGCCACGGCGGCCGGGCTGCAACTGGTCGCCAGTTGCGACCTGGCGATCGCCTCGCATGAGGCGACCTTCTGCACGCCGGGCGTCAATATCGGCCTGTTCTGCTCGACGCCGATGGTGGCGCTGTCGCGCAACGTATCGCGCAAGCGCGCCATGGAGATGCTTCTGACCGGCGAGACCATCGACGCGGCGACGGCCAAGGAATTCGGCCTCGTCAACCGAATTGTGCCGCGCGAATACCTGAATCAGATTGTCACCAAATACGCGCAAACCATTGCTTCCAAATCATCTTTGGTCGTGAAGACCGGTAAAGAAGCCTTCTACGCGCAGGCCGAGATGGGGTTGGCGGATGCCTATGCCTACACCGGCCGCGTCATGGTGGAAAACATGCTGGCCCGCGACGCCGAGGAAGGCATCGGCGCCTTCATGGGCAAGCGCAAGCCGGAATGGAAGGAGGACTAGACGTGGAACCGCGCATCTCCATCATCACCGTCGCCACCGACGATCTTGAGCGGGCCGCGCGCTTTTACGAAGCGATGGGGCTCAAACGCCATGCCGGGATCACCGAGGGCGTGGCGTTCTTCCAGATGGGCGGCGCCATCCTCGGCCTGTTCCCACGCGCCAGCGCAGAGGAGGATTCGGGCGTCACCTTCGCCGGGGCGCCGTCGGCGGTGTACCTTGCCTACAACACCCGCTCCGACGCCGAGGTCGACGAGGTGCTTGCCACGGCCGAGAAGGCCGGCGGCCGTGTCGTCAAGGCCGCAAGCCGCGCCTTCTGGGGCGGTTGGTACGGCTATTTCGCCGATGCCGACGGTCATGTCTGGGAAGTGGCGCACAATCCGGCCTTTCCGATCGCGGAAGACGGATCGATTTCCCTGCCGGCCTGACCGCTTCCGCATGGCGCCTCGCAAGCAACTGACGCGGCTGAAGGCGCCTTACCTCAAGCGCATCCTGCTCGAGCCGGCGCGGGTAGAGGACTGGGAAAAATACCCCTGGAACCTGCCAATCTTCCGCGGCCAGGAATTCCAGCTCGAATTCACCACGCCGATCACCATCATCGTTGGCGAGAACGGGACCGGCAAATCGACGCTGCTCGAGGCGATCGGCGCGCTCGCCGGCTATGACGAGGCAGGCGGCGGCAAGGGCTACAGGCCGGTTGACCACTCCGCCGCCATCGACAAGAGCGGCGCCGCACTGGCCGATACGCTGCGCGGCCACTGGCTGCCCAAGGTCACCGCCGGCTGGTTTTTTCGCGCCGAATCCTTCTACTCCGTCGCCCGCTATCTCGATCAGGCAGCGCTCGATTCTGGCGGGGCGCCACCGGATTTCCTGTCCTGGTCGCATGGTGAGGGTTTCATCCGCTTCTTCGAGGAGCGCTGCCGCCGGCAAGGCATCTACATCCTCGACGAGCCCGAAAGCGCCTTGTCGCCGACGCGCCAGATCGAACTCCTCAAGCTGCTCAGGCGGATGGATCGGTCGGGCACGGCGCAGGTGATCATGGCGACGCATTCGCCGCTGCTGATGGCTTGTCCCGGCGCGCGTCTCTTCCGCATCAGCCGCTTCGGGCTGGATCCGGTCGATTTTCAGGATACCGATCATTTCCGCATGATGCGCAATTTCTGCAGCGATCCTGATGGTTTTCTCACCGAGGCATTGTATGAGGACGAGGCATGAATCACGACAGCTACGACAATGCCTACATCGGCGGCATCCTCAATTCGGTGAAGACCATCGCCATGGTCGGTGCGTCGCCCAATGACGTGCGGCCGAGCTATTTCGTGCTGAAATACCTGCTCGCCAAGGGGTATTCGGTGTTCCCGATCAATCCGGGACACGCCGGCAAGGAGATCCTCGGCCGGACGGTCTATGCCAGGCTTGCCGATCTCCCTGAGCCTGTCGACATGATCGACATCTTTCGCGGCTCGGCGTCCGTGCCTGGCGTTATCGAAGAGGTTTTGCGGCTCGACCCCTTGCCGAAAGTCCTCTGGATGCAGCTCGGCGTGCGCCATGACGAGGCCGCCGCCCGCTGCGAGGCCGCCGGCATGAAGGTGGTGATGAACCGTTGCCCCAAGATCGAATACGGCAAGCTGTCCGGCGAGATCGGCTGGACCGGCGTCAACTCGGGTGTACTGTCGTCGAAGAAGCCGCTGATGCGCCCGGGATTCCAGAGTTTTGGCGTCCGGCAAAAATAGAAGGAAAATTATTCCGTAGACTGGCGCATTTTCTCGCTCACGCGGCGCCGATCATTCGCCGAAAGGCATTTTCTTCTTTGCATTCGCACGCGCGCTTCGCCAAGAATGCCCGGCGATTTTGAGAGATTTCAAAGGGAGGTTTTCGATGACTCGTGCGCCCGGTTTCAACACGCTCGCCGTCCATGCCGGCGCCAAGCCCGATCCGGCAACGGGGGCACGGGCGACCCCGATCTATCAGACCACCTCCTATGTCTTCGATGACGCCGATCATGCCGCCTCGCTGTTTGGGCTGAAGGCCTTCGGCAACATCTACACCCGGATCATGAACCCGACACAGGCGGTGCTCGAGGAACGCGTCGCAGCACTCGAGGGTGGCACGGCAGCACTTGCGGTCGCATCGGGTCATGCCGCGCAGATCCTGGTGTTCCACAACCTGATGCAGCCAGGTGACAATTTCGTCGCCGCGACAAGGCTTTACGGCGGCTCGATCAACCAGTTCGGTCACGCCTTCAAGAACTACGGCTGGCAGGTGCGCTGGGCCGATACCGACGACGTCTCGACCTTCGAGAGCCAGATTGACGACAGAACCAAGGCGATCTTCATCGAGAGCCTGGCCAATCCGGGCGGCGTCTTCGTCGACATCGAGAAGATCGGCGATATCGCCCGCAAGCACGGCCTGCCGCTGATCGTCGACAACACTTTAGCCTCGCCCTATCTGGTGCGGCCGATCGAGCATGGCGCCGACATCGTCGTGCATTCGCTGACCAAGTTCATTGGCGGCCACGGCAATTCGATCGGTGGCGCCATCGTCGACGGCGGCACCTTCGACTGGTCGAAGTCGGGCAAATATCCGATGCTGTCGGAGCCGCGCCCCGAATATGGCGGCATTGTCCTGCACGAAACCTTCGGCAATTTCGCCTTCGCCATCGCCGCGCGCGTGCTCGGCCTGCGCGACATCGGCCCGGCGATCTCGCCCTTCAACGCCTTCCTGATCCTGACCGGACTGGAAACCTTGCCGCTGCGCATGCAGCGCCACTGCGACAACGCGGTGACCGTCGCCGGCTGGCTGTCCAACCACCCCAAGGTCGCCTGGGTGAACTATCCCGGCCTGCCCAGCGACAAGAACAACGCGCTGCAGAAGAAGTACTCGCCGCTCGGCGCCGGCGCGGTGTTCACCTTCGGCCTCAAGGGCGGCTATGCGGCGGGCGTCAAGTTCGTCGAGGCGCTCGAACTGTTCTCGCACCTTGCCAATGTCGGTGACACCAAGTCGCTTGTCATTCATCCGGCCTCGACCACGCATCGCCAGCTTTCCGACGAGCAGAAGGTCAAGGCAGGCGCTGGGCCTGACACGGTCAGGCTTTCCATCGGCATCGAGGATGTCAACGACATCGTCGTCGACCTGGAACAGGCGCTGGACAAGGTCTGAGATCATGACCGCGCCGAACTTTCTGTCCGTCGATATCGACAGCGTCGAGCCGGAAGCCGGCGCGCCGGCGTCGGATCGCCTGATTTCGGGCGCTCCTCGATTCCGCACCTGGAATGTCGAGGAACGCGATGGCGGCCTTTATGCCGGCATCTGGGAATCGACCCCGGGCAAATGGCGCATCGTCTATGACGAGTGGGAGTTCTGCCACATCCTGTCAGGCGTCTCGGTGATCTCCGAGGAGGGCGGCGAGGCGCGCACCGTCAGGGCCGGCGACAGCTTCGTGCTCCGGCCCGGCTTCAAGGGCAGTTGGGAAGTGCTTGAAACCACTCGCAAGGAATATGTGATCAAGCTTTAGACCATGATCCCGAAAAGTGGAGATCGGTTTTCGGTAAAGATCATGGTCAAACAACAAGGTCGGCCGGATCACAGGCGATCGATGTCGGCATCGGAAAATCCGTATTCGCTCATCATCTCCCGATGCCATGTGCTTCCCAGCAGATGGCCAAGACAGGAATCAATGCCTTGAAGCAGCGCCGCATTGCCCTTGGCCAGCGCGAAAGCGCCGGTCGCCGGTTGCTTCTCCACTGCCGGAACGTCGATGACCGCGAGAGCTGCCTCGGGGTGCCTGCCCAGATAGCCGCGATGTGCCATGGCGACGCTGGCATAGGCATGCACCACACCGGCCGCCACCGCGTCAGCCGCTTCGGCCTGCGTGGCAAAGATCCTGATACGCTCGGGCGGAACACCGTTTTGCAGGGCTGTTTGATGCTGGATCTGGCCTGATATGACGCCGATCAGAGTGGCCTGGTCTGCGGCAACGGATCGATAGCCGTCGAATGCGCGCGGATTGCCCTTGGCGACCAGAAGCCCGTCCGACAGCGTCCAGATCGGCCGAGTGAAGTCGACGAGCTTCAACCGTTCGTCCGAAATGAGCAGGCCGGTCGTCATGTCCCACCGGTCCCGGGCCAATCCGGGCAGCAATTCAGCGAATTCGGTCTCGACGGGCGAAAAGGTCTCCAACTCCAACAGCTGGCAAACCCTCTCGGCGAGCATGGCGTCGCAGCCGCGCAGGTTTCCAGAAGTGTCTGTGAAGCAGAAGGGCGGTTCCTGCAGGAACGCGAATCTCATTGTCTCAATCATCTGGTCCTGTCGCTGGTCAGAAAGCCACCGCGAGCCTGTCCAGGCCATGGAAATGAAAGGTGTCGCGGAAGCGCGGCTCCTCCGCAAGATGGAGTTGCGGCTGTCGCTCGAACAGGGTTCTCAGCGACACCTGCAATTCCAACCTCGCCAGAGGTGCACCGATGCAGAAATGGATGCCGGCGCCGAACGAGACGTTCTTCTGGTCCCTGCGTCCGGGCCGGAAAGCAGCGGGTTCGGCAAAGGCCAGGGGATCGTGATTGGCCATGCCGAGCAGCAGCGCGATTTTGTCCCCGGGCTTGAGCACGATCCCGGGTCCGGCCTCGATCTCCTCATAGGCATAGCGCAGGAACATGTGCAGCGGCGCGTCGAAGCGCAGGCATTCCTCGACTGTTGCCGCAGTCGCCTCCGGCGACGGGAAGAAACGGCTGGGGTCACCGCCTTGCGCCAGGATCGAACGCACGGCATTGCCGGTCTGGTGTACGGTCGCCTCATGGCCGGCATTGAGCAGCAGGATGGCCGAGGACACCAGTTCGTCCTCCGAAAGTTTCTGGCCATCCTCCTGCGCCGCGATCAGCAGCGACAACAGGTCATCGCCCGGCTGCTTGCGCCGCTCGGCGACATAGCCGCGCAGGAAGTCGGAAAAGTCGCGCGCGGCGCGATTGGCCGTCTCCTCGATCTCGCGCGTGCGGCCATGCATGTACATGGCGACCATCTGGTGCGACCAGTCGAGCAGCTGCGGCCCCATCGCGACCGGCACGCCGAGCATTTCGGCAATGATGGTGATCGGCAAGGGCGAAGCGAAGGACGGCAGCAGGTCGACCCCATCAGGCTCGAACCGGTCGATCAATTCGTTGGCTAAAGCCTCGACGCGCGGCCTGAGCCGCTCGACCTGGCGCGAGACGAAAGCGCGGTTGACCAGTGTCCGCAGCCTGGTGTGGACCGGCGGCTCCAGCTCCAGCATCGAATTGGCCTCGATGCCGTCGAAGGCGGCGAGATGCGAGCGGTCCGCGCCGACACCGCGGCTGTCGGGAATGCCGGCCGGGTTCTGGCGGCCAAACCGGCGGTCGCGCAGCAGCCGGTTGACGTCGTCGAAACCGCCGAAGCACCAGAAGCCGTAATCCTCCCAGAAGAAGGCGCTCGATGCGCCATGCAGGAAGCCATAGGCCTCGTAAGGATTCTGGAAGAACGCCGGCTCATGCGGGTCGAGCCGCAACCGGCGGCTGGCTGGATCAAACACGAGATAGGAAGGCATCAATTCGGTCATGCCAGATGATTAGCGCGCCTTGCCTGCCCGCTGCCAGACCGTATGTTGGCGCCCGGCAACCCAATGTATTGAGCCAGAAGAAGCGGCTGCGGAAGGATGGTCTCGATGAACGTGATTGTGGTCGGTGCGGGCATTGCCGGGCTTTCGACGGCATGGTCGCTGGTCAAGGCCGGCCACAGCGTCTCGATCGTCGAGCAGGGGCCGATCCCCAATCCGCTCGCCGCATCCGGCGATCACCACCGCGTCATTCGTCGCGCCTACCGTGCCGGAACCGGCTATGGCCGGCTGATCACCGAAGCCTATGAGGCCTGGGACGAGATGTGGGCCGATCTCGGCGAAAACCATCTCGATCCCAGAGGCTTTCTCTGCATCTCGCGCGCGCCGGGCGACGAGGCCGAAGAATATCGCGAAGGGCTGGAAGAGGGGAATTTTCCGTTCGAATTGTTCGAGCCCGACGCTGCGGTCGAGCGCTGGCCGTTCCTCGAACCCGGCACGTTCCGCTACGCCTATTTCTCGACCGAAGGCGGCGCCTTGCATTGTCGCAGGATCGCTTCCGGTCTCGCCAAGTGGCTGCGCGAGAACGGCGCCAATGTGTATGAACACAGCAAGGTGACGGAGGTCGACGCCGAGGCCGGCCGCATCGTGCTGGCTTCAGGCGAGACGATGCGGGCCGACCGCGTCGTCGTCACGGCCGGTGCCTGGGTGCTGAAACTGTTTCCGGAACTCGGCGGCGAACTGAAGACGTACCGCAACGCACTCGCCTATGTCGAACCGCCGGCGGATCTGAAGGCTGCCTGGGAGGCGGCCCCCGTCGTCCTCGATGTCGGCGGCACGACCGACGGCTACATGATCCCGCCCAGCCGCGGCGCCGGGATGAAATTCGGCTCCGGCCTGCACAAGGTGCCGACCAGCGACGCCGACTGGAACCGTGAGCCGGTGCCGGGCGAAGGGGAGGCGATCCGCAACCTGTTTTCGCCGCCGATCGCCCGCATCGAGGAATACGAGGTGACCGAAGTCGTCACTTGCGCCTACACCTTCACCGCCGACGAGAAGTTTCTGGCACATGAAAAGGGCAAATGCCTGATCGTCTCGGCCTGCTCAGGGCATGGCTACAAATTCGGCGCCGCGGTTGGCCGGCGCGTTGCGGCGGCAGTCGGCGATGGCGACATTGCCGGCCTGAAACGCTGGCTGCGGGCGGAGGTGGCCTAATCCTGGCAGTGCCGCGCAATATGCACGCGCCGCCATTTGGTGGAGCCTTCTTGCACCAGCACCCGGCGCGCTACCCTCTGGTATGAAGGTGCAATCTCGGTGATGCGGCGTCGTTCCGGCCGCACCAGTACTTCTCGGGCGACACTTTCATATTCAGCCGGAAGGACCACGCGCCGCGTGCTCTCGGGCTCGACGACCACCGTTTCGGCAACGTGCGCATATCGCGCCTTGCGCCAGACCTTGCACAGCACCTTGCGGCCGTGGATGACGCGCCACT
This sequence comes from Mesorhizobium sp. LjNodule214, assembly GCF_964252735.1. NCBI lineage: Bacteria > Pseudomonadati > Pseudomonadota > Alphaproteobacteria > Hyphomicrobiales > Phyllobacteriaceae > Mesorhizobium > Mesorhizobium sp. LjNodule214. The sequence goes on from NZ_CAXUPE020000003.1 coordinate 695,752, forward strand.
CCCAGGCATAGCCGCCATCGTCGACCTTGACCGTGTGGTAGATGGTACGCGTGATGGCCGGCACGACCTCATAGGTGACGCGAGGCGGCGCGATCTGCTCCACGCTCTCGCGCGTGCCGTAGATTGGCGGATCGTAGTCAACCAGCTGCCCGCCCGGGCTCACCATCACGTCCTCATAGACGGTGTCGTAAAGGGCCGGCCTGTGCACCGGTTCATAACACTCAAGCGCGCGGCCGCCGGCCGCGGTTTCGGACGCGGTGGCAAGAATTGCGAGGCCGGCAACGGCGAGCGATGCAGGGCTTTTCTGGATCATGACACTCCCCCTTCGCGAACTCGTGGTACAGTTCAACGCAGAAGTGTATCGGAAGGCGCATCGCGGGGAAGTGTTTTTGCCGCGTTTCGTTAAGCGGCGCGGTTAAGGAATTGCTACCGGGCGCCGGCCGCAATTCCTTGCGCTCAACGCTTGATTCGACTTAACCAGATGGTTAGGAGGGGCGGCCTTGCGCTAGGGTGAGCCGGCATCCTATTTACAATGTAACCGTCAAGAACCGATTCTGCCCGACTTGCTCATCTCCCGGCGCCGGAATCCCATCTCCAAAAAGGGATAGTCATGAAGAACCCCGTCGAAACCTACATGAACCTCGTTCCGATGGTGGTCGAACAGACCAATCGCGGCGAGCGGGCCTACGACATTTTCTCGCGCCTGCTGAAGGAGCGCATCATCTTCATCACCGGCCCGGTCGAGGACGGCATGGCGACGCTGGTTTGTGCACAGCTTTTGTTCCTCGAGGCCGAGAACCCGAAGAAGGAAATCAACCTCTACATCAATTCGCCGGGCGGCGTCGTCACCTCGGGCATGGCGATCTACGACACCATGCAGTTCATCAAGCCGGCGGTGTCGACGCTGTGCATCGGCCAGGCTGCTTCGATGGGCTCGCTGCTGCTCTGCGCCGGCCACAAGGACATGCGCTTTGCCACACCGAACGCCCGCATCATGGTTCATCAGCCTTCCGGCGGCTTCCAGGGCCAGGCGTCCGACATCGAGCGCCACGCCCAGGACATCATCAAGCTGAAGCGCCGCCTCAACGAGGTCTATGTCAAGCACACCGGCAAGAGCTACGACGAGATTGAAAAGACGCTCGACCGCGACCATTTCATGACCGCCGACGAGGCCAAGGATTTCGGTCTCATCGACAAGGTCATTTCGTCGCGCGAACCGGTCGAAGGCGTTGCCGCATAAGCCGCAATGGCAGCTGGATGGCGGGGATAACGCGCTTTTGGCGCGGTTTGCGGCATTTCGGCCACAATTGGCTGTTCCCTCGACGGTTGGGATTGCCTACGTTAAGGCTATGTTGATTTTCGACGGCTTAGCTTTGCGTGGGGTTTGTGCGAATCATTGCGACGTTTTCTGATTTGTGTTTCGTTCGGAATACGTTGTGTGAGCTGGGACACTGGCGGCGGCGAATTCCCGCGATAGATTGAATATGCGCCCTTTCAGCCAGACCATCGGCGGGCGGCCATGAAAGGACTGGAAAATGAGCAAGGTCGGCAGCAACGGCGGCGATTCCAAGAACACGCTCTATTGCTCGTTTTGCGGCAAAAGCCAGCACGAAGTGCGCAAGCTGATCGCCGGTCCGACGGTCTTCATCTGCGACGAGTGCGTCGAACTCTGCATGGACATCATCCGCGAGGAGAACAAGACCTCGATGGTGAAGTCGCGCGAGGGCGTGCCGACACCGCAGGAGATCCTCAAGGTTCTCGATGACTATGTCATCGGCCAGCCCTACGCCAAGCGCGTGCTGTCGGTGGCCGTCCACAACCACTACAAACGCCTCGCGCATGCCGGCAAGAACAACGACGTCGAGTTGGCGAAGTCCAACATCCTTTTGATCGGCCCGACCGGTTGCGGCAAGACGCTGCTGGCGCAGACGCTGGCCCGCATCATCGACGTGCCCTTCACCATGGCCGATGCCACGACGCTGACCGAGGCCGGCTACGTCGGCGAGGACGTCGAGAACATCATCCTGAAGCTGTTGCAGTCGGCCGACTACAATGTCGAGCGCGCCCAGCGCGGCATCGTCTATATCGACGAGATCGACAAGATCTCACGCAAGTCCGACAACCCCTCGATCACCCGCGACGTGTCGGGCGAGGGCGTGCAGCAGGCGCTGCTGAAGATCATGGAAGGCACCGTCGCCTCCGTGCCGCCGCAGGGCGGCAGGAAGCATCCGCAGCAGGAATTCCTGCAGGTCGACACCGCCAACATCCTGTTCATCTGCGGCGGCGCCTTCGCCGGGCTGGACAAGATCATCTCGGATCGCGGCAGAAAAACCTCGATCGGCTTCGGGGCCATCGTCGCTTCGCCCGAGGATCGCCGCACCGGCGACGTTTTCCGCCTGGTCGAGCCCGAGGATCTGCTGAAGTTCGGTCTCATTCCCGAGTTTGTCGGCCGTCTGCCGGTCCTGGCGACGCTGGAAGACCTCGACGAGCCGGCGCTGATCCAGATCCTGACCGAGCCGAAGAACGCGCTGGTCAAGCAGTACCAGCGCCTGTTCGAGATGGAGAATGTCGACCTGACCTTCCACGAGAACGCACTGTCGGCGATCGCCAAGCGCGCCATCGAGCGCAAGACCGGCGCGCGTGGCCTGCGCTCGATCATGGAAGCCATCCTGCTCGACACCATGTTCGAGCTGCCGGCGCTGGAAGGCGTGCGCGAAGTGGTTATTTCGGAAGAGGTGGTGTCCGGCAATGCCAGGCCGCTCTACATCTATTCCGAACAGAAGGAAAAGAAGGGCAACGTCAGCGCCTGACGTGAGCCTTGGACAGGATTTTGAAACGGCGCCCGCGAGGCGCCGTTTTGCTGTGGCGGCCGTTTCATGCCGCGCAACGAGGGATCGGATGGACCAGCCGGTGTTAACCCTTGATCTTTGCCCCTCGGGCATCCAACTAACAGCAGAAGGCCGTGGTGCCGAATTCTGTGCTGTAAAACTCCCGTCACAAACGGTGGTAGGCGGAACGATCCCCGGTCGTTAATATGAGATTCGCGGTTGGCCGATCGGTGGCCGCGACATGAAAGGTTGGACAATGGCCAAATTATCAAAGGCTCCCAGCGACGGCGTCTTCGCGGTTCTCCCGCTGCGCGACATCGTGGTGTTCCCGCACATGATCGTTCCGCTCTTTGTCGGGCGCGAAAAGTCGATCAAGGCGCTGGAAGAGGTGATGGGTCAGGAAAAGCAGATCCTGCTTGCGACCCAGATGAATGCCGCAGACGACGATCCCGAGCCCGATGCCATCTTCGACATCGGCACGCTCGCCAACGTGCTGCAATTGCTGAAGCTTCCCGACGGCACCGTGAAGGTGCTGGTCGAAGGCGCCTCGCGCGCGAAAATCGTGTCGTTCACCGACCGTCCCGACTTCCATGAGGCCCGTGCTTCGGCGCTGGTCGAGCCGGAAGAGGAAGAGGTCGAGATCGAGGCGCTGGCCCGCTCGGTCGTCACCGACTTCGAGAACTACGTCAAGCTGAACAAGAAGATCTCGCCCGAAGTGGTTGGCGCCGCCAGCCAGATCGACGATTATTCCAAGCTCGCCGATACCGTCGCCTCGCATCTCGCCATCAAGATCCCCGAGAAGCAGGAGATGCTGGCCACGCTTTCCGTCAAGGAGCGGCTGGAAAAGGCGATGGGCTTCATGGAAGCCGAAATCTCCGTCCTGCAGGTGGAGAAGCGCATCCGCTCGCGCGTCAAGCGCCAGATGGAGAAGACCCAGCGCGAGTACTACCTCAACGAGCAGATGAAGGCGATCCAGAAGGAACTCGGCGAAGGCGAGGACGGCCGCGACGAGGCCGCCGAGATCGAGGCGCGCATCAAGAAAACCAAGCTCTCCAAGGAAGCCCGCGAGAAGGCGGAAGCCGAATTGAAGAAGCTGCGGACGATGTCGCCGATGTCGGCTGAATCGACCGTCGTGCGCAACTATCTCGACTGGATCCTGTCGATCCCGTGGGGCAAGAACTCCAAGGTCAGGCATGACCTGGCCTTCGCGCAGAACGTGCTCGACACCGACCATTTCGGCCTCGACAAGGTCAAGGACCGCATCGTCGAATACCTCGCCGTGCAGAGCCGCCAGAAGAAGCTGAAGGGGCCGATCCTGTGCCTCGTCGGCCCTCCCGGCGTCGGCAAGACCTCGCTCGGCAAGTCGATCGCCAAGGCGACCGGCCGCGAGTTCATCCGCATGGCGCTGGGCGGCGTGCGTGACGAAGCCGAGATCCGTGGCCACCGGCGCACCTATATCGGCTCGATGCCCGGCAAGGTCATCCAGTCGATGAAGAAGGCGAAGAAGTCCAATCCGCTCTTCCTCCTCGACGAGATCGACAAGATGGGCCAGGATTTCCGTGGCGATCCGTCGTCGGCCTTGCTCGAAGTGCTCGATCCCGAGCAGAACTCGACGTTCATGGACCATTACCTCGAGGTCGAATACGACCTGTCGAGCGTGATGTTCGTGACGACGGCGAACACGCTGAACATCCCTGCGCCCCTGATGGACCGCATGGAGATCATCCGTATCGCCGGCTACACCGAGGACGAGAAGATCGAAATCGCCAAGCGGCACCTGATGCCGAAGGTGATCCGCGATCACGCGCTGCAGCCGAAGGAGTTCTCCGTCAGTGAGGACGCGATCCGCGGCATCATCCAGACCTACACCCGCGAAGCGGGCGTCAGGAGCCTGGAACGCGAGCTGATGAAGCTCGGGCGCAAGGCGGTGACCGAGATCCTGAAGACGAAGAAGAAGACGGTGAAGATCACGGCGGACAATCTCGCCGACTATCTCGGTGTTCCGCGCTTCCGCTTCGGCCAGGTCGAGGCAGACGATCAGGTCGGTGTCGTCACCGGTCTTGCCTGGACGGAGGTCGGCGGCGAGCTGCTGACGGTCGAAGGCGTCATGATGCCTGGCAAGGGCCGCATGACGGTGACCGGCAATTTGCGCGACGTGATGAAGGAATCGATCTCGGCGGCGGCCTCTTATGTCCGCTCGCGGGCCATCGATTTCGGCATCGAGCCGCCGCTGTTCGACAAGCGCGACATCCACGTCCACGTGCCGGAGGGGGCAACCCCGAAGGACGGGCCGTCGGCCGGCGTGGCGATGGCGACTGCGATCATCTCCGTCCTGACCGGCATTCCGATCAAGGCCGATGTCGCGATGACCGGCGAGATCACGCTGCGCGGCAGGGTGCTGCCGATCGGTGGCCTGAAGGAGAAGCTGCTGGCCGCGCTGCGCGGCGGCATCAAGAAGGTGCTGATCCCGGAAGACAACGCCAAGGATCTGGCGGAGATACCGGACAATGTGAAGAACGGCATGGAAATCATTCCGGTCGCACGCGTCGGCGAGGTGCTGCGTCATGCGCTGGTGCGCATGCCGGAGCCGATCGAGTGGGTCGAACCGGTCAATCCTCCGGCCGCCGCCGATACGACGGACGACGCCGGAAAGTCGCTTGCGCATTAGTTTCAGCTAAAGTTGCAACGCACAAAACGAAAGCCGGGCCTCGCGCCCGGCTTTTTCATGTGAAAAACCCCGGAATTCCGGGCTTTTTTCGACCTTTTGCTGCTTTTTCGACTTGGTTGCAGGAACGCTTCTTTCTAAAGTCCGTTTCCTGCCGGATGAGTCGAGTGTTCCGGTTTTCTCATGGAAGGGAATTTTGATGAACAAGAACGAACTGGTGTCCGCTGTCGCCGACGCTGCAAGCATTTCGAAGGGTGACGCACAGTCTGCCGTCGATGCGGTGTTTTCCGTGATCACTGGCGAACTGAAGAAGGGCGGCGATGTCCGGCTTGTCGGCTTCGGAAATTTCACCGTGTCAAAACGCGCTGCTTCGACCGGCCGCAACCCGCAGACCGGCGCGGAAGTGAAGATTCCGGCGCGCACCGTGCCGAAGTTTTCGGCCGGCAAGGGCCTCAAGGACGCGGTCAACTAAGACCTTTTTCTTTAGAGATCAGAAGAGCCGGGCTTGCCCGGCTTTTCTTTTGCCTTTTGATAAGGCCGCCTCTGCCGAGAGGAAAGCCGCCCTATGCGGTTGGCGCATCCGCGCGCATCAGCCCTTCCTGCTTGAGATCGGCCCACAGCGCTGCTGGTAGCGTGGCATCGAGCAGCGAGCGGTTGCTTTCGACCTCGCTCGGCCGCTGGCCGCCCGGGATCACCGAGACGACGGAGGGATGCAGCAGCGGGAACTGCAGCGCCGCCTCGATCAGGCGCACGCCGTGGCGTGTGCACACGGCTTCGATGCGGGCGACGCGGTCCATGACATCCTGCGGCGCCTCTGAGTAGTTGTAATAGGCGCCGGGCTTCGGGCCCGTCGCCAGTATGCCGGAATTGTAGGGGCCTCCGAGAACGATGCCGATGCCGCGTTTCTGGCAGAGCGGCAGGAAGGAGGCCAGCGCCTCCTGTTCCAGCAGCGTATAGCGCCCGGCAAGCAGGAACAGGTCGAAGTCGCCACGCTCGGCCAGCGTCTGGCAGACCTGCCATTCGTTGATGCCGCCGCCGAACGCCTTGATCGCGCCCTGGTCGCGCAGCGAAAGCAGCCCGTAATAGCCGGAGGTCATGAACTCCTCGATGCGCTGGTCCGCGGCTGCCTTGCTGCCATGGGTGAAGATGTCGACATCGTGCACGAAGAGGATGTCGACGCGGTCGACGCCGAGCCGCTCCAGCGAGGTCTCGAAAGAGCGCATGACGCCGTCATAGCTGTAATCGTAGACCTCCTGGCGCGACGGCGTGTCGAAGAACTTGCCGATGCCGGTGCGCTGTTCGGGCGGACAGGCACGCATCAGGCGCCCGACCTTGCTCGACAGCACATAGTCGTCGCGCTTCTTGCCGCGCAGGAACGGATTGAGCCGCGTTTCCGACAGGCCGAGCCCATAGAGCGGGGCGGTGTCGAAGTAGCGGCAGCCGGTCTGCCATGCCGCTTCCAGCGTGGCGTTGGCATCCTCGTCGGAGACTGCGCGGTAGAGGTTACCGAGCGGCGCCGTGCCGAAGCCGAGTTCGGTGAAGGCGATGCCGCCATTGCCGATGCGGTCGAAATGCCGTGTCTTCATGTCCTGCCATTTTCCCGGGCTGATTTGTCTGACATGACACTATCATGCCGGTGGCACAGCAAAAGCACCGAGGGCCGTTGGACACGCATTTTCACGGTGATAGCATGAACAAAAACAAGCTGTTCGGGGGAAACGTGAAGAAGAGATCGCGATTGCTTTTCGGGTCCCTCGAGCAGGTGGAATGCGTATGACCGGCACCGGCACGAACCTGTTCGACACCGCACTGGGTGAACTCGGCAAGGTGCTTGCGCCGGTCGACGAGAGCCAGATCGATGCCGCTTGCGCCATGCTTGCTGGCGCCGGAAAAATCGCTGTCTATGGCTGTGGCCGCGAGGCGCTACAGGTCAAGGGTTTCGCCATGCGGCTCTATCACCTTGGCCTGCCGGTGTCGGTGGTCGGCGACATGACCACGCCGCCGCTGGGTGAGGGCGATGTCTTCCTGGTCAGCTCCGGGCCGGGCGAGACGACGACCGTGCTGACCCTGATGCAGGTCGCCCGCGATGCGGGCGCCACGGTGCTGCTGCTCACCGCCGAGGCGGCAAGCAGCGCGACCAGGCGCGCCGACTTCACTTTGCTCATCCCGGCGCAGACCATGGCCAGCGATCAGGGCACGGCAAGGACCTCGGTGCTTCCCATGGGTTCGCTGTTCGAAGGTGCGCTGTTCCTGCTCTTCGAAGTGATGGTGCTGAAGCTCAAGGATCTGACTGGCGCCTCGCCCGAAGCGATGCGCGCCCGCCACACCAATTTGGAGTAGGGGCATGCGCTATGAGTTGATGCTGCCGCACCAGATCCGCAGAGCGATCGAAGAGAACTGGCCGGTGGTGCTGCCGCTCGGCGTGCTCGAATACCATGGCGAGCACATGGCCGTCGGCATGGACACGCTGGCCGTCGTCAAGACGCTGGAACTGCTCGAGAAGGAAGCCGACATCGTCATCCTGCCGCCTTTCTATTATGGCGCGGCGAGCTATGCCGTGGCGCCGCCGGAAGGCAACGGTTCGGTGCAGGTCGGCGGCAACACGCTGGCGCCGTTCGCGGAGGAACTGTTCTACAGCCTGCTGCGCGTCGGCTTTCGCAACATCCACGCCATCATCCATCACCAGACCGAGAATTTCGCCGCCGGCATGCCGACCGATCTCGCTTTCAAGAGTGCCGGCCGGCAGGCGCTCTTCCGCTTCCTCGAAAGAGAGCGCGGCGAGGGCTGGTGGGGATCCGAGGCGATGGCCGGCTACTATGCCGAACACGCCGAAGGCGGCAACTTCTTCAACTGGGTGCAAGTGCATCCGCTGATGCCGGCGGTGATGAACGGAAAATACCCGTTCGACCATGCCGGCATCGGCGAGACCTCGCTGATGTTGGCGCTCTGCTCCGAAGCGGTCGACGCCGGCCATTTCGCCGACAACACCCGCTGGTACACGGCAAGCGCGCCGGCCGCTTCTGCGGAACTGGGGCAGAAGGGTGTTGCGATGATCCTTGATCATCTGCGGGCGATACTGTCGGCCTAGCCTGGTCTAGCGCGGCTTCTCCCACAGGCGGAGAAGGAAAACAGCGCCGCCTACTTCACCGCACCCGCCGTCATGCCCATGATCAGGTAGCGCTCGAGCGCAATGCCGATGACGGCAAGCGGCGTGATGGCAGCGGTGGCGAGCGCCGCCATCGACCACCAGTTGATGCCTTGCGAGCCGGTCTGGCTGGCCACCATGACCGGAATGGTCTTGGCGTCGGTCGAGGTCAAAAGGGCGGCGAAGAAATACTCGTTCCAGCACAGCACCATCGCCAGGATGAAGGCGGCGACCATGCCGGGCAGCGCTATCGGCATGACGATGCGGAAGAAGGCGCCCCAGATCGTCAGGCCGTCGACGAGTGCGGCTTCCTCCAACTCGACCGGGATCGAGTTGAACTGGTCGCGCATGATCCAGATGACGATTGGCAGCACCATCAGCGTGTAGAGCAGGATCAGCCCGACGCGCGTGTCGAGCAGGCCGACTTCGCGGTAGAGCACGAGGAAGGGGAGCGCGAGCACGACCGGCGGCAGGATCAGTTGCGACAGGAAGAAGAACGAGATGTCCTCGTTCTTGAACCAGGCGAAGTGATAGCGATAGCGGGTCAGCCCATAGGCGGCGAGGCTGCCGATGATGATGGCCAGGCTCGACGCGCCGACCGAGGTGATGACCGAATTCATGAAGCGCTTGAGGAATTCGTCGCGCACCGTCGAGGTTCGGAAGATCGAGTCCGGCGACAGGCCGAGCGAACGCCAGCCCTTCCAGTCGGGCTGGAAGTCGACGAAGGGGATCAGATGGCCCTGGGTGACGTCGACCGCGGTCTTGAACGAGGTGGTGATCGTCCAGTAGATCGGGAACAGGCAGATGAAGGCCCAGAACACCAGTGCGCCATAGATGAAGACGCGGTTGGCGATAAAGCCCGCCGGGGAGCGGATTTCGGAAGCGGCATAGTCGGTGGTCTGGACGCTCATGGTACCTGCCGGCTCAGTTTACATTGCGCACGAAGCGGTTGGCGAACTTCAACAGCCAGGTCACGAACACGACGATGATGATGAGATAGGCCATGGCCAGCATGGTGCCGTAGCCGACATTCGAACGGTCGCGGTACTCGCGGTAGATGAAGCTCGACACTGAATCGGTGGCGCCGCCGGGACCGCCCGAGGTGACGGTGATGATGATGTCGGCCAGCTTCAGCTTGAAGATGATGCGCAGGATCACCGCCGTCACCGACACCGGCAGCATCAGCGGGAAGGTGACCTGCCAGAAGGTCTGCCAGGGCGTGGCGCCGTCGACGCGCGCCGCCTCCAGCACCTCGCGCGACATTGCCTGCAGGCCGGCCAGCAGCATGATCATCATGAACGGGATGAAGGTCCAGGCATCCAGCACCATGATCGAGATGCGGGCGGTGATCGGGTTGGAGAAGAAGGCAGGATTGTCCCAGCCGAGAGTGCGCGCCAGCGTTGCGGCCGGCCCGAACCGGTATTCCATCAGTGACTTGCCGATCATCCACGACACTGCGACCGGCGACAGCATCAGTGGCATCAGGAAGACAACGCGGAAGAATTTTCGCGCCCGGATCTGGGCACTGAGGAGCAGTGCCAGGCCGAAGGCGATGACGTACTCGACCAGCACGGCGAGCACATAGAATACCATGTTGAGCAACGCATTGCGGTAGTAGGGATCGCCCAGCATCTGCCAGAAATTGTCGAGCCCGTTGAATTTCCGGCCGGCGAAGGAACTGAGGTTCCAGTCGGTCAGCGCGATGTAGAAACCGAACAGCGTTGGGAAGATCACCATGGCGATGGTGAACAAAAGCGCCGGCAGCAGGAACAGCGCGCGCTGGCCGTCTTCGCCGCGCGTCAGCACCTGGCCGGCGCCGAGCGCCACGCCCCACAACACATAGGCATAGACAATGGGGCGCCAGGTTTCGAAACCGAGCGTGGTGACTTCCGTCTTGTAAAGGATCTGCAGCGCGATCACGGCCATCAGGCCGAGTGTCGCCGCGGCCATCAAGGCAAAGCCGAGCCGTTTGCGGCCCGGCGCGATCAGATCGGATGGAACGCCGTTTGCCGGCCAAGCATTGGTGGGCAAGGTCTGTTCAGCCACGCGTCCCGTCCGTTTACAAAAAAACTCCCTGACCGGCCTAAGGCCGGTCAGGGTTCACTATAGTATCAGGCTACATGCCAAGCGAGGCCTTGTAGAGCTTGATCTGGTTCTCGCGACCGATCTGGTCGGTCAGCTTCTCCCAGGCGGCGGCAATCGCGTCGGCGCCTTCCTGCGCCTTCATCTTGCCGGCAAAGGTGTTGGCCAGGATATCCTCGGCGGCGCTGTAATACTGGAAGATGCCGGGAATGCGTGGCTCGATGGCGGCGTTCGGATGGTTGTAGCTGTCGGCTTCCGACTTGAGGTACGAGGTGATGAACGCCTCGTCGTAGCCCGCCGCCACCCATTCCGGAATGTTGAAATGGCTGTTGCGGTAGGGCTGGAAGCCCGACGGATACGCCGCGCACCAGAGCGACAGATCCTTGCCGCCGAGATGGGCTGCCGCGGACCAGGCGGCCTTCTTCTTCTTTTCGTCGCTGTCGACGCGGGCCATGACATAGACGCCCCAGCCGAGATAGGCGCAGTTCGGCGAAAAGTTCGGGCCGCTCGCAAGCTTGTCCCAGGCGCCCGTCTTGGAATTGTAGACATCGTCCGAGCCGGGCAGGATCGAGAAGCCGACCGTATCTCCGATGACCGAAGAATCGTTGGTCTTGGCGTTGGAGCCGATGTCGCCCCACCACGGGATCATAGAGCCGGTGCCGGCGAGGAACTGGCTGAAGCCCGTTGTGTTGGGATCGGCGTTGATCTGGTCCGGCGGCTCCGACGGCAGCGCATCGATCACGTCCTGGATGGCGCGCACCCAGGCCGGATTGTTGATGCGAGGCTTCATTGTGTCGGCGTCGAACAGCCAGGCTTTGTCGTCCGGATGCTTGGCATAGGCGGTGGCGCGGCTGCCGAGGAAGTAGAAGCCGAAGCCACCCCAGCCCTTGGGCGCGTCGAGATAACCGTAGACGTCCTGGCCGTTGAACTTCTTGCCCTTGAGGAACTTGGTCACGGCCTGCACCTGCTGCCAGGTGGTCGGCACGCCCCAAGGGGTTGTATTGCCGGCGGCCTTCCACTCATCGGCGAGACCCTTGTCGGCGAAGACATCGGTGCGATAGTTGAAATTGTGCGCGTCGCCGTCGACGGTCACGCGGTACTGCTTGCCATCCCAAGTGCCGACCGGCGGCTGCAGATAGGCCACGACATCTTTCATGTCGATCTGTTCTTTGACCCAGTCCGGCATCTCGGAGGCCAGCCCCTTGCCGCAAACGTCGCCTTCGAAGGGCGCCCCCATCTCGATGACGTCGAAGTCGACGGTACCGGTGGCGATCGACTGTTGCAGACGGGCGCCGTAATCGGCCTGTGCCAGGTCGATCCAGGTGAATTTGGCGCCGGTATAGTCTTCCCACGCCTTCAGGAAGCCGCGGTACAGCACATTGTGCAGGTTCTGGTTGTTGAGGCCCATGAAGGTGAGCTCGACACCGGCGAACTCTCCTTGCTTGACACTGGCCTTGGTGGCGCCAAGGCACATCTCGCCGACCTTCTGGAAGTCGGCGTCGGTCGGTTGACCCTTGCCGACGCCGGGCACCTGCAGGATCTGCGCGCGCAGATCATCGGCGGCGAAAGCCGGACGCGTCAATGCGCCGAGACCCACGCCCGATGCCGCTGACAGCGCAGCCATGCCGGCCGCTCCCTTCAGCACATCGCGGCGACTGGCACCCGCGCGCATAAGTTGGTTGAAAAGGCTGACTCTCATCTCGTTCCTCCCAGAAGATCAATGGTGACAGTTTTCGGATAGTGGAGCGCTGACGGTGTTCCCCAACGACGCGACTCCCGGAAATTATGGCCCCAGCTTCCTCCCGTAACGCGTCGACTTCCGATGTCCGGACAAGCGTGCCGACGCGCGGAAGAGGGCCATGAACCCTGACGCCTTCACTATTCGCACAACCGATTGCCGTGTCAACGACAATAGGTTTTTTATCTATAAGAGACTGACTTGCCCTTGCCGTCAGCGTTGGTTAGCTTCACGGCAAACGAAGGGCCTGCAGGTCCAAAACCCCAGGGGGGATGATGGCTCAAGTCGCGATCAGCAATGTGGCCAAGGCGTTCGGAACCGTCAAGGTCCTGCACGACGTCAGCGTCGATATCGCCGACGGCCAGTTCGTCGTGCTGGTCGGTCCCTCGGGGTGCGGCAAGTCCACGCTGCTCAGGATGGTGGCGGGGCTGGAGACCGTTTCCGGCGGCACGATCGCCATCGGCGAGCGCGTCGTCAACAATTTGCCGCCGGCCAAGCGCGACATCGCCATGGTGTTCCAGAACTACGCACTCTATCCGCACAAGACGGTCGAGCAAAACATGGCCTTCGCGCTTAAGCTGCGCAAAACAGATCCGGCCGTCGTCGCCGAACGGGTCAAGCGGGCGGCCGACATCCTTGACCTCAATCCCTATCTCAAGCGCTACCCGCGCCAACTTTCGGGCGGCCAGCGCCAGCGTGTCGCCATGGGCCGCGCCATCGTGCGCAACCCGCAGGTGTTCCTGTTCGACGAGCCGCTGTCCAACCTCGACGCCAAGCTGCGCGTCCAGATGCGCACCGAGATCAAGGAACTGCACCAGCGGCTGAAGACCACCACCATCTATGTCACGCACGACCAGATCGAGGCCATGACCATGGCCGACAAGATCGTGGTGATGCGCGATGGCCGCATCGAGCAGATCGGCGCGCCGCTGGAGTTGTTCGACCGGCCGGCCAATCTCTTCGTCGCCGGCTTCATCGGCTCGCCCTCGATGAACCTTCTGAAGGGCATCGTGAAGAAGGGCGACAGGCCGGTGGTCGACATATCGGGCGCGCCGTTCCCGATCTCCGCGAACAGCGCCGCGCAGGACGGGCAAGCCGTCGTCTACGGCGTACGGCCCGAACACCTTGAAATCCATCCCGACGGCGTTGCCGCCAAGATTTCCGTGGTCGAGCCGACCGGCTCGGAAACCCTGGTCTTCGTGCGCTTCGGCGAGGGCGAGATGGTGGCGCTGTTTCGCGAGCGCCACGACTTCAAGCCGGGCGACACGCTGCACCTGCGGCCGCGCCTCGACCAGGTCCACCTCTTCGACGCAGAGACCGGCAAGCGGCTCTGATTTCCAACCGACTTTCCACGAGGAATACCATGCTCAAAGGGATCAATCCGCTGCTCAATGCCGATGTGCTTCAGGCGTTGCGGGCGATGGGCCACGGCGACGACCTGATCGTCTGCGACACCAATTTTCCGGCCGATTCCGTGGCCCGCCAGACAGCACTTGGGCGGCTGCTGCGCATCGATGCTTCGGCTGCCGACGTGGCCAAAGCGGTGCTGTCGGTCTATCCGTTGGACACCTTCGTCGATGACGCCGCCGCGCGCATGGAGATCGTCGGCAAGCCGGACGAGGTCCCGCCCGTCCAGAAGGAAGTGCAAAAGGAGATCGACGCTGCCGAGGGCAAGGCGTGGCCGATGATCTCGGTCGAGCGCTATGCCTTCTACGAACGCGCCAAGAAAGCCTATTGCGTCATCCAGTCCGGCGAGCGCCGCTTCTATGGCTGCTTTGCCTTCCGCAAGGGCGTCGTTCCGCCGGATGCGGAGTAGCGACATGGCGGCCGGCAAGCCTGTCGTCATCCTTGGTGTCTTCGTCGCCGACACCGCCTATCGCGCCGATCGCCAGCCGCGCATGGGCGAGACGATCCTCGGCAACTCGTTCAAGCTCGGCCCCGGCGGCAAGGGTTCGAACCAGGCAGTCGCGGCCGGCCGGCTCGGCGCCGACATAACCTTCCTGACGCGCCTCGGCGTCGATGCTTTTGCCGACATGGCCAAAGGGACCTGGAAAGAGGCCGGTGTGAAGAGCGCCGTCATCGATACGCCCGACAGCTATACCGGTGCCGCCTACATCTTCGTCGAGGAAACGACCGGCAACAATGCCATCATCGTCAGCCCCGGCGCGGCCATGCTGATCTCGCCCGACGACATCGAGGCCCATGCCGATCTGATCGGCTCGGCGGGCGTTTTCGTCACCCAACTCGAACAGCCGATCGAGGCGGCGCTGAGCGCACTCGAGATTGCGCGCGGGGCAGGGGTGACGACGATCCTCAACCCGGCGCCGGCAGCAAGCCTGCCTGACCGCATCTACGCGCTCTGCGACTATGTCACGCCCAACGAGACCGAGGCCGAGGAACTGACCGGCATCAAGGTCTTGTCGGTCGACGATGCCCGCCGTGCCGCCGACAGCTTGCTGAAAAAGGGAGTCGGCGCGGTAATCATCACGCTTGGCGAAAAAGGCGCGCTGCTGCACACGGCCAGCCGTTCCGACCATGTCGGCGCGGTCAATGCCGGCCCGGTGGTAGAAACCACAGGTGCCGGCGATGCCTTCAATGGCGGCCTCGCCGCCGCACTGGCGAAGGGCGTCGAGCCGCTGCAGGCGGTGCGCTTCGCCTGCGCCGTCGCCGGCATTTCCGTGACCCGACCCGGCACCGCCCCGTCGATGCCGACGCTGCGAGAGGTCGAGGCGCTGCTGGCGAGGGGTTGAGCTCGACAGCGTCGCTTCAGCCTTACCAGTCCGGATTGTCGTCGAGCCAATAGGCATCGAGGCAGCCGAGCTGGCGCGGGATGCCTTGCCGCTCGACCAGGGTGGCATATTAGCCACAGGTAATGTTAATCGGCAGTCTGGTCTTGCGCCATTGCCATAGGTGTCCCGTAATGGGCCACTGGGTCTGGCGCGGCAATTGCACTGACAGCAATGCCGGGCTCACTCATCAGCCCGGCAATCCGGGGGGCAAATTGGGGGCCCCGCCGCTCCGCTAATGGAGCGGCGGGTCTTTAGCGGCTGAAAGGCGCTGAACCGCCAAAAAATGGGAGCTGGGTGTCATGTATTTTCCGCAGTTTCTGGTGGGCATGTTCGCGACGTCGTTGATCGTGGCGATCTGGGCTGAGATGGAAACCGGCTCCGTCTGGAAAGCCCTCGGTTGGGCTGTTCTTGCTCTGATCATTCTTCAGGTCGGATACATCGGCGTGATCCTCGGCCTGATCTATGGACGGGGGTCGAAGGGCGCCGAGGCGGACCTGGCATCGGCAAATTCCATGCCCGCGCTCCGTGGGGAGTTGGGTAAACTTCTGCAGCGATGGAATCGAGCGCGTCCGCGGTAATTGGTTCGCGCGCCGTCCGTCCATAGCGACCTCTGTTTGAGAACGTCGCCCCACTAGGACAATATTTCCTTGCGTCGGTCGGCAGAGTCAACGGCACGAGTTTAGCCGGCAGGCATGCGCGCCAGATTCATCGCTTTGCGGCGTTCGATTTTTTGCCAGACTTCATGCTCGGAGCAGGCGGAGACTGTGCCGACATCGGGATCGAATACGATGATTGTTCCTTCATGCGTCCAGATGGCGACGCATTTGCGTAGAGCACGAAACATCACAGCGCCCCCCGGCGCAAGGCTCTCAGTCGCATCCGATAGAAAGATGCGCCCATGCCAGATGGTCCCGCAAGGCGGACCCATGGCCCCATTGCCGCGGCCACTTGCGCATGCCGATTTGGACTTCAGTCGGACGAAACAGTTGGTCATTGACCGCTCCCCACCGCAACCTTGCCTTACGCCAGCCATCCGAAGACGCCAGACCGCAATGGCGCTGAGCGGAGCGGCCCGGCACTCGCGAGCGGGGTAGGCCAGCAAATACCGGGCCTAGCCGGCGGGGCTCTGTTGGGGGGCGGCGCCGGCTGCCCTAATATATGCGCAAATGCTAATGTGCGTGAGGCGTGCAAATGAGGTAGGCGGACCCACTGAAATCCGGGGGCTTGGCCGATGGGAGATGGCCGGCGCCCATTGGGCGGGGGGCTTTGGGGTAAAGGCGCCGGCCAGGCGGGCAATCAAGTCCGCCGCCTGAGCAAGCTAGCAGATGGGCCGCCGCTGCGTATGGCGTGATCGCGGAAGCTAGTGCACGGGCGGCAGCGCCAGCCTCACCACCGCGGCAACGGCCATCAGCAGACAAGCGCACCTTCCGGCGGCAAGGTAGAGATGGTTCACCAAGCGTTGGACTTTTCGGCGGCGAGGCCAAAATATCCGTACTGAGCCTTAAGTTTTTGCCGCGCCTCACGGTGGCGGGCTTTTTCATGCCCGCTGCTTACATGACGCCTACATGGCGGGAAATGATCTGACATTCGTCGGCATCAACCTCTAAAAAGATAAGACTTTTCAGAGAGTTAATGGCGCGAGTGACGGGGCTCGAACCCGCGACCTCCGGCGTGACAGGCCGGCACTCTGCCTTTCAATTACGCGAATAGTTTCAACTTTTCTTGTGCCTTAACGGGCGCCAACAACGGCGAAAGTTGAAACCGAATACCGGGACAACCGGCCGACTTTTCGTGACTAAGAAACTCCCGGAAAAGGAAAACCAGTGCAAATTCTATCAATCCGGCCGGAAGCGGGCGGACGAACCCTTGCGCGATTCGACCTTCAGTTGGTCGACGGCGTGCGCATGTACAATTTGAAGCTCGCGGAAAAGCCAGACGGCTCGCGGCGTGTTTTTGCGCCAAACGCCTTCGGCGGTCCCGCCGCCACCTTTACGACCGAAATTGCCGAACAGATCGTGCGCGCGGCTAGCGACGCACTGGGAGAGAATCCGAGTGAACAATCCGCAGCCTGAAGTAGACAACCCATACAAAGTTGGCGACCGCGTGCATCACGCCACCTGGCAAGCCGGGACCGTCGAGCAGATCAAGGGAAACCGCATTTACGTCGGTTTCGACAGGGGCGTCGGGAAATTCATCCATTGGGAATTTCTTCGCTCCGGGCCGCCGAAGGCCAGCAACGATAATGACCTCCCTCTCATCAACCCGGCAGATTGGCACGGCATGCCGGTTCCGCCGCGAGAATGGTGGGCAGAGGGTTTGGTACCAATGCGGCAGGTGACGTTGCTGTCTGGTGACGGTGGCGTCGGCAAATCATTGCTGGCGTTGCAGTTTGCCGCGGCCGGGGCGCTTCAGTGCGAAACGCTTGGCCTTTGCCCGCTACCTGGCCGCGTCATATATCTTGGCGCGGAGGACTAATCTGCCGAATTCCATCGACGCCTCGCCGACATCGTGTGGGCGCAGCAACGGAAGCTTTCCGACCTTGCTGATTTCCGCCTGCTACCGATGGCGGATGCCGATGCTCTGCTCTCCGTTCCGAACAGAACCGGTCAGTTGGAGCCAACTCCGCTTTGGCATGCCTTCGCCGCGGAAGCGCTTGCTTTCCGACCGCGGCTTATTGTGCTCGATACTGCAGCCGACTTGTATGGCGGCGATGAAATAAAACGCGGCCAGGTTCGGCAATTCATCGGTATGCTGCGGAAGCTCGCGATTGAGATTGACTGCGCAATCGTGCTGCTAGCGCATCCGTCAATCCAAGGCATGCAATCAGGAACCGGCCTTTCCGGCTCCACCGGCTGGGGCAATTCCGTGCGCTCTAGATTGTATCTCACCGCCGACAGGGACGATGCAAACCTACGCGTCCTGACCAACAAAAAGGCGAACTATGGAAAGGTCGGTGGCGAGCTTCGTTTCCGCTATCTCGATGGCGCCTTTGTGCTCGATGACGGCAAACCCTCACCAGTCGCTTGGCTGCTGAATAAGCAAGCGGATGAAATCTATGTGGATCTGTTGTCCAAGCTCAACCATCAGGGACAGCGCCTGAGTCCTAGTCCTAGCCAAACTTACGCTCCGAAGATCATGGCTGCGCACGCGGAAGCCAACGGACTGACAAAGCGCCAACTTGCCGATGCGCAGCAGCGCCTCCTCGACAAAGGATCCGTCAAAATAGTTGAGGAGGGCTCGCCGTCACGTCGATACCGTCGCCTTTTGGTGGCGTCGGAAATCTATGGGGAGGCGCCTTCGAACTAGGCTTCGAACTACCTTCGAACTGCTTCGAACTATGTGCTTCGCACACCCCCTTATACCCCTTGCGAGTGCGAAGGTTCGCACACGGGTTCGAACCCGTGCGAATCTTCGTCACTCAAAAACAAAAGAAACCAGAGGAGAGAACACTAATGGAAGAAATCGAAATGATCCCTTTATCTAACCCGATCGACGCCATCCATCCTGACAACGGCAAGAGCGTCAAAGTCGTGGGCGTCGATCTCTCAAGCGCGTTCGGGCCGAAGATGATTGTCTTGGTGACCGACGTCCATGGCACACACGTCGATGTAGTCGACCACGTCAAGAATCGTCGGCCGAGCGCCTAAACGATGGGAGGCGCTGATGGATCTGGCTCGCTCTACAAGCACCACCACCAACGAGTCCGCCAAGCCATTCAGGGGCAGGCGGATGAATTGGGAGGAGTTCTATCAACTGCGGCCAGATCTGCGACCGACGGCCGTAGCCACGACTCTCCACCTAGGAAAAGCCGTGGCCACTGCGCCCCCGCATTCTCTATCCGTCTAGACAGCTAGGCGACTCTGAGTTCCTTGACCGCCTTCTCGAAAGCCGTCTTCATCGGCTTAGAGACGTCTTCAACGGCCTTCGTCGTGACGGCCTGGAAGTCTTTTGCCTGCTCGACGGCCTGTTCAACCTGGCTGCGGACGAAGGCGGTCTGCAGTTCAACGAATTCGGAAGGCGACTTAACGGCGATCAGTGCTTCAAAGTGCGAGAAGGCGGCGTCGGCGTTGGCGCGCAGAACGGCGATGGTCTTGAGCGACAAGTCGCTGGAAACGGTCTTGGCGGTCTTGTAGGTCGACTCCAGAACCTTCTGGGTTTCCTCGGACCCTGCCTTGAATTTGGCGAGAACTTCTTTCGACTGCTCGACGCCTTTTTCGGTAAAAGCACTGACCTGCTCAATGGCCTTGGACGCATCAAAGGCGGCGTTGTCGATAAATTCTGCGGTCTTTTCGGTGGTCTTGGACATCGTTACCCATCCTTGGTTTGGGGGGGGCAGCTTTAAGAAGCCCCTTCGCATTTGCATTAGCATTACCTAACGGAAGTTTTTGTGCAATGCAACATATTTGTTGCACTGCACCAAGGAATGTCACTGAACGACGTGACACACATACGACGGTGGGTCACATTTTTCCGCCGAACCGAATCCTTGACGCACGCAAACCAGCCGCCTTTCATAGGCCATACAGTCTGCATGTCGGGGTTGATAAAATCGCCCTCCAAACCTAATTTAGTGTTTGCAGGTAGGTTCGACGCTAGATACTGCCGAATGAGACCTTCGCCGCGTTGGTGATGATGACGACCGGCCCCGCCGGAACCGCGCCTCGAGCGCCCAAACAAACCTAGATAGTGCATACCCGCTCGAGGGAGCGGCATTACGGCCTTCGGGTCGCCACCACCTGGGGAAACTTCAAAAATGACCATCGATAAATCGCCGGCTTCGCTGGCGGATGCGCTTGATGCGTGGACCCGGCCCACCTGTCTTAGGAAGGGTTTTCGCTTCTATTCGTCAGTGAATTGGTTTCGCTGGTTTCGCGACGAACCGGACCCAATCGGGAAATACCAGCAGGAACAACAATCCCTCCTGCCGGAAATGCCAAGCCAGTTCTATGTGCTTGACCTTGAGACCGATACGCATGAGTCGCTCACAGCCCGCTTGCAGCGTTATTTGGATATCAAAGGGGCACGGTTCCACAGCCGCCGCCCGCGCCCTGTAGGCATGCCCCACAGGCGGGAAACCGACTGTCCGCCTATCGGGTGGCTCGAAAAGGCTGCCGCTATCTGGGCTGCCTTGCCTGGCAATGACAGTGACATCTTTCCGCGCGCGGCCAGCACGGAAAGTCCGAAGCACAGAAAACTGTCAACGCGCCTTGCACCACTTCTCAAATGGGTAGGAGGGCGAGTGGGGTTGTCGCTGGACGCCACAAATTGGTTGCAGGCTGACAACGACTCATACTTCGACGGAGAGGAAGCCACACCGCCACCAGCGTCAAACCGGGAGCGCCGCATGCGTCCCGGTTCATCGGATGCGGAACTTCTTTCGTTTATTCAAAAGGCTGGCCCGTCAACAGTATGGAAGCACGCCAAGCTAGACGGTGGGGGTGCTTGGGAGTTGATGGCGACCGATGCCGACTGGACAACGGTGGTCGACAAGCGGGACAGGCATGGCAAAGTCGTCAAGAGCCACCAGACGATAGCCCGCGCCGGCAAGTTGCGGATTGCCAATGGTAAGACTGAGGCCGAGGGCGTGCGAGTTGAGGAAGGGACAATCCTTTATCAGCCGGACAAGTTCGGCGAGCTACTAGGTGCAGAGCCAGCCCCCGCGGAAGCCAAGCGACGCATTGGCTACTGGACTTCGCTGTTCGATACGGCTCGAGCGTTCGATGCCGACCACTTCAGCAAGCAGGAAATAGAGCCTGTGCGTCACAAGAAGACCGGCCGAGTCCGCCGGAAAGTTCTGCTTACCGCTGCCGAACAAGCGAACATACTGGCCACCCAACCGCATCCGCCAGTTACCTATTGCAAGCCCGGCCTTCCCTGTGGACATGATGATATCGGTGCACAGTTCGTCGGCGGCTGGATTTCCACGACGAAGGGCGTGCAGCCTCCCGAACGATGGCAGGACGTTTCCGACGAACTTGCACGGCAGGCCGAATTCGAACGATGGGCTGCGGCTTTGCCGCCTGAACAGCAGGAGGCGCTCAACCTTGCCTGCACAGCGGCGAACTTCAAGGAAATTGGCGAGGCGTTCGGTAGGAATGGCAAGGCCGCTGAGCGGTATGGGAAAAAGATTGTGCTGACGGCCAACGATAATGTGAAAAAAGTTATGGCGGCATAGTCCCCTTTCTACATCTCGGCGGCAAATAGAGTAGAAGGGCACAGCGTATGGCTTCGGCTGCGCTACCCTTCCCCCCCTTTGCGGCGTTCTCCCCAGGTCGCCGCCAGCCGGTTGCTGCCCCTCACAGCATCGGCAACCCGTCTTTCTGGAAGTACCAGAGGCGGGCTCAATTGCGCACGCGTTGCCAAGCTGACGTGCGCCTTTCGCCGCTCTGCCCAACCGCAGAGCGGCTTTTTTTATAAATCTCAACATGCGGGAAATTCCAAATTCCCAAATTCATCGAAGGAATATCCATGCCCAATACCAAGCAGACCTGCAGCGCGCTTGTGCGCCGCGTCGGCTATGACCCTGGCCGCACGAAAGAGGCGGCGCGTTCGCTCACCGAATCCGGCTTGCTGCCTTCCGGCGCGCCGGGACTGTCGCCTGAACTCACCCCACAACATGTCGCTACGCTTATGCTTGGAGCAGCCCTAGACGTGCCGCTACGCGCCGTCGCCGACACCGTGCGAAGTTACCGTGCACTGCGCCTCGAGGGCGTACCTCAAGGCGCTCCGGCCGCCATCAGCGGCACTGCCGGAGACGAACTCGACGTCATGGCAGAGATCGCCGCTACAGGCTCGCCCGAGGAAATTTCGCGATGGGCCAAGGGCACTGTTTCCGTGGTGTCGACCTGGCCGGAGGTTGCATTCACATCAGTCGGTAGGACGCATCGTTTTAGCACCGGAGAGCCTGGCCGGTGGCAAGCTTACGGCCATCGTAAGTCGGTTGAGATCAACAACTCCGCATTCATTGACGTAATCACCGACCTCTTCTCAAAGGACTAAACAATGCCCATTTTCAACAAAGCGAAGCCGCGCCCCGTCAACGACCCGCGCCCCGCGCGCGCCGCGCCTATCAAGTTGAGTTTCGTCGCTCCTGCGCCGCGGGACGCCTCGCCAGAACTGGCGGATGCCGAGGATCGGCGAGAAGCCATTGCCAAAGACCGCGCTGCCAGCATAGCCGAGCGCAAGCGCCTGCAGGCCGAAATCGAGGCCGACAAGACGCTGGACGTCGATCCCCAAGTTTTGGCCATGCTTGGCGAAGCTCCATCCGCAAAGGCACAGAAACGCCTGTTGGTTGCAGACCTAAGGCGTAAAGAGGCGGTGGCCGGATCCGCTCTCGAGTTGATTGAAAGGCGTGTCGCCGCGGCGAAGCCAAAGGCCGAGCGAGCCGTATGTGCAGCGGTTCGCCCTGAGGCCGAAGTTCGCGTTGCCGCGCTCTGTGAGGCGCTGAAAGCGGTCGACGATGCGCACGCCGAGCTGGAAGACCTTCTGCTCGCTGTTGAGGCGCAGGGCGTGTCGACCGACGGGCTTGGCCAGGTTCGACCGCATTTTCTTTCAGGCGCCCGGGATCCGCAACGGCGTATTGCAGGGTATCTGCGCGAGGTGCGGGAGGCTGGCTATGCGGGTTGAGCATCTCGAATACGAGAAGGCACAGGACAAAGGCCGACCATCTCAGAGGATGGTGAAGCTGCCAGGCGAAACGCTGCATGCAAAGCGTGGCGATACGGCCAAAGTGATCGCCCGCCGCATTGCATTGGACAAGGCCGAGAAACGACTGAAGAGGCTCGCTGGTGGCTGATCCGTTTATCAGTGGATATGCTTTGCAATGGGGACAGCCCGCAACCGTCGCGGGGCTGTTTGTTGAGCGGTTCGCGCGTGGCTCGCTGGACAAGAGCCTGCGCGATTACCCCGACGTTTGCGCGTTGTGGTCTCATGATGAATCCCGGCCGCTAGGCCGTGTCAGCAACGGTTCGCTGGAGGTTCGCTCGGATGCCATCGGGTTGTTTTATGCGCTGACTCCAAACCCTGATTCGCCTAACGGCCAGGAGGCACTCGCTACTGTCGGTCGGCAAGACGTTGGCCAAGTGTCGGTCGGATTCTGGTCCGAGATAGAAGAGTGGGACGACAGGCAGGACATGCCTCAACGACTGATCACTCAGTCCAGACTATCAGAGATCAGCCTGGTGCTGCACGGAGCCTACGGTGACTCAACCTCGGCCGCACTGTCCAGAGCCTCGGAGAACGCAGCAGCGGCCGTAAGGCGCAAAGCAGAAGCGGCACACCGATTGTGTGGCATCCGATAGCCTCGCGCGCTTGCGCGAGCGCGAGGGCAAAAAACTGTAATTGCGCTGACGCGAGTTGGGCCGACCGGTCCTATGGCAACCGCCGCCAAGTCGATCATGCCCCTCCGGGGGTGTCGAAGGACTCGCCACAATCGTTTTTGCCACACCGGTCTGGCCCCGTTATGCGCAGTGCCGACTCCCCCGTTCAATCCATATTTCCATAGGTGAAACGATGGCCGAAAAAGCCCAAAAGCCGCCCGCGCATCTGTCGCCAGCGGCGAAGAAATGGTTTCGATCTGTCATCCAGAATTTCGATTTGGACGAGCATCACGTGCTTCTCTTGGTGCTTGCCTGCGAAGCGCTGGACCGCGGCGAACAAGCGCGCATCACGCTTGCTGCGGAGGGTGTCACGTTCATAGACCGCTTCGGGTCTCCTCGCGCGCATCCGTGCGTAGCCATCGAGCGAGATTCGCGGACGGCATATGCGCGGCTGCTGCGCGAGCTTTCGTTAGATTTTGAAGACGACGATGCAGGAACACGGCCACCCGCTCTTGCCGACAATAGGGGCTATTAATGCCAAGAAAATTCCGCAAATCGAAGCGAAAACAGACCGTTTCCGATGCCTGGATTATATGGGCTTGCGATGGCGATATTCTGCCTGAGCCTGACCCTCGTCGCGGCGATTGGCTCGAGTTCGAATATTTCGCGAGTGATAAGGAACTAGAGGAGTGCTGGCGCCAGGACGGCGAGCGAGCCATCAGGGAATGGCTGAAGACGAACCCAGCCGGCACGCGCCCAGCCAACTACTGGGAGCATGCGCTCCCTTATGCTGGCGAGCGACGGTACGGTGCCGATCTTGCATCGCCATTCTTGGAGGACGAGAGCGAGGCTGAGTATCTCAATCGGCACGGATTGCTGCTGAAGGGTGAGCGGGCGTGAAATTCCTCGCTAAAGTCGGGGTTTGATAGTTTCATAAACTTGGTCAAGTTCGTGCAGAGTATGCCCACGCCACTGACGATAGTCTGCCGGACCCGGTTCTGTAACGTCGTCCCAACGATCGTGCCAATCGGATGCGGACTCAACAAAAACCGCAGGCATCCCATCCATAAACTGATCCGCGGTAATGTCGATAATCAGCCCTTCACCTACCAGCCACGCGTGCGATTCGTTGCCGCCATCCTTGTGAGTGAGGCCGCAAACATATCGAAAATTACCAAGCGCTTTGTCTTGCAATGCCGCGCCAAGGATAAGACATGCATCTCCGCACGCTCCGCGTGGGAACAACTTCAGACCTATAGGCAATTCCTCTGGCTTTAGGCGTGCCAGCGCTGCACGTACACGCTGGGCGCATTCTCGGATGTGTTCGACGGACATTATCGCTCTTTCGACCGCTAAAAATGAAGGATTCGGCGGCAAAATATTTTAGGTAAGGGCATGGTTTGCAATCGTCAGCCTGCGGCCTCTGGCGGACGGCGCCCCTGCTTTTGCGGCTGCGGTTCAACGGGCGGCAACTCCAACACAGGAGTTCCGGCCATCTTTGGAAACATAAGGCCGTCAGCCACTTGTTTCAAATTGTCGTACTTAATGTTGGCTCCTGCTGCGCCGTCATCTCCATCGTCAATTTTTGGTGGAAGGAGCCGGATTTCGACTGTCATGCCGCGTTCGACGCGAGCCAGAATGGAGTCCAGCGCCCACTTCATGTCCGTGGCTTGCTCGTGCTTGCGTCCGGCTTTGCCGTCGACTTCGCGCAAAATCTCCTCAACCTTGGCGTCAACTGATTGGTCGACCACCTTTTTTATTTTCTCGTCGAATAACTCAGCGATCGGATCATCCTTGAAGTCGGCGATTTTTTCGGTTTCTGCGCGTATTTTGCGGATCTCCTCAAGTTGCTTCCAAGTGTTTATGGCCAAAGTTGCAGCAAAGCCAAGCAGTGCGATGGTCTCAGTTGAGAGCCAGAAAAAGAATTGGGGATCCGAGGTCGAAATCTGACGGACCTCGATCGGTTCTGCCGATCCAGTTGCTGCTTCGGAAAACTCCAGAGTCGCCATTTTTACAAACCTTAGCTCGTCGATAAGCTTATCTAGTTGGTTGTTAAACAAGTCTCTCGGTAAAAGGAAGCCAACTTCCGCTTGGCCCGCCTCCAGTTCGTCCTTTTTGATGCCGACAGATTGCAATGATGCTTTGAGATTTTTCAGGTGCGTAATGTAAGCGGAGCGTCGTTTGATAAACTTCGCCAGCTTGTCCTGAGCGACGGCTGGTGTTGCCGGGCTTTCAGATATCCATTTGCGAATTCCACCAACGATATCTTCCACAAAGTATGAACCCGCACCAATATCCTCTAAGAGTTTTACTTGAGCGGGCTGGAAAGGTCGCCGAAACAAATCCAGCGATTCTGCTAGCCTGTCGAGCGCATCAGAGAGCGCCTGTTGGTGGGTTGGCTCCGCCGGCGATGTGACGAGTTGGCCCAATGCCGATGACAAATCGCTGAGACGGGACTCTGTGGCTGCCTGATCTTCCGACTGTAAGAGAAAATCGACAATTTCAAGTAACCGAGATGCGTTCAATTTAACCCCCCAAGCCCAAATTATTTCAGCATCAATCTCGCTGAATCAGCTCTAGTCGCACATCTTCATCAAAACAATACCGCATGCGGGTGCGGCGGCCCTTCCAAGGAAATCAACAATGACCACCACCAAACGCGCCTCGGCGCGAACGCATAGTCGTGATTGATGCCAGGCGACGTCGTCGCAAAACCAGATTACGGTCAAGGAGCAGTAAGAATGGCCATCAATTTCGCTGGTGGCACGGATGAGATCAGCTATGGCGCCGGGGTCTCTTGGCCACAGGTCGGATGTTTCTCTTTCAGGATGAAGAGCACTCAGACGACGGCCAACGCCACTCCGGCATCTCGTTGGAATTCGAGTTCACGTTGGGGTTTCGGCTTCACCATGAACGGCGTCGCGAACAAAATTCGAGCGATGGGTGTCGGGGTCGATGCCTCGGCCATTGCCTTCCAACTCTACAGCACAACCGACGTCAACGACGGCAACTGGCATACGATCGGCTTGAACTACGACACCACGATCGGTCAGCCAAATGCACTGTTCGTTGACGGCGTCTCGGAGGCGTCAGGCAACTCGGCCAATGATTGGACCATCAGCAGCGGCTCGCCACCGCTGCTTCTCGGATCGCAACCGTCATTTTGGCCATCTTATGTAGGCGATCTTGCCGAAATAGCATTATGGAGCCGACAGTTGGACGTTGCCGAGCACGAGGCGCTCGGGCTGCCCCGCAACGGCATCTCGCCTAGCAAGATCGCTCCCGGATTCCTGAAGTTCCATGCCCCGCTGGTTCGGCCGGCGCGGGATCGGTATGGCTCCACCATGACCGGCCCAACCGGAACGACGGTGAGCGATCACGGTCGGGTCATCTATCCGGTCGTCTAGCCTGCCAATGCCATACCAATGGCGATGCCTAGGCCGATTGCGAGGCCGCCAGCAAGCTTTCCGGCAAGGTCGAGGGCGATGGCGCGGGCGGCGGGGCGCCCGTTCCTACGGGGCTGTGAGAGAACTCTGGAGAGGTCGTCAAACACCGTATCCATGCCCAGATTCTAGATCGGAATCCGGCGAATGTGAATCCCCACTGTCATGGCGTTATCGCACCAGTGCTTAGCGACCGCTAATTTAAGCCGTGTTGTAGGACAGCGGCCAGCGGGAACGCGCGCTGGCGGGCTTCCCCGTTACGCGCTATAGCAGGTACGCTTCACGACTTGCCTGCCGATCGAGCGTCGAGCCCATTTTCGTAAATCCGCGTCAGCACGTCGCGGGCAGTCTCGGCGCGCTCCCGTGCGCAGCCGACAAGTACGCTTCCGCCCAATGTCGCAGGCGCACCTGCAACGTCGTCCCATACCGTCCATTTACCAAACAGCCCAGCGACGCAGCTAAATCTAGGTTGGCGATTTTCCATAGTTGGGTAAACGCCAAAGACGCCTGATGGTTCAACAGCGCACTCTATTTGTGGGGCAATAAGCGCGGCCGGCTGATCTATGCCTCATAAAAGATGCTCGCACTTTGAAGCCCCTCGCCAATGGGACAGACCGGGCTAAAGGCCACTAGGCTACCCAGCCGCAAGGACTAAAAAGCCCCGGCGCAGGGGTCGATGCTCCGGGGCTTTGGGCATGTACGAGCTACACCAGCATGTCCGCTTATGAACGTGCGCTAAAAGGCCGGTGCAGCGCCCTAGCCAAGCCCCAACTGCACCGGCCCCCTGCGAGACTAGCAACCTCGCTCTGGACGCATTTTATAGCGGATTAGCAATCTCTAAAAGGAGACCGAAGGCTTAAGGTCGCTAGGCACAAAGACGTAAGGCGAGCCAGCGCTACCCAGCCGGTAAGAGAATGGCCGGTGCAGTTGGGATGCTTGGGTGCGCACTGCACCGGCCTTTGCGGGATTGGGTATGAAATTCCCGCACTGCCTAACTTATAGGCACATTAGAACCCGCTCAATTTAGACTAAGTGCCCTAGTTCGCCGGGCCTTAAGGGCTGCACTGTCCCTGTCCCTTTGCAGCGGCCCGGCGGGCTGGGGGCTGGGGCGCTTTGGCTTGACCGCCGGGCCTAGCCGGCAAGGCTAGCCGGCTGGCGAGGTTATAGGCCGCCCTCGCCTTATTGGTAATTTGGCTAAAGGGGGCACGTTCCCCTCCCTCAAATCGGATGAGCCCAGGCTCGGTTGAACCGATTGCGCGGATCGATGACTGTTCACATAGCAGCATCGGCCTCTAACCGGTGCTGCATGTTGGGGGTGACCCAATCGGCCCGCGCCCCGCTAGCCTTTGAGGGCGCGGGCGCGGCTGTGAATATAAGTTATTTCTGATATAAGGCTTCCCCGTTGAGTGGGAGTAGAGCGTATGTCTGATAAGTCTGGGTTCTCGGATAAGGAAGTTCAGGACTATCTCAAGAGACGCAGCCACACGGCCTCTGAGGGACGGTATGAGCCTGTTGGCAAGATCGAATGCATCCATTGCGGCCAGCCATTTGATCCATTGCTTGCATCTGCTAGCCACCTTGGCCTCTGCAATTACTGCTTCGACAAGGACTAGCCTGTCACCGGCCCCTGCAGGTTCGTGATCACAAGGCCGGCGCTGCATTTGTGGTCGCGACTTTCGCAGTCGCAGTCGTCGTCGTTGCGGCGACCCCTTAACCTGAGATCGCCTTTCGAAGCTCTGTCAGCCTGGACAGGATCCCCTCGCACGTACGGCTGTATGCCATTGGGATCTGATAAGGGTGCCAGCCATGCCGGGACGCGGGGCGCCCTGATCGCAATCTTGCTTTTACCAACCATGCCTTGACGCCCGAGCAGCGGCGCTAGCCACGGCCCTATCAGAGCGGCAAAGCCAAGGGCGGATGAAAACAGCGGTCCGGCAGCCTTGGGGAGCGAGGGGGGGGCTCGGTATAGGCCGCCGGGCCTGGCCGGCGGGTTGGGGGGTGCCGGCTGACATAAAATATGGTGTTGAGCTAATATGAAAGCAATGCCACTAGCCCGGAGGCGGCTAGACTTATGTCTTCCGCCGCATTAGCTTTTGCTAATGGACCAGAAGCCGCCAACAACCTTCGTCGTGTCGGTGTTCGAGGCGCCTCACTGGCGCACGGTGCTGACTACCAAAGACAAGGCCAAGGCTCTGGCCTGGGCGAGAGAGATCGGCGATAAGGCCCGAGTCGAAGAGATCACGCCGAAGGTGAAGAAATGAACTTTGCCACGATCAAAACGTGGGCGGGCTCAGGGCCGTTCCCCTCAATTCAGCCTGGGACGTTCTTCGTCTATGTAGCGGGCGAGAAAGAACGCTATGGCCGAGAACACCTGAAAGTCAGGAATAGCCGCCAACGAGGCGCCAGCGGGATCATTGGCCCGGCCAATGATCGGGATCAAAGAGAAATCCTCGTAACGACCTGGTCCAAAGGTCGTGACGACGAATTTGAAGCCGGCGAATTCAACCATCAGCTCCTCCTCGATACGCATCTGGAGGGATAAGTTGTCGAACTTGGCACCGTGCGGCGGGACAACGACGAAACTGCGGCATGCCTCCATGTGAACTGCCTCCCCTTTTTGGTTTCCAAGGAGTAAGCGGGCATATGGGCCGCCGCGCAAATCACACTCTGTGGTCGTCCACCGGTAAATGGCGCCACCGCGGGAGCGGAACAGCAACTGGAAGCCGACTTTCGATAGCGCCCGCTGAAGCGGCCGGATATATCTTTCAGCCGACGGAACGTTTGTACCCGCCCGCTGTTATCACCATGATCCCCGCATAGGGATCATAAAGGGCCTTGCCCCTCTTGGCCCTAGTTTGAGTCCGCTGTCTCCCGGAAGTGTCCAGTTGCGCAACGTTCGCGCTTTTGGAGCCGTCGGCAGCGGACCCGACGCATTCAGCGATCCTCTAGAAGTCAGCTAAGCCGTTGGTTTTCGCGGACGACCGCTGGTCTGCCCCTTCGATCTGATCCTGGCAAGATATTGTCGCCCACCAGACGGTCATCGGACGATAGTCTGGGCGGTATGAAAGGACCGGTTGCGCCGATCTCGCCTAGCCAATCTTCATAGCCATCGTTCATCTTGGCTTTCAGAGCGTCAGGCTCAATTACCCCGGATTGGAACAGGCTCATAAGCCACCGCCCGAAGTGTTCCCTTGCCGGGTGCCATTCGGGGATTCCTGCTTCGTCGCAGTAGCCTTTGAGTACGGCAGCGAGCATTGAAAGCTGCTTGGAATCGATTGAAGTGTCGTGTGACATTCGCTTTTCCCTTATTATGGGCGAAAGCGTGATCGACTCTTCCAAGCGCCAGCGCCCGTTCTGTTGGCTGGCGACGATCCTTCTGTACGCTTCCGGACGAACTTAGCGAGTCAAATCCGCGCGTCTTTCATTTCCTCAGCCTCACCCCGGCGCCGCCGCCATTCTCGGCGATGAACTCGACGCCGCGAGAGGTATTGTCTCAGCGCACGTAATCCCCGTCGACGATCGCGCCCAGCCCTTGATAAGCGCCACGCCCTTTCCACGCGCGTCGGCCACACTGCAATAGGCTGCGATGGCGATGCTCATTTGTCCCTTTGTAACCAGCCGCAGCCCACTTCTTCGTCCGGACATGCACGGCGGCCGTGTGGTCGTCTACTCGGTTGATGGTGTCGATTGTGCTTCGCCAGGATGCAAGAATCTTCTGTGTGTCGAGCGACTTGCAGCCGGTGGCGACCTCGTGATTGACGGTGGCTGCCAAGCCGGGCTTTTCGCTAGAACCAATATTAAATAGCTTCGGAAAAAACAGATAGGCCACGATTAGACCGGCGAGCGCCCAATACTTATACCTGTCCAAGAGTCTTTCCTCCAACGCCAAACGTCATCTTGCTCTAGCAAAATGACGGCGTCAAAGCCTTCGACCAGAGTAGCGCGGTGCTTGACGATTTCTGCGAATGAGCAGCTTTCGCTACATTTCGTTGTTTTCGATGATGCCGGCTTCGCCATCGGGCAAGTGGGTGGCCTGCGGCGATGACTTCTTAAGCCTCACTCCTGGCCCGCCTTCGGCAGTCTCACCGTCGGCTAGGAAGATGATGCCTGCAGATTCGAGTGTGGCGCGGATAGCCTCCAACGTTCTCGGCAACAGTTCCTCGCCGCGTTCGAACCGCGTTACCGTGTTGATAGCCACGCCAGCCGACTTCGCCAAATCGCGAACACCCAAGCCGAGCGCTGCTCTAGCCATTTTGCATTGGACTGGATGCATTTGTGATTTCGCTTGACGTCCCATGAGGCTTGCGTATTGTTGATACATTGTAGCGATTCCGCTACAAACAATCAACAAGGGGTTTGGGATATGAATCAGATGATAATAAACAAAGCGAAGGGCGAACAGGTAGGCGCAAACCATATTGCGTGTGAGCCGGAAAGGCCACCAGCAGGTACGTTTTGGGGGAACGAGAATTACAAGGTGGCTGGCTACTATTTTGGCCTACTGACGGACCGTCGTGATCTTTCATACATTGCCGAGCCGATCGGCTGGTATCCGGAATATGAAACCGCAGTGTTCGCGGCCCAACAAGCCGGAGACGGTTTCGCGGTCGGTATGAGTGTCAGCATCGTAGATTTCGCGCGCTGAGATCACGTTTCTGTAAAAAGTCAAGCGGTAAATGAGATTTTGCTTGACTTTTTCGTAAAAAAGGCGCGTAATGCGTTTTGAGGATTTACGACTCGAAAGGGTACTGCCGCTCGCGCTTTGTCGCGGGCGTTTTTGCGCATGAGGGAGATGTGCGCGTGAAGCCAGATAACGATAACAATCCTATTTCGGGCAACATACGGTTCTCAGTCGAGCCACGTTTAGTTCCCCCGACCAAGGCGGCGAGGCGACTACACCTCACACTTTCGGAGTTCGATGCCAAGCGCGAGGCTTTGTATCGTTCGGGATTCCCGGCTCCCTGCGATATCACGGGCAATTACGACCTTCATGCCATTGAAGCATGGCAGGACAACCGCTCAGGGTTGGCCTCGCCAGCAGTCACAACCTCCAACGCCGCCGGCATCTTCGCGGCGAGGCTGGCTGCAATTGGCTGATGTCAGACTGAAACACTACCATGTGCGCAAGGGCCGCGGATATTGGCTCGTTACGCCTAAGATGCGTACCTATGGGTTTGAGAACGTTCGCTGTGGCGCTGACGGCCCCGTGGCATGGGCGATCGCAAAGGAATGGGAGGACAGGTGGCAGCGCGCCCGGAAAGGGCTTGAGGCTCCACTCAGGAAGGTCTTCCCGAAGAACAGCGTTGGCGACGCTTTCGAGCGGTTTCGCCGCATGGATGAATGGGCGAAGAAGCCCATTCGCACTCGAGAGGATTGGGAACGCGGCTGGAAGTATATAGAACCGCTATTCGGCGACTTCCCGCCAGCCGTCGTGACCATGGAAATGATGGACGGCTGGTATTCAGCTCTCGTCAAAAAGAAGGGCCTAGGTGAGGCGGGTCGCGCCATGAAGACTTGGCGGGCGCTTTATACCGTAATGGCGGCAATGAAGCTCTGTCAGCCTGGACAGGATCCCTCGCTGGCCATCCGCAAGACCGCTGTGCCCGGCCGCACTCAGACATGGACGGAAGGTGAAACCGTGCGCATGGTCAAGGGCGCCTGGCGCGCCGGATTCCGTGGGCTGGCTTGCATCATTGCGGTTGCTTGGGACACCAGCTTTTCGCCAGTCGACGTACGCACGTTGACGCCTGCTCAGGTGATGCAGACGGCACAGGAATGGGGCTTCTTGATCGATCGCACCAAGAGTGGCGAGGCGGCCTTTGGTACGCTGTCGTCGCGCACGCAGCGCCTCGTTATCGCTTACGTCAAATCGCTTGGCGTTACGTTGCTCGATGACGCACCAATCTTCCGTTCGCGTGGATTCGCCCCCGGACCTAAAGGCGGCAGACCGCGAGCCGGCGTGCCATACACAAAAGATTCGCTGATCGATGACTTTGCGGATATGCGCAGACTGGTGTTCGGGGCAGGGGAGAAACGCCGTTTGATGGACATGCGGAGATCTGGCGCTGTCGAAGCTAATGCAGGCGGCGCTTCCGTCGAGGCGATCTCGGCCAAGATGGGCAACTCGATTGACGACAACAAGGCGCTGCAGAGGACTTATATGCCGGTGAATCTCGCGGCGGTTCGTTCAGCCGATGCCAGTCGGCGTACGGGGCGCAAACTGCTCTGCCAGGAACAGAATGAATACAAAAAGTTGAAACTCGGCGGAGAAAAAAGTTGAAACTCGGATGAATTTCATTTCAGCGCCACTCCCTTATATCCCTTGTAAAAACAAGAGATTGAGAGTGGCGCGAGTGACGGGGCTCGAACCCGCGACCTCCGGCGTGACAGGCCGGCACTCTAACCAACTGAGCTACACCCGCGCATGAGACGAGCACGTGTCAGCCGTGTTCGTCGTTGGGGCGCTGGATAAGGGGTTCGTTACCGGGTGTCAAGCGTGGCGAGACAGCATAACAGCAAACAGGAGAAGGTTTTTTGACAAGTGCGCCCGTGCCGTCGAAAACCACTCCGCGGCGAGCATGCCGCGTGTTCATTTGGCCTTGCGAAGCCGGTCCTGACCGCTTAAAGGTCCGCGCCGGAGCGGGCGATTAGCTCAGTTGGTAGAGCGCTTCGTTTACACCGAAGATGTCGGCGGTTCGAGCCCGTCATCGCCCACCATATAACTGATTGAAAATATTGCGAAATGTGTCCTGTTCTTTCTGACCGAAACTGAGGCGCTCTCGTCCAACAGGTAAATAGCAGGCAAGTCAGCCAAGGTCGCATGACCTCACAGGATGCTTGAACTGTGTAGTCGCGCAGCCACAAACTGGGCCGACAACGCCGATTTCGAGCGTCTGTCGAAACCTTGAGTCTTCATCCTGATTGAGCCTTTCGCTTGCTGCCAAAGACCCGGCGGTTATGGTGAGAGTGCATGTATAGCGCTACGCACGCTAGTTTGAGGTGCTGAAAGGTGAACCATCCTATGATGGTCGGTGCGGCCAAGCTTCCCATGAATGAAGGCAGCGCCTAATGCCGCTCGATCATTTCGTATCGCAGGTGCATCTGCGCAACTTTTACTCTGCGGATGAGCGGGGGCGACTTGTGGCCGTCAAGAAAGACGACCTCAAGAAGTTCTATCCCTGGTCGGAGAATGTCTGCCGCAGGCCGGACGGCAGCACGAACGACTATCTGCGGGAGCCGCGCGCGATCGAGGCGTTCCTCAAGCGCATCGAGCCGAACTACAATGCTGCGCTCGAGGCTGTGCGCCGCCGCGAGCCCGATGTGGACGAAATCTATGTCATCGCCGGCTTTGTCGCCTACGTGATGTCTTGCTCGCCCACTGCCATGCGTATTGGCACACCGCACATCGCTGCCACCGTGCAGTCCGCGGCCAAGATTCTCGATGCTCAAGGCTTGCTTCCGCCTTCGCCGGATGCGCTCGGAAAGAAAAGCATGACCGATCTACTGGGTGACGGCTCGGTTCAAATCAAGATCGATGAGAAGTACCCCCAAGCGATCGGCATCTCCCAGATAGAAGGGCGGGTGCATATTTTCGGCAATGCCCACTGGGATGTCATGTTCGCTAACCCTGCTGACGGCGCGTTCTTCACAAGCGATTTTCCTGTCGCGCTTGGCCCATCCTATGACGATCGGGTGGTGAGCAAGACGGTGCCGCTCGCTCCCGATGTCGCGGTTTGTATCCACCCGAAGCTGCGCGAGCGGGGGAGGGAGCCCGACTTCTCTTTCCCTGGGTTCCGCGCTCGCTTCCGGCGCCTCAAGGGAAACGAGATCCGCGAGGTCAACCGCAGTCTCGCGCGCGCCGCCGAGACGGTGGTTCTTTTCAACCGTGACGCCGAATGGCTGGTCCCGTTCGTTCGCAATAACCGGAATTTTCGTGCGGATTCCGTCGTATCGCAAATACCCTCGCCATCAGGTGGCAGCATCATCGTCGCGCGCCAGGAGATTGTACCCTACGCGCGACCGATACTGCCGCCATCATAGCCGGCAGATGGCAAGCACATCCGGCGACACCCAAGCACCGATCAAGCTTGCTTTGCGGTGAGAAGTTCGCGTAGAGATTTCAGCTTCGCGAGAAGCTCATCGAAGGTGATAATCGATAGGCCCGACAGAGCATTGCGGTACAATTCGAAAGCGCGCTTGCGCTCGGCATCAGGAATAATGCCCGCCAGCAACACACCCTTGATGCCGTAGGACTCCAGCTTGTGTTGCGGATTGTGCACCTTGAGTCGGTAAATGTCGCTCTGCAGCTTATTAACCTGATCCAGGATCTGCGCGACCGCCCCGACAAGCTCGGAGGAAGGCGCAAAAACACCGCCCCGGTATTGCCTTTTGCTGATGAGTTCCATGCCCGGCGTTCTTATTTCCAAGACAGCGATATTGTCGGTCAGCTGGTTGGTGAACAGGAAATCGGCGATCTTTTCTCCTGATCCGTCGAGGACCTTGCCGCCGACATGTGCCTGACCCTGCAGCAATAGAACGGGCACGTTGAATGCCATGTCCAAGATGAACGGGTTGGCTTTAAAGAGCCCCTGCCACTGGGGTTCTGTTGCTTTCGCTGCGAACTGCGTCTCCATGTGTGCTATGAGCTCATCGCGAGGGACGCCAGTTCGATCTCATCATTTCGATCTCATCATGAAGTTTTACAAGCGCGCCGCGTAGGGACTTCAGCGACTTGCGCACCGTCGCGCCGGCAAGGCCGACGACAGCCGCGCGATCGAATATCGACCAGGGGGTACGGGACCTCGTCAATGACATCCATGGCTTGTCGCGCAAGCCTGTGCTCGGCCCGGTGCCTAGCAGTGTAGCCCTGCCGGCTACTGGCTATTCGAAGACGGCGACGGCGATCGCCAAGGTCTTTGTTGAGGAAAGGCTGGATGCCATGTTCTCGCATCCCCAGAAAGGTGTAGACGAACTTGCGGCCGTCATCGGTGCTTCAGAAGACAACGTCGAGGATGCGCTGCATGAAATGCGCGATCTCGTGACGGTCAGCTTCGGTCGCGTTTGGCCGAATGCGGACCTTTTCGCCGCGTTCGACAAACATTTCATGCCTTGGTCGCCCGAGGAGGACGCACTGCGCATCGCCGCCGACCTGATTAACGGTCCGTCGATGCCGCACGATACCGCGCAGGCCAGTACGCCCGGCAGATGAAGGACGAGGGCCTGCGCAAGGCGGCGCAGCGCGTACAGAGCCGGAGATGATCCGGTCGGGGGAACTGCTGATGCAGCTGGAGGCCGAGAAGGGTGGCAGGCCGAAAACTGGATCGGAGCCGGGCGCGGTTTCCTCTCGCCGAAGCGCGTCGACCCTGGCTCGAACTAACGGGTTGCATAGCCTACTATCCGTGCAGCCGATGTCCGCAACTACGCCGCTACTGACCAATATCCGACGCGACCGACATCATCGCCTCAGAGTTCGGGCGGGCGCCCAAGCCGCCATCGAAAACCTCGGAAAAAGTCCAGCGAACGACGCCGTTGCAATCGAGCAGGAACTGGCCCATGAGCTGGCCCACGCCGGTCGCAATCATTTGCTGGTCCGCTTCAGTGATGTCGTAGTTGTCTTTCTTGTTCAGGTATTCGAGCGCCGAAAACGGGTCCATCGGCTCCGGCATTTCTCCGGGCAGGTCGATCCTCATCGCCTTCACATCGCTCATCGAAACCTTTTGCGGCCATGCGCTTTCACCGTCGATGATCTGCATGTTCGGCAATCCAAAGGCCCGGTGTGACGCCCGCTCCGGATCGGATGCAGCAAGCAAGCTAACCATCGGATGGTACCGGAGATAAAGGCGCGCCCGTTCGATGGGCGTGTTCACCACCGTGAGGCTTTCGATGCCCTTTGCGTTGAGGGCGGGTGTGAGCAGCGAAACCGTGGCGATATGACGCCTGCAAAACGGACAATGCAGACCTCGATACAGTCCAACCAGCACCGGCTTCTGGCCCCGGAAATCGTCGATGGCTATCTTGCCCTCGCGAGTAATTGCGTCGAGCACGACATTGGGGGCTCGTTCGCCCAGTCGCAGAGGGCCTGTATCGACACGGTCTGACATGCTTAATCCTCCTCACCGGTCAATCGAGTACGGGAAGCGCGGCGGTACTTCCGGCTCCAGCCGAGTTCGGCACACACTTCCTGTGCGTGTTGAAATTGCAATGTAGCACAGAGATGGGCGGACGTTGGGGCGCTACCTTAGTGTCGGCACTTTCTGAGCTTGATTTCCGGGCCATTTTCGCGTCATGTTTAACGGGCGGTAGGCCATGAATGGCAAGGCTTTGAAGCCAGCGGTGGCCTATCTTCGTACTTCATCCGCAGCCAACGTCGGCGCCGACAAAGACAGCGAGCGACGCCAGGGCGAGGCGGTGGGGGCGTTTGCCCGTTCAACCGGCTACGAAATCATTGAGAGCTATTACGACGCGGCGGTGAGCGGTGCCGACGCGGTTACAACCCGCCCGGGTTTTTCCGCAATGCTCGAGCGCCTTCTGTCGAATGGCGTGCGCACCATTCTCGTCGAAACCGCCTCCCGCTTCGCCCGTGATCTGATCGTTCAGGAGACCGGCTACGAGATGCTGAAATCACACGGGATCGAACTGATCGCTGTCGACAGCCCTGACAGTTTTGTCGGCGACACCCCGACGGCGAACCTGATCCGCCAGGTGCTCGGCGCGGTCTCGGAGTTCGAGAAGGCGATGCTGGTGGAGAAGCTAAGGGGTGCCCGCGAGCGCAAGCGCCGGGAGACCGGCAAGAAAGTCGGTGGGCGCCGAAACTATTCCGAGATTGATGGCGGACTTGAGCTGATTGCGCTCGCAAAGAAGCTGCACCGATATCCGGTCAACGGCCGGCAACGGACCTTGGCCGATGTTGCGGAGGCCCTGGCCGAGGCAGGATATCTGTCGAGCGCCGCAACTCCTTACACGCCCACTGCCGTCTCGCGAATGCTGGCATCAAGGAGAAGTGAGCGCACCACGCCTCGAAAGGTCGACGTCAAATCATCATCGTCGACGTTCGAACCAATGGCCGTAGTGTTGCAACAAGAGGCCGCCGAGCCAGCAGCGCGGACACCGCTCGGGTCGCGCTGGTAGCCACCGGCACCTCCGGGGGGTTGTCGGCGGCGGGGGGCGGGGATGGGTTTGTGGGGCCCCTACATAACCTACGCGGCGCGTCGTTGAGCGAGGTGGAAACCCGAACGGGCTCGACGAGGGTCGACGGCGGTCACGATGCTGTGGTGGTGATCACAGTAGACGCGATCCGGCGAAGTTGGCCCAGCGCAAAAACGGTACCCGCCGGGTACCGACGGGTCTTCGCTCACCGGGAAGCGGCACTGATGGACGCCTAGCTTAATGAGGGGGACGTCTCTCGAAGTTAGTCTGATATTTTCAGGCATGATGGTTTTCAGGTTCCTGGTTCATAGCCATTGCCGGCTGACGGCCGCAGTGCGACCGCGTCAGGCCGAGTTTCTCTCGTTTTGGAAGGCTATGGTTCACCATATGGTGTTGGTCGCACCGTCAATGAAGCCCGCCGCCCTGCTTCTGAAGCCAATAGTTTGCGACCTAAGGCCACACCTGCGCGGGTAAGAACGTACAGGCAAAGTGCCATCGTAGGCTGCCCCGAGGCACCAGCCCCGCCGGGGTTCGTCGGTGGCGAGGTGGGGGGTGGATTTGTGGGGCCCCTATCAGGCGCGCCTAGCCGTTCACGTTCAGAACTCTGATAGCCGACGCTCTCGCCCCCCAAAACCCAAATCGCTCCGAAAGACGGAGTTCGACCCAACGGTGACCTTCTTCATTGTCCGCGTCGCGAATGGCAGCAATGCGCCGCATTCCGGTCATTGCGCTGACTACGTCCGCATTCTGTAAGCGGCGATCGTCTATTACCACCCTTGGAGGCCGCTCAGACAAGAAGCAGACTTCCCAAACTGATGCAAATAGGCGGCGGGCGCTTGGTGGGGGGCAATGCGCAGTGACTTCGGCCGCCCAGGAGTCTAGGCTAGCAGGACTTCTGCCAGCACGAAGACTGCCGCATGCCCCGCTTTCTTGCGGTCTACACTATGAAGCCCGAAGACCTCGCCCGCTTTCGGAGCCTGCCTAAGCCCGAGCAGAATGCGATTGATGCCGTCGGCTTACAGCAGTGGGCGGACTGGGAGGAGAGAAATGCCGCGTTTTTCCCCGATCGCGGCGGCATGGTCGGTAGGACGACGCGCGTAACCAAGGACGGCATCGCCGACGCCGTGAACCCTTTCTGTGGCTACATTGTCGTCGAGGCCGATACCATCGATGCTGCCGCCCGCCTGTTCGAGAACCACCCGCATTTCACGGTCTTCCCGGGAGATGGCGTGGACATCATGCCCTTCCTCACCGGCCCTGCGCCGACTTGAACATCCGCCAATCGCTTGCTGATGCCAGAAGCCGTCTGCCCGCTATCGGCTAACTGCAGCATTTTCCACTTTGAGGCGAAATAATTCTCAACTATGGTCCGTCAGGCTTAAGGCATGGGGGATTGCCGATGGTTTTGTCGCGCAGGGGTGTCGTGCTCGGCGGCCTGGCGCTGGTCGCGGTCGGTGCAACCGGCAATATTGTTCAAGCCGCGACGGCAAAATCCTTTTTCGCCGGTACCGCCAGCGACAACAATTTTGTCTATCGCAAGACCAACTTCGCCAAGATCGACAAGAGATGGCATCGCCAGATCGTCAAGTATTTCAGCAGCGAGCCGGTCGGCACCGTCGTGGTCGATACCCGCCACCACTTCCTCTACCTCATCATGGAAAACAAGACCGCCATCCGCTACGGCGTCGGCGTAGGCAAGGACGGCTTCAAATGGTACGGCCGCGCGACGATCGACCGCCGCGCGCTGTGGCCGCAATGGGTTCCGCCCCCCGAAATGCGTAAGCGCAAGCCGGACCTACCGCCCATGGTCGCAGGCGGCGCGTCCAACAATCCGCTCGGGCCGCGCGCGCTCTATCTGTACCGCGACGGCGCCGACATCGGCTACCGCCTGCATGGCACGCTGGAGCCATGGAGCATCGGCGCCGACGCTTCCAGCGGCTGCATCCGCATGTTCCCGGAAGACATCATCGACCTCTACCAGCGGTGCCCGATCGGCACCGCGGTGGAGGTCCTGCCGCACATCGCCGACCAGGCGCCCGCTTCCACCACTGTCGAATGATTGGCGCATCATGAACCGCATGATTGAAAACACGCGCCGGCTGCTCGCCGCCGGCCTGCTGGTGCTGGCCGCATCCTGCTCGACCAGCAACACGCTGGCCCCTCCCACCCCCGACGTCACCAACACCGAGATTGCCGGCTTCCAGAACGTGCAGCCGGGCAGCGAGGAGGATT
The DNA here is from genome assembly GCF_964252735.1 of Mesorhizobium sp. LjNodule214. Classification (NCBI taxonomy): domain Bacteria; kingdom Pseudomonadati; phylum Pseudomonadota; class Alphaproteobacteria; order Hyphomicrobiales; family Phyllobacteriaceae; genus Mesorhizobium; species Mesorhizobium sp. LjNodule214. The sequence goes on from NZ_CAXUPE020000003.1 coordinate 736,137, forward strand.
TTATCCTCAATGTCGGCCGCCGCACCTATTTCACGCAAGGTTCGGCCGCGCTCGATTCTGTCGCCAAGGCCACCCTCGACACCCAGATTGCCTGGTTAGCAAAGCATCCGCGCTGGCTGCTCAAGCTGCAGGGTTTCGCCGACGATCCGCGCGCAAGCGAAACGGCGCTGTCGCAGCAGCGCGCCGATGCGGTGATGGACTACCTCGCCGCCGGCGGCATAGACCGCAACCGCATGTGGGCCAAGGGCTACGGCAAGGACAGACTCGTCCGCGACTGCCCCGACGCCGCCTGCAGGTCGCAGAACCGCCGCGTTGTATCTAATTTGCGCGATGAGAGGGACGAGTCGTAGGGGGCTGCTGTTTTGCTTGTCACCAAATCAGAGTCTCACACGCGACGGCGGCATGGCTGCTTTGCGCCTCGTTTCGGTCATTCCATCGGCTATCGCCGTCCACCAAAAGCCGACATCGGTGGTCCAAGCGCTAACCGGCTACTTCGCGCCATGTTCGGACCTACGCGGGGACAAGCGTGAACGTCTCATCTCAACCATTCCTTACATTCCAGTCCAAGCGAACGAACGCGCGTCTCGGGCGCGCAATGAGCCAAGCTTGCATCAAATCGACTTCAAACTACGTTGTCGGAACCGACGCAGATGGTGCGACCTCAACGGCTCAGGGCGTCCAGCGCCCTTTGTGCCGAGATGAGGTCGACGATTGGATACCTAGTGTTAAATGTGTCGACCAACGCTTGCAGACGCGTCGCGGCCTCATGGACACGACCTTGCCGTGCCAGAACCGATGCTAGTTGCGTTGTGGCGCGAAGCTCGAAGAGTCTCGCTTGCTGACGACGGGCAGTGGCAATTGCTGTTTCGAATAGGTGCGCGGCACCCGTCAGGTCACCTCTATCCGCGGCAATCTGGCCACGAAGGCGGATACATTCTGCTAGATAGCTCGCCTCGTCCGTGTCGAAAATGAGGGTATCGACATCATCAAGCATTTGCGATGCGTCTTCGATGCGACCGGCCCGCAGGAGAAGATCACAAAGTTCGCATGCTTTCTCAGGGGTATGAAATACGACGCCGTGCCCACGCCAAAGAACCAAACTCTCCCGGACGTCATCGATGCCGGCATCCAGTTCGCCTAAATGCGAGCGGGCATGACCACGCCACCTAATGCCGCTGCTTCGACGCGCCGTGTAGCCATGCCGTTCGCAAATTTCGACGATCTTCGTAGCGTTATCGAGTAATTCCTTGTATTGGCCGAGTAGCGCGCACAATTGGCACTGCACGAGAAGATGCCACGCAAAGTCGAAAGGTTTATCGAGCTGGTCAAAATTTCGCATCAGGCGCTCTTTCTCTTCGACTGCAGCTTCAAATAAACCCAAGATCATCAGCGATTCGCTAAAATATGCCTGGGCAGACACACGTTGATCCGCACCGGCGAACGAAATACGACGACTTGGGGCAACACGATCAATCAGGCCCAGGGCCTTGCGCAAGGCGTCCGCTGCCAGTCGTTGCTCTCCCCGGTTGAAATGAGCCATCCCCCTAGTTGCCAAAAGGGCACTCAAATAGGCTGGAGGAAGGAGATCGGCGCCTTTTGTTAGCTGTTCATCGGCGAGCATCAGATAGTCGCGATTGCGCCCAGTGGCATAAAGAAATGGAGCGAGTGAAAGTGCAACGTCACACTGCAGCTCGGCCAATGCAGTGTTCGCGGCGGCAAGACGTGCATCATCAAGCGTCTTCCCAAGGCGCTCAGAACGATACCCTTCAGCCTGCATCAAGGCATTGGCCATCGCAAGGTGGAGACGTGTCATCCGTTCGGCGCCGCCGGACACATCGCCAAGTCTCCTGCTGCAGTCAATGGCACTGGCAAAGTGCGACACGGCTTCCCGAGTGGCAGCTCTCTCCACGGCGGCCCTTCCAGCCTTTTGCCAGTGATCGAGCGCGCCCGCCCAATCCCCGGCTTCCTGAAGGTGGCGCGCGAGGAGCTCGGGTTGCGCTTCAGTGATTTCGGTCCACTTTTCCTCCAACACATCTGCGACACGCTTATGGAGCTCCTGGCGCTTAGCGCGCAGCAACGTGCCATACGCTGCGTCCTGAACGAGCGCATGCTTGAAAAGGTAAGTGGCCAGTGGCCGCGTCCCGCGGCAGAACACCAGACCGGCGCCGACGAGTTGATCCAGTGCGCCATTTAGATCAGCGGTATTTCGCTGTGCGACCGCTGCCAGCAATTCGTAGGAGAACTCCCGACCGAGAACCGCGCCAACCTGTGCGACCTCCTTAACGGTTGAGCCGAGGCGATCGAGCCGCGCCATCAACGAGGCATGCAGCGTGGCGGGGACGTTCAACGCCGTCGCAGCAGCTCTTGAGAGCACTGTCCTGGTGTTGCCGCCCTCCAGCACCGCCTTGGTCAGCTCCTCGACGAACAGTGGCACCCCATCCGTGCGCTCGATAATCTCCGCGACAACGTCGCTCGGCAGCTCCTCGGTGCCGACGACCCGCTGGACCAGCGCGGCGCCTTCACGACGGTCGAGCCGGTTGAGGACAAGAACCGTGACGTGCGCCTGCCCGGTCCACGGCGGTTGAAACTCGGGGCGGAACGTGAGGAGAAGCAGAACTGGCAGGCGCGGAACTCGCTCGATGACCAGGTCGAGCAGCTCGCGCGAGCTGGGGTCGATCCAGTGGACATCCTCGAAGAGCATCAGCACCGGACCTTGTCGCGCCAGGTCTTCGAGCCGCCGGAGCAGCGCATCGAAGGTCTTTTCTTTCTTACGCTGGGGCGTCAGTTGGAGAGGCGGGAAGCGGCCTTCGGTCGGCAACGACAGCAGCTCGGCGAGCAGCGCGACGTCCTCCGGCGAGACCGGGGCAAACAGGGCCGCAAGCTTATCCAACTTCGCCTCAGGCGGGTCGTCGCGCTCCAACCCGGCGGCACGTTCTAGCTGCGCAATGGTCGGGTGGAGCGCGCTGTCTTGATGGTGCGGCGAACAGAAATACCGCAAGCGGGTGTGCGGCTCATTCTGGATCCGCTCCTGCAAGGTGACGGTGAGGCGCGACTTTCCAATGCCAGGCTCGCCTGAGAGCAGCACCACACGACCTTCACCACTTTTCGCGCGATGCCAGTGGCGCTGCAGCAGGTCGAGCTCCTCCTCACGCCCGACCAGCGGCGTGGGCGTCGTCCCATGCAGCGCCTCGAACCGGCTTTCGACAGCGCTCTCACGAACCACTTGATAGGGATGGATCGGCTCCGGAAAGCCTTTCACCTCGACGGCGCCAAGATCGCGATATTCGAAAAGACCGCCGACCAGCTGCCGCGTTTGCGGCCCGATCACGACCGCGTCGGGTTCGGCAAGAGCTTGCAGGCGGGCGGCGAGGTTCGGCGTCTCGCCCACCACGCCGCGCTCTTGCCCTTCGCCGGCAGTGATCAAATCGCCAACGACGACCTGCCCGGTGCCGACGCCGATACGAACCCGCAATGGCTCGGGCTCTTGGAGCCGCCTAACAGCATCGACGAGAGCAAGGCCAGCGCGCACCGCCTGCTCGGCGGCGTTCTCGTGCGCTTGCGGGTAGCCGAAATACACCAAAACTCCGTCGCCCATGTATTTGGCGACAAAGCCGCCGAAGTGAGCGACCGTATCGGCGACACAGCGGTGATACGCTCCGATGATCTCACGCAGGTCCTCGGGATCCAGACGCGACGCGAGCGCCGTCGACCCGACGAGATCCACGAACATGACGGTCAGCTGTCGACGCTCCGCGCCTAGCTCCTGGGTGCGGATCTGAGCCGCGATGTCATCGGTGCTCGCGTTGGGATGGCTTGACGATGGCCCCAGCCCCACTATTGCCTTGCGGAGTCGCTTGCGATGACCGAGGAGCATACCGAGCTTCTCGAGGTCGGCATCGGTCAGCTCCGGCAGGACTTCCGCGTCGATCGCGTTGTCGCGAAATGCCTGCTCGTATTGCTGGAGCCCGAGGCCTCGCAACCAAGCGGCAACGTCCACACCAGCTCTCCTAAGGCTGAACCCGGGTCCCTCGGCCACAATATTAACTCAGATGCCAGGGAAATGCTGTAGACCCGGATTTCTGTCGAAGCTGGAGGTCCTCTGGAAGACTTGGGGGCTCGGAGTCCGACATGGTTGCCGCGGCCGTGACAGCTTTTGGCAGCAAAGCGGACGATACGCTCCTAGTGATCAAGCGTCCGCATCGGGTCAACTCACGACATCGGACATTGGAAGTTCAACCTCCGCTATCGTTGTTCCCTCCACCACAAGCGGACCTACTGCTTCCGGCCCCATTGCGGTCAAATCCGGGGCTCGCTACGGAGTGACCGCTCATGGCGGCGCTCAGCCGACCATCGAAGTCGCTGAACATCATTTAGGAACGGTACTCGTGGCTCAAGCTCAAAGCTCTGTATCGCGCGCGGCATGCTCCGGCAGCGATGTGATGCACATAGCCGCCAGCGCCAGGACAAAGAGGCCCTTCGACATTCAGCACACCGCAGGCTAGAGAACGAGGCAATCCGCTCGATCAGAAATGGACCCTATGTCACGCTAGTCAAGGGTGCGCGGTTTCCCACTTGCTTGCGTGTCAAATCGCCAGCTGCTCTAGCCCTAGATCAGCCCGCGCATCGTCAGTTCATCCTTCAGATAGGCATAATAGATCGGCGCGGCGACAAGACCCGGCACACCGAACCACGCCTCCATGAAAACCATCGCCAGAAGAAGCTCCCAGGCACGCGCATTGATCCGCGAACCGATGATCTTGGCGTTTACGAAGTATTCGAGCTTGTGAATGACGATGAGAAAGGCAAGCGATCCGAGCGCTGCAAGGAAGGAGATGCTGAGGCTGACAACCACGATCACCGTGTTGGAGATCAGATTGCCGATGACCGGCAGAAGGCCGGCGACGAAAGTCAGCGCTATCATCGTCCTGATGAATGGCAGATCGATGCCGAAGGACGGCAGAACAGCGACGAGATAGATCGACGTCAGAAACGTATTCAACGCCGAAATCCGGATTTGCGAGAACACGATGTTGCGAAAGGCCTTGCTCAATATGTTGACACGATCCGCCAGCGCGTCCGCCAGTGGGCCGGGCTCGCCTGATGGCGCCGCCGAACTCACCGCGATCAAGCCGCCGATCACCATGCCGACGATAATGTGGACCACCAGGACGCCGACATCCCGACCGACGAGTTGAAGCTGGCCGGCATGTTCGCGGAGCCATCGGGCAGCGAAGACTTCCAGTTCCTCGATGTTCGACGGAAAATAGTCCATCGCCCAGGTTGGGAGATGGACGCGCGCGGTATCGATGATCTCGGCCATCTTCTTGAGGAGCGTCACGACGTTCTCCGAACCGCCAGTCAATTGCGACACGCCGCTAAAGATAGCGGCGGCTATCAGGAGCGTGAAAATCAATGCCACCAAGGTCAGCGCAAGGCTTTTCGTCAGGCTGCTGGAGACCCCGATTCGATAGAGCATCGGTGCGGCGAAATGAACAAGGTTGAACACGAGAAGGCCCGAAAGCAGTGCCGGAAGCAGGCCGAGCGCGAGAACGGCGACGAGCGCAACAAGCGCGAGCAGGCACGACGCGAGATAGAACCCTGGGAAAGTCAGCACTTTTCACCTGCAGAGGCAGCCAAGTCCTCTCCGGTTTCAATTAATTTGATACCCGGTGATGCGCAAGCGGACACGCGCCCAATACGTGTGTGAAGCTAACCGCCAACATTTCCTTCCGGATGGTTGTCGTCCATACTTTGATCCATGTGACACGGTCCATCAGGGTCGAATAGGCGCTTCATCAGGAAGTGGGTCGCGCCCATTCTCGCCTTGATGGTCCCGAAGGGATGTTCGGGCACAAAGACATTGCGGCGCATCTCTCGCACCTCGTGCTCGAAATCGACCTCGATCCCGGATGGCCCACTGGCGAAGCCCGCACGCTCAACGTAATGTTGCCGCGCGCCGCTTGCGTGGGGAGGGCGCCACGATGCTTCTTCGAAGCTGGATAACCTTCTCGGCAGTCATCGGCCTGCTGCAAGCCGTCGTGGGTCTGCTTTCGGTTCTCCAGCACGATGCAGTGCTTTCCGACCTTCTAAGGCAGCGAATTTCCGTCATTGCCCAGACGACCGCAACGTCGTTCAAACCGATCATCGACCTTGGCCTGCCGCTCTCCATGATCCGCAACGGCGACGCCATCGTCGCGCGGGCGCTGGAGATCGACGACCAGGTCAAGGCAGTCCACGCGCTCAACCCGTCGGGAATCATCCTCTACACCACCGATGCGTCACGGCCAAAGGAGGTTCCGCACGAGGTGCTGCAAGCGATGCAGTTGTCGAGAAGCGTCAAATGGAGCACAGAGACAGCCACGCAAATCTACAGCGGGTTCAACGTGGTGGGCCGTGATGGCGCCACCAGCGGCGCCGTGGTTGTCGCCTACCCGAAAGACCGGCTCGAAGCGGCTTCACAGGCAATAGTGAGAAAAGTTGTCCGCACCGCCCTGCTGATCTGGGCCGCGTTCTCGGCGATATCCTATCTTCTATTGAACCTGCTTCTTAGAACCCCGCAGCGTCGACTTGCCCGCCTGGAGAATGTCGTCCGTGGCGAGCCCGATGCGGAGATAGGCACCGACAGCAACTTGAGATCCAGTGGCCCCGGCGCGTTCTGGCGCGACCTTTTTGGCCCCCAGATCCGGCAACTCGGCGCAAACCTTTCAGACGCGAGACAGCAGTATGACGAGGCCAGCCGGGAACTCGGCGCCTTCGCATCACCGGTTGCAGAGGACAGGCGCCCCGAGGGCGACGACACGCTCGTTGCCACCGGGCCTACTGCCGAGACCGAGATTGCGGCCAACCCCTTGCGCTCGCTCGCCCGGCAGATCGCATCGCGCCTGGCGCCGCTGGCGGCGGTGCTGATGGTGAGTTCCGCCCTGATTTTGGGCGTCATCACCCTGGGCAATGTCAATCGCTCCATTGAACCTGAGATGTCGGCCCGCACAAACCTGATTGCCACGGTCGTTGGCGAAGACGTCCAGCGCGCACTGGCGACGGGCGTGCCGCTGGATGGTCTCGTCAACGCCGAGGGGTTCTTCGCCGATATGCTCAAGCAATTGCCCGAGATCGCATACGTTGCCGTGGCGACAGGTCGGGTGGTGCTGGAAGTCGGCGAACGGATAGACCCTTACCTCGCTCCGCCGCGCGAACGCAAAGGCGTGCGCAGTCATCCGATCATGCACAATGGCGAGGAGATCGCCTACGTGGTGATCGATGTCGACCCCGCCTTCATCTCCAAGAAGTTCCTCGACGTCTTTCTTGATATGGGCGTCGTCGTGGTGGTGGCCGTGCTGATCGCCTTCGAGATCATGGTGCTGATGAGCAGCCGCTCACTGACTGCCGCTCTCGACCGATTGCAGCGGCTGGCGGCGATGCAGGCGGCCGGAGACTTCTCCAAGCGGGTGGTGGTGGGCGCCCGCACCGCCATCGACCGCGCCGCCCAGATCCTGGTCGAGCGCACCGAAGGCCTCAGTGCACAGTTCGCCACGGCATGGCAAGGCGTCGATGGTTCGGAAGCGAGGGGAGCCAGGCTCGCCACATTGCAGGCGCGCTACGGTCTTTCGCTGAATGGACCGGCGACCCTGCGCTTTTCCTATTTCACCGATCTGCGGCTGGCGCTGTTTCTGTTCGCGGCCGCTGACGAGCTGCCGCTTTCCTTCATGCCGCTTTACACGAGGGCGGCACGCAATCCCTTTCCGTGGCTTTCCGAGAGCGTGCTGATCAGCCTGCCGCTTGCCGGATACTTGCTCGCAATCGTGCTGGTGTCGCCGTTTTCACGGCCGCTTGCCCGATGGCTCGGACCGCGAAGACTGCTGATCCTGGCGGCGGCACCGACGATTGCCGCCCATCTTTGGCTCTATTGGGCCACCAGCGTGCCCGAGATCGTGGCATCCCGCACAATCCTTGGGGTGGGCTACGCCTTCGTGACGCTCGCCTGCCAGGATTACGTCATCGACAACACGCCGCGCGACGAGCGAGACCGGTCGCTCGGAATGTTCTCGACGGTATTGTTCGGGGGAATATTCTGCGGCACGGCGCTGGGCGGGGTGCTGGCAGACAGGCTGGGCAAGGCCAATGTGTTTCTGCTCAGCGCCACCTTTGTCCTGGTCTCCGCGCTTCTGATCTTCTCGCTGGTCGCCGATACCGCGAGCCGGAATGATGGGCCGCGCGCCAAGGCAGCTCGACCGCCGCTGCTGGCCTCGTTGCGCAACTGGCATTTCGCCGCGCTGGTGTTCGGCATCGCCATCCCCGGCAACATCTGCCTGCAGGCCTTCATTTCCTATCTCGTGGCTTTGACGCTCGATTCCCTTGGTGCCTCGCCGGCGGATATCGGACGCACGTTGATGGTCTACTTCCTCGCGATCGCCCTGGTCAGCCCGCTTGCGGGGCGCGCGGCGGAGCGGGGGATTCCCGTCACGGCCGTAGCCTTGTCCGGGGGAATTCTCTGCGGCATCTCGCTCCTGACGGCCGCCGTCTGGCCGAGCCAGATAGCCATCTTCCTTGCGGTGCTGGGCTCAGGAATCGGCAGCGGTATGGTTCGGGGAGCGCAAGTTTCGCTCTCGATGTCGATTGCTGAAACGGAGTTGAAGCATCTGGGGGCCGATGCGGTTCTGGGTGCATTGCGAACGGTCGAGCGGTTCGCCAGCATCGCCGGGCTCCTGATGGTCGCAGCTGTCGCGGGCCTCTATGGCTACGCCGTGGCGACGGCCACCGCGGCGACGCTCGCGCTTGGTGGCGCCATGCTGTTCGGGCTGTCGGTGTTGGGCAAGCGAGCGGCGCGGGGCCCGGTAGCCGGCGCATAGAATTAGTCGGAAGTAATTTAGCTGGCAGTGAATTGGTTTGCCGGTCCGAACCTGACGGCGTTAAACTGGCGGCTGGCGCCTCGGGGCGCATCATGGGGGAATCGTCGTGAGATCGATTGCACGCGGACTGCTGACATTGGCCGTATGCGTTGTGCTGACCTCTCTGGCCCATACGGCGGACAGGAAGCAGATCTTGGGCATCTTCTACGAAGGGTGCGAAAACGTCTGCGAAGGGTTCAAGGCGGGGATCGCAAAGAGTGGCTTCGCCGCGGACGTCACGATCGTCGATCTGGCTCAGGACAAATCGCGCATCCCCGCCGCAATTGCCCAGGCCCGGGCGATGCCAGCCGATCTGGTGCTCACCTACGGCACGAACGGGACGCTTGGCGTCATCGGCACGCTGGACGATGCGGACAACCCTGCATTTCTCACCGAGATTCCCGTGGTCTTCGTGAAAGTCGCCGACCCCTTCGGCACGCACATCGCCAAGGGCTTCGAAGGCAGCGGACGCGCCAATGTCGCTGGAACCTTCAACCGGGTGCCGGAAGCGATCAACATCGAGATCGTCCGCCAGTACGATCCGACGTTCGACAAGCTCGGCCTGCTCTTCAACTCGAACGAACGCAATTCGGCGCTCACGGCGGAAGAACTCAAGAAAGTTGCGGCGACGCTCGGCATCGGGCTTGTCGCGCTCGAAATCGACCCCGGCAACGACGGCGTACCGGACGTCGCCCGCATTGCAGAGCGCATGGCCGAGTTGCGCAAGCAGGGGGTTCGCTGGCTTTACGTCGGCTCGAGTTCGTTCCTGAACGCCAATGGAGAGTTGTTCACCAAGACGGCGGTCGACAACGGCATCGCCGTTGTCAGCCCGTACGAGCCGCTGGTGCGCGAGCACCACGCGATGCTCTCCATTGCGGCGCGGCTGGAAGATGTCGGGCGTCTCGCGGCAGAACAGGCGCTCAAGATCCTGCGCGACGGCGCGACCCCCGGCGACCTTCCGATCGTGCGGGCAACCGACTTCGCCTATGTCGTGAACATGGAGGTCGCCAAGAAGCTGGGCCGCTATCCGCCGTTTGCCTTTCTCCAAGTGGCCGAGGCCGTGAACAACTGACCCCAGGAGCAGACGAATAGCACCACGAGATTGGAGCGCCCACTTCTGGCGCAAAGCGACCAACGCGGTGCCCAGTCGAAGTGTGCTTTCGGACAACGCCAAGCAACGTTCGTTGCGGCGAAGATTGGGTCGTCAGCGGAGTGGCGGCTTGTCGACGCGATTATCCCGAAAGCTGACGGACCGCTTCCGGCCTCTTAGCTGCCAGGCAGCAGTGCGCCGCATGTCGGCCGTTGAAGTCAGCTTTTCTATTTTCCGCAAGCAGTCATCGATTGTGATTGCTGGATCGGCATTTGCCCTAGAGGCGGACTTTGGACGAAGATGATTGTCGGAGACAGATCGGAGTCACCTATCCCGTCGCTTTTGGCGCGGCGAAATAAGTTACCACCAGCGTCAGCACGGTCAGGATCCCGGCAACGACACTGGCCGCTGTAACGCCACCAGCGTAGAGGGCGGCTGTGCCTGCCCAGCCGACCGACGAAAACCCTTCGGCGAATGTAGCGATCCGCGAGGAGGTCTGGCGACGATGAAATTGGGCACGCCGCGCCTGCGCGCGGAACCAAAGCTGGATCATCGTCGCCGAGATCGCCGCCAGTGCCGAGCCGGCTGCCAGAACCAACGCGTGTCGAGTCGAAACCATTGCGAAAGCCAGGACGAATGGGGCGACGACGACTATGATTGCGCGCAAAACCGCCTCGACCTTTGCGCGTATGATGCTTGTCGCGGTCACCGGCGCGGTCGCCACCAGGTCGGGTGCATCCTCACCGGAAATGGCAAGCCAAGCCAGGCCGCCGGCCAACTGCCCGGATGCCATCACCAGCACGGGGATGATCAGAACCAGCGCGTCCGTGCCGTGGCCATAATTCTTCCACAGCAATATCGCGGGTGGCAGCATGTAGAGCAGTTGCATCAGGCTTTGCGACATGAGCCAGGGATCGCGCAGCAACAATGTCCATTCCTTGCGGCGCAAGGCGTGTCCCGGCGACGTCAGACGAAACGACGCTGCCTTGCCTTGGCGGATCGAACCGCTCTCGCCAATGTTGGCGGCGAGCGCCGTGTAGCGCACGAAGCGCCATGAGAAAATTGCAATGGCGGCGGCGGCCAAAGCCACCGCACAGCCAAGCACCCAGGCCAGCCTCACGCCGTCGCCAAGGGCGGCTCGCGCCGGCCACCACACCAAGCTGTCCTCGGGCGGTGAAAGCGCGATTACCCACTCGTCCCGCAAGACCGCCAAATGCGAGAGCGTGTCGGTCGTGAAGATAGCGATGACCTGCAGAGAGATGACGAACAGCGCGCCGACGACTGCGGCCACAAATTGGGCGGCAAAGCGCGTGCGCCGCGGGCCGACGACGTTGAACAAAAACGCGGTTAGCGTGATGGCTAGGGCAGCTGCAACGCACCCCGTCGAGAACACCACGCCATAGGCGGCCAGCCATTGAGCTCCCTCGCGCCAAGCTAAGACGTTGATGAAGGGCGATGCGATCAGCATCGCCATGGTGCCGATCGAAATCGCGATCATCGTCAGGCGCACGACAAAGACCCGCCGCAGCGCCACCGGGGATGAATGCAGCAATTCCAGATCGGCGCGGGCATACAGCACACGGGTCGCCGCCTCCATCGCCTGCGAGGTCATCAGGAAGAAATAGAGCAGCACGCCGCTGGTCAGCAGCAGATAGTTGGCGCGCGAAACGGGAAAATCGGCGGCGGTGAAACGTCTAATCACAAACAGCGCAAAGGCATGCGCGAGCAGCACGCCGACTATCAAGAATATGCCTATCCTGCGCGAACGCCCCTTCTTGCCCGCAGTGAAGAGATAAAACCAGTCGCGCCAGGAGAGGCGCAATTCATGTGCCGCTAGCCAACCGATCGTTGCGGGATGGGCGCTCATGCCGCTTCGGCTACCAGAGCCAGGAAGGTATCTTCGAGGGTTCCGGCGCCATGGCCGGCCTGCCGCCGCAGTTGCTCGAAAGTGCCCTCAGCGATCAGCCTACCCTTGGCAATGACTCCGATGCGTTCAGCCATGCGCTCGGCCACCTCCAGAATGTGCGTCGTCATTATGACCGTTGCGCCGGCATCGACGCGTTCGCGCAACACCCGCTTGACCTGACGCGCCGAGCCGGCATCAAGGCCGGTCAGCGGCTCGTCAAGGACGATGATTTCCGGGTCATGGACCAACGCTCCGGCCAACGCCACCTTCTGTCGCATGCCCTTCGAAAAGCCGCTGCAATGCGTGTGTGCATGCGGCGTCAGGTCCAGCAGATCGAACAGCTGCCTTGCCCGTTCCTGTGCCGTGCTTGCCTTGACGCTCCACAGACCGGCGACGAATTCGAGATATTCGAATGGCGTGAGCTTGTCGTAGATCATCGGTTCGTCCGATATCCAGGCAACGATGCGCTTGGCTTCGACCGGGCTTCGGAGCGCGTCGCGACCTGCAATGGTGATCGTTCCCGCATCCGGTAGCAGCAGCCCCGCGACCATGCGCAGCGTCGTTGTCTTTCCGGCGCCATTTGGGCCAAGAAGGCCGTAAAACTCGCCCGCCCTGACGGTCAGGTCGAGGCCAGCCACCGCGGGCTTGTCGAAGCTTTTGTAGAGCCCACGAATTTCGAGCGCGTTCGCAGTGGTCGTCTCATCGGCCATGGCAGTCTCCAATGGATGGAGTTGGTAGCCCGGCAACGGTTTCCCAGGGGTGAAGGCCGCACCCGTGCGTGAGACGCCGTGTCCCATTGGTTAACGAACGGTAATCGGACCCCGTGCACGCCGATCATCCGGGCTAGGCTACCCTGGCAGGGTAGCGGATAAGCACGCTGCAGCGCGCGGTGTTGGCTGAGAATCAGTCTGGAGGCCTCGGCGCAGCCGGACAACGGATCGCCATCCGATAGAATGCTTGCCACCTGAACCAAGGTCAGTTTTTCGGGATCATTTGCCGTGAAGCGGACAGTCAGCAACCGGCCCCAAAAAAACGCGATGTCCGAGTAGTGCTTGGCGATGTCCGTAGTTGGCGCAAGCCGGATCTAGGGAGCGATGGAATAGTTGTGGTCTTGTTTGGGCAACCACAGCGGCGACTCCGACTCCACGGGTTCCATCACGGGCAACTTCGTGGGTACCTGATATGGGCCGGCGGCACTGCCGAATGAGCAGCCTCGAGCGGCATGGGGAGCGTTCGATTTCCTTCCCGCACGCGCTCATTTCGAGTAAAGCTATGACTGGGCGCCTTCCGATCGCGCGGGGACGGCGCTGTTAGGTGGCGGCGTGACTGTGATCGGCTTTGATTGCAGCGTTTGCCATCTAAGATTACGTGCTTCGAGGCTGGAACATGGAACACAGGCTCGCGGCGGTGCTGGCAGCCGACATGGCTGGATACTCTCGGCTCATGGAAGCCGACGAGAGCGGCACCCTTGCGCGGCTCAAAACGCACCGGATCGAACTCATTGATCCGGCAATCGCCAAGAACCAGGGCCGCATCATCAAAACCACCGGTGACGGCATGCTGGTCGAGTTCCAGAGCGTGGCAGATGCCGTGCGCTGCGCCGCGGAGGTGCAGATCCGCATGCGCCGCCGCAACGCCGACGTGCCGGATGCCGGGCGCATTCAGTTCCGGATCGGCATCAATCTCGGCGACATCATCTTCGATGAGGGCGACATTTATGGCGACGGCGTGAATGTCGCCGCCCGGCTGGAGCAGATGGCCGAAGTCGGCGGGGTGTGCGTCACCCAGGCCGTGTACGAACAGGTTTTCGACCGGCTCGAAATCAGGTTCGAGGACCTCGGCGAGAAGGCCCTCAAGAACATCTCTCGCCCGATACGGGTCTGGCGCGCGGTGCTAGACGATGCAGCCGATCCGCGAGCGGGGGACGGCTCGGCCCGGCGCAGCGTGGTGAAGCCGTCGATTGCGGTCCTGCCATTCGCTAATATGAGCGGCGAATCCGAACAGGAATTTTTCGTTGATGGTCTGACCGAGGATATCATCACGGAACTTTCGCGCCGGCACGAGCTGTTCGTCATCTCGCGCAACTCCACCTTCGTCTACAAAGGGCAGTCGGTAAACCTCCGTGAAATCGCCCGGAAGCTGGGCGCGCAATACCTGGTGGAGGGCAGTGTCCGCAAATCGGGCGGTCAGCTCAGGGTGACGGCGCAGCTGATCGATACTGCCACCGATACGCACATCTGGGCCGAGCGATACGACCGCAAGCTCGACGATGTTTTCGCCATTCAGGACGAACTAACCGCAGCGATCGTGGCCACGCTGCCAGGCCGCGTCGAGGCCGCACAGCAGGACCTCGTGGCGCGCAAGACACCTGCCAACATGGCAGCATACGAATGTGTGCTCGCGGCCAAGGTCCGCCACCATCGCAGCACTCGAGCCGAGAATGAGGAGGCGCTGAAGCTGGTGACCCGAGCGCTAGAACTCGACCCCGAATACGCGCATGCCCATGCTTGGCGGGGGTGCATCCTGGGGCAAGCTTGGGGCTACGGCTGGTGCGCTGATAAGGACGCCACTTTCGACGAAGTCGTCCGTGAGCTTGAGTTGGCGCAAGCACTTGACATCAACGATGCGGACGTCCAACGGATATTGGCGGCCATTAGCATCAGCCGCAACGATCTGACGAAGGCTCGGCACCACCAGGAGCGGGCTCTCGCACTCAATCCAAACTACGATCTCGTCGTGGTCCAGCACGGCGAGCTTTTGACTTGGCTCGGTCGCCCTAAGGAAGGAGCCCACTGGATTCACAAGGCGATGCAGTTGAATCCTCACCACCCGGAACGCTTCTGGAGCCATCTTGGGAAAGCTCACTTTACAGCCCACGAATATTCCGAAGCAATCGAGGCCTTCATGCATCTGTCGAAGATGGATGCCAACCAACACGCCTTTGTCGCGGCGGCCTATCACTGGCTGGGCGATCGGACCGCTGCGTCCGCTCACCTCGTTCAAATAGACAAGGTCGATCCGGAATTTACGATTGATGCGTTCGTCTCGACCCTGCACTACGAGAACGAGGCGGATCTTCATCATCTAGTTGATGGACTGAAGTCTCCCGAAGCGGCGCAGGTGAAAGCATAGTATTCGAATCTCGCGAGCGGGCGATTTTAGGTAGCCTGCAACATAGCAGCGGAGGAGCCTGGCGGCGCCCCCACTAGAGGGAGCGACTATTGTGGTTGTGCGGTTGGCTCTGGCATCCCGCGGGCACGTGTAGGTCCGAACTTGCTGCTCGGGCTATCGTGCGTTGACTTGACCGCTCTATGCCGAGACGGGGCGGCTCTGATCGGGCTATGGTGCTCGGCTGGATTGCCGGACTGAACGCATGATCTCCTATATTGGCGCAAAGCCGCCCGCGATATGCTGGACGCGAAGGTCGGCTTTTCAGTCCAATCACCCCAAAAGCGGATCTTCCGCTGTCGGCCCCAAGCTGAAATCTCTGCCCAGCTAGGTGGCCGGTCGGCCGATGGCCACCCGCCGGGGTCTGTCGGCAGCAGGGCAGGGTGGCTTTTGTGGCCTACCACCAGGCAAGTTTTCAGTTTTCAGGCGGGCTCAATCGGCGAGCATAGGCGGGAGGATCAGTTTCTGAAGCGGAAACGTTTTGTCAGCAGACAATATGATCGCGTTGCAGAGCACCTCTGCGAACCGCTGCGCAAGTGCTAAAGTGTGCCGGCGCTCACTAAACGGCAAGGATATAAGGCATGCCCGCAGTCACCCGCCGTACGCTTCTTGCGTTCACCGCCGTTGCATCTGTCGTTGAACCGACGTTTGCTGAAGGGGAGGGCATCTCACGCGAATTGCAGGCGCTGATCGCAACCCATGAGGTCACCTACAACGCGCTCCATAGGGTTGTCCACCGAGCGGACAGCAGCTGGCACGACCGCAAGAGTGCAGGCCGAATTGAGGAGGAAGCACTGCTGGCCATTTGTTCCTATCCTGCGACCAGCCGAGGCGACCGCCGGGCCAAGGCCGAGTACCTGTCGAGGAACGGGGCGAACTCGACCTGGAAGAGCACATGCAGGCAATCTTGCACTCCATGATGCAGGGCTGATTGCGCCTCGACCCAGTTCATCAATGCCATGCAGGCCTCGGTGGTCGGCGAAGAATTCGTCGTCGGCGCCACCGCCGTCATTCACCTCGAGGCGCCGACGGGCTGGAGATCAAGGCGCAGAAGAGCCATGATGAACTGGAGCGGCTCAAGGAGACTTGTGGGTGGAGGGAAGGACTGTCCCGATGGCTGAAGAAACGAACCGGCCTGTGCTGACTTTCGTACTATTCTTTGCCCGGGAACATTCGTCATCACAATGAAGGGCGACAAGAGTCTGTGGGGTCGGGTATAAGCAGAACCGGCGGCCGCGTCAGAATTTTCGCGACATCGAATAGATGTGTTGGGTGGGAGATAGCAAAGTTGGCGGGTCCGCGAAAGCGGTTGCTGAGGCTGAGAACGCCGAACGCGCCGCCAAAGACGGCCAGGTGGAAATCACTTCGTGTGACGTGCGGCAACTGATCCGTATGCTGCCTGCGGGCATCACTGTCAGAAAAATGGTGGGCTGGTCATGATGGCCGGCGTTTGGAAACAGCAAAGGGGTAAGAGCATTTGTTCCGCGGATCAAATGTAAGTAGCGCTGTCCCTTTGTGCAACGCACAATCTCCCTGGATGCTTTCAAGTTAACCGTTAACGCCGTTTCTCATTGACACTTGCGTGAAATCATATTCAACATCATTAATAAAAGGTTAATTTTTGGGGCGTTGGGGAGGAAGTGTTATGGGCGCGAATGGCGACAGCAATTATATTGGCACGTCCACTGACTACGACGACAAATTGATCGGGGGTTCTGGGGCCGACACGCTTTCAGGGGGCGGAGGAAACGACGTTCTCAATGGTGGTTCCGGTGCAGATATCCTAGATGGCGGCAGCGGGATTGATAGCTTGCTAGGCGGCTCCGGCGCTGACACCCTTATTTTCGTATCGTATGAGAATCAGTACAAACTCCAGGGGACCATATATGACAATGGTATCGCGCAAATCGGCGTAACGACCTTCAGCGGGTACGATAGTTACGATGGTGGAAATGGTACTGTAAAAGGTGGTACCACCGAGATTGACACGCTAAAAATTGTGATCAGCGTACAGCAGTCTAACGATGTTGCCTTTATGGCAGCCCTAAATGCCGAGATTGATTATTTTAACAATGTTTGGCTACCGGCCCATGTCAACAAAAGCACAGGGCAGGCAGATCAATCGATTTATGAATTCAAGAGCATAAATCTGAAAATTTCTGCAATCGAAAAACTCTCGCCCGTCGTGATCGATCTCAGCACCAATCATGCACCGGTGAACACCGTACCGTCCGGGGTACAATTGACCGATGAGGACGTATCAAAGGCAATTGCAGGGGTTTCGGTTGCAGATCCTGATGGCGGCACGCTAACCACTACAGTGTCAGTTCTGCACGGCACTCTAAACGTATCGAGCAGCCCGCTTGTGACCGGCAACGGCACCAATTCTGTGACCATCGTTGGCTCCGCAGCCGACATCAATTTGATTCTGACCGGTCTAACTTATACGGGAATTGGGGATTTTAACGGGTCGGATACGCTAACGATCACCACAGGCGATGGACTAGCCTCTGATACGGACTTGGTAGCAATCACGGTGGACGCGGTCGCCGACATCGTCGACGACACCGCCTCGGGCAACGAGGACACGGCGATCACCACCACAGTGCTGGCCAACGACACGTTCGAGGGCACGCCGGCGGTCACGGCGGTCACCCAGGGCGCCAACGGCTCGGTCGTCGTCAATGGCGACAACACCGTCACCTACACGCCGAACGCCGACTTCAACGGCACCGACAGCTACACCTACACGGTGACCTCGGGCGGCGTCACCGAGACCGCCACGGTCAACGTCACGGTGGACGCGGTCGCCGACATCGTCGACGACACCGCCTCGGGCAACGAGGACACGGCGATCACCACCACAGTGCTGGCCAACGACACCTTCGAGGGCACGCCGGCGGTCACGGCGGTCACCCAGGGCGCCAACGGCTCGGTCGTCGTCAATGGCGACAACACCGTCACCTACACGCCGAACGCCGACTTCAACGGCACCGACAGCTACACCTACACGGTGACCTCGGGCGGCGTCACCGAGACCGCCACGGTCAACGTCACGGTGGACGCGGTCGCCGACATCGTCGACGACACCGCCTCGGGCAACGAGGACACGGCGATCACCACCACAGTGCTGGCCAACGACACCTTCGAGGGCACGCCGGCGGTCACGGCGGTCACCCAGGGCGCCAACGGCTCGGTCGTCGTCAATGGCGACAACACCGTCACCTACACGCCGAACGCCGACTTCAACGGCACCGACAGCTACACCTACACGGTGACCTCGGGCGGCGTCACCGAGACCGCCACGGTCAACGTCACGGTGGACGCGGTCGCCGACATCGTCGACGACACCGCCTCGGGCAACGAGGACACGGCGATCACCACCACAGTGCTGGCCAACGACACGTTCGAGGGCACGCCGGCGGTCACGGCGGTCACCCAGGGCGCCAACGGCTCGGTCGTCGTCAATGGCGACAACACCGTCACCTACACGCCGAACGCCGACTTCAACGGCACCGACAGCTACACCTACACGGTGACCTCGGGCGGCGTCACCGAGACCGCCACGGTCAACGTCACGGTGGACGCGGTCGCCGACATCGTCGACGACACCGCCTCGGGCAACGAGGACACGGCGATCACCACCACAGTGCTGGCCAACGACACCTTCGAGGGCACGCCGGCGGTCACGGCGGTCACCCAGGGCGCCAACGGCTCGGTCGTCGTCAATGGCGACAACACCGTCACCTACACGCCGAACGCCGACTTCAACGGCACCGACAGCTACACCTACACGGTGACCTCGGGCGGCGTCACCGAGACCGCCACGGTCAACGTCACGGTGGACGCGGTCGCCGACATCGTCGACGACACCGCCTCGGGCAACGAGGACACGGCGATCACCACCACAGTGCTGGCCAACGACACCTTCGAGGGCACGCCGGCGGTCACGGCGGTCACCCAGGGCGCCAACGGCTCGGTCGTCGTCAATGGCGACAACACCGTCACCTACACGCCGAACGCCGACTTCAACGGCACCGACAGCTACACCTACACGGTGACCTCGGGCGGCGTCACCGAGACCGCCACGGTCAACGTCACGGTGGACGCGGTCGCCGACATCGTCGACGACACCGCCTCGGGCAACGAGGACACGGCGATCACCACCACAGTGCTGGCCAACGACACCTTCGAGGGCACGCCGGCGGTCACGGCGGTCACCCAGGGCGCCAACGGCTCGGTCGTCGTCAATGGCGACAACACCGTCACCTACACGCCGAACGCCGACTTCAACGGCACCGACAGCTACACCTACACGGTGACCTCGGGCGGCGTCACCGAGACCGCCACGGTCAACGTCACGGTGGACGCGGTCGCCGACATCGTCGACGACACCGCCTCGGGCAACGAGGACACGGCGATCACCACCACAGTGCTGGCCAACGACACCTTCGAGGGCACGCCGGCGGTCACGGCGGTCACCCAGGGCGCCAACGGCTCGGTCGTCGTCAATGGCGACAACACCGTCACCTACACGCCGAACGCCGACTTCAACGGCACCGACAGCTACACCTACACGGTGACCTCGGGCGGCGTCACCGAGACCGCCACGGTCAACGTCACGGTGGACGCGGTCGCCGACATCGTCGACGACACCGCCTCGGGCAACGAGGACACGGCGATCACCACCACAGTGCTGGCCAACGACACCTTCGAGGGCACGCCGGCGGTCACGGCGGTCACCCAGGGCGCCAACGGCTCGGTCGTCGTCAATGGCGACAACACCGTCACCTACACGCCGAACGCCGACTTCAACGGCACCGACAGCTACACCTACACGGTGACCTCGGGCGGCGTCACCGAGACCGCCACGGTCAACGTCACGGTGGACGCGGTCGCCGACATCGTCGACGACACCGCCTCGGGCAACGAGGACACGGCGATCACCACCACAGTGCTGGCCAACGACACCTTCGAGGGCACGCCGGCGGTCACGGCGGTCACCCAGGGCGCCAACGGCTCGGTCGTCGTCAATGGCGACAACACCGTCACCTACACGCCGAACGCCGACTTCAACGGCACCGACAGCTACACCTACACGGTGACCTCGGGCGGCGTCACCGAGACCGCCACGGTCAACGTCACGGTGGACGCGGTCGCCGACATCGTCGACGACACCGCCTCGGGCAACGAGGACACGGCGATCACCACCACAGTGCTGGCCAACGACACCTTCGAGGGCACGCCGGCGGTCACGGCGGTCACCCAGGGCGCCAACGGCTCGGTCGTCGTCAATGGCGACAACACCGTCACCTACACGCCGAACGCCGACTTCAACGGCACCGACAGCTACACCTACACGGTGACCTCGGGCGGCGTCACCGAGACCGCCACGGTCAACGTCACGGTGGACGCGGTAAATGCAGCGCCAGCGGCCGTGAATGACAAGCTTGTTATATCCAATGACACGACGGCAATATTTTCTGCCGCTGTGCTTCTGGGCAATGATACGGACGGCGACTCGGATAAATTGCAGATAGTATCTGTTTCTGGGGCGAATGTTACGTACAACGCGGTCAGTCAAACCATAACGTACAATACAGACCCTCTATCGAACAACACGGTCAATGCTGGATCGTTTACCTACCAGTTATCAGATGGAAACGGAGGGCTTACCACGGGCACTGTATCGATTGATACTGTCAATGGAGACAATGTAAATCTGCTAACTCAGTACGCAACCCCAGCGTCTTATCAGGCATCCTATATCGATAGCGGAAATGGCACTGACGTCGACGACGGTGGTCCCTCAATTGACATACTCATTGGAGGCGCTGGTACAGATACCCTTCGAGGCGGTGCCGGGAGCGACATACTTCGAGGCGGTGCCGGAAGTGATACAATCGATGGGCAAGGTGCCGGGACCGATATCGACCTCATCGATTTTTCAGACGGAACGGGGGCAGGGCTCAATTTCACCTTGGTTCAGAGCGCGAGCAACACAGTTTTCAACGCTAGCGCCGCGAGCCTTGGAACCGACACATACAGAAATATCGAAGGTGTGATCGGGACGAATTTAGCCGATACACTGAACGGGTCGGCTTTCAACGACGTGCTCATCGGCGGCGGCGGAAACGACACGATCAATGGTAACGCAGGAGCGGACCGCATCCAGGGTGGCCTCGGCAAGGACACCATGACCGGCGGCGCCAATGCGGATACTTTCGTTTTCCTTGCGCCGAATGAAATGCCGATTGGATCCGGCAACCGAGACGTGATCGTCGATTTCAGCCATGCGGAAAGCGACAAGATTGATTTATCGACCATCGACGCAAAGACACAGGGGGGATTTGTTGGCGATCAGGCATTTACTTTCGTCGCCAATGCGACCCCTGCAATCGATCCCGGAGTCCAGGCAAACAGCATCACTTGGTATCAGGATACCGTCAACAATGTCACAATCATACACGGCGATGTAGACGGGAACACAACGGCCGATTTCGAGATCCAGCTTTCGGGCCTCGTTACTCTCACGGCCGACGATTTCAACCTGTGAAACGAGCACCGACGATGACCCGTCTGGGCCCGCTTGGGATGCTACGCCAGCAAGTGCGCAAGCCCATCTACGCACTTGCCCTGTTCAGCTGTGTGGTCAATCTTCTACTGATGACCGGCCCTTTGTTCATGCTGCAGGTCTATGACCGCGTGCTTTCCAGCGGCAGTGTTCAAACGCTGGTAGCACTTGTAATCCTGGTCGTCGTGCTTTTCGCGTTCATGGGGACGCTTGACGCAATGCGATCGCGCGTTCTTGCCCGGCTTGCCGGGCGACTTGACGAAATTCTGCGTGGACCAGTCTTTTCTGCAGTTCAATCGGATGCGTGGCGGGGCGCGGGAAACGCCGGCCCGTCGATCCGCGATCTCGAGACCATTCGCAGTTGGATCTCCGGCCCTGGCCCGGCGATGTTTTTCGATGCGCCGTTTGTGCCGCTTTATATCGGCGTGATTTTTCTGCTGCACATATGGCTCGGATGGTTCGCGGTGGGCGCTGCATCGGTGCTTGCTTGTTTTGCAGTTGCAAATGAATGGCTTACCCGTGGACCGCAACTCGCAGCCTCCACGGCAGCCGAGTCAGCCCAGCGCCTGGCGGAAGAAAGCAGGCGCCAGGCTGCACCTGCCGTAGCACTAGGCATGGAATCCAATCTGCGGTCGCTCTGGGAATTGAAGGTCGAAGAAGCGGTACTTCTGTCGAACGGACTTTCCGACAGGCTCGGAACCCTGTCCGCGATGTCGAAAGCGACACGGCTCCTGTCCCAGTCCGGCATACTGGCCATCGGGGCCTATCTTGCCATCGGCCAGGAGATCAGCGGCGGAGTGATGGTTGCCGCGTCCATACTGCTTGCACGGGCACTTTCACCTGTCGAGCAGGCCATCGTCCATTGGCGGAGCGTGCTGGGGATGGTGCGTTCGTCCCGCAGGGTCTCGCAGGTGCTCAATGCCGCCGAAGTAACGGCATCCGACCCAATGGAGCTCCCGCCACTCAATGGAACGGTGTCGGTTTCGGATATTGTCTGTGTGGCTTCCTCTCGGAAGGAACCGCTGCTCGCCGGCATCTCCTTCAAGGTGAACCCGGGTGACGGCCTTGGCATCATCGGGCCCTCGGGCGCGGGCAAGACGACGCTTGCACACGCTATACTTGGAATTGCGCCTCTCGTCAGAGGCGAAATCCGGATAAGCGGTTCGACGCACGGCCAGTGGAATCGCGACATTCTCGGGCGCCAACTCGGCTATTTGCCGCAGGATGCGGTGTTGTTTCCAGGTTCGGTAGCCAGAAACATTTCGCGATTCGAGCCGAATGCAGATGCGAAGGCCGTTCTTCACGCGGCTAAACTCGCCGGCGTTCACGAACTGATCTTATCGTTATCCAACGGATATGGCACCTTGGTCGGCCAGGGCGGCGTAGCGCTTTCCGCGGGAGAGCGACAAAGAATCGCGCTGGCCCGCGCACTCTATGGTGATCCTGCACTTGTTGTTCTCGACGAGCCTAATTCGAACTTAGACGCCGAAGGCGACCATGCCCTCTCGCAGGCGATTAAAGCGACGCGCGATCGCGGAGCAACCATCATTGTGATTGCCCACCGCCCCAGTGCGATCAATGCGGTCAACATGCTGCTCTATCTGCGCAGCGGCAAACAGATCGCCTTCGGCCCGAAAGACGAGGTCCTTCGACAAGTCACCCAGGTGGTCGCACCAGAGCCGCACCAAGGTAACAATGTTACTGTGATGAGGGCCAGCAATGAGTGACGACCGCGAAAGCAATTTTTCTATTTCGCTCAGACGGACACAACGAGCCGGAATTGCGGTCGTAGCAACTCTCGTTCTCGTTCTGGGCGGTTGGGCCGCAACCGCAAGCATTTCGGGCGCCGTCATCGCTCCAGGTCAAATCGTTGTTCGTTCAAACGCGAAAAAGGTACAGCATCTCGAGGGCGGAATTGTCCTTGAACTGAACGTGGAGAATGGCCAACGGGTGCATGCAGGCGAAGTGATCATGAGGCTTGACCCATCTGAGCCCCGTGCGCGGCTTGCAATCATTATTGCACAGTTGGCCGAATTGGAAGTCGAACTAAAGAGGCTCGAAGCGGAACGCGACGGACATTCCGTGTTGGAGTTTCCTTCAGAACTTCTAAAGTTGATGCCGAAATCTGAACTTGATCGTATATTTGACAGCCAGCAAAAGCTTATTGCGTCGCGCTTGGAAGTTGTTGCAGGGAAAAAGCGTCAACTTGCTGAACAGGTTAATCAAATCAAAAACCAGATCAGTGGCATGGAAGCCCAACTCGAAGGCAGAAAACGGCAGCTGTCGATCGCGGCTGCGGAGCTCGAGACAATGCAAGGTCTGCTAAAGGACGGGCTCGTTCAGAAAAACCGTGTCCTGGAGCTTGAACGCGAACTGGCAGACGTGGAAGGCGACATCGGCAGGCTAGTGGCCGAAATAGCGAAGCTGAGAGGGGCCGTCAGCGAAGTGGACCTTAGAGCAATACAAGTCGACGACGATTGGCGTTCCGAAGTACTCACCGCGATTGCGGAAGTGCGAACAAAAGTTGGATCACTTCGCGAGCAACGCCAAGCCGCACAGGAGCGTATTGACCGGATCGATGTTATCGCGCCGCAGTCGGGATTCGTGCACGAACTAGCTATTCACACGGTCGGCGGAGTGGTCGGGCCAGGCGAGGCGCTCATGCTTATTGTCCCAGAATCGGATCCGTTGGTTCTTCGTTCACGAGTCCGTCCGCGTGATATCAACGCGATCCGGGTCGGCCAACCCGTTCGGGTCCGCCTATTGTCTTTTAATCAGAAGACCACGCCGGAGGTGAACGGACAGGTCGCTATGATCGGTGCCGACCTCTCGACAGATCCGCAGTCCCGTCTTCAATTCTTCGAAGTCGATATTGTGCTCAACTCTGCGGACTTAGCGCGGCTAGATGCCAATGAGCCGATCCGCCCTGGGATGCCTGCTGAGGCTTTCATTCAATCGGGTGAGAAAACTGCCTTAGCTTATCTGCTCAACCCGTTGACTGAACAGGTCAACAGAGCCTTCAGAGAGTAATGTAAGGGCGCCGATAGCGTCAAAAGCTGAAGCCGCAGGCAATGCGGGAGGCAAGGCGCTATGCGCTCGCTGCCCTCGACTTCTCGTCACTTGCGGATGGGATTCCGCTCAATTACGGTCGAGGCCGCCGGAAGCGCCTTCCATTGCAGGTATCTCCAACTTCGGTTTGTGACCTCCCAGAACCAAGCTGGGGCTTCCGGCAACCTAGTCCCAGAGATCGATGGAGAAACGACGAGTCTCTGGCGGAAATAGATAAGCAGTGCCGGACGTGGAGTAGGGCGTCTTCCTGCGGTTTATTCTCGTGCGGCGAAATTGCATGGCCATCAGGCGATAGCTCGCGCGGCCCAGCGTCGCCGTTGCGCCTCGGCAATCCGTTCCCGCCCCTCCGGCGACTTTGGGCCAGTGGACATGCCACCATGGAGGCGGCACCGATGTTTCCCAGGCACCACTCTCATTTGGCAAAGGCTCTTCGCCCTGGTGTTCGCCCCGCATGTGGGACGTTGATTCTTGGGGAGCGGATCGCCGCTACCGAATAGGCCCTTGTCGTTGAGTGCTTGGCATCGTGACCCAAGATAACAGTCTGGGTCTTGGCAGAGGTACTTCTTGCCCTCACTGGGGCAAACAAACTGCTTGTGCTTGCACCATAGTTCCCACTGTGATTGTTCGATCCGACAGTCTGGCGGGCCAGCGGCAACAAGCGCTGCAAAAGCCTCCGCTCTTCGGCGGTCTTCGATGACCTGCTGCGCAAAAATTTCGGCATAGAATTTTTTCAACCGCCTGCCTCGGTTGTAGACCGGTTGCCAAACGCATTCCGTAGCCGCTCGTCCTCCATTCGGTACACCTCGTTCTCAAATCAAATTAGCGCGTCGCTGCGAGTCTCACCGCATCCTATAACCAGGGGTCTCCCTGTCCTAGTGATCGCAAAAAAGATGGCATGCTTCTTCCCAATCCGACCCGTAAAAATACTTAACATTCCTCAACATGCGAACTAATACCCCACGACGAGCGATTGTGATGCTGGCGGGTCCAACGCGACTTCGACCAATTGTGAGGCTCGACCGAGCGAGTGTGGTGGAAATATCGGCATCTCTGGGCACTGCAGATCAATCGGACAAATTGGAATCCGGGTGGTGTGCCCGTTAGGCGTTTCCCGGGCCTCCTGGGCAGCCTCCAGAGCACGGCAAGAGTCAAAGTGAAAATCGCGGCCGCCTTTCTGTTGGAAGCGGGGGTTAAGGCCGGCGACATTTAGAGGCAACGGCACTCTGCCTTCGCTGCCCACAACACCCTCATTGCCTAGCGGTTGGGTCCGGCGAACGCACTCCACATGTCAACGCCGCAAATGCTACTCGGTAGATTCCTACAGCCAGGTCCATCATGGCTGCTCGCGGACTCAAATCGCTAATTTTTTGGCGTCATTCGCTAACAGGATATGTCGAAGAACAATCGGCTCTCCAAACCATAGGAACATGGTTTGGAGAGCAATATCCACGTCAAAAAGGCATTTTGGGCAGGGTATTAAGGGCATCTAAGGCAGTGTAACGATAGTTGCCCTTACCGAGTGGGGGGATAAGGCCGGTTTTCAGTTTGCGATGAAATGCCGTCTCATGTGGAGGCGTCTTCGACCGCACCAGGACCCCGTGGCGCTCCTTCTGCTCCCGCCTATCCCTTTGCACCTCGATCTCGACATAGAGCTCGGTTGCAGTCGGCGCAAACTTCATGCTCGCGTCTTTGACCTTGCCCTTCGCGAACGCGTCGATCGCGGTGAGAATGTCCCGAATGTCAAATTCCTTTATTGCCACAAAGTAGAAATTCAAACGAGCTATCATCTCCATCCGAGCCGACTGAGCGAACCCGTTGAACATTCGTTCCAACGCGGTGAAGACCAACATCATATCGCTGCTATTCAACGCGGAACTCCTTGCACATTTCAGCTGCAAGCTCAGCGTAGCTCCGGGTCGGCTCAGGTGACCCTGTTTGATGAGAAGATTTCCGAAAGGGATAGACTCGTCCTTTGGATGTGGGATCTGGATTATGGAGGCTTCCGTCTGGGTTATCCGAGACAGAACCGTTTGCTTCAGCTAAGCGATTGTTAATATTGGAGGGACGGCCTCCCTTTTTGCCATTGGCAGTATTGATCTTGCGCTTGGTGCTCACATACTCCCATTCGATTTTGAGCCGCTTTTGCGTCAGATACGTCTCTTCGACCAACAGGAAAGGGAGCAAGCGCAATTTCATTTTGCGCCACTTTGCGAGCGTGAGCTTTACGATGCGGGCAAGATCTGGGTCGTAGTTGGAGACCTTGCCTTCACGTCGCCACATCGCCATAAGGAGCAAGACGTATGCGCCTTGCTCCTCGGTCGTCAGATGCATTGTGTCCGCCAGGTGAGCGTCGACAAAAAACGGCATGTAGGGGGCGGCGCTCATTGCTGCGCGCCTTTCACGATCCATTTTGAGATGCAACAGGTGTCGCAGACCGGTAGCTGGCCTTCGAGCGGTTTGGCCAGGACCGAAGCAGATACAGGTCGGTGCGCATTGCGGCTGATGCCACGTCGCGTTATAGTTGTCATGCAATAGACTTTCTCAAGGCTCGCCCCTGCCAGGGGGTGAGCTTTTCTATTTCAGGGCTTGAGTTTGAGTGCGCGCGTCCGCCACCGAATCTACCCGGTTGCGGGGGAAACGACCATATCGGACGTCGAGCGGCGAGGGGCGCTGATGCGCGCTGCTGCCCAGACGTTCAGATCAGCGGGAGAATAGATCGGGAAACGGCCCGCCATTCGAAACGTTGGCCCGCCGCCAACACACGCGAGTTTTGCAAGCCAGTTGGTCGAGCACGGAATGCCCCACATATCGCGGACATGTTGGGCGGCATCATCGCGACGAAGGTAACGTTTAGCATCGGTCATCAATTCGACTCCTCACCGGAATGATTCCGGCTAAGTCGAGAAATGACGGAACGAAAAAACGAAAAAAGCCTCGGCTAATTTTCAATCAAACTTTTCGGATAGAATTGCGCGAGCTTGGGATTTTCTGCGGCCCATTTGTTGAATTGCGGCCGAGGCAGTCCGAGAAACAACTTTTGAACCGGCGGAGGTTGAGGAAAGTGGTCCCTGCGAGCTGCGGAGCTTTTCCCGATGGGCGCGTTGGGTAGCGTATTTAGGAGGAACCGTTTCACCTCGTGAAACCTGAGCGCCGCAAATCGAGCGTCTATGGGCTTAGGTTTCCTCGATTTCCAAGCGTCACTTTTGGCAAGGTTGGCGCAAACATTCGGAATAGACATCTCACTAGCCACGTAAGAAGCGAGGATCTCGCTGTACAGATCCATATAGTCCTTGCGAGGCCTACCCGGCCCGGGGGACTCCTCGACGAGGAGGCGAAAACCCTCGACGTGAGTGTTGGCAAGCGCGCGCGCAAGAACCTCCCATCTTATTTTTCCGTCGCTGAATGCACCGTGATGCTGTGCCAATAATCCGAGCTTCCGATCTAGGGTCTCCTTGTCCCTGATTCTCGCTTGTTTGAAACGCTCGGTACCAAGCTTGGTAATTCCGCTGGTGTTTGGCGCTGACATAATCATCGGTTTTCCGAGCTCTCCCGGATATGTGTAAACGGCGGCCAGCTCTCGCTTTTCCATTTTGCTCCTAAAATTGCTAAACTAGATGTCGGACCTCTAGTCATGACACTCGCTACTCCTTGGGCCGGCACTATTCACGAGATGTGACGTTTAGGCTTTGTCGTATCGCCTCCGATACGTCGTTGGCTGCAGCTATCAACACTGCGTCGATGCGACGAATGTAATGCCGCTCAGTCACGCCCTGGCGCGCGTGCCCGAGCATGTCGCTGATGGTCCCCCCGGAGAAACCCATATCGCCGGCAATGCTCGCAAAAGTGCTGCGCAAGACTTTCGGTGTCGCCACTATTTTCGCTCGCATCAACAGTTGGTTTAGCGGCTTCTTGAAGCTGGAATTCCCATCTCCCCGCGTAGCAGGGAAAAGCCACTCCTCGGAAAGCTTTGGAAGGTTTTCGATCAGTTGGGCTGCAGCTTTTCCGATGGGACGCGTACTCCTTCCAGTCTTGCTGTCGCCAAGCGCAATGGTTTGAGCCGCAAGATCAATCTCGGCCCAACGCAACGATGCAGCCTCACCAGGACGCAATCCTGTCATCGCCAGAATCTTGCAGACGAGCACCGCGGAAGGCGAAATGAGGCCCTTGGGCGCCACCGGCCCGCGCATACCGATGCTATGGGCCGACTTTCGGGCAGCTTCGAATTCAATCCATTCACGTTCGGCTTCGCCCAGCACAACGCCCAGAGCTCGAAGCTCCTCGATAGACAGGCGGCGGTTTGTTGGGTCACCTTTGATGCGGTCAGTTCCAGCTGAGGGACTTGGTCCTGAGACGTGCCCCCGCTTTTCTGCCCATCGCCAAATTCCACCAAATAATTCTGCAGTGCGCGTTGCGATGCCCGTTCCCCCTGTGACCCGTGCGCGCCCTCTGGGCTTGGTGGCCTCAGTCACGGCTGTCTTACCAGATGCAATGCTGTCGATCATTTTCTGCACATCTGCGCGGCTTAATCGGTCTGTGCGGACGTCTCCGATCAATGGTTTTATGTGACGCTTTATCATTCCGCGGTCGATCGCGAGGGTGCTCGCCTTTTTTGGCTTCTTAAAGCGGGTTGATACCAGCCCGGCCTCTGCAGCCCCCATGTAAAGATCACAAATTTTCGCGACAGTTGGGATGTCGGATAGGGTTCGCTTCTCAGCCGTTGGATCGCGACCCTCTGCCACTTCGGTCAAACGATCGTTCGCAATCTTCCTAGCCATGTCCAGCGTGAGCGGTCCGTAACGACCTAGGGTCAACCGGCGGGTCTTATTCGCAATGCGCACGTCGACGAAAAAGACCTTTCGGCCGGTTGGAAGAACCTTGACACCAAAGCCGGGAAGCCGACCGCGATCCCAGAATATGTATGCCCTGACACCTGGTTTGAGAGCATCGAGCTTTGACTTGCTGAGTTCGGCCACACGTCTTCCCCCTCGCGCTACAGCAGGCAAATAGCAGGCGCGTGTCGGTAAGTCGAGGATTAGAGCGGAAAACCGCGGAAATAATTCATAGAGAAAATGAATGTGATATCAGGTATTTAGGTCGACGCGGAAAGCTCTGTCTAATGGAGGTAACGCCAGAGCGCTTCGTTTACACCGAAGATGTCGGCGGTTCGAGCCCGTCATCGCCCACCATTTTACAGATCGATCTTATCCTTTCACTTGACCCCGAGGTTGGCGGTCAGGCCGCCGTCGATCTTGTAGTCGGCGCCTGTGCAGAAGCCCGCCTTGGATGAGCACAGAAACGCGATGAGTTCCGCCACCTCTTCCGGTTCGCCGATGCGGCCAAGCGGGTGCGCCTCGCCGAAGCGCTTGTAGGCGGCTTCGACATCGGCTTCGGTGCCGTCGTCGCCGCGCGCCGCCTTTTCCAGGATCGGCGTGCGGATCGATCCCGGGCTCACCGAATTGACGCGAATTCCCTGGCGGGCGTAGTCGAGCGCCAGCGAGCGCGTCAGCGTATGGATCGCTCCCTTCGTCGTCGCATAGGCG
Source organism: Mesorhizobium sp. LjNodule214 (assembly GCF_964252735.1). Lineage (NCBI taxonomy): Bacteria > Pseudomonadati > Pseudomonadota > Alphaproteobacteria > Hyphomicrobiales > Phyllobacteriaceae > Mesorhizobium > Mesorhizobium sp. LjNodule214. Next base: position 766,369 of record NZ_CAXUPE020000003.1, read on the forward strand.
GCGACGTTCTGCTGGCAGGCGTGGCCCTGCACCGAAGCGACGTTGACGATGGCGCCGCCGCCCCGCTTGATCATTTCGGGAATGCCGAAATGAGCGGTCAGATAGATCGAGCCGACATTGACGGACATCGCCCGGTTCCAGGTTTCGAAATCCGTGCTCGTTGCCGTGCCATAAGGGTGCACGGCGGCCGAGTTGACGATGATGTCCAGCCCGCCGAAGCGCGCGACGCCGGCGGCGACCGCCCGGGCAACCTGATCCGGCACGGAAACGTCCGTCGTCACCACCAGCGCCTTGGCGCCCGAGCGATCGAGTTCGGCCTGCATCGCCGCGTTCGCGCTCGTGTCGATGCCGCAGGCGATGATCGCGGCACCACCCGCCGCCAGGCGTCTGGCGCTTGCCAGGCCGATCCCGGTTGTTCCCGTCACCAGGGCAACCTTGCCGCCGAAATCGTCCATTGCTCAAACTCCGTCATGCGTCGTTGGGATTGCCGAAGTCTCGACTCCGACTATGGTCCAACAATACGGTTTTGGCTCCGCTTCGGAAGGCATCTTTATGGAACAATGTTGGCGCTGGTACGGGCCGGACGATCCGGTCACGCTCGATCATGTCAGGCAGGCAGCGGCGACGGGCATCGTGTCGGCCCTGCACAACATCTATGACGGCCGTGCCTGGCCCCTGGCCGACATCCTTGAACGCAAGCGCATCATCGAGGCCGCCGGGCTGACCTGGTCGGTGGTGGAGAGCATCCCGGTCCACAATTCGATCAAGATCGGTTCGGCGGAGAGGCAGCGCTACGCCGGCTTCTACAAGGACACCATTCGCGCCCTCGCTGAGGCCGGCATTGCGACCATCTGCTACAATTTCATGCCCGTGGTCGACTGGACCCGCACCGATCTCATGTATCGGATGCCGACCACCGGCTACGCCTTGCGCTTCGACGCGATCGACTTCGCCGCCTATGACCTGTTCGTGCTGAAGCGCCGGAATGCCGAGGCCAGCTACAGCCCGGCGCGCATCACTGAGGCTCAAGCGCGGTTGAAGGCCTTGAGCGACGAGCAAATCGACACGATCGAGCGCAACCTTATTGCCGGACTGCCGGCCACCGAACGCAAGTACAACCGCGACACGATGCGCGAGGCGCTTGCCGACTACGACGCGATCGGCCCGGCCGAACTGCGCGCCAACCTTGCCTGGTTCCTGAAGGAGATCATTCCCGTTGCCGAGGAGGTGGGCGCGCGCATGTGCATCCACCCCGACGATCCGCCTTTCTCGCTGTTCGGACTGCCGCGCGTCGTCTCCACCGCCGAAGACGCACGCTTCATCCTGAAGACGGTCGACAGCCCGGCGAACGGCCTGACATTCTGCACCGGCTCCTACGGCGTGCGCGCCGACAACGACCTTGTCGCGATGATCGAGGAATTCGCCCCAAAAATCCATTTCGCGCATCTGCGCAACGTGACGCGCGAAGATGACGGCTCGTTCTTCGAGGCCGAACATCTGGAAGGCTCCACCGATATGGCCGCGGTGATCCTGGCGCTGATGAAGGAAGAGGTGTGCCGGCGCAAGGAAGGCAGGAGCGACTGGCGCATTCCCATGCGTCCGGACCATGGCCATCTGCTTGCCGACGACATCGGCAAGACCAGGATAAACCCCGGCTATTCCCTGATCGGCCGCCTCAAGGGCCTCGCTGAACTGCGCGGCATCATGCGGGCCGTGGAGCGCTTCGGGCTGGCTTGAAGAAGAAAATCGGCAGAACTTTCAATATTTTATAACGCGACGCTCAACGAGAACGACGATTGCGAACAGCGCGATCGACAGCGATGACGACAGCACGATCGCCGCATAGAGCCGGTCCGACTGGTAGTTGAAGCTTGCCTGGATGATGAGCGCGCCAAGCCCTTTGTCCGAGCCGATCCATTCGCCGACGATGGCGCCGATGACGGCGGTGGCCGACGCGATCCGCAGCGAGGAGAACAGCATCGGCAGCGCCCGCGGCAGTCGCAGGCTCCAGAAGACCTCCGAGCGTGTCGCCGACAGCACCCGGAACAGCTCATGCTCGTTGCTGCTCGCCGAATCCAGTCCGCGGATCATGTTGACCAGCGTCGGGAAGAAGCAAATCACTGCTGCAATGACGATCTTCGGTGTCATGCCCAACCCGAAGATCAGGATGATGATCGGCGACAGCGCCAGGATCGGGATCGTGTTGAAGAACAGCACGATCGGAAAATAGGCGGCGTGCAGCACGCGGCTGTGCACGAAGACCACCGCCAGCAGCACACCGGCGAGGTTGCCGATGACGAAGCCGGCCAGCGCTTCGACCAGCGTCGGCCAGAGGTTGCTGAGCAGCAGCGCAAGGCTCTTCTGGAACACGCCGAATATGGCTGTCGGCGTCGGCACGATGTAGCGCGGCACGCCGAGCCATGGCAGCAGAAACTGCCAGGTGAACAGGATAGAGACCGCACCCAGGACGGGCAGGGCGATCGCCAGCCCCGGCGGCAGGGGCGCCTGTCTCATGAGGCCCGCTCCAGCGCGCCGCGCAGTTCGGCCATGGCGGCGACGATCGCGGCATCCTCGCGTGAACAGCGGTTGCCGTCCTGCTTGAACGGCCGCATGTCCAGGTCCTTGACCAGGCGTCCGGGATTGGCGGCGAGCACGATGACGCGTTCGCCAAGATAGGCGGCTTCGGCGATCGAGTGGGTGACGAAGAGGATCGTCGTGCCGGTGCGCCGCCACAGCGCCAGCAATTCGTCGTTGAGGCGGTCGCGCGTGATCTCGTCCAGCGCGCCGAACGGCTCGTCCATCAAAAGCAACTTCGGTTGTCCCAGCAGCGCCCGGGCGATCGCCACGCGTTGCCGCTGGCCGCCCGAAAGCTGATGCGGCAGTCGCTCGCTGAGGCCGCCAAGCCCCATCAACTCGAGCAATTCGTCGCTGCGATCCTCGATCTCGCGGGTCAGACTGCCTTGCCCGACACCAAGCGGCAGGCGGACATTGTCGCGCACGCTGCGCCAGGGCAGCAGGGTCGAATCCTGGAAGACGAAGCCGACATCGCGGCGCGAGCGCACTGCATGCGGCGTGTCGCCGAGCACGTTGATCGTGCCGCCGAGTGGGTCGAGCAGGTCGGCGACCACCCTGAGCAACGTCGACTTGCCGCAGCCCGACGGTCCGAGGATCGACAGGAAGGAGCCGGCCGCAACCGTGAGGTCGAGGCCGGAGAGCACTTTCACCGCCGTCTGCCGGCCGCCATAGCCGACATCCAGTCTGCTTGCCTCGATCGCGTTCGCCATCAGGCGGCGGGCGCGTCGAGTTTGGGCCGGTCGGCGGCCGAGAGTTCGAGGATCTTGGTGGTGTAGACATCCGCCGCCGCCGGCCGGCCGTTGGGGTATTGGCCGACCTTGTCGAGCAGCGCCAATTGCTCCTCGATCGAGGCGGGGTCGAACGTCCCCCAGCCATCCTTTGCAGTCGCGCCGTCGAAGGAGAGTTTCAGCACCAGATTGACGGTCTTCTCTTCCCAGCCGAGATCCATTTCCGGATAGGCGGCGACCATCTTCTTCACCGCTTCCTGCGGGTTGGCATGCACCCAGCCCCAGCCCTTGGCGACGGCGCCGATGAACTTGGCCAGCGTGTCGGGATCCTTTTCGATCGCTACATCGGTGGCGAAATAGACATCGGCATAGGAACTCAGCCCGAGGTCGCGCACCAGAAGGTCGATGCGGTCGTCGCCGACGACGCTCAGCGCCTGCGTATTGGTGATCCAGCCGCCGATGGCGTCGACGTCGCCACGCACCAGCGGCGCCTTGTCGAAGCCGACATTGACGATGGTGACCTCGGACGGATCGATGCCGTTCTTGGCCAGGATCTCGTCGATGACAAAGCGTGCCGTCGGCTGGATGCCGATCTTCTTGCCCTTGAGGTCGGCGACGCCGCGGATCGGCTTGGCCGGCTTCGAGGTGAAGGCATAGGGACCAGTGCGGAAACCGCAGGCGATGATCTTCACCGGCACGCCGCTGGCGCGCGCCGCGTAGAGCTGCGGCGTCTCGGAGAACTGGCCAAGTTGGGCAGCACCCGAGACGACCGGCGGCACGGTCGCGGCATTCGGCCCGCCGGGGCTGAATTCCACTTCGAGCCCGGCGTCCTTGAAATAGCCGTTGGCGACGGCGGCGATGTCGCCGATCTGTCCGTTCGACATCAGCCAGTCGTACTGGATGACGACCTTTCCGGCCGCCCTGGCGCCTGGCGTCAACACCAGCTGCATGCCGGCCGAGGCTGCGGCGAGGCCGGCAAAACCGGCTTTCACGAAGCTGCGGCGGTTCATGTCGTATTCTCTGTTCCCACTCATTTGTCGCTCCTGTTGCAAGACTTCTTGTTTCTTCTTCAGGCGCCGCTCCCACGGCGCGGCGTCGTCTACGGCTGTTCGTCGTGGTAGTCGCCGGGGCCGCCGTCGAGCCAGGCGTATAATTCCCAAAGCGTGTCGTCGGGATCGGTGAAGTAGGCGCAGCGCGCATTCCAGACATAGTCTTCGGGCGGGCCGTAGAAGGGCACGCCTTTGGCGCTCAGCTCGCCATGCAGCCGGTCGATCTCCGCGGGCGTGTCGACCCGTACCGCCACGCAGACCTTGTGCGCCTGGCGCGGCGATCTCAGCTTCGACACGCCGGTGTGGCGGTTGATGTGGTCGATCTCCCACGCCGCAAGTGTGACGCCCTCGCCATGGAAATCGGCAAAACCTTCGGCGCGCCGGCGCAGCCGAAAGCCGAGTTTCTCGACATAGAAGTCGACCGTCCGCCCGATATCCTCGACGAGCAGGCAGATATCCGAAATCGCGTATGCGCCTCCGATCGGCATGGTCATTTCCCCTTGCCTAAGTGCTTGGCGCGCGCGGCGGGCAGCTTGACGCCGACACGCTCGGCGGCGCCGATGATGTGGGCGCGCATCGCGGCTTCCGCCGCCGCCGGATCGCCCGCCACCAGCGCCTCGTAGATGCGCACATGCTCGCCGACATTAACGTCGACCAGGTCGTGCAGCGGGTTGGTCAGGCGGGCGTAATGGATCGAGCGGCGGATCTGTTCGCAGACGAAGGAGATGAACGTGTGGATGTAGCTGTTGCCGGTGGCGCGTGCGATCTCGCGATGGAACAGAAGATCGGCGTCGATGCTGCCTTCTTCCCAGCGTTCCTCGCCGCTCATGCGATCAAGCGCTGCCTTGATGGCGTCGAGGTGCTCTTGTCCACGCCGCTCGGCGGCAAGCGCTGCCGACTCTGCCTCGAGGATGCAGCGCAGCTCGAACAGCCGCTCCATATTCTCGGTGTCTTTCAACGCTTCGCCGTCGATGCGGATCGAGGCGCGCTGCTCCGGCGCCAGCACGAAGGCGCCGACGCCTTGCCGCGCCTCGATCATGCCGTCGGCGCGGAGCTGCGCGATTGCTTCGCGCACCACGTTGCGGCTGACACCGAATTTTTCCGAAAGCTGCAGTTCCGTCGGCAGCCTTGTGCCCGGATTGAGCTCGCCGGAGTCGATCTCGCGGCTGAGGAAGGCGGCGACACGGTGCGGCAGCGCTTCTATGGTGCCGATGGCGGCCAGTCTTTGCTTCATGAAGAGGTCTCCGTCAAAGGCAGAAGGCAGCCGGGGTTCATCAGCCCTTGCGGGTCGAGCGCATCCTTCAGCGCGCTGACGAGCCGGCGATGGGTCGGCGCCAGGCCGGCCCAGAAGGCGCGGTGGCGGGTGCGGCCGATGCCGTGCTCGGCGCTGATCGAGCCGCCGAGCGCGCCGGCGATCCGGTATAGCCCGGCGGTAATGTCGGCGCCCCTGGCACGCGCCTCGCTTTCGGCAAGGCCTGCTGGCGGCAGGACGTTGAAATGGATGTTGCCGTCGCCGGCATGGCCGTAGGCCTGCGGCAGCCAGCCGGGATGGTTCAGCGCAACGAAGCGGCGGGCTTGATCGACGAGGGCAGGGACGTCCGATATCCTGACTGCAAGGTCGGTGCGTACATGATAGCCGCGTTTTGCCTGGCCCTCGACCAGCCCTTCGCGGATCGCCCAGAAGGACCGGGCTTGCGCGCCGCTCTCGGCAAGCACGGCTGCCGTGACCAGACCGCTCTCCATGGCGCCGGACAGGAAGTCGACCAGCAGGGCGCGCAGATCGACCGCGGCACTTGCGGACAGTTCGATCAGCACATGGACTGGAGCTTCGACCGGTGAGGCGATATCGGCGTCGATCAGGCGCGCCAGCGCGATGCACTCCGAACCGATGATCTCGAAGGCCGACATCAGGTCGGCCGAGGCCCGGCGCGCCTGCCGGAACAGCGCGACGGCTGCTTCGAACGAGGCAAGACCGAGATAGGCCGTTTCGACCCGAATGGGTTTTGGAAACAGTTTCAGCTCGACGCCGGTGATGATGCCGAGCGTCCCCTCGCTGCCGATGAAAAGCTGCTTCAAGTCATAGCCGCGATTGTCCTTGCGCAGACCGGAAAAGCCGCTCCACAGCTCGCCGTCCGGCAGCACGACTTCGAGGCCGAGGATGAGATCGCGCGCCATGCCGTAGCGCAGAACATTGATGCCGCCGGCATTGCTGGCCGCATTGCCGCCGATCTGGCAGCTGCCCTGGGCGCCGAGCGCCAGCGGAAACAGGCAGTCCTGCGCCTCGCTCGCGTTCTTGATGTCCTGCAGGATGCAGCCAGCATCGGCCTGCAGGACGAAATTTTCGGCGTCGACGAGGCGGATGGCGTTCAGCCGTTCCAGACTGACGACAACGGCGCCACGCGTCTCGATGTCGATCGCTCCCGCCACCAGCCCGGTATTGCCGCCTTGCGGGATGATGCCCAGCCCAAGCGCGCCGCACAGCCGCACCACCGCCTGAACCTCGGCAACCGAAGCCGGCTTCAGCACGGCAAGGGCGCCGCCATGGTGATCGCCCGACCAGTCGCCAAGGTATTTCGCCATGTCGCCGGCATCGACGGCGACATGGCTTTGCCCGACAGCGCCTTCCATGGCGCTGAGGATTTTTGGCGAAAGGCGGTGAACGGTCATGAACAACAATGTCTGGAGATAGGGTGATACATATCATCCTACAACTAAGGTCGAGTCAACGGCTCTTCCCCGAGCGGTGGGGCAAATCACCGACGTCGCTTGGGATGAAGGTATCGGGAGCCGACCATGCCGCCGGCAAAGGGAAAGTCGTGTTTGGACGTATCGGGTTTAGGACCTGCTTATGCGCCGCCTTGGCCGATTGCCGCCAGGTCGAAAGCATTTCAATGGTGAGCGGCGGCTCGCCCGCGACCGTTGATCCAGCAAGGCATGGGGACAAGATGATCGAATTGCCGTTTACGCGCGACGAATACCAGCAGCGGCTTCGAAAGATCCGCACCGAGATGGCAAGGCGCGGCATCGAACTTCTGGTCGTGAACGATGTCGCCAACCAGCACTACATTACCGGCTATGATGGCTGGTCATTCTACACGCCCCAAATGGTGCTCGTTCCGATCGAAGAGGTCGAGCCGGTCTGGATTGGCCGCGCCATGGATGCAGCCGGCGGTCTCCTCACCGCCTGGATGAAGGCCGAGAACGTGGTCGGCTTCCCGGAAGATTATGTTCAACGCGCCGATCGCCATCCCATGGACTGGATAGCAGGCTGGATCGTCGCGAAGGGCTGGGGCAATCGTCACATCGGCATCGAGCTCGAAGCCTACTATTTCTCGCCGAAAGGGCATGCCCGGCTTGTCGCCGGATTGCCCAATGCCAAACTGCATGACGCCGATCTTCTGGTGAACTGGATTCGCGCGGTCAAATCGGCGCCCGAGATCGATTATTTGCGAAAGGCATCGTCACTGGCTGAAGCGGCGGTCGCGCGAGCCTTCGAAATTATTGCACCAGGCGTTCGCGAATGCGATGCGATCGCCGCCATCCAGGCGGCGCAGATCGCCGGCAGCCCGGACTTCGCGGGCGATATCACCGCCCTGCCTCCGACGATTCTCGGTGGCGAGAATGCCTCCGCCCCGCACATCATGTGGAGCGACAGGCGGTTCGGGGAGAACGAGACGATTGCCCTGGAACTCGCCGGGGTTTGCCGTCGTTACGCCGCCGGGCTCGCAAGAACGCTGCAGCTTGGCAAGACGCCGACAAACGTTTCGGACACGGCAAAGGCGGTGATCGAGGGCATGGACGCGGTGCTCGATGCGGCCAGGCCAGGAACGACCGCCGAGGCGGTCGAAGCTGCGTGGCGCAAGGTCATTCAACGCTACGGGCTGAAGAAGGAGTCGCGTATCGGCTATTCCATCGGCGTCGCCTACCCGCCGGATTGGGGCGAACACACGATCAGCCTCAGGCCGGGCGACAAGACGGTGCTTGCGCCTGGCAACGTCGTGCATTCCATTCTTGGCATGTGGATGGATGGTTGGGGCATCGAGATCAGCGAGACCATCCTGGTGACCGAAACCGGCAATGAGACCCTGACCAAGTTCCCGCGAGACATCCATGTCAAAGCCTGATGAACCAAGGGCGGTCGGCGGAGCCGCGGCTCCCGTCCCGATCAATATCGATGCCGGGATTCTCGATCGGATGATCGAGATTCGCCGGCATCTGCATCGCAATCCGGAGCTTTCGAACCACGAGGCGAACACGCAGCGTTACCTGCGGCAGATGCTGGCTGCTCAGGGGATTGCCGACATTCGCGACGTCGCGGGCTTCGGTCTGGCCGTCGATATTGTCGGCACCGGCAAGCCTTCAAATCGCAAACTGGTCATTCGGGCAGACATCGATGCCTTGCCGATCGAGGAGGAGTCCGGTGTCGACTATGCGTCGATAAATCCAGGCGTGATGCACGCATGCGGTCACGACGCGCACGCATCGATGGGCTTTGCGGTTGCCGCGCATCTTCATCGGTCGCGGGATGACTTTGGCGGAACCGTGCGCCTCATCTTCCAGCCCGCGGAGGAAGACGAACCGTCGGGCGGGAGACGGGTGGTGGAAGAGGGGCTACTCGACGATGTCGACGCCGCCATCTGCGTTCACGTCGATCCGTACACGCAGTCCGGCAGGATCGCCGTCCGCTCCGGTCCGTACACCCTGGCTTGCGATACGTTCGATGCGATCGTCACGGGCTCGGCCGCGCATGCGGCAAAGCCGTATGAAGGGATCGATGCGATAGCCGTGGCATGTTCGATGGTCACGGAACTGCAGAAGATCGTCTCGCGCGAGACCGACCCCTACGACCCGTTGGTCATATCCGTTACCACCATCAACGGCGGTAGCGCCTACAATGTGATCGCCGGCAAGGTCACATTGAAAGGGACCATTCGCAGCGGCAGCGACGCAACCCGCGAGTGGGCCTGGCGCCGCGTTCGTGCGATACTCGAGGGGATAGCAGCGAGCCATGGAGCGAGTGTTGAGGTCGACATCCATAAGGGTGAGCCGGGGGTCGTCAACGATGTCGAGATGACTGAGCTGGTTGTCGCCAGCGCCAAGGCCTGCGTCGGGGCCGACAATGTTCTCAACACGCCCGGATGGACCATCGCCGACGACTTTGGCTACTACAGCGAGAAACGCCCGTCGGTCTATTTCCGGCTCGGAATCCGCAATGAAGAGATCGGATCGGTCTTTCCACTCCACCATGCCAGGTTCCGCATCGACGAGGCCGCCCTGAAAGTCGGGGCGGCCACTCTGGCCTCGGCAGCGACGATGTTTCTGTCGACGCGGCGGGAAAATCCCGACGCACAGTGAAATCCTAGAGGTACTGCTCGACCTTCTTGCCGACGGTGAGAAAACGCAGCGGGTCGACCGCCTCGCCATTGTGGCGCACCTCGTAGTGCAGATGCGGGCCGGTCGAGCGGCCGCTGCTGCCGGTCTTGCCGATGACGTCGCCGGCCGCGAGCTTCTGGCCGACGGTGACGTCGATTTCGCTGAGGTGCCCGTAGCGCGTGGCAAAGCCATTGCCGTGATCGACCTCGACCATGCGGCCATAGCCGCCGTTCCAGCTGGCCTTGACGACGACACCAGGCGCCGTGACCTTGGCCGCCATGCCGATCGGGGCCCTGAAATCCATGCCTGAATGCAGCGCCGCGGTGCCGAGGATCGGGTCGGTGCGCACGCCGAACGGGCTGGTGACGGAATGGCCGGGGGCGGGGTTGGCGAGCGGCAGCTTCCGCGCTTCCTTCTTCAGATGGTCGAGCGCGTCCAGCGCCTCGTCCAGTTCCTTGACCTTGCTGTCGAAGATCATCGAGCCATCGACCGGGATCAGCGGGCCGCCGGCATCGCTCTTGCCGAAGTCGCTGTCGACCGGCAGCCCGGCTGCCTGCAGCGCCTGGGTTATGGCATCGGCACTCTTGTAGGCGTTGTCGGCAAGCGTGGCGACGCGGGTAAGCTGTTCGGTTTCGATGGCCTTGAGCGACAGGTTGATCGACACGAACAGCTTGTCGGCACGGTCGGCGGCCGAATCGCTGGGCAGCGGGTCGGAGCGCGTCGACCACAGCGAGAACGGCCTGGTGTCGCCGATGCCCGGATTGGCGGCAAGGCTTGCGACTGAATAGGTACCTGGCTGATCGATGCTGCCGGTCACATCGGCATGTTCGTCGGGCTTGGCGACGGCATCGCTTGCTGAGGGCGCGGTGCCGACTTCGCTCTCGGCGCGTTCGAGGATCGGACCGAGGCGGCCGTGGCGCTGGCTGAGCTGGGTCTGCCGCTCGAGAAGCTCGCTCACCTTGGTTTCCATGAGCTGCTGGTCGAGAAGCTGACGGCTGGTGATGCGATCGACCTGGGCGCGAAGCGCCGAGATGCGGTCCTCATAGGCCTGCTGCATGCGTGCCTGGCGTGCCGTGGTGGCGCCAATGAGATCGTCGCGCAGCACCAGATAGGAGGTCGCCAGCAGGTAGCCGATGGCGATCGCCGCCAGCGCCGAGCCGATGAAGGCGGCAAGCCAGGGGCGGATGGTGAAATGTCTTATCTCATTGCCCCGGGCGATGATGACCGTGTGGGGCTCTTTGCGCCTGCCGAAGACCGCTGACTGACCGGTTAGGTTCACGGGACCAAGCTTTCGTTACGACATCAACGACGAGCCTGATTACACATTATTAGGGTTAACAAAGCTTTGCCGGACCGAGGGTGCCGGTAACGAATGCCCGCAGGACGCGCATCGGGTTGCGGGGAAGGGAACAGCCTGCGCTTGCGTGCGCCTCAAAGCGCGCGCACCGCCTCCAGCACCTCTTCGGCATGGCCCTTGACCCGGACCTTTCGCCAGATCCTGGCGATCCGTCCGTCCTTGCCGATCAGGAACGTCGCGCGCTCGACGCCCATATAGTTGCGGCCGTACATCGTCTTTTCGACCCACAGATTGTAGGCCTCGATCACCTTGCGCTCCTCGTCGGCTACGAGGTCGACGGTCAGATCGTATTTTTGCTTGAACTTGTCGTGCTTCCTGATGCTGTCCGGCGACAGCCCGATCACCACCGCGCCGGCCTTCTCGAATTGCGGTTTCAGCTGCGAGAAGCTGATCGCCTCGGTGGTGCAGCTTGAGGTGTCGTCCTGCGGGTAGAAGTAGAGTACAACAGGCTTTCCGGAATACGCGGCGAGGCTGAGCGACCCGCCACCGTCGCGCGGAAGGTCGAATTGCGGCGCATGGTCGCCCACGTCGAGATCAGCCATATCGATGCCCTTGTTTGCGGTTACGCGCCAAGCCGCATCGATATAGTGTCGAGCGGGGATTCGTCCACGATCGAATTCGCTACAACGGAATATTGCGTGGATCAGGAAGAACCGCAGCACGAGAAGATCAGGTTCAGGCGTGACGAGATCACCGACCTGGGGGCTTTTCCGTCTGCATGCAAGGTACCGCCGCTCGGCCGCGCCAAGATCGGCCGCGGCTTTCGAATTCTTGGGCGGCTGGTTGCCGGCCTTTGCGTGCTGGTGCTGCTGGCCGCGGCCGGCGTCTATGTGCTCGGTTCGTCGGGCTTCGGCACCGAACGGCTTCGGGCCGAGGCCGAGACGGCAATCGAGAAACTGGCCGGCGTCGATGTCGATGTCGCGGTCGGGCCGGCACGACTGACTCTCGATGGTTCGAGCTTCATCGCCTTGCAGGTGAGCGACGTCGTCTTGAAGACCGCCGACGGCAAGCCGATGGCCGATGCCGGGCGTGTACGTTTCGGCATAAGGCTGATCCCGCTGCTTTCGGGCGAGGTGCGGCTGACCAGCGCCAGGATTTCCGACGCGCACATCATGGCTGCGACGATGCCGTCGGGTGGCGGCGACTGGACGGCAGCGCTGCGCAACGAAGACGGGCTCGTCGATCCGGAGAAGCTCGCCGACGCGGTGTTCGCCAACGTCAACCACGCGCTCGACGCCGTGCGCGAGGATTCGATGCGTCAGATCGACCTCAGGAATGTCGAGTTCGTGCTGCCGGACACCGGCTCCGTCACGCGGGTCACCGTCGCCGACGCCTCGGTTCTGCAGACAGGGCCGGGCAGCATGCAGTTTTCAGCCAAGGCCGATATCGACGGCAGGGCGCTCACCGTCGCCGCCACGGCCACGCGCGACACCACGACACGGCGCGTTAGCGCGCTGGACGCCAGCGTGGAACTGGCCCAGGCTGAAGGTGCCGCCACGGCCGCCGGCGGAAAGCTGGGCACGGTGGCGCTGAAATTGACGGGATCGGAAGGAGCGGGCGAGACCGCCTCACGGCTTGTGGCTTCCCTGTCACTTGCCGGTTCCGTACTCGATCTCGGCACGCGCGGCCTGCTTCCGGCCGACGTCGATGCCAATGCCACGCTCATCTCCGGCTCGAACAAGGTCCAGGTCGACAGGCTGCTGCTCAAGACCGGTCGCTCGACCTTCGACTTCGCCGGTTCGATCGGACCGAAGCCGGCCACCGGCACGGCGGGCGAGGAGCCATCCTACCGCTACGACCTGACCAGCGACCGTTCGATCTTGTCGCCTTCCGAGTCGCCGGAGCCGGCGCTCAACTTCGTCGCGCGCGTTGCCGGCGTCTACCAGACCAGAAGCCACAAGCTCGTCGCCGAGCAGATCGGGGTCCGGTCGGGATCCACGAGCGAGGTCATGGGCACGGCCTCGGTTACCTTTGTCGACGGCAAGGCGCCGGGCATATCCGTCTCCCTCAACATCCACGACATGCCGGTCTCGCATGTCAAGCAATTGTGGCCCTGGTTCTCCGCCCGCAACGCCCGTCTGTGGGTGCTGAAGAATTTGTTTGGCGGCCGTGTCGTCAACGCCAGCATGGGATTCCAGGTCGTGCCGGATCGTCTCGGCAACGGCGTTCCGCTTTCCGCCAATGAGGTGTTCGGCCGCTTCCAGATCGAAGGGTCGCGCTTCGACACCGCCGGCCGCATTCCGCCGATCCGCGATGCCGTGGGCGAGGTTTCGTTCCATGGCAACGACGTCGACGTCGCACTCACCTCCGGCAGCGTCTTCATGCCGAGCGGCCGCACCGTGGCGGCCAGCAACGGTACGCTAACGGTCAAGCAGGCCAACCGCCCGCCAGTGATCGGCGCGCTCGACATCGACGTCGCCGGCGAGGCGCCGGCGATCGCGGAACTCGCATCCTACGAGCCGATCAACGCCATGCGCCATGTCGGCCTTGCGCCGGAGGATCTGTCCGGCGAGATAACCGGCCACGTCAAGGCGGACATTCCGCTGCAGTCGGGTGTCGACACCTCGAAACTGGATTGGCTGGTATCGCTCGACTACACGGACCTGTCGCTCGCCAAGCCGTTCGAGGACCAGACGGTGACCGAGGCCGACGGGTCGATCACGGTCAGGCCCGATCAGGCGGTGATCTCCGCCAAGGCGCTGCTCAACGGCATCCCGGCCGAACTCGACCTCGTCGAGCCGCTCAAGGACGATGGCCCTCCGCGCAGCCGCAAGGTCGCGCTGGTGCTCGACGACAAGATACGCGCAGCCGCCATGCCCGGCCTGTCGCCGCTGCTTTCGGGAACCATAAAGGTGGCGATCGACAAAAGCGGCGCCGGCGAGCAGAACGTCTCGGCCGACCTCACAAATGCCAGGCTGGATATCCCCTGGGCAGGTTGGAGCAAGGGTGCTGGCGTTCCCGCCAAGGTCACCTTCGTCATGGCGAAGTCCGGCAGCACCACGACGCTGTCGGATTTCGATCTCGACGGAAAGAGTTTTTCCGTCAATGGCAACGTGACGCTGGTCAACGGCGCTCTGTCGTCGGCCCGCTTCAGCAACGTCGCCCTGAACAGGGGCGACGATGTCGCCGTCTCGGTCAAGCGGTCAGGCAGGGGCTACGCCGTCGACGTCAGCGGCGAGGCGCTCGACGCCCGGTCGCTGATCAAGCAATTCACCTCCGACGTCGACACCGCCACCAAGACCACCGGCTCCGATGCGATTTCGGTCAGCGCCGATGTCAACTCCCTGACCGGCTTCCATAACGAGGTGCTGTCCAATCTCAAGCTGGACTACAGCGCCGCCGGTTCCAGGGTGAACGGGCTGAAAGTGAGCGCAACGGCAAGTTCGGGCGCCGCGATAACCATCAGCAACACGGCCGGCGACGGCCAGCGCATGCTCAACATGAAGTCGGCCGATGCCGGCGCCATCCTGCGCTTCCTCAACATCTACGAGCACATGGAAGGCGGCTCGATCGCGCTGTCGATGGCAGGCGCGAGCGACGGGCCGATGAAGGGCCAGGTCGATTCCAGCAACTTTTTCATCGTCAATGAGCCGAAGCTTGCCTCGATCGTCTCGACGACGCCGGCCGGCGACAGCCGCAATTTGAGCCAGGCGGTCAAGGCCGACATCGATACGTCACGGGTCAAGTTCGAGCGCGGCTTCGCCGAGATCGACAAGGGCGCCGGCTATCTGAAACTGGCGAACGGCGTGCTGCGCGGCCCGCGCATCGGCACCACCTTCCAGGGCACGCTCTACGACCAGAGCAACAATATGGACATGACCGGCACCTTCATGCCGGTCTATGGCCTCAACCGCATCTTCGGCGAGTTGCCGCTGTTCGGCCCCCTGCTCGGCAATGGCCGGGATCGCGGCCTGATCGGCGTCACCTACCGGCTGAAGGGCAACGCCAACAAGCCGGTGCTGGACATCAACCCGCTGTCGGTGATCGCGCCCGGCATATTCAGGTCGATCTTCGAATATCGCTGAGGTCAAACCCCGATCAGTTTGAGCGACTGAATTCGATCCTAAGCGGCTACGCGTTTGCCTCGAGCATGTTCACGCCCATGGCACGATGCTGACGTTCGCCTTGTCCATTCCCCTGCCGGACGACGCTCAAGAATCACCAGCCGCCGCATCGGTCGCCGCATGACGAAGGAGATAATGCGCACCAGGCTTCCCATCAGATGGTTGCGTCGCACCTTCGCAGGCGCCGCCCGCGTCTCGATTTGTTCAAAACCCCATCGTGAATAGGCGCCGACATTGGGCTCGGCTGTGATCAGCCAAACGGGCTCCCGATCTTCGGCAAGCAGCGTATCGATCAGCCGCGAAGCAATCCCACGGCCTCGCGCCTCCTTCGCCACGACAAGCGATCCGAGTTCGCGCGAGCCGTCCGTATGTTTGCGCATCTGCACCGCACCGATGATGCTGCCTCCGGTTAACGCAACCAGGAAGTTCGGCCAATTGAGGCCGTTTGGGTTCAGACGCTCAGAACGCACCAACGCGCGAATGGCTTGCTGATCCCGCTCCGTCGCGCGACGAACGACAATAGCCAACTGATCCATGCAATACGCCTCCTGCACCGCGATCTGATCGCATTTCGGCGGCAGGAAGTAGCACGACGTGTGTTTCTACCAAATGTCGTTACAACCGAGCTTATGTTTCCGCGGGCAGTTGATCGCCTCAGGTCGGTCGCGCCAGGACGTGTTTTTTCTTGCCGAGTGAAAGCTTTATGACGTTTTCCGGACTCAAATCCTGAGGTGTCACCATGCGGCGGTCGTCCGAGATCGGCTGGTCGTTCAGGCGCACGGCGCCGCCCTGTATGTGCCGCCGCGCCTCGCCGTTGGAGGCCGCCAACCCGGCGGTGACCAGCAGCGACAATATGCCGACGCCGGTTTCCAGCGCCGCCTTGTCCACGTCCACGCTCGGCAATGTGTCGGCGAGCGCACCTTCCTCGAAGGTCTTGCGCGCGGTCTCGCTCGCTGTCTCCGCGGCTTCCCGGCCATGCAGCATGGCGGTGATCTCGGTGGCGAGGATCTTCTTCGCCTCGTTGATCTCCGAGCCGCCGAGTTGTTGGAGCCGCGCCACCTCGGCGAGCGGCAGCGTCGTGTAGAGTTTCAGGAAGCGGCCGACATCGGCGTCCTCGGTGTTGCGCCAGTATTGCCAGAACTCGTATGGCGACAGCATCTCGGCATCGAGCCAGACCGCGCCAGAAGCCGACTTGCCCATCTTGGCGCCCGACGACGTGGTGAGCAGCGGCGTGGTCAGCGCATAAAGCTGCGCACCTTCCATGCGATGGCCGAGATCGATGCCGTTGACGATGTTGCCCCACTGGTCGGAGCCGCCCATCTGCAGCCGGCAGCCGACGCGCTTGTAGAGTTCGACGAAGTCGTAGGCCTGCAGGATCATGTAGTTGAATTCGAGGAACGACAGCGACTGCTCGCGGTCGAGCCTGAGCTTGACGGAATCGAAAGCCAGCATGCGGTTGACGGAAAAATGCCGGCCGACATCGCGCAGGAAGTTGACGTAGTTGATCTCCATCAGCCAGTCGGCGTTGTTGACCATGACCGCGTCGTGCGCGCCGCTGCCGAATCTGAGGTAGGGCGCGAAGTTGCGGCGGATGCCGACGAGATTGTCCTCGATATCCTGCGGCGTCAAAAGCTTGCGCGCCTCGTCCTTGAAGGACGGGTCGCCGATCATCGAGGTGCCGCCGCCCATCAGCGCGATCGGCCGGTGGCCGGTCTGCTGCAGCCAGTGCAGCATCATGATCTGGATCAGCGAGCCGGCATGCAGGCTCCTGGCGGTCGCGTCGAAGCCGATATAGGCGCTCACCGTTTCCGTGGCGAAAAGCTGGTCGAGGCCGGCATCATCCGAGGTCTGGTGGATGAAACCGCGCTCGCTCATCGTGCGCAGGAAATCGGATTTGAAGGCGAACATTGTTTCTTTCCCGAAAGCACCCGGCGGCGGCCGCCGGGCGTGATATGAACGCGGGCGTTTAGCATCCGCGGGCGATCAGCAAAAGTGGTTTCCGGTTTTGCGTCCGATCGCCCGCCAACAAAAGACCGGCGATCAGCAAAAGTGGTTTCCGGTTTTGCGTCCGATCGCCCGCCAACAAAAGACCGGCGATCAGCAAAAGTGGTTTCCGGTTTTGCGTCCGATCGCCCGCCAACAAAAGACCGGCGATCAGCAAAAGTGGTTTCCGGTTTTGCGTCCGATCGCGCTTCATCTGGCAAGCGCGATCAGCAAAAAGTGGAATCCGGTTCGCGGCCCGCGCGGATGCCATTTGCGAATCCTTGCCTCATCGTTTTGGCTGGCGTAATGAGGCGCCGCGCAACGGCTTCGCCCGAAGCGCCGCGACGAGGCCAATCGACCGCCCCGCAGATCAAGTCAGGAATCCGGCCTCCCGCACATGAACAGGAACTACCTCATCCTCTTTCTGTTCAGCCTGCTGATGACGGTCGGCGGGTTGATGAGCCTTCCGCCCGTCGATCGCGACGAGTCCCGCTTCGTCCAGGCCACCAAGCAGATGGTCGAGACCGGCGACTATGTCGATATCCGGTTTCAGGATGTCTCCCGCTACAAGAAGCCGATCGGCATCTACTGGCTGCAATCGGCGGCGGTCGCGCTGAGCGGGCAGGGGGCCGAAGCCCCGATCTGGGTCTATCGCCTGGTGTCGGCCCTGGGTATCGCCCTGGCCGTCGTCGGCATGGCCTGGACGGGCACAAAACTCTTCGGCGCCAAGGCCGGTCTCGCCGCCGGCCTGATGATGGCCGCGATCTTTGCCACTGCCTTCGAGGGCCGCGACGCCAAGACAGACGCCATGCTTCTGGCCTGCTGCGTGGCTGCGCAGGGTGCGCTGGCGCAGATCTACCTGGCCTCGCGCCGGAACGAACCGGTTGCCGGCCATCTGCCGTGGGTCTTCTGGATCGCCCAGGGCGCGGGAATCCTGATCAAAGGCCCCGTGAGCCCGCTACTGTCGGTCCTGACGGTCGCAGCGCTGTTCGCCTTCGAGCGTGACTGGCGCTGGCTGTTGAAGCTGAAGCTTGTGCGCGGTGTTACGCTTGTTCTGCTGATGGTGCTGCCTTGGGTCGCGCTCATCACCTGGAAGAGCGGCGGCGCCTTTCTGCAGGAGGCCGTCGGCAAGGACATGATAGCCAAGGTCGCGCAGGGCGAGGAGTCGCACGGGCTTCCGCCCGGCTTCTACATGCTGACCTATTCGTTGTTCATGTGGCCGTTCGGCCTGATTGCGGTTGGCGCCGGGTTGCAGGCAATCAACCGCTTCTGGGACGACCCGCGCCTGCGCTTCTGCCTCGCCTGGTACATCCCGTTCTGGCTGGTGTTCGAGTTGATCCCGACCAAACTGCCGCATTATGTCATGCCGGCCTATCCGGGCATGGCGCTGCTGATCGGCTGGCTGCTCACCTTGCCGGCCGAGGAGGCGAATGCGCCGCTCCGGCGCTGGCAGTCCTGGCTGTGGTGGTCGACCGCCTTTGGGCTTGTCGTGGTCTCCATAGGCCTGGCAGTCGTCTGCATCGGCGCGCCGCTCTATCTGGCCAAGGCATTCTCCTGGTGGAGCATCCCGACGGCCCTTGCCGCACTCGCCGCCGGCTATCTCGCCTTCCCGCGCCAA
Organism: Mesorhizobium sp. LjNodule214; assembly: GCF_964252735.1. Classification (NCBI taxonomy): domain Bacteria; kingdom Pseudomonadati; phylum Pseudomonadota; class Alphaproteobacteria; order Hyphomicrobiales; family Phyllobacteriaceae; genus Mesorhizobium; species Mesorhizobium sp. LjNodule214. Next base: position 785,115 of record NZ_CAXUPE020000003.1, read on the forward strand.
TTGCAGGTGCCGCTCGCCCGTATCGGCGCCATCGCCGTTTGCGCCGGCATCACCTTCTCCCTGCTGTTCGGCGTCATCGCCCCATCCTTGAAGCCGATCTGGCTGAGCCCGGCGATCAAGGCTGCCGTCGAGGCAAACCGCCCGTGCGAGACGAGCGTGCTCGCCTCCGCGCCGTATCATGAGCCGAGCCTGGTCTTCCTGGTCGGCACGAAGACGATCCTGACCGATGTCGATGGCGTCGGAAAGCACTTGCTCGACGACCCGGCTTGCGCGCTCGGACTGGCGCCTGTCGGTGACGAGAAGAAACTGAACGACGCTCTGGCCGGACAAGGCAAATCTGCGCGCCGGCTGGCCGAGATCGACGGCCTTAACTACTCGTCGGGAGACAAGCTGGCGCTCGGCCTCTACCGGGTGGACCAGTGAAGACGTCGATGGCCCCGCCCGCGGTGTTCCGCCGGTCGCTCGGCAACTTTCTCGACACGATGCGGATCGTGCGAAGGCGCTTTGCCGTGCGCAAGGCCGACTATCCGCGCATAGCGTGGCCGGTCTGGCTGCTCGCCTGGATCATGCTCACGGCGGCAGTCTTCTTCCGCCTTGACCATGCGGCAGGGACGCTTTGGGGGGAATGGCCTCACGGGCTTGCCCGCTTCACCGAGTTTTTCACCGACTTCGGCCTGGGCGGCTGGTATCTCATCCCGGCCGCACTCTGCCTTGTCGCCGCCAACCTCACCGACTGGCGAAGCCTTTCCCGGCGCGCGCGGATGCTCGTCTACAACTGGACCTGCTTTGCCTTTCTGGTGCTCGGCGCGGTCGGTCTTTCGGGCATTGCCGTCAATCTGCTGAAATACGGCATCGGGCGGGCGCGTCCGCGCTATTTCGACGATTTCGGGGTGTTGTCGTTGCATCCCTTCGCCATGGATGCGCGCTTTGCCGGCTTCCCGTCCGGCCACGCCACCACCATGGGCGCCGTGTTCGGCGTCGCGCTGCTCTTGTTTCCGAGACGCTGGTACATCGCGCTGGCAATCACCGCGTGTATCTCCTCGACGCGGGTGTTCGTCGGCGCGCACTATCCCAGCGACACCGTCGCCGGCTTCGGCCTCGGCTGCGCCAGTGCGATCCTGTGCGGACTGGTCTTTGCCCGGCTCGGCTTCATCTTCCGCCGGACGTCGGCCAAGCTGCCCATACGCAAGACGACCTTTCGGCTCGCAGGCTATGGCGGGGCAGGCAACAGTCGAGTGGCGTCCAGACAGGGCGAAGATCGCGTCGCCGCGGACCGACCTTAGGGTCAAAACTCAATCGTCAGGGTCGCCAATGGCCGGGATGGGTGGGAAGTTGCCGTTCGGCTCAATAGCCAGAATGCGCAGGTTGCGCCAGAAACGGTCATCCACCGCCGTTTCTCGAATGACCGCAGTTTGGCCGGAAGCGGACTTTCCGTTTTCGGGTGACTGGGCTAGAAAGCGGACTGGGTCCAGGGTGTCGCGAACCGGCTTTGCCCGGTCAGTTAAAGCCTGCCTGGCAACACGTCTTTGGTCCTTCGTTGATCCGTCGTAGGGTTCGTGGCCAAGCGGAGGGTCCAGACGATGTCCAGTGCCGACTATTTGCTGTCGGACAGCGCTTCAGAGCTTGAGCGCCTGCGCCTCCAGGCGCGCGTATGGGAGCCGGAGACAGAGGCGTGGCTTGACAGCCTTGGCCCGATGGAGGGCTGGCACTGCTTGGATCTCGGTTGCGGGGCCATGGGCATCCTTGGGTCTCTGGCGCGGCGCGCCGGGGCTTCAGGGCGCATCGTAGGTGTCGACATCGATGCCATGCAGCTTCGCGCCGCCCGCGCCTTTATCGCCGAAAACAATCTGCCGAAGGTTGAGATCCTGGAAGCTGACGCCTACGCCTCCCCGCTTCCCGCCAACTCGTTTGACCTCGCGCACGTCCGTTTCCTCTTTGCGCCGGTCGGCCGGGATGCGCAGCTGATGGACGAGCTTTGGCGGTTGACGAAGCCTGGCGGCATCATTGCGATCCAGGAGCCGGACAGCGCGGCGTGGCGCTGCTACCCGCCGTCTGACGCGTGGGACCGGCTGAAGGCCGCAATTCTCGAAGCATTCCGCCGCGGCGGAGGTGATTTCGACGCAGGCCGACGTACTCACAAGATGCTGCGCGAGCGGGGAGCTGAGGACTTGCGCGTGCGCGCGGCCGTTGTTGCCCTAGCGCCCGGTCACCCGTACCTGCGGCTGCCTATCCAGTTCGCGACGTCGCTAAGGAACCGAATTCTGGACGCTGGCCTGATGACCAAATCCGAGCTGGATGAGGCGATCGTTGAATGCGAGCAAGTTGCAGGTGATCCGCAAACCACGGGCCTGACATTCGTCGTCACTCAAGTGTGGGGTCGCAAGCCGGTCTGAAATCGCGCCCAAACGACACTTAGCTGCGCTCGCTTGCCGACAACAAAGTGCCTCCAACCCGGCGCTGGGCTTGGTTCGAGGGGCAGATCGATCTCGACCCTGACCGGATGGTGTTCAGTTCGGCGCCTATGGTCCAGCGACGACTAAGGGTTGCCCGGTAATCTCCATATCGAATTGGGCCGCGATCGCTTTGACTTCTACGAGATCGCGCGGAATCTCCAACCCCTGTGCGGCAACCGTCGGGAAAAAGCTTTCGAGACCACCCGGGGACAGAACGGGCGATCCATCGTGCACGCTCAACGACGACGAACGTGTGCTCAACGCCAGCGGGAATGTAGAATAGTTCTCCGGCGGTACGTTCGGAAGCTTCCCCGGCACACCAGAAGCGTAGCCGCCCTTGGAGAATGACGAAGACTTCGTCGGACTTGGGATGGCGGTGGCGCGGCGGTCCATCGCCCGGACCAGCACCGGATGCAAATGCCCCAAACTTTCCGCCGGTCTCGCGCGGCGTCAGAAGCACTTCGTAGTGCGTACCATTCCAATCGGCTTGAGTACCAGGTGCTACTCGCGCGCCCGCGGCGAAAGCCGTTGACGGCGTATAGGTGGAGGGCAAGCCGGCATCGGAGGTGCCCCGCGACTAAAATCTCAATACCCAGGCTTCCACTTTTCCCTTGCCTTTGACTTCGATAGCGCCGCGCGGCTCGAAGACGAATTGGTCCTTGAGCTGTTCGTAGACGGGGCGCGTCACCTGAACGGAGTCGGGAATTCCGCCAGACTCCATGCGGCTCGCCAGGTTCACTGTGTCACCCCATAAATCATAGATGTACTTACTCTTCCCAATGACGCCGGCGACCACTGGCCCGCTGTTGACGCCAACCCTGAGCTTCATCGAGACGTTGTGTTCCATCGCGTGCTCGCGGGTAATGTGGACCATGCGGATGGCCATGCGGACCATGCGCTCGGCGTGGTTGGCCACCGGCACGGGTAGGCCGCACACCGCCATATAGGCGTCGCCCACCGTCTTGATCTTCTCGATACCGAGATCATTGGCGGCAACGTCAAAGCGCGTGAAGAGTCCGTTGAGAAACGTCACGACATCGTGCGGCGGCATCTCCGATGTCAGCGCCGTGAACCCGACCAGGTCTGCGAAGGCGACCGTGACCTCGGCGAAGCCGTCGGCGATCCCCTCCTCGCCACTGCGCAGCCGATTGGCGATCGGTGCCGGCAGGACGTTGAGCAGCAGCAGCTCGTTCTCGCGGTTCTTGTTCTCGATCACGACATTCTTTTGGTGCAGATCCTCAACCATGCCATTGAAGGCTGAGCAGAGCTCGCCAATCTCGTCGCGCGTGCGGACCGGCACGCTGACCGCATAGTCGCCAGCAGAGAAGCGTTTCACCCCGGCAGTGAGATCGCGGAGCGGTCCGAGCAGCGCGCGCGAAAGCCAGGCGGCGGTGGCGGCCACCACGAGCAGCGCCAGTCCCCCGACGAGCAGCAGATCCCGGCGGAGTTCGGCGATCGGTGCGAAGGCCTCGGCGCTGTCGATCTTGGCGACGAGAGCCCACTTGACATCGGAAATCGCGAGCGGTCCCCATGAAGCGAGCGTCGGGACGCCACGGTATCCGATGATCTCGCCCGTGCCCTCGACACCGGCGAGCGCGGCACGGGTGGCCTTGGTGTCGATGCGCTGATGCAGCACTGGTGTCCGGTAACGCTGAATGGCGGCGATCTCCTCGTCCGAAGCGCCGACGGATTTGAGGTCGGCGAAGTAGTTTTCCCGGTTCTCGTAGAACGCCCGCGGGCCAGAGCGCACCAGATAATCGGGTCCGACGAGATAGGCCTCACCCGTGTCGCCGAACCCTTCCTGCCGCCAGCGGCGATCGCCGGTGACAACGTTGTCGATCTCATCATTCGACAATTGCGCGACCAGCACGCCGATGACGACGCCCTGGGCGATCACCGGTGCTGCCATGAAGGCGATCGGTGCGCCGCCTGATGGCGCATAGGAGGCGAAATCTTCGAGGCAGATGGCTGACGGGTCTGCGATCTGCGAGCAGCGGGCGACGGCGGCCGCGACGTTGGTGCGGCGGTACGGACCGAACTGAAGAGACGTGGTGAAATCCAGCTCCTTCTCGACCGTATAGATCAGGCGACCTGATTTGGGATCGGCAATCATGAAATCGAAAAAGCCGACCGTGGTAGCCGCAGCGCGCATCAATGGATGATATATGGCATGAAGCCTGGAGTATTCGCTTCGGTCGCCGGCGTCGTCGACAAGCTTGCGCCGCTCCGCCGGGTTGGGATTTTCCACAATGTAGTGATACTGCAGATAGTAGGGGGCACCACCGACCGGCAGGTAGTCCGACAGGGCTGGTTCCCTGCCCAGGGTGCGCGTCATTCCGGGGATGAAGTTCTCAGCGTACCAATCGCCGACCTTCTGCCGCAGTTCAGGCGGCGCGCCTGCCCGGTCGAGCTGGTCGACCGCGATCCGGAACTCGCGTGTCGCATCGACTACCATCTTGGAAGTGGCAAGCAGGCGCAGCTCCGCCTGGATCGTGCGGAAGTAGTTTTCAACCTGGCGCGTCTTGGTCTGACGGGCGGCCGTGAGTTGGTCGAAGACTGCTTTTTCGAGAGCGTCGCGGGCGCGGAAGTAACCGAGCGCCCCGGTCACCAAGACCGCGATCGCGCCAAGAAGGACGAGGGTTGTAAACAGCTTTGCGGCCAAGCCCCAGCCCGCGGGGCGGGATGAGCCGGTCACACCTGGAGAAGACATGAGATCTGACTTTGCTTTTGCATCACGTCTTCGGAAACAGGAGCGTCGGCGTCGCGTCGGACGGTTGCGGCAAGCCGAGATTGTGTTTCATCTGTTACCCTCTCCTCGCATATGCATACCAACTTTACTGCGAGACGTGTGCGGGAATGCGTTGTCGATTTGCCCGTGGGACCGCACGGCGCAGAAGCGTCGCGGTCTCACGGACACAGTCCCCTCGTTTAATCGCTAGGGCTACCAGCTATACGCACCAACTGCATAGCGCCGCACCGTGCGCCGCGCCACCCCGGCGAGCAAACGGTTACGGCCGTGGCCTCGCGCTTCGGCGACTTTTCCGCCGAGTACAAGCGCCAGTTTGCGGAACTGGCCTCCATCACGCTCGCCATGGCGCTCGGGACGAGTCAGCCCGTCGCGAAACCCCACTGAGCACCACGCTTTTAGCGACGACTTGTCCAACGTCCGAAATGACTTGGAAAGTTGCCGTTCCCGGAGCGGTAAATGGGTCAAACCCGGACTTCATCCCGCCTGAGCCGACCGTCTGCTTTCGGGAAACGACCAAGGAGACCTCAATGTGGGATATGCGGCGCAAAGCTGCCGTTCGCGTCGTGGGAGACGTACGCCGGCTTCGGGTCGAACTCGGTTGTTCAGAGTGATTGGGTTTGACCCAAGAGCCTCGGCCTCAGTTATTCGCGCTCGATACCGCCATAGGATCTGACCAGTTCGGCCATGTCCGGCGCGCTTGCGCTCGGCGCCTCGCTCTCCAGCCCCTCGGCGACGCCGACGCGGTCGGCGACCGGCCGGTTCTGGCTGACCTTCCACTTGCCGCTGATGTCGGTGATCTCGATTTCGAGCCCGACAATACCCTTGATCTGCGACTGGATGAAGCTGTCTGGCGCGTCGGTCACAGCCCAGGGCGCCTTGCGGCTGCCTTCCTGCGACGCCGTCAGTTCGACGATCTGCTGCGCCAGCCAGGCTTGGTCCTCGATCACCTTGACCTTGCCGCGCACCTGGACGATGGCGTAGTTCCAGGTCGGCACGACCTTGCCGGTCTCGCGCTTGGTCTCGTACCAGGACGGCGTCACATAGGCGTCGGCGCCCTGGAAGACGACCAGCACCGGCGAAGCGGGGCTCTCGGCCAGCAGCCGCCATTGCGGGTTGGCCTTCGCCAGATGGGCGCGCAACCTGCCCTTCGGGCCAATATCGGCGTCGAGCAGGAACGGGATTGCGTTCGCGACCGGGCCCTCGTCGCCGTTCGAGACCAGCAGGCCCAGCGGATGCGCTCGTATCAGCCCGTGCAGGATGTCCTGCCGCGTTTCCTGGAAATGAGGAGGCTGATACATGGCGATCCTGTCCCTACCTCAGCCGCTTCGGCCGCGGGTCCGACAACTCGCCGGCCAGCCGCCGGTCGAGGTAATCAGCGCATTCCTGCAGCAGCAGGTCCGCGTCATTGGCGAAGAAATGGTTGGCGCCAGGCAGGGTCTTCTGGGTGATGGTGATGCCCTTTTGCGTGTGCAGCTTGTCGACCAGCGCCTGCACGTCCTTGGGCGGCGCCACCTTGTCGGCGTCGCCATGGATGATCAGGCCCGACGACGGGCAGGGCGCCAGGAACGAGAAATCATAGGTGTTGGGCTGCGGTGCGATCGAGATGAAGCCCTCGATCTCGGGGCGACGCATCAGAAGCTGCATGCCGATCCACGAGCCGAACGAATAGCCGGCGACCCAGCAGCTCTTGGAATCCGGGTGCAGCGACTGCACCCAGTCGAGCGCGGCGGCCGCATCCGACAACTCGCCGGTGCCGTGGTCGAATTCGCCCTGGCTGCGGCCGATGCCGCGGAAATTGAAGCGAAGCGTGGTGAAATCCCGCTTCTGGAACATGTAGAAGAGGTCGTAGACGATCTTGTTGTTCATCGTGCCGCCGAACTGCGGGTGCGGGTGCAGCACAATGGCGATCGGCGCGCTCTTTTCCTTGGAAGGCTGGTAGCGACCCTCAAGGCGGCCGGCCGGACCGGTAAAAATGACCTCAGGCATAAAATACTCCACATGGCATAAGAATGCGCGGCGCCCGGAACACTCTTTCCTCTGGCCTTGACGCAGGGCGAGCGTCTTCTTAGAAGCTAGTTTAGAATTGTTCAAAACTGGGTGGCCAAAACCTGCCGGCCAGGCCGCCCTCGCCGCAAGCCGGGTAAATAGGACGGCTTGCCTTGCGATTTCAAGGAAATAACGCGCTATCCTCGCCGAATGGCTTTTGACGGGACCAATTGAAGGAAAATGGCCGCAACTCGCGCCTATCTCGACTACAATGCCAGCGCGCCACTCACTGCAGAGGCGCGCGCGGCCATGGTTGGCGCGCTCGATGTCGGCGCCAATCCGTCGTCGGTCCATGCCGAGGGCCGCGCCGCGCGGAGGTTGATCGAGGATGCGAGGCGCGAAGTCGCCCGCCTGGTCAACGCCAAGCCGGAGCATGTCGTGTTCACCTCGGGCGCGACGGAAGCCGCCTCGACGCTTCTTTCGCCCGACTGGCAGATGGGACGCGGCACTGTCCGAATGAGCTGGCTCTACGTGTCCGAGGCCGATCACCCGTGCTTGCTCAATGGCGGCCGCTTCCCGGCGGCGCAACTGACCCGGATCGGCGTCGACGCCAACGGCATCGCCGATCTCGGCGCATTGGCGGCGGCCCTTGCCGCCCATGACAAGGCCGATGGCCTGCCGCTGGTGGCAATCCATGCCGCCAACAACGAGACCGGCGTCATCCAGCCCATCGACCGCATTGCCGAAATCGTCAAGGCGGCGGGCGGAATACTCGTCGTCGACGCGGTGCAGGCGGCCGGCCGTATCCCCATAGACATGTCGGCGCCTTACACCGACTATCTGATCCTGTCCTCGCACAAGATCGGCGGCCCCAAGGGCGTCGGCGCCATGATTGCGGCGTCTGACCTGATGATGCCGAAGTCTCTGGTCAATGGCGGCGGCCAGGAAAAGGGCCACCGCGGCGGCACCGAAAACCTGGCGGCCATCGCCGGGTTTGGCGCCGCGGCACGACAGGCGCTGGCCGCACTGAACGACGTCGATACGCTCGCCCACCGCCGTGATGAGGTCGAAACGATCGTCAAAACACTGGTTCCGGACGTGGAAATCTTCGGAACCGGCGCTCCAAGGCTTGCCAACACGACATTCTTCGCTATTCCCGGCATCAAGGCCGAGACGGCGCAGATCGCCTTCGATCTGGCGGGCGTCGCCCTGTCGGCGGGATCGGCCTGTTCGTCGGGCAAGGTCGGTCCGAGCCATGTGCTGAAGGCCATGGGCTATGGCGACGGTCTTGGTGCCTTGCGCGTGTCCATCGGCCACGCAACGAGCGCCGAGGACATTGAACTGTTCCGCGCAGCGCTGGCAGCTATCGCCGCGCGCCGGGCGGGCAGGGAAAAGGCCGCTTGAGGGCGGCAAAAGGAATGCTGGCCGCAAAGGCCTGGTAGAGCCGTGCGTTTCAAAGTGGCCGGGTGAATTCCCGGTCGGGACGCACTATATGGAACTTACGCCGCCTCGGGTGCCCTGCGGGTGCTCGTTGGCGATGCCATAGTTTGAAAACTGTCGGGCCTTGACCCCGGCGTGGATGGAGAACGCTTATGCCTGCTGTGCAGGACACGATCGATCGGGTCCGAAAGATCGACGTCGACCAGTATAAATACGGATTCCAGACAGAGATCGCGATGGACAAGGCCCCCAAGGGCCTGAGCGAAGACATTATTCGCTTCATCTCGGCCAAGAAGGACGAACCGTCCTGGATGCTGGAATGGCGTCTGGAGGCCTATCGCCGCTGGCTGACGCTGGACGAGCCGACCTGGGCGCGCGTCGAGTATCCGAAGATCGATTTCCAGGACATCTACTATTACGCGGCGCCGAAGAGCACGCCCGGCCCGACCTCGCTCAGCGACGTCGATCCGGAACTCTTGAAGGTCTACGAAAAACTCGGCATTCCGCTCAGGGAGCAGGAAATCCTCGCCGGCGTGCAGAAGACCGACGTGTCGGAATTCGAGGAAGCCAGCGACAATGTCTACAAGTCGGGCCGCGTCGCCGTCGACGCGGTGTTCGATTCCGTGTCCGTCGTCACCACTTTCAAGAAGGAACTGGCGCAGGCCGGTGTCATCTTCTGCTCGATCTCGGAAGCGATCCGCGAGCATCCGGAGCTGGTGAAGAAATACCTCGGCTCGGTCGTGCCGACCTCCGACAATTTCTACGCCACGCTGAACACCGCCGTGTTCACCGACGGCTCCTTCGTCTTCGTGCCCAAGGGCGTGCGCTGCCCGATGGAGCTGTCGACCTATTTCCGCATGAACGAGAAGAACACCGGCCAGTTCGAGCGCACGCTGATCATCGCCGAGGAAGGGGCTTACGTCTCCTATCTCGAAGGCTGCACGGCGCCGCAACGCGACGAGAACCAGCTGCATGCCGCGGTGGTCGAGCTGGTCGCGCTCGACGATGCCGAGATCAAATATTCGACGGTGCAGAACTGGTACCCCGGCGATGCCGAGGGCAAGGGCGGCATCTACAATTTCGTCACCAAGCGCGGCGATTGCCGTGGCCACCGTTCGAAGATCTCGTGGACGCAGGTCGAGACCGGCTCGGCCATCACCTGGAAATATCCGAGCTGCATCCTGCGCGGCGACGATTCCAGCGGCGAGTTCTATTCGATCGCGGTGTCGAACGGCTACCAGCAGGTCGACAGCGGCACCAAGATGATCCATCTCGGCAAGAACACGTCGAGCCGCATCATCTCCAAGGGCATCGCGGCCGGCTTCTCGCAGAACACCTATCGCGGCCAGGTCTCGGCGCACCGCAAGGCGACCAACGCCCGCAACTTTACCAACTGCGACTCGCTGCTGATCGGCGACCAGTGCGGCGCCCACACCGTGCCTTACATGGAAGCCAAGAACTCGACCGCACAGTTCGAGCATGAAGCGACCACCTCGAAGATTTCCGAGGACCAGAAATTCTACGTCATGCAGCGCGGCATTCCCGAGGAGGAGGCGATCGCGCTGATCGTCAACGGCTTCGTCAAGGACGTCATCCAGCAACTGCCGATGGAATTCGCCGTCGAGGCGCAGAAGCTGATCGGGATCTCGCTCGAGGGCTCGGTCGGCTGACCGGACAGATATTCAGGAAACAAAAGAATGCTTGAAATCAGAAACCTGCATGCCCGCATCGTCGATGACGGCACCGAGATCATCCGCGGCCTGAACCTGACGGTGCAAGCCGGCGAGGTCGCCGCCATCATGGGCCCGAACGGCTCGGGCAAGTCGACGCTGTCCTACATACTCGCCGGCCGCGAGGACTATGAGGTCACCGAAGGCGACATCCTCTACAACGGCCAGTCGATCATGGAAATGGATCCGGCCGAGCGTGCCACCGCGGGCATCTTCCTGGCTTTCCAATACCCGATGGAGATACCGGGTGTGGCGACGATGGAATTCCTGAAAGTGGCGATGAACGAGCAGCGCAAGGCGCGTGGCGAGGAGCCGCTGAAAATTCCGGAATTCTTGAAGCGCGTGAAGGACGCCGCCGGCTCGCTCAACATGGACATGGCGATGCTGAAGCGGCCGCTCAATGTCGGCTTTTCCGGCGGCGAGAAGAAGCGCGCCGAGATCCTGCAGATGAAGCTGCTCGAACCAAAACTTTGCGTGCTCGACGAGACCGATTCCGGCCTCGACATCGATGCGCTGAAGATCGTCTCGGACGGCGTCAACGCGCTGCGCTCGCCGGAGCGCGCCATCGTCGTCATCACCCACTACCAGCGCCTGCTCGAGCACATCGTGCCGGACTCGGTGCACGTGCTCTACAAGGGCCAGGTCATCAAGTCGGGCGACAAGTCGCTGGCGCTCGACCTCGAAGCCAATGGCTATGCCGGTGTGATCGGCGAAGCCGCGTGAGATGCCAGGGGCGGAACTGATGAACATGCACGCACAACCGCAGCGGACCCCGGCCGAAACGGCGTTGATCGACGCCTTCGGCGAGCGGCTGTCGCTGCTGCCCGGCGACGGCGCGGTGATGGTGAAGCGCGACGACGCCATCGAGGCGATCAAGCACGGCCTGCCGACGCGGCGCGTCGAGTCCTGGCACTATACGGATTTGCGCCGCTTGCTGACCTCGGTGCCGGCCTTCGATCCGGCAGCCGCCACCAAAGCCATCGCGCCGGTGATTGAAGGCTCTGCCGTCCTGCCGGTGCTGAACGGCGTGTCCAGCACGAAGCTGCCCGAGATCGACGGTGTGACTGTGCAGCGCCTGTCGGAAAAGCTGACCGACGGCAGCGTCGCACCGGGGCTCGACTCCTACGGTTCCGATGATGCTATCGGTGCGCTGAACACCGCTTTCGTCGCTGACGGCTATTTCGTCGACATCGCCGACGGTGCCGGGCTGGACAGGCCGCTCGAACTGCAGAACCTGCAGTCCGCTGGCCAGACGCATGTGCGTCTGCTGACGCGCGTGGGCGACGGAGCCAAGGCGACCATCGTCGAACGCCAGACCGGCGAGGGCGCAGCCTTGGTCAGCTCGGTCAGCCAGCTCGTGCTCGGCGAGGGCGCCGAGGTGACATGGCTGATCGTGCAGGAGCAGCCGGATACGGCGACGCACCTGGCGCAGTTCAAGGCGCATCTCGGCAAGAATTCGAAGCTGACGCTGTTTGTCATGAACGCCGGCGGCAAGCTCGTGCGCCAGGAGATTGTGGTCAGGACGACGGGCGAAGGGGCCGACTTCAAACTGCGCGGCATCAACCTGCTTGCCGGCGATACCCATACCGACGTGACCATGGTGCTCGACCATGCCGTGCCGCACACCACCTCGACGGAAGTGATCCGCAACGTGGTGACCGGCAAGGCGCGCGGCGTGTTCCAGGGCCGCATCAACGTCCACCAGTATGCGCAGAAGACCAACGCCAAGATGACCTGCAATACGCTGCTTCTGTCCGACGATGGCGAGTTCTCGACCAAGCCCGAGCTGGAAATCTTCGCCGACGACGTCGTCTGCGGCCACGGCGCCACCGTCACCGAGATCGATCACGACCATCTGTTCTACCTGATGGCGCGCGGCATCGACGAGAAGAGCGCGCGGGGCCTGCTGGTGAAAGCCTTCATCGCCGAGGTGATCGAGGAACTGGACGACGAGGCGATCGTCGACGCGCTGGAAGCAAGGCTCGACGACTGGTTCGTCGCGCACGGGTGAAGTGATGAACGCACCAGGCAAGATCGGAGATTTCTACGACGTCGAGGCGATCCGCCGCGATTTCCCGATCCTGTCGCGGGAAGTCTACGGCAAGCCGCTGGTCTATCTCGATAACGGCGCCTCGGCACAGAAGCCGCAGGCGGTGCTCGACGCCATCCAGCACGCCTACAGCCAGGAATATGCCAACGTCCATCGCGGCCTGCATTTCCTGTCCAATGCCGCGACCGACGCCTATGAGAAGGCGCGCGAGACGGTGCGCCGTTTCCTCAACGCGCCGAGTACCGACAACATCGTCTTCACCTCGAACACCACCTCGGCGATCAACACCGTCGCCTATGGCTACGGCATGCCCAATATCGGCGAGGGCGACGAGATCGTGCTGTCGATCATGGAGCACCATTCCAACATCGTGCCGTGGCATTTCATCCGCGAGCGGCAGGGCGCCAAGCTGGTCTGGGTGCCGGTCGACGATCTCGGTGTCTTCCACATCGAGGAATTCGAGAAGCGCCTGACGAACAGGACGAAGCTTGTCGCCATTACCCAGATGTCGAACGCGCTGGGCACCGTGACGCCGATCAAGGAGATCGTCCGCATCGCGCACGCGAAAAACATTCCGGTGCTGGTCGACGGCAGCCAGAGCGCCGTGCACATGCCGATCGACGTGCAGGACCTCGACTGCGATTTCTTCGTCTTCACCGGCCACAAGGTCTACGGCCCCTCGGGCATCGGCGTGCTCTACGGCAAGAAGGATATTCTCGAGCGCATGCGCCCCTTCATGGGTGGCGGCGAGATGATCGAGGAGGTGACGGAAGACATCGTCACCTACAACGAGCCGCCGCACCGTTTCGAGGCCGGCACGCCGCCGATCGTGCAGGCGATCGGCCTGGGCGCGGCACTCGACTATATGGACAAAATCGGCCGCGAGCGCATCGCCGCCCACGAGGCCGATCTGAAGGACTATGCGCATGAGCGCCTGCGCGCCATCAATTCGCTGCGCATCTTCGGCGACGCGCCCGGCAAGGGCGCCATCATCTCGTTCGAGTTGCAGGGCATCCATGCCCATGACGTATCGATGGTGATCGACAGGCAAGGCGTGGCAGTGCGGGCGGGCACGCATTGCGCCCAGCCGCTGTTGAAACGCTTTGGCGTAACCTCCACATGCAGGGCATCGTTCGGCATGTATAATACCAGGGCCGAAGTCGACGCTTTGGCCGATGCGCTGGAAAAAGCGCGCAAGTTCTTCGGGTGACGATCATGGATGACGCTAGCCACACCACCGAGACCGCACCGGAAGCAGCCATTAACCCGCTGGTTTCCGCCTCGGCCATTCCCGCCGACGAACTGGCGCGCCTGACCGACGACATCGTCTCGGCGCTGAAGACGGTCTACGACCCGGAAATCCCGGCCGACATCTACGAACTCGGCCTGATCTACAAGATCGATATCGAGGACGACCGCTCGGTCAAGATCGACATGACGCTGACCGCGCCCGGCTGCCCGGTGGCGGGCGAAATGCCCGGCTGGGTGGAGAATGCCGTCGGCGCCGTCGAAGGCGTTTCCGGCGTCGAGGTCAGCATGACCTTCGACCCGCCCTGGTCGCCCGACCGCATGTCGGAAGAGGCGCAGGTGGCGGTCGGCTGGTATTAGCATCGGTCGGACAATGGGTTGGCGCACTTGCGCCTGGCATAAAACTTCACCATTTTAGGTGAAGAATCATTCGGCAGGCCTTGAACCTGCATGGAATGGAGAGAGAGAAAAGATGGGACGCTTCGCCGTCATCACGATGACCGAAAAGGCCGCCGACCGGGTGCGCGAGATCGTCGCCACCCGTGAAAACGCGCATGGCATTCGCCTCGGCATCAAGAAGGGCGGCTGCGCCGGCATGGAATACACCGTCGATCTGGTGACCGAGCCCATCACCAAGGACGACCATATCGAGCGCGACGGCGCCCATGTCTATGTCGCGCCGGAGGCGGCACTTTTCCTGTTCGGCACCGAGATGGATTTCGAGCAGACGACCCTGCGCACCGGCTTCACCTTCCGCAACCCGAACCAGAGCTCGGCCTGCGGCTGCGGGGAATCGGTCGAACTGAAGCCGGCCGATCTGAAGGCACTCGCCGAGGCGCGCGCTTCGGCCTGAGACCTCTCCCTTCGTCCCGTTCACGGGGAGAAGGTGGCCCGAAGGGCCGGATGAGGGGCAGAGCCAGCCTCTCTAAAGTATGCGCCGCCCCTCATCTGCCTGCCGGCATCTTCTCCCCGCAAACGGGGAGAAGACAATCACTCCACCCACATCCCTGTCCGCTTGTGCCAGTCGGCGATCGATTCCGCGGGGTAGAGGTCGAACACCTTGTCGTTCCTGCCGATCTCCGGCTCGACCCAGTTCGCCCTGTATTTCAGCATCAGATGCACCTTCTCCGGCGGCTTGGGCAGATCGGTGTCGACCGCCGAGGCGAAGGGATGGACCAGGTCCGGCCAGGTAGGGTCATACACCCAGAGCGCTGTACCGCATTTTCGGCAGAAGTTGCGCTCAGCCGTTGAAGTCTCGCACTGCGGATGTTCGTCATCCTCGATCTCGGCCCGGTAGACGCCGAGATTGCGCTTGCCGGTGATCTTAAGCGTGTCGTAGTCGGCGCCGAGATTGATGGCGAAGCCGCCACCGCCCTGCTGCTTGCGGCAGATCGAGCAGTAGCAGAGCATGAACGGTACCGGCGTGTGGCTTTCCACCTCGAAACGGATGGCATTGCAGCGACAGGACCCTTTGAGCAGCAGCGGCATATTGGAACTCCGATGTGTTTTTCCCTCAACCTTGTCAGCATGGTTTTGGTTGCGGCGATGACAAGGCCGGATGCGGCTGACATGATCGCCGCATGGAGAACGAACGCATAGAAGAACTTTTTGAAAGCCTTGGTCCGGTCAGCATCCGAAAACTGTTCGGCGGCAAGGGCATCTATTGCGACGGCGTCATCGTCGCCATCGTGGTGCGCGGCGAATTGATGCTGAAGGCCGACGAACAAAGTGCGCCCGACTTCGAGGCCGCCGGCTGCCGGCAGTGGACCTATACCGGCTCGCGGCACGGCAAGCAGGTTTCGATGCCCTACTGGAGCGTCCCCGACAGCGCCTTCGACGATCCAGACGAGATGGCGGTCTGGGCGCGCCGGGCCCATGAGGCGGGAAGGCGGGCGGGGAAGTAGGCCTAAAGCGCCTTCGCAATCCTCGCCGCCAGCCGCGCATTGTTCTCGACCAGCGCGATGTTGGTCTTCAGGCTCCGGCCGCCGGTCAGCTCGAGGATTTTCGACAGCAGGAACGGCGTCACCGCCTTGCCGGTGACGTTCAGCGCCTCGGCGGCCTTTTGCGCGGCCTGGATATGGCCGTCCATTTCGCTGGCCGGAATCTCGTGATCTTCCGGCACCGGATTGGCGATCAATATGCCGCCGCTCAAGCCGAGCGCCAGTCGCGTCCGGTAGAAATGCGCGATGTCTTCCGGCGCATGCAAGGTTAGCGGCGCCCGGAACGGCGAATGCCGCGACCAGAAGGCCGGCATCGTCTCGCAGCCATGGCCGACGACCGGCACGCCGCGCGTCTCCAGCACCTCCAGCGTCTTTTCGATGTCGAGGATCGCCTTGGCGCCGGCCGACACCACGATGACCGGCGTGCGCGCCAGTTCGTCGAGATCGGCCGAGATATCAAAACTCTTTTCAGCCCCCTTGTGCACGCCGCCAATGCCGCCGGTGGCGAACACGTTTATCCCGGCCATATGCGCCGCGATCATGGTGGCGGCGACCGTGGTGCCGCCGGTGCGGCCTTGAGCGACCGCAAAGCCGAGATCGGCGCGCGACAGCTTCATGGCGTCGCCCGTCATCGCCAGCGATTCGCGCTCGCCGTCTGACAGCCCGATCTTGATGCGGCCGGAAACCACGGCGATCGTCGCCGGCACCGCGCCATTGTCCTGGATGATCTTCTCGACATTGGCCGCCATGGCGCCATTGTCGGGATAGGGCATGCCATGGGTGATGATGGTGCTTTCCAGCGCCACCACCGGCCGGCCGCCAGCCAGCGCTTCAGCCACCGGCGGGTGGATGTCGATGAAGGGGCGGGCGGTTTCCGGCGTCATGTCTGTCTCCGATCCGGCAAGCTGATCTGGCCGACCTCATGCCACTTCCCGCGCCTCCGGCACAAGGGCCAGCATCTGGGCGAAGCTTGCCGCCGTGAAGCCTGGCACGGCATCGCTGCTCTCGATGGCAAGCGTTGCCGCGGCGACACCTTCTCGAAGGGCGGCGCGCAGCGACACTCCGCGCAGCAGGGCGGCGATCGTTGCGCCCGCCAGCGCATCGCCGGCGCCGGTGACGTCGGCGATCCGTCGGGGGGCAGGGGGAGCGACGGCGAAAATCCCATCGCCGTCGAAAGCCAGCACCGGCGCCCCGCCCGCTGTCACCACGGCACTTTTGAGGCCGGCGCGCCGCAACGCGTCGACGAGGCCCTGGTCCGTGGCATCGGCGCTTGCTCCGGCCAGCGCGACAGCCTCGCGCCGGTTCATGAACAGCAGCGCCAGGCTGCCCAGCACCGGCACCAGCCGCACCACCTTGGCCGGCGAGATGGCGATGGCGAACACCGGCTTCACGCTGGCCAGCGCCACCAGCCGCTCGAGTGCCGTGGTCGGCAGATTTGCGTCGCACAGGATTGCGTCGGTGTCAGCAATCACCTCGCGCACCTTGGCGCGGCGGATCTGCTTGGGGAAGGCGAGATCGTACAGCGCCATGTCGGCAAAGCCGACAATCAACTCGCCGTCACGGTCGATCAGCGCAGTGTAGCTCGGCGTGGTGCGGTCGAGGAACACTGCCGACAGGTCGGCAATGCCCGACGCGGCAATGGCGCGCGACACCGTCTCGCCCGAGGCATCGCCGCCACGCAGCGAAAGCAGCGAGGCCGAAGCCCCGCGCCGCACCAGGCTGCGCAGGGCGTTGAAGACGCCGCCGCCGACATCCTCGCGCATCGTGCCGGGGTTGGACGCGGCCGGCACGTACGGACCCGACACCTGGCCGCGCCGGTCGATATGGGCGCCGCCCACGGCCAGGATTTTTGGGGATGTCATCATGCGGGCGATATGACCTTTGTTATTCCAGCCGCACAAGCGCTAGGTTGTGTGGCTGAGCTTCGCAGGCAAGGCAGCGATTCGGTGGATCGATACAATCGAACCGGCTGACCGAATGCGGGATACATCCGGGAACGAAATCGCGAGACAAAAAAAGAACAAATCCGGAAAAAGATTATTTTTCAGAAAGTTGACGCCCCTTGCCAAACGAGAACAAATAAGGTACAAATGAATGAGGATTACGGATTGTCCGGCCTTCATTGACGACCAAGGGGTGATGTATCATGGCTCAGAATACTTTGCGGCTTGTAGAGGATAAGGCAGTGGACAAATCAAAGGCCCTGGATGCGGCGCTGTCGCAGATCGAGCGCGCTTTCGGCAAGGGCTCGATCATGCGGCTTGGCGCCAACGAGCAGGTCGTCGAGATCGAAACCGTGCCGACAGGCTCGCTTGGCCTCGACATTGCGCTTGGCGTCGGTGGCCTGCCGCGCGGCCGTATCATCGAGATCTACGGGCCGGAAAGCTCGGGCAAGACGACGCTGGCGCTGCACACGGTGGCGGAGGCCCAGAAGAAGGGCGGCATCTGCGCCTTCGTCGATGCCGAGCACGCGCTCGATCCGGTCTATGCCCGCAAGCTCGGCGTCGACCTTGAAAACCTGCTGATCTCGCAGCCCGACACCGGCGAGCAGGCGTTGGAAATCTGCGACACGCTGGTGCGTTCCGGCGCCATCGACGTGCTGGTGGTCGATTCGGTCGCCGCGCTGACGCCGCGCGCCGAAATCGAGGGCGAGATGGGCGATTCGCTGCCCGGCCTGCAGGCCCGCCTGATGAGCCAGGCGCTGCGCAAGCTGACTGCTTCGATTTCGCGCTCCAACACCATGGTCATCTTCATCAACCAGATCCGCATGAAGATCGGCGTCATGTTCGGCTCGCCCGAAACCACGACCGGCGGCAACGCGCTGAAATTCTACGCCTCGGTCCGTCTCGACATTCGCCGCATCGGCTCGGTCAAGGACCGCGACGAGGTCGTCGGCAACCAGACCCGCGTCAAGGTGGTCAAGAACAAGCTGGCGCCGCCCTTCAAAGTGGTCGAGTTCGACATCATGTATGGCGAGGGCGTCTCCAAGACCGGCGAGCTTGTCGACCTCGGCGTCAAGGCCGGCGTGGTCGAGAAGTCGGGCGCCTGGTTCTCGTACAATTCGCAGCGCCTCGGCCAGGGCCGCGAGAACGCCAAGCTGTTCCTGCGCGACAATCCCGACACGGCGCGCGAGATCGAATTGGCGCTCAGGCAGAATGCCGGGCTGATCGCCGAGAAATTCCTCGAAAATGGCGGTTCCGAAGGTGGAGACGACGGTTTCGAGGACGAAGCCGGCGCGATGTAGGGCACTGGCCAGAGTTCGGCCATAAACCCGGCTTATAACCTGATGCTTAAGTAACCGAGTTCTACAGTATCGCGTTCCGAACCGCCGGCCTCGAGCCGGCGGTTTTTGTTTTTGGGCGGCATGGATTGGCCCAATTCCCTGTTTCTGGACAGGGTGGAGCGTGCCCGCTAAAAGGCCAAGTCTATCTTCTGAAAAGCAGAGAACCAGTTTCCGCCGGGTTGCCGGCGGTTTTCGCGAAAAGGCAGCACTCATGAGTGGCGTGAACGAGATCCGGTCGACATTTCTCGACTATTTCCGCAAGGAGGGCCACGAGGTCGTCGCGTCGAGCCCGCTGGTGCCGCGCAACGACCCGACACTGATGTTCACCAATGCCGGCATGGTGCAGTTCAAGAACGTCTTCACCGGTCTGGAGAAGCGGCCCTATTCGCGTGCCACGACCGCGCAGAAGAGTGTGCGCGCCGGCGGCAAGCACAACGACCTCGACAATGTCGGCTACACGGCGCGGCACCTGACCTTCTTCGAGATGCTCGGCAATTTCTCCTTTGGCGACTATTTCAAGGAGCGCGCCATCGAGCTTGCCTGGAACCTGATCACCAAGGAGTTCGGGCTGAACAAGGACAAGCTGCTGGTAACCGTCTATCACACGGACGACGAAGCTGCCGGCTTCTGGAAGAAGATCGCCGGCTTCTCCGACGATCGCATCATCCGCATCCCGACCTCCGACAATTTCTGGGCGATGGGCGACACCGGTCCGTGCGGTCCGTGCTCGGAGATCTTCATTGATCGTGGCGAGCATATCTGGGGCGGTCCTCCGGGCACCCCCGAGGAGGACGGCGACCGCTTCCTCGAATTCTGGAACCTGGTGTTCATGCAGTATGAGCAGGTGACCAAGGAGGAGCGCATCGACCTGCCGCGACCGTCGATCGACACCGGCATGGGCCTGGAGCGCATGGCCTCCATCCTGCAAGGGGTGGAAAGCGTTTTCGAAACCGATCTGTTCCGTCACCTGATCGATGCTGCGTCGTCCGCGCTCGTCCGCGGTCCGGATGCCGACACTGTCGGGTCGTTCCGCGTCATCGCCGACCATCTGCGGTCCTCCTGTTTCCTGGTGGCCGATGGCGTGCTGCCGTCCAATGAAGGCCGCGGCTATGTGCTGCGTCGCATCATGCGCCGTGCCATGCGCCATGCGCAGCTGCTTGGCGCGAATGAGCCGCTGATGTGGAAGCTGGTGCCGGCGCTGGTCCGCGAGATGGCCCAGGCCTATCCGGAGCTGGGGCGCGGCGAAGCGCTCATCACCGAAACGCTGAAGCTGGAAGAGACCCGCTTCCGCAAGACGCTGGCGCGTGGCCTCGGCCTGCTTTCGGACGCAACGGAAACGCTCGGCGCCGGCGACATGCTGGATGGCGAGACGGCCTTCAGGCTCTACGACACCTACGGCTTCCCGCTTGACCTGACGCAGGACGCGTTGCGCCAGCGTAGCATATCGGTCGATCTAGCCGGCTTCACCGATGCGATGGAGCGGCAGAAGGCCGAGGCGCGCAAGAGTTGGGCTGGTTCCGGCGACGCTGCGACCGAGACCGTCTGGTTCGCCGTGCGTGAAAAGTCCGGCGCCACCGAGTTCCTCGGCTACGAGACCGAGCAGGCGGAAGGCCTCATCCTGGCGCTGGTGAGCGACGGCAAGACCGTCGACAGCGCGGACAAGGGCGACGCGGTTGCCGTGGTCGTCAACCAGACGCCGTTCTACGGCGAGTCCGGCGGCCAGATGGGCGACACCGGCGTCATCTCAGGCGAAGGGTTCTCGATCGAGATCTCCGACACGCAAAAGAAGGCCGACGGCCTGTTCGTGCATCTCGGCAAGGTGGCCAACGGTACGGTCAAGACCGGCGCTGCCGTCGAGCTGAAGGTCGACCGTGCGCGCCGCTCCAGGCTGCGCGCCAACCATTCGGCGACGCATCTGATCCACGAGGCGCTGCGCGAGGTGCTGGGCACCCATGTGGCGCAGAAGGGCTCGCTGGTCGCGCCCGAGCGTTTGCGCTTCGACATCTCGCACAACAAGCCGATTTCGCCAGAAGACCTCGAAGAGGTTGAGCGCATGGCGAACGAGATCGTTGTCCAGAACAGCCCGGTGACGACGCGCCTGATGTCGGTCGACGACGCCATCGCCGAGGGCGCCATGGCGCTGTTCGGCGAGAAATACGGCGATGAGGTGCGCGTCGTGTCGATGGGCACCGGCCTGCATGGCGCCAAGGCCAACCGGCCCTATTCGGTCGAGCTCTGCGGCGGCACGCATGTCAGGGCGACCGGCGACATCGGCCTGGTGCGCGTTGTTTCGGACAGCGCGGTCGCTGCCGGCGTGCGCCGCATCGAGGCACTGACCGGCGAGGCCGCCAGAAGACATCTCGACGAGCAGGACAGACGACTGAAGACGGTTGCCGCGGCGCTGAAGATTGCGCCGGCCGACGTGCCGGCGCGCGTCGAGGCGCTGCTCGACGAGCGCAAGAAGCTCGAGAAGGAACTGACCGAAGCGCGCAAGAAACTGGCGCTGGGCGGCGGCGCGGCCGCCGGTGCGCCGGCCGAGAACGAGACCGTCGCCGGCGTCGGCTTCCTCGGCAAGGCCGTCTCCGGTGTGGCGCCGAAGGATCTGAAGCCGCTGGCTGACGCCGGCAAGTCGTCGCTCGGCTCCGGCGTCGTCGTCTTCGTCGGTGCCGGCGAGGACAACAAGGCCAGCGTCGTGGTCGCCGTGACGGACGATTTGCTCGGCCGCTTCAGCGCCGTCGACCTGGTGCGCGTGGCGTCCGCGGCACTCGGCGGGCAGGGCGGCGGCGGCCGCCCGGACATGGCCCAGGCCGGCGGTCCCGACGCCTCGAAGGCCGGCGACGCGATTGCAGCGGTAAGGGCGGCGCTCGAGGCAGCCTGAAAGCCACCACATGAAGGTTCTTGTTCTCGGCGGCTATGGTCCTTCTGCGTCGCCGACTAGGCCTGCCTTGCCGATTTCAGCGCGTGCGTCATTCTGCTGGAGTCACCCAGGTGGACAGCCAGATCAGGCAATCCGTGGCGATTGAAATCATCGCTCGCAGAAGGTTCAACAACGGGCCGGGCGATTTCAGCTGCTCTTCGGCGTGATGGAGATGGGCGAACTCTTCCTCCCGGATTGCCAAGATGATGCCGTGCAACTCACGATCACGGTCCATCAGAAAGAACAACTGGTCGTCCAGATGGCGATGCACCGCCGCTTCCACAGCGGCCGTGCAGGCCCAGATGCCTTGCGGTCCGAGCAGAGCCGTCACAAAACCCAGCAGCCATCCGCCCCAACTCCAGAATTGCATCACCCGGCACGGTCGCGAATGCCGCGGCGGCATGGCGGCACGGAAGGCAGCACAGTGATTGCGCTCGTGCCCGAGCATCTCCGACAGGGACGGCACGCAATCCGGCCAGAAACGTTTCGCGACAAGAATCTGCGCCGAATAGATTCTGATCGCCCCGAACTCGCCGGCGTGGTTGACCCTGACTATTCTGGCCACGGTGAGTGCGTCCTGGTGAGAAAGGTCAGCCATGGACGCGCCCGGACCTATGTCAGCCTGTTGGCAAAGCCTGGACGCGCCGCGATGTGTGTCCACCACGCCTGGATATCGGGGAACTCGGCCAGCAGCTTTTGCCCTTCGGCGACCTTGACGAAATAGCCGATGACCGGCGCCGCGTGCAGGTCGGCCAGCGTCAAATCGCTGCCCAGCAGCCATGGGCCCGGAGCCTTGAGTGAAGTGAGCACCCGTAGCACCGTCTCCGCCTGCCCCAGCCCGGTGGCGATCACGGCCTCGTCCGGCGGCGTATTCTCCAGCCGTTCGACGGCGACATCCCAGACCATCGACCGATAGCCATAGGCATCGAAGATGCCGATGATCTGGTTCATCCGCGCCCGGTCGCGCGCGTCTTTCGGCTGCAGCGTCGGACCCTCGAAGGTCTCGTCCACAAAACGCGCGATCGCGCTCGCCTCGAACAGGCGAAACCCGTCATGCTCGAAGGCCGGGACGCGGCCGAACGGATGGTGCTCGAGATACCAGGCCGGAATGCCTTCCGACGCAAAAACATCGACCGGCACGAGCTCGTAGTCGACGCCCTTTTCCTCGAGTGTGAGGCAGACGATGCGCACATAGACGCTGTAGTCCGCCCCGTAGACGATGGGCTTGCCCATGTCGATTGCCGGTTACGCCATCGCCTTCTGCAGGTTCTCGTCGATCTTGTCGAGGAAACCGGTGGTCGATAGCCAGGGCTGGTCGGGGCCGATCAGCAGCGACAGGTCCTTGGTCATGAAGCCGGACTCGACCGTCTGGATGCAGACTTTTTCCAGCGTCTCGGCAAAGCGCTTCAGCTCGGCATTGTCGTCGAGCTTGGCGCGGTGTGCGAGGCCTCGCGTCCAGGCGAAGATCGAGGCGATCGAGTTGGTCGAGGTCTCCTCGCCCTTCTGGTGCTGGCGATAGTGGCGGGTGACGGTGCCGTGCGCGGCTTCCGCCTCCACCGTCTTGCCGTCCGGCGTCATCAGCACCGAGGTCATCAGGCCGAGCGACCCGAAACCCTGCGCCACCGTGTCGGACTGCACGTCGCCGTCATAGTTCTTGCAGGCCCAGACATAGCCGCCCGACCATTTCAGGCTGGATGCCACCATGTCGTCGATCAGCCGGTGCTCGTACCACAGCTTCTTCGCCTTGAACTCGGCTTCGAACTCGGCCTCGTAGACCTCCTGAAAAATGTCCTTGAAGCGGCCGTCATAGGCCTTGAGGATGGTGTTCTTGGTCGACAGATAGACCGGATAGTTGCGCAGCAGGCCGTAATTCAGCGAGGCGCGGGCGAACTCACGGATCGACTCGTCGAGATTGTACATGGCCATGGCGACGCCGGCCGCCGGCGCGTCGAACACGTCGTGCTCGATCACCGTGCCGTCCTCGCCGACGAACTTGATCGTCAGCTTGCCCTTGCCGGGGAAGCGGAAATCGGTGGCGCGGTATTGGTCGCCGAAAGCGTGACGGCCGACGATGATCGGCTTGGTCCAGCCCGGCACCAGGCGCGGCACGTTCTTCATGATGATCGGCTCGCGGAAGATGGTGCCGCCGAGGATGTTGCGGATGGTGCCGTTCGGCGACTTCCACATCTTCTTCAGCTTGAATTCCTCGACGCGCTGTTCGTCGGGCGTGATCGTCGCGCATTTCACGCCGACGCCGTATTTCTTGATGGCGTTGGCCGAGTCGATGGTCACCTGGTCATTGGTGGCGTCACGGTGCTCGACGCCGAGGTCGTAATAGTCGAGCGTGAGGTCGAGATAGGGGTGGATCAGCTTGTCCTTGATGAACTGCCAGATGATGCGGGTCATCTCGTCGCCGTCGAGTTCGACGACCGGGTTCGCCACCTTGATCTTCGCCATGGAAAGAATGCCTCGTTGCTGGGGGATATCGGAACGGCCTGCCCGCATGGCTTTCGGCCGGGGATGCGGCCCGTATATCAAAGCATTTTTGGCCGCGCAAACGGCGATCCGCACCGGCCGGCTCGATCGGGGCATCGGCCGTTCCTTGCGAGAGCTTCATTTTCGCGGCTGAATATGGCAGGGGACGCTGAAATGCCGCAAACAGCAGTTCATTGACGACGATGTCAGCCGACGAAAATCCCAGCAACACCGCCGCCGCCGGCCCGGCGATCATCCTCGTCGAGCCGCAGCTCGGCGAGAATATCGGCATGGTCGCACGCGCCATGGCGAATTTCGGCCTTGCCGAGCTGCGTCTGGTCAATCCGCGCGACGGCTGGCCGAGCGAGAAGGCGCGCGCTGCCGCGAGCCGCGCCGACCATGTCATCGATGCCGTCAAAGTGTTCGACGATCTCGCCTCGGCGGTCGCCGATCTCAATTTCGTCTTCGCCACCACGGCGCGCGAACGCGACGGCTTCAAACCCGTGCGCGGCCCGGTCGAAGCGGGCAGGGCGCTGCGGGCACGTCACACCGCCGGCCAGCGCACCGGCATCCTGTTCGGCCGCGAGCGTTTTGGGCTCTACAATGACGAGGTGGGTCTGGCCGACGAGATCGTCACCTTTCCCGTCGATCCCGCCTTCTCCTCGCTCAACATCGCCCAGGCAGCACTTTTGATGTCCTATGAATGGATGAAGTCCGGCCTCGAGGACGAGACGAAGACCAACTTCGCCAGCCCCGAAATGCTGCCGGCGACCAAGGAGCAATTGCACGGCCTGTTCGCCTATCTGGAAGGCGCGCTCGAAGCGCGCGGCTATTTCCGCCCGGCGCCGAAGAAGCCGAAGATGGTCGACAATTTGCGCGCGGTGCTGACGCGTGCCGGTTTCGCCGAGCCGGAACTCAAGGTGCTGCGCGGCATCATCTCGTCGCTGGACAGGTTTTCACCGGCGATGCCGCGCGGAGACGGTTCGCCGGGAGACGATCCAAGACGGCTTCCTGCAGCAGCGGCGCGAATCCAGTCGCCGGACAAGGAAGAATAGAACCGGTTAAACGTGAGGCTCGCCAGTAACCGATTCTTATTCGGTTTCGTCCATCGTTCTCAAAACTGGGGGTGTTGGATGTTTACGTCCAGTATCGGTCGTTTGCGCTTCTTTCTTTACTCTCTCGCCGCGACGGTGGCGGAGATAGTGGTGATCGTCGTCTGCATCGCGGGAACAATCGGCTTCGACGGGCTGATCAATTCGACACCTGGCCCGTCGCGGCAAGGGATGGCCGGCGTCATCCTGGTTATGTCCCTGGCGTTTGTGCTGCTGCGCGGCAACATCGCCTGGCGCCGCAGCCGCGACGCCAACGGACGCAGTTGGATCTTGTGGGCCTACATCGTGTTCTCGGCCATCTATGCGGTCCTGCAGGTTGGTACGCTGCTGGTCATCGATTTCGGCAATCCGGAGAGTGTTCCCGGCGGCCTGAACCTGCTCGGCCTCTCCATATTTGGCCTCTGGGTAACGATCCTGGTGGCGAAACCGGCAGGCGGCGTCGATATTGACGAACTGACATCCGTTTTCGATTTCGATGGCGCCGTTCCCGCGCCTGCGGGCGGCGGCAGGATGGCCGCGAGCGCGGCACCGTCTGCCCCGCGCACCGCCGCGCCGGTCGCCCAGCCGATCGGTCGGCCACGGCCCGCCGGCTTCGGCAAGCGTGGACTCTAGGCAGCTCCAGGAAGATTGGTTCTTCGCCCGGAACTGCGCAAAACTTGCTGGCATTCGCCACTTCAAGATCATGATCGTTCGCGATAGAAGCACCATTGGCCGCATCACGGGCCAGCCTCTTCTTGTGGTCCCCAGCCTTCTTGTGATCCGATGACAATGAGCGATCGATCAAGCCACCGCCCGATCCTGATGTTCGATTCCGGCGTAGGCGGCCTCACCGTGCTGCGCGAGGCGCGCGTGCTGATGCCCGATCGCCGCTTCGTCTATGTCGCCGACGATGCGGCTTTCCCCTATGGCGCCTGGGAGGAGCCGGCGCTCAGGGCCCATGTACTGGAACTGTTCGCAAGGCTGCTCGACCGGTTTGCGCCGGCCATTTCGGTGATCGCCTGCAACACGGCGTCGACGCTGGTCATCGAAGCCTTGCGCGAGCGATTCCCCGGCCATCCTTTCGTCGGCATGGTGCCGGCGATCAAGCCGGCGGCGGAGCGCACGCGCTCGGGCCTGGTCTCGGTGCTGGCCACGCCCGGCACCGTCAAGCGCCAATATACGCGCGACCTGATCAGCAAATGGGCCTCGAAATGCCATGTGCGGCTGGTTGGCTCCGACCGCCTGGCACCATTGGCTGAAATCTACATGCGCGACGGCTTCGTCGACGAAGAGGCCGTGCGCGCCGAGATCGCGCCGTGTTTCGTCGAGCGCGACGAGCTGCGCACCGACATCGTCGTGCTTGCCTGCACCCACTATCCCTTTCTGGCGAACCGCATGCGCAAGACGGCACCTTGGCCGGTCGATTGGCTCGATCCCGCCGAAGCGATCGCGCGCCGCGCGGTTTCGCTTCTCGCCGACATTGATCCCAACGGGCGCGGCGAGATATTGCCGGAAGGCGCCGACCTTGCCGTCTTCACCTCGAACAGAACCGATTTCCCGACCCGCCGGTTGCTGCAGGGCTTCGGGCTGGCGATGTCTTGATCGCCGGCACCGGGAACATCATCGGGGACGGCTGCGTTTTCCTCCTATAGCAAACGGGAGAACCGATCATGCCAGCCACCTCGAAAGCCCAGCAAATGGCTGCCGGTGCGGCACTGTCCGCCAAGCGCGGCGAGACGAAGAAGAGCGAGCTCAAAGGCGCATCGAAGGAAATGTTCGAATCGATGAGCGAGAAGCAGCTCGAGGAATTCGCCGAGACCCGGCGCAAGGGGCTGCCCGCGAAGAAATCGAAGCATTGAAGGACTTCAGACGTTGTGCGTCCGAATGGACGCACGTCGCTCAAATGCCGGCGGTGCAACCTCCCGCCACATTCGGCACTGCACTCAACCCTGAGACGCTATATCGTCGCCACCGCCGGCGCCAGTCGCGAGCTTGACACCGGTTAAATCTCCGTTTAACCAGCGCCCCAACACCGGGCCGCAATGCCCGGTCGTTTATTTTGCATGGCAAGACCTCAGGGAAATCAGGTTTTTCGTTTCCTTGGTCTTGTTTGAACTGACGTGTCCCGTGGGTTTTCCGTCGCGTTGCGTGGAAAACCCTGTCAGGTCTCGAAAACGGAGGCCAGAGGAGGGCGCGTTTCCTTCACCCGGACCATGAGGTTCCGGGTGGTTTGTTTTGAAAGGGAATGCGATGAGCAAGCGCGAATCCGCGAAGTACAAGATCGACCGCCGTCTCGGCGAAAACATCTGGGGCCGCCCGAAGTCCCCGGTGAACAAGCGTGAATACGGCCCCGGCCAGCACGGCCAGCGCCGCAAGGGCAAGCTTTCCGATTTCGGCCTGCAGCTGCGCGCCAAGCAGAAGCTGAAGGGTCACTATGGCGACGTTTCGGAAAAGCAGTTCCGCAAGGTCTATGAAGAGGCCGATCGCCGCAAGGGCGACACCTCGGAGAATCTGATCGGCCTGCTCGAGTCGCGTCTCGACGCGGTCGTCTACCGCGCCAAGTTCGTGCCGACCATTTTCGCAGCCCGCCAGTTCGTCAACCACGGCCACGTCAACGTCAACGGCAAGCGCGTCAACATCGGCTCGTACCGCTGCAAGCCGGGCGACGTCGTGGAAGTGCGCGAGAAGTCGAAGCAGCTGGTGATCGTGCTGGAATCGGTTGGCCTCGCCGAGCGCGACGTGCCCGATTACATCGAAGCCGACCACAACAAGATGGTCGCGACCTTCGCGCGCATCCCCGGCCTGTCGGACGTTCCGTTCGCCGTGCAGATGGAACCGAACCTGGTCGTCGAATTCTATTCGCGCTGATCGAACGCATTTAGCGGAACCATCGAAGGCCGCCCGTTGAGGCGGCCTTTTCTTTTGTGCATCGCGCTTTGCGAACCGAGGGCCAAAAACCGATTTCGATTTCCGGGCCGATGCGCTAATCCGGGCGCAGCAGAGATTTGGACCGATGCGTCATGAACATGTTGCCAGACGCCGCTTCACTTGAACCGGTTGCCGACGCCGAGGGCGGCTTTCATCCGCTGTTTGCCGACGTGCCGTCTTCCGTCGAGTTCAACAAGCTGCGCAAGCGGCTGCTGCGGCTCACCCGCCAGGCGATCGAGGATTACGCCATGGTCAGGCCCGGCGACCGCTGGCTGGTAGCGCTATCCGGCGGCAAGGATTCCTACGGCCTACTCGCCGTGCTGCTCGATCTCAAATGGCGCGGGCTGCTGCCGGTCGAGCTTCTGGCCTGCAATCTGGACCAGGGCCAGCCGAATTTCCCGAAGCACATATTGCCGGACTATCTCGACAGAAACGGCATCCCGCACCGCATCGAGTACCAAGACACCTATTCGGTGGTCACCGACAAGCTGCCCGAGGGCAGCACCTACTGCTCGCTGTGCTCGCGGCTGCGGCGCGGCCATCTCTATCGCATCGCGCGCGAGGAGGGCTGCGCAGCACTTGTGCTCGGCCACCACCGCGAGGACATTCTGGAAACCTTCTTCATGAACCTCTTCCATGGCGGCCGCCTTGCCGCCATGCCGCCAAAATTGCTCAACGACGACGGCGACGTCATGGTGCTGCGGCCGCTAGCCTATAACGCCGAGGCCGATCTCGAGAAATTCGCAGCCGCCATGAAGTTCCCGATCATCCCTTGCGACCTCTGCGGCAGCCAGGAAGGCCTGCAGCGCAACGCCATGAAGGCGATGCTGGACGACCTGGAAAAGCGCATGCCTGGCCGCAAGGACACGATGATCCGCGCCATGGCCAATGTGCGGCCCTCGCATCTGCTCGACCGAAAACTGTTCGATTTCGCCGCTCTCAACGAAACTCCAGATCTCCGGCAAGACAATCCCGATGACATTTGACGACAATGCGATCGACCGGCTCGCCGACCTGCTGTCCGACGTCGCCAAAGCCGAGATCATGCCGCGCTTTCGCAGGCTGGGTGAGGGCGACATCCGCCAGAAGACCTCGGCCGCCGACCTGGTCACCGAAGCCGACGTCAATGCCGAGCGGCTGATCACCGCCAGGCTGCATGAGCGCTATCCTGAGGCCATGATCGTCGGCGAGGAAGCCTGCTCCGACAATCCGGCGCTGCTTGGCGGCCTCGGCGATGCCGATCTCGCCTTCGTCATCGATCCGGTCGACGGCACTTTCAACTTCGCCTCCGGCGTGCCGCTGTTCGGCGTCATGCTGGCTGTCGTGGTCAAGGGCGAGACCGTCGCCGGCATCATACACGACCCGGTCGGCAAGGACTGGCTGATCGGCGCCCGAGGCGCCGGCAGCCATATTCGTCACGCCCATGGCAGCCTGGAAAAGGTGCATGTCGCGGAACCGGTGCCGACTCGGGAATGACCGGTGCGGTGTCATGGCAGTACATGCCGGAGCCGGAACGCTCGCGACTGGCGCGCAACCAGACCAAGTCGCTCTCGCAATTCGGCTATCGCTGCGCGGCGCACGAATACCGCCTGCTGGCCAGCGGCCACGCCCATTTCGTCGTCTACAACAAGCTGATGCCGTGGGACCATCTTGCCGGCGCGCTGATCCACACCGAGGCCGGCGGCCATGCCGCGCGCTTCGACGGCAGCCCCTACCGGCCTTCGCATCTCGACGGTGGCTTGCTCGTCGCACCCGACAGGGAAAGCTGGCAAGAGTTGCGCCGCGAACTCTGGGCCGAATAGGCGATGAAATCTCGGTCCGCACTTGTCGCAGCGGCCCTTGCCATCGCCCTGGTTGCCGGTTCCAGCGAAGCAGGCGCGCAACAGCGCACCTGTCGCGGTCCTGATCCCGTCGACACCTTGAAGGAGATGTCGGCCGCTATCTATGCTTGCTGGAAGCCGCCGCGCGGAACAGCGGGCATGTCCCTGACATTGCGGTTCTCGCTTCGCCGGGATGGCACACTCGTCGGCAAGCCGCGCGCGACCTTTTCCGATCTGGGAACCGACAGCGCGTTGAACCGGGCCTTCGTGGCCTCCATCCTCAAGGCACTCGACGAGGCTCTGCCATTGCCCTTTTCGGACAGCATGGGTGGAGCAATCGCAGGGCGCATGCTTGCCCCTCGCTTCACGGCAACCTTTGAAAGGGCCTCTTGAAGCGTGTCGCCCAAAAGTGGGCAGCGGTTTTGAGACAACGACACGCGCAAAACAAAGCGCGCCCGCGCGCGCATCAAACGGGTGGGTTGTGCGGCTGGAACATCTTGCCGCGCTCGGCGATGAAGATCATCAGCAACGCTGCGACCGAGACGCTGCAGAAGCCGGCGGCTAAAGGCGTCACCGTACCGTTGAAAGCCTGGCCGATCAGCGTGCCGAGGATGCCGCCGAGGAAGGTCTGCATGAAACCCAGAATGGACGACGCCGTGCCGGCCAACTGCCCGAGCGGCTCCATGGCCAAAGCGTTGAAATTGGCGCCGAGCGCTCCGAACGGCACCATCGCGCAAGCAAAGAAGGCGATGAACAGCCAAAGCGGCATCTGCATTTCCAGCGACACGACCAGCCATGCAAGACTGATCACCAGGAACAAGAGCAGCGCGCTCTGCGACAGCCGGCGCATGCCGATGCGGCCGACAAGACGCGAGTTCAGGTAATTGGAGAAGGCGAGCACGGCCGCGACGCCGGCGAAGATGACCGGAAACATCTCGCCGACATTGAACACGTCGACATAGATCTGCTGGGCCGAGGCGATGAAGCCGAACATGGCGCCGAAGATGAAGGTGCTGGCAAAGGCATAGCAGAGCGCGATGCGGTTGGTCAGAACGATGCGGAAACCGCCGACGATCGATGCGGCCGTCAGCGGCCGGCGATATTCGGGATGCAGCGTTTCGGGCAGGCGCAGCAGCGACCATGCGGACACGATCAGCGCGCCGGCCGCCATGGTGATGAAGATCCAGTGCCAGGAGGCAAACAGCATGATGAACTGGCCGATGCCCGGCGCCACCACGGGAATGGCCATGAACACCATGAAGATCAGCGACATCACCTCGGCCATGCGCCTGCCGTCGAACGTATCGCGCACGATCGAGACGGCGATGACGCGCGTGGCGGCCGCACCGATGCCTTGCACCATCCTGAGCAGGAGCAGCGTCGCGAAAGACGGGGCGATTGCCGCCGCGCCGGCCGCCAGCACATAGATGATCAGCCCGGCGACAAGTGGAGGGCGGCGCCCGAAACGGTCGGAGACCGGCCCGAAGAAAAGCTGTCCGCCGCCAAAGCCGAGAATGTAGGCGGTGATGACGTATTGGCGGTGGTTTTCGTTGACGACGCCGAGCGAGGCGCCGATCTGCTGCAGCGCCGGCAGCATGATGTCGATGGCCAAGGAGTTGAGCGCCATCAGCGCCGCGCACAGCGCGATGAATTCCCAGCGCGGAATAGGCAGGCTGCTTGTCTGCTGCGGCGCCTGTACGTGCTGTTCCACGGCAAGTCCGATCTTGAAACGAAGATGCGCCGGCGAACCGGCGCATGGATTCGTCTTTGCCCCTTGGCGGGGAGATGAAAGTTTGCCGAGGTGGGGGCTGCCCCGGCGCCTCAAACCCTAATGCATGTCGCCCAAAGGTGTGCGCGGTTTCGGGGCTACGACATGCGCAAAAGAATCAGGCGGCGCCTTTGACGCTGACGCCCTTTTCGACGAGGAACGTCTGCAGTTCACCCGCCTGGAACATCTCGCGCACGATGTCGCAACCACCGACGAACTCGCCCTTGACGTAGAGCTGCGGAATGGTCGGCCAGTTGGAATATTCCTTGATGCCCTGGCGCAGTTCCGCCGAGTCGAGCACGTTGACGCCTTTGTAGTCGGCCCCGATATAGTCGAGGATCTGGACCACCTGGCCGGAGAAACCGCACTGCGGAAAACCGGGCGTGCCCTTCATGAAGAGCACCACGTCGTTGCTCTTCACTTCGCTGTCGATGTAGTCGTTGATACCGCTCATGGAGGATCCTTTCACGCCTGTGGGAGTCAGGCTCGAAACATAGCCATCAAATAAACCCATAGGTTGACCGAAACAAGATGTTTGCGCCGCCGCCGCGGAAATGGCGCAAAGGATCGCCGATGTTGGGCCAAGCATCTGAGCCAACTGCCTTCTCCGGGACATGATGAAAAGACGATATGGCGCCGCGATCCTGATCGCCATCCTGCTGGCCAGTATCGCTCTGGTCTGGTGGCCGAGACGCCCCGCGCCGCCGTCCCTGGTCGTCGGCGAGTTGCCGGCACCCTGCCGGGATGTCGGGTTCGAGGCCGTGTCCTATGTCGTCTGCGAGATCGACCTTCGTGCCCAGAGCATTGAGATCTTGCATGCCGGCGCGGACGCAAAGCCCTTCGGCTCGCTGGAGGCTTTCGACAAGGCGATGGCGAGTGAGGGCAGGCCGGTGCTGCTCGCCATGAATGCCGGCATGTATCACCAAGACCTGACGCCGGTCGGCCTTCTGGTCGAGGACGGTATCCAGAAGTCGCCACTCAACCTCGCCGACGGCGAGGGCAATTTCTTCCTGAAACCGAACGGCGTGTTCCTGGTCGGCAAGGACGGCAAGGCGGCGGTCATGGAGACGAACGCCTATGCCGCCGTCCGGCCGGACGTGGCATTCGCCACGCAGTCCGGGCCGATGCTGGTCATCGACGGCCAGAATCACCCGCGCTTCGAACCGAACGGCACGTCGCGCTACATCCGCAACGGTGTCGGCGTGCGTGACGCGAATACGGTCGTGCTGGCGATCTCGCGCTCGGCGGTCAGCCTGGGCCGCTTCGCGCGGCTGTTCCGTGACGCGCTCGGCTGCTCCAGCGCGCTGTTTCTCGACGGGGCGGTCTCGGCGCTGTCGGACGGCGAGAGGATGATCGTCGGCGGGAAATATCCGGCGGGGCCGATCATCGCCGTGTCGGCAAAAAGGCCTGCGGCCGAGTAGCCCCCGAAGAACGCCTTCGTCCGCCTTGTCCGGCATTCCGAAATATAGCTATAGCTAAATCTTGAAGCATACGCTATCCTCGCCCGCGATCTGGAGGAATGCAGGCATGAGCGAGACGAAATCCTTGCTGGAGCGAAAGCTCGATCGAAGGCTGCTTCTGGCCGGTGGCCTTATGGCTGCCGGCGGCACGGCAGTCGCGGCGAGTGCCGCCCGCGGGCAGACAAGCCATGCCGGTCACGAGATGCCGGCGGCCGCCGCCGCTGAAGCGCAGCCGGCGCATCTCTCGGCCCATGGCGCGATGATCACGGTCGGCGAGGTCGACGATGCCCGCAACGGCTTCGATCCATCGAAGCTGCTGAGCGACTGGTACACCGGGACGGTGTCGATGTTGCCGGACGGGCGGACGCTGCGCACTTTCGAGGTCACGGCCGAGGACAAGGAGATCGAGATCGCGCCCGGCATGATGTTCCCGGCCTGGACCTACAATGGCCGTGTGCCGGGACCGACTTTACGTGCGACCGAGGGCGAGCGCCTGAGGATCGTCTTCCGCAACCAGGGCTCGCATCCGCATTCGATGCATTTTCACGGCATCCATGCCGCGCGCATGGACGGGGTTCCGGGCGCCGGCCTGATCGGGCCGGGCGAGGAGTTCGTCTACGAGTTCGACGCCAGGCCGTTCGGCTGTCATCTCTACCACTGCCACGCCCTGCCGCTGAAGCGGCACATCCAGAAGGGCATGTACGGCGCCTTCGTGATCGATCCCGATCCGGCCAGGCATCCGGAGCACGAAGCGGTCGCCCGCTCGCGCCTGCTCGGCACGCCCGAAAATGCCGGCTGGCAGGAATTCGTGATGGTCATGAATGCCTTCGACACCAACTTCGACAACGAGAACGAGGTCTACGCCGTCAACACGGTCGCCCATGCCTATGCGAAGAAGCCGATCCGGGTGCTGAAGGACAAGCCGGTCCGCATCTATCTCGTCAATGTCGTCGAGTTCGATCCGATCAACTCCTTCCACCTGCACGCCAATTTCTTCGACTACTACAATCAGGGCACGACGCTCACGCCCACGCTCAAGACCGTCGACCTGATTACCCAGTGCCAGGCCGAGCGCGGCATCCTCGAGTTCCATTTCCGGGAGCACGAACCGGGCCTCTACATGTTCCATCCTCACCAGTCGGAATTCACCGAACTCGGCTGGTCCGGCATGTTCGACGTCGTGGAGGCCGTGTCGTGACCGATCTGAGCCGGACTTCCGCCGACACACGCGGAGGCCGTCCAAGGTCGGCCTATCTGCTCTGGGTCGCGCTGCCGCTCGTCGTGCTCGGGCTGGCCATCGCCTGGCTGGTCTCCTCGGACCCGCTGTCGAGCTTCCGCAATGGCGCGCCGGCGGTCGAGAACCTCACCTTCGAGCGGACGATCCTGGGGGCGGATGGCATCCGCGTCCTCGTCCGGGCCGGCGGATCGGAACCGATGACCATTGCGCAGGTCCAGGTCGACGATGCCTACTGGCAGTTCACGCAGGATCCGCCGGGACCGATCGCGCGCGGCGCCACCGCCTGGATCAGCCTGCCATATCCCTGGGTGCTGGGGGAGGCGCATGCGATCAACGTCGTGACCAGCACCGGGACGACATTCGGGCACGAGATCGCCGTCGCCGTGCCGACGCCGACGCGCGATTCGCTGAGCTTTGCCGCGCAGGCGGTGCTTGGCGCCTTCGTCGGCATCCTGCCTGTGGCGATCGGCCTGATGTTCTATCCCGCGCTCCGCGGCGTCGGACGGAACGGCATGGACTTTCTTCTGTCGCTGACCGTCGGGCTGCTCGCCTTCCTGTTCGTCGATGCCCTGGAGGATGCGTTCGAACTGGCGGGCGAAGCCGCCGCCCTGTTCCAGGGTCCGACGATGATCGTGCTTGCCGCCGCCGCCAGTTTCCTGCTGCTGATGGCGGCAGGCCGGCGAAGCGGGACGCCGACCGGTCTGGCTTTGGCCACCTTCATCGCGCTTGGCATCGGCCTGCACAATCTCGGTGAAGGTCTGGCGATCGGCGCTGCCTTCGCCTCGGGTGCTGCGGGGCTCGGCACCTTCCTCGTGCTCGGCTTCACATTGCACAACATCACCGAGGGTATCGGCATCGCCGCCCCGATCCTGAAGCAGCGGCCGCCATTGCGGACGTTCGCCGCGCTGACGCTGCTCGCGGGCGGCCCCGCGGTCATCGGCCTGTGGATCGGCAGCCTCGCCTATGCCCCGCAATGGTCGGCGCTGGCGCTGGCGGTCGGCGCCGGGGCAATCCTGCAGGTGATCGTCGAACTGGTCTCGATGCAGCTTCGTGAGCGGGGTGACGGCACGCGTGCATTGTTTGCACCGAGCGCGATGGCTGGTTTGGCAGCCGGAGTTGGCTTCATGTACCTCACGGCGATGCTGGTGAAGATCTAAGCAGCGCCGGTGTCGAGGTTCAGTCGGGCACGCTGGTCTGCAAGGCCAGCGCATGCAGCACGCCGCCCATGTTGCCCTTCAGCGCGTCATAGACCATCTGGTGCTGCTGGACGCGGCTCTTGCCGCGAAAACTCTCGGCCACCACTTCGGCCGCATAGTGGTCGCCGTCGCCGGCGAGGTCGCGAATCGTCACCTTGGCGTCCGGGATGCCTTCCTTGATCAGCCGTTCGATGTCGTGCGCGTCCATTGCCATGGCAAAATCCTAGTGAGAGTCGGGGTGAGCCTAAAGCCTTTCTCGTTCGGATTGAAGCAGTTCCGTCCGCTAGCGCCAAAGACAAATGAAGACTCACGTAATGTCCTGGTCCGGAGGAACTGCTTCATCCGCGGGCGCATCCTCGCGTGTCGAGAAGGCACGGCCAAGGCTGAAAGTCAGCACATAAAGCGGAACGTTGATCACAACATTGACGATGGGAAGGTAGCTCGTCCACTGCCAGAGCGGGGAGAAAAACGCCTGGCCGTAGCCGTCGCAGACGAGCGAGGAACCATACGCCCACAGCACGCCGATGACGACGGCAGCGGCAAAGAGCTTGATGCAGGTGACGATGTGCCGTGCCCGCGCCGGCTCCGGTGCAAGCCGGTCCCAGAGGACCAGGCACAGGATCGGAACCGCATAGACGAGGCTCTGGACGGCCAGCATCAATAGGGTGCCGTTGGCGGCGGCAAGAAACTCCGCCCGCGTTTCCAGGCGGGGGCAAACTTCGCTTCCGGTCGTCGACAGCAGGAAAAAGACGAACGGCCCGAGAAACCAGAAGAAGAACAGCGCGGCCAGAAAACGACTGCAAGCAGCGCCCGGGCAGCCAGCTTTGTCAAATGGCCTGATCCATGAAGCGCGGGAACCAGCCTTCATGGGCAGCGGTCAGTTCGCTGATCGCGATCGCGCGTGCTTCGCCGAGTTTCAATTCGCTACCGCCAGTCGAGCCGATCCACGGCGCGAAGATGCCGAGCTTGCCCTGTTCTTCGCGAATAGCGTCCCATTCGCCACTTTGCGGATCGATCGACAGAGTCAGCAGATAGCGGCCCTGGTCCTCGCCGAACCAGACCGGGATAGGGTCGGTGCCGGTCAGCCCGGGAACGGTGGCGCCGATGCCCGACGCCATCGCCATTTCGGCCAGCGCCACGGCGATGCCGCCATCGGAGACGTCATGCGCCGAGGTCACCACGCCGGAGGCGATCAGCGAGCGCACATGGTCGCCGACGCGCTTTTCATGCTCGAGGTCGACCGGCGGCGGCGGGCCGTCGCTGCGGCCGTGGATGTCGCGCATATAGGCGGACTGGCCAAGATGCGTTCCCCATGTCGGGGGCGCGCCGACCAGCACGATCATCTGACCCTCGGCGGCAGAGCCGATCCGCGCCATCTTCGACCAGTCGGCGATCAGACCGACGCCGCCGATGGTCGGCGTCGGCAGGATGCCGCGACCGTTGGTTTCGTTGTAGAGCGAGACATTGCCGGAGACGATCGGGAAACCCAGTGCGCGGCAGGCGTCACCAATGCCCTTCACCGCGCCGACCAGCTGGCCCATGATCTCGGGCCGTTCCGGATTGCCGAAATTGAGATTGTCGGTGGCCGCCAGCGGCAGCGCGCCGGTGGCGGTGAGGTTGCGCCAGCATTCGGCCACCGCCTGCTTGCCGCCTTCATACGGGTCGGCCTCGCAATAGCGCGGCGTCACGTCGGAGGAGAAGGCCAGCGCCTTGGTCGGATGGCCCTCGACGCGCACCACGCCAGCGTCGCCGCCGGGAAGCTGCAGCGAATTGCCCTGGATCAGCGTGTCGTATTGCTCCCACACCCAGCGGCGCGAGGAGAGGTCCGGTCCGCCGAGCATCGTGAGCAGAGCGTCTGCGACATCGGCCTTTGGCGCGTCACCGGTAAGCGGCGCCGGCTTCTTCGGCTCGACCCACGGACGGTCGTATTCGGGCGCCTGGTCGCCCAGGTCCTTGATCGGCAGATTGGCGACTTCGTCGCCCTGGTGCAGTACGCGGAAACGCAAATCGTCGGTGGTCTTGCCAACGATGGCGAAGTCGAGGCCCCATTTGTGGAAGATCGCCTCGGCTTCCTTCTCTTTCTCCGGGCGCAGCACCATCAGCATGCGCTCCTGGCTCTCCGACAGCATCATCTCATAGGCGCTCATGCGCTCCTCGCGCACCGGCACTCTGTCGAGGTCGAGCTCGATGCCGAGGTCACCCTTGGCGCCCATCTCGACCGCCGAGCAGGTGAGGCCGGCCGCCCCCATGTCCTGGATGGCGATGACCGCACCCGAGGCCATCAGCTCGAGGCAGGCCTCAAGCAGGCACTTTTCGGTGAAGGGATCGCCGACCTGCACGGTCGGCCGCTTCTCCTCGATCTTGTCGTCGAATTCGGCCGACGCCATGGTGGCGCCGCCGACGCCGTCGCGCCCGGTCTTGGCGCCGAGGTAGACGACCGGCAGGCCGACGCCCTTGGCCTCGGACAGGAAAATGGCGTCGGTCTTGGCGAGGCCAGCAGCGAAGGCATTGACCAGGATGTTGCCATTGTAGCGGGCGTCGAAATTGACCTCGCCGCCGACCGTCGGCACGCCGAAGGAATTGCCGTAGCCGCCGACGCCGGAAACCACGCCGGCGACCAGGTGCCTGGTCTTGGGATGATCCGGTGCGCCGAAGCGCAGCGCGTTCATGGCAGCTACCGGCCGCGCACCCATGGTGAAGACGTCGCGCAAAATGCCGCCGACGCCGGTCGCAGCACCTTGATAGGGCTCGATGTAGGAGGGGTGGTTGTGGCTCTCCATCTTGAAGACGACGCAGTCGCCGTCGCCGATGTCGACCACGCCGGCATTCTCGCCCGGCCCCTGGATCACCTGCGGCCCGGTGGTGGGCAGGGTGCGCAGCCACTTCTTCGAGGATTTGTAGGAGCAGTGCTCGTTCCACATCGCCGAGAAGATGCCGAGTTCGGTGAAGCTCGGCTCGCGCCCGACCAGGTCGAGGATGCGCTGGTATTCGTCGGGCTTCAGCCCATGCGAGGCAATGAGTTCCGGGGTGATCGGCACGGAATTGGAAATGGTCATGGGCGGCGATTTGTGTCCATGGGAGCGGGGATTTTGAGTCCCCTCTTATCGCAAGCTTCCGCGCGATACACCCCATCGATTGACGAAAAACGCCGGAAAACCACAGGGCGGCGCGCATGCTTGCCCGACTTTATGGGTCGAAATCAGGAAAAGCTGTCATAGCCGGCGCGGCCTTCATCCAGCAGCCGCCGGATGACCGCGACGCCGCCGGCGACATCCTTGCTTTGCCGCGGCTGCGAAACGCCGAAACGGACGCCGTGAAAGACCTGTTCGGAGCGGCCGGCCTTGAATTCGTCCTCGTCGTCGATGAGCACGCCATGTTCGAGGCAGGCATTCTTGAAGGTGCCGGAGAGCCAGGGATCGGGCAAGGTAAGCCAGACGAAAGGCACGCTGTCCTTGGCCTTGAATTCGAAACCGGAGAGCGTCTCGCGCACGATGGCGATGCGCTCGCCGATTTCGGCGATGCAGCGCTTGCGGATCTCGCCGGCCTGGCCTGACAGCACCAGCCGCGAGCCGACCTCGGCCAGCAGGAAGGGGAGGCCGCCGGTCATCATCTTGTGGGCGACGCGGATGCGATGGCGGTAGGCGGGCGGACAGGCGAGCCAGCCGCCGCGAACGCCAGCCGCGACCGATTTAGAAAGGCCACCGGCCACGATGGTTCTTTCGGGCGCATATTCCGCCAGCAGCGGCGTCGGGTCGTCGGTGAGGTCGCCATAGAGATCGTCCTCG
The DNA here is from genome assembly GCF_964252735.1 of Mesorhizobium sp. LjNodule214. Lineage (NCBI taxonomy): Bacteria > Pseudomonadati > Pseudomonadota > Alphaproteobacteria > Hyphomicrobiales > Phyllobacteriaceae > Mesorhizobium > Mesorhizobium sp. LjNodule214. The sequence continues at coordinate 824,671 of NZ_CAXUPE020000003.1, forward strand.
ATCAGCACGACATTGTACTGGCGGGCGATGCGCGCGATCGCCTGCCGGCGATCTGCCGACAACGTCACCAGCGTCGGGTTCTTGGCCGTCGGCATCAAGAACATCATCTTCGGGTGCTTTTGCGCGCAGACGCGCTCAAAATCGTCGGGATCGATGCCGCCCTCGTCGGATGACACCAGCGCGGTCCTGCGGCCGATCAGGCCGGCGCTGCGCGAGATCTGCGAATAGGTGAGGTGCTCGAAGGCGACATAGTCGCCGGGCGTGGTGAGTGCTGCAATCGCGGCCATCACCGCCGCATGCGTGCCGAGTGTCGGCACGATGGCGTCGGCGGTCGGCCGGAACGAATTCCGCGACAGCCAGCGGGCGCCGGCCTCGTACCAGCGCGCCGGGAAATCCCGCGTGTAGCTCGAAATGTCGTGCGGGTGTTCCTGCGCTGTGCGCGCCAGCACCTCGGCGATGATGGCGCCCTGGCCGATGTCGGGCGCGGCCGTACTGTCGAAGCGCAGCTTGCCGCTCGGCGCGTCGATAAAGCGCGTGCCTTGCGCATCGGGTGGCGGGAAATCGGGCTTCGCTTCAGACTGTTGGGCAAGCACATAGGTGCCGCGGCCGACCTCGCCGCTGACCAGCCCGCGCTCGCGCAGCAGCTGATAGGCCCTGCCGACCGTGCCGACGGTGGTGCCAATGTCATAGGCAAGATCGCGCTGCGGCGGCAGTTTTGCGCCGGCGTCGATGACGCCGCGGTCGATATCTGACTCAATGCTGTCAGCGAGGCGCTGGTACAGAGGGCCGGAGCCGGCAGTGAGATCGGGAAGCCAATTTGTCATGGTGACAATTTTCTATATTGCACCGAACAATGAGTCAATCCATATCGACGGTGCGTAGAAATAGGTACAATTGCAACACTTGGTAGAATGACAATGAATACAATCGAGACAATCCGCACTGAATGGATCGGGCAGGCGCAACGCCCGTCGGCACGGCCGACCCATGGCCGCCGTCTCATGCATATGGTCCGCTCGCTCACCACGTGGATCGCCGGGTTGCTGGAGCGCCGGCGCAGCCGGCTGGCCTTGCTGGAAATGACCGACGAGCAGCTCAAGGACATCGGCGTCTCGCGCTGCGATGCCCATCGCGAAGGTCTGAGGCCGTTCTGGGATTGAGCCCAGCAGGGCTCGCACCGTCCGCGCAAGTCTAGCGGGTCTTTGAACCCCTGGCGTGCGCGACGGCGTGGTCGGCAAGGACGGCGATGATGCACAGCACCAGAAAAAGTCCGGTAACGGCCAGCGCCGAAACAGTGACGCTGGCCGCGCCATTCTTGGCGACGTCGAGGAACGGGTAGGGCACTTCGCCTGCAATCGGCGCCCGCGCCAGCGCATAGATCAGGTAGGCGATCGGATAAACCATCCACCAGGAAATGTCGCTCCAGCGTGTCGTGCCGTCGGCGCCGGCGATCAGCCACCACAGCACAAACAGCACCGGCGTCACATAATGCAGCAGGACGTCGCAGAGCAGGAACAGCCCCTGCGGCTGCCAGAGCTGCGCCAGAACCGTTGCGTAGATGATGAAGACCAGTGCGATGGCGACCGCCACGCCTGCCCGTACCCGCGGCCCGGCAAAGGCCGGCAGCCAGGCGTAGCCGGTCGACGACAGCAGGGAGGTGTGGACGAGCACGGCGCCGATATTGGTCAGGATGGTGAAGAAGCTGAACAGGAAGACGACGGAGCCGAGCAGGCTGCGGCCGGCTTGCATCGACGCCGGGATGGTGATGCAGAACTGCAGGACAAGCCCGACCAGACCTATGACCAGCCCCGCGATCTGCAGGAAGCGGCCCATTGGCCTATGCGGCCGCCGCACAGGAGGAATTACCCGTCTGCCAACGGGCGATGTCGGAGCCGATGCGGGCGCCGAGCGGGTCGGCCATCAGCGGACCGAACACATCGATGCGGCTGGAATTGCCTTGCGCCTGCACCACCAGCAGCGGCTTGCCGCCATAGTGCTTGGCCGGGACCAGCAGGAAACGCGGCGTGCCGCTGAACGAGTTCAACTCGTTGGCCATCTGATAGGGTTTGAAGGCCGGATCCTTGCTGGCGATCCAGCATTTGTGGGCGGCGATCGCCACCTGTTCCATGGCAAGCAGCGACGCGCTCTTGCCTGACGGGACCGGCGCGCTCTTCGGGCTCGACTGGCAGGAGGCCAGCGCAAGACCAGTGGCGGCCAAGAGAGCAAGGCGAGCAATCGTCAGTCTCATGGTCAGGCCGCCCTGTCTCACGTTCAGAAGGGATTCTTCAGGTGGAAAAAAATCAGGCGGCGATGCCGAGGGCGCCTTCGAACAGCGCACGGCCGTCGCTGCCGCCATGCGCCGCCTCGATCAGGTTTTCGGGATGCGGCATCAGGCCGAGCACATTGCCCTTGTCGTTGATGATGCCGGCAATGTCGTTGATCGAGCCGTTGGGATTGGTGCCTTCGGCGTAGCGGAACACCACCTGTCCTTCGCCTTCGACGCGGGCCAGCGTTTCGGCATCGGCGAAGTAATTGCCGTCATGATGCGCCACCGGCGAACGGATGATCTGGCCCGGCTGGTAGCGGCGGGTGAACATGGTGTTGGCGTTGTCGATCTTGAGTTTCACCTGCCGGCAGACGAATTTCAGCGACGAATTGCGCATCAGCGCGCCCGGCAGCATTCCGGCCTCGACCAGGATCTGGAAGCCGTTGCAAACGCCGATGACCATGACGCCCTTGGCCGCCTTTTCGGCCACCGCCCGCATGACCGGCATGCGCGCGGCAATCGCGCCGCAGCGTAGATAGTCGCCGAAGGAAAAGCCGCCCGGAATGGCAATCAGGTCGACATCGGGAATGTCGGTGTCGGTCTGCCAGACGGTGGCCGGCGCTTTGCCGGAAATCTTGGTCAGCGCCGCGATCATGTCGCGGTCGCGGTTGAGGCCAGGCAGGAGGACGACGGCTGATTTCATTTCGGTTCGTAGGGCCTTTGGGCTTCGGCGAGTTCGCGCAGGTCTAAACGGCGTTCGATATGTTCGAGGCGGTCATCCTGGCGAGCCAGTACGCCGTAGATGTTTTTCACGTCGCCTTCGGTGGCAATCAGGTGGCCGCGTATGGAGCCGAGCTCGGACTTAACCTCGCCGAGTGTCAAATCCATTCTGTCCAACCGTGTTTGAATGGCCTTAAGGACTTCAAATATCAGGCTTCCGTCAATTTCCGGCATAATGCCTCCGGCACAACCTCAGGTAAGCGTCACACTATAGTTCTCAATCACAGTGTTCGCCAGAAGCTTGTCGCACATGGCCTTGAGATCGGCCTCGGCCTTGGCCGTGTCGGTCTCGGTAAGCTCGACGTCGAAGACCTTGCCCTGGCGCACCTGGCCAACGCCGTCAAAACCCAGCCCGGACAGCGCATGTTCGATCGCCTTGCCTTGCGGGTCGAGCACGCCGTTCTTGAGGGTGACGGTGATACGCGCTTTCATCGATGCTCCTGAGAAATCAATACGATCTGCGCCGGGCTCGCCGTCACCGGCAAGCCCGGTTTGGTAATTAGTGCTTCATGCCTTTGGGCGGCTCGCTGGACGCGACCAACACCGGCCCGGTCGGGCGCGGCGGCTCGTTCTCGTTCATGATACCGAGGCGGCGGGCGACTTCCTGATAGGCTTCGACCAGACCGCCCATGTCGCGGCGGAAGCGGTCCTTGTCGAGCTTGTCCTGGGTTGCGACGTCCCACAGCCGGCAGGAATCCGGCGAGATCTCGTCGGCGACGACGATGCGCATCATGTCGCCCTCGAACAGGCGGCCGCACTCGATCTTGAAGTCGACGAGCTGGATGCCGACGCCCATGAACAGGCCGGAAAGGAAGTCGTTGACGCGGATGGCCAGCGCCATGACGTCGTCGATCTCCTGCGGGCTTGCCCAGCCGAAGGCGGTGATGTGCTCTTCCGACACCATCGGGTCGTCGAGCGCATCGGCTTTGTAATAGAATTCGATGATCGAGCGCGGCAGCACGGTGCCTTCCTCGATGCCGAGGCGCTTGGCCAGCGACCCGGCGGCGACGTTGCGCACGACCACTTCGAGCGGAATGATCTCGACTTCCTTGATCAGCTGCTCGCGCATGTTGAGCCGGCGGATGAAGTGGGTCGGGATGCCCATCCGGTTGAGGTGGTTGAAGATGTGCTCGGAAATGCGGTTGTTGAGCACGCCCTTGCCGTCGACGACCTCGTGTTTCTTCTTGTTGAAGGCGGTGGCATCGTCCTTGAAGAACTGGATCAGCGTCCCCGGCTCAGGGCCCTCATAGAGGATCTTGGCCTTGCCTTCATAAATGCGGCGGCGATTTTTCATCTGATTTTTTCTCTGGATTTCCGGGCAGGCGGCAAGCGACCAGTTCCTCTCCGTCTGCCTAAATTAGTGTACAGACGGCGGTGTTCAATGCCGGTGTCTATCCCAATCGCACTGTTTGCTCAATCGGCAAATCCTTTCAATCAACCAGTTTCGGGATCGAAATGCCGCAGCGCAGCAAATGATGTAGCATATTGACCGGCCCGCGGCCTTTTGGTTTGTGCTTCGGCAACACACATATTCACCGCCAACGAATCGGATTTGACCCGGAGGGACGCCATGAGCAGCATGAAAGACCGCGAAGAGGGCTTCGAGCGCAAATTCGCCTTCGATGAGGAACTCCGCTTCAAGGCTTCGGCCCGCCGCAACAAAGCACTTGGCCTGTGGGCAGCCGAGAAGCTCGGCAAGTCGGGCGCCGATGCCGAAACCTATGCCAAGGAGGTGGTCGTGGCCGACATCGAGGAAGCCGGCGATCACGACGTTTTCCGCAAGATCCGTGCGGATTTCGATGCGGCCGGCGTCGCCCAGTCCGATCATCAGATCCGCCGCACAATGGATGAGCTGATGGCGCAGGCGATCGAGCAGATCAAGAACACCTAGAGCATTATCCCGAAAAGTGGAGGCCGGTTTTCGGAAAAGATCATGCTCCGATAGAGCCTTATCTGGACCAATCGACCGCCCGGCCCAGCCGGGCGGTTTTTCTTTGCCTTTGCCGCCGTTTCGGGCTGAAACTGCGATTGTTAACAAGGAAAGATTAGATGTCCCTGAAGTCACGCCTCGCGGCCGATGAAACGCTGTTCACCGCATGGTCCGGAGTGCCGGATGCGCTCACGGTGGAAATCGTCGCCAAACAGGGCTTTGACGCCGTCACGCTCGACATGCAGCATGGCGGCCATCACGAGGACAGCGTCCTGCGCGGCCTGGTGCCGGTGCTCGCCGCCAACAAGCCGGCGCTGGTGCGCATTCCGGTCGGCCGTTTCGACATGGCGAGCCGCGCGCTTGATTTCGGCGCCGAGGCAGTGATCGCGCCGATGGTGAATTCTGTCGCCGACGCCAGGCTTTTTGCTGCCGCCATGAAATATCCGCCAATGGGCGAGCGCTCCTGGGGGCCGACCTACGCCTTTCCGCGCCACGGCAAGGGCGATCATGCCGAATGGCTGCGCGACACCAACCAGCGCACGATGGCCTTTGCGATGGTCGAAACGCGCGCCGCCTTCGAGGCGCTCGATGGCATCCTCGACACACCAGGCATCGACGGCATCTTCGTCGGTCCGTCGGATTTCTCGATCGCCTGGTCGAACGGCGCCACCGTCAATTCGACGCTGGAAAGCATGATGGAGACGGTCGCCTCGATCGCCGAGCGCACGCGCAAGGCCGGCAAGCATGCGGCGATCTACGTCATCGAGCCGGCTGTCGCCGGCCGTGTCGTAGCGATGGGCTACCGGCTGCTGGCCATGGGCTCGGACCACGCGCTGATCGCGCTCGGCGCCAAGACCCTGCTGAAGAGCATGCGGGATTCGATCGGCAACTGACAGCGCGGCGCGATCCCGCTGTTTGGCTCAAGGCTCTTTGAGGTCCGTCAGGAATTTGGCGAACGTCATCGAGCCCTCCGGCCAAGGGCCGAAGCCGGAATCCGCGTTGAGATGGCCGGCATCGCCGGCGTCGATGAACAATGAGCCCCAGGCTCCGGCAATGTCCTCGGCGACGTCGAAGGCGCAGAACGGGTCGTTGCGGCTGGCGATCACCACCGAAGGAAAGGTCAGCGGCTCGCGCGGGTAGGGGCCGAAGGTCATCAGGTGCCTCGGCCTGATATCGGGGTTGGCGACGTCGGGCGGCGCCACGAAGAAAGCGCCGGCCACCGGCCTTTGGAACCGCGGAATGGCCTGCACCGCCGTCGCGACGCCCAGCGAATGCGCGACGATGACGACAGGCCGCTCGGCCTCGTTGACCGCCTTGGCGACATTCGTCGTCCAGTCCTCGCGCACCGGCTTCGACCATTCCGCCTGCTCGACCCGGCGCGCCGTCGATAGTTTCGACTGCCAGCGGCTCTGCCAATGGTCGGGGCCGGAATTGGTGTAACCCGGCACGATGAGAATATCTGCGTCCTTGACTTTCATGGCGCGCATGTAGCGAGCGCGGTTGCTTCGTGCAACCGTGTCGGGCGGGCTCTTTGATCACAATAGTGAACACCTTGTTCGCTTCTTGCCATCTTGTGTGAACGATCGCGATCGACGATCTGACACGGGACAACAAACAGCCGTGAAGGACCGGTATTTTGGCACTGACACGACGTACAATCATCGGTGGCGCCGGACTCCTGGCTTTGGGAGCTTCGTCGAGCGCCGCCCGAACGGAGACAATGATGAGCGAACTGCCTTTTGCCGCCACCACTCCGGTGAGCGTTTCCCGTGTCGGGTTGAGGGGGCGCGACGCCGAAAGCCTGGCTGCCTACTATCGCCAGGTCGTCGGCCTGCAGGAGTTGAGCCGCGCCGATGGTGCGATCACGCTCGGTGCCGCCAATCGCCCATTGCTCGTCATCGAGCCGGACGCAGCGGCAAAGCCCGACGATCCGCGCAGCGCCGGTCTTTTCCACACTGCCTTCCTGCTGCCCAGCCGCGCGGACCTTGGCCGCTGGATCAACCATGCCATCGCCAACAAGATCGCCATCGAGGGCGCGTCCGACCATCTGGTCAGTGAGGCGCTGTACCTGACCGACCCCGAGGGCAACGGCATCGAGATCTATGCCGACCGCCGGCCGCAGGATTGGAAGTGGAATGGCGACAAGATCGCCATGGCGACCGAGCGGCTGAACATTCCGTCGGTTGTCGCAGACGTTCCGGCCGGCGACGCCGGCTGGCAGGGCGCGCCGGAAAACAGCATTGTCGGCCATGTGCATCTGCGCGTCGGCAGGCCGGAGGAGGCCGAGGCCTGGTGGAACCAGGAGTTCGGCTTCGATACCGTCGCCAAATATGGCGGCCAGGCAGTGTTCCTGTCGTCAGGTGGCTATCACCACCATATCGGCGCCAATGCCTGGCAAAGTTCCGGCGCCGGCCGTCGCGATCCCGCCCGCTCGGGCTTGGCCTGGGTCGAGATGCGCTCGGACAATGTGCCCGGCGAAACGACCCGCGAAGATCCGTGGGGCACGGTGATCCGGACCGTTCCCGGCAAAGCCTGACCATCGCCTCATCGACGATCGAACAAAAAGGCCCGCCCGACAGAGTCAGGCGGGCCTTTTTGTTGGATATCCGCTCGAACGCTCAGGCCGTGCCGAACACGCGCTTGAAGATCGTGTCGACATGCTTGGTGTGGTAGCCAAGGTCGAACTTTTCGCGGATCTCGGCTTCGGGGAGTGCTGCGGTCACCTCCTTGTCGGCCAGGAGTTCCTCAAGGAAATCAGCGCCTTGTTCCCACACCTTCATGGCGTTGCGCTGCACCAGCCGGTAGGCGTCCTCGCGGCTGATGCCGGCCTGGGTCAGCGCCAGCAGCACGCGCTGCGAATGCACCAGGCCGCGGAACTTGTTCATGTTCTTCAGCATGTTGTCGGGGTAGACGAGCAGCTTTTCGACGACGCCGGTCAGCCGCGACAGCGCGAAATCGAGCGTCACTGTCGCGTCCGGCCCGATCATGCGCTCGACCGAGGAATGCGAAATGTCACGCTCGTGCCAGAGCGCCACGTTCTCCATCGCCGGCAGCGCAAAGGCGCGGACCATGCGGGCCAGGCCGGTGAGGTTTTCGGTCAGCACCGGGTTGCGCTTGTGCGGCATCGCCGACGAGCCCTTCTGTCCCGGCGAGAAATACTCCTCCGCCTCCAGCACCTCGGTGCGCTGCAGATGGCGGATCTCGATCGCCAGCCGCTCGATCGACGAGGCGATGACGCCGAGCGTGGCGAAGAACATGGCGTGGCGGTCGCGCGGGATGACCTGCGTCGACACCGGCTCCGGCTTCAGCCCGAGCTTTTTCGCCACATGCTCTTCGACATAGGGGTCGATGTTGGCGAAGGTGCCGACCGCGCCGGAGATGGCACAGGTGGCGATGTCTTCGCGCGCGTGCACCAGCCGTTCGCGGCAGCGTGAGAATTCGGCATAGGCCTGCGCCAGCTTGACGCCGAAGGTGGTCGGCTCGGCATGGATGCCGTGGCTGCGGCCGATGGTGACCGTGTCCTTGTGTTCGAAGGCACGGCGCTTGAGCGCGGCAAGCAGCCCGTCGATGTCGGCGAGCAGGATGTCGCTGGCGCGGGTCAGCTGCACGGCAAAGCAGGTGTCGAGCACGTCCGACGAGGTCATGCCCTGGTGGATGAAGCGGGCGTCCGGTCCGACGAATTCGCCGAGATGGGTGAGGAAGGCGATGACGTCATGCTTGGTGACGCGTTCGATCTCGTCGATCGCCTCGACGTCGAATTTTGCGGCACTGCCCTTTTCCCAGATGGTTTTCGCGGCTTCCTTCGGAATGACGCCGAGCTCGGCCAGCGCGTCGCAGGCATAGGCCTCGATCTCGAACCAGATGCGGAAGCGGGTTTCGGGCGACCAGATGGCGACCATTTCCGGCCGGGAATAGCGAGGGATCATCGGTCAGTCCTGACATGCGAGGGATTCGCCCGCGTCCTAACAGAGGCTGGCCAAATGCTCAACGCCGCTGGCGCGCAAACCAGACGCTGGCGACGGCGAGTGCCGCGAAACCGAGCGGAAAATAGAGCCGGATGCCAAGGACAACGAACTGGTAAAGCGCGGTCAACCCCGTGAACACGAGCTCGAATGCCCAGGTGATGGTGAAGGCCGGCGCATGCCATTCGGCATAGTAGGAACGGTACTGCAGGGCAAACAGCCCACCGGTGAAAGCGATCGTCGCGGCGAGCAGGCAAACGAAGGCAGCGGCAAAGGCGACCTCCCAGTGCCGGCCGCGTGAGACGAGCCGCGCCAGGAACAGGCCAACGGGAAACGCCAGCGCACCGCCGGCGGCGTAAAGCAGTGACACGAAACGGATCTTCTCAGGCGTCTCCCAATCGTCCATGAGGAGATTGATCAATGCGCTGGCGCCCATCGTCGCGCCCCACAATAAGGCGCCGAAAACGGCGGCGCGCGCCGATGGCAAGGCGCTTCGCAGACGGCCCGGTGTGCGAGTGCGCATGGCGGGTTGAGGAAGCGGTGTCACAGGCGGCCGGTTACCGCGATCCAGCGGAAGTCCGGCCCTTCGAAGCCGTATTGCCGCACGGCGATCAGCACGGCATAGGCGCTGATACTGTCGAGCGAGAATGTCTGTACCGCACCGATCTGGTAGCCGTTCGGGCAGCCGCGGCTTTGGGGAATCGATTTGTCCTCATGCAACAGATGTGTCTGGCCACCATCTTTCGCCTCGATGCGCAGCAGGCGAAAGCCGTTGATCTCGCCCAGGCTCTGGCAGCGCTCGGTGTCGTTCATGCCGATCTCGTCGAGCCGGAATTCGAGCGCAGGTCGACCGGCGAAAAGATCGGCCGTGGATTGACCACCATGCGGAACGGATCGGCCGAGAGTTCGGTCACCGGGTTGAAGCCGGCGGTGATGCCGCGATTGGCGGTGAGCTCCGCTTGGCTGACGATCGCTTCGCTTTTCTGGCGGGCCTGCAGGCGCGCCGCCTCGAGCGTGGCGTTCTCGTCGTCGAGCCGAACCTTGATCGGCGTGCCCTTCAGGAAAGTGTCGTCATTGATGTCGATGTAGTAGCGATTGGCATAGGGGAAACCCGATCCGTCCTGGACGCCATATTCCTCGAAGGCGAAGACGTCGCCATCCTTGGTGAAGCCGAGGATTTCAAGCTCGGCGACGTCACCTGCCTGCACGGCGACCAGGGTCGCAAGCTGGGCCAGCAGGCAAACGGCAAACAGGACAAGGGCTCGCATTGGCTCTCCATTCGCACAGCCGGGCACGTTTTCTTCCCTATCACGAGACAATCAAAACGTCGTGCTACCTGAAGGCCATGCATCCAATCTCGACGTCGATTGTCGTTGTCGGCAGTTTCAAGGGAGAACCATCATGACCGACGCCAGCAAAATTCGCGGCGTTTCTACCAAAGGTTGAGGCACTCTAACGCGACGACCAGACCGGAAACAGATCGCCCTCGGCCGGCGTCGCTGCATGCACACCGCGGCTGATGGCGCGCGCCATGGCGGCGCCGGCCGCCGCGTAGAGGTCGATGGCGTCGTTGGCTGAAAGGGTTATGCCGCTCCTGCCAGTCGCCAGCGCGAACACCAGATCGCCATCGGCCGGGGTGTGCGTCGGCCAGATGGCGCGGACGAACCCGTCATGCGCCGATATCGCCAGACGCTTGGCGGCGGCCTTTGTGAGGACGGCGTCGGTGGCGATCACTGCGATGGTGGTGTTGCCGCCGATGTCCTCTTGCGTGTCCGTACCCTTGCCGGTGAACTTCCGGTCGCGGAACTTCAGCAGGATCTTTCTTGCGTCCTCCGGCATCGGCGAGGGATAGCCAAGCCCGCCGAACTCGTCGCCGATCTCGAAAGGTGCGGCCCAGAAGTGGCGGCTTTGCCCGACCGTCACCGAGCCGGTCGGGTTGACGGCGGCAAGCGCGCCGATGGTGACGCCGCTTTCCAGCACCAGTGAAGCCGAACCGAGTCCGCCCTTGAGGCCCGACGTCAGCGCGCCGGTGCCGGCGCCCGCAGTGCCGAGGGCAAAGTCGGCCGCAGCGGCCTGGGCGGCTTCGTAGCCAAGGTCGCGATAGGGCGGATAGCGGCCCCAGTCCTTGTCGCCGCCATTGCGCAGGTCGAACAGGATCGCCGCCGGCACGATCGGCACGCGAAAGCCGCCGACCTCGACGCCGATGTTCCTTTCTCGCAAGACCGCCTGTACGCCTGAGGCGGCATCGAGGCCGAAGGCCGAACCGCCCGAGAGCACGACGGCATGGATCGCCTCGATGGAGTTCTGCGGCTCGAGCAAGTCGGTCTCGCGCGTGCCGGGTGCGCCGCCCAGCACCTGCACGCCGGCCACCGCCGGTTCGTCGCAGAGGATCGCCGTCACGCCCGACTTCAGCCTGGCGTCGGCGGCGTTGCCGACGCTGAGGCCGGCGACATCGGTGATCAGATTGCGCGGTCCGGTGCGAAACATCACTGCGTCTCGAAAGGCACGAAACGCGTTCCGTCGAAACGGAAGGCGCGGTAGGGGTTCTGGCTGAGGTCGCCCTTTTCGTCGAAACGGACCGGCCCGATCGCAGTGGTGAAGTCATGCGCGGTGAGCAGATCCGGCAACGGCTTGCCGGAGGTCTCGGCCGCCGCCGCGGCCGCCCTGGCGATCTCGACCGCCGCATAGGCGGGCAGCGTGTAGCCCTCCGGAATGATGCTCTTGGCGGCAAATGCCGCGAGCACCTTGGGGTCGGCGACATCGGCCCATTCGGGCGGTGCGATCATCAGCGTACCCGCTGTATAGGGCACGTCGCCCGGCGGCGTGCGCATATTCTCGCCCCCAGCAAAGGTCATGCCGGCATCGAGCTGGCCGGCATCGCGGCCCATGATGGCGATGTCGTCGCCGTCGCCGCCGGCGAAGACATGCGTCGCGCCGGATTTCTTCAGCCGGCCGATCAGCCCGATCTGGTTGTCGAGCTGCGGCCGGAAGGTGTCGACGAACACCGGTTTCAGCCTCGCCTGCTCGGCTGCTGCCCTTAGCGTCTCGGCGATCTCGCGGCCGTAGATGGTCCCGTCGTCGACGATGGCGAAAAGCTCTTTCTGCCACAGACGGGTGAGGATCGTGGCGACGGCATTGCGCTCGTCGTCGCCGCGCGGCCCGAGCCGATAGACCGGCCAGCCGGTCTTGACGCGCCGATCGGTCAGGCTTTCGGTGCGCACGCCGACGGTGATGACTGGTATGCCGGCGTCCTTCAGGATCGGCAGCGCCGCCTCGATCGCTTCGGTGCAGAGAAAACCGACGACCACGCTGACTTTCGCGGCGGCGAAGTCGCGTGCGGCGGCAGCGCCGCCATCGGCCGTGCAAGCTTCGTCGACCGTCTTGACTTCGACGCCGTTTGCCTCGGCCGCCAGGCTGGCTCCGGCCTCGATCTGCTTGCCGAGGATCGCCGACGGCCCGGACAGCGGCGCAGCAATGCCGACTAGCAGTGTCTGGGCGCTGACGCCTGCAGGGAGCAGCCAGAGCAGTGCCGCTATTGTCGCTGTCCGGGGTCGCATTCTGACGAAGAATTCCTCCGTGCCGGATGCATGCTCCCGGCGCCTCTTCCCGCCAAGACCTAAAGGCTGCTCGTCCCGGGTGCAACACGCGAATTTCAGGATGTGGGTCAAGCACTTCGCTTGTGGCATGCCGTATGCCGCCATATATAACGATCGGGTTTCGACTTGTGGAAAATCATCAGTGCTGAAGAAGAACGACATCGGGCCGCAGGCCTATCGCGACGCGATGGCCCATTTTGCCGGCCACGTCCATGTGGTGACCACCGACGGCCCTGCTGGCAGGCGCGGCGCGACGGTCATCGCGGCCTGTTCGGTGTCGGACACGCCGCCAACGGTCCTGGTGTGCCTCAACAGCGAAAATCCCAAGAATGAGCCATTCGTGATCAACGGCAAATTCGCCCTGAACACGCTGGCTTCGCACCAGGAGCCGCTGTCGATCGGTTTCTCGGGCATCACCGGCCTGCCGGTCGAGGAGCGGTTCGCGCTCGGCGAGTGGGATGTCATCTCGACCGGCGCGCCGACCTTGAAGGGTGCGCTCGCCGTGTTCGACTGCGAGCTGTTCGACACCAAGGATCTGGCCACCCACCGTGTGCTTTTTGGCAAGGTGACAGGCCTGCGCATCGGCGATAATTTGCGGCCGCTGATCTATCACGACCGCGGCTACCACGCGCTCTAGGGGCTCTGGATGGCCGCACCCACGGAGACAGGATGACCGAGCTGAAACCGCGCCCGGCGCCGCGGACGATCGACGAGACGCTCGATCTCCTGACCGGTGCGGACTATGTCGCGGATCGCTCGCTGGCGACGGTGCTGTTTTTATCGCTGCGCATGAAGCGGCCGCTGTTCCTCGAAGGCGAGGCCGGTGTCGGCAAGACCGAAATCGCCAAGGTGCTGGCGCAGGCGCTCGGCCGCCGGCTGATCCGCCTGCAATGCTATGAAGGGCTCGATGTCTCCTCCGCCGTCTACGAGTGGAACTATGCCGCTCAGATGATCGAGATCCGCATGGAGGAGGCGGCCGGCAAGGTCGTGCGCTCCGACATGGAGCGCAATGTATTCTCCGAAAAATACCTGATCCGCCGCCCGGTGCTCGACGCGCTGACCGGCAAGGCGGGTGCGGCCCCTGTATTCCTGATCGACGAACTCGACCGCACCGACGAGGCCTTCGAGGCGTTCCTGCTCGAGATCCTCTCCGATTTCCAGGTGACGGTGCCCGAACTCGGCACGATCAAGGCGGAAGAGCCGCCGATCGTCATCATCACCACCAACCGCACCCGCGAAATCCACGACGCGCTGAAGCGGCGCTGCCTCTACCACTGGGTCGACTACCCCAACGCCGAGCGCGAGCTCGAGATCGTGCACAGGAAGGTGCCGCAGGCCAACAGCCGGCTCTCGGCCGAGGTGGTGTCCTTCATCCAGAAGCTGCGCCAGGTCGAGCTGTTCAAGGCGCCGGGCGTTGCCGAGACCATCGACTGGGCCGGCGCGCTGACCGAGCTCGACAAGGTGGCGCTTGATCCTGAAACCGTGTCCGACACGATCGGCGTGCTGTTGAAATACCAGGACGACATTGCCCGCATCGGCGCGGGCGAGGGCCGGCGCATCCTCGACGAGGTCAGGGCCGAGCTCGCGGCGGCGGAGTAAGGCAATGAAGGCGCCGCGTCCCGACCCCGGAGAGGCAGAGGTGGACGGGCGCATCGCCGACAACATCGTCTATTTCGCCCGCACCTTGCGCAAGGCCGGCATGCGGGTCGGACCGGCCTCGGTCAAGGATGCGATCGAGGCGGTGCTCGCCGCCGGCATCGGGTCGCGCGACGATTTCTACTGGACGCTGCATGCCGTTCTGGTCTCCAGGCACGAGGATCATCCGACCTTCGATGAAGCCTTCCGGCTGTTCTGGAAATCGCGCGACCTGATCGAAAAGATGCTGGCGATGTTTTCGCCCGTAGCGCCCGACAACAAAGAGAAGCAAAAGCCCCGCGCGGCGGAAAACCGCGTCAGCCAGGCGATGTTCGAGGGCCATCAGAAGAACCAGCCCGTGCAGGAAATACCGGAGGTCGAGGTCGACGCCCGTTTCACCTTCTCCGGCAACGAGGTGCTGCGCGGCAAGGACTTCGCCCAGATGGATGCCGCCGAGATGGCCGACGCCAAGAAGGCGATCGCTCAGTTGCGGTTGCCCTTCGACATGGTCAGGACACGGCGCTTCAAGGCCGATGCGCATGGCCGCCGTGTCGATCCGCGCGCCATGATGCGTTCGGCCGCGCGCACCGGCGGCGAACTGATCCTGCCGAAATTCCGCTCCGCCCGCGAGGTCCATCCGCCGCTGGTGGTTCTGGCCGATATTTCCGGCTCGATGAGCCAATACACGCGCATCTTCCTGCACTTCCTGCATGCGCTGACGGAAAAGCGCCGGCGCGTGCATGCCTTCGTGTTCGGCACCAGGCTGACCAACCTGACGCGGCAGATGCGCCATCGCGATCCGGATGCCGCCCTGGCCGACTGTTCGGCGGCGGTGAAGGACTGGTCGGGCGGCACTCGCATCGGCGACACGCTGGCCGAGTTCAACCGTCTGTGGTCACGCCGCGTGCTGGGGCAGGGCGCGGTGGTGCTTTTGATCACCGACGGGCTGGAACGGGACGATGTCGCCGGCCTGTCGGAGGAGATGGAGCGCCTACACAAATCCTGCCGGCGGCTGATCTGGCTGAACCCGCTGCTGCGCTTCGACGGCTTCGAGGCGCGGGCCCGCGGCGTCAAGGCGATGTTGCCGCATGTCGACGAGTTCCGTTCGGTGCACAATCTCGACGCGCTGGCCGATCTCTGCGCCTCGCTGGACAAGAAGTCGGCCGGCTCGGTCGATCCGCGCCGCTGGATCGTCGATGGCGCGCGGCGAGCCGCATGACCATATGTTTGTGAAAACAGACTCCCGGAAAAACAGACTCCCAGAGAAAAACAGATTTCAAGAGAAGCGATCATGGAAAACAGCATCTATCTCGATGAGGCCCGCGACCCGCTGATCATCGCGGAAGGCTGGATGAAGGACGGCAAGGATGTTGCCATTGCTACCGTGGTCGAGACCTGGGGTTCGGCGCCGCGCCCGGTGGGCAGCCATCTGGTCATCGACGCGGATGGCAATTTCCATGGCTCGGTCTCGGGCGGCTGTGTGGAGGGCGCGGTGGTGACCGAGGCGATCGACGTCATCGGCTCTGGCAAGGCCAAGATGCTCGAGTTCGGCGTCGCCGACGAAACCGCCTGGCAGGTTGGCCTGTCCTGTGGCGGCCGCATCAAGGTCTATGTCGAGCGGCTTGGCTAGGACACACAATGGATCCGTACGCGCTCAAGACGCTCAACGCTGAACGCCGCGCCCGACGCGCGGCAATCCTGGTCACCGACCTTGGTGACGGCCGCGATCGCATCGTGCGCGAAGGCGACCAAGTCGCAGGTGACCTGGGAGCGGCGATCGCCAGGGCGTTTCGCACCGGCAATTCCGGCTCGGTCGAGGCGGAAGGGCGGACCTTCTTTCTCAATGCGCATCTGCCGCGTCCGCGCCTGGTGGTGATCGGCGCCGTACATATCAGCCAGGCCCTGGCGCCGATGGCGAAGATCGCCGGCTATCCGGTCGAGATCGTCGATCCGCGCACGGCCTTTGCCACGCCGGACCGCTTTCCCGACGTCGCGCTCTACGCCGAGTGGCCTGAGGATGTGCTGACGCGCCAGCCGCTCGACAGCTACACGGCGCTCGCCGCCGTCACCCATGATCCCAAGATCGACGATTTCGCGCTAAAGGCAGCACTTGACGCCAATTGCTTCTATGTCGGAGCGCTTGGTAGCCGCAAGACGCACGCCAAGCGCGTCGAGCGCTTGCTGGCACTGGGTGCGAGTGCCGACCAGATCGCCCGCATCCACGCGCCGATCGGTCTCGACATCGGGGCTGCGAGCCCGGCCGAGATCGCCGTCGCCGTGCTGGCGCAAGCGATCCACGCCTTTCGCTCGCGCGGCCTCGAAAGCAAAGGCGCGGTGGCGTGAAATTTGGTCCGGTTCCGATCGATCAGGCCGAAGGTGCGGTGCTGGCGCACGCCACCACGGCCGGCGAGCGGCGTTTTCGCAAGGCGCACCGGCTGAGCGCCGACGATGTGTCAGCGCTCAAGGCCGCCGGGATAAACGAGGTCGTTGCGGCCGTACTGGCCGCCGATGATCTCGGCGAAGATGCGGCGGCCGAGAAGATCGCCGCCAGCATGAGCCATCGCAACATCGAAGCGAAGCCCGCCGCGACCGGCCGGGTCAACCTCCACGCCGAGACGGCCGGTGTCTTCACGGTCGATGCCGCGATGATCAATGCCATCAACGCAGTCGACCCGACCATCACCATCGCCACGCTGGCGCAGCACGCGCCGGTCGAGAAGGACCAGATGGTGGCGACGGTGAAGATCATTCCCTTCGCCGTTGCCGCCGCCCTTGTCGATAGGGTGGCAAAAATCTGTGCCGGCGGCGAGATCTTCGCCGTCAACGCCTACCAGCCGGTGCGCGTCGGCGTCATCCAGACGGTGCTGCCCGGCGTCAAGCCGAGCGTGCTGGACAAGACGCTCCGCGTCACCGAGGCGCGGCTGGCGCGCTCCGGCGGTCGTCTGACGGCGGAACGCCGCACGCCGCATGAGATTGCGCCGGTGGCGGAGGCCGCGGCCTCGCTGGCGCGCGACAACGATATCGTGGTGATCTTCGGTGCTTCGGCGATGAGCGATTTCGCCGATGTGGTTCCGGCGGCGATCGAACGCGCAGGGGGGGCCGTCATCCGCGCGGGCATGCCGGTCGATCCCGGCAATCTGCTGGTGCTCGGCACGCTTGATGGCAAGCGCGTCATTGGCGCGCCCGGCTGTGCCCGCAGCCCCAAGGAAAACGGCTTCGACTGGGTTCTCGACCGGCTGATCGCCGGGCTCGACGTGACGGCCGGCGACATCGCCGGCATGGGAGTCGGCGGGCTGCTGATGGAAATCCCGACCAGGCCGCAGCCGCGCGAGCCGCTGCCGGCAAGATCCGAGTTGAAGGTCGATATCGTGCTTCTGGCCGCCGGCCGCTCCAGCCGTATGGGTGGACCCAACAAGCTCCTGGCGCTGTTCGACGGCAAGCCGCTGGTGCGCCGCGCCGCTGAGCGTGCGCTGGGCTCGAGGGCCGCGAACACAATCGTCGTCACCGGCCACCAGCATGAGCGGGTGCGCGCGACCTTGTCCGGCCTCGATGTCACGCTGGCCGACAATCCGGATTTCGCCGATGGCCTGTCTTCTTCGTTGAAGGCCGGTATCGCGCGGGTTGCGGCCGATGCCGCCGGCGCCATGATCGTTCTCGGCGACATGCCCGGCGTCTCGTCGGCCGACCTCGACAGGCTGATCGATGCCTTCCGCAAATCCGGCGGCCGCTCGGTGGTGCGCGCCGCACATGATGGCAGGCGCGGCAATCCCGTGCTGCTGCCGCGTTCACTGTTTCCGGCCATCGCGCATCTCGAAGGCGACACCGGCGCCCGACATCTGGTCGAGGCCGAGGGGCTCGATGTCGTCGATGTCGAGATCGGCGAAGGGGCTGCGGTCGATGTCGACACCCGCGAGGCGCTGGAAGGCGCCGGCGGCGTGCTGCAGGATTGACAAACCGAAGCCGAAAAACGCATGGCTCAGGTATGGCTATTCGTTTGCAGTTTCTCCGACTCTTTCTGGCCGCGATGTTTTTTGCCGCGTCTGGCGCTTACGCCGACGCTCTCGAACTAAAACCCTTCAAGGACGATCTCTTCGCCTATCCGACGACGCTGTCGTCCGCCGAGAACGGCGCCTATACCGTCATCGACTACCGCGAAATGCGCGATATCAATGCTCGCGACGAGGTGCCGGAGCGGCGGGTGCATGCCGAGTACACCGACACCGGCGTGCGCAAGGTGCAGCGGGACCTGATGCTGAAGACCGACGCCGGCGATGTCAGGCATATCGCCGTCGGCAAGACCGAAGGCGCCGGCATCATCGTGCTCTACCTGCACGGGCAGGGCGGCAGCCGCAAGCAGGGCGTCGACGACTTCACCTTCGGCGGCAATTTCAATCGCCTCAAGAACCTGATGGCCGGCAATGGCGGCCTTTATCTCAGCCCGGATTTTTCCGATTTCGGCGACACGGGTGCTGCCCAGGTGGCGGCGCTCATCGACCACTATGCCGAAGCCTCGCCGGCAGCAAAAATCTTCGTCGCCTGCGGCTCGATGGGCGGCTCGCTGTGCTGGAAGCTTGCCGCCCGTGACGACACCGGCCGGCGCATCGACGGGCTGCTGCTGCTCGGCTCGCTATGGGACGAGAGCTTCTTGTCGAGCCCCGCTTTCAGGCGCCATGTGCCGGTCTTCTTCGGTCAGGGCAGCAAGGATCCGGTATTTCCCGTGGAGAAGCAGGAAGCCTTCTTCCGCTCCATCATCGCCAGATCAAAGGCCTATCCCTATCCGACCCGCTTCGTCCGCTTCGAGACCGGCACCCATGGTACGCCGATCCGCATGACCGACTGGCGCGGCACGCTCAACTGGATGCTCGCCAAGGCGCCTTGATCGAAGTCGGTACGACCCTAAGGCGCCGTGTTGTAATCCAGAATGGTCTGCGGGTTGCTCTCGCCGTCATAGGATGCGTCGACATCATATTGCACCAGCGAGAAATTGCCGTTGCGGAACAGATAGGTGCCGGTCGACGAGGCGTCGCCGACACCGCGCCATTTGTTCATCGACGTGATCGTCCCCGTCGTGTCGTCATAATCGGAATTGACCAGCTGGTCGTCGGTCTGGAAGCCGACGATTTGGATCGCCTCGACCTTGCCTTCGCTGTTGTTGTTTTCATAGCGGATGTCGAGCTCCGGCGAGGCGAACTGCAACTGCCTGACGCCCATGATGTCATCGGCGACATAATAGACCGCGCTTTCATTGTAGGCAGCCATCGAGCAGAAGAAGCGGAACAGCCGCGTCTCGCGCTCGGGTTCGTCGGCGCCGGCATTCGCATCCTTGTAGTGCAGGCTGTATGCATCCGGCTCGGTTGTCAGCGTGCCGTCCGGGGTCTGCTTGTCGCACTGGTCGCCATAGGTGGCGACGAAGGCCTTCCTGGCCTGTTCCAGCGCCGTGTCCTGCTTCGGCGGCGGCGGGCCGTCGCCGCAGCTTGCCGGCACGGCGTCCTCGAAATTGGCCGTGGAGGGCTTCAGCGCACCCTTGTCGATGAGGATCGGCCGGAACGGCGGCTCCTGGGCCTGGGCGTTGACCTGGCGCAGCGTGTAGCAGCCGGCGAAGACCTTTGCTTCGCCGTTCTTGTCCGTGGCCTGGATGGCCACCGGAACATTGTAGAAAATGCTGCCGGCAGCGCCGTCACTGGAGGCGGCGCCGGTTTTGACATCGACCGTGCCGGTGCCGTCATAACCCTTGACGAATGTATCAAAATCCTTTGCCGGCTTTGTATCACCGTAATAGTCCCAGGCGCGGGCGAATTCATGCCGGTTGATGGCGCTGTAGAGCGAGCGGATGACCGCAGCGGCGTCCGACCGGTCGTCGACATAGGGTGCGTCTTCGGCGAATGCGGTTTGGCTGATGGCGGCAAGGGAGAAGAAAGCGGTCGCTGCAAAAAAGGCGCTTCTCATCGGGAATCTCCAGTCGATGGGGAAATTCTAGCATGCCGATTGCGGCGACGCGGTGACGCTTGAAAAGTCATACGCGAAGGCGCTACGTGCCGCCGTCGGTGTTCATGCCGGATAGGAGAATTCAAGTGACAATATCGATGTACGAAGCGTCCGTGGCGGTGTTTTCGGCCCGGCTGAAGGCGCTGTCCAATGTGCTGTCGACGGCGGAGCAGAATGCAGTTGATCGCAAGATCGACCCACAGGTGTTTTTGGCATCGAGGCTGGCGCCGGACATGTTCGCGCTGACGAGACAGGTGCAGATCGCCACCGACCATGCCAAGGGTGCGCCGTCTCGACTGGCCGGCCGCGAGGTGCCGAAATACGAGGACAATGAGGCGAGCTTCGCCGACCTTCAGGCGCGCATCGCCAAGACAACAGACCATCTGGCGACGTTCTCGGCCGCCGATCTGGAGGGTTCGGATGAGAGGGTGGTCGAACTGAGGCTTGGGGGACGTGAGATCTCGATGCCCGGCCTGCAATACCTTCTGCACGCCGCCATGCCCAATTTCTATTTTCACGTGACCACCGCCTACGACATCCTGCGCCACAATGGGGTGCCGCTGGGCAAGGCGATGTTCCTCGGAAATCGTTGAGCGATCAGGCTTTTGAGGTTTCCCGGAGCGACCGGGAAACCTCATGCTTGGACGTATTCAGCGCATGGACATTTCGCGCGCGATGCGCGGGAAGTCGGCCGGCTTGATGCCGATATCGGCGCGGTCTGCATTGCTCATCGCATTCAGCAGCGCCAGTGCCGTGCGGTAACGCTGGTGATCCTGCGGCCGCGGACGGGCGAACATTTCAGTGAAGAACCCCATGAATCAGGCCCCTTGTTGATCCTCCACAATCGCTAATATAGGGAAATTATGAAGATTGTGCAGTGCAGCATTTGCATGGCAGCCATGTCGCTTCGATTCTTTTTCGTGATAATCGATATTTTCGTGAAACTTCTCGGTCTTTACGACCGTACGCTTCGTCGCCGGTACATGGCCGGCTTTTCCTCGCCACTCCTGGCGAACTTCCGGACTGCATGAAAATGCAGTCCGGCTTTTCATTTCGGGCCGTCTGAATTGGAAGCATGTTCGCATGGTCAGCCTGGCGAACGCCTAAACTCGTTAAGATCGAAGGCATTCATTTTTAACGAGCCGGTTCTAAGGTGCGACTGTCTCAATTGCATGCGCATGCTCAACACGGAGGGAGGCTGACATCGGCGCCAAGCGGGATTTCGCTTCGTTGCTCGACGACCTCTTCGTCGCCTCGGACAAGGACGAAACGGGCGAGGAGGCTGGTGCACGGCCGTCCATCCCGTTCGATTACCTGTCGGTGGCGGACGAGCTTCATTCCGGCCGCATCAAGGTTTCCGGCGACACGTTCGCCGCGGAGTATCGCGAAGCAGGTGCCGACCTGGCCGCCGAATTCGCCGCCTTGCTCGACCAGGCAAAGCTCGCGCTCGCCGGCGAGGCAGCGAGGCCTGAGGAAAAGCTGTCGCCGATCGATCCTGAAGCGATTGCCGCCGAACTTGGCCTCGATCAGCCCGCAAAGGGTGCCGATTTCGGCCGCATGCGCCGCAGCTTTGCCTTCGCCAACCATCCCGATCGTGTCGCGCCGCATCTGCGCCAGCGCGCGATGATCCGCATGCAGGTGGCCAACATGCTGATCGACGAGGCCAAGCGGCGCGCCCTGGCCGGCGCAAGGCGCTGATACGCTTCAGTTTCACGCAAGAGTTCGGCCTCGCCTGACCGCAAGAGCTTGGAGAACGGCGCTCCTTTGCTCTATGCTGGGCGTCTCCCCCGCGCCGCCGCGCGCAAAGCTTCCCGTCGGAGAAAACATTCCATGCACAAACGCCGTCTCGGTCGGACCGATCTTCTTGTGTCGCAAATCTGCCTTGGGTCGATGACCTGGGGTCAGCAGAACACGGAGGCGGAAGGTCATGCCCAGATGGACCTCGCCTTTTCGCGCGGCGTGAATTTCATCGACACCGCCGAGCTCTACCCGATCCCGCCCAAGGCGGAGACGCAAGGCCGTACCGAGAAGATCATCGGCAGCTGGATGAAGGCCAAGGGCAATCGCGACAAGGTGATCCTTGCCTCAAAAGTGGTCGGCCGCACCGCCAACACATGGTTTCGCGGCGACCGGCCGTCGAAGCTGGTGCGCGCCGATATTTTCGACGCGGTTGAAAAATCGCTGACCAAGCTCGGCACCGACTATATCGATCTCTACCAGATCCACTGGCCGGAGCGCGATGTGCCGTGGGGCGCCAATCCGAACCGCATTGGCGCGGTGGCGCGGCGTGCCGATTCTTTCGGTGCCCCGACAGGGGAGACGCCGATCGCCGAGACGCTCGCCGTCTTCGACGAACTGGTGAAGGCGGGCAGCATCCGCCATTTCGGCCTGTCGAACGAAAGCTCCTGGGGCGTCATGCGCTTTATCGCCGAGGCCGACAAGGGGATCGGTCCGCGCGTCGCCTCGGTGCAGAACGCCTACAATCTCGTCAACCGCACCTTCGAGGTGAACCTTGCCGAAGTCTGCGAGCGCGAGCAGGTTTCGCTGCTCCCGTACTCGCCACTGGCGCAAGGCTATCTGACCGGCAAATACGACCACGGCGCGCGGCCTCAGGGCTCGCGCTCGCAGCTTTTCAATCGTGGTCAGCGCTACGAGACGCCGAATGCCGCGGAGGCTCAGCTCGAATACAACGAGCTGGCGCGTTCGTTCGGTCTGGAGCCGGCGCTGTTTGCCAATGCCTATGTTTCGAGCCGGCCTTTCGTCACCTCCAACATCATCGGCGCCACCGCCATCTGGCAACTGGAAATGGCGCTGTCTTCGGTCGACGTGACCTGGACCGGGGAGATGCAGAAGGCAGTCGACGCCATCCACCAGCGCGTCGGCAACCCGTGCCCGTAGGCAGGGCGCTTTCAGGAATTATCAAACAATAACAAAGGGAAGGGGACGGCGATGAATTTTCCGATCGAGGCCGTGCGGAAAAGATTTCCAGCACTGTCCCTGACCGACGGAGGCCGCCGGCGCGTCTATCTCGACAACCCGGCCGGCACCCAGGTGCCGCAGGCGGTGGCCGACGCAGTGTCGCGCTGCCTTTTGACCACTAATGCCAATCTCGGCGGCTTCTTCGAAACGACTGTCGCGGCGCAAAAGGTGGTCGACGATGCGCATGCGGCGATGGCCGATTTCCTGGGTGCCGCAAGCGCGGAAGAAATCATCATCGGCGCCAACATGACGACGCTGACCTACCACATGTCGCGTACGCTCGGCCGCGCGATGAAGCCGGGCGACGAAATCATCCTCACCCGCATGGATCACGAGGGCAACGTCTCGCCCTGGCTGCAACTGGCCGAGGATCTCGGCCTCGTCGTGCGCTGGCTGGCTTTCGATGAGCGAAGCTGGCAGGTCGAGGAGGCGGCGCTCAAGTCGCTGCTCTCGGAAAGGACGCGGCTCGTCGCGCTGAACTACGCCTCGAACCTCACCGGTTCAATCAACCGGGTGAAGGCGCTGACCGCGATCGCCAAGCAGGCCGGTGCGCTGGTCTATGTCGACGCCGTGCAGTTCGCGCCGCACGGACTTGTCGACGTGCAAAATCTCGGCTGCGATTTCCTGGCCTGCTCGGCCTATAAATTCTTCGGCCCGCATATGGGCATACTTTGGGGGCGGCGCGACGTCATCGATGCGCTGAAACCCTACAAATGCCGCTGCTCGTCCAACGGCCTGCCCGAGCGCTTCGAACTCGGCTCGCCGCAGATCGAGTTGATGGCCGGCCTCACGGCCGCCGTCGACTATTTTGCCGATCTCGGCGCTGCGGCCGGGGGAAGCGGCTCACGCCGCGCCAAGGTTGCGAAGGCGTTTGAAGTCTCGATCGCCTATGAGAACGTTCTGGCGCAGAGGCTGATCGACGGGCTGTCGGATATCGAGGGCCTGACCATCCACGGCATCATCGATCCCGCGCGCGCTGGCGAACGCGTGCCGACGGTCTCCTTCACGGTCGCGGGCATGGTGCCGGAGACGATCGTGCGGCAGATGAATGCCGAGAACATCTTCCTCTGGTCCGGGCACAACTATGCCTGGGAGATCGTCCATCAACTCGGCATTCCGGCGGAGGAGGGCGTGGTGCGCATCGGCATCGCCCACTACAACACGGCGGCCGAAATCGACGAGACACTGGAGAGCGTGCATCGGGTCATCGCTATGTTGAGACAAGAGTGGTCGTAAGCCGGCGTCCGACTAGCGCGGTTCAGCGATTGATAGAATCGCAGATCCGCTCTAACTCTTTGTTTTTACGTAATTCCGAACGGAAAGCCGCTACGCACTTTTCCTGGAATTGCTCTATCGCTTCTTGCCGCCGCCAAATCCGGTCAGGAACGCGGTGAGATTGTCGCCGAGTTCCTCGCAGAGATAGCCGCCTTCCTGGACGATGACTGTCGGCAGGCCTAGCCCGGCAATGGCCTCGCCGACGAGCGAGAATCCAGGCGTCGTCACCGACAGTCCGCCGAAAGGATCGCCTTCAAAGGCGTCGAGCCCGAGTGCCACCACCAGCGCGTCGGGCGAAAAGGCGCGGATGCGCTGGAAGGCGGTGGCTAAAGCTTCGAGGAATGGCGCGTCGCCGGATTTGCGCGGTAAAGGCAGGTTCAGATTATAGCCGAGGCCAGGCCCTTCGCCGCGTTCGTCGGCATGGCCCCAGAAGAACGGATAGAAGCGCACCGGGTCGGCGTGCAACGACACAGTCAGCACGTCTGGCCGCGCATAGAAGATGCCTTGCGTGCCGTTGCCGTGATGCAGGTCGACATCGAGGATCGCCACCCGCGCAGCCTGTTTACGCAGAACCTGAGCCGCAACCGCCGAATTGTTGATGAAGCAGAAGCCGCCGGCGACATCGACAAAGGCATGATGGCCGGGCGGGCGGCAAAGCGCATAGGCTACCGGCGCGCCCGTCATCACTGCCTCGGCGGCCTCGACAGCGCTCCACGCGCTCCACAGCGCGCTGTTCCAGGTTTCGCCGGAGATTGGGCAAGCGGTATCTGCCATATGGTAGCCGGCCTGGCCGACCGCCGAGGCCGGATAAGAGCCGGTCCGTGTGATCGGATGGATGTTGGGGATCACTTCCGCCGAGGCGCCCTCGATACGCTGCCAGCGGGCGAAGATATGCTCAAGAAAGTCGAGATATTCGGGCGTATGCACCGCGGCAATCGGTCCAAGTCCATGATTCCGTGGTCGCTCGATCGTCAAGCCGGCAGCTTTTGCGCCGGCTAACAAGCGCTCGACGCGCTCCGGCTTTTCCGGATTGGGCAGCGGCGCACCGCTGGAGAGGAACGCCTTGGGGTCGTGGCGCTTTTGCTCCTCGGCGTAAAAAGCCTTCATCGTTCGTCCTCCGGCGCATCGGCAAAGGCGAAGAACGCCTCGCCGACGATCTTCTGCACCTGTTCGTAGCTCGACCAGGCAATACCTAACCTTTCATAAAAGGCCTTGGCGGTCTCGTTGTCGGTGTCGACGGACAGCCTGAGATAGACGCCGCCGTCCTTTCGACATTCTCGTGCGACACGGCGCAAAAGGCGCTCGCCGATGCGCCGCCCGCGAAAGCGGTCCTCGACATAAAGATCCTGCACATAGACGCCGGGACGACCCATCCAGGTCGAGAAGATCGGGAAATGCAGGCAGAGGCCGGCGAATTCGCCACCGACTTCGGCGATCAGGGTCGAGAAGGCGGGTTTTTCGCCGAAGCCGTAACGGCGCAGGTCGTCAGGCGTGGAGGTGATCTCCTGATGCGCGCCGATATGGGTGCCGAGGCGCAGAAGCGCGACGAGGATAGTGTCGACGTCGTCGATGGTGCCGGGGCGGATGAGCACATCTGCGGCCATCAAAACGCCACCCTGTCCCCACCCTTCAGCGCCAGCATCGCGCGCGCTTCCGCCGGTGTTGCGACCTCCAGCGACAGCCCATCGAGCACCGAGCGAATCCGCCGCACCTGGTCGGCATTCGACTTCGCCAGTTGCCTCCCATCGTAGAGGCTGTCTTCCAGCCCGACCCGGACATTGCCCCCCATTGCCGCGGCGATCGAGATCAACGGCATCTGGTGGCGGCCAGCAGCGAGCACCGAGAACTGGTAGCTGTCGCCGAACAGTTTGTCGGCGATGCGCTTCATATGCACGAGATTTTCGGGATCGGCGCCGATGCCGCCCAATATGCCGAGCACGAACTGGATGAACAGCGGTCCCGACACCAGGCCGCGATCGCGAAAATGCGCCAGCGAA
The DNA here is from genome assembly GCF_964252735.1 of Mesorhizobium sp. LjNodule214. Classification (NCBI taxonomy): domain Bacteria; kingdom Pseudomonadati; phylum Pseudomonadota; class Alphaproteobacteria; order Hyphomicrobiales; family Phyllobacteriaceae; genus Mesorhizobium; species Mesorhizobium sp. LjNodule214. The sequence goes on from NZ_CAXUPE020000003.1 coordinate 851,076, forward strand.
TAGAGGTGGCCGACATCGTAGCATTCGAACTCGAAGCGCGTGCCGCATCCCTTGCCGAGCTTTTCGAGCACGCCCTCCATATCGGCGAAAGTGTTCTTGAAGATCGTGTCGCGGGTCGCTTCCAACAGCTTCGGCTCCCACTCGTGCTGCCACTCCCTCGGCTTGTCGAGCATCGGGAACAGCGCGAAATTCATCGAGCCCATATTGAGCGAGCACATTTCGGGCTCGGCCCTGAGCGGGGCTGCCAGCCGCTGGTCGAGCGTCATCAGCGACGAACCGCCGGTGGTGATGTTGATCACCGCATCGGTTGCCTGCTTGATACGCGGCAGGAACTGCATGAACACATCCGGATCGGCGGTCGGCCGCCCGTCTCGGGGATCGCGGGCATGCAGATGCAGGATCGAGGCGCCGGCTTCGGCGGCGGCGATGGCGTCCGTCGCGATCTGGTCCGGCGTCACCGGCAGGTAGGGCGATCTGGTCCGGCGTCACCGGCAGGTAGGGCGACATGGACGGCGTGTGCACCGAGCCGGTGACGGCGCAAGTGATGATGACCTTTCTCGGGGCCATTTTTTCTCCTCAGCCTTTGACCGGCAGGTCGAGTTCGGTGGCCAGCGCCTGCAGAGAATCGCCAAGGATAGCGATAATCTCGCTGATCTGATCGCTGGTCACAATCAGCGGCGGGCAGACCATGAAATTGTCGCTCACTGGCCCGCCACGCACGCGCCGCGAATAGATGATCAAACCGCGCTCGAAGGCCAGATCGATGAGCCGCAAATTGGCGTTGAGAGCCTGCGGCAGCGGCTCCTTGGTCAGCGGGTCCGCGTACATTTCGGCTCCCATGAATAGCCCCTTGCCTCGCACGTCGGCAATGAACGGAAAGCGTCGAGTCAGGGTCTCGAGTTCACCCCTCAGCAACTCGCCCATGGCGGCCGAATTCTCGACCAGGCCAAGGCGGTCGACCTCGCCAAGCACCGCGACGCCCGCCGCACAAGCGACGGGGTTGCCGCCATATGTGTGGCCATGCAGGAAGCCACCCATCTCAAGAATCGGTCCGACAATCCTCTGTGTCGCGGCAAGTGCGCCAAGCGGCGCATAGCCGGATGAGAGACCCTTGGACAGCGCGACTATATCCGGCCGGCAGGACCAATGGTCGCCGCCGAGAAATTTTCCCGTGCGGCCGATGCCGGTCATCACTTCGTCGTGGATGAGCAGGATGCCGTGTCTGTCGCAGATTTCGCGGATGCGGCCAAAATAGCTGTCGGGCGGGACCAGCGCTGCGGTGGCGGCGCCGCCGATCGGCTCCATGATGAAGGCGAGCACGCTTTCCGGCCCTTCCTCCAGGATCTTTTCCTCCAGCATATCCGCATAGCGGATGCCCCGCTGTTCGATCGACAGATTGTCTTGATCGCGGTGGACAAGCGGCGCCGGCACCAATGGCATTGGGCGGCCGATCGCGTCGAAAGTCTTGGTGAGGATGTCATCGCCAGTGACCGCAAGCGTGCCGATGGTGACGCCATGATAGGAGGGCATGCGTCCGATGATTTTCCAGCGCTTGTCCTGCCCTGTCGCCACCGCCCATTGCCGCGCGAGCTTGAGGCAGGCCTCGATCGCCTCTGAGCCGCCCGACACGAAATAGATGCGGTCGAGTGCATTCGGCAGCCGCTCGGACAGCGCACGCGCGAGCTCGACGGCCTGTTCGTTCTCGAATTGAAAGATGTAGGCGAAGCTGACGCGGTCCAATTGCCGCTTCATCGCGTCGATGACATTGCGGTTGCCATGACCTACGTTGACGTTGACTGCACCACTCGATCCATCGATGTAGCGGCGGCCGGTCTTGTCCCACAGGTAGATCCCATCTGCGTGGTCCACCATTGGTCGTGACAGCCGGGTGAAGTGGAACAGATTCGGTCGCCGGTCGGCTTCAGCGGACTGCGCAGGGGTCATTCAAGGCCTCTTATTCTCTTATTCTCGGCTAAGATAACGATCGAGGACATTCCTGGTCACGCGTTCGACCATCGCGTCCTGCCTTAGCAGGCCGGCGACCCATTCGCAGCTTCCGGCATGGAAGACCTCGCCCTTGCCACGCGGGAAATTGACGATCATGCCATTGCCGCGCTTGACTTTTTCCAGATTGGCGTCGCTTGCCTCGCCGAACAGCGTTTCGGCTGAGAAGCGGCCGTCCTCGTCGCCCAGGAACTGGTCCTTGAGCGGGATGTCGGCGCTTTCCTCGACCTGGCTTGCCATGCCGACCGCCAGCACCTGCAGGCCATCCGGCGCGCCGCTGCTGGCCGTCGGGTAGGGCAGGCCGCCGCGGATCTCGAAATCGAGCCCGTCGACCTCATACCCATAGACATGGCTGTCAGCGCCAAGCAGATCGCCATAATAGATGCCGGTGCCGGCGAAGGCCCAATGTTCTGGACGGTAGACCGGAAAACCCCGCACGCCGCGCGGCGCACAGCCGCCCCAGCCCGCATAGACGCCCCTGGTCGCGTTGAGGCCGAAGGTCGCCGCACCCGGCCGGCCGATCTCCGGCGCTTCCCAGGAATTGGTGGCGCGCGTGACGTCGGCGCCGCGATAGGCCGGATCTTCGGCTCGGGCCTTGTACTTGTAGCAGACCTGCCGGCGGCCCTCGTCTTCCAGCCTTGTCTGCCACATGAAATTGCCGGCGAAGCGCGCCGCGTGGCCGCCACGTGTCACATAGGCGTCGACCGCGTCGCGCATTTCCCAGGTCCAGTATTCGTCATGGCCAACGAAGACGACGCAATCGTAGCCGTCGAGGATCTCGGGCGAGAAATGCAAATCGTGCTGGCTGGCGAGATCGACGGTGTAGCCGGCGCGCTCGGCAAAGCGGAAGAAATGGCTGTCGTAGCTCGCCCAGCCGGAAGAGGCGTATTTCTTCGAATGTCCCGTGGCGAAAGCCCATTCCATGTGCGGGTAGCGCGGCACGGTCTTCGGCGGCACCGCCACTCTCAGCGGGACGCGCGGCGCATCTTTCGGCAGCACGACGAAGCCGCGGCACCAGGGCCGCTGCGTCGAGACCATGCGCGCATACTGGTCGCGGTTCGCCCCGGTGATGCCTTCATAGTGATTGGAGCCGCCCCAGGTGTTGTAGGCGAGCCAGGTTCCTGTCGCCGCCACCTGCAGCACGCGGCCGGGTTTCTTGCCAAACTTCGGGGCGACGATGAACAGATGATGGCAGCGTATCGGCTTGCCATCGCGGCCGTCCGCTTCAAGCGTGACGCGATAGGCGCCGGACGGCCAGTCGTCCTCGATGCGGAATTCGAACGAGACCTCCCAGCCGCAGCCTTCGACCGAGCACTGGTCCGGCGTATCCTGCCAGCGCGCCGCGATGCCGGCTTTCCCGAACACCTTTGTCTCGGTGCCGCCGTCGCGGACGATCGTGATGCCGAATGTAGCGGCCGTCGCGCTGACATGCAGCGCCACCGTCTCGCCCGGGCGATAGGAAAACCGGTCGCTGTAGCACCAGATCTCGCGGCGCTCGCCGTCCATCCCCGGACGTTCGTAATAATGCGTGCGCACCGCCTGCCGGCGCTGCTCCGGCGTCAGTCCGAAATCGGGAAATTCGGTCGGCAGATGGGTCATGAACACCGCAAAGGGCTCGAACGCCGCCATTTCGGCGATCTCCCGGCCAAGCGTCAAATGGAAACGATCGGGCCAGCAATCGCCAGGGCCACCCTTGGCCGCTCTCGCCAAACCGACTATCTCAAACAAGGCGGTGTTTTCCGCACCGGGGAGGCGCGCATGCTGAGAGTCCAGAAGGTCAAGGTCGACGACATCTACGTGCCGACCGCGCGCAAGAAGACGCTGCATCCCGAGACCGTCCGCCATCTGGCGGAAGACATTCTGGAAAACGGCATGAAGATGCCGATCCAGGTGCGCCACGACGGCAAGCGCCACATTCTCGTTGAAGGCCTGCACCGGCTGGAAGCGGCCAAATGGCTGGGCGAAACCGAGATCGACGCCTATCTGGTCCAGGCCAAGCGCCACTAGCTCCCCGTTTGATCCGCCGGCCGACGGCGGCCGTTCCTGTCACCCTCCTGTGAATTTTTTCGCGAACCATGTCGGCCCGCGCTGCGCTCACCCGTCTTTGAAGCGGAACCGCAATTCAAACACACCGAGGAGACCCCATGACCACCAAGCTCGACATCGCCCCCGCCAATGACCGCGAACTGGTGCTCGCTCGCATCATCGATGCGCCGCGCGAGGCCGTCTATCGCTGTTGGACCGACACCAGGCTGGTCACCCAGTGGTTCGCGCCAAAGCCGTGGACGACGCCGCGCGCCGAGATGGACGTGCGCACCGGCGGCTCCAGCCTGGTCGTCATGGCCGGCCCTGACGGCAATGAATTTCCCAATCCCGGTGTCTTTCTCGAAGTCGTTCCGGGCGAGAAGATCGTCTTCACCGACGCCTATACCAGCGCTTGGGAGCCGTCCGAAAAACCGTTCATGACCGGCGTGCTGACCTTCGAGGACGAAGGCAACGGCAAGACCCGCTACATCGCGCGGGTCAGGCACTGGAGCGTCGCCGACCGCGAGCAGCACGAGAAGATGGGTTTTCATGAGGGCTGGGGCCAGTGCACCGAGCAGCTCGAAGAACTCGCCAAGACACTTTGACAGCGGCAAGACCGGAGGAGACCAGCATGTCCAGATCGATATTTTTCGCCATTCTTGCCTCAGTCGCGGCCCTGTTCGCCGCTCCGTGCCAAGCCAACGCAGAGGAGACCAAGCCCGCCATGACCACCGAGACCAAAGCACTGCCGAAGCCGGAAGAATCCAGTCTGCTGCCGATCGACGGCCTGAACTATTATTACGCCATCTATGGCAAGGGCGAGCCGCTGCTTCTGCTGCACGGCGGCCTCGGCACCACCGACATGTTCGCACCGATCCTGCCCAAGCTTGCCGAAAACCGCACCGTCATCGCCGTCGACCTGCAGGGTCATGGCCGCACCGCGCTCGGCGACCGGCCTTTTGGCCTGGAGGCGATGGGCGACGACATGGCGGCGATCGTCAAGGCGCTCGGTTATGACAAGGTCGATGTCCTAGGTTATTCGCTGGGCGGCGGCGTCGCCTTCCGCATGGCCGTCCAGCACCCCGAAACGGTACGCCGGCTCGTCCTGGTTTCGGCCGGCTATGCCGCCGATGGCTTCTATGCCGAGATGCGCGGCCAGCAGGCGCAGGTCAGTGCCGCGGCGGCCGAATTCATGAAGGACACGCCGATGTACAAATCCTACGTCGCGGTGGCGCCGCGTCCGCAGGATTTCCCAAAACTGCTCGACACGCTCGGCACCTTTATGCGCAAGGACTACGACTATTCCGCCGATGTGGCCAAGCTGAAGATGCCGGTCATGCTGGTCTTTGGCGACAGCGACATGTACCGGCCCGAGCACGAGATCAAGTTCTACCAGATGCTCGGCGGCGGGTTGAAGGATGCCGGTTGGATGCGAGAGAACCTGTCGCAGAACCGTCTGGCCATCCTGCCCAACCGCACCCACTACGACGTCTTCTTCGCCCCGGAACTGACAGCCGCCGCGCTGCCCTTCCTCAATGGCGAGACCAAGGTGAAGAGCTGGGACGAAGTCGTCAGCGAAACGAAGTAATTGCCCGACTGCGGCCGTCTCTCCTAGGGCGGCCGCACCGTTCTTATGAAGCCTTGGCCCGGCGCGGCTCTCTCAGATTCTTGATGCCGCTCATCTCGACGAAATTCGTCGCCGTTTCCCAGAGATAGTCGCCATAGAGAAATGGCTCGAAGGGGGTTGCGCCGGCAAGCGGGAACGGCGCGATCTCGGCGTTGACGCGCGGCTCATAGAAGAACGGGATCGAGTAGCGCGCCGTTTTAGGCGCGATCACCCGGTGCCGCGTCGCCCGGACGCGCCCGCCGGTCCATCGCTCAAGCAATTGGCCGAAATTGACCGCCAGCGTGCCGTCGGCGGGCGGCACGTCGATCCATTCGCCGGCGAGGTTCTTCGCCTGCAGGCCCTCAACGCCGTCCTGTGCGAGCAGCGTGACGAACCCGGAATCGGCATGTTCGCGTCCGATGACGGTGCGGGTCTCGCCCCTGTGGACGACCGAAAACTCCGGGCCGCTGGTGTCGACGCCGCTGTTCGGGTCACGCAAGGGGTAGCGGATCAGTCGCAGCGTCGAGATGCCGCCTTCGAAATCGGCGTCGAAGATCGTTTCCGGCAGGTTGAGCCCGCGCGCGATCGAGCGCATCAGCGCATTGCCCACCGCTTCCATTGCCAGGTAGTAGCTGGCAGTGGCCGCGCGCCAGCCCGGCAGCGCCTGCTCGGCGGGCAAGGGCGTAGGTTCGCAAAGCGGATCGTCGGAACTGGTCGTCGGCACATGCGCAAGGTCCGGCCCCATGTCGATGCCTTCCTTGTAGGAGACGGCGCTCGGCTGCAGCGGGAACCAGCCGCGATAGACGTTCTTCCTGGTCCGGTCGAAATTCCAGCGCAGCAGTTTTTGTTTCTCGGCCTGGGGCAGGGAGAATATCTCGAGCAGGCGCGCCCGTTTCTGCGGCGTCAGCCAGTCATCGCCAGGGAAATCCCGCACCGCCATGAAGCCGATGCCCGAAGCGACTGCCATGATCCTGGCATCGACGCGCTCGCGCATGGGCGAGGGCGGTCCGAACAAGGCGGCAATTTCGATGGTTTCGATGTCCTGCGCCATGGCTTGCCTCCCGTGCTGCCGGCCGCAGCAGGCGCGGGGCCCGCCATTCTGTCAATCCTATGCCGGCACCCGTCATTAGGCCAATGGCGGGGACCGCAACACCACCCCCACACAACATCACCGCAACAGATGATGTCCTATCAAAGCTTTTGAATTGACGCTGCAATCCGCGCCGCTACCGTGCCGCCAAATCCCTTGAAGGCATGGAGCGTGGCGATGGCAAGATATGATGGCGGGTGCCTGTGCGGCGCGGTCCGCTACCACGCGGAGGCGGCGCCGATCAACGAGCGCGTCTGCCACTGCCGGCTCTGCCAGAAGGTGATCGGCGCCGCCTTCAACGCGCGCGTGCTGTTCCGCATCGACGACGTGACCGTCGACGGGCCGGTGGCGACGGTCCACACCTCGCCGGACCTCAAGCGCGGCTTCTGCCCGGCCTGCGGCACGACAATGTTTTCGCGGCGCGAGTCCGCCGGCATCATCGGCATCACGACCGGCTCGCTCGACGACCCGTCCGTGTTCAAGCCGCAAATGCACATCTGGACGGCCTCGAAACAGCCCTGGGTGCAACTCGACGACGGCCTGCCGCACTATGAAGGCGCGCCGCCTCCGAACTAGGCTTTGCCTTCTCCCGCTGTGGGACAAGGGTGGGCGCTGGCGTTAACAGAATTTAATCCGAAACCACGAGATAGCCGGCAAAGCGTCATTGGCGAGCCATCATTGCCTGCCTATCTATCGGCTGCGGGTCGGTATTCGAGGAGGCGACGGATGAGCGACAGCATCAACACCCTGGACGAGCTTTTGAATGACCCGATGGTCCGGCTCGTGATGGAACGTGACCGCGTGCAGCCGTCGGAGCTTCGCATGTTGCTCGAAAGGGCCCGCGGCCGCACCGCCGAAGACGCATCCGCCGATCAGCCGGTCGTGCCGCCAGCGCATGTCGTGGCTAGGACCTGCCTGCAGCAATGGTTGCTCGGATAGGTCACCCGGAATTGGCCGGCAAATAGCTGTAATGGCTGCGGAAATAGGCGAGCTTGAAGCCGAGACGCGCATAGTTGCGATAGGCCGGTCCGTCGCGGTCGGGGTGCGGCGCCTCGATGTCGGCGACGAACAGTTTCGCTCCGGCGGCAATGCCGTCGCGAACCATCGCTTCGCCAAGCAGCGCGTCGAGAGCGAAGCTCGGCGCCATGATACCCGGCACCGGCGCGTCGATGCCGCTCCAGGCCATGCCGTCGGCGCCGACAAACAGCGAACGCACCGCCACCACCGCGCCGTCCCGCTTCAGCATGTAATGATGCCAGCCCGGCCGGCCGGCCAGCGCCAGCAGCCAGGGCGAGGTCGGCAGCCGGTACCGGCTGTCGATGAAACCAGCCCATTCTCCCGCGGTTGCCGGCGTGACCCGTTCGACTGAATGCCCATCGGTCGGGAACAGCGGCTCGGACGCCAGCGGCGTCGCGTCGCGAAAAATCCGCTCCCAGCCGCTCTGGCGCTGCAGGCCGCGCGCCTCCAGCCAGCATCTGAGTGCCGAAGGCTCGGCATGCGGATTGGCATAGAACCACGGCCTGGCAATGCCGGCGGCGCGGTAATGCGCCAAGAGCGCGTCAAGCTGGCTTTCGGTGGCCGGGCGTTCGACGCCAAGGTTCTTCACGCAGTTGAAATGGATGAACGGGATCGTCGTGCAGGTGGTCCAGACGAGATCGCCTTCCGCGGCGAGCGACAGGCCCTGGCGTGCGGAGAAATCGGCAGGCGCCGCGGCGTAGAGGTCGCGCCAGGCATTGACCTCGGCGCGTTCGATGGCGCGGCTGAAGTCGAGCGAGACATCCTCCATTGCAATGGCGGGATGGTGCGGTTCGGACAGGACAACGGGTTCCAGTTCGGACAGCGCGGCGGTCGACATGGTTTTCCTCCCAACTGACACCTTACATTGTAAGGTTAGCGAAGAGTAATATTAACACGAAACTTGTCAAGCCGGTTCGGGCGCACCTAGCAAATCCGCAAATTGGATTCCCCGGATCGCGAAGCTATGCCGCAGCCGGGATAAGCGGGAAGCGGCCCTTCGTCGTCTATCGCGGCGTGCTCGGCGTCGTGTTGCTGGTGGCGATGGGGTGGCTCAAGCTGTGTTGCGCGGGCATCACGTCTGCGTCGCAAACCGCCAAGTGCCATCGATCGTCACGCGCATGCATTGACTCGCCCCGGAATTCCCCCTTAGCTTTTTGTTAACAAACAACAGACGTGGGGCCGCAATGGCATCCTCTACGGGTTGGCATTGCGCGGCGCGGCTTGCAATAGCTTTGACGGTTTTCGCCTCTGTGCCGGGTCTGGCAAGCGCCGCCGGCCTGTCCATGATGGTAGGCGGTCCGACGTCCCAGCCGGTCGGCCACTATGATTTCTGCAAGATCCACCCCGCCGAATGCTCGGTCCGCTCGCCCAACAACACGCCGGAGCATATGACCGGCAGGCTGTTGCGCGAGATCACCGCCGTCGATGCCTCGGTCAACACGCGCGTCAAGCCGATGAGCGACATGGACAATTACGGCAAGGAGGAATGGTGGGCCTATCCAGACAATGGCTTCGGTGATTGCGAGGACTATGCGCTGGAAAAGCAGCGCGAGCTCATGAGAGACGGCGTTGCCGTATCCAACCTTCTCATGACCGTGGTTCGCAAGCCGGATGGTGAAGGCCATGCGGTGCTCACCGTGCGCACGGACAAGGGCGACTTCATCCTCGACAACCTCAGCGACAAGGTTCGCCTGTGGAGCGAGACCGGCTATCGCTACCTGAAGCGGCAGGCGAGCGACAACTCCGGGCACTGGGTCTCCATCCTCAGCGGCGACGAGACTTTGGTCAGCTCGGTCAAATAGTCATCGGTTTCCCCCGCAGACAAGGGCAGGGCAGAGCCACGCTCGCTCACCCATTTCGCTAACAATTGATTCAAACTTTGTTGGTAATTTCTCGTTAGGGAATTGCCAGTTGTCCGGCGGCGGTTGGTTGCCTTCGGTCTGTTGTGTTTTGCGTACAGGTCCAGATGCGGTTACCAGGCGTCGTCATTTTCTCGTTCGCGTCCCTGTGGCTTGCCGGCTGTTCATCTATGGCGGGCGTCGATGCCTTGCAAATGCCGTCGAACGAGACGACCAGCTCCGTCGTGCGGCCAAGCGTGCCCGTCGCGGCGGCCCCGGACACACCCGTTCTTGCGCCCATGTCGGATGAGACCGTGGCCGACAATGCGCCGCCCTTTTCCCTGGCAGAGGAAGAAGAGACGGTCGCCATGGACACGCCGTTGCCGGAGGAGGCCATCGAGCCACCAGTCGAGCCGGTTGCCCTGGTGTCGCAGCCGAAGCGGCTGACGCGCGCAGCACCCCCGATGCTGGCCGGGCCGGTGATGCGCTACGGTTTTCGCGATGCCAAGCCGATCAATTTCGGCCGGGGGGCCTCGCCCCGGCACCTTGCCGTGCACGGCGTCGACGTCTCGCGCTGGCAGGGCAATATGAACTGGGGCAAGCTGCGCGCCCAGGGCGCCAACTTCGCCTACATCAAGGCGACCGATGGCGGCGACCATCTCGACCCGATGTTCAGGACCAACTGGCGCAATGCCGATGCCGCCGGGCTGAAACGCGGCGCCTATCATTTCTTCTACTGGTGCCGCACCGCCGGAGAGCAGGCCGACTGGTTCATCCGCAACGTGCCGCGGGTCGAGGGCGCGCTGCCGCCGGTGATCGATGTCGAGTGGAACGGCGAGTCTTCCTGCAAGCGGCGGCCGTCGCGCGCGACGGTGCTGGAGAAGATGCAGGTGTTCATGGACAAGCTGGAGCGACACTACGGCCAGCGACCCATCATCTACACCAGCCCCGATTTCTATCGCGACAATTTGCGCGGCGCCTTCCTCGACTACCCGTTCTGGCTGCGCGCGGTGGCGCGGCATCCATCAAAAGTCTATCCCGGCCGCAAATGGCTGTTCTGGCAATATTCCGGCTCCGGCCTGTCGCACGGGGTGAGGGGTCGCATCGACCTCAATGTCTTCCATGGCGACGAGAGGCAGTGGCGTGCCTGGGCCGGCGGCAGCCGCCAGATGATGGCCGACGCTGACTAGAGGCGAAGCCCGCGTCTTGAGGTTTTGGCGGCAAATTTCAGCGTTTTTCTAACGATCCGCTCACCCTGTTCCTTAGCGGTCCCGCAACGCCCGATTGGTAACATCCGCGTGATCGTGCATGTCGCCCAAAGGGCATGCCCTTAGGCCTGACCTGAAGGGCGCGCTTTGAACGGCGACATGCTTCAAAACAATGGCGTGAGGGGTCGATGCGCAATCCGGTTCTGGCAGTCGCTTTTGTGGCCGCGCTTGGCTACGGATTTTTCAACACGCTCAGCCATATGCCGAGCAACAAGCCGGTCGCCATCCCGGAGGCAGCACCGGGCGCCTCGCTGACGGCGCCGCGCCCAATCAAGGAAAACGTCGTCGCCTACAACACGGGCGACGACGCGATGCAGGCCGCTAAGACCAAAGGCCGTTCGACGCTGCCGCGGTTCCACAAACTGATAGCCGCCGGCACGCCCGGTACTTATACGGTGAAATTCCCGCTGACGCAGAACGGCGCAACCGAGCATATCTGGCTGCAGCTGCTCGGCTACAGCGACGGCACGTTCGTCGGCCTGCTTGCCGACGAACCGGTCAATGGCAACAAATACAAGATCGGCGACAGGATGAAGGTGGCCGAAGCCGACGTCGAGGACTGGATGATCAGGAACGGCGGCGAAGTCTACGGCGGCTACACCACGCGCCAGGCGTTCGCCGACATGCCCAAGGAACAGGCCGCAAAGTACGGCATCACGTTCAAGGATTGAGGGCCCGTGACCGCTGCCTGAAAGCCTATCGGGCCTCGCGCCTTTCGCGCTCGCGTATCTCCGCCGTCTGCGCCAGCACCCAGTCCCGGAACACCTTGATCTTGGGTGTATTGCGGCGGCTTTCCAGGTGCACCAGCCAATAGCCGTCACCATCAGATCCAAGGACTTCAAACGGCTGTATCAACTGGCCCTTTGCCAGCAGGGCGCTGTAGATGTTGCGGGTGAGGATCGCAGCGCCCTGATCGGTCAGCGCCGCCATTGCATCGTAAGCCTGCGAACCCAGCGTCGGGCCCGCGATGACGCGATCGGGCTCGAAGGGTACGCCGGCCGCCTCGAACCAGATTTTCCACCAGGGATCGTCGGCACAGCATAGCGCCACCTTGTAAAGATCCTCGGGACGGTGGATGCCGCCCACGCTCTCGGCCAGTTTCGGGCTGAGCATTGGCGTATAGTCTGCCTTGAACAGATAGTGAGCCGTCAGGCCGGGCCATTTTCCGGTGCCGGTGCGAATCCCGATATCCATGTCTTCGCGCGTGAAATCGACCAGCCGGGACGATGTGTTCACCTTCACGGCAAGATCGGGATGCATCAGCTGGAATGTTCCGAGCCAGACGGCCAGCCAGTTCGAGGCAAATGTTTCCATGGTCGTCACGGACAGCACGCCGGTCGCTCCACCCTTCGTGGCGACCCACGCATCCGCCAGGGCCGAGAATGCGCCTGTTGCGTGCGGTGCCAACTGCTGTCCGGCCTCGGTCAGGGCGATCTGCCTTGTTTTTCTTATGAAAAGCGGCGTTCCGGCGCGTTCTTCCAGCACCTTGATCTGATAGCTGGCCGCTGACTGGGTCATGCCGAGTTCTTCGGCCGCCTTGGTGAAGCTGCCCAGCCGCGCTGCGGCTTCAAAGACACGAATGGCCCCTAACGGCGGTAGCTCCCAACTCATGACGCATCAATCCTCCTGATGCATGGTACTTGACGTTCGATTGGAAACCAAGGCCGGAAAACGGCATGCTTTGTCCATCAGATCGAACCCGAAAGGACACGGCAATGACCACCCTCTACAACACGCTTCGTCGTCCGATGCTCGACCTCTTCACCGCGCCGTTCCGGCCCCGCAAGCGCGGCCTGCTCGACCACCGTTCGCTGTCGGACCATTTCCTGCGCGATATCGGCATGCTCGACGGACGTGTCCCTCCCGGAACCATTCGCTGAGGAAGCTCTTTGACCGACATGGATGCAAGGGAGGGAAGGATGGATGTGTTACCGGAGGCTCTGGCGAAGAGCCGTCGAACGATCAGTGCTTATGAGGACTATGCGGAACGCTACGATGCAATCGTGAGGCATGTTCCCAACCCGGGAGAGCAGGCATCGCTGAAGCGCCTTGTGGCGATCGCCGGAACAGGCGGCCAGATTCTGGAAGTCGGGTCCGGACCGGGATACGATGCCGACTTTCTCGAGACTCTGGGCGTCAAGGTTCGGCGCACCGACGCGACAAAGCGGTTTCTTGAGCTGCGGGCCGCGCGCGGCACGGTGAGCTTCTCGATCTCATCACCGATGACCTCGGCGGTCCCTACGACGCCGTCCTGGCCCTGTGTGTCCTGATCCATGTGCCGCGCGACCAGACCGACCAGGTCCTTGCCAAGATAGCCGGGTCGCTGCGGCCAGGCGGCGCCTTCCTCGTATCGATGCGCAATGGCGATGGCGAGACGGGCGGCAAATATCATACGGTCTACTGGCGCAGGGACGACTTCGCGGCCCGGATCGAAAGCGCCGGGCTGGTCCTTATCAGGGACGATTTCAACGTCGGCCGCGATCGCGAAGAATGGAACACGTTCCTGGCTGTGAGGCCGTCATGACGTGGCGGTGGGTCGGCGCGCAGCGCTGAGACGGCTGAGGGTGTTGGAAGGAATGAGGCGTTGGGAACTGGCGCACTCGCAGCCAGTCGAGCCGCGTCAGGACGAAGGTTTCCGCCAAGCTGGAACACCCCTCATCCGACCGAGCTTCGCTCGGCCACCTTCTCCCACAACAAGCGGAGAAGGGAAAACCACGCTCACATCACGCCTCGTTGATAATCGCCTCGATGTTGTAGCCATCGGGATCAAGCACAAAGCAGGCATAGTAGTTCGCGCCATAGTCCGGACGCGGGCCGGGTGCGCCATTGTCCGCGCCGCCGGCATCGAGAGCAGCCCGATAAAACGCGTCGACCTCTGCCTTGCTGTTCACCCGGAAGGCGACATGCACACGTGTCAGCGGTGGTTCGCTGTCCGGTCGCTGGATCTCGAACAGGCAGCCATTGCCGACATCGAATGCCCAGAACACGCTCTCCTTGCCGAAAGAGAGGCGATAGCCCAAAGGGGCAAGGGCTCTTTCGTAGAAGAGTTTGCTTCTCTGCAGATCGCCGACTGCGACGGTTATGTGATCGATCATACTGCACCATCGCAGGGCTCTGGCGCTCGGTGCGCAACGCCGTTGCAGTGTTGCAGCACTGCCGGGGCTCTATGCCTCTACATACTCCGCCAGGCTGACGCCTTTGGGCACTTCCAGGCCGTCGGCGCGCAAGCCTTCGATATGAAAGCGGATTGCGTCGCGAATTTCGGCTTCCACTTCCGGCACGGTGGCAGCGGTCGCGATGCAGCCGGGCAAGTCCGGCACATAAGCAGAAAAGTTGTTGCCGGCTTTTTCAATCACCACCGCGTACCGCATGTCATCGCTCCTTTAAGCCGGACTGCTTGAGGATGCTGTTCAGTGTTCCTGGCGCAACCTCTTCAGACGGCTTGCCGGCCACGGTGACGCGGCCGGCCTTGATTTCATGCCTATATTGGCGATGGCTGCCCTTGTTTGCAACCAGATACCAGCCGTCGGTCTCCAGCAAGCGAACAACTTCGCGGACCGTAAGCCGAGGCGGCATCAGTTCTCAGCTGCACCCGCTCGTAGCACCGCACGTGTCGCACTTCTCACAAGTCCCATTCCGCACCATGGTGAAATTCTGGCACTCGGAGCAGGAATTGCCGGTGTAGCCCTGCAGCAGCGATTTGGCGCGGCGGTCGGCGGCGAGTTTCTTCGCCTCGGCTGCCTCAGTCGCCGCTGCGTCGGTGAACAGCCCTGCGGTGGTGTCGGCGGCACCGGAAGCCGCGTCCACCGCCTCTTCGAAGGCGATGTCCTCGGCCAGTTCCTTCGCCCGCTCCTCATAGTCGCGCTTGTAGCCGGTAGCCTGGTCGGTCTTCAGCGCCGTTGCCGTAGCCGACGACAGTGCCAGCACGTTGGAGCCCGAGAAGGCCGACGGTGCCGAGCGGGCAGGGGTGGTAGCGGGAGAGGGACTTGAACCCCCGAACCCTTTCGGCTCGTTGCCGATCGCCCGCGACACCAGCTTCACCGGCGAGCCGCGGGTCAGGCCCTTGGAGACAGCGTCGGTCTTGCCTTCGCTGATGCCGCGGCCAAGCGCGGTGTTGGAAAAGTCCGACTGGTCGACATGGGCGAGGTCGTTGCGGCCGAGATAGGAAATCGCCAGCTCGCGGAACACGTAGTCGAGGATCGACGTCGCGCTCTTGATGGCGTCGTTGCCCTGCACCATGCCGGCCGGCTCGAACTTGGTGAAGGTGAAGGCGTGCACATATTCGTCGAGCGGCACGCCGTACTGCAGGCCGAGCGAGATGGCGATGGCGAAGTTGTTGAGAAGGCCGCGCAGCGTGGCACCTTCCTTGTTCATGTCGATGAAGATCTCGCCGAGACGGCCGTCATCATATTCGCCGGTGCGCAGAAAGATGGTGTTGCCGCCGATCTTGGCCTTCTGGGTGTAGCCCTTGCGGCGGCCGGGCAGCTTTTCCTGCTCGCGCGAGACGCGCTCGATGATGCGCTCGACGATCCGCTCGGTGATCTGCGCCGCACGCGCCGCAGCCGGTGCCTGGATCAGTTGCTCGACCGCATCGTCCTCATCCTCCTCGCCATCGGCGAGCAACGAGGAGTTGAGCGGCTGCGACAGTTTCGAGCCGTCGCGATAGAGCGCGTTGGCCTTCAGCGCCAGCTTCCACGACAGCATGTAGGCGCCCTTGGCGTCTTCCACCGTCGCTTCGTTCGGCATGTTGATTGTCTTGGAGATGGCGCCGGAGATGAAGGGCTGCGCCGCCGCCATCATCAGGATGTGGCTGTTGATCGACAGCGAGCGCTTGCCGATCTTGCCGCACGGGCTGGCACAGTCGAACACCGCCAGGTGCTCGGCCTTCAGGAACGGCGCGCCTTCCAGCGTCATCGCCCCGCAGACATGGATGTTGGCGGCTTCGATGTCCTTCTTGGCGAAGCCAAGCGCCGGCAGGATCTCGAACGAGAAGTCGTTGAGCTGCTCGTCGGTGAAACCGAACGTCTCCTTCACCCAGTCGGCGCCGAGCGTCCACTGGTTGAAGACGAACTTGATGTCGAAGGCCGACTTCAGCGCGGCGTTGAGCGCCGCGATCTTGTCGTCCGAAAAACCCTTGGCCTTGAGCGAGCCGGGGTTGATCCCGGGCGCCTGGTTGAGGTTGCCGTGGCCGACCGCATAGGCCTCGATCTCGGCGATCTGGCTCTCGGAGTAGCCCAGCGTCCGCAGCGCTTCCGGCACGGCGCGGTTGATGATCTTGAAGTAGCCGCCGCCGGCGAGCTTCTTGAACTTCACCAGCGCGAAGTCGGGCTCGATGCCGGTGGTGTCGCAATCCATGACCAGGCCGATCGTGCCGGTCGGCGCGATCACCGTTGCCTGCGCATTGCGGTAGCCATGCTCCTCGCCGAGCTCGATGGCGCGGTCCCAGGCGGCCTTGGCGTGCTCGGCAAGCGCCTGCTGCTTGAGGTCGGAGGCGACCAGCGGCACCGGGTTGACCGCCAGCTTCTCGTAGCCGTCTTTGTCTCCGTAAGCAGCACGGCGATGGTTGCGCATGACGCGCAGCATGTTCTGCGCGTTGCGGTCATAGTCGGGGAAGGCGCCAAGCTCGGCCGCCATCTCGGCCGAGGTGGCATAGGCCGTACCGGTCATGATCGCGGTGAGTGCGGCGCAGATGGCGCGGCCCTCGTCGGAATCATAGGGAATGCCCGACGTCATCAGCAGGCCGCCAATATTGGCGTAGCCGAGGCCCAGCGTGCGGTATTCGTAGGAAAGATTGGCGATCTCCTTCGACGGGAACTGCGCCATCATGACGGAGATTTCCAGCACGATGGTCCACAGCCGCACCGTGTGCTCGTAGGCGGCGATGTCGATCGTGCCGTCGGCGTTGCGGTAGGGCAGCAGGTTGATCGAGGCGAGGTTGCAGGCCGTGTCGTCGAGGAACATGTATTCCGAGCACGGGTTGGAGGCCCGGATCGCACCGGCCGAGGCGCAGGTGTGCCAGTCGTTCATCGTCGTGTTGAAGTGCAGGCCGGGATCGGCCGACGCCCAGGCGGCATAGCCGATCTTTTCCCAGAGATCCCTGGCCTTCAGCGTCTTCAGCACCTTGCCGTCCTTGCGGGCGGTGAGATGCCAGTCGCCATCCTGCTCGACGGCGCGCAGGAAATTATCCTTCAGCGACACCGAATTGTTGGAGTTCTGGCCGGAGACCGTGAGGTAGGCATCCGAATCCCAGTCGGTGTCGTAGGTCTTGAACGACATCGAGGTGTAGCCCTGCTTGGCGAACTGGATGACCCGGTAGATGTAGTTCTCCGGCACCGCGTCCTTCTTGGCCAGCTTGATCTCGCGCTTCAGCGCCGTGTTGATCGCCGGGTCGAAGCAGTCGTCGTCATGGCCTTCGCAGTTGACGCAGGCCTTCATGATCGCTTCGAGATGCTTCTTGACGATCTTGGAGCCGGTCACCAGCGAGGCGACCTTCTGCTCCTCGTTGACCTTCCAGTCGATGAATTCCTCGATATCGGGGTGGTCGGCGTCGACGATGACCATCTTGGCGGCGCGGCGCGTCGTGCCGCCCGACTTGATGGCGCCCGCCGCGCGGTCGCCGATCTTGAGGAAGCTCATCAGGCCGGACGAGCGGCCGCCGCCGGACAGTTTTTCGCCTTCGCCGCGCAGGAACGAGAAGTTGGAGCCGGTGCCCGAACCGTATTTGAACAGGCGCGCTTCACGCACCCACAGGTCCATGATGCCGCCTTCGTTGACGAGATCGTCCTGCACGCCCTGGATGAAGCAGGCATGCGGCTGCGGATGCTCGTAGGAGGACTTCGACTTGGTCAGCTTGCCGGTGAACGGGTCGACGTAGAAATGGCCCTGGCTCGGGCCGTCGATGCCATAGGCCCAGTGCAGGCCGGTGTTGAACCATTGCGGCGAATTCGGCGCCACGCGCTGGGTGGCCAGCATATAGGCAAGCTCGTCGCGGAAGGTGCGGGCGTCTTCCTCGGACTTGAAGTAGCCGCCCTTCCAGCCCCAATAGGTCCAGGTGCCGGCCAACCGGTCGAAGACCTGGCGGGCGTCGATCTCGGAACCGTGCCGTTCGGCCTCGGGCAGCTTGGCCAGTTCCGCCTCGTCGGCGACGGAGCGCCACAGGAAGGAGGGAACGTCGTTCTCCTCGACCTTCTTCAGGCGCGCAGGCACCCCGGCCTTGCGGAAATACTTCTGCGCCAGGATGTCGGCGGCGACCTGGGAAAACTGCGCCGGAACATCGATGTTGTCCAAGCGGAACACCACCGAGCCATCCGGATTCTTGATCTCGGAAAGCGCCTTGCGGAATTCGATCTCCGCATAGGCAGCCCCCTCTTGACCTGCTTGTCCTGGCTTGGTGAAGCGACGCTCGATGCGCATTGGTCCTATCCCTTTTGTCTATATATAGCGCTTTTCCCCAGGGATTTCTGCCCCCAAAGCGAAACGCGCAGTCCGCCGTTGGCCGACGTCTTGACAACGCCGGCATCTCCTTTCGCAGCTTCCGCCCGTCTTGCTGGCCAGTCTCCTTGCGAAGCGTCTGTCCAACCCGCTGGCGAACCCCTGCGGGTCCTCAAATCTGAAACTTTTTGCTCGATTCCCCCGATCGAGGAATTTCACATTATCTAGCGTCGAACCTGCCTGCAAACACTAAATATAGTGTTAACAGAGTATTTTTTCCAGTCCGACAATTCTCCCTTTTCGCCACCCCTGGCCCCATCAACCCCAACGCTTCCGCCGGCCTCGTAACGGGCGGAAATGCGGGCAAAACGCACAAATTCCGGGAAAAAAGACCGGGCTCAGAACATTCCGGTCGCGCTCTCAACAGGAGCGCATGGCCTATAAAAGGCGACTCGTTTTGCGCCGTCAAGGATTCGTTTGCGTAGCTTTTATGACCCCAATATCTTGTGTGTCACACATGTGGATAACGGGGACAGATATGCGCCGCTGAAACCCCGGTGTGCCCGGCCTTTGCGATCATGGTGCCTCGCTTCGGCAGCCGCGCGCGAGGCTGCGGTGCCGACGCCTTTTCATTTAGCAATCTATGTTCTATGTCTGCCCGTCGCGCGGGGGCGCGTCTTGTCAACCGGAAAAGCATCCGCTACGCCCCGCTCATGACAGTTACCGTCCGTTTTGCCCCATCGCCGACCGGCCGCATCCATATCGGCAACGCGCGCACCGCGCTGTTCAACTGGCTGTTCGCCTTGAACAACAAGGGCCGCTTCATCCAGCGCTTCGACGACACCGATATCTCCCGCTCGACGCAGGAGTTCGCCGACTCCATCCTTTACGACCTGCACTGGCTGGGGATCTTCCCCGATGTCACCGAGTACCAGTCGCGGCGCGTCGAGATCTACGATGCGGCGGTGGAGAGGCTGAAGGCGGCGCGTGTGCTTTATGCCTGCTACGAAACGCCGGAAGAGCTCGATCTCCGCCGCAAGGTGCGCCGCACGCGCGGCCTGCCGCCGGTCTATGGCCGAGAGGCGCTGACGCTGACGCCGGAACAGGTGGCCGAATACCAGTCGGACGGCCGCAAGCCGCACTGGCGCTTCCTCCTGCCGAATTTCACCAGCGATCCGCTGCAGCCCGAGCGCACCGAAATCCACTGGAACGATCTGGTGCGCGGCGAGGAAACCGTTGACCTTGCGTCGCTGTCCGATCCGGTACTGATGCGCGAGGACGGCACCTATCTCTATACGTTGCCTTCCGTGGTCGACGACATCGAGATGGGCGTCACCCACGTCATCCGCGGCGACGACCATGTCACCAACACCGGCGTGCAGATCGCCCTGTTCCGGGCGCTGGAGGCCGTGCCGCCGGTTTTCGGCCACCACAATCTCCTGACCACGGCGTCGGGCGAGGGGCTGTCGAAGCGCACCGGCGCCCTGTCGATCGAAAGCCTGCGCGAGGACGGCGTCGAGCCGATGGCCGTCGCCTCGCTGGCCGTGCTGGTCGGCACCTCCGAAAATGTCGCCACCATGCCTGACCTGACCGAGCTTGCAGGGCATTTCGATCCAGCCGCAACCTCGAAATCAGCAGCCAAGTTCGATCCGGACGAGCTTTTCGTGCTCAATCGGGCGCTGATACACCATATGCCGTTCTCCGAGGCGCGCGACCGGCTGATCGTGCTCGGCATTTCCGGCGACAAGGCCGAGCCGTTCTGGCTGGCCGTGCGCGACAATCTCGACAGGCTGGCCGATGCGGTTCAATGGTGGCGCATCCTCGGCGACGGGCCGCAGGAGCCGCCGGAGCTTTCTGGCGAGGACCGCGATTTCCTTCGTGAGGCGTTCGACCTGTTGCCGGAAGAGCCGTGGAACGGCACCGTCTGGAAGGACTGGACCGGCAAGATCAGGGAAGCGACGGGCCGCAAGGGCAAGGCGCTGTTCATGCCGCTCAGGCTCGCCCTTACTGGACAGCCTTCCGGGCCGGAGCTTGCAGATCTATTGCCCCTGCTGGGTCGGGAAGGAACGCTGGCCCGACGACCCTGACCTTGCGCTGATCCGGCGGCAGTGCCGACACCGGCGAGGTGGCGGGCTTTTCGGCCATACGCTTGATGGTGTCGCGGTCCAGCCCGCCTTCGGCATTGGCAAGCGTCTCGGGATCGGTGCCCGGATCCGGCTTGGCGCCCGGCATCGGAACGAATGGCGTGGTCGCCGCATCGGGAGCGGACTGTTCCGGGCTCGGCGGATTGCCGGCGATGATCTCGAAATTTCCGGCCTGCGCGTTGCAGCCGCAGGCCGGCTGCCGCGATATGTTGGACTTATAGAGATAGGCCGTCGGCAATTCGCTATAGGGCCTGCCAGTCGCCGACGATGTCATCGCTCCTGAATCGTCGTCCATGCCGCGCGTGTAGAAAACCTGCATCTCGGTGCCTGGGCAGCTCGACTCACAGTTCTTCTGGTCGCGCTCGAAGTCGCCGAGCGAGGCGGCATTCGACATCGGGAAGAAATAGCCGTCGCAGGTGCGCACGCACATGGTGCGGAACTCGCCGCTCAGCCGCGGCAGGTCCATGCCGTCGGGCTGGTTGATCACCCGGCTTATCGCACGCTCTTCGTCCGGATAGTCGGGCTGCTCGAGCGCGTCGAGATGGCCGCTGCCGCCGAAAAGCTGGTCGAACAGGTTTCCGTTGCCGCTTTCGCGGGCCGCTTCCTGGACCGGGGCGCGGCGTGGCGCGATCTTGTCCTCACGACAGCCATTGGCGTCGAGCGCCGCCAGGATGCTGCTGCGGTCGCGTCGCGTTCCGCCGCCGGCAAGCCGCTCTCGCTTTGACTGCAAGGCGTCGAGATTGGCATTCATGCGATCGATGGTGGCGTTGAGTGCGGCGCATTCGCTGACGTTGCGGGAAAACAGCGAGAAGCCGCAGCCGGCATTGCTCGCCTGTCGGCGCGCCTTGGCCAGTTGCTGGCGCTGGCGGGTGATGGCGTCGTCATATTTGCGGATCAGGCCCGGCTTGCCGCCGCCACCATTCGATGCGGCCGCAAGCTGTGCTTCGAGCTGGCGGCAGGCGCGCGAGGCAGCTTGCGGCGACGTGACGGCAATGACCGAGGCCGCGAGCGCGCCAAGCAGCGCGGCAAGGTGCGTCAGCCTCAACCCTGCGCCCGCCATGTGCCCCAAAAACTCCGCTTGCCTGTTCGCCACGAAACTAACGCGTCCGCGGTTAACCGCGCCTTAGTCTGCAACCAAACGCAATCGAATCTGCAACCAAACGTAACGGCAGCTTACCGCGAAATGCGGCCTTAGCCCAGATTGACGACGGCCTGCGCCTTGTGCGCCGCCTCGACCACGGCGAGCGCGGTCATGTTGACGACGCCGCGCGAGGTTACCGAAGGCGTCAATATGTGCGCCGGCTTGTCCGTGCCGAGCAGGATCGGTCCGACATGCAGCGCATCCATCATGGCGCGCAGCGCCGTCAGCGTGATGTTGGCCGAATCGAGGTTCGGAAACACCAGCAGATTGGCTTCGCCCTTGAGCCGCGAATGCGGATAGACGCGCTGGCGCAGATTCTCCGAAAGTGCCGAATCGGCATGCATCTCGCCGTCGCACTGGAGCTCCGGCGCGATGCGCGCCAGGATCGCCGCCGCCTGGCGCATCTTCAGCGCGCTCGGCGAATCGCGCGAACCGAAATCCGAATGCGACAGCAGCGCTGCCTTGGGCTCGATGCCGAAGCGCTGGATTTCCTCCGCCGCAAGCACCGTCATCTCGGCGATCTCTTCCGCCGTCGGGTCGACGGAGACATGTGTGTCGGTGAGGAAGATGATGCCGCGCTGCGAGATCAGCATGGAAAGCGTCGAGAGATCGCGGTCCTTGATGCCCGCGCGGGGCCCAATGATCAGCGTCACATTGCGCAGATGCCGCTCGAAACGGCCTTCGAGACCGCAGACCATGGCATCGGCATCGCCGCGCTTCAACGCGAGCGCCGCGATCACCGTGTTGTCGGTGCGCACCATGGTGCGAGCGGCCTCCGTCGTCACGCCGCGCCGGCCGGCGAGCTCGATCAAAAGGTCGACATAGTGGCGGTAGCGCGGATCGTCCTCGGGGTTGATCAGGCCGAAATCGACGCCCGGCTTGATGCGCAGCCCATAGCGCTTCAGCCTGACCTCGATGACATGCGGTCGGCCGATCAGGATCGGCTCGGCAATGCCTTCCTCGAGCACCACCTGGGCGGCGCGCAGCACGCGCTCATCCTCGCCCTCGGCATAGATGACGCGCTTGGCGCTTGAGGCCTTGGCGGACGAGAACACCGGCTTCATCACCAGGCCGGAGCGGAAGACGAAGCGGTTGAGCTTGTCGATGTAGGCGGCGAAGTCGGTGATCGGCCTGGTCGCCACGCCGGTGTCGCAGGCTGCCTTGGCGACGGCTGGCGCAATGCGCAGGATCAGCCTGGGATCGAAGGGCGAGGGGATCAGGAAATCGGGCCCGAAGATCGGCGTCTCGCCGGAGTAGGCGCGCGCGGCGACGTCGGATGGTTCCTCGCGGGCGAGTGCCGCGATCGCCCGCACCGCCGCCATCTTCATCTCCTCATTGATGGCGCTGGCGCCGCAGTCCAGCGCGCCACGGAAGATGTAAGGAAAACACAGTACATTGTTGACCTGATTGGGAAAATCGGAACGGCCGGTGCAGATCATCGCGTCCGGTCGCGCCGCCCGTGCCGCCTCCGGCATGATCTCCGGATTGGGGTTGGCCAGCGCCAGGATCAGCGGCTTCGGCGCCATATGCTGCAGCAGTTCGGGCTTCAGCACGCCGGCAGCCGACAGGCCGAGAAAGACATCCGCGCCCGGGATCACATCGGCCAGCGTCCGCGCTGCCGTATCCTTGACATAGGGGTCTTTCCAGCGGTCCATCTCGTCCGTGCGGCCCTTGTAGGCGACGCCGAAACGGTCGGTGACCCAGATGTTCTCCACCTTGGCGCCGAGCGAGACCAGAAGATTGAGGCATGCAAGGGCGGCGGCACCGGCGCCCGAGGTGACGATCTTGATGTCGGAAATGGTCTTGCCGGCAAATTCCAGCCCGTTGAGCACCGCGGCGGCGACGATGATCGCCGTGCCGTGCTGGTCGTCATGGAATACCGGTATGCCCATGCGGGCCTTTAGCTGCTCCTCGACCTCGAAGCACTCGGGCGCCTTGATGTCCTCGAGGTTGATGCCGCCGAAGGTCGGCTCCAGCGCCGAGATCGTCTCGACCATGCGCTCGATCCCGGGCGCGTCGATCTCGATGTCGAACACGTCGATGCCGGCGAATTTCTTGAACAGCACCGCCTTGCCTTCCATGACCGGCTTGGAGGCGAGCGGACCGATATTGCCGAGGCCGAGCACCGCCGAGCCGTTGGAAACGACGCCAACCAGATTGGCGCGCGCCGTATAGTCGGCGGCGGTTGCTGGATTGTCGCGGATTTCGAGGCAAGGGGCGGCGACCCCTGGCGAATAGGCAAGTGCCAGATCGCGCTGGTTGCCGAGCGGCTTGGTCGCCTGGATTTCGAGCTTTCCGGGGGTCGGATGCTTGTGGAAGTAGAGCGCGGCCTCGTCGAGGTCCGATCGGGCCGTCTTCTTGTTCTCGCCTTCCATGCCGGCCCTCCCTGCGCTGCTGCCTCGCTGCCTTTTAGCATGCGGCGTCGGCTTTTCGCGACGCCAAATGACGCAAGCGCGACAGAAAGGGTCAAGGTCGAAAAGATAGAGCTATTTCAATTCTTTGTGTCGATATCCTGCGAATCTTTGTGTCGATATCCTGCGAAAGTGTCGAGCGGCGCCGTCAGAATGCGCTGACGTAGAGGCCGCCGTCGACCGGTATGTTCCGCCCGGTGAGATAGCCGGCATGCACGGAGCACAGGAAGGCGCAGATCTGGCCGAACTCCTCTGGCGTGCCAAGCCGCTTGGCGGGCACGTCGGCGCTGATGCGGGCCTTGCGCGCGGCAGCCGCTGCCGGGTCTTCCGGCGTGCCGGCTTCATGCGGGCCGCGCAACCGGTCGGTGTCGAGCTTGCCGGGCAGCATGCTGTTGATGGTCACGTTACGGTCAATCACCGTGCGAGCCACGCCGGCCAGGAACGAGGTCAGCCCGGCGCGCGCGCCGGACGACAGATCGAGGCCGGGGATCGGCACGTAGACCGACAGCGAGGTGATGTTGACGATGCGGCCGAAGCCGCGCGCCGCCATGCCGTCGATCACCGCCTGGATCAGCTCGATCGGCGTCACCATGTTCTGCGTGACGCCTTCCAGGATCTTTTCGCGGTCGAGCGTGCGGAAATCGCGCAGCGGCGGACCGCCATTGTTGTTGACGAGGATGTCGGGATCGGGGCAGGCCGCCAGCATCGCCTTTTGCACCTCGGGCTTCGAGACGTCGCCGAGGATCTCGGTCACCTTGACGCCGTAGCGGTCACGGATGTCCTGGGCGGTCCTGGCCAGCAACTCGGCATTGCGGCCGTTGACCACCAGATCGCAGCCGGCCTCGGCCAGCGCCATGGCGCAGCCGCGCCCAAGCCCTTTGCTCGATGCACAGACGATCGCCTTCTTGCCGCGAATGCCGAGATCCATGGTGATTTTCTCCTCTGATCAAGCACGGCACGCTAGCTCTTCGGCTGGACCAATCGCAACCGTCATACGGTTGTTGCATGAATCGGGGCATAGCCTGCGCGAAAGCAACGGTGACAATCTGATGTCTGGCCCAGAGCCCCGCACTTTCCGCAGCATGTTCATCTCCGACGTCCATCTCGGCTCGAAGGCGGCCAAGGCCGACTTCCTGATCGATTTCCTGCGCCATCACGACGCCGATATCATCTATCTGGTTGGTGATATCGTCGATGGCTGGCGCCTGAGGCGCAGCTGGCACTGGCCGCAGAGCCACAACGACGTCGTGCAGAAATTGCTGCGCAAGGCGCGCAAGGGCGCCAACATCACCTACATTGCCGGCAATCACGACGAGTTCGCCCGCCAGTTCCAGGGCGTGCATTTCGGCGGTATCGTCGTCGCCGACCGTGCCATCCACGAGACCGCCGACGGCAGGCGCCTGCTGGTCATCCATGGCGACCAGTTCGACACCGTCGTCCACAATGCGCGCTGGCTCGCCTATCTTGGCGATTACGCCTATGACGCAGCCATGCTCGTCAACAGGGTGGTGACGCGGCTTCGCCAGTTGCTTGGCCTGCCTTACTGGTCGTTTTCGTCCTGGGCCAAGGTCAACGTCAAGAAGGCGGTGAACTTCATCGGCTCATTCCAGACCATGCTGACCGAGGAAGCGCGCCGCTCGCATGTCGACGGCGTGATCTGCGGCCACATCCACCATGCCGCGATCGAGAACTACGAAGACGTGCAGTACATCAACACCGGCGACTGGGTGGAAAGCTGCACGGCGGTGGTCGAGCATTTCGACGGCCGGATGGAAATCCTGCACTGGGCGAAGGTGTTGCCTGAGGCTCCAGACGAACCTTTCATCCCGATGCTCATCGAGGACCGGGTGGTCGAAGCGGCCTGAGGTACGTTCCTGCTCTGGGATTAATCGATTAGTCCAACCGGTTTCGCCCGGTTTTTCTCCATGTTAATGGTCGATCGCGCTGCTGGTCGTCTGGTAGAACGCGGCGCAATTGGATCGATTCATGTCCCTGCCGCCGCTTTCACCCGAACAACTCGTCAAGCCGCGCCATTTCGAACTGCGCATGAGCCTGATCTTCTTCACGCTGTTCGTGTCGCTCGGCACGCATCTGCCCTATTTCCCGCTATGGCTGCAGGCCGAGGGTTTCCATGCCGAACAGATCGCGGTCATTTTGGCCGCGCCGATGTTCCTGCGCGTGGTGACGACGCCGTTGCTGACCGCCTTGGCCGACCGGGCGAAGGACCGCGCCAATGTCTATGTCGTGCTCGTCGCCGCGACGATGGTCATTTCCGCCGGCTATTTCCTTAACCCCACCTACGCCATGGTGCTCGCGGTATCGCTGGCGCTGACCATCGTCTGGACGCCGCATTCGCCGATCGCCGATTCGCTGGCGCTTTCGGGCGTGCGCCGGTTCGGCTCCAACTACACTGCCATGCGCAAATGGGGCTCGATCTCCTATCTCTGCGCCAATATCGCCGGCGGCTTCATCCTGGCCTGGACAGGCCCCAAGGCCGTGCCGGCGATCATCTTCGTCGCTCTTGCCGCCGCCCTTTTGGCCGGGTTGCTGGCGCCGCGCCTCGGCCGTCCGCGCCGCGCTTCGCCGCTTTCGGCCACCGACATCCAGCATTCGGCGCCAAAGCTGCTCAATGCCTACTTCCTGTATTTTACCTTCGGCGTCGGCATCATCACCGCCAGCCATGCCTTTCTCTACGGCTTCGTGTCGATCTACTGGAAGTCGATTGGCATCAGCGATTCCGTCGTCGGGCTGCTGTGGGCCTGGGGCGTGGTCGCCGAGGTTTGCATGTTTTTGTTTTTCAACCGCATTTTCGCCTCCGTTTCCGTCGTCCAGGTCATGGTGATCGCCGGCGTCGGCTCGATCGTGCGCTGGATCGCCTTTCCTATGATCTGGCCGCTTGGCCTTGGCGTTGCCGGCTTCTTTGGCGTCCAGACCTTGCATTCAGTGTCGGTGGCGATGGTGCTGATCGGCCTGCAGAAGATGATCGGTGAAACGGTTTCGGAAGAGCGCACCGGTGCGGCGCAAGGCATCGCCTATTTCTTCAACGGCTTCTTCATGGCTGTGGTCACGCTGGCGTCGGGCCCACTCTACGACCGCCTCGGCGTCGATGGCTTTTGGGCAATGATCCCGATCGCCATCATTGGTCTGGTGCTGATCGGGCTCGCAGCGCGCTCAGCCCCACAGCGCCCTGTCGGGGGGTGAGACCAGCGACCCCTCGTAGACGAGGCCGGGCTCGCGGTCTCGGGCCAGCAACAGCGGGCCGTCGAGATCGACGAAATCGGCGCCTTGGGCCAACAAGACGGCCGGTGCCATCGCCAGCGACGTGCCGACCATGCAGCCGACCATGATACCGAAACCGAGCTCGCGGGCACGGTCGCGCAGCACAAGAGCGGCCGTCAGGCCGCCCGACTTGTCGAGCTTGATGTTGACGGCGTCGTAGAGGCCGACAAGCGCTTCGAGGTTCTTCGCCTCGTGCACACTCTCGTCGGCGCAGATCGGTAGTGGATGCGCGATATGCCGTAAAATGCCGTCGCGGCCCGCGGGAAGTGGCTGTTCGATCAGCGCGATGCCTTGCTCGGCGGCAAAGGCGAGGTTTTCGACGATGTTCTCATCGGTCCAGCCCTCATTGGCATCAAGGATGATGCGGCTGTCCGGCGCCGCCTCCGTCACGGCACGAATGCGGGCGATGTCATCGTCGCCGCCGATCTTGACCTTGAGCAGCGGCCGCGAGGCATTGGCGCGCGCCTGCGCCGCCATCGCCTCCGGTGCGCCCAGCGACAGCGTGTAGGCTGTCTCAAGCGCTCGCAACGGAGCCTTGCAAATGCTGGCCGCAACCGGCTTGCCGCTTGTCTTTGCTTCCAGGTCCCACAGAGCGCAGTCGATGGCGTTGCGGGCGGCCCCGGCTGGCATGGCATCGAGCAGCGCGATCTGGCTGATGCCGCCGGCGATCCTGTCGCTCAGCGCTTCGATCGCGGCTCGCACGCCCTCCATGGTCTCGCCATAGCGCTTGTACGGAACGCATTCGCCGCGCCCGATATGGCCATTGTCGCCGATCGTTACGGTGATGACTTCGGCTTCCGTCTTCGAGCCGCGTGAAATGGTGAAGGCGCCGGCGATGGGAAAACGCTCGGATTCGACCGAAATGACACGCGCCATATTTTTCTTCTCAGGCTATGCGACAACGGCATGCCGGCAAATGACAGGCTGGTCCCGGCAGGCTAAACAGGACGCCATGTTGACCATCGGCAAACGCGACGCAAGCGGCACCGCCGCCAAGGAGCCAAATGGCCAGCCGCGCATCGCCGTCGGCGAGGAGGGCGGCGTTCTCGGCTGCGCCTTTTCCGGAACCTGGACGACACGCACCGTGGCGTTGGTCGACGCGGAGATGCGTCGGATCGAGAAGCGCAACGGTTTCAAGACCTTGGCGCTCGATCTTTCGCATATCGAGAAGATGGACACCGCTGGCGCCTGGCTGATCGACCGCCTGGTCAGCGCCTTCGAGAAGAAGGGCGTCGAAGTCAAATTGCAGGGGCAGAGCGAGATCGCCTCGATCCTGCTTGGTGCTGTCGGCGATGCCGTCCGGCGCGAGCCCGAATCGGGACCGTCCGGGCCGCCCAACATCATCATCCGCGCGCTCGAGGCGGTCGGGCGGCGCGTCTATGAGATGCGCGACGACTTCCTGGCCTCGATGAACATCCTTGGCGCCACCATCCGCGGCGCGCAGATGAAGCTCGGCCGTGGCCATGCCGTCAACCCGGCCGCGGTCTTCAACCAGATCGACCGCATGGGCGTCGGCGCCATTCCGGTCGTGGTGCTGATGTCGGCCATTGTCGGCGCCATCGTCGCCCAGCAGGGCGCCTACCAGCTCAGCTATTTCGGCGCCGACATCTTCGTCGTCGACCTCGTCGGCGTGCTGATCCTGCGCGAGCTCGGCGTGCTGATGACCGCGATCATGATCGCCGGCCGTTCCGGCAGCGCGATCACCGCCGAGATCGGCTCGATGAAGATGCGCGAGGAGGTCGACGCGCTGAAGGTGATCGGCCTGAACCCGATCGGCGTGCTGGTCTTCCCGCGGCTGGTCGCACTGGTGATCGCCCTGCCTTGCCTGACCATCATCGCCAATTTCGCCGCGCTTGGCGGCGGCATCGTCGCCGCATGGCTCTATTCAGACATTCCCCCGGCCGCCTTTATCGACCGTCTGCGCGTCGCCATCGATCTCAGCACGATCTTTGCCGGGCTGATCAAGGCGCCGTTCATGGCCATGATCATCGGCACCATCGCCTCCGTCGAAGGCATGAAGGTCGGCGGCAGCGCCGAATCGCTTGGCCAGCACGTGACCGCTTCGGTGGTGAAGTCGATCTTCGTGGTCATCATCCTCGACGGCCTTTTCGCCATGTTCTACGCAGCGATCGAGTTCTGACATGGCGATTGCGAATGGCAACGGGGCCAAGACGGAGGAGCAGGACGAGAGCGAGATCGTGCTTTCGGTGCGCGACGTCACCGTTGCCATTGATGACAAGCTGATCCTCGACAAACTTTCGCTCGACATCAAACGCGGCGAAATCCTGGGCTTTGTCGGCGCTTCGGGCGCCGGCAAATCGGTGCTTTTGCGCACCATCCTTGGCTTGCTGCGCAAGCAATCGGGGACGATCAAGCTGTTCGGCGTCAACGTCGACAAGGCAAGCGACATCGAGCGCTTGCGCATCGACATGCGCCTCGGCGTTCTTTTCCAGCACGGCGCGCTGTTTTCGGCGCTGACGGTGCAGGAGAACGTACAGGTGCCGATGCGCGAGTATCTCGACCTGCCCAAGAAGCTGATGGACGAGCTGGCCATGCTCAAGATCGAGCTGGTCGGCTTGCCGCCTGACGCAGCGCAGAAATTCCCCTCCGAGCTTTCCGGCGGCATGATCAAGCGCGCGGCACTGGCGCGCGCGCTGGCGCTCGACCCGGACATCGTCTTCCTCGACGAGCCGACATCCGGTCTTGACCCGATCAGCGCGGCCGAATTCGACGAACTGGTGGTCAAGCTGCGCGACACGATGGACCTGACGGTCTACATGGTCACGCACGATCTCGACACGCTGTTCACCGCTTGCGACCACGTTGCCGTGCTCGGCAAGAAGAAGGTGCTGGTCGAAGGCACGATCGACGACATGCTGAAGAGCGAGGAGCCGTGGGTAAAATCCTATTTCCGCGGAAAACGCGCGCGCCAACTTGATCTTGCGGCGCGCGCATAGCCATAAGTGGGGCAATGGAAACCAGAGCCAACTACGTCATTGTCGGCATCTTCACGCTGGCTGCGATCCTGGCGGCCTTCGGGTTCGTCTATTGGACAGCCGCGATCGGCGACAGGGGCGAGACGGCGGTGCTGCGCGTGCGCATTCCGGGCTCGGCGTCCGGCTTGGGGCGCGGCAGCTTCGTGCTGTTCAACGGCGTCAAGGTGGGTGACGTCAAGCGCGTCTATATCGATGTCGACAACCCGACCGTCGCCATCGCCGACACCGAAATCGACCGCATGACGCCGATCACCCAGTCGACGCAGGCCGATATTGGGCTTGCCGGCCTGACCGGCCAGGCCAATATCGAGCTCAAGGGTGCCGACCCCAAGGAGGTCAAGCTGCTCGACCAGGCCGAAAAGGAAGGCAAGGTTGCCGAGATCGTCGCCAATCCATCCGCCGTGACCAACCTGCTGCAGACCGCGCAGGACATC
Organism: Mesorhizobium sp. LjNodule214; assembly: GCF_964252735.1. NCBI lineage: Bacteria > Pseudomonadati > Pseudomonadota > Alphaproteobacteria > Hyphomicrobiales > Phyllobacteriaceae > Mesorhizobium > Mesorhizobium sp. LjNodule214. Next base: position 881,760 of record NZ_CAXUPE020000003.1, read on the forward strand.
TTCACCCGCGCCGACAAGGTGCTTACGAATCTGGAAGGTTTCACCCAAGACGTTCGCGGTCCGCTGACCCAGACCGTCAAGAACGCCCAGACATTCTCCGATGCGCTGGCCAAGAATTCCGACGGCATCGACAAGTTCCTCGCCAGCGTCAGTTCGCTGTCGGATGAGCTGAAGGGCGTGTCGGGCAAACTCGACGGCACGCTGAAGGCCGCGGAAGGTCTGCTCAACGCCGTAGACAAGGACCAGATCAAGAGCATCGTCGCCAATGTCGACACCGTCACAGGCAATCTGAAGGAAACCTCGAAGCAGTTCGACGGTGTGATCAAGAATGTCGACACGGCGGTCGGGTCGATCAACAACTTCGCCCAGAAGACGCAAGGCACGCTGGACAAGGTCAATGGCGTCCTCGATGGCATCGATCCGGCCGAGGTGCGCACGGCGCTCGCCAATATCCAGAAGGCCAGTGAAAACGCCGACAAGGCTGCCGCCGACATCGCCAAGGTTACCGACAAATTCGCCAACCGGGCCGACGACATCGACCAGACGATCAAGGACGCCAAGCAACTGGCACAGCGCCTCAACGATGCCTCGGTGCGCGTCGACGGCATCCTGGCCAAGGTCGACACCTTGCTCGGCTCAGGACAGGCCGACGGCATGATGGCCGATGCCAGGGACACGCTGAAGTCGTTCAAGCAGGTCGCCGACACGCTGAATGCCCGCCTCGGCACGATCACCGACAATCTCGCTCGCTTCTCGGGCCAGGGTCTGCAGGATGTCGAGGCGCTGGTCCAGGACAGCCGCCGCTCGATCAACCGCATCGAGGAGGCCGTGACCGATCTCAGCCGCAATCCGCAGCGGATCCTGTCGGGCGGCGAGGGCGAGGTCCGGCAATATGACGGCAGGGTGCGGCGTTGACTTCGGCGGCCGTCCACCGCAAGAACATAGACCGCAATTGCGGGTTGATCTTACGATCTGGGGACAACGGGGATCGCGCGTGAAGTCGGTGTGGGTGAGAACGGGCGGATTGACATCGGCTGCGGCACTGCTTGCGCTGACGCTTGCAGGCTGCGCGGCGCTGGGCGGCAAGCCGGCGCCGCTCGATACGTTCGAGCTTTCGGCGCCGTCGATCGACGCGCATGGCCACAGCCGACGCCAGATCCTGATCGCCCAGCCCTCCGCGCTCAAGGCGTTGGACAGCCAGAACATCGTCATCAAGCCGTCCGACCGCTCGATCCAGTACCTCAAGGGCGCGCAATGGGCCGACCGGCTGCCGCTGATCGTGCAGGCAAGGCTGGCCGAGACCTTCCAGCGCTCCGGCAGCTTCGCCGGCGTCGGCAAGCCGGGTGAGGGCCTGGCGATCGACTATCAGGTGATCGTCGAGGTCCGCTCCTTCGAAGTCCGGGTCGACGGCGGCGAGCACGCCGAGGTCGACCTGTTCGTGCGCATATTGAACGACCGCACCGGCGAGGTGCGCGCCTCCAAGACCTTCACCGCGAGCGCGCCGGTCTCCGGCAGCGGCAATCCGGCCTATGTCAGCGCGCTGGACAGCGCCTTCGGCCAGGCGGCGAAAGACATCGTGCGCTGGACGGATTCGGTGATCTGATCAGGCCAAGACTGCCTTGAGGCGAGGATGCCGGAGGTCCTAGGCGGCCTCATCCAGCATATTCGACAAGTGTATGATCTTCGTCCGCGAGTTCATCTTCGATGATCGAGGCTATGGTTTCCCAATCACCTCCAGCCAGACCTGCGCCAATTTTTGGGTAGCCGATCCTTTTGCCGGTGTACTTGGATTTGACGGCCTTCATGACGTTTCGTATCGCCTCGTAGTCGGCTTTCACGCCCTTTCCCTGCCAATGGAGCTGGGTGTAGCCATTGACGACATGGAACATGCGGTTCTCTCGTTTGATCTCCGCAACTGATATGTTGCCCAGCTTGGCAGGGTCGCCCTTTAAGGTTGCGCAATCTGCGACGTACGCTTCGGGAAAACGCTGCTTTATGGAAAGCGCAATCCCTTTGCCCATTTGGCATTGGCAATTGCATCCATGCACAATGACATCGAACCTGTCATCGAGCGCTAGTTGAAGCAGATCACCGCGAATTGTCTGCATCGCTATCAAACTCCGCGCTCAGGTCGGTGCGTGAGAATCCCGATCAAATCGACCTAGGACAATCTAAGGCATCGACCAGAAAGCAGAAAGGGCGGAACCGTGGTCCCGCCCTTTTCAGTTTCCTATCGCCCGCTCAGTGCAGGCGGCCGCTGGCGTGCGCCAGCATGGTGTAGACCTTGCCGGTGTCCGACGTCAGATAGGTCTGCGCCATGATGTTGTCGCGGTCGTTGCGCGACACGTCCTTGAGCAGCTTCTCGAAATCGTCGCAGTAGCGGTCGACAGCGGCGCGGAACTCTGCCTCCGTCTGATATTTGCGGCGGATCTCGTCGAAGGTCTGCTGGCCCTTCAGCGTGTAGAGGCGCCGCGTGAACACGTCACGCTCGCCGCGCCGGTAGCGGTTCCACAGCTCGATCGACGCCTCGTGGTCGATGGCCCGCGCGATGTCGACCGACAGCGAGTTCAGCGACTCCATGACGTGAAGCGGCGAGCGCTGCGCCGGAGCGGAACGTTCTGCGGGCACGGCAGGCCTCGCATCCTCCTCACGCGATGCGCCGGTGAGCAGGTCGCGCACCCAGCCGCCCTGTGGCGTGCGGCCATTGGGATCGCGGCGCGGAGCCGCCTCGGCGGGGCGTTCGAGATCGAGCGTGCCGCGCAGCGTTGCGCCGCCCAACGGCGCCTGAGGCTCCGGACGCTCCGGCTGCTGCGGCGCTGGCGGACGGCGCTGTGGCTCAGGCGCACGCGCAACGGGCGCCTGGGGTGCGGGCCGCAAATTGCGCTGCTCCGCGCTGTCGTTGCCACCGCGGCCCGATTTCGCAACGATGTCCGACAGTTCCTTGAGCGCGTTGATCTGCTCGGAGACGGCGCGGCGGATGGCCGAGGTCGATTCCTTGGCTTCTTCCGGCATCTCGATGACGCCCTTCTTGAGTTCGGCGCGGGTCAGGTCGAGCTCGCTCTTGATCGAGCCGGCCGTACGCCGCATCTCCTCGGTGGCGTCGGCGAAGCGCTTGGTTGCCGAATCGACGACGTCGGCAATGGCGGTGCGGATCTTTTCCGCCGATTCCATCGTCCGGCCCTCGGCATTCTGCATCGTCTGGCCGACCAGGTTCTCGAACGAACGCATCACCTTCTCGAGGTCTTCCGACTTCTTGACCAGGCCGACGGCGAGGTCTTCCAGCGACGACTGCCGTTCCAGCGTGTGCTCCAGGTTGCTCTGGGCCGAGCTCAGCAAGTCCGAAGCGGAAGACAGCAACCTGCTGTGCTCGTCGAACTTGGTGGCGATCGAGGCGACCTCGCGCAAGGTGGCGGACGACAGTTCGGTGAGCCGCGTCGTGTTCGAATCGACCAGGCGTGCCGAACTGGCGAAGGTCTGCGCGGCCTTTTCCGTCGTTGCCGCGAAGCTCTGCGTGCTGCCGGTCAGGCGTTCGTCGACCTGGCCGAGATTGAGCGCCGCCTGGTCGATCAGCTGACCGAGCTGCGCGCTGGAAGTGCTCATGCGGCCGATGAGGTCGGCGACGCTTTCGGCGAGCGTCGAACGCGCGCCTTCGACCGCCGACAAGGTCTCGGCCGTGCGGCTGGCGAGCGCGTTGACGAGGGCCGCGTTTTCGCTGCGCAGCTTCTCGGTCGCCCGCTCGGTGACCTCTTCCATGCTCTTTTGCAGTTCCGAGCCGCCCTGGGCAAAGCGTTCGACCAGCGGCCGCGCCGTCTCGTCGAGGATCCTCGACATTTCGGCCGAGCGCGCCGCGAGCATGGTGTTGAGCTCGCGGGTGTTGGCGCCGATGGTCTTGGCTGCGTCGTTGGTGCTCTGGCCGATATGCTGGCCGACCGCGGTGAAGGTTTCGGCGATCACGTTGGCGCGCGAGATGAGCTGCGCCTCGGCACCCGAAATCTGCTCGTTGAGCTTCTGGCCCATCGTTTCAGCCGTGTAGGCAAGGCGGTTCTCGACGCCGGCGACCTGTTCCTCGACACGGGCGGCTGCCGCCGCAGCGCTCGAAGCCAGGCGTTCGTCGGCGCCCGTCAGCGCCTGCTCGATCTCGCGGGCATGGACGGCCAGGTCCTGACCGGTCTGGCGTGCCCGGTCGGCAACGCGCTGCTCGGTGCTGGCAAACGCGCCGACAATGGTCTCGGCGTGTCCGCCGATCGCGGTGCTGCTGTCGGCGATGCGCGACACCAGGCGCTGGTCCGCATCGTCGAAGATGCGGGCGATCTCGGATGCACGCGACGACAGCGCTTCCGAACCTTCGGCGATGCGCGAGAGCAGGTGCTGGTCGGCGGCATCGAAGATGCGGCCGAGGTCCGTGGCGCGCGCCGCCAGCGCTTCGGCCGATTCGCCGATGCGCATGCTCAGCCGCTGGTCGGCGCCTTCGAAGTTGCGCAGAATGTCGCCGGCGCGAGCCGCCAGCGACTGCGCCGTTTCGACAGCGCGGGCAACGAGCTTTTGGTCCGCCGCGTCGAAGGTGCCGGCGATCTCGCTGGCACGAGCGGCCAGTTGTTCGGCTGTCGCCTCGGCGCGAGCCAGCAGCGAATTCGAGGTCTCGTCGTGCCGGGCAAGCAGCGCGCTGGTGGTGTCCTCGGTACGCGCAAGCAGCGCACTGGTGGTATCTTCCGCACGCGCATGCAGGCGACGATCCGCCTCCTCGAAGGCGTGCGCGATGTCCTCGGCCCTGGCGAGCAGGGCGGCCGAGGTCTGCTCGGCGCGCTCGGCGATTTTGCGGTCGGCGTCGCTGAAGGCGAGCCCGGCCTGCTCGTGCAGGGCGCTGGTGACCTCCATGACCTTCTCGCGCAACTGGCCGGCGACGAAGACGGCGCTCTTTTCCAACACGCTGCGAACACTGTCGACGCCGGTCGACAGCGCGCGCTCCATGGTTCCGGCGCGCTCCTCGATGATGCCGGTCTGGCGGCTGAACGCCTGCTCGATCTTTTCGACATCGGCGGCGATTGCCGCGGAGATGTCCGTGCTTTTGGCGGCGATCTGGTCAATGTGGCCGGACAGGGAGCGGTCGACGTCCTTGCGCGTGTCGGCGAGCTTGGCGAGATCGTCTTCCAGCGCGCGGGCCAGCATGTCGCGGCCTTCGGCCAGCTTGCCGACATGCCCGGCGATGATGTCGTCGACATCGCTGCGGCTGGTCGCGATCTTCTGCAGATCCGCCTCGAGCGCGCGCCTGAGGATATCACGGCCTTCGGCCAGCTTCTCGACCTGGCCGGCGACCAGCCCGTCGATCGAGGAGCGGCTTTCCGCCAGCTTGGCGAGATCGTCTTCCAGCGCCTTGGACAGCGTCGAGCGATCCTGCGTCAGCCTGTCGGAGTGGCTCTGGAGGAGGCCGTTGACATTCTCCAGATCGGCTTCCAGCACCCGTGCGAACTCCGAACGGTTTTCGGTCAGCCTCTGCGACTGGTCGGTAATGGCGCTCCTGATCGTGTTGAGATCGGCCTCCAGCGCGCGCTTGAGGATATCGCGGCCCTCGGCCAGCTTCTCGACCTGGCCGGCGACCAGCCCGTCGATCGAGGAGCGGCTTTCCGCCAGCTTGGCGAGATCGTCCTCGAGCGCTTTTGACAGGGTCGAGCGATCCTGGAACAGCCTGTTCGCGTGGTCGTCCATGATGCCGCTCACGCTCCGCAGATCGTCCTCGACGGCTCTCGACAGCGTCGAGCGATCCTGGACAAGCCGGTTCGTATGATCGGCGATCAGGCTGTTCATATTCTGCAGGTCGTCCTCGATGGCTTTCGAAAGCGTCGAGCGATCCTGGACAAGCCTGTTCGTGTGATCGGCGATCAGGCTGTTCACATTCTGCAGATCGGCTTCCAGGGCCTTCGAAAGCTGGCTGCGCTCGTCCGCCACCTGCTCGGAATGACCCGCTATGGCGCCCTTGATCGTGTTGATATCGGCTTCCAGGGCGCGCTTGAGGATGTCGCGGCCTTCGGCCAGCTTCTCGACCTGGCCGGCGACCAGCCCGTCGATTGACGAGCGGCCTTCCGCCAGCTTGGCAAGGTCGGCCTCCAGCGTCTGCGACAGCAGGCTGCGGTCGTCGGCGAGCCTGACGGAATGACCCTCGATCAGGTTTCTGATGCCCGACAGATCGCCATCCAGCGAACGGCTGAGTTCGCTCCTGTCCTCGGCGAGTTTCGCGGAATGGGTCTCGATCAGGCCCTTGATGCCGACAATGTCGGTCTCCAGGGCCTTTGCCAGGACCGCACGGCCCTCGGCGATCTTCTCGACCTGGCCGGCGACCAGACCGTCGATGCTGGCGCGGCTATCGGCCAGCTTGCCGAGGTCAGCGTCCAGGGCACGCGAAAGAATGCTACGGCCTTCGGCAAGTTTCCCAACGTGCCCGGCAACCATTTCGTCAATGATCGTACGAGCTTGTACAAGTTTGCCGGAGTCCTCATTCAAAGCCTGGGTAAGCCGGTTGCGGCCTTCCTCGAGCTGTTCGAGATGGCTGCCCAGCGAGGCGTCGATGGCAGCGCGCGATTCGTTGACCTTGCGCAGGTCCTCTTCCAGCGCGCGCGAAATGAGACTGCGGCCTTCCGCCAGCTTCTGCACCTGGTTGGTAACGGCGTCGTCGATGCCGGCGCGGTCTTCCGCGAACCTTGCGAGGTCCGCCTGCATGGCCTCGGCCATACGGTCGCGGCTCTCGGCAAGCTTGCGGCTGTGGTTCTCGACGGCTTCCTCGATGCCGACGCGGGCATCCGCAAGCCGCTGGATATCGCTATCGAACGACCGCGAGACCACATGCCGGGCCGCTTCCATGCGGCCGGCGAAATCGCCGGCGCGGGCTTCGAGCATCGACGAGGTGGACGAGATGATGTCGGCCATGTCGGCGCCGATCTGGGTCTTGCCCTGATCGATCATCGACGACAGCGCGTCCTTGCTCTCGGCGAACGTATGGGCGATTTCGCGCGCGCGCTCGACCAGCGTCTCGTTGATCTGGCGGGCGCGGGCCTCGAGTGCTGCGTTGAGCTTCTGCGTGCCGGTGTCCAGTGCCTCGGCGCGGGTCTGGAACTCGCTGATCAGTGCCTGGCCGCGTTCGGCCAGGGTGCGCTCGATGCCGTCGAGGCTGGCCTCGAATTCGGAGCTCAGCGTGCGCGCAGCACCGCCGAGCAGAGACACCATGCCGGTGGTGCGGTCGTCGAGCAGGTCGGTCAGCGAGCGGGTAAGGCCGTCGGTCGTGTCCGTCAGCTTGGCGATGCGGGTATCGAGCAGCGAGGCGAAGGCCTCGCCCGAGGTGGACAGCTTGTCGGTGATCGTATCGAGACGGCCTTCGACCGAATCGAAGATCGACATCGAGCTCTCGTTGATCCTGTCGATCAGCGTGTCGCCGGAATTGGTGATCGTCATCGACAGCTTGGTCGAGGCATTGAGGATGCTGTCGCGGATGATGTCGCTGGCCGAGCCGATTTCGTCCCGGAGCGTCTCATGGGCGCCGGCAATCGAGGCACGCACGCGCTCGGCGTGAGTGACGACAGCCTCGCGCTCGCTGCCAAGCCCGTCGACCAGCGAGCGGATACGGGCTTCATTCTCCGAATAGGAGCGCTCGATCTGGTTGACTTCGCTGTGGACCAGCGTTTCGAGCTCGACGGCGCGCGCAAGCGTGCGTTCGATGCCTTCGCCCATCGCCGCCACTTCACGGCGAACGGCCTGGCCGATCATCATGACGCGATCCTGGGCGAGGTTTTCCGGCTCGGCGAGGCGGAACGCCACTTCCGTCATGGACTGCGCGGCAATGCGCATTTCCTGGGCGCGGCGCACCATGGCCGCGAAGGCCCAGAACAGGATGATCGGAATGATCGCCGCGACCGCCAGACCGATCAGCTCGGGGCGAGCGAAGAACTGGTCGAGGGTGCGGATCTTCCAGATACTCGAGCCAAACAAAAGGTTCGCGAGGCCACCGGCACCGGCGATCCAGGCCAGCGAAATGAACGCCACCACCCAGTAGATCGTGCTCGATGCGCGCCGGTTGAGGCCGTGCAGAAGCGTCCGGTAGTCTTTCTGGCGGTCGTCATTGGCGGGTGTGAAGCCCGCCGGCTGCGTGCCGTTGCGGTTTTCCACCGGGCGCAGCTCGGTCGGCTTGGTCGTGGCCGACGTCGTTCCGTTCTGACCCTGATTCCCGTTCTGGCTCAGATTTGCGGTCTGGTTCAGATTGGCGGTCTGGCCTTGATTGACCGCCGGCTCGGCTTTCTGGCTGCGCCCTTCGCGCGCCAATTCGTCCGCCGCCTGCGAAATCTGCGCTTCCAGATCTTCCATCGACGCCGCCATATCGAGGCCGCCGTCGCCATCTCCGCTCAAATCCAGGTCGAGCGCTTTTTCGAGTTCCCTGGCTACGTCGCTGTCGAGACTACGTGTCGTCGTTGGTTTCTTCGCCATGCCTTCGCTACCCTGTACTAGCTGCCGAGGGACTTATGATTTTGGCCTGATTCTGGCTTCTCTTATCCCGTGCAGGAGGCTGAAAATGGACCCTCGTATCGTAATGACACACAGGGGTAAAGAAAACCTGCATTCGCGACGATACGTAAAACTTTAAATATAGGGTTAACGCAGACGTGATTTCGCCGCCTCCATCGCAACATTTTTCCGGGCCAATCATTAACCCGTTAGCTACGCGAATGGCCTAGATTTCCCGGCCAGTCAAACCTCAAGGAGCTGCAATTCTCATGCGCGGCGAAAGCGGCATTGCCTTCTCCATGCCCGGCGGTGATGTGTCGGGAACGGCCCGGTCTCGACCTGTGGATCTCGCGCATCTCGCGCGCCAGACGATGGGCGATCGCGGGCTCGAACAGGAGGTGCTGGCGCTGTTCGTACAGCAGGCGCTTTCCGTGCGCGACAGGATCCTCGAAGCCGACGTCAAGGAAAGGCTGCTTCTGGCGCACGGCCTGAAAGGCTCGGCGCGCGGGGTGGGGGCCTTCGCCATCGCCGATTGCGCCGCGGCTATCGAGGAGCAGCCGGAGGACGTCAAAACCCTCGGGCGGCTTGGCGTCCTGATCGAGGAAGTGCGCGATTTCATCGCCGCCATCAATCGGTAGGTTGGTTTTCCAGAAAAACGTCACGGAGCGGCGCTTTCGCGCCGCAGTTGACTTGTCCGGCCAAGTGATTATCTCGGCTGGAACTCCCTTCAGGTGACAAATGACCAAGCTGACCTTCATTGCCCATGACGGCACACAATTCGACGTGGACGCCGAAAACGGCTCGACCGTCATGGAAAACGCCATCCGCAACGCCGTGCCGGGCATCGAGGCCGAATGTGGTGGCGCCTGTGCATGCGCGACCTGCCATGTCTATGTCGACGAGGCCTGGACGGCTGAGGTCGGCGAGCCGGAGGCGATGGAGGAGGACATGCTGGACTTCGCCTACGAGGTCCAGCCCAATTCGCGGCTGTCCTGCCAGATCAAGGTGCGCGACGCCCTTGACGGCCTGGTGGTGCGCGTGCCTGCCCGCCAGGGCTGATATCAGGATTTTTCCCGCCGCCGCTTGGCAGCGGGTCAATGCTCATGCAGTGTCGCGCCAGTTTGGCACAAGGCGCAACGCATGACCGACACGATCAAGACAGACGCACTCATTGTCGGGGCAGGGCCGGTCGGCCTGTTCGCCGTGTTCGAGCTCGGCCTCTTCGACATGAAGTGCCATCTGATCGACATCCTCGACCGCCCCGGCGGCCAATGCGCCGAGCTCTATCCGGAAAAGCCGATCTACGACATTCCCGGCTGGCCGTTGATCACGGCGCAGGGCCTGGTCGACAAGCTGCTCGAGCAGATCCACCCGTTCAAGCCGGACTTCACCTACAACCGCATGGTCTCCAGCCTCGAAAAGCTTGAGGACGGCACCTTCCGCGTCACCACCGACGAGAACGAGGTGTTCGAGGCCAAGGTGGTGGTGATCGCTGCTGGCGGTGGCTCGTTCCAACCCAAGCGACCGCCGATTCCGGGCATCGAAGCCTATGAAGGCAAGAGCGTCTTCTATTCGGTGCGCCGAATGGAGGATTTCCGCGGCCATGATCTCGTCATCGTCGGCGGCGGCGATTCCGCACTCGACTGGACGCTGAACCTTCAGCCGGTGGCAAAGAGCGTGACGCTCGTCCACCGGCGCCCGGAATTCCGCGCAGCACCGGACAGCGTCAACAAGATGTACGCCATGCACGAGATGAAGGAACTGGACTTCCAGGTCGGCCAGGTCACCGGTCTGACCGGCGCCGACGGCCAGCTTGCATCCGCGATCATCAAAGGCCCCGAGGGCGACGTGGAGGTGCCATGCACGCGCATGCTGCCCTTCTTCGGCCTGACCATGAAGCTCGGACCGATCGCCGAATGGGGGCTCAACCTGCATGAGAACCTGATCCCGGTCGACACCGAAAAATTCCAGACCTCGGTACCCGGCATCTTCGCCATCGGCGACATCAACTGGTACCCCGGCAAGCTGAAGCTGATCCTGTCGGGTTTTCACGAGGTGGCGCTGATGGCGCAGGCGGCCAAGCGCATCGTCAGTCCCGGCGAGCGCATCGTATTCCAGTACACCACTTCGTCGACCAGCCTGCAGAAGAAGCTCGGCGTTCACGACTGAGGGTTGCTGAGGCCCTATTCGGCGAGCACCGGCGCCGCGGCTTCGTCGCGGCCGCGCAGCGGCTTTTCCGGCATCAGCGCGAGTGCGGCCAACGCCAGCACCAGCGTGACGGCCGCGACCAGGAAGATCATCACGAACGGCATCACCGACGTGACCTGGCCAGCGGTCAGCGAGCCTTCCTCGGCAAGCGGCAACCCGTATCCGAGAGCGACGGCGCCAAGCATGGCAACGCCGAGTGCGCTGCCCAGCGAACGCAGGAAGGTCAGCACGCCGGTGGCAACGCCGAGATGCATGCGGTCGACCGCGTTCTGCACCGAGACCGTGGCGACGGGGAACGTCGTGCCCGTGCCAAGCCCGATTGCCGTCGTCAGCAGCTCGACCACCAGCAGGGACGCATGTCCGGCGACGAGGCTGAGCAATCCCAGACACAGGATGGCGAAGGTCACGCCAACCATGGCGATCCGCTTGTAGTGGACAAAGCGCGGGATCATGCGCCCGCTGAACGTTGCGCCGGCGACGGTGCCGAGCAGCAGCCCGAGCATGGCGGTGCCCGACTGGCTGACCGAGAGGCCGACGATCGATTGCAGGTAGACGGGCAGGTAGACGGCTAGGCCGATATTGGCGGCTTGCAGCAGGAACATGGACAGCGTGCCGGCCCGAACGATCGGATTGGCGAGCACTTCGAGCGAGATCAGCGGTTCGGCCGCTCGCAGCAGGCGTAGCGCGAAAGCGCCCCAGAAAGCCGCCGAGCAAGCGACAAGTCCGAGGATTTCGCGCGATAGCCAAGGATAGGCGCTGCCGCCCCAGTTCAGCGCCAGCAGCAGCAATGCCGTGGCTACGACGAGCAGCAGCGCGCCGAGCGCATCGATGCGATGGCGCTTGGCGGCAATCGGCAGCTTCTTCAGCGGCCTGTTGATGATCGCCATCGCCAGAAGGCCGAGCGGGATGTTGATCCAGAAGATCAACGACCAGTGCAGGTGCTCGGCGAAGGTGCCGCCGAGCAGCGGCCCGGCGATGCTGGCGACCGCCCATGTCCCGGAAATCCAGGCGGCATAGCGCGCCCGCTCGCGCGGCGGCACGAGGTCGCCGATGACCGTTTGCGTCAGGGCGAATAGGCCGCCGCCGCCGGCGCCCTGGATCGCCCGGCCGACCACCAGCATCAGCATGTTGGGAGCCATGGCGCTGACCAGCGATCCGATGAGGAAGATGAGGATCGCGGCATAGATGGTCGGGCGACGCCCGTAGACGTCGGAGATCTTGCCGTAGAGCGGCGCCATGGCGGTCGCGGTCAGGAGGTAGGCCGTGACGATCCATGGCAGATATTCGGCATGGCCGAGCGCGTGCGCAATGGTCGGCAGGGCCGGCGCGACGATGGTCTGGTCAAGGGCCGCCAATAGCATCGACAGGAGAACGCCGCCGATGATGGCGTTCTTTTCGCTCTCCGTCAGCGGCGATGCCGCTCCCGTCAGTCTGTCGACAGCCTGGTCCATATTCCTGGTCTTTCATGGGCTTGCGGCGCGCTGCCATGGGCGGCCGGCCTGGCCGGTCCGGTGCGTCTGCCGCGTCGATTGGTTATCTCGTGCTTCGAGGGTTCCGCGCTTGCGAACCTGACATATGTCGTTCCGTATAGGCCGATTTCGACAGGGGCTCGAAAGTTTTTCCGGCCTGGCACTATGCTTCGGCGAAATTGGCTTGCGTCGTTTACGCTCCTCACCGGGCGAAAATCAGGCCGGCGGCAGCCGACCATTCTCGATGCCCTCGATCCGGTAGCGCAAGAGCCGCAGGATGCGGCTTTCGAAATTGACGCTCTCGACGCGGTCGAACCGCAACTGGTCCTGGTCGTGCTCGGCGAGTTCAGCCGCGGTGATCGCGGCCGCCTTCGCCTTTGCCGCCGCGCAGGTCCTTTGCGGATAGCTCGCCTTCAGCGCGTCCTCGAGCTGCTTGCCATGGTTCTTGGCGATCTCGACATGGCGCTCCTCGTGGCGTTTGATGTCGGCGAACAGCGTGTCCCAGAACAGCCGCACATCCGGGCCTGCCTTGCGCGAACGGCGCCATTCCGGAAGGATCACCTTGACCTTCACGGTCACGATGGCGTCGGCGATGCGGCAGGAGCCCGGCTTTTCCGCGTAGCTGACGCGGGTGGTGAACGCCATTTGCGTGGCGCCCGGATGCCTCGACCCGGTGCTTTTCACCTGCGGCCCGTTCTTCGACAGCTGTTTTTCGATATCGTCGAGCGTGCGGCCGCCAATTGCGAAGTAGCTGTAGGTCTTGACCAGATTGGCCGCACCCGCCGGCAGGGCGGTCAAGGCGAGCATCAGGGCGCAGAGCAGGTGTTGTTTCATCAGGTTGCCTCTTTAGCCACCTTGCGTTACGGCCGTGCCCGGCGCAACGGATTTGATTTCCGGCGGATCAAAGATGGTTGATGGGCGATGACGACAAGGCGGTGGCAGCTGGCGCACGGACGTCATCTCGATCTTGGCGGCAAGGCCGTGGTCGTTGGCATCCTCAACGTCACGCCGGACAGTTTTTCCGATGGCGGCCTGTTCGCCTCCCGCGAGCAGGCAGTGGCCCAGGCGCGCCGCATGGTCGAGGAGGGGGCCAAAGTCATCGACGTCGGCGGAGAATCGACCCGGCCCGGTGCGTCTCCCGTGACAATCGAGGAAGAGCAGGCCCGCGTGCTGCCGGTCATCGAGGCGCTTGCTGGTCTCGGCGAAGCGCTGATTTCGGTCGATACCTATCGCGAGGACACCGCCCGGCTGGCCGTCGCCGCCGGCGCGCACATCGTCAACGATGTCTGGGGCCTGCAGCGCGAACCGGGTATCGCCCGCGTCGCCGCCGAGACCGGGGCCGGACTGGTCATCATGCACACTGGGCGCGACAGGCAAAAACTGCCCGACGTGATTGAGGACCAGTTCTTCTTTCTCAGGAAATCGCTGGAGATCGCGCATGCCAGCGGTGTTGCCGACGTCCAGATCGTGCTCGACGCCGGCTTCGGCTTCGCCAAGGAAACGGCGGAGGAAAACCTCGATCTGATGGCGCGGTTTTCGGAGCTGGCGGCACTAGGCTACCCGCTGATGGCCGGCACGTCGCGAAAGCGTTTCATCGGCAACGTCACCGGGCGCGACGCGATGGACAGGGCTGCGGGCACGGCGGCCACCAGCGTTATTTTGAGGCTCAAGGGCGCGCATTTGTTTCGCGTCCACGATGTCGCAATCAACGTGGACGCTCTGGCTGTCACCGATGCTATGCTGGCGCGCGAAATTCCGGGAAGCTGAGCCATGTACATTATCCGCATGAAGAACTGCGCCTTCTTTGCCCGCCATGGCGTGCTGGACGAGGAGGAGACGCTTGGCCAGCGCTTTTATGTCGATGCGGCTTTGACCGTTGAGCCCGGCCGCGCGCTCGTCGACGATTCCATCGACGATACCGTCAATTACGGCGTCGCCTTTGCGGTCATCGAAAAGATCATCACCGGGCAGCGGCGCTTTCTGATCGAGGCGCTGGCACTGGAGGTGGCACGGGCGCTGACTGCGCGGTTTCCGCAGATCAAGAAGGCCGAGATCACCGTGCGCAAGCCAAACGCCCCGGTGCCCGGCGTGCTCGATCATGTCGAGGTGACCGTTGTCTGGCCAGAATAACACCGTCTATCTCAGCCTCGGCGGCAATCTCGGCGATCCGGCCAAGTCGATGGCGGCCGCGCTGCGCATTCTGGACGGCGACGACAAGACCCGTGTCGTTGCGGTCTCCTCGCTCTACTGCACACCGCCCTGGGGCAAGCTCGACCAGCCAGATTTTCTCAATGCCGCCGCGGCGATCGCCACGACTCTCGCGCCGCGCGCATTGCTCGACCTTTGCCTCGATGCCGAACGCCGGCTGAAGCGGGTGCGCGAGGAACGTTGGGGCCCGCGCCTGATCGACATCGACATCCTGGTGTTCGGCGACCGCATCATCCACGAAACCGGCCTGGAAGTGCCGCATCCGCGCATGCTGGAGCGCGCCTTCGTGCTGGCGCCATTGGCCGAGATCGCGCCGGAGCTTGCCATTGGCGGCAAAAGCGTGTCGGAGCGGCTGAGCAGCGTCGACATCGCAGGAATAGAGAAATTGCCGTCGGGCCGGGACTGGTGGCTGGCCTGACGTCGCCCGAGATCAGCCGGAAAACCCGCCGCCATCGAGAAACGCCTTTTCCTCCGGCGTCGTCGCGCGGCCCAGCATTTTATTGCGATGCGGGAAGCGGCCGAAGCGCTGGATGATGTCGCGGTGCTCCAGCGCATATTTCACATAGTCCGGCGCGTTGGCATGGGTAAGCTCGACCGACCTTTCCTGGTCGGCGAGCAACTCCGAATGCTCATAGGGCAGATAGAAGAAGACCCGCAGGTCCTCCTCGAGCAAGAGGTCGTGGCCAGCGGCGATGGCCTTGCCGGCAAAATGCCTGGCCAATTCGTCGGTCGCATACATATGGCCGGTGCCGCGAAAGCAATTGCGCGGAAACTGGTCGAGCAGGATCATCAGTGCCAGCGACCCCTCGGCATGCTCCGACCAGGCATCGCATTCACGCCGGGCGACAGCGTAATGCAGGTCGAGAAACCGGGCGTGGAAGTCGGTATCGAAGGCGTCGTCCTTCTCGAACCACGCATCTTCGCCGGCATCGCGCCAGAATTTGGCGACTGAAACAGCCCGCTTGTCCGGTTCGGTCATTGCTTACTCCTCAGCAGACTCGGATTTGTGCAGCACGCCGGCGGTCTCCTCGTTGAGTGCCTGGCCGGCACGCCGCGGCGGCGTCAGCGGCGCCGGAATCGGCGTGCCAATATTGCCCTTGAGGAAGCGCGCGCCGGCACGAACGCCTTCGGCCAATTGCGTTTCGAAGCGGGCGGTGTCACGGCGGCGGACGTCCTCGATCACCTCGGCGACGTCGTCCGGGTCGATACCCAGCGCCTCCAGGGCGGAGCCGCCGAAGACAAGCGCCGATTCGAAGGTTTCACGCAGCTGGAAGTCGACGCCGGCGCGAATGAGCTGCAAGGCGGTGCCGCGATCGAAGGCGCGCGCCAGCACCGTCAGCAGGGGAAATTCGGCCTTGATCAACTGGGCAATGCGCACGGCGGCATCGGGCTTGTCGACGCAGATCAGCACCGCGCGTGCCCGGCCGGCGCCCGCCGCACGCAATATGTCCAGCCGCGTGCCGTCGCCATAATAGACCTTGAAGCCGAAATCGGCCGCCGCCTGGATCATCTCGACCTCATTGTCGATGATCGACACGTCGATCCCGCGCAACAAAAGCGGCTGGCTGGCGATCTGGCCGAAGCGGCCAAAGCCGATGATCAGAACGCTGCCGGAAAGGTCCGCGGCGACATCGACTCCATCGAGCGACTGCTCGTCGCGCGGCGTGAGATAGCGCAGCGCGATGATGGCTAACGGCGTCAGCACCATGGAGATGATGACGATCGCGGTCAGCGTCGCATTCGCCTGGCTGTCGATGATGCCGACCGCCGCTGCGGCCGAATAGAGCACAAAGGCGAATTCGCCGCCTTGCGCCATGAACACGGCGCGTTCGAGCGCTTCGCGATGATCTGTCTTGAGCATGCGGGCGACCAGGTAGATGCCAAGCGCCTTCATCACCATGTAGGCGACGACATAGATGGCGA
Source organism: Mesorhizobium sp. LjNodule214 (assembly GCF_964252735.1). Taxonomy (NCBI): domain Bacteria; kingdom Pseudomonadati; phylum Pseudomonadota; class Alphaproteobacteria; order Hyphomicrobiales; family Phyllobacteriaceae; genus Mesorhizobium; species Mesorhizobium sp. LjNodule214. The sequence continues at coordinate 898,052 of NZ_CAXUPE020000003.1, forward strand.
CGATGCGCCAGTTCACTGCCACGACATGCAGATCGAGCGACATGCCGACGGCGAGGAAGAACAGGCCGAGCAGGATGCCACGGAACGGTTCGATGTCGGCCTCCAGTTGGTGGCGGAACGTCGATTCGGACAGCAGTACGCCGGCCAGGAATGCGCCCATCGCCATCGACAGTCCGGAGAGCTGCATGGCTAGAGCCGACCCCAGGACGACCAGCAGCGCGGCCGCCGTCATCACCTCGCGGGCCCGGGCATCCGCCAGGATGCGGAAGAACGGATTGAGCAGGTAGCGACCCGCCACCACCAGCCCGACGATCGCGCCAAGGCCGATGCCGATTTCCGTCAGCCGTTGCGACAGGCTCATTTCGGCGCCGCCCGGTGCCAGGAAGGCGATCAACGCCAAGAGCGGCACGATCGCCAGATCTTCCAGCAACAGAATCGATACGATGCGCTGGCCCTTGGGCGTGGCGATCTCGCCGCGCTCTTCCAGCAGTTGCATGACGATCGCCGTCGAGGTCAGCACGAAACCGGCGCCGGCGACGAACGATACCGCGATCGGAAAGCCGCCGGCCAGGCCGACACTGGTCAGCAACAAGGCGCAGACTCCGACCTGCAGGGCGCCGAGGCCGAAGATTTCGCGGCGAAGGCCCCAAAGCCGTGACGGCTGCATCTCCAGCCCGATGATGAACAGGAACATGACGACGCCGAGTTCGGCGACATGAAGAATGGCTTCCGATTCGGAAAAGATGCGAAGTCCGAACGGCCCGATCACCACCCCGGCCGCGAGATAGCCGAGAATCGAGCCTAGCCCTATGCGTTTGAAGATCGGAACGGCCACCACGCCGGCGGCAAGCAGCGCCACCACCTGAATGAGTTCGCTGCCCGATGCTTCCGCCGCCATGCCTGCTCGTCCGTTTCCTGGAGGTTCCTCGCATATGCTGCGGAATCGAGACCAAGGATAGGGACTTCGGCCGGGATCGAACAGAGCGAATCGGCGTGGCGGCCTGGGCACTGTTGCAGCCGCGTTACACAAGTTTATGCGGTACTCGCGTTGCGTGTCGCCACAATCAGCGGTTAAGGGACGCTCGGCTTCGGCCATTGGAGGGGGGCGACGATCAAGTCGCCGCCCTTTTTTGAGGAGATGACTGACATGAAGAAGTTTTTGCTCGTTGCCGTGGGTGTTGCGGCGCTTGCCGGTTCGGCCTGCTCGAAGGCGCCTGAGTGCACCGCCGAAATGGCGACAAAGAAGGCGCAGGACATGACGACCGCGTTGCAGGAGGCCATCACCAAGGATCCGTCCAAGGCGGCCGATCTGACGGCCAAGGTGCAGGCGGTGACGACCAAGTATCAGGGCGCCACGACGCTGGACGAGGCCTGCAAGGCTTATGATGAGCTGACGGCCACCATCAAGGGCTGATTGACCGTTCGGGGATTGAAGAAGGCGGTGGCTCTGGTGGGCGCCGCCTTTTTTATTGCCCGCTGCTGGGTCTCAGTTCGGCGTGATGGAGCCGACTTCGACGGCGTCGACCCGCTTCAGGCTCATGCCGATGACCGGCACCAGCTGCTCGTCGACGCGCACCGCGACCGTCACCGTCATCGAGTTGTCGTCGGGAATGCGGGCCTGCATGACACCGCGCAGCTGTTTGCGGTTGATGGTGAAGACGACCTTGTGGGCGTCGACGACATTGCCGCCGATAATGTCGAGGCCTGATCCCGCGGCGCCGCCCATGAAGTTGCCCTTGTAGCCGTCGCGGCCCTTGCGTTCGACGGACGCCGACATTTTCTGGGTGAACATGCCGACCCGGCATCCGCCGTCGAGCGCCATGCCGGTCTTGCCGTCGGGCGTCGAGCCGTTGAAACTGCAGGTGAATTTCGTGCCCTTGTACTTGCCGGCGACGATTTCGCCGGGACCGACCCACTTGCCTTCCACCGATTGAAAGAACTGCTTGTCGGGTTCCGCGCCAAACGCCTTTTCAGCGAGGCCGAGAGGGGCTGCAACCGCGACCGCGACAGGCAGGACGCTGGATAGAATTACGCTTTTCATCGACCACACCCGGCAACAAGGAAGCTGTTCTTGGAACACTTCCGACCATGAACAAGATTGGTTAATGCTTGGTGACTGTGGGGCGCTTCTTCACTTGCCGGGGGCCGATGTTTCACTTTCTTTCTTTGTCGCGAACGATGTCAGCGCGGACAGGAAATCGCCCAGTCCCGGCCGCCTGGCGGCGATGAAGGGCAGGGGCCGCGCCGTCTCCATCGCGGCTATGCCGATGCGTGCCGTCATCATGCCGTTGACGACGCCTTCGCCGAGCTTTGCCGATAGGCGTGCGGCGAGGCCATGGCCGATGATCTGCTGCACGAAACTGTCACCGACCGCTATCGAACCGGTGACCGCGAGATGGGCAAGAACGCTGCGCGCCAGCCGGAAGAAGCCGAGCGTGCCCGGCCGGCCGCCGTAAAGTTCCGACAGGCGGCGAATGAGCCGCCCGGCCTCGAATACGACATAGGCGACGTCGACGACGGCCCGCGGGCTGACCGCCGTCACCAGCGAGACGCGCTTGGCCGCTTCGAGGATCATCACCTTGGCCCTGATATCCAGCGGCCCGAGGATTTCGGTCTCGGCCAGCCGCACCAGATTGCCGCCGTCGATGATCTCGCCGCGCAGTTCGGCCAGCGAGCGCCTGCCGGCCGCGGTTTCGGGTTTTGCCGCGACAAAGGCCGAAAGCTCGTCGACGACGGCCCTGGCGGCCTTCGGATCGTCGCGCGCCACGGCATCCAGCGACCGCTTCTGCAGTTTTTCGACCTCGGCGAGGCGGGCAATCGCCAGGAATTCGCGCACCAGGATGACCACCAGCGCCAGCACCGCGATGGCAGCCATTCCGGCCGCCAGCCAGCCCAGCCATTCGGCGCGCTCGAACAGGTCGCGTATGAGCTGGTCGGTCCACAGGCCGACGGCCAGCGAAACCAGAACACCCATTGCGCCGAAGAACAGCCTGCCAAGCAGCGAACGCTTGCGCGGCGCGGTAGCCGGCGGCGGTTCGGCGGCGACGATGTCGGGTTCGTCGAAAACATCGATCTCGGCCGGCACGACGACAGCGACGCCGGCCGCAGCGGCGCGCGGCTTGCGTGTCTGCGGCGGCTCGGCATGGGCGCGGCGCGTTTCGCGCGCCTCCTGCTTGGGCTCGGTCTCCGGCTCGATGCGGAATGCCGCGGGTCTGCGAGGCGCTGTCATGCCAGTTGGTCTCCGATCAGGAACTGCAAGGCGCGGTCGAGCCTGATATGCGGCAGCGAGAGCGTAACGCCTTCGGCCGTGCGCTCGAGCTTTGGCGGACGAAAGCGAACGAAACGGATCGCCGGGCCCTCGCTGTCTGCCTGCTGCGACTGAGAAACATCGAACACTGCATCAGCTTTCTCGGGTAAATCACCAGGAAATATGGCAGTTTCGGCTTTTCCGTCGAATGTATCGCCATTGATCCTTTCGCCCTTGAGCGGTGTGCCGATGATGACGGGCAGGGTTTCCCGGCCCTGTTTGACCGTGCCTTCGCGGGTCGCGCGTACGGCCGCCATGGCGACCACGTCGACATCGGCGCCGGTGAAATTCGCCCGCGCCACCGCCCGGTCGGCCAGCCGGCGCACGATCGCCTGCAGCCGGTCGTGGCTTTCGTGATGCAAATGATCCGCTTTGGTCGCAGCCACCAGGATGCGGTCGATGCGCCGCGAGAACAGGTCGGTGAGGAAATTGCCACGGCCGGGCCGGAAGCAGGAGAGGATTTCGGTGACGGCGCGTTCCAGGTCGGCCATGGCGCCGGGGCCGGCATTAAGTGCCTGCATGGCGTCGATCAGCACGATCTGACGGTCGAGGCGGGTGACGTGCTCACGGAAGAACGGTTTGACGACATGCGTCTTGTAGGCCTCGTAGCGCCGTTCCATCATCGCCTGTAGCGACCCGGAACGCGGCCGCCGGTCGCTCGGCGTCGGCAAGGGCGAGAAGGTCAGCGCGGGCGAGCCCTCGAGGTCGCCCGGCATCAGGAAGCGGCCCGGCGGCAAGGTTGAAAGCGCCCGTTCGTCGAGCTTGCATGCCTTGAGATAGGCGGCAAAGCTCTCGGCGAGGCGGCGCGCTGTCATTTCGTCGGCGTCGGCGTTCGGATCGATCGTGGCGGCAAGCGCCCGCCAGGCTTGAGAAAGGTCGGCGCGCACCGGCAGCGCCGCCGTCTCGACCGCCTCACGCGAAAAATCGGTGAAGGATTTGCCGAGCAAGGGCAGGTCGAGCAGCCATTCACCGGGGTAGTCGACGATATCGATCGACAGTTTGCCGGCCGAAAACATGCGATTCCAGCTGGAAGCCGATTCGTATTCGATGGTCAGCCTGAGTTCCGAGATGGCGCGCGTCGATTCGGGCCAGATGCGATCGTTGACCAGGGCGGCGATATGATCCTCGTACTGGAAGCGGGGGACCGCATCATCGGGCTGTTCTTCGAGGAAAGCCCGGGCAATGCGCCCCGATTTCTGCGCCTCGAACAACGGCAGGCGCCCGCCATGGATCAGATTGTGGACAAGGGCCGAGATGAACACCGTCTTGCCGGCGCGGGAAAGACCGGTCACGCCCAGCCGCAGCGAAGGGGAAAAGAGTCCGGCGGCCCGGCCTGAAAGTGTGTCGAGCGCAATCTTGGCTTCGTCGGAGAATGTGGTCAGCGATGATGCCAAAATGGGGTCTCTCGGGCGCTTGTCAGGCTCCGATATAGGCTTTGGAATTGTGGTTTGAAATGGTTCAGAGGTCGGCAGGCGTGAGAAAGGCTTCAAGATAGCCATTGCCTTGCGCAGCACTGGCAAGGGCGCCGGCGAAGCGCACGACCGCGAGACCGGATGTAGGAAAACCGTGGTTCATCATGCCACGGGCAGCTTCCTCGCCGTCACCAGAGACCGCCATGGCCAGGTCCTCCGTCATCGGATTGTGGCCGATGACCAGCAGCGAGCCGGGCCCGCCATTGTCACGGATGAGGGTGAGGTAACCGGCGGCGTCCTCGCTGTATAAAGTGTCGAAGAACAGCACCCGGCCGGTGTCGGTCTGCCCGGCCAGGCCTTCCAGTGTCTGGCGCGCCCGCTTGGCGTTGGAGCAGAGGGTGATGTCGGGAACATAGTTGCGCACCCGCATGGCCTCGCCCATCAACTCGGCGTCGGCCATGCCCGATGCATCGAGCGGTCGATCGAAGTCACGGACGCCCGGCAACGCCCATCCGGCCTTGGCATGCCTCAACAGGTAAAGTCTGCCCACGGCTCCCTCACGCCACAAGACACCGGCCCGATTAGCCATCAGAACGGCCCGCTGCACAATGGCCGGCACCACTCAAGCACAACAAATCATGTCAGAATTCGCTCGCGCCCTTGAAGCAGAAGGGTTCCACGATCAACTGCTAACATTTGCGTGACTCTATCGCCGATTGCGCTTGTGCAGGCTTCGGTCCGCGAATATATAGGCGCCAAAATTGGGGTTGTTGGGTGAGTCGAATGAACGACATCGTTACCGCCGATTACGTACCCTCCGAAGACGAGCCGTTCATGAACGAACGGCAGAAATCGTACTTCCGCCTAAAGCTCGTCACCTGGAAGAACGACATTCTGCGCGAAGCGCGCGAAACTCTCGAAATTCTGCAGCAGGAAAACGCCAACCATCCCGATCTCGCCGACCGCGCCTCGTCGGAAACCGACCGCGCTATCGAGCTTCGTGCCCGCGATCGCCAGCGTAAGCTCATTTCGAAGATCGATTCGGCGCTGCAGCGCATCGACGAAGGCACCTACGGCTATTGCGAGGAAACCGGCGAGCCCATCGCGCTGAAGCGGCTCGATGCGCGCCCGATCGCGACCTTGTCGATCGAAGCGCAGGAGCGTCACGAGCGCCGCGAGAAGGTTTATCGCGACGACTGACGCGTGCAAAACCAGGCAATTTCACATTCATGGCCGGGTTTCCCGGCCATTTTTGTGTCTGGCTGATCCGGAGCAATGCCGGGAAAAGTGCGCAGCGGGTTTCCGTCCGGAATTGCTCAAAAACAAAGGGTTGAGCGCTTCAGCTCTAGCGCTTGTGGTTGGCCAGTTCGCCGAGAAGCTTCGTCATCTCGTCGTCGAGCGATTGCGGTGGCGCATTGGCCGCCGTTTTGCTCGCAGGCCTGGGGTGCGAGTTGTCCAGCGAGACCTCGAGTTCCTGCATCAGCGTGTCGTCGATGGATTCGTGCTTTGCCGGCGCTGGCGTATGCCTGGCGGTGCTGATGGTCGATCCATAGGCCGGTAGCGGCGTGACATTGCTCGCCTGATAGTTGGGCACGGCCGGTTTCGGTGCCGGCGCCGGCGTGACAGGGCGGGGTCGGGCAGGGGCCGGAGCGGCGGCAACCGGCTGCGGTGGCGGCGCCTGCTTTGCCGGTGCCGGGGCGGGCTGGACCGCGCGCGGCCGCGGCGCCTGGGCCTGCTGCTGGCCGCCATCTCCGGTCAGCGCCGGGCGGCGCGGTGCCGCCAGCCTGATGTCGCGTTCGACGACGACGTCGGTTGGGCCGCCGATCAGCAGCAGGTGCTCGATGTCGTCGCGGCGAACCAGCACCAGCCGGCGGTGGCTGTCGACGGCGGTGGCATCCATGACGGCGAGCCGCGTCTTGCGGTTCCTGCCGCCGGCGACGAACGTCCCGAACGTCAGGCTGCGGACAAGCTTGATGATGAGCAGAACGACGACCAGCAGAATCAGCGCGGCAAATGTCCACAGGATTGCTGCGACATATCCAGGACCCGCCACGCCATCCAGCCACTGCAGCATCGGTGCCCCCAAATCGGCTTTTGAAGTGACGCGACACTAGACTGTAGCGGCAGGCCACCGCAAGTTACCTTTCACGCTTCGTGGACAGCTTGAAACAGCAGCAGCCGAACGGCGCCATTTTTATCTGACATTTGCGGCCGGGGCCTTTTCCGGAATAGGAGAATGTGATTCAACCGGGCAGCGCCGGTAGACCGGATTCACGAGCAGGGGGCACATGGCCAAGGAAACGCGCGGCGATTTCTATCCGGTACCTATCGTCGATCAGAACGCGCGTCCGGGCGCTGTCACCCGGCTCATCATCTTCATTGCCGTCCTGACCGGCGCCGCGATCATCTTCGGGCTTTTCCGCGAGCGCCTTGGCGATCCCTTCCTGCTTGGAATGCTGGGCGTGCTGGCGATGATCGGCGTCGGCTTCCTGTTCGCCACGGCAATCGGTTTCGTTCAGGTCGCGCCGCGCTCGACCAGCGACGAACTGTCGAAAGCCTTCGTCGATTCGATGTCGCAGGGCCTTCTGGTCACCGACACCAAAGGCCGTGTCGTCTACGCCAACCGCGCCTATGCCGATATGACGGGCGCCGGCTCGGCAACCGACCTCAAGACGGTCGAAGGGCTGCTTTCCGACGTTCCCGAGGCTTCGATGACCATCTACCGGCTGGCATCGGGCCTGCGCGACGGCCAGCCGGGCGACGGTGAGTTCAGGCTTGCGCAGTCAATCAAGCCCGGCGCCGAGCCCGGCGCGCGCTGGTACCGCGCCCGCGCCCGCACCTTCGCCGTTCCCGGCCAGCGTTTGCCCATGCTCGCCTGGCAGCTTGCCGACATCTCGCAGGAGCGGGCCGAGCAGGAGCGCTTCTTCCTCGACCTGCAAAAGGCCATCGACCACCTCGACCACGCGCCGGCCGGCTTCTTTTCGGCCGACCAGGAAGGCCGCGTCACCTATATCAACGCCACGCTCGCGGAGTGGCTGGGCATCGACCTTGCCAGCTTCACGCCCGGCGCCGTCACTTTGCCGGAGATCGTCGCCGGCGACGGCATGGCGCTGGTCCGCTCGGTCAAGGCCGATCCGGGCACGACCCGCAACGCCGTCATCGATCTCGACCTGACGACGATGACTGGCGAGGCGCTGCCCGTGCGCTTCATGCACCGTGTCTCGGCGAGTCGCGAGGGCATTGGCAGTCCGACCCGCACCATCGTGCTGAACCGCACGCAGGGCGAGGATGCTTCCGCCGATCTTCGCGCCTCGGAGGTCCGCTTCACCCGCTTCTTCAATTCGACGCCGATGGCGATCGCCGGCGTCGATGCCAGCGGGCGCATCCTGCGCACCAATGCGCCGTTCCTGTCGCTGTTTTCCTCCGTCGTCGACCGCGACGCGGTCGACCGCCGCGTGCGGCTCGACACGGTCATCCACGAGCGCGACCGGCCGGCCTTTGCCGAGGCCTTCGAAAAGGCGCGGCAACGGCAGGCCGACATCGAGCCGATCGACACACTGCTGCCCGGCAATGACAATCGCCACATCCGTTTCTACGTCAATGCGGTCGCCGACGGCACCGGCGGCGAGGGGGCCGAGGAATCGGCCATCGTCTACGCCGTCGAGACCACCGAGCAGAAGGCGCTCGAGGGCCAGATGGCGCAGAGCCAGAAGATGCAGGCGGTCGGCCAGCTTGCCGGCGGCATCGCTCACGATTTCAACAATGTGCTGACCGCCATCATCATGGCATCCGACCTTTTGTTGACCAACCACCGGCCGTCGGATCCGTCCTTCCCCGACATTATGAACATCAAGCAGAACGCCAACCGGGCAGCGTCGCTGGTGCGCCAGCTTCTGGCCTTCTCGCGCAAGCAGACCTTGCGGCCGGAAGTGCTCAACCTGACCGACGTGCTTGCCGACCTCAGGATGCTGCTCGCCCGCCTGGTCGGCAACGACATCAAGCTGAAGGTCGACCATGGTCGCGACCTGTGGCCGGTCAAGGTCGATATCGGCCAATTCGAGCAGGTGGTGGTGAACCTCGCCGTCAACGCACGCGATGCGATGCCGGCCGGCGGCGACCTCACGGTGCGCACCCGCAACGTCACGGCGGAGGAATGCAAGACCTTCTCCTATCGCGAGCTCACCCCGGCCGACTATGTGGTGGTCGAGGTCGAGGACACCGGCAGCGGCATCGCGCCCGATGTGCTGAAGAAGATATTCGAACCCTTCTTCACCACCAAGGAGGTCGGCAAGGGCACCGGCCTCGGCCTGTCGATGGTCTACGGCATCATCAAGCAGACAGGCGGCTTCATCTTCTGCGATTCCGAAGTCGGCAAGGGCTCGGTGTTCCGCATCTTCCTGCCGCGCCACATCGCCGAGGTCAGGGCGGCAAGCGAGTCCGGCGAAGCGCCGGCGGCCCCTGTCAAGGCGGCCGACTCGGCCAAGGATCTGTCGGGGTCGGCCACCGTGCTGCTGGTTGAGGACGAGGATGCCGTGCGCATGGGCGGCATGCGGGCGCTGACGTCGCGCGGCTACACCGTCCACGAGGCCTCTTCGGGCGTCGAGGCGCTGGAGGTGTTCGAGGCGCTCGGCGGCAAGGTCGACATCGTCGTTTCCGACGTGGTGATGCCGGAAATGGACGGACCGACGCTGCTTGGCGAGTTGCGCAAGCGCCAGCCGGACATCAAATTCGTCTTCGTCTCGGGCTATGCCGAGGACGCGTTCGCCAAAAACCTGCCGGCCGACGCGCATTTCGGCTTCCTGCCGAAGCCGTTCTCGCTCAAGCAGTTGGCCACGATCGTCAAGGACGTGCTGGAATCCTAAGGCAATTCCAGGAAAAGTGCGTAGCGGTTTTCCGTCCGGAATTGCGTAAAAACAAATAGTCGCCTGCCCGCCCGAATGTGAACGATCACACAGACGTCCGCGCCATGCCGTTTACAGGTGGCGGCGCCGGAGAACGAGCCGTCCGTTCATAACCAGTGAGGTCCGGCCACTGGAGCTTCGCAATCGCCGCTTGCGCATCGACGCCAGCCTGCCATGATTGCGGTGAAAAACGCGGCGGGGATTTGGGGTAGATGCCGTGACGCCGCACAATGAGGCTGGCAAGGGCGATTATGCCGAAACGGTGCTGTTGCCGGGTGACCCGCAGCGCGCCGAGTGGATGGCTGAGACCTTTCTGGAAGCGCCGCGCTGCGTCAACCGCCGCAGGGGCGCGCTTGGCTTCACCGGGTTGTTTCGGGGCAAGCCCGTCAGCATCCAGTCGACCGGCATCGGCGCCTCGTCCTTCCTGATCTACGCCCACGAGCTGTTGGACTTCCATGGTGTCAAAACGCTCATCCGCACCGGGACCTGCGGTGGCCTGAGCGAGAAGGTAGCGCTGCGCAGCGTCGTCATTTCCAGCGCCGTCCGCGCCGAGAGTGAACGCAGCGGCCAGGTCTTCGGGCTGTACGAACCGGCGGGTCCCGATCCGGCGCTCCATGCGCTGGCGTTGCAAAGGGCTGCGGACCTCGGCATCGTGTGGAGCGCGGGGCTGACGGTCTGCAGCGACATATTCTATCACCCCGACGGGCGCGCCCGCTTTGCCGACGCGCAGGCGCTTGGGGCAGTGGCGGTCGATATGGAAACCATCGCCCTCTACCGCATCTCAGCCCATTTCGGTGCGCGTGCCCTGTCGCTGCTGAATGTGGTCGACCATATCACCACCGGCGAGCAGACCGACTATTCCGAACGCCAGGCGCTTTTCACCGACATGACGCGGCTGGCGCTCGAAGTCGCCGCAGACAGCTAGAGCAATTCCAGGAAAAGTGTGAAACGGTTTTCCGTCCGGAATTGCGTCAAAACAAACAGAACCGGCGGGCTTTACGGCGCCAATTCCTTACGCACCGCCGCCACATCGTCGGATGAGACTGCCGGACTCCGCGTCAGGCGGCTTCCCGCTTCGGCGTCATCTGTTCTTCCACACCCGGCCGATGGCCGCGCAGATAAAGCGCGCAGGTGGTGCGCAGCATCGACGCGAAGTTGGGGATCTGGCCATTGATCTCGATCGCCTCGTCATAGAGCTTCGAGATGAATTTCGGTGTCGTCAAACCTTGGCTGTCGGCGATCTCGTCGAGCAATGCCCAGAACGTTGCCTCGAGTTGGATACTGGTCGAGTGCCCGTCGATGCGAATCGACCGGTTGATCTGGCGGTAGCCTTCCGGGTCCTGCCCGGCAAAAACCCTGCACATGCTTACCTCCCATTTTGTTGGTTTTGGGCGCGACCGGCAGAGATCGGCACCTTTGAGCAGTCGCTTATCTTCAATCGGAAAACAGAAAACAGCAATCGGACTTTCGTCTTTGGCAGGAATGGCATCGGGCTTGCGGGAGTTTTTCGTGGTAACCGGCTGCCACCACCTTTTCCCATCGCCGCCCATAATCGCTCCAGGCACGCAGCAACGGAGACTGATTTGGCGAAGGCGATCCACACCATGATCCGGGTTCTCGACGAGACCCGGTCCGTCGATTTTTACCGGAGCGCCTTTGGGCTGGACGTTGCCGACCGGCTCGATTTCGAAACCTTCACGCTCATCTATCTCAGCAATGCCGACATACCCTTTGAAGTCGAATTGACCGTCAACAAGGGCCGGCAGGAGCCTTATGCGCTGGGTGACGGCTACGGCCATTTGGCGGTTTCAGTCGCCGACCTGGACAGCGAGCATGACCGGCTCGGCGCGCTTGGCTTGAACCCGAAGAAGATCGTCGAGTTCAGCCGCGATGGCGCATTGCTGGCGCGCTTCTTCTTCATCGAGGATCCCGACGGCTACAAGATCGAGGTCCTGCAGCGTGGAGGGCGCTTCCAATAGGGGATATCGGCCGCGCCAACCAGCGCGGCGCCAGCAACGGCACCTCTTGGGGTGCGAACAGCCAGCAGGGAGGAAACTATGGTCACGATCTATGAAAGGAAGCCCGGACTGTCGCGGCGCGAGCTTCTGAAACGCGGCGGCGCCAGCGCATTGCTCGTCATTTCAGGCAGCGCCGTCATCAGTCCGCAACATGCCTGGGGCCTCGAGACATCGGCACTGAAGCCCGAAACGATGGTGACGCTGATCCAGATGGCGCGCGACATCTACCCGCACGACCAGGTGCCCGACAAATATTACGCCATCGCCGTCAAGTCGCATGACGAGCAGGCCGGCAAGGACCCGGCCCATAAGGATCTCATCGAAAACGGCATTGCCGATCTCGACAAGAAGGCCGGCAGCGGCGGCTACCGCGGGCTTGGTTGGGAGGAGCAGCGTGTTGCGCTGCTGAAGGACATCGAGGCCTCACCGTTCTTCCAGGCCGTGCGCGGCGGCCTCGTCGTCAGCCTCTACAACCAGAAGGAGGTCTGGCCGATCTTTGGCTACGAGGGCGAATCCTATTCCAAGGGCGGCTACATCGCGCGCGGTTTCGACGACATCGAGTGGCTCTGAGCCTCGTTCGTCTCCAACCGCATCAGTCAGACATCATGGGAGGAAACCATGGCAGCACCATTTGATCTCAACAACGACGGCGTCGTCGTCATCATCGGTTCGGGCGCCGGCGGCGGCACGCTCGGCAACGAACTAGCCCAGAAGGGCGTCGATGTCGTCATCCTGGAGGCGGGCGCCCGTCACGAATATGATGATTTCGTCAACGACGAGTGGGACTCCTTCGCCCAGCTTGCCTGGACGGACAAGCGCACGACCTCGGGCGACTGGCGGGTGGCGAAGGATTTCCCCAACCTGCCGGCCTGGATCGTCAAATCCGTCGGCGGTTCGACCACGCACTGGGCGGGCGCCTCGCTGCGCTTCCAGGAGCACGAGTTCAAGGCGCTCTCGACCTACGGCAAGGTGGAAGGCGCCAGCCTGCTCGATTGGCCGATCACGCTCGCCGAGATGGAACCCTACTACGCCAAGGCCGAAGCCAAGATGGGCGTCACCGGCACCAATGACTGGCCAAGGCTGCCGGGCAATAACAACTTCAAGGTTCTGAAGGCCGGCGCCGACAAGCTCGGCTACAAGGAATGCCACACCGGCAACATGGCCATCAATTCGGTTGAGCGCGATGACCGCATGTCCTGCCAGCAGACCGGCTTCTGTTTCCAGGGTTGCAAATGGGGCGCCAAATGGTCGACGCTCTACACGGAGATCCCCAAGGGCGAGGCGACCGGCCATCTCGAGGTCCGGCCGAATGCCATGGCGGTCAAGATCAACAATGACGCCTCAGGCAAGGTGACGGGCGTCGTCTATGCCGACAAGGACGGCAAGCTGCAGGAGCAGAAGGCCCGCATCGTCGCCGTCGCCGGAAATTCGATCGAAAGCCCGCGCCTGCTGCTCAATTCGGAATCGAGCAAATTCCCGCATGGGCTCGCCAATTCGTCGGGGCAGGTGGGCAAGAACTACATGCGCCACACCACCGGTTCGGTCTACGCCATCTTCGACAAGCCGGTGCACATGTATCGCGGCACAACCATGGCCGGCATCATCCGCGACGAGGCGCGCCATGATCCGTCACGCGGCTTCGTCGGTGGCTATGAAATGGAGACGCTCGCGCTCGGCCTGCCGTTCATGGCTGCCTTCCTCAACCCTGGTGGCTGGGGCCGCTCCTTCACCACCGCGCTCGACCACTACGACCACATGGCGGGTCTATGGATCGTCGGCGAGGACATGCCGCGTGCGGAAAACCGCATCACGTTGCATGCCGACGAGAAGGACGAGCATGGCATGCCGATCGCCGACGTCCATTTCGACGACCATGCCAACGACACCGCAATGCGCGATCACGCCTACAAACAAGGCCAGGCGCTCTATGCGGCGGTCGGCGCCACCCGGACTTTCCCGACGCCGCCCTATCCCTCGACCCACAATCTCGGCACCAACCGGATGAGCGAGAAGGCGGCCGAAGGCGTCGTCAACAAGCATGGCCAGACGCACGACATCAAGAACCTGTTCGTGTCCGACGGCAGCCAATTCACCACCGGCGGGGCAGAAAACCCGACGCTGACAATCGTCTCGCTGGCGATCCGCCAGGCCGACTACATCGCCAACCAGATGTCGGAAAAGAGCATTTAGAGCAATTCCAGGAAAAGTGCGTTGCGGTTTTCCGTCTGGAATCGCGTAAAAACAAATACTTAGCGCGGTTCAGCTTTTCTATCAAAAGCCAACCGCTCTAGGCATACCCTCCTGACTGCCTGTTGGCGCGGAACATATCTGGCATGTTCCGCGCCCCTTTTTTGCCATGCTGCGTTATGCGCCGACCGGCTGCGTATCCTTGCGGCGGATGGCGACAACCGAGGGGCGTGGATGGTGACGGCGCACCGCTGCCTAGTGCTTCGGCAACATCCCGATGACATGAGAGGAAAACGTTTCGCCGCGACGGTGCGGCAGGCCAGCGCCAGGCGTCGCCGCTCAGCTCTTCGTACAGGTCGAAGCAGTAAAGGCGCCGTCGGGCTGCTTCATGATGATGTCGAAGGAGGGGCTGGTCTGGCCGTCGAGCGTAGCTTGCGTCAGCGAGATCGAGTTGCCACCGGTGGTGTAGCCGCCAAGCGGCCCCAGCCAGCTGATCACGCCGTTGGCGTCCATCTGGTAATTGTAGGCTTGCGGCGCGGTCCCGAACGTCACCGGGCCGGTATAGACATTGCCCTTGATGGTGATGTCGCCGAGGTTGAGGAACAGGCCGAGCAGGTAGACCTCGCAATGGTAGGTTCCGTCGGGCAGCTTGCCGTCGGTGAAGTCGGCACGTGCGCTGCCCGTGCCGGCAGACAGAAGCAAGATGCTGAAAATGCAGGAAAGCCTGGATGCCATGACGTCGCTCGTTGAAGGCCGACCTTGCCCCATTTCCATGCCGCGCCGCAACCGTTGACGCAAATCGTCGTGATGTCGCAGGCTCAAAATTTAGGCATTGGCCAAATTTGGGCAAAATCTAGGCAAGTGTGCGCAATTTCTCCTCATTCGGGCTTTTGGTCGGCACCATTCATGCTTGGCGTCTAATATAGTAACCGGCTGATAAGGCTGGGATATCCCGGCGTGACCGACCTCGTTTCACAGTTTGGCACGGTGGTTGCATAGCTTTGTTGCGGTGCAATCAACCAGCTCGGGAGTGTGGAATATGAGGGGAAATTTCTCAAAAATAACAAAAATGTTTTCGGCAAGCGTGGTTGCTGCCGGCCTGTTGGCGTCGGCTCCCGCGAGGGCGGCGGACGACACGATCAAGGTCGGTATCCTGCATTCGCTGTCGGGGACCATGGCGATTTCGGAGACGACGCTGAAGGATGCCATGCTGATGCTCATCGAGGAGCAGAATGCCAAGGGCGGTCTGCTCGGCAAGAAACTCGAGGCGGTCGTCGTCGATCCGGCGTCCAACTGGCCGCTGTTCGCTGAAAAGGCGCGCGAGCTGATCTCCAAGGACAAGGTCGCCGCCGTGTTCGGCTGCTGGACCTCTGTGTCGCGCAAATCGGTGCTGCCGGTCTTCTCAGAGCTCGACAACATCCTGTTCTACCCCGTCCAGTATGAGGGCGAGGAAAGCGAGCGCAACGTGTTCTACACGGGTGCCGCACCCAACCAGCAGGCGATTCCCGCCGTCGACTACCTGATGAGCGAGGACGGCGGTTCGGTGAAGCGCTGGGTGCTCGAAGGCACCGACTATGTCTATCCGCGCACCACCAACAAGATCCTCGAAGCCTATCTGAAGGCGAAGGGCGTCGCGGCGGAAGACATCATGGTCAACTACACGCCGTTCGGCTTCTCCGACTGGCAGACCGAGGTCTCGGCAATCAAGAAGTTCGGTTCGGCCGGCAAGAAGACCGCCGTCGTCTCGACCGTCAATGGCGACGCCAATGTGCCGTTCTACAAGGAACTCGGCAACCAGGGCATCAAGGCCGAGGACATCCCGGTCATGGCCTTCTCGGTCGGCGAGGAAGAGCTTGCCGGTCTCGACACCGCGCCGCTGGTCGGCCATCTCGCCGCCTGGAACTACTTCGAAAGCATCGACACGCCGGAGAACGAGAAGTTCATCGCCGACTGGCACAAGTTCATCAAGAACGACAAGCGCACCACCAACGACCCGATGGAAGCTCACTATATCGGCTTCAACATGTGGGTGAAGGCGGTCGAGAAGGCTGGCACAACCGATCCGGACAAGGTCATCGACGCCATGATCGGCGTCTCCGTTCCGAACCTGACCGGCGGCTATTCGACGATGATGCCGAACCATCACATCACCAAGCCGGTGCTGATCGGCGAAATCCAGGCCGACGGCCAGTTCGAGACGGTGTCGCAGACCCCCGGTCTCGTGATGGGCGACGAATGGTCCGACTACCTGCCTGACTCCAAGGACCTGATCTCCGATTGGCGCGCGCCTTTGTCCTGCGGCAACTTCAATGTTGCCACCGGCAAGTGCGGCGGCAAGGGGACCAACTGATCCTCCCGGGTCTGACCGGTCGCGGATTCTTCCGCGACCCAGGCCGCGAAGCGTCCGGGCGAGCTTCTCCTCCAGTCCGCCCGGACGCGCAATTCCAGATCACAGAAGAGTATCTGAACGGATGATCCTGTTGCGCGCTCTCGGCCTCACGCTGTTGTTCCTGATGGCAAGCCTGTTGCCGTCGAACGCAGCCGAAGCCGATCTGCGCGCCATCATCGCCAAATTCGCGGCGGGTACCGGCTTTTCGGCCACCGAGGCAGTGGTGCGTGAACTTGCCGCCACTGGCGACCCTCTGGTCGAACGTCCGCTCGCGGCACTGGCCGAGGGCAATCTCTACATCCGCAAGTCCGATGCCGCGGTCTTCGTCGGCAATGAAAGCGGCGACGGCGTCGCTCTTCTCGACCCGCTGAGCGGCGAGAAATCGGCCGAGGCCGCCAAGGCCGACCTCACCAAGATCAAGGTCAATAACACGCTGCGCCGCGTCATCCGCGATGCGCTGGGCACGCTGACGCTGCGCGCCAAGGATCCGACCGTCCGCATCGCCGCCGCCGACACCATGTTCAAGACCCCCGATGCCGCCAACATCGGGCCGCTCGACGCGGCCATCGCCGCCGAAACCGACGCGAACGTCAAAGCGCTGTTCGAGCAGGCCCGCGCGGCGTCGGTTCTCGTTTCCGACAAGCCCGAGGCCGACAAGCTCGCCGCTGTCGCCCTGATCGGCGCGCGCGGCGATCGCGACGCGCTCTCGCTGCTCACCTCGGTGGAAGCCAATTCGCAGGGCGCGGTCAAGGACGCGGCGACGGCCGCGATCGGCGCCATCAATGCGTCGCTGGCGCTCTGGGATGCCGGCCAGAACATCTGGTACGGCATCTCGCTGGGCTCGGTGCTGCTGCTCGCGGCGATCGGCCTCGCCATCACCTTCGGCGTCATGGGCGTCATCAACATGGCGCATGGCGAGATGGTCATGCTCGGCGCCTACACCACCTTTGTCGTCCAGCAGGTGATCCGCACCTCCTTTCCCGGCCTGTTCGACTGGTCGCTGGTCATCGCCCTGCCACTGGCTTTCCTCGTCGCCGCCTTGGTCGGGCTCATCATCGAGCGCGGGGTCATCCGTTTTCTCTACGGCCGGCCGCTCGAAACCCTCCTGGCAACCTGGGGCGTCTCGCTGATCCTGCAGCAGGCGGTGCGCAGTATCTTCGGACCGACCAACCAGGAGGTCGGCAACCCGTCCTGGATGTCCGGCTCCGTCGACATAGGCCAACTGGCCGTGACCTGGAACCGGCTCTGGATCCTGGTCTTCGCGCTCGGCGTCTTCGCCGTGCTGCTCTATGTCATGAAGCGCACGCCGTGGGGCCTGCAGATGCGGGCCGTCACCGCCAACCGCCGCATGGCCGCCTCCATGGGCATCAGGACACCCTGGGTCGACGCACTGACCTTTGCGCTCGGTTCCGGCATTGCCGGCATCGCAGGTGTGGCGCTCAGCCAGATCGACAATGTCTCGCCCAATCTCGGCCGCGGCTACATCATCGACAGTTTCATGGTCGTCGTCTTCGGTGGCGTCGGCAACCTCTGGGGCACGCTGGTCGGCGCCTTTTCGCTCGGCATCGTGAACAAGTTCCTCGAACCCTATGCCGGCGCGGTGCTCGGCAAGATCGTCGTTCTCGTCCTCATCATCCTGTTCATCCAGAAACGCCCGCGCGGCCTGTTCGCGCTGAAGGGCAGGGCGGTGGAAGCATGATCACCGGACGCTTCTTCGCCGCGGGTGCAGACCGCCGCATCGCCATCACGATTCTGATCCTGCTAGCGGCCGCCTTTGTCGTGCCGCTGCTCAATCTCACGGCGTCGCCGGCGAGCGCCTTCTATGTCCCGTCCTACATCGTTGCGCTCACCGGCAAGTATCTCTGCTACGCGCTGCTCGCTTTGGCGCTCGACCTTGTCTGGGGCTATTGCGGCATCCTTTCGCTCGGCCACGGCGCCTTCTTCGCGCTCGGCGGCTATGCGATGGGCATGTATCTGATGCGCCAGATCGGTTCGCGCGGCGTCTACGGCAATCCTCTGTTGCCCGATTTCATGGTGTTCCTCAACTACAAGGAACTGCCGTGGTTCTGGTACGGCTTCGACCATTTCTGGTTCGCGGCGATCATGGTGTTGGCGGTGCCGGGCCTGCTCGCCTTCGTCTTCGGCTGGTTCGCCTTCCGCAGTCGCGTCACCGGCGTCTATCTGTCGATCATCACCCAGGCCATGACCTACGCACTGCTGCTTGCCTTCTTCCGCAACGACATGGGCTTTGGCGGCAATAACGGCCTGACCGATTTCAAGGACATTCTGGGCTTCAACGTGCAGACCGACGCGACCCGCTCGGCGCTGTTTGCGGCCAGTGCCGTAACCCTTGCGCTTGGCGTCTTCGTCACCTGGGCGATCGTCGGCTCCAAATACGGCAAGCTGCTGATGGCGGTGCGCGATGCCGAAAGCCGCACGCGCTTCCTTGGCTGGCGGGCCGAGAACGTCAAACTGTTCGCCTTCACCGTGTCGGCGGTGATGGCCGGCATTGCCGGCGCGCTCTATGTGCCGCAGGTCGGCATCATCAATCCCGGTGAGTTCGAGCCGTCCAATTCGATCGAAGTCGTGGTCTGGGCCGCGGTCGGCGGACGCGGCACCATCGTCGGGCCGATCATCGGCGCGCTGCTCGTCAATGCCGGAAAATCCTGGTTCACTGGCGCGCTGCCGGAGTTCTGGCTGTTCGCGCTCGGCGGATTGTTCGTCGCCGTCACGCTGTTCCTGCCCAAGGGCATCATCGGCATGTGGGACAGCTGGCGCGGCAACGCCAGGGCAATGCGGGCGGCCTCGATTGCCGAGGAAGCCGGCAGCGATCCCGACGACGCGCCGCCGCCAAAGGTCGTTCGCAGCGCAGCGACAAGACCAGGCGACTGGTCCGCGTCCGGCCCCGAACCACAGCCGGCGGAGTGAACGATGTCGAAGTCGAACACCATCCTCTATCTCGACGGCGTCTCGGTCTCCTTCGACGGTTTTCGCGCCATCAACAATCTTTCGTTGGTGCTCGACAAGGGCGAGATGCGGGCGATCATCGGTCCCAATGGCGCCGGCAAAACCACGATGATGGACATCGTCACCGGCAGGACGCGGCCCGACGAGGGCGAGGTCTTCTTCGACGGCCAGATCGATCTCACCAAGCACGACGAGGCCGAGATCGCCATGATGGGCATCGGCCGGAAATTCCAGAAGCCGACCGTCTTCGAAAGTCACACCATCGAAGAGAATCTGATGCTGGCGCTGAAGGGCCCGCGCTCGATCTTCCCGGCGTTGTTCCACCGCCGCTCGTCGGCCGAGGCAAGGCGGATCGACGACATCCTCGGCATCATCCGGCTCGGCGACAAGCGCAACGAACTGGCCGCCAATCTCAGCCATGGGCAGAAGCAGTGGCTGGAGATCGGCATGCTGCTGGCGCAGGATCCAAAACTGCTGCTGGTCGATGAGCCGGTCGCCGGCATGACCGACGCCGAGACCGAAGAGACCGCGCGCCTGCTGAAGGACATCGCCCGCGACCATTCGGTCGTCGTCGTCGAGCATGACATGCATTTCGTCCGCGAGCTTGGTGTCAAGGTCACCTGCCTGCACGAGGGTTCGGTGCTGTCCGAAGGCTCGCTCGATTTCGTCTCTGCCGACGAGCGGGTCGTCGAAGTCTATCTCGGGAGATGATCATGGTCTGGCGGGTTTCGTTCCATCGTTTCGACCTGTCCTTCTTCAAGCGTTGGAGAAGGCACTGACCATGCTCGAAGTCTCCAACGCCACATTGCATTACGGCGCCGCCCAGGCGCTGCGCGGCGTCTCGCTCAGCGCCGGCGCCGGCAAGATCACTTGCGTGCTCGGCCGCAACGGCGTCGGCAAGACCAGTTTGATGAGATCGATCGTCGGCCACCACCGGCTGACGAGCGGAAGTGTTGCCTTCGAGGGGAAGGCGCTCGACCGGAGCGCGGCGTATGACCGCGCCCGGTCGGGCATCGCATTCGTGCCGCAGGGCAGGGAGATTTTTCCGCTGCTGACGGTCAAGGAAAACCTCGAATCGGGCTTTGCACCGCTGAAGCGTGCCGAGCGCAACATTCCAGGCCACGTCTTCGAGCTGTTTCCGGTGCTGAAGCAGATGCTGTCGCGCCGCGGCGGCGATCTGTCGGGCGGCCAGCAGCAGCAGCTCGCCATCGGCAGGGCGCTGGTCATGCGGCCGAAGCTCTTGGTGCTCGACGAGCCGACCGAAGGCATCCAGCCCTCGATCATCAAGGATATCGGCCGCGCCATCCGCTATCTGCGCGACCAGGCCGGCATCGCCGTGCTCCTCGTCGAACAATATCTCGACTTCTGCCGCGAACTCGCCGACGAGGTCAACATCATGGACCGCGGCCAGATCGTCCATACTGGCCCGGCGGAAGATCTCGACAGGGCGGATGTCAGGAAGTTCCTGACGGTGTAGACCGCTCGTCGGCCTTTCTTCTCCGGCGGCTTCAGTCTTTCTCCGATCATGCTGTCTGCAACTCTGGCGCGCCAAGAACTACATGCTACTCTTTGCTTGGCCTTGGTGAGTCGGCCACTTTTCCGTACCAGTCTGTTTCGGGTCAGATCAAAGGGACGGCGCGGGCTCGGCGGCAAGTTCCACGCAAGCATGGCCTCCTATCCTCCTCCTGCGATCTGAGTTGTTCAACGCGTTTGGGCAATCTGGCTAGGGGAACGGCCAATGGAGCGTTTTGTCGAGGACTACCAGAAACGGCGGCTCACCGAGCGCGTCGACATCATCACCGCCATCAACATCCTGAGGTCGCAGGGCTACGATCTCGACGAACTGATCGGCGAGATCACCAAGGTCTTCTACGTCGACCTCGACGCCTACAACGAGATCGTCATGGCGGCGTGACGGCTGGCGAACAGCTAGCTCGCGCGCCGGAATGTTGAAGCAAAGACACGGTTTCGGCCGCCGTGCTTGGCGGCATAGAGCGCCTTGTCGGCGGCGCTGAGCACCTTGTCGAAACTCATGCCGTCCTTGTTCCCGAAAGCATAGCCGGCGCTGACCGTGCATGACAGCGGGCGCGTCTCGGTCTCGATCCGCCGTGCGGCGAAGGACGCACGGATGCGTTCGGCGGCGAATTCCACCTTCTCGGGCAAGGTGCGCTTCATAACCAGCGCGAATTCCTCGCCACCCATGCGCGCGGCGGCATCGTTCGGCAGCAGATTGTCGGTGAGCTCCTCGGCGAACACTTTCAGCACTTGATCGCCGGTGGCATGGCCGAACTCGTCGTTGATGGCCTTGAAGCCGTCGAGGTCGAAGACCACCACGGCCGTGAAGGCACCGACCGGCGCATCGCCATGCAGGTCGAACAAGGCGCGGCGGTTGAGCAGGCCGGTCAGCGGATCGGTCAGCGCATTGCGGCGATGATGCTGCGCCAGACGCCCCTGGTTGAGCGCCAGCGACAGCGCGCCGATGCCGGTCATGCAGGCGATGACGATGACGAGGCTGAGATCCTCGGCCCAGTTGCTCGGCGCATGGCCGAGCACGAGCTTGCCGTCCCGCGCCAGAACCGTTGCGCACAACAGGAAGGATACGGCGGTGATCGAATAGAGCGAGGCGACGCCGATGATCGGGACGGGGGATTCGCTGCGCCCCTTCCAGTATTCGAGAGCTGTGGCAAACAGTAGCAGCGCGGCAAAGGAATTTTCCAGGATGAAGCCCAGCCCGTCATAACCGAGCGCCATCGGCGGCAGGGCCACGGCCAGCGAGATGCCGGCGCCGAGCGCGATGCGCGGCAGCGGTGAGCGGCCTGTCGTGAACTGGTAGGCCGCACCCAGCATGGTCGAGAAGCCGAGCAACAGCAGAGTGAGCGTGGCGAGGCCGAGCATTGGTCCGGGCTTGTCGATATAGGCCTTGTAGGCAAAGACGTCGCCGACGACCAGCAGCACGCTGACCGCCCAGGTCAGCAGGAATTTTTCCGAGCGCGCGGTCAGCCAGATGCCGAACAACGTCAGGCTCAGGCAGGCGGCGGAAAAGCCGACGGCGAGCAGCAGTGAGTTGTAGTCGAGCGCCATGCCTCGTCCTTGCCCGCGCTGGT
The DNA here is from genome assembly GCF_964252735.1 of Mesorhizobium sp. LjNodule214. Taxonomy (NCBI): domain Bacteria; kingdom Pseudomonadati; phylum Pseudomonadota; class Alphaproteobacteria; order Hyphomicrobiales; family Phyllobacteriaceae; genus Mesorhizobium; species Mesorhizobium sp. LjNodule214. The sequence goes on from NZ_CAXUPE020000003.1 coordinate 920,337, forward strand.
GCAGCTCAGCGCCCGGTTGGATTCATGCAGCAAGGAGGTATCGATAAGGTTACGATATCGGCGAAGATGTCGAGATTCCGCCTGGTTAGAGGATGGCCACCGACAAAAGCAGAATGAGGCCAACCCCCATCATCAGCAGTCCCGGCCAATTCTGTGAAAGGCCGAGGAAACCGAGCCCGCGCCGGCCTGGCTCGAGCGTTGGGCCCCGGGTTGCGAGATGTGGCATCGACCGATCAGAGGCTGCAGGCGCCGGACCGCTAAGCCGCCCCCGCCTGAGGACTGCACCCGCCATGTACACAACGCCAGCGACAGTCAACAACGCTCCAATGAGGATGACAGCCATCTTCCTCGCCTCTGATCGCGTCCGCGGGCGACCGCCCGGTTGCCCGCAATGCAAACGATCAAGATGCCTTGCAGGTTCCGACTGGGGCTGCTGAATGCGGTGAAGGCTCGCTGCTTTATTCCGTCACTCGCTTCATCAGCGCCATGGCGCCGAAGGGCGCGCGCACCTTGCCTTCGGTGATGAAGTAGGCGAACACGTCGCGCGGCTTGACCGGCGCCTCGGTCGAAGGGTCGGCGCGCGGCAGATCGGCAGGCGCCTTGCCTTCCGCCCAGGTCTTGGCGCGAGCGGCCCATTCGTCGAGACCCTTCGGCGCGTAGCAGTCGGGATTGTCGTCGCTGCCGGTCTGCAGCCGCGCATAGATGAAATCGCCGGTGATGTCGGCAATCGCTGGATATTTGGCATGGTCGGCATAGACGATCGCCACCTTGTATTTGCGCGCAAGTGCTGGGAATTCCGGCACGATGAAACTGTCGTGCCGCACTTCCACCGCATGGCGCAACGCGACGCCATCCTGCTTTTCCGGCAGCAGCTTGAGAAAGGCTTCGAAATCGACCGGATCGAATTTCTTGGTCGGCGCGAACTGCCACAGGATCGGCCCGAGCTTGTCACCGAGCGCCGCCACCCCGGAACCGAGGAAACGCGTCATCGATTCACCGGCCTCGCCGAGCACGCGCCGGTTGGTGACGAAGCGGTTGCCCTTCAGCGAATAAACGAAGTCATCAGGCGCCTCGCTGGCCCATTTGACGAAGGTCGGTTCCTTGAAGCTGGAATAATAGGTGCCGTTGACCTCGATGCTCGGCACCTGACGGCTGGCGTATTGCAGTTGCTTCGCCTTGGAAAGCTTGTCCGGATAGAAGGACGTGTCCCACGGCTCGAAGGTCCAGCCGCCCATGCCGGCGCGGATTTTTCCCTGGCTGCTCATCGTCGTCCTCCCAATGTTCGAAAATCAGACCACCACGGCGCTGTCGACGGGCTTAGCCATGTCGACAACTGTCCATCCTGGCCGGTAGGGATTGGGCCGTCGACCCGTTTCCCGGAAACCATAGGCCGCGTAGAGCGCAATGTTCCGCTCCATGCGCGAATTGGTGTAGAGCCGCACCTCCGGCAAGCCCCACAGCCGCGTCTGCTCGTCGGCGAAATCGAGCAGCCTGATGCCGAGTTTCTTGCCCTGGAAGGCCGGCGCGACCGCGACGCTGAAGATCATCGCATGGTCGGGATGCCGCTCGATAACGATCAGCCCGGCCAGGTCGGAGCCGCTCTCCAGCAGCCAGACCTCGCCGCGTTCGATCCGCGGTGCATAGTCCTCGGTGACCGGGATCGGCGGCGCGCCCAACAAGGCGGTGTAGGGTGCATAGGCGGCTTCAGTCAGCGAGACGACAGTTTGCTGGTCACCGGCAAGCGCTTGTCTGATAGTCATTCAAAAACTCTCCAGACACCGCGCGCTGTCCGCCTACTCCGCCGCCTGAGCCCTCTTCCCCGGACGCCGCTCGAGCAGCTCCTTGAGGAACTGGCCGGTGTAGCTGCGCTTCTCGCGCACGACCGCTTCCGGCGTTCCTGAGGCGACCAGCTCGCCGCCGCCGTCGCCGCCCTCGGGGCCGAGGTCGAGCACCCAGTCGGCGGTTTTTATCACCTCGAGATTGTGCTCGATCACCACCACCGTGTTGCCCTGGTCGACCAGTTCGTGCAGCACTTCCAACAGCTTGGCGACGTCGTGGAAATGCAGGCCGGTGGTCGGCTCGTCGAGGATGTAGAGCGTCTTGCCGGTCGCCTTGCGCGACAATTCCTTGGCGAGCTTGATGCGCTGCGCCTCGCCGCCCGACAGCGTCGTCGCCTGTTGGCCGATATGGATATAGCCGAGGCCGACCTGCTTCAGCGTCTCCAACTTGTCGCGCACGCCGGGCACGGCGGCGAAGAAGTCGACGCCTTCCTCGACCGTCATGTCCAAGACGTCGGCGATCGACTTGCCCTTGAACAGGACATCGAGCGTCTCGCGGTTGTAGCGTTTGCCGTGACAGACGTCGCAGGTGACGTAGACATCGGGCAGGAAGTGCATCTCGATCTTGATGACGCCGTCGCCCTGACAGGCCTCGCAGCGGCCGCCCTTGACGTTGAACGAGAAGCGGCCCGGCTGATAGCCGCGCGCCTTGGCCTCCGGTAGGCCCGCGAACCAGTCGCGGATCGGCGTGAAGGCGCCGGTATAGGTGGCCGGATTCGAACGCGGCGTGCGGCCGATCGGCGACTGGTCGATGTCGATCACCTTGTCGAGGAATTCGAGACCCTCGATGCGATCGTGATCGGCCGGATGCTCGCGCGAGCCCATGATGCGGCGCGACGCCGCCTTGAACAGCGTCTCGATCAGGAAGGTCGACTTGCCGCCGCCCGACACGCCGGTGACCGCGGTGAAGGTGCCGAGCGGGATTTCCGCCGTCACGTTCTTCAGATTGTTGCCGCGCGCGCCGACGATCTTCAACCGCCGGTTCTTCTTGGCTTCACGCCGCACCGCCGGAGTCGCCACTTCGAGCTCGCCCGACAGATATTTGCCGGTGATCGAGGCCGGCGTCGCCATGATCTGCTGCGGTGTTCCTTGAGCGATGATCTCGCCGCCATGGATGCCCGCGGCCGGACCGATGTCGACGACATAGTCGGCATGCAGGATTGCATCCTCGTCATGCTCGACGACGATGACCGTGTTGCCGATGTCGCGCAGATGCTTCAGCGTATCGAGCAGGCGGGCATTGTCGCGCTGGTGCAGGCCGATCGACGGTTCGTCCAGCACATAGAGCACGCCGGTGAGGCCGGAGCCGATCTGCGACGCCAGGCGGATGCGCTGGCTCTCGCCGCCCGACAGCGTGCCGGAATTGCGCGACAGCGTCAGATAGTCGAGCCCGACATCGTTGAGGAAGCGCAGCCGCTCGCGGATCTCCTTCAGCACCCGCACGGCGATCTCGTTCTGCTTGTCGTTGAGCTGCGCCGGCAGGTCGGTGAACCACTGGTCTGCCTTGCGGATCGACTGCTCGGTCACCTCGCCGATGTGTTTTCCCGCGATCTTCACCGCCAGCGCCTCCGGCTTCAGCCGGTAGCCTTTGCAGACGGGGCAGGGCGTCGCCGACATGAAGCGCTCGATCTCCTCGCGCATCCAGGCGGATTCGGTTTCCTTCCAGCGCCGCTCGAGATTGGGGATGACGCCTTCGAAAGTCTTGGTCGTCTTGTAGGAGCGCAGGCCGTCATCATACTGGAAGGTGATCTCGCGCTCGCCCGTGCCGTGCAGGATGGCTTCCTGGGCTTCCGCGGCCAGGTCCTTGAACTTGTCGCCGAGCTTGAAGCCATAGGCCTTGCCCAGCGCTTCCAGCGTCTGCGCGTAATAGGGCGAGGTCGATTTCGCCCACGGGCTGACCGCGCCGTCGCGCAGCGAGACGTTCTCGTCCGGCACGACCAGATTGCCGTCGATGGCGCGCTGGCTGCCGAGACCGTCGCAGGTCGGACAGGCGCCGAACGGATTGTTGAACGAGAACAGCCTGGGCTCGATCTCCGGAATGGTGAAGCCGGACACCGGGCAGGCGAATTTTTCCGAGAACAGGATGCGCTCATGCGTCTCGTTCTTCGACTTGTTGACCGAATCCTCGCCGGTCTGGCTGGCGTCGAGCGGCCTGTCGGCGAATTCGGCCACGGCCAGGCCTTCGGCAAGTTTCAGCGCCGTTTCGATGGAATCGGCAAGCCGGGTGGCGAGGTCGCCGCGCACCACGATGCGGTCGACGACGACGTCGAGGTCATGCTTGTACTTCTTGTCCAGAGCCGGCACGTCGGCGATCTCGTAGAAGACTCCGTCGACCTTGACGCGCTGAAAACCCTTCTTCTGCAGTTCCAGCAGTTCCTTGCGGTACTCGCCTTTCCTGCCGCGCACGATCGGCGCCAGGATAAACAGCCGCGTGCCTTCCTCGACGGCCAGCACGCGGTCGACCATCTGCGACACCGTCTGGCTCTCGATCGGCAGGCCGGTGGCCGGCGAATAGGGAATGCCGACACGCGCGAACAGAAGCCGCATGTAGTCGTAGATCTCGGTGACGGTGCCGACCGTCGAGCGCGGGTTCTTTGAGGTGGTCTTCTGCTCGATGGAGATGGCAGGCGACAGACCGTCGATCTGGTCGACGTCGGGCTTCTGCATCATTTCGAGGAATTGCCGCGCGTAGGCCGACAGGCTCTCGACATAACGGCGCTGGCCCTCGGCATAGATGGTGTCGAAGGCAAGCGACGACTTGCCGGACCCAGACAGGCCGGTCATGACGATCAGGCTGTCACGCGGCAGGTCGAGATCGACATTCTTCAGGTTGTGTTCGCGCGCCCCGCGAATTGAAAGGTATTTATGGTCGGCCATTGCCGGTCGCCGCCTCAGGTCTGGAATTCGTGGGATCGGCGGGTTTTCCCGGCCATCCCCTATGTAGGTATTTTTGCCGCCACGTCGAGAGACGCCACAAATCTCGACAGAAGCGTTTAACCGTCTTTCGCGCGAGGGGGCAAGCGGAAAGAACAAAGGCCGAACACGCTCCTGACAAAGTGCTGTGAAGAACCGGAAAGGCGGGCACTCCGTTGAGCAGGTTCCGGCATACTGCCTTACCTGGACGTAACCTCCCGGCGATCACATTTTCCGTAACCGGCTATTCAAAGGTTGACGCTGCCGACTCAGGGGCGCAGTGTCCAGCGGTCAACGGAGCCGGCCGTCTTTCGATGGCCTCGCCGCCTCAGGCGGCTTGCGAGACGCCGCAGGCTTTTGCGATTTGCGCTTCGGACGACATTGTCGCAACGGACAGAGGAGTGGAGCATGACGCCACCGGACAGTCCCTTGAGGCTCCAGATATGGCTGGAGCCGCGGCAGGCATAAGTGCCAGGGTGGGCGTGAGCGCCCGACCCGACAAACCGTGACCTGCCTCCCCTGACAATCAGAGACCACTGGTCGGATCGTCGGCTGAATGCCGCGAAGCATCCGAAATCAAAGTCGGTATAACACTACCGACACATTGGATTTAAGATCCATAAAAGGCCCCGTCCGTTTGCGGAAGCAGCGGCGGGGCCGTTCGTTTGAGGAGATGACCCGAAAGCTACCGGCCGGATGGCTTGATCGCGCCGGCGCCGATATCGACGGTGATGCTGCCGGAAATCCTGACATCGGTGTCGCCGATCTTGAACTGACCGCTGCCGCCGGCAGGGAGCGCGTCGTCGGGTTCGGGCTGAGGAGCCGGCTTGGCGATGCGATAGTCGCTGGTTACACCGGGCAGCGCGCCTTTCTGGGTCGAACTGTCCTCGGCAAAGGCGGCTCCAGCCAGCATGCTGGCGCTCGCGAGGGCGGCAGTGACGGTGCAGAAAAGTCTGGACAAGCGGATGTCGGTCATTGCCGAACTATAGGGTCGCGGCGCAGGCGAGGCCAGACCGCCGCGATCAAATTGCTGCGCGCCCCAGGCTCCTCAAGCAGCCCTCTTGCGGGTGTCGAAAACATGGTCGACGAGACCCCAGGCCTTCGCCTCTTCGGCGGTCATGAAATAGTCGCGGTCGAGCGTGCGTTCGACCTCTTCGTAAGTACGCCCGCAATGATGCGCGTAGAGCTCGGTCATGCGCCGCTTGGTGCGCAATATGCCCTCGGCATGGCGCTGGATGTCGGAAGCCTGGCCCTGGAAGCCGCCCAGCGGCTGGTGCAGCACGATGCTGGTGTTGGGCAGCGCGATGCGCCGCCCTGGTGTGCCGGCCATCAGCAGGAAAGAAGCCATCGAGGCGGCAAAGCCCATGCAGACGGTCGATACCGGGCAGGAGATGTATTGCATCGTGTCGTAGATGGCGAAGCCGCTGGTCACCACGCCGCCCGGCGAGTTGATGTAGAGCGAGATCTCCTTTTCGGGATTATCCGATTCCAGCGACAGAAGCTGGGCGCAGACCAGTGCCGATACGCCGTCGTTGATCTCTCCATTGATGAAGACGATGCGCTCGCGCAGCAGCCGCGAAAATATGTCGAAGGCGCGTTCGCCACGGCTCGATTGCTCGATCACCATCGGCACCAGATTGGCAAGGCCGCTCATCTTCTTTCTCCGATCTCGTTGGTCAGGCCGCGCGCAGCAGCATGTACGGCGCATTCGCGGCGACAGGCAGTTTGGATTGGGGTGCATCGAGCGACAGCCGGCAGCCGGCGCCTGCCATGGCGACCACGGGCGTTGCCGCCCGGGCGAACCCGTCATGGACAATGCGCAGATGCGTGCCGCCCGAAGCCGTACGGTCGAGGGTAAACGTGACGATGCTGTCGAGCGCTTGGCTGGCATCATCCAGGCCGCGAGCAGCTTCGGCTCGGTCAGCGCGCGCCACACTTTCTCCGGCGGCTCCGGCAATTCGAATTCGAATTCGAGCGAGTCCGCAGCACTTTTAGCATGTTCTTTCAGTGTCATTGGTCCATGTCCTTCAAGACAACCTTCAGCCTTTCGATGCGCTCCGGCCAGAACGCACGGTAGCGCTCGATCCAGCCGAGCAGCGGGTCGAGCCCTTGCGGATCGGCACGGTAGTAGGCGTTGCGGCCGGCCCGCCGCTCGGTGACCAGGCCGGCGCCGCGCAGCACCGCCAGATGCTGGGAGACCGCCGGCTGCGACACCGTCATGCCGGTGCGCAACTCCGACACCGTCATCTCGCTGGCGGCAAGCCGCTCGTAGACGGCGCGGCGCGTCGGGTCGGCAAGGGCGCGAAAAATCTCTGCTTCGATCATGCTCAAAGCATAAGTGGATACTTATCGATTTGGCAAGTGCTGTTTTATGGCGTCGCCGGAAGCCAGCGTCTCACCGGCTCGGCAGATCCGTCAAAAATTGCCTCGAAGATCGGGGATGCCAGCACGGCATGGATGTGAAGCGTCTCGGTGCCGACGTTCCGAAAACCGTGCTTCCTCTCTGCGGGCACAACAAGCGACTGTCCCGCCGTCAGCGTCATGCGGTCGTCGTCGATCCACATTTCGGCGGTTCCGCTGATGACGGTAAGCACCTCTTCGACCGAGTGCCAATGTGTCGGAGCCCCGACACCCGGCTGAACCCATTGTTCAAATAGGCAGAGTTGGCTGGCACCGTTGCCGGCGGAAACCTGCATCCGGGTTTCCACGCCTGCTCGCCACGGCTCTCGCGGATGACCCATGTGTGCGATGACCCTCATTCGCAGCCGCCGCCTTTCGATCCCGACATATCGCAATTTCAAACGGGCACCCTACCTCTTGCTGACATTCCTTGACAGCCGGGAGTGACAAGAATAGAACAAAAAAAGAACAAAAACCTTGTGGGAAAAGGCAGCCACAGCAGGCGGGGATTGTCCGTAGCCTGTAAGGTGCGGTCGGCAAAAATTTGTTTCGGATGAGCGCGGAGAAGTATGATGGCGGGTAGCATCAACAAGGTCATTCTGGTGGGCAATCTCGGGGCGGACCCTGAAATCCGCCGCCTGAACTCGGGTGAGCCGGTCGTCAACATCCGCATCGCCACGTCGGAAAGCTGGCGCGACAAGAATTCCGGCGAGCGCAAGGAAAAGACCGAGTGGCACAACGTCGTCATCTTCAACGACCAGATCGCCAAGGTTGCCGAGCAGTATCTGAAGAAGGGCATGAAGGTCTATGTCGAGGGCCAGTTGCAGACGCGCAAATGGCAGGACCAGACAGGCAATGACCGCTATACGACCGAGATCGTGCTGCAGAAATTCCGCGGTGAATTGCAGATGCTCGACGCGCGCGGCGAGGGCGGCGGCCAGGTCGGCAACTATGCCGGCGGCGGCAACAGCAGCCGCGGTTCCGATTTCGGCCAGTCCGGCCCGAACGAAGGTTTTAGCCGCGGCGGCGGTGGCGCCAAGGGCGGTGGCGGTGGTGGTTCGTCGCGCGAGCTGGACGACGAAATCCCGTTCTGAGCCAATCGACTGCAGGAGTGGGCGCCATGTCGCTGGGACCGCTGCTTACCGCGCCCCCTCCCATTCCATGGCATGCGTTCGCGGCCTTTGCCGCGCTGGCTGTTGGCGGAGCGCAACTGGCGCTGCCGAAAGGCACGCTGCGCCACCGTGCGATGGGCTATGTCTGGGCCGCGCTGATGCTGGTCATCGCCATCTCGAGTTTCTGGATCCAGCAGATCCGCGTCTTCGGCCGCTTCAGCCCGATCCATCTGATGTCGATCCTGGTGCTGGTCACGGTACCGTTGGCGGTCTGGCACGCGCGCACCCATCGCGTCGAAAAGCATCGCCGCGTCATGATTGCGCTCTATGTTTTCGCTCTGATCGGCGCCGGCGTGTTCACGCTGATGCCGGGCCGCATCATGCACGCGGTCGTGTTCGGCCAGTAATCAGCGCGATGCACTTGCAGGGAAGAATCCAGTGAAAGCACGCGTGAAATGGGTCGAGGAACGCACCTTTGTCGGCGAGTCCGGCAGCGGTCATAAAGTCGTGCTGGGCACCGCTTTCGGCCCTGAAGGCAGGACGCCGGGTCCGAGCCCGATGGAACTGGTCCTGATCGGCACCGGTGGCTGCTCGGCCTATGACGTGGTCCACATCCTGGAAAAGGGCCGCGAGGCGGTCGAGGACTGCGTCGTCGAGCTCGACGCCGACCGGGCGGAAACCGAACCAAAAGTGTTCACCCGCATCCACATGCATTTCATCGTCAAGGGCCGCGCGCTGTCACACGACAAGGTGAAGCGGGCGATTGATCTGTCGATCGAAAAATACTGCTCGGCGACTGCGATGATGGCCAAGACAGCGGCTGTCACCCACGATTTTGAAGTCATAGACACCTCGGCGAAGTAGCGCTGGCGGTTTGCCGCGTGAGTTGAAACCGCGTCGGGGGACTCTCGACTCGTCGAACATCCGGAATTGCCCGTACGGATTAGTCTCAACGAGTGATACCGCCAAGAAGCAGCGTGGTCTCAGTGCCTGCGGGCCAGTGCTCCAGGGATTCCTTCGTTGCTTCCTGCATCGCGGCATCACCCGACTTGGCGTCTATCACTGCGTTTTGGAAGATGGGATGCTGGGTCGCTGACGTCGACATGAACCATGGAGGCGCACGATGGAGCCTGATGAGAAGGCCAAGAACGACGCCACGGTGGGTGACCACTCGAAAGAGAACGGGGCCGCCGAAGTCGCCGCACTCGACCACGACGAGCACGACATCTCCGAACATGGTGTCGCGGATCCTGGTGACCTCGACATCGGCGTGAACCAGGTCTCGGAGACTGGCGACGACGTCGGTATGGGGGTATCGATCATCGGTTCGCAGCCTGCCACCGTGAAACTCGACGCGGAGGTCGACCAGGACGGCGAGATAGATCAGGACGCGGAGATCGCGAGCGAAACGGGCGTTTCCGGAGGCCGGCACATCGAAGTCGCGGCCGATCAGAGGCCCGAGGTCGATCAGAGGATAGAAGTCGATGTCGAAGTCAGCGAAGACGACGGGATTATCATCGTCGAAATCGACGCCGAGGTGGAAGACGATGTCGAAATCGAGAGCGATCTGGATGTCGACGTCGACGATGACGACGAAGACAGCCTCGATGCCGAGATTAATCAGGAGACTGAGACTGACGGAAACCTCGATGTCGATGTGGAAGTCCGCGATGACCTCGATGCCGAGGTCGATGTAGACATCGCCACCCTCATCAAGACCGCCTTGCTGGGCGCCGTGGATGTCACGGAGAACGATGATGTGACCGAAATCGATGTCGACCTGTACGAGAAAGCCGCCGCCGATGGAGATGTCGGGGTCATCGTCGACTTGAGCGACATCGACGCCTGAGTTTTCACGGCCAGAGCAATTCCAGGAAAAGTGTGCAGCGGTTTTCCGTCCGCAATTGCGTAAAAACAAATACTTAGAGCGGTTTTGTCAGAACCGCTCTAAGGGAAAGCAAGCCGGGGTTCGCCCCGGCTTTTTCGTGCTTCGACTTGCGCGACTGCAGCGCTTCGACTTTGGGTTACCCGGAGTGGTCCACCTGTTCGGGTCGTCCATCATCCATAGGGACGAGCCAACTTGCATTGGGAATTGCCAATTGGGCCGAATGCTCATTGGTAACTATTTTCCACGGCGTGAAACAGGGATGATTGCGGCATCGGCGGGCTGTCACAGGATCCGCTTGGATCGTAACCGTCGGTCCGCTCCGCAAGCAAAGCGCTCGCCAGGGCGGCTGTCCTCGAACAGGGAGGGTGAACCCTTGTCTAAGAAAGCTTACGGCAAATTTGATCCGACCGAATTCAACATCGACGTCGATGCCGACATCGACCAGAAGCTCGATCAGGACCAGGATCAGGATGTGGACGTCGATACCGACCAGGACTCCGACGTCGATATCGACAACGAAAATTATGCTGACATCGACAACAAGACCGACCAGGACGCAGACACCGACAACGACGCCAAGGCTCGCGCCGACGCGGACGATGAAGGCGATGCAGACGCGACGGCCGACGCCGACGGCGACGCCGACAATGACAACGATACCGACATCAAAGTCGATCAAGACAACGACAACGACGTGGCTGTCGACCAGACACAGGCCGTCGACGTCGATGTCACCCAGGATCAATACGCTGAACAGGACGCCGACATAGACGTGAATTTCGACTTTGCCTTCGCCTGATAAGTCTTACTCGTAAGGGGCGTCCGGATTTCATCCGGGCGCTTCCCGAGGCGGCCTGTAACGAGCGCACGGCGGTGAGTGCGGCCTCGGGCTTGCCCTTCCGCCAGCGCCAGGCCGCTACTCTGACGCCGTCGCGGAGACATGTCAGCCATGAGTTTTCCCAAGGCCTTTGCGACGACCGAAGTCGAGCGCGCATTCCATCATTGCAGGGTCTCGCTGCTCCTGGTCTTCGTGCTCAGCTTCTTCGTCAACCTGCTCGCTCTGACAGTCCCTCTCTATCTCCTGCATGTCTATGATCATGTCCTGTCGAGCCACAGTCTCGACACGCTGGTAATGCTGACCGTGATCGTGATCGTGGCGCTGGCGGTGCACGCAACACTCGAAGCCCTGCGTCGCGCGATACTCGCCCGGATCGGCGTCTGGCTCGACGACCGGCTTCAGACCTCCGTTCTTGTCGCGGCTGTCCAGTCGGCGTTGCGTAGCGATCCGGCCGCGGCGGCGCAGGCCTGGCGTGATATCGGTGGCCTGCGCTCCTTCTTCGGCGGCAGCGCCTGCACTTCTCTGTTCGATCTGCCCTGGACGCCCATCTTCATTCTGGCAATGATCATATTGCATCCACTTCTCGGCCTGATCGGCCTTGTCGCGTCAGTTGTCCTGTTCGGGCTGGCGATGCTCAACGAAGTAGCGACTCGCAAGCCATTCGCCCGCTCCAGTGCCGCCTGGGCAGAGAGCCAGCACCGGTTCGAGGCGCTCCTGCGCAATGTCGAGGTCATCAGCGCCATGGGCATGCTGCCAGGGGTGGCCCGCCTGCTGAATGACGATCAGTCACAGGCGAAAGAGGCTCAGCTCTCGGCCGCCGCACGCGCCAACGTCATCCAGTCCCTTGCTCGCTTCGTGCGGCTACTCGCTCAAGTCATCGTCATGGCCTGTGCCGCTTGGCTAGTGATCCTGCAGGATGTCAGCCCGGCGGCGATCTTTGCGACGTCGATCCTGCTCGGGCGGTCCCTGGCGCCGGTTGAGGCCGCCATCGGCACCTGGAAGGCGGTTTCGAGCGTGCGCCTGGGCTACGTCCGTCTCAGGAAGATCATGGCGGCGGCGCCACAGCCTCGAAAAGCCATGGAACTGCCACGCCCCAATGGGCAGTTGTCCGTTGAACAGGTAACCTTCCTGCCGCCAGGCGCGAACACGGCGGCGTTGCGCCGGCTGAGCTTTGTGGTCAACCCGGGGGAGATCCTGGGAGTGATTGGTCCGTCCGGAGCGGGAAAGTCGACCCTTGGACGCCTTATCTCCGGCACGATCGCTCCAACTGCGGGGCATGTGCGCCTTGACAGCGCGGACATGGGGATCTGGCTGGCCGCCGGCGGTCACCGACACTTCGGATACCTTCCGCAGGACATAGAAATCTTCGGCGGCACTGTTCGGGAGAACATAGCCCGCCTGCAGGATGCGTCGGCCGATGAGGTGATCGCCGCCGCCGCCATGGTGGGGTTTCACGACACGATCATGCGGCTTCCGCTGGGCTATGAGACCGATATCGGCGAGGGCGGCATGAGGCTGTCCGGCGGGCAACGGCAGAGGCTTGGCCTTGCGAGGGCATTCTTCGGACATCCTCGCGTCATCGTGCTGGACGAGCCGAACGCCAGCCTCGATTTCGAAGGCGAAGAGGCCTTGCGGCAGGCGATCCAGGAGATGCGCCGACGGGGATCGACGATCATCATCATCGCCCAACGGCTTCGCGTCCTGAACATGTCCGACAAGGTTCTGGTGCTCGACAATGGCATGATGAACGCCTTCGGGAACCGTCGGGAAGTCGCCGGCAAGATCAAGACCGTGCGCGCCACCGTTCCGACCGGGCAACAACAGATCATCACTGCCCGCAGTAGCGTCAGGCAATTGGGTCGTGAGGGCGTCCTGGAGCCCGCAAGGCACAAGACAGCGAAGAGGCCCGTTCCAGGGGAGCAATCCGGCGTGTCGTGAAACACTCAAGGCACATAGTTGCACTCTGCCTGGCGGCTGTCCGCTCGCAGCGGTCGGGAACGCTGATGCGCCGCTCGCGCCTCATCGGCGCAAAGGTCCTGGCGGACGCCGGCATTTTCGTGATCGGCTTCGGCGCCGCCTGCCTTCGGTGGCTGGAGTCGACGAGTGACTCGGCCAGACAATGGGTCTCATCGGCAAGGACGTGCCTGGCCGGCATCACTGCCAATTTTCCTTCAATCGTGCCGGTCGGTGACCGGCTGCGCGCAGGCTGGATGGCTCTCGGCGCGGTGATGACCAGGCTCCGAGGAAGCGTGGGAGCAGCCAGCTCCCGAAACGGAGAAAGCAGGCGCTTCAGCAAAGGGCTCTGGGTGGAGCGCGCCACGATCGGCTGGAACCGCACCGTCACCAATGCGCTTGCTTCTATCCCGGCGCTACCGACGACGCCGTTTCATCGCCTGCGTCTGCTTTTCGCGAGCGCCTTTGCAGTCGTCGGCGTGTTCATGATCGGCTTCGGCGTCTGGGCGGCCTATGCCCCGTTGGAAAGTGCTGCAATCGCCGCGGGTGCCATCGAAGCCGAGTCGAGCCGCAAGACCATCCAGCACCTGGAGGGCGGCATAGTCGGGCGCATTCTGGTAAACGATGGCGATGAGGTGGTCGCCGGCCAACCCCTCATCGGCCTTGACGACACCAAGGCTCGCGCCACCGTCCAGATGCTCCAGATGCAGCTCTGGGACGCGCAGGCGCTGGAGGCACGCCTGGTGGCGGAGCGCGACGACCGGGAGCGCATCCAGTTTCCGCAGGACATCGTGGCGGCGGCCCGGCAGTATCCTGCCGCGGCGGGAATTGTCGCAGGGCAGACCCGGATTTTCGACACCCGCCGCAGGCTCAATTCATCGCGGATCGACATGATCCAGCGGCGCATAGCCCAGACCGAGCAGGAAATCGCCGGGCTGCGTTTTCAGGCCAATGCGGCCACGTCGCGTGCGACGATTGTCAAGGGAGAGATTGCCGACGTCGCCCCCCTGGTCGCCAAGCGTCTTCTGACCCGCTCGCGTTTGCGGCAGCTGGAACGTGAACAGGCGGAGATCGATGGTCGGATCGGCGAGGCAACGTCCCAGATATCACGTGCGGAGCAGGCGGTCGGAGAATCGCAGGCGATGATCTTCAAGCTCGAGAGCGACCATCAGAGCGAGGTCGCGCAGAACCTGCGCGATACCCAGGCCCAGATCCTGCAGTTTATTGAACGCATTCAGGCGGCAAGGGACGTGCTCGCCCGAACGATGGTTCGCGCGCCGGAGGCTGGCACCATCACCGATCTGCGGATCCATACGACCGGAGGGGTCATAGCCCCCGGCGAGCCGTTGCTAGACCTCGTGCCGAGTGATGACCGCCTCATCGTGCTGGTCCAGGTCAAGCCGGAAGATATCGACCTGGTTCGTCCAGGTCTCCCAGCCCGCGTCCGGCTGCTGTCCTACAAGCATCGCCGCGTGCCGCCCGTGGAGGGCGTCCTCACCTATGTCTCTGCAGACCGTTTGATCGATAGTGAAACGAGACGGCCCTACTATACCGCCCGTGTCCGGATCAGCGAGGCTTCCCTGCGCGCATTGCCGGAGGTCGATATCATGCCGGGAATGCCTGTCGAAGTGCTGATCAAGACAGGACAATTCACGGTAGCCCATTACACACTGCGCCCGGTTTTCGACGCCTTCGATCGTGCCTTTCGGGAGGATTGACGATGTATCGCGTCGACCCGGGCACTCGGCATCTCCCGCCCGCCATTGTATCCGATCCGGATGAAATCGTCGGACCGGAGATGGCGCTTGCTGGCAGCTTTGTCGATGCTCCCGCGTTGGCGCCCCCAGCCGCCGTATCAGCAACACAACCGGCAGGCGATTTGCTCGAGCAAGACACCGATTGGGAAGTCTCACCGATGACGATAAAGGGGCCGGCGTCGTCCATCGTCTCCCATGGCACGCAGACACTAGGGGGAGGCGCCGAGTGGCCCCATTTCATGCCCGAGAGCTTCACTCCGCCAAAACCCCCGGTGCTCGCCCATCGGGACGTGGCCAGCGAGCCCGCCCACCCCGAGGAAGGGCAGGATGGGCGAGCCGGGTTTGAAAGCGATGACGCCAGCCGGCCGCACGATGCCGATGGCGTGCCTTCCGAAATCGACGACGTCGACAGCATCAACGTCACGCAAGTCGCGCTGGTTGACCAGGACGCGAGCATCATCGTCAACGGCTATGTGGGCGACGTGGTCACGCGCCTGCTGGTCGACCAAGACCTGATGATGGACCAGAACGCGGACATTGGCTTCACCATCGACGGCGACGGACATTTCATCGTTCTGATCGATCAGGACATGCGCATAGATCAGGATGTCCAGATCGACGTCGATATGTTCGACGTCGACGGTGTGCTCTATGTGGATATTCTCCTGCGTGACACGATCGAGATTGAACAAGACACGGCTATCGACGTGCGCATCACCGACGGACCTCCCGGCGGCACGGTCGACGTGAACCAAAGCATCGTGATGGATCAAGATGTGGACATAGACATCGACATCGAGGACGAGTTGGAAGAGCGCTATGTCGTGGATGTGGATGTCCTGGTCAGCCAGACGATCGACGCCGATCAAGATGCCGTCGTGGACATCAAGGACTGGAATGGGGAGATCGACATGGATCTGGACGCCATCCAAGCGGCGACCGTAGATCAGCAAACCATCGTGCAGGCCGATCTTGTGTTGATCTAGCCCACCCGACGTTCATCGAGCTCGTCGCGACCAGTTCGGGGTCCGAGGGTCGGTGACCACTGCCCCGCGATTCAAACGAATTTGAATCAAATGCGCTCATTCTTAACCATATCCCGAACTATCGGTAGATTAGCGCGAGCTAACACGATTAGATGCCCTTGGGGCGGCAATGACGGGGAAGCAATTGACTCTCTCGTTTTCGGCCGAACAGAACGGCTTAGCGCATGACCGCCCTTCCATTGTCGTTATCGACCACCATCCGCTATGGCGAAGTTGCCTGGCCCGGATTCTTAGCGCCGAGTTCCAGGAGTTCGCCGTCCTGGAAATCGAGACCGCGCACCACTGGGATTCCATCATCGGCAAAGACATCAGACTCGTCGCTCTCAACACAGGGAGCTTGATCGTCACGGACGAGCGAGTGCTGGAGAACCTCGCCTACCTTCGTCGATCTCTGCGCGAGGGACATCTCGTGCTCCTCACGGAGATCGACGAGTCGACGATAACCGATGCGATGATCTCCGAACTCAGCAGATATGGCGTAAGAGGCTACATTGCAGCTTCCGCCTCCGTCGAGATCGCGCTCGCGGCGTTTCGGCTTGTGATGGCAGGCGGGGTCTATTTTCCACGATCGGTGATCATGGACTGCTCCGACTGGACGCCGGTCTCACCTGACAACATCGTCGCCCTGCAACCGGCCGCGACCATAATTGGAATGGCGCCTGCCATCGCCAACACGGCCTGCGCCATATTCACGGAACGCGAGCGACAGGTTATGGCATCCCTGCTACGTGGCCTGTCGAACAAGGTCATCGCCAGCGAACTGAATCTGTCGCAGAATACGGTCAAGTCGCACATCTCGCACATCATGCGCAAACTGCATGCGACGAACCGGACCGAAGCAGTCGTACTCTCTCAGCACGCCGGACCCGTTACAAATGGAGGGTTGTAGCGGGGCATTTCCGATGCGCCCTCGGCTTCGGCTGTTGAACTGGATCGGCCGCGCCGGGGTTTGGGTTACCCCGCCATCAGCGCCT
This sequence comes from Mesorhizobium sp. LjNodule214, assembly GCF_964252735.1. Lineage (NCBI taxonomy): Bacteria > Pseudomonadati > Pseudomonadota > Alphaproteobacteria > Hyphomicrobiales > Phyllobacteriaceae > Mesorhizobium > Mesorhizobium sp. LjNodule214. The sequence goes on from NZ_CAXUPE020000003.1 coordinate 937,056, forward strand.
TGATGCCGTCCGCCACGAACTGCACGGCCAGGGCCGCCAGGATGACGCCGAGCAGCCGGGTCAGGATCGAGCGGCCGGTCTGGCCGAGGATCCGGTCGATGCGCTCGGCCAGCACGAACACCAGATAGGTGATGGCGAGGCAGAGGAAAATGATGCCGACCAGTGCCGCCTGCGCGCCAAAACCCTGAAACGAGCCGGAAAGCAGCACCGTCGCCGAAATCGCGCCGGGGCCGGCGATCAGCGGGATCGCCAGCGGAAAGGCCGCGATGTTGTGGATCATGTCCTTGGTGATGGCGACGTCGCCGATCTTTTCCTTGCGGTCCTGCCGCCGCTCGAAAACCATTTCGAAGGCGATGAAGAACAACAGGAAACCGCCAGCGACGCGGAAGGCCGGCAGCGTGATGCCGAACACCGACAGGATCGATGCGCCGGCAACCGCGAACAGCGCCATCACCAGGAAGCCGATGGTCGAAGCGCGCACCGAAACCTGCTGGCGCTCCTCGCGGTTCATGCCGCGTGTCACGGCGAGAAACAGCGGCGCCAGCCCGGGCGGATCGATGGTCACCAGGATGGTGACGAAGGCGTTGAATAGGCTGTCGAAGCTCGGCATCTTTCACCCCTCCCGCCGGGCAAGGCCCGTACCCCTCAATTGGTAGAGCAAAGCAGGGGCGCTGGAAACAGCGCGGGAGGAGGATTTGAGCCGGCTAGCCGGCAGCGCTGCAATAGGCTTCGATGCGGTAGCCATCCGGGTCGATGACGAAGGCAGCATAGTAGTTTTCGCCATAGTCGGCGCGCAGGCCGGGCGCGCCATTGTCGCGGCCGCCTTCGCTGAGCGCTGCCGCGTGGAACGCATCGACACTGGCGCGCGTCGGCGCGGCGAAGCAGAAATGCAAGCCGGACTTCGCGTCCGCCGTCACCGGCCGCGGCGCTTCGTTCACCCATAGCGCCACTGTCTTCCCGCCATAGCCAAGCGAGCCGGGTGACTGGCTGAGGCATGTGTAGCCGAGCGGTTTCAGCGCGGCGTCATAAAAATGTTTCGCGGCATTGGCGTCGCGGACGCCGATCGAGACGTGGTCAAGCATAGTTTCCTCCATGTTTGCAAATGGTTGGTTGATCAGGCTGGAGTAACGCGGCGCGCCAGGAACTCGACCTCGAGGCGCCAGTCCTCGCTGCCGTCATGCGAACACTCGCCCAGCCATCGGAACGAGTTTTCGGTGATCCGGAAAAAGCTCCAGCGTACGGAGGAGCCGCGGGCGTCGACACCTTGCTGGACGATCGTGTCGCCTTCGGCACGGCCGAGCTGGCGGCTGAAATACTGGTTGCGCGGATCGCTCCAGAAAATGTGCCAGGCATCGACGCCGGGATCGTAGACGCGCAATGTCGTGCCATAGAACGTCCACGTGCCGAGCGACGGCAAGGGATCGGCATCGCGCGCGGGCAGGATCCATACGTCCTGGATTGCCTTGCCTTCCAGGACCCAGCCGAAATGCACCTCGCCGCGCCCGGTAAGAACCGTGCCGTCTTCGAGGTGGCGTGTGGCATCGAAAGTCCAGGCGCCGACGAAGCGGCCGTAAAGGTCCAGCTTTTCGGCCAGGTCGGGGTAGGGTCCGTCGCTATGCAGGGCTTCGGTAAAGGGATCGGTCATGGTTGCTGCCTCGTTTGTCAGGAGACCGCGACCAATAGGGGCATGGCAGGGTTCTGCGCTTGGGAAAAATTGCTATCTTTCGGCCATGACGACGAGCGAGCAAAACCTTGCATCGGGGCAGGGCTGGCACGTGGCGGACGTGGTGTGCACGGCCGGCGCCGGCGACAGCCCGTTCGAGGAAGAGCACCGGACCTTTTGTGTTGCCGCTGTGACTCAAGGCACCTTCCGCTACCGCACGCGCCAGGGCACGGCGATGCTGGCGCCAGGCGCCATCCTGCTCGGCAATCCCGGCGCCTGCTATGAATGCGGCCACGAGCATGGCGCCGGCGACCGCTGCCTCTCCTTCCATTTTACCCCGGCCTATATGGAAGGCATCGTCGCTGAGGTGCCTGGAGCGAGGCGGCTGGGCTTTGGGGTGCCTCGCTTGCCGCCCTTGCCGGCGCTGGCGCCGCTGCTGGCGGAGGCGGAGGCCGCGCGCGAGACGGCCGACGGCGACGTGTTGGAGGAACTCGGTCTGCGCATTGCCGGAGCGGTGGTGGCCGTTGCCGCCGACGCCGCGCATGTTGGCCGCGCGCCGAGCCGCCGCGACCAGAAACGCGTCACAGAAGCTGTGCGGCGGATCGAGCTCGATGCCGACCGGCCAATCTCGCTCGCAGAACTTGCCAGCTGCACGGCGACCAGTCCCTACCATTTCCTGCGCACCTTCCGGCATGTCGCCGGAATGACGCCTTACCAGTTCCTGCTGAAAACCAGGCTGCACCGGGCCGCGGTGCGGCTGCGCACGTCGGACGAGGCGATCTCGACCATCGCCTTCGAGGCCGGCTTCAACGACCTGTCGACCTTCAACCGCCGCTTCCGGCGTGAAATGGGGCAGGCGCCCGGCGCCTATCGCGCCCGTCGGCGTATCGCCTAGCGTTCACCCGCTTTGCCCGGCGGCGGCGAAAAGCGCCTTGGCCATATCGTCGCAATTGACGGTATCCTTTTGAAATTGCCGCCGAAATTGTCTTTGGAAAAGCCGTCGCTGACGTTGGAGTTTCGGCCGCGCTTCCTATATAAGCAGCCAGTGATTCCTGACTGGATTGTGACCTGATTTGACCGACCAGAAGACACCGCGCGGCGCCGACGGCGGCCCGACCGGCATCGAGCCGATATCCATCATCGAGGAGATGCAGCGCTCCTATCTCGATTACGCCATGAGCGTGATCGTCAGCCGCGCGCTGCCGGACGTGCGCGACGGCCTGAAGCCGGTGCATCGCCGCATTCTCTATGCCTCGCATGAGAGCAGCTACCACTGGAACCGCAAATATGTGAAATCGGCCCGCCCGGTCGCCGACGTGATGGGTAAATACCATCCGCATGGTGACGCCTCGATCTATGACGCCCTGGTGCGCATGGCGCAGGACTGGTCGCTGCGCGTGCCGCTGATCGACGGGCAGGGCAATTTCGGCTCGATCGACGGCGATCCACCGGCGGCGATGCGCTACACCGAGTCGCGCCTGACCAAGGTCGCGCATGAATTGCTCGAGGATATCGACAAGGAAACCGTCGATTTCCAGGACACTTACGACGCGTCGGGCAGCGAGCCGAAGGTGCTGCCGGCGCGATTCCCCAACCTTTTGGTCAACGGCTCCGGCGGCATCGCCGTCGGCATGGCCACCAACATCCCGCCGCACAATCTCGGCGAAGTCTGCAACGGCGCCATCGCCCTCATCGACAATCCGGCGATCGACCTGCCGGCGCTGATGGAGATCATCCCCGGGCCGGATTTCCCGACCGGCGGCATCGTGCTCGGCCGTTCCGGCATCTACAGCGCCTATTCGACCGGCCGTGGCTCCATCGTCATGCGCGGCAAGGTCAACATCGAACAGCGCGGCAACGACCGCGAGTCGATCATCATCACCGAGGTTCCCTACCAGGTGAACAAGTCGTCGATGATTGAGAAGATGGCCGAACTGGTGCGCGACAAGCGTATCGAGGGCATTTCCGACATTCGCGACGAGAGCGACCGGCAGGGCTACCGCGTCGTCATCGAGTTGAAGCGCGACGCCGTCGCCGACGTTATCCTCAACCAGCTCTATCGTTTCACGCCGCTGCAGACTTCCTTCGGCGCCAACATGGTGGCGCTGAATGGCGGCAAGCCGGAACTGCTGACGCTGACCGACATGCTGAAGGCCTTTGTGGCTTTCCGCGAGGAGGTGATCACCCGGCGCACCAAATTCCTGCTGCGCAAGGCGCGCGATCGCGCCCATGTGCTGGTCGGTCTCGCCATCGCCGTCGCCAACATCGACGAAGTCATAAAGCTGATCCGCAGCGCGCCGGACCCGCAGACCGCGCGCGAACAGTTGATGGAGCGGCGCTGGCCGTCCGGCGACGTCGAATCGCTGATCCTTCTTATCGACGATCCGCGCCACCGCATCAACGAGGACGGCACCTACAACCTGTCCGAGGAGCAGGCGCGCGCCATCCTCGAGCTGCGTCTGCAGCGCCTGACCGCGCTCGGCCGCGACGAGATCGCCGACGAATTGAACACGATCGGCGCCGAAATCATCGACTATCTCGACATCCTGTCGTCTCGCGCCCGTGTCCAGCAGATCGTCAAGGACGAGCTTGCCGCCGTGCGCGACGAGTTCGGCACGCCGCGCCGCACCGAGCTCTCCGAGGGCGGGGCGGATATGGAAGACGAAGACCTCATCCAGCGCGAGGACATGGTCGTCACGGTCAGCCATTCCGGCTACATCAAGCGCGTGCCGCTGTCGCTTTATCGGGCGCAGCGCCGCGGCGGCAAGGGCCGCTCCGGCATGTCGACCAAGGAAGAGGACTTCGTCACCCGGCTGTTCGTCGCCAACACGCACACGCCGGTGCTGTTCTTCTCCTCACGCGGCATCGTCTACAAGGAAAAGGTGTGGCGCTTGCCGATCGGCAACCCGCAGTCGCGCGGCAAGGCGCTGATCAACATGCTGCCGCTGGAGCAGGGCGAGCGCATCACCACGATCATGCCGCTGCCGGAGGACGAGACCAGCTGGGGCGAGCTCGACGTGATGTTCGCCACCACGCGCGGCACCGTGCGCCGCAACAAGCTGTCCGACTTCGTCCAGGTCAACCGCAACGGCAAGATCGCCATGAAGCTGGAGGAGGAAGGCGACGAGATCCTCGGCGTCGAGACCTGCACCGACAATGACGACGTGCTTTTGACCGCAAGCTCCGGCCAGTGCATCCGCTTTTCGGTCGGCGATGTGCGCGTCTTCCAGAGCCGCAACTCGGTCGGCGTGCGCGGTATCGCCATGGCCGAAGCCGACAGGGTGATTTCCATGGCGGTCATCGAGAATGTCGATGCTCCGCCGGCTGAGCGCGCCGCCTATCTCAAGCGAGCGGCGGCCGAACGGCGGCTCGCCGCAGGCATTGCCGCTGGTGAAGAGGAAGAAATCGCGCTGACCAATGAGGAGATCGGCGAGGAGACGGAACTTTCCGACGAACGCTACGAATTCCTGAAGGCGCATGAGCAGTACGTGCTGACGGTGACCGAATATGGCTACGGCAAGCGCTCATCGTCCTATGATTTCCGCCTGACCGGGCGTGGCGGCAAGGGCATCCGGGCCACCGACGTCTCGAAAGTGGCCGAGATCGGCCGGCTGGTTGCGACCTTCCCGGTCGGCAATGACGATCAGATCATGCTGGTCTCGGACGGCGGCACGGTCATTCGCGTGCCGGTCGAGGGCATCCGTTTCGCCAGCCGCGCCACCAAGGGCGTGACCATCTTCAACACCGCCGAAGACGAGAAAGTGGTGTCTGTCGAGCGGATCTCGGAACCGCAGTCGGACGAGGAAGAGATCGTCGAGGGCGAGGCGGATACCGCAGGCGGCGACGCCGGTCCGGACAACGCCGAATAGGCCTGCAAACAGCGACGCCGGCCCGATGGGCCGGCGCGGTCGAAACTACCAGGCAAGATGCCGGTGAATTCAGTAGTGGCGGTACGGCTTGCGGGGGCCAAAACCTTCGAAGCGCTTCGTGGTGGCCCTGGCGCGAACGCGCCCAGCTTCCTGATGCAGCCCGAATACAGTGGCGATCAGCATGGCGACGGTCATTGCGGTGGCTAGCATGTAGATCAGCATGTGCGTGTTCTCCTGCGCCTAATAACGGTTAGATGGGGATTTGGTTTCATCATCTGAAGTGGCAACCTAGTGAACGCTGCGTGAAGCCTTCGTGATCAACGCATTCATCTGTCGTTCATGTCTGCGAAAAGGTTCACGGACCTGATCTCGATCGGATTTGCCTTCCGCCCGCGCGCCCGCTAGAAGCACCAGCCATGACCGAACGCATCGCCCTCTATGCCGGCTCCTTCGACCCGCTGACCAACGGCCATCTCGACGTGCTGAAGGCCTCGCTGGCCGTCGCCGACATCGTCTATGCGGCGATCGGCATACATCCCGGCAAGAAGCCTCTGTTTTCCTTCGAGGAACGGGTGAACCTGATCGAGACCGCAACAAAGGCGGAATTCGGCAGTGACGGCGCCCGCATCAGGGTCGTCGCCTTCGACGGGCTGGTGATCGATGCGGCCAGGAGAGAGGGCGCCTCGATCATGATCCGCGGCCTGCGCGACGGCACCGATCTCGACTATGAGATGCAGATGGCCGGCATGAACGAGACCATGGCGCCGGAACTGCAGACGGTTTTTCTGCCCGCCAGCCCCTCGGTCAGAACCATTACCGCCACACTTGTCCGCCAGATAGCTTCGATGGGAGGCGACATCCGCCCCTTCGTGCCGGCGGCGGTTGCCGGTGCGCTCACCGCCAAATTCGCAAAATAGGTTTCTCGGAGAAGATCATGCAGCTGAAAAAGCTCGCCTCGTTCCTCGTTGTGCTTGCCGGTCTCGTGACCGCATCCGTTTCGGCCTTTGCCGCCGATGCGGAAAACACCATGATCATCACGCTGAAGGACGGCGATGTCACCGTCGCGCTGCGGCCCGATCTGGCACCCAAGCATGTCGCGCAGATCAAGAAGCTGGTGCGCGAAGGTGCCTATGACAATGTCGCCTTCCACCGTGTCATCGACGGCTTCATGGCGCAGACCGGCGACGTCAAGTTCGGCAACATGGAGAAGGGCTTCAACTCCCAGGCTGTCGGCACCGGCGGCTCCGATCTTCCTGACTTGCCGGCCGAGTTCTCGCAGAGCGAACGCTACAAGCGCGGCGTGGTCGGCATGGCCCGCTCGCAGGATCCGAACTCGGCCAACTCGCAGTTCTTCATCATGTTCGCGCCGGCGCCGCCGCTCGATGGCCAGTACACCATCGTCGGCAATGTCGTCAGCGGCATGGAACTGGTCGACCACATCGAGAAGGGCGACGAGGCCGACAACGGCACGGTCACCGACCCCGACAGGATGATCAAAGTGCGCATCGCCGCCGACAAATAAATCTGTTTTTTCAAAAGGATATCTGACATGGCTGAGATCAAGGACCGCGAGAACGCGCTCATCATGGAAACGACCAAGGGCCAGGTCGTCATCGAACTTTTGCCCGATCTGGCGCCCGGACACGTCGCCCGCATCAAGGAACTGACCCGCGAAGGCGCCTATGACGGCGTGGTCTTCCACCGCGTCATCGACGGCTTCATGGCGCAGACCGGCGACGTCAAGTTCGGCAATTCCTCGAAGCCGACTTTTGCGCCGTCGCGCGCCGGCATGGGCGGCTCAGACAAGCCCGATTTGAAGGCCGAGTTCTCCAACGCCAACCACGGCCGCGGCACCTGCTCGATGGCCCGGGCGCAGAACCCGAATTCGGCCAACTCGCAGTTCTTCATCTGCTTCGACGATGCCGCCTTCCTCAATCGCCAATACACGGTCTGGGGTCAGGTCATCGAAGGCATGGACAATGTCGACAAGATCAAGCGCGGCGAGCCGGTGCAGGATCCCGACAAGATCGTGTCGCTGAAGGTCGCGGCCGACGTCAAGTAAGGCGAAACGACGATGATGGGCGCTGTCTGGTCCTTGCTCGGCATACTGTCCGGCGCCTTCATCGCCGTACAGGCGCCCATCAATTCGCAGCTGGCGCGCGGCCTGGGTCTCCCGGTCGCCGCGGCTGCGTTCTCGTTCCTGTCGGGCGCGATTGTGCTCGGCATCATCGCCGTCGCGGTGGTGAAGCTGCAGGGCATCTCGCTCGATTGGAAGGCACCGGCGCCATGGCTGTTCGTCGCCGGCGGCATGCTCGGCGGCTTCTATGTCACGCTTTCGACCATCCTGACGCCACGCATCGGCGCCGCCGCCCTGATGGCGTTCCTGGTTGCCGGGCAGTTGCTGGCCGGCATGCTCATCGATCGCGCCGGATTCCTTGGCGTCGCCGTGCGCGAGATTTCGCTCGGCCGTGTCGCCGGTGCAGTTCTGCTGCTGGCCGGAGCGTTGCTTATCCGGCTCTACTGATGCGCGTCGATCTCTTCGATTTTGACTTGCCGGAGGAGCGCATCGCGCTGCGTCCGGCCGAACCGCGCGACAGCGCGCGCATGCTGGTGGTCAAGCCCGGCCAGGGGCTCGACGACCGGACGGTGCGCGACCTGCCATCGTTTCTCGAAGCCGGCGACGTGCTGGTCTTCAACGACACCAAGGTCATTCCGGCGCAGCTGAAAGGCATCAGGCGGCGCGGCGAGGCGCAGGCGCAGGTCGAGGCCACGCTGCATATGCGCGTGGCGCCGGACCGCTGGCAGGCTTTCATGCGGCCGGGCAAGCGCATCGCCGCCGGCGACCGCATCCATTTCGGCCATGACGGCAATTCCTGCTTCCTCGGCCAGCTCGACGCCACGGTGATCGAGAAGGGCGAGGCCGGCGAGGTCCTGCTCGGCTTCGATCTGTCTGGCGCATTCCTCGACGAGGCACTGCACGCCGTCGGCCATATCCCGCTGCCGCCCTACATCGCCTCCAAGCGCGACGACGACGAGCGCGACCGCAGCGATTACCAGACAATCTACGCCAAAGAGGAGGGCGCGGTCGCCGCGCCCACCGCCGGCCTGCATTTCACGCCGGAGCTGTTTGCAGCACTCGACGCCAAAGGCATCGAGTGCCGCTTCGTCACCTTGCATGTCGGCGCCGGCACCTTCCTGCCGGTCAAGGCCGAAGACACCGCCGACCACAAGATGCATGCCGAGACCGGCTCGGTCAGCCTGGAGACCGCAGAGGCGCTGAACGCTGCGAAGGCGAGGGGCGGACGCATCATCGCTGTCGGCACGACCTCGCTGCGCCTGCTGGAGAGTGCTGCGCGAGAGGACGGTACGCTCTCCGTATGGTCTGGGCCGACCGACATCTTCATCACGCCCGGCTACCGCTTCAGGACGGCCGACATGCTGATGACCAATTTCCATCTGCCGCGCTCGACTCTGTTCATGCTGGTTTCGGCGTTCTCAGGACTCGATACGATGCGCGCGGCCTATGCGCATGCCATCGACAACAGCTACAGATTCTACTCCTACGGAGATGCCAGCCTGCTTTATCCAGCGGAGACGAGCGATGGACGATGACCTCGTTAGCCTTGACCGCGACGCCCTGATCGCGGAAGTGAAGAAATTGCGTGCCGGCATTCGCCAGCATCGCGATGCCACCGGCCACGACCTCTGCTGGCATCATCCCGATCTTTGGGATCTTTTGCCGGAAAAGACCGAGCCGGCGATCGCCGTGCCGCCCTGGCCAAAATTCATGCGCGGCTGCATCCGCTACCGGCAGTCGCTGGACGAACAGGCTCCGGGCGCGCCGGTGCACGACAAGGAATTCAATGGCTGACGCGTTCTCGTTCAAGGTGCTGGCCACCGACGGCAAGGCGCGGCGCGGCGTGATCGATATGCCGCGCGGCGAGATCCGCACGCCGGCCTTCATGCCGGTCGGCACCGGTGGCACCGTCAAGACCATGTACATGGATCAGGTGCGCAGCCTCGGCGCCGACGTCATCCTCGGCAATACCTATCATTTGATGCTGCGGCCGGGCGCCGAACGCGTGGCGCGGCTCGGCGGCCTGCATGAATTTGCCCGCTGGCCGCATCCGATCCTGACCGACAGTGGCGGTTTTCAGGTGATGTCGCTCTCGAAGCTGAGGAAGCTCACCGAAAAAGGCGTCACCTTCCGCTCGCATATCGACGGCGCCGCCTATGAGATGTCGCCCGAACGTTCGATCGAGATCCAGGGGCTGCTTGATTCCGACATCCAGATGCAGCTCGACGAATGCACGGCGCTGCCGGCCAAGGAGAAGGAAATCGAGCGCGCGATGGAACTGTCGCTGCGCTGGGCCGAGCGCTGCAACACGGCGTTCGGCGACCAGCCGGGCAAGGCGATGTTCGGCATCGTCCAGGGCGGCGATGTGCGGTCGCTCAGGGTGCGCTCGGCGCAAGCGCTGAAGACGATGGAGCTGAAGGGCTACGCCGTCGGCGGCCTGGCTGTTGGCGAGCCGCAAGCGGTGATGCTCGATATGCTCGACATCACTTGCGCCGAATTGCCCGAAGACAAGCCGCGCTATCTGATGGGCGTCGGCACCCCGGACGACATCATCAAGTCGGTGGCGCGCGGCATCGACATGTTCGATTGCGTGATGCCGACCCGGGCCGGCCGCCACGGCCTCGCCTATACCAGGCGCGGCAAGGTCAATCTGCGCAACGCCCGCCATGCCGACGATCCGCGCCCATTGGACGAGGAGAGCGACTGCCCGGCCGCTCGAGACTATTCGCGCGCCTATCTGCACCATCTGGTGCGCTCGCAGGAGGCGCTGGGCGCGATGCTGCTCACCTGGAACAACCTCTCCTATTATCAGAAGCTGATGCAGGACATCCGCGCCGCGATCGAAGCCCAAGCCTTCGAAGCGCGTGCAGCCGAGATTTCAGAAGGGTGGGCGCGGGGTGATATTCCTGCCCTTTGAGCGGCGCCTTACCAGCGTCATGTGATTGACGGGCTGGTTGCCGGCGCGCAGAGTTCCGCTGAGGGGCGTGTCATGACCGTGACATATGACTTTGGCGGCAAGACCGCGATCGTAACTGGCGGCGCAAGAGGCATCGGCAGGACCGTCGCCCAGCTATTGGCGCGGTCGGGAGCTGACGTCTGGATATGGGATGCCGATGTCGTGCCGGCCGACGGAACCCACAGCCAGACGGTCGACGTAACCAAGGCGAGCGACATAAAGAACGCCCTGACCGAGATTGTCGCCAAGGCCGGCCGGATCGACATTCTGGTCAACAATGCAGGCTATCTTGGCCCCTACCGCGACTTCGAAGCCTTCGACCCGGCCGAGTGGCAGCGCATCATCGGTGTGAATCTCATCGGCGTGTTTGAGATCACGCACCAGGTTTTGCCGGTCATGCGAAAGACCGGGAGCGGCCGCATCGTCAACATGGGGTCTCTCGCGGGCAAGGAAGGATTGCCGAGCCTTGCAGCCTATTCCGCGGCGAGCGCGGGCGTCATTGCTTTCACCAAAGCCCTGTCGCGAGAGGTTTGCGATACCGACATCCGCGTCAATTGCGTCGCGCCCGGCCCAATCGATACCGATCTTATCAGGCGTCTTGGAAACAAGGTCGTCAGCGACATGATCGGCGCCAGTCCGCTGAAACGGCTTGGGTCCGTCGATGAGGTTGCGGCGTTGGTACTCTGGCTGTGTTCCGATGCCAGCAGCTTCAACACCGGGGCCGTGTTTGACATGTCTGGCGGCAGGGCCCGGTACTGATATCGACTTTGCCTCAGGTGCTGACCGAGGTCGACGCGCGCAGGCTGCAGCCGGTGATCTGGAAACTGCCGTCCGGCTGCTGCTCCAGCGTGTACACAGCCTCGTAGTCCTTGCCGTCGGGCCCGACGATCAGCACCTGCTGGACGATCGAGGTCGGTCCGGTCTGCTGCACCTTGCCGAATGAATAGTTCTGCGGCTGGCGCACCGGCGCGTAGCCGTTGGTGACCATGTTCATGAAGGTGTCGACGGTCGGGAAGATGCGTTTCACATTCGGCGCCGCGTAGCTGTAGGCGGTGGCGCCGTCATTGGCGATGAAGGCTTTCAACTGACTGTCGATGACCGTCTGCGCCGCCTTGATCTCGGCATCGCCGGCAAACGCCGAAGACGCGAGAATGAACGGAACGACTGCGAATGCCAGTAAGGTGCGGCGCATGGCCTGCCTCCGGTGTCCCCAGGAAAATCGCTGCTCGAGGACGACACTATACCATACGCATTTCGGTGCTTCGCGGTTTCAACAAGGGCGGAACAATCGCGACGATACCGCAGCGGCGGCTACCTGAGCGCCCAAATGCTTGAAAGCCGGGCGGCAGTCTGCCACAAGGGCCGCTTATTCGCGCAGAGACTAGGCAGGACCCGGCAATGAAGGCGTTTTTCGTGCAGATAAAGTGCGACCTGGGCAAGGCCTATGATGTTGCCAGCGCGCTCGCCGACGCCGAGATCGCCTCGGAAATCTACTCGACCGCCGGAAATTACGACCTGCTCGCCAAATTCTATGTCGAGGACGAAGAAGACATCGGCCACTTCGTCAACGAGAAGGTGCAGATTCTGCCCGGCATCAAGGACACGTTCACCGTCGTCACCTTCCGGGCCTTCTGACCGAATCGAGGCTTGCCCGGGCGCGAGGCAGAGCCTGACCCGACCCTGTCGGCGCTGCCTTAATCTTAGGCAGTTGTGACATACTGACCGCCGCCATGCCCCAAATCACCGATTGCGCTTGATTTTCTCCGGCGACGCCAGTGAAATGGCGTCACAGGGGAGTATGCGATTGGCAGCGTTCGACGAAATGCTTCCGGAAGTTTCCGGATTGAGAAAACCGTATTCGGCTTACGACCGCTGGCTGAAGGAGCAGGATCCGGCCAGGCTTACCGAGAAAATGCAGGACGCCGAGCGCGTCTTCCGCAAGACCGGCATCACCTTCGCCGTCTACGGCGAACAGGAAGCCTCGGAACGCCTGATCCCCTTCGACATCGTTCCCCGCATCATCTCAGGCAATGAATGGCGCCGGCTGACGCAAGGCATCGAGCAGCGCGTGCAGGCGCTCAACGCCTTCCTCGACGACATCTATCACCGCCAGGAGATCCTGCGGGCTGGCCGTGTCCCAAGGGAGTTGGTTGCCAAGAACGAGGCCTTCCTGCCGGAGATGATCGGGGTCAGGCCGCCGGCCGGTGTCTACACCCACATTATCGGCGTCGATATCGTCCGTATCAGCGAGAACGAGTTCTACGTGCTGGAGGACAATGCCCGCACGCCGTCCGGCGTCTCCTACATGCTGGAGAACCGCGAGACGATGATGCAGCTCTTCCCGGAGCTGTTCCAGCAAATCAAGGTGCGGCCGGTGGAGAACTATCCGCAGCTGCTGCGCCAGTCGCTGGCGGCGGTCAGGCCGCAGAGCACCAAGGGCACGCCGACCATCGCCGTGCTGACGCCGGGCAGCTTCAATTCCGCCTATTTCGAACACGCCTTCCTGGCCGACCAGATGGGCGTGCAGCTTGTCGAGGGGCAGGATCTGCGTGTCATCGACGGCCATGTCGCCATGCGCACGACCGAAGGCTACAAGCAGATCGACGTGCTTTACCGCAGGGTGGACGATTCTTTCCTCGACCCGCTGACCTTCCGTCCGGACTCGGCCCTTGGCGTACCGGGAATCATGGACGTCTACCGCGCCGGCAACATCACCATCGCCAATGCGCCGGGAACGGGCATCGCCGACGACAAGGCGATCTATTCCTACATGCCAGAGATCGTCGAATTCTATACCGGCCGCAAGGCGATCCTCGGCAACATCCCGACCTGGCGCTGTTCCGAGCCGGACAGTTTGAAATATGTGCTCGAGCACATCCACGAACTGGTGATCAAGGAAGTGCATGGCTCCGGCGGCTACGGCATGCTGGTCGGGCCGGCGGCGACCAAGAAGGAATGCCAGGATTTCGCCAAGAAACTCCAGGCAAAGCCGTCGAGCTACATCGCCCAGCCAACGCTGGCGCTGTCGACCTGCCCGATCCTGACCGAAAAGGGCCTGTCGCCGCGCCATGTCGACCTCAGGCCCTATGTGCTGGTTTCCGACCGCATCCAGATCGTGCCTGGCGGCTTGACCCGCGTGGCGCTGAAGGAAGGTTCGCTGGTCGTGAATTCCTCGCAAGGCGGCGGGACGAAGGATACCTGGGTGCTGGACGACTGAGATGGGGGAGTAGTCAGTAGTGAGTAGTAGAGGGGACAGGGCAATGCCGGATTCGATCGAGATGCAAACATTCACTATTCATTACTCACCATTCACTGCTCACTAGCCCGAAGGGCCGTTTCCCATGCTTCTCGGCCGCACCGCCAACGGGCTCTACTGGATGAACCGCTATATCGAGCGGGCGGAAAACATGGCCCGCCTGGTCGATGCCGGCCTGCGCATGGCGCTGACGCGCACGCAGAACGCCTCGGAAGAGTGGAATTCGGTGCTGCTCAGTGCCGGCTCCGACGTTACCTTCACGCAGAAATACCAGGACTACACGGCAGCTAATGTCGCCGATTTCCTTTTGCGCGACACGTCGAACCCGTCGAGCACGATGTCGGCGATCGAGACGGCCCGCAACAATGCCCGCATGGTGCGCACGGCGCTGACGCGCGAAACCTGGGAAAGCATCAATGAAGCCTGGATGTCGCTGAAGCGGATGCTGGCGAAACCCATCGACGAACGCGATCTGCCGAACGTGCTCGATGCCATCAAGCGCGAGACGGCGCTGATCCGCGGCTCTTTCTACGGCACCATGCTGCGCAACGAGATCTTCGATTTCTCGCAGCTCGGCACCTATGTCGAACGTGCCGACAACACGGCGCGCATCCTCGACGTGAAATATTACGTGCTGTTGCCCTCGATCTCCTGGGTCGGTTCCACGCTAGACAACTATCAATGGGAATCGATCCTGCGTTCGGTCTCGGCGCACCGCTCCTATCGCTGGGTCTACGAAGCCGACTACAAGCCGACCAACATCGCCGACTATCTGATCCTCAATGTCCGCATGCCGCGCTCGCTGACCTTCTGCTACCGCTTCCTCGCCGAACATCTGAAATTCCTCGGCGACGACTATGGCGAACGCCATGCCTGCCATGCGACCGCCGACAAGACGCAGGCCATGCTGAGGGCGGGCTCGATCAAGGATATATTCGACACCGGCCTGCACGAGTTCCTGGCCAATTTCATTCGCGACAACACCCGGCTCGGCGACGAGATCGCGCAGGACTACAAGTTCTACTGAGTACGATCCCGCAAGATCATGCTCGCAAATGGAAAATGACGCCCATGCGGCTCAAGATCACCCACCGAACCGAATACCGCTACGATGCGCCGGTTCAGTATCTGCTGCAGCGCCTGCGGTTGCTTCCGCTCAGCGGGCACACGCAGACCGTGCTGTCCTGGGAACTGAAGATCGACGGCGCGCGCGAGGAAGTGCGCTTCACCGACCATTTCGGCAATGACACGCGGCTGCTGAGCGTCGAGGGCGAGCAGCATACCATCACCATCGAGGCATCGGGCGAAGTGGTGACGCGCGACACCACGGGCGTTTCGGGACCGCATCAGGGTTTTGCGCCGCTCTGGCTGTTTGGCCAGGAAACGCCGTTGACTGCCATTGGCGAAGGCATTCGAGACCTTGCCGCCTCAGTGGGCAAGGGCACCGACATCGAGAGGCTGCACCGGTTGATGGCCGTCATCGGCGAGCGCGTCGCCTACAAGCCTGGCGCCACCAATGTGATGACGCCGGCCGAGGAGGCGCTGGCGCTCAAGACCGGTGTCTGCCAGGACCACAGCCATATCTTCGCCGCTGCCGCGCGTGCCATGGGTTTTCCGGCCCGCTATATCAGCGGCTATCTGATGATGGACGCGACGGTCGAGCAGGCGGCGAGCCATGCTTGGGCCGAAGCGCATGTTTCGGGGCTCGGCTGGGTCGCCTTCGATGCCGCCAACGGTATTTCCCCCGACGAGCGCTATGTGAGAGTGGCAACCGGCCGAGATTATCGCGACGCCTCGCCGGTTTCGGGGATCAGGCTGGGACAAGCGCAAGAACAGCTTGCGGTCACCGTCACGGTAGAGCAGTAATTCCAGCGGAATCGCTGCTAAAAGAGAATCGATGACCTATTGCGTCGGCCTGAAGATCGATCGCGGACTCGTGTTCATGTCGGACACGCGCACCAATGCCGGCATGGATTCGATCTCGACTTTCAAGAAGATGCATGTCTGGGAGGAGCCGGGCGAGCGCGTCATCGTGCTGATGTCGGCCGGCAACCTGGCGACGACGCAGGCCGTCGTCAGCCTGCTCGACGAGCGCACCAAGGCGGTCGCCGACCGCCACGCAACCCTGCTCGAGACGCCGTCCATGTACCAGACGGTGCGGTTGGTCGGCGACACGGTCAAGGAAGTCATCGCCCATTCGTCGCCGGCGGGCGAGAAGGCGGATTCCTATTTCAATGCCTCCTTCATCCTCGGCGGACAGATCAGGGGCAGCGCAGCACGCCTGTTCATGATCTATCCAGAAGGCAATTTCATCGAATCAACCGACGACACGCCGTTCTTCCAGATCGGCGAGACCAAATACGGCAAGCCGATCATCATCCGCGCCTATGAAAAGACGATGAGCCTTGCCGAGACGGTGAAGCTGCTGCTGGTGTCGTTCGATTCGACGCTGAAGTCGAACCTGTCGGTCGGCCTGCCGCTCGACCTGCTGTTCTACGAGAAGGACGCCTTCAAGATCAGCCTGAAGAAGCGGATCGGCCAGGACGATCAATATTACCGGACCATCTCGGATGGCTGGTCGAGTGCGCTGAAGGCTGCCTTTGCCAGTCTGCCTGACTTTCCCGGGTAGGGCGTTTTCGGCTTCACGGCTGTTGCTGCATTATATTTAACGTGTTAATCACAATGGCAGAAGATGCTGGCTGGGAACCGGCCACCATGCGTTTCGGGAGGATGCATGAACAACGATGAGTTCCGTGCGTGGTCGAGGCGCGCCGCCGACTGGGGTGCGGACTATCGCGACACGTTGCGGGAAAGGCCGGTTCGGCCGGCGCTTTCGCCGGGAGCAATCTTCCGCAGCATCGAAGCCTCGCCGCCTGAAGCGGCCGAATCGATGGACCGGATCTTTGCCGATTTCGAGCAGAAGATCGTGCCCGGTATGACGCATTGGCAACATCCGCGCTTCTTCGCTTACTTCCCGGCCAATGCGGCCCCTGTCTCGGTGGTGGCCGAATATCTGGTCTCGGCGATGGCCGCGCAATGCATGCTGTGGCAGACCTCGCCGGCAGCGACCGAACTCGAGACGCGCACCGTCGACTGGATGCGCCAGGCGCTCGGCCTGCCCGACGGGTTCTCCGGCGTCATCCAGGACTCGGCCTCATCGGCAACGCTGGCGGCCGTGCTGACCATGCGCGAGCGTGCGCTCGACTGGCAGGGCAACAAAAAAGGGCTGGCAGGGCAGGCGAGGGTGCGCGTCTATTCCTCCGACCAGGTGCATACCTCGATCGACCGCGCGATCTGGGTCGCCGGCATCGGCGAGGAAAATCTTGCCCGCATCCCGGTCGCCGGCCGTTTTCGCGCCATGGATGCGGCAGCACTTGAAGCGGCGATCGTCTCTGACCGTGAGGCCGGCATGCTGCCGGCGGGCATCATCGCTTGCGTCGGCGGCACCAGCACCGGCGGCACCGACGACATAGCCGCGGTCGCCGCG
The DNA here is from genome assembly GCF_964252735.1 of Mesorhizobium sp. LjNodule214. NCBI lineage: Bacteria > Pseudomonadati > Pseudomonadota > Alphaproteobacteria > Hyphomicrobiales > Phyllobacteriaceae > Mesorhizobium > Mesorhizobium sp. LjNodule214. Next base: position 954,364 of record NZ_CAXUPE020000003.1, read on the forward strand.
GTTGCCAGGCGGCACGGGCTTTATCTGCATGTCGATGCCGCCTGGGCCGGATCGGCGATGATCTGCCCGGAGTACCGGCATTTCTGGACCGGCGTCGAACAGACCGATTCCGTCGTCTTCAATCCGCACAAATGGCTGGGCGCGCAGTTCGATTGCTCGATCCAGTTCATCCGGCAACCGGAAGACCTCGTTCGCACGCTGGCCATCAAGCCGGATTATCTGAAGACCCACGGCCATGACGGCATCATCAACTATTCCGAATGGTCGGTGCCGCTCGGCCGCCGGTTCCGTGCCCTGAAACTCTGGTTCCTGTTGCGCGCCCATGGCCTGGAGGGCCTGCGCGCCATGATCCGCAACCATGTCACCTGGAGCGAGGGCCTCGCCGCGCGCCTGGCAAAGGAGACGGATTTCGAGATCGTCACCGAACCGATGCTGTCGCTGTTTTCGTTCCGGCATCGGGCAGGGGCGGGCGCCGATCCCGACGAACACAACCTTCGCCTGGTCAACGCCATCAATGATGATGGCCGCATCTATCTCACCCAGACACGCGTTGATGGCCGCGTCGCGGTCCGCTTCCAGGCCGGCCAGTTCGAGGCGACGGCGGCCGATGTCGATGCGGCATTCGATGTCGTGACGGAAATCGCACGCGGGCTTGCTTGAAACGACCCCGGCAGCCGCGCGCGGGTTTGTCTTCGCAATCGGATGATTGTCATTAGCCGGCTTATGCCTTTTCATCGCTTTCGTTTTCAGGTATAGACAAGAAAAACGAAAACGGGAGGCTTTCTGATGTATCTGTCGCCGCGCCACGCCGAAATCATCCAGATGGCCAAGGACCAGGGCCGCGTCCTGGTCGACGATCTGGCAACGCATTTCAACGTGACGCCGCAGACCATCCGCAAGGACCTCAACGATCTCTGCGACCAGCGGCTGCTTTCGCGCATCCATGGCGGCGCGCTTTTCCCGTCCGGCATCGAGAACATGGAATATGAGGCGCGGCGCAAGATCGCCGCCGACGAGAAGGAGGCGATCGGCCGTGCGGCGGCCAGGCTGATTCCCGACAATGCCTCACTGTTCATCAACATCGGCACCACGACGGAATCGGTCAGCAAGGCGCTTCTGGACCACAACGGCCTCATGGTCATCACCAATAACATCAATGTTGCCAATAGGATGCGCGTGTATCCTTCGATCGAGGTGGTGATTGCCGGCGGTGTCGTTCGCGGCTCCGACGGCGGCGTGGTCGGCGAGGCGGCGGTCGATTTCATCCGGCAGTTCAAGGTCGACTACGCAGTCATCGGCGCTTCGGCCATCGACCATGACGGCGCGCTGCTCGATTTCGACTTTCGCGAAGTGAAAGTAGCGCAAGCCATCATCGCCAATGCCAGGCACGTCATCCTGGTTTCCGACCAGACCAAGTTCGAACGCACCGCACCCGTTCGCATCGGTCATCTGTCGCAGGTCAACACCTTCATCACCGACCGTTGCGACATCCCTTCGGTACGCAAGATCTGCCAGGAGGCGGAGGTTCAGTTGATCGAGACGGCGCTCGGCTAGGCGGTTTTTGAGGTCGCATCACCGCCCTCTCACATGTCCGTGATATTTCGTTTGACATTCGTTCCCATTTCGAAATAATCCCGAAACGGTTTCGCAAATGACCAAAAATGCTGCAATGCGAAATCGCTGGAGGACTTCTTGGACGCATCTCCGATCCATGACATTTTCGTCATCGGCGGCGGCATCAACGGCTGCGGCATCGCCCGCGACGCCGCTGGGCGTGGCTTTTCGGTTTTTCTGGCCGAGATGAACGATCTGGCCAGCGGAACGTCGTCCGGCTCGACCAAGCTGATCCATGGCGGCCTGCGCTATCTCGAATTCTATGAATTCCGCCTGGTGCGCGAAGCGCTGATGGAGCGCGAGGTGCTCTGGAAGAACGCGCCGCACATCATCTGGCCGATGCGCTTCGTGCTGCCCTACGCCAAGGGCCTGCGTCCGGCCTGGCTGATCCGGCTCGGCCTGTTCCTCTACGACCATATTGGCGGGCGCAAATTGCTGCCGGCGACCAAGACGCTGGACATGGCGAAGGACCCGGCCGGCAAGCCGCTGAAACCGCTGTTTCGCAAGGCTTTCGAGTATTCCGACGGCTGGGTCAACGATGCCAGGCTGGTGGCGCTCAACGCGCGCGATGCGGCCGACCGCGGCGCAACCATCCGAACCCGCACGAAGGTCGTCAGCGCACGCCGCGAGGGTGATCTCTGGGCGATAAGGCTGGAAGACGTCCACACCGGGCAGGCCGAAGAGGTCAAGGCGCGGCTTCTGGTCAATGCCGCCGGCCCTTGGGTCGACCAGGTGCTGTCGGCGACGGTCGGCCTGAACGACGTGCACAATGTCCGCCTGGTGCAGGGCAGCCACATCGTCATCAACAAGAAGTTCGACGATCCGCGCGCCTATTTCTTCCAGAACAAGGATGGCCGCATCATTTTCGCCATCCCTTATGAGGAAGAGTTCACCCTTATCGGCACCACTGACCGCGACTATCCGGGCGATCCGCACGAGGTGAAGATCAGCGACACCGAGATCGACTATCTGTGTGCTGCGGCAAGCGAATATTTCGCGCAAGGCGTCAAGCGTTCGGACATCGTCTGGACCTATTCCGCCGTACGCCCGCTCTATGACGATGGCGCCTCGAAGGCACAGGAAGCGACCCGCGACTATGTGCTCAAGGCCGACGGCGGCGAGGGCGCAGCCCCGATCATCAACGCCTTTGGCGGCAAGATCACCACCTATCGCCGGCTGTCGGAATCGATGCTGGAAAAGATCGAGGCCTTCCTCGGCAAACGCGGCAAGCCGTGGACCGCCAACGCTCCTTTGCCCGGCGGCGATTTCCCGGCCACCGGTTTCGACTTCGAAGTGGCGAAGCTGAAGACCGCCTATCCGTTTCTCGATGCGCGCCTGGCCCGCCGCCTGACCCGCCTTTACGGCACCCGCGCTCGCACGCTGCTGGGCCTCGCCAGGTCGAATGCCGATCTCGGCCGGAATTTCGGCGCCGACCTCTACGAGGCCGAGGTGCGCTATCTCGTTCAAAACGAGTGGGCGATGACGGCGGAAGATGTATTGTGGCGCCGGACCAAGCGCGGCCTGCAGTTGAGCCGCGAGCAGGCGGGTGCACTGGACGAATTCATGCGCGGAATAAGCCGGCGCCATGTCGCGGCGGCAGAATAAGGATGGCTGGCTGATGCAGAAAGCCTGGGAGGAGGCATCATGCTGGAACTGAGAAACGTCACCAAGACGGTCGGCGCCGCGGAGCATATCCGTGACGTGTCGCTGACGCTTCAGCATGGCTCGCTCAACGTCCTGCTTGGACCGACGCTGTCTGGCAAGACCAGCCTGATGCGGCTGATGGCCGGCCTCGACGTGCCGACCTCCGGCTCGGTCTGGTTCGACGGCAAGGACGTCACCGGAATGCCGGTGCAGAAGCGCAACGTCGCCATGGTCTACCAGCAGTTCATCAACTACCCGGCGATGACGGTCTACGAGAACATAGCCTCGCCGCTGCGCGTGGCCGGCACCGACCAGGCAAAGATCGACAAGGAAGTGCGCAACGCAGCAGGACTTCTGAAGCTGACGCCCTATCTCGACCGCACGCCGCTCAGCCTGTCCGGCGGCCAGCAGCAGCGCACGGCTCTTGCCCGCGCCATCGTCAAGAACGCCAGCCTGGTGCTGCTCGACGAGCCGCTCGCCAATCTCGACTACAAGCTGCGCGAGGAATTGCGCGCCGAGCTGCCGAAGATCTTCGCCGCTGCCGGCACCATCTTCGTCTACGCCACGACCGAGCCGCATGAAGCGCTGCTGCTCGGCGGCAACACGGCGACGCTTTCGCAGGGAAGCATCACCCAGTTCGGGCCGACCATCGACGTGTTCCGCAAGCCGGTCGACCTGGTGACGGCAAAGACCTTTGCCGACCCGCCGCTCAACACCATCGTGCTGGCCAAGAAGGGTCCGGATTTCCTGCTCGAGGGTGGCGTCAAATTGCCGGTACCGGCCGAACTCGCCGGCATTGTCGATGCCAACTACACGATCGGCTTCCAGCCGCACCACCTGTCGCTCGAGCGGCCAAACGCCGCCGCCGTGCCGGTGCGGGCAAAGGTCACCATTACCGAGATCACCGGCTCGGAGAGCTTCATCCATCTCGACTTTGCAGACGCGCGCTGGGTCATGCTGACCCACGGCATCCGCGATTTCGAACCCGACGCAGAGGTCGAGGTGTTCATCGATCCGCGCCACATCATGGTCTTCGACGAGCACGGCCGCGCCGTGGCCGCGCCGAAGCTGGCGGCATAGGGAGGCAAGCGATGGCGCGCATCGACGTCAACCATATCAGGCACTCCTATCTGCCGAACCCGCAGAACGACGCCGATTTCGCCCTGAAGGAAGTGCACCACACTTTCGAGGATGGCGGCGCCTATGCGCTGCTCGGTCCGTCCGGCTGCGGCAAGACCACGCTGCTCAACATCATCTCGGGGCTGCTGCACCCCTCGCACGGCCAGCTGCTGTTCAACAGCAAGGACGTGACCAGGCTGTCGACGCAGGAGCGCAACATCGCCCAGGTGTTCCAGTTCCCGGTCATCTACGACACCATGACCGTCTACGACAATCTGGCCTTCCCGCTGCGCAACCGCGGCGTGCCGGAGGCCGACGTCGATCGCAAGGTGCGCGAGACGCTCGACATGATCGACCTCGCCGAACTGGCGAAAAAGAAGGCGCGCGGGCTGACCGCCGACCAGAAGCAGAAGATCTCGCTCGGCCGCGGCCTGGTGCGTTCGGATGTCAACGCCATCCTGTTCGACGAGCCGCTGACCGTCATCGACCCGCATATGAAGTGGGTGCTGCGCTCGCAGCTGAAGCAGCTCCACCGTCGCTTCGGCTACACCATGGTCTATGTCACCCACGACCAGACCGAGGCGCTGACCTTCGCCGACAGGGTCGTGGTCATGTATGACGGCGAGATCGTCCAGATCGGCACACCGGCCGAATTGTTCGAGCGGCCGCGCCACACCTTCGTCGGCTACTTCATCGGCTCGCCCGGCATGAACGTCATGCCGGTGGCGATTGACGGCAAGACAGCGACGATCGGCAGCCAGCGCATCGAACTGCCCGGCGTGCCCAAGGCGGGCGCAGGCGCCATCGAGCTCGGCATCCGCCCCGAATATGTCAGGCTCGGCCGCGATGGCATGTCGGTAAAGATCAGCAAGGTTGAGGATCTCGGCCGCCACAAGGTGGTCCGCGCCAATCTCGAAGGCCGCGAGATCGCTGCCGTCATCGGCGAGGACGAGACCGTTCCTGCCGATCCGAAAGTGCGGTTCGACCCGGCCGGCATCAACATCTATGCCGATTCCTGGCGCGTCGAGATGGGGGCATAGATGGAAAAGACCTGGAACAACAAGGCCTGGTTCATGGTGCTGCCGGTGCTGCTGCTGGTGGCGTTCTCGGCGGTGATCCCGCTGATGACGGTGGTCAATTATTCGGTACAGGACACGTTCGGCAACAACGTCTTCTTCTGGAACGGCTCGGACTGGTTCACCGAAATCCTGGAGTCGGAACGTTTCTGGCTGTCGATGGTCCGCAACCTGATCTTCTCCGCAATCATCCTCGTCATCGAGATTCCGCTCGGCATCTTCATCGCCCTCAACATGCCCAAGAAAGGCTGGGGCGTGCCCGTCTGCCTGGTGCTGATGGCCCTGCCGCTGCTCATCCCGTGGAACGTCGTCGGCACGATCTGGCAGGTGTTCGGCCGCATCGACATCGGCCTGCTCGGCTATACGCTGTCGGCGCTCGGCTTCGACTACAACTACGTCAACGACCCGACCGACGCCTGGGTGACGGTCATCCTGATGGACGTATGGCACTGGACGAGCCTCGTCGTTCTGCTTTGCTACGCCGGCCTCGTCTCCATACCGGATGCTTATTATCAAGCCGCCAAGATCGATGGCGCGTCGCGCTGGGCGATCTTCCGCTACATCCAGCTGCCGAAGATGAACCGCGTGCTTCTGATTGCCGTGCTGCTGCGCTTCATGGACAGTTTCATGATCTACACCGAGCCCTTCGTCGTCACCGGTGGTGGCCCCGGCAATTCGACGACGTTCATGTCGATTGACCTGGTCAAGATCGCCGTCGGCCAGTTCGACCTCGGGCCGGCAGCCGCCATGTCGATCATCTACTTCTTGATCGTCCTGCTGCTGTCATGGGTGTTCTACACCGTCATGACCACCGTCGATGCGGAGGGCTGAGATGAGCGGCGCCAACGAAAGAACGACGAGGCAGGACCGAGTGAGCGGGACGGCGGTTTCGGACGGGCTCGCCAGCACCTTGTCGCAGGAACAGATCGCGCGGCTGATGCGCCGGCGCGGCGAAGAATCCCGGTTCTGGTGGCTGGTGCCGACGATCTACATCATCGTCCTGATGCTGCCGATTTACTGGCTGGTCAATATGAGCTTCAAGACCAATCAGGAGATCCTGGGCACCTTTTCGCTGTGGCCTCAGCACCCGACCATCGCCAACTACATGGTGATCTTCACCGACCCGTCCTGGTACAAGGGCTACATCAATTCGATCATCTATGTCGTCATGAACATGGTGATCTCGGTTTCGGTGGCGCTGCCTGCCGCCTACGCCTTCTCCCGCTACCGATTCCTCGGCGACAAGCACCTCTTCTTCTGGCTGCTGACCAACCGCATGGCGCCGCCGGCGGTGTTCGCGCTGCCGTTCTTCCAGCTCTATTCGGCCTTCGGCCTGATCGACACGCACATCGCCGTGGCGTTGGCGCACTGCCTGTTCAACGTGCCGCTGGCGGTCTGGATCCTCGAAGGTTTCATGTCCGGCGTGCCGAAGGAGATCGACGAGACGGCCTATATCGACGGCTATTCCTTTCCGCGCTTCTTCCTGAAGATATTCATGCCGCTGATCGCGAGCGGCATCGGCGTGGCCTGCTTCTTCTGCTTCATGTTCTCATGGGTGGAGCTGCTGATCGCGCGTACCTTGACCACGACCGCCGCCAAGCCGATCGCGGCGATCATGACGCGAACGGTCTCGGCCTCGGGCCTCGACTGGGGCGTGCTCGCCGCCGCCGGCGTGCTCACCATCTTGCCAGGCGCGCTCGTGATCTGGTTCGTCCGCAACTACATCGCCAAGGGCTTTGCCCTGGGGAGGGTATGACCATGAACCTCACCTGGATGGCATGGACGCTGCCAACGGCGCTGTTTTTCATCACGATCCTGGTGCTGCTCTGCGGCATGGCGGTCTGGGAATACGCCTCGCCGGGCGGCAATCCGCGCGTAGGCATCCTGCGCTTCGAGACGACGCGCGGCGACCGCCTCTTTGTTTCGCTGCTCGGCAGCGCCTTTATCCATCTCGCTTGGCTGGGTCTTGTCGGACCCAACCTGTGGTGGGCTCTCGCTCTCTCCGTAGTCTACGCCGTCGGCGTGTTCCGCTACGTATAGAGGGGGAAACTGTTGGAGCGGCCGCGTGCCGACGGCCGCTCCAGATCGCACTTGAAACCTGAAAAGTGGAGGAAACGAAATGCGAAGGCAATTTTTAACATCAACGACTGCGCTTGTCCTGCTCTGGGGAGCAGGCCAGGCCTACGCCGGAATGGATGAAGCCAAAACCTTCCTCGATACCGAAATCAAGGACTTGTCGACGCTCGATCGCGGCGCGCAGGAAGCCGAAATGCAATGGTTCATCGACGCCGCGAAGCCTTTTGCCGGCATGGACATCAAGGTGGTCTCCGAACCGATTGCAACTCACGACTACGAAGCGAAGGTACTGGCCCCGGCCTTCACGGCCATCACCGGCATCAAGATCACACATGACGAGATCGGCGAGGGTGATGTCATTGAAAAGCTGCAGACCCAGATGCAGTCGGGCGAGAACATCTATGACGCCTATGTCAACGACTCCGACCTGATCGGCACCCACTGGCGCTACCAGCAGGTGCGCAGCCTGACCAAGTGGATGGCGAATGAGGGCAAGGATGTCACCAACCCCAACCTCGACATCGCCGACTTCATCGGCACCAAGTTCACGACCGCTCCGGACGGCGATCTTTACCAGCTGCCCGACCAGCAGTTCGCGAACCTCTACTGGTTCCGCTACGACTGGTTCAACGACGAGAAGAACAAGGCCGACTTCAAGGCCAAGTACGGCTACGACCTTGGCGTTCCCGTCAACTGGTCGGCCTATGAGGACATCGCCGAATTCTTCACCGGCCGCGAGATCGACGGCAAGAAGGTCTATGGCCACATGGACTACGGCAAGAAGGACCCGTCGCTCGGCTGGCGGTTCACCGACGCATGGCTGTCGATGGCCGGTAACGGCGACAAGGGCCTGCCCAACGGTCTTCCGGTCGACGAATGGGGCATCAAGGTCAACGAGAAGTCGCAGCCTGTCGGCTCGTGCGTCGCGCGCGGCGGCGACACCAACGGCCCGGCTGCCGTGTATTCGATCCAGAAGTACCTGGATTGGCTGAAGGCCTATGCGCCGCCGGAAGCCCAGGGCATGACGTTCGGCGAATCCGGCCCCGTCCCGTCGCAGGGCACGGTCGCGCAGCAGATGTTCACCTACACCGCCTTCACCGCCTCCTTCGTCAAGGACGGGCTGCCGGTCGTGAACGCGGACGGCACCCCGAAGTGGCGCTTTGCTCCGTCGCCGCATGGCGTGTACTGGAAGGATGGCATGAAGCTTGGCTACCAGGACGTCGGTTCGTGGACGCTCCTCAAGTCGACGCCTGACGATCGCGCCAAGGCCGCCTGGCTCTATGCGCAGTTCGTCGTGTCGAAGACGGTCGACGTGAAGAAGAGCCATGTCGGCTTGACGCTCATCCGCGAGTCGACGATCCAGGACAAGAGCTTCACGGAACGCGCTCCGAAGCTCGGCGGCTTGATCGAGTTCTACCGCTCGCCGGCCCGCGTCCAGTGGTCGCCGACCGGCACGAACGTGCCGGACTATCCGAAGCTGGCACAGCTCTGGTGGCAGGCGGTCGGCGATGCCTCGTCGGGCGCCAAGACGCCGCAGGAGGCGATGGACTCGCTCTGCGCCGAGCAGGAGAAGGTCATGGAACGCCTGGAAAAGGCAGGCATCCAGGGCGATATCGGCCCGAAGATGGCCGAAGAGCATGACCTCGCCTACTGGAACGCCGACGCGGTCAAGAACGGCCATCTCGCGCCTCAGCTCAAGATCGAGAACGAGAAGGAAAAGCCGGTCACCATCAACTACGACGAACTGGTGAAGAGCTGGCAGAAGTAAGTTTCTGCAACTACAGTTTGCCGGGGCGCAATGCCCCGGCAAACGCTACGGAGCCACCGTTGATTTTCTCGCTTTTTCGGCGCGGTGCACCTTGGACTCCAGCTGCCGTCAGTGAGAACGGGGAGGTGCTTTTCACCCCGGAGTTCACCCACGAACTGGCCACACTGCGCCTTTCAGACAATGGATATCGCAGCGAAATCGAGGCCAGGACGAAGCTCGCTTCGAATCAATTGGACCTGATCTTGCAGAATCCGGAGTTGCGGATGGGTTATGAACTTGTTCCAGAAATCATAGCGGAATACGCGTTAAGAAAGATCTCTGCTCCAAGGGACTTTGAATACGTGCTTGGCGACCGGCACGGCCGACCTCACTCTTTCAAAGTCGCCCAGCACCCAGCGTTTCAATCGGTCCATGATAATCTCGCGCACGAGCTGCTGCCGGCTTCCGCAGTGCGAACCATCGCAGAAGGCTCCAGCTATGCAGCTGCAGTATCCAGAGCGCTGAATGCGGGCGAGAAGTTGGAAAACCTGTCTGTCTGCGTTGCACCCATTGGGTTGCACCTTCATCAAGGCAGGCTTGTGATCAAATAGGATTGCCGAACTTGACCAGATACATCCTAGCCATCGACCAGGGCACGACATCGAGCAGGGCGATCCTGTTCGACGACAAGATGAAGGTTGCAGGCACAGGCCAGCAGGAATTCACCCAGCATTATCCGGCCTCCGGCTGGGTCGAGCACGACCCGGAGGAGATCTGGGGAAGCGTCGTCGCCACGGTGAAGGCCGCGCTGAAGAATGCCGGCAGCGCAGCTTCGGACGTCGCCGCCATCGGCATCACCAACCAGCGCGAAACCGTCGTCATCTGGGACAGGGCGACCGGCAAGCCGATCCACAATGCCATCGTCTGGCAGGACCGCCGCACCGCGCCGCTGTGCCAGAAACTGAAGAAGCAGGGCTTGGAAAAAAAGTTCACCCGCAAGACCGGCCTGCTGCTCGATCCCTACTTCTCCGGCACCAAGATCGCCTGGATGCTGGACAAGGTGAGGGGCGCCCGCAAACGCGGCGAGAAGGGCGAACTGCTCGCCGGCACCATCGACAGTTTCCTGATCTGGCGGCTGACCGGCGGCAAGGTCCATGCCACCGATGCGACCAACGCCTCGCGCACGCTGGTCTACAACATCGAGAAGAATGCCTGGGACGACGAGTTGCTTTCCATCCTGCGCATCCCGGTCGCCATGCTGCCGGAAGTGAAGGATTGCGCTGATGACTATGGAGTCACAGAGAAAAACCTGTTTGGCGCCGAGATAAGAATCCTTGGCGTCGCCGGCGACCAGCACGCCGCGACCATTGGCCAGGCCTGTTTCGAGCCGGGCATGATGAAGTCCACCTATGGCACCGGCTGCTTCGCGCTGCTCAACACCGGCGCCGACTTGGTGCGCTCGAAGAACCGGCTGTTGACCACCATCGCCTACCGCCTGAATGGCAAGACCACCTATGCGCTGGAAGGCTCGATCTTCATCGCGGGTGCCGCCGTGCAATGGCTACGCGACGGCATCAAGGTGATCGGCAAGGCCGAGCAGAGCGGCGCGCTGGCGGCAAGCGCCGATCCGACGCAGGATGTCTATCTGGTGCCGGCCTTCGTCGGCCTCGGCGCACCGCATTGGGACGCCGCGGCACGCGGCGCTATCTTCGGCCTGACCCGCAACTCCGGTCCGGCCGAGTTCGCCCGCGCGGCGCTGGAATCCGTCGCCTACCAGACCCGCGACCTGCTCGATGCCATGCGCAAGGACTGGAAGGGCGCTTCAGCCAAGACGGTGCTTCGGGTCGATGGCGGCATGGTGGCGTCCGACTGGACCATGCAGCGGATGGCCGACATCCTCGATGCGCCGGTCGACCGGCCGACCATCCTGGAGACGACCGCTCTCGGTGCTGCCTGGCTTGCGGGCTCGAAGGCGGGGGTGTGGCCAAAGGCTAAGGAATTCGCCAGGAGCTGGGCGCTCGAGCGGCGCTTCAAGCCGGACATGGAGGCCGCAGTCCGTTCGGCCAAGCTTGCCGGCTGGCGCGATGCAGTGCGCAGGACCTTGAGCTCGTAGTTCTGCCGGCAAAATGAAAGCCCGCACCGTCACCGGCACGGGCTTCCATCAGCCTCCCGTGTTCGATCCGTCCAGAACCCTAGTACGGCGAATAGCACTGCTGACGCGAGCCGTCATAAGGCTGGAAGGTGTTGTCCCAGGCGCGGTAGGATCTGTAGCGGTCGTAGTACCACCGCACATGCGCGTCGCCGCCGCGATAGACCCGGTTCTGGTTGTTGATGATTGCGCCGGTGATCAATGCGCCCGAAGCCCGGTGGCACCATGCCGAGCCCCGGGAAAATCCGCCTTCCATGCCCCGCTTTTTCCGGTTGACCGGCCGAAGCACTCTCCCTATGTTCCGCGCAATTTCGAGGGCAGCCTTTTCGCGCCCGCGGGAGCGCGTAGCTCAGCCGGTAGAGCAACTGACTTTTAATCAGTAGGTCATGGGTTCGAATCCCATCGCGCTCACCAAAAACCCAATAAAATTAATGAGATGCAGAAGGTGAGCCGGCGCTTTGCCATGTTCGTAAAACCTGTGTCCGCGCAGTGTCCGCAAAAAGGGCAGGGGCAGAGAATGAATCGTGGCGTGGCCCCTCCATTGATTTCCCGAGGCTTCCTGCGACTATCGGCAGGTCGATGCGACATAGGGGATCGCTCAATGGATCTAAAAGACTTCATCTCAGCAAGTTTGTTGCAAATAATCGAGGGCGTGAAGAACGCTCAGGCCGAAGCGGGCGGAGACAACATCAACGCAGCGCAATTCAGCCAGCAACCGGGCGGGAACATCATCCACGCTGGCGAATATGGCCTATTCAGCCGAGTTGATTTCGATGTTGCGGTTTCGGCCGAGACCGCGGGGAAAGGTGGAGTTGACCTGAAGGTCTTCGGCGTTGGCATCGGAGCAGGAGCCGATAAGAAAGCCACAGCCGCAAACTGCATAGTTTTCAGCGTCCCTGTCCGCTTGCCATACGGCGACCAGAACGTGGCGAAGGAGATCTCCGATAGACGGGCCGCTGCCGAGAAGGAGCGGCAAGAACGCCGGGCACGTAGCCGAAACACGCGTACAAGCTTTTGGATGGAATAAAAGTCGGATTCACTGGCCTCCGATCATTGGGGGTTCTCGATGCCGACTTCTTCACTGTGTGGCGGGTCGGCCGCGGGCTCCATTTGAGCGCCGGCGAAAGTGACGAGCGACCTGCCGGGGTAAGGCTGAGAGGAAGGGGAAATGATCGCAACCCTGAACATCGTTGGACTGCTACTGTCGCTAGTCGGGGTCATTGTTCTGTTCCGATACGGAATGCCCTATAGAGTGCGGAGCGGCGGCTTCGACGTCATTGTCATCGAGCAGACAAATCAAGACGAAATTGCCCTTGAAAGGCGATACGATTACTTCGGGATCTGCGGCTTGGTGTTGATCATTTTGGGCACCGGCCTCCAAATCGTCGCCAACATCGTGTGAGGGCGCTCTAGCGCCTCTTCGGCTTCGGCGTGGTCTCCTCGATCTGGACCTTATCGCCGATCTGCTTGGCCAGGGCTTCTGCTTTGGCCTTGTCGTTCGTGGTCAGCACCGTGCGCCAATGCGGCTTCTCGAACACGCTCACGACATAGGTCGTGACAGGCTTGTCGGTCATCCTGCTTAGATCATTTGGGGTGTTCCGATCATATTAGCAGTAGCGTATATATTAACCAGCCGGCGCCGCCACTGAGCCCCGCCGGTTAGGCCCGGTATTTGCTGGCCTACCCCGCTCGCGAGTGCCGGGCCGCGCCCCATTCAGCGCCGCTGCATTAACCACTTGCGCCGACAAGGCGGAGCCAAAACCAATGTGCGGGGTTTACCTGCATGGAACATTCTCAACACAGATTCTATTGCCACATTGAGGCCGGTGGAACGTGGGGCGTTTGGGACCGCATCACTAACAGGCCGGCCAGGTTGGGAGGACGCGATCTCCTCGGTTGCAAACCCCAGAGAGCTGAGGCTGCCGAAGGCGTTCTGACGCGGATTTATGACAACGGATTGGAAGCGCTCGGCGTTCGCATAGCTGGGATAGCGCGCTAGCGCTTTCCTCGGCTTCGCCCCGTTTCTTAGCGATCTCGATCGGCCTTACCGAACGTCGGCTTCCAGTCGCGGTTGCGCTCCTCTTGCTGGCCTTTGTAGTCAGGAATGCATGTGAAGAACACCGCGCGGCGGTTGCGGCCCTCGGCCTTGCATTTCGAGCAACCAAAGAGCCCGACCAAATCCTGATGCATTGCGCCGTGATCGGGATCGAGCCTGTCGATCAGTGCCTGGATATCGAGCTTTGTCGATTTGCAGCACATCGGGTGCCCGCAATTGACGTAGACGGTTTCGCGGGCTGCCAAGGTGTCGGCGAGGGTCTTCTGGGGCATGGCGATCTCCGTTGAAGGGTTCGCCGCAACGGAGGATTATATTCCTACATCGATCGAGCGGGCAAGGCCGCATTGCGAAAACTCGCCGGGCGAAGACCCCAACCACCTCGAGCCCGGCGAGCCTAACCTGATCAGAGTATGCGATCAGGACCGGGATCAACCGGCAAGCTAGCAGGTGCAAGATGGATGCCAGGATTTGCTCCCGGAATGGGACACGGGGACCTGCGCTCGCCGTGACACGCGTTGCACATCTGAAATAGCGAAAGTTCGGTCAGTCCGCCAAGCCTGGGCCATGGTAGTGGGCCACGGCGTCTAGGATCGTTTCGTAGACGCTACCCGTGCCCACGATTTCTGCCCCCTCGATTCCCTGCTTTTGAGCATCGGCAAACAGTTTATCGGTCGCCTTGCCCGCGGAGATGACGTCAGCGCCGGCGACGTCGGGCACGTTGTCGGCAAGCCACCGTTCCAGGAACTCTCTTCCGCGAGTGGTCATAACCGTTAAGTTCGGATCGGTCGTCAGGTTCCCAGCAAAACGCCGATTCGACTTCGGCTCATCCGATTTGAGAGGCAGAGGAGCCAGCCCTTCGGTTTTGCTAAATTAGGGTTGACGTGTATAATCGGGTATGCCGACAAATTCCCCTCTCTGTCGGCTTAGGCCCGGCGGCCGAAACACCCACCCCAACCGCCCTCGACCGCCGGACCGCGGGTGTGCATTTGTTTAGCCTGCAGTCAAAGCTGCTTGATCCCCTCAAGCCCCGATTGAAATCCGCGTAGCCTGTGGCAAAATACAAGGCAGGGTTGGCAATTGAGGGCGGCCCTTATGGCTTTGACACGCTACAGCGGTGTATTCGAGCCTGCCGATCTGGACTTGCTCCAGCGGGTGTTTGACCAACTTTGCAGAGAGCGCCGTCTAGCCCAAAAAGACAGGGAACAGCGGGAAGCCCTCGCCGAGGAAGTCGTCATCATTTTCCAGAATGGCGTCATGAACGAAGCGGAGCTATGGCAGTCGCTTTCGAAGCGCCGCAGGGCCTAGGCCCGGCAGCCGGGGGATGAGAGGCGACTGGAGATCGCCGGCAAGCTTTTGGGCGTTAGCCTTGGACATAGCTGTGCCACCCCGGCCAAGATGGATCTTGGTCCGCCGCCGCGTCGACCTATTTGCAGGAAAAACCCCCTTAACCCTTACCGCAAAACATGGCCGAGAATCGGGCTGGACACAATACGCATTCAAGCTTTAATTTTTCCTTCCGCAGTCGCAACGCGTTTTCGCCTAGTTAAGTAAGGCGTTTTCGCCTAAGTTGTCAAGTTTGATTATGCGAAAACGCCAATTTGTACTCTCACCATATTTCGGCTGGACTCTAAGTGTAGTCTGTAGAATCCATATCAGCAGCAAGAACACGGGGGCTGAACCCATACATGACGCGCTTATCTTCGATGACATTTCCAAAATCATTGCAAAGCCGCGGAGCGGCTGGCGCCGGATGGCGTTCGCCGTCGCCGTCGAATATGGCGGCAAGCTGGTGGCTGGTCTGGTGATGGGCCTTGGGTTCGCGATCGGCCTGGCGCTGACTGGCTGAACCGTCGCTGGCCTAGAAAGAGGCCATCTGGAACGAGTTGGCACCCGACTGAGTTGATCTCCGTGAGGTGATCAAGATGCCAGTCAAGAAAGAAGACTACCGGACAAACAGGGCCGACTACCTTATCGCGAAGAAGCCGATTTTAAGGACTGAGCCCACGCCGAAAAAGAACGCGGGTCGGCTTCATGATCAGCGTTCAGCTAGACTCTCCGAGAACCCCTCAGAGACGTCCGAGAGGCACAGATCGAGCCGTTCCGACAGATGATCTGTTTTTTCGCGTCTAGAGGATCGCTGAATGCGTCGGGTCCGCTGCCGGGGAGACAGCGGACTCAAACTCGGGCCAAGAGGGGACAAGGCCCTTTATGATCCCTATGCGGGGATCATGGTGATAACACGGGGCGGGTACAAACGTTCCGTCGGCTGAAAGATATATCCGGTCGATTGCGACAGCGCTCATGCTAGTCGTCCAAAAGTGGAGTCTCATTGTGACGATTGCCATCATCAGGAGGCCATATCTGCCTGTCGCCCAGCATCAAGCGGTAGCGCCGGTCCAGATGATTGATGACCTCGTGCGCTTCGGCCGTCGTGTAAAAGATGGCTATGCCTTCCACCGTTTCGCCGTCGACGCGCTCAAGGCGATAAGCATCCTGCCGCGGAGGGTCTTTGTAGGCCAATGATAAGCGCTCCCCAAGAGGGGTATTTTAGGCGCGTTTCATGAACATTTCTTAAGGCGGCAAAGCGAGCAGCCATCTGGCGCCTCTTTCGGGCTTCGGCGCGATCTCTGGTTTAGCGCTCTGGCTTGGCGCCATCGAAAAAAGTCGGTTTCCAATTGCGGTTCCGCTCTCGCTGCTGGCCTTCGCAATCCGGAATGCATGTGAAGAACACCGGGCGGCGATCGCGGCCCTCGGCTTTGCATTTTGAGCAGCCAAAGAGGCCGACCAAATCCTGATGCATGGAGCCGTGATCCGGTCCAAGCCTGTCGACCAGCGCCTGGATATCGAGCTTTGTCGATTTGCAGCACATCGGGTGTCCGCAATTGACGTAGATGGTTTCGCGGGCGGCCGAGGGTCTCGGCGAGGGTCTTTTGGGGCGTGGCGATCTCCGTTGAAGGGTTCGCCGCAACGGGAGGATTATATTCCTGAAATCGATGGCGCCGGCAAGTGCCGCGTTCATCCGATGGCATGGGACAGGGCCGGTGAAGTAGTGGTCTCTACACCGGCCCTTTTTCCGCGTTGCTGGAGAACTTGTCGGGTCGGCGTCCGGCCGTTAGCTCCAATTTCTTAGGCTCGATAGCCCATTATATTTAATGGCGCTGGCAAGGGCTGTAGAGTATCCTTGCGCGTATAAGTTGCGGGGCTGACCTATGAAAAGGCGATATTGGGGGGCAATTGGATGAACGAGCGACCGTGGAAGACTTCGGTCGAGACCGAGGAACTTGGAAATAGGCACTACGTGCGGGTCATCGAGGACGGCACGGTAAGCATCAAGGGCTTCCGTTCCCAGGCAGATGCCAAAGCCTTCGCCCAAGGCGAACAAGCGCGGCTCGGCCAGGCGTCGCGGAAAGACTAGCCCGGCCTGTTTGGCTTAATTGCGTTATTGCTAATATAAGTATAGTCTGATTGACGCGGGAGGAACCAAGCCCCACCGCAGTGGTGGTGCGGCCTTGCACCGCAAAAGGTTGCCACCGTGCCGACCACTCTCGTGTTGTCGTAGTTTCGGGAGACGGCGGACGCGCCGTGAGTGCCCGCCCGCTCCCTATTTGGGAGGAATCAATGGCTTATTACGTATTGCTGTCGAATTTCACAGATCAAGGTATCAAGAGCATCAAGGACACGCAGAAGCGTGCCGAGGCTTTCAAGGCGATGGCCAGCAAGAGCGGCGTCAAGGTTCACACGCTGTTGTGGACGCTTGGTCAGTATGACGTCGTGGCGATTGCAGAAGCCGAAGACGAGATTGCCGCGACCGCTCTAGGCCTGTCAATCGCATCGCTAGGCAACATCAGAACCCAGACATTGAGGGCGTTCGACACGGCAGATATGGCCAAGATCTTGGCAAAGATGGCCTGACCGCCACTGTGCTGCAGGTGCGCCGGCGATCGAAGCCGACTGCCGAGCGGAAAGGCGGGGGCTCCTCTTTTCCTTGAAGCGAAAACTCTGGGGCGAGGCCAGTAACGCTTGTCGTCCTGGGCCGCCATGAGTCCACAGTGAGGTTGCGCAAGAATCGGGTGGCGGAGCGCTGACAGATATGCCGGAATTTGAGCACCCTGGAGGGAGGGGCTTCCCGATGCGCACGGCAGCAGCACTGCGGCTTCGATCGATCCGACAAGTGCTGTTGCCACTGATGGGGTTTACCGACTGGCACGAAGGTGTCAACGCGGCGGGCACCCCCGTTTGGAAACGCTACATCGCGGGAACTGACTCATGGGAGTTCCGTCCGATGACGCCCGAAGAGGAAGCCGAGGCTTTCTGGTGGTGTCATCCACCGTATTGAACCCGTCTAGCGCTTTTCCTTTTGGCGCGGCGTGATCTCCCTGATCTGCACCTTGTCGACGATCTCCTTGGCTTGCCCCGCGTCCTTCGTTCGCATGCTACGCCGGCGCCGTCTGGCGCTATATGCAGCGCGACTATGATCGGCATGTGCGCCCTACCTCTGATGGCATTGGGCTATACGTGCTACTGCGTTAGGCTTTGCGCGCGACAGCCCGCTGCCGGGGTGACACAGGTGGCGCGGGCCGTCGACTCAAGCGCTAGAACGGCCAGTCGGTCGAGCGTCCAGCCCATTTTTGTAAATCCGCACGAGCACGTCGCGAGCAGACTCGGCGCGCTCCCGAGTGCAGCCCATCAGTATTTTTCCGCCCAAGGTCGCGGGCTCGCCGGCAACGTCATCCCATACCGTCCAAGCACCAGTCGGCTCGAGAAGGCAACTAAATCTACCTGGGCTTTCTTCCATCACCCCATTCCCCAACGGGAGGAGCCTTTCATTATTTTAGCAACTACGCAAGTAAAGGCCGACGCGAGATCACTGCCTCATTTGGTCAAGGTTAATTGCGATGCAGAGGAGAGCCGGCTCAGCGAAAGTGGTAAGGAAGCATAGGGCTGGCTCCTAGCGCCTCTTCGGCTTCGGCATAATCTCCTCGATCCGCACGAAACGCGTTAGCGTATGCCGTGATCGCAGAGTCTGATTTTCGAATTGTTCAGTAGTAGTTGCAGGATGGGGGGACGGCTCTACGGACTGGACGCTCTGCGCGGGGTTGCGGCGATAGCGGTCGCCGTCCATCATCTGGCGCGCACCTATCATCTTCCGGCCCTGCCACTAAACCCCGCGATCGCTGTCGACCTGTTTTTCATCCTGTCCGGCTTCGTCATGACTAGGACGTATGAAGACCGACTGCGCAGAGGCGCATCTCTGGCGCTACCGGCAGCGCGACATGGTCGGCATGGCCGCCTGCCTGCCGATGGCCTGCATGGGCGCCTACGTCGTGTTTCGCTAGCCGTGAGGCTTCATCCGGCTTAGGCGTGATCTCTTCCGATTTGCACCTTGTCGCCGATCTCCTTCGCGATACTTGGCCGTCCAATCGGGACCGCGACGGGTGAATATCCGCACGCCCTCGGCATCCCTGACGATCTGGGAACGCTAGCCGTCGAATTTCACTTCATGCAGCCACCCGTCGCCCTCCGGCGGCTTCTCCAACAAAAGAGGAAGCGATTCGCAGGGATGATGAGTGGCTGCTTTCCACGATCTTTAAGATCAGCGATCCTGTCGATCCGACACCATTCTTACAGTGCTTCTGCAATGCACTGCCAGAACGACCCCTAATCACAAAAACCCAGGAAGCTGAACCTTTACTCGATCCACAAGGCAAGAAGGTGAAGAGCTATTGCCTTGAAACCTCGATTGGTCGATTGCGAGCAACTAAGACGTCTGAGGGTATGCTCCTTACACCATTCGAAGACATCGACATATCCACAAAAAAAGGTGGACAGGCTTTCCTGAAGACTGCCCATGTATGCATTCCACTCGAGTGGGAGTGTAGTATGGAGCATATTGGATACGCAGAGTACGCCGCCACCGTTGGAACCGAGATGCTTCGAGAAATGTCGAAGCCAAAACAGATTTACTTTCACGCAAGGTTCACACACCCGAGTATGGGACTCAACGAGCCTGACGGTTATTGCTTTCTGTTTCGACTAGAAGATCAGTCCGAACTCTTTCTGATAATATCTGACAGCGGCGCTATCCTTACGGCGCCCGAACCGCCATTTGAAATCATTGCCGGCAAGTCGAAAGAGGAAACAGAAAAAGCACTGGCGGATTTTCGTGCCAGAAATCGCGAAGAGCTCAATCCGATGCGCGCTACCGCGAAAGTTCCGGTTTACATCCCCAAACACGATAGGCCTGCCCGAGAAGTAGCTGAGAGGATGGCTGCGAATACCGTGGGCAAAGTCCGCCGTTCTCAAGACAATCGGTACAACCGCCGAAGGCATGGCAAGAGCTATCCTTCCGGTGGTTTGTTTTACTGGGCCAAGATTATTGCCGGCATCGCGGTGATTGTTGGCTTCCTAGCCTTTCAGATCTATCCCGCGCTCGTGGACTGCAACATCAGCGACGACTCCCGACAACGCATCCTGATTAACCTGTTGAAGGACGGCGAGCGATGGTTCTGCAGCATGACGATGCGGCCGGCTGGCGAAAGGCAAGGCGATGAAAGCAGTCGCCGGCCTGGCTATCCTGATCGTCCTGGCGATTGGCGCGCTTCTCTCGCAAGCGCGCGGGAGCAAAAGTGATTATGTCCTCAGCGCCAGACAGGTTACGTTACGTTGGAACGAAAGGGGAAAGACGATGAAAACGTTGCTGGCAATAGCCGCCGCATTCGGCCTCTCCATATCCGCCGCATCCGCAGAGTGCCCTGGGCATTCGAAGGCACAGGCATCGGTCGACACACAGACGAAGACTGCGAGTGTCGCGCCCGCCGACACTGCAACGACCGCGGATACTCAGACGATCAAGAAAGAAGTGCCACCGGAGACCGAATAGCGGTTAAGCTCAGTCACCGGAGGCCGCGCAGCGACTGCACGGCTTCGGCCTGCAAGGCGCGGGAGCCGCGTCAGCCCGCCACGGACATGCTGGCTGCGCAAGTTCACGATGTCTTTGAAGGCATTGCCGGTCCGGGTACCTGAAGCCCCCGGGCGATTCTCAAACGGAGGTCGCCGGACACAAGGACCCAAAGCTGATCTCACAGGCAATTTGGAGCGCTTTCTGGCAGACGCGGAACGGCTACAGACCCCCTCTCTACATTAGCAATCACTTGTATTTCCCCTAAATCAAGATCATGCTGAGCCAGACGGTGTGGGGCCACTGGATCGGGATTAGGTGCGTTTGAAGGGGTAAAGCGCCATGGAATTCGCAAGTTGCTTTGACCAAAGCGGAACTGTTCTTGCGTCGACGATCTTCCTTAGCATCACAGCGGTTTTCATAATCCTGGCCGCATTTGCCGCTGCGCGTTTGATTGCAACGTCAGGCGCAGGTTCCATCGAACGGCTTCGGACCGCGTAAAGCCAGCGAGGGACCTCGCCCGCGCCCTGTTGCGGCGCACGAATGCACCCGTGCTCGTCGGCCTCGACAACCGTGGGGCGGGCCAATCTGTAATCTGCTTTGCCTGTGATCGATTGGTCGCCCCGTCGGGAACACTTGGCAGCCTCAACCTTGTCGCCACACAGGTCGATGGCTAAACTCAGCCTTCCCAAGGGAGGGCTCGCACATGGCACTTCACCTTTCGGCGGAAACTGTAGCTCCCAGAGCGGCGGCAACTCAAAAATATCTCTTCGGCCCGGTTGCCGACTTCCTCATGCTCGGTGGCAGCGCATTTCTGATCCTGCCGTTTCTGTTTTTGGTGCCGCTTGAGTACGAAGGCGCAGTGGCCGCAACGATGGTCTTTGTGGCCTACCTGATAAACTATCCCCACTTCGCCCACTCATACCAGCTTTTCTACCGCAACTTTGGCCGCAAGGTGAGCGGGGACGGATACGACAGGGGCCTCCAGCTTCGCTACATTTTCGCCGGCATCGTCGTTCCCGTCATCATGGGCGCGTTCTTTGCGTATGGCGCGGCGGCGGCGAACGCACGCCTGCTGGGATATGCAACCAATGCGATGTTCTTTTTCGTCGGCTGGCATTACGTCAAGCAAGGCTACGGCATGCTGATGGTGGATGCCGTCCTGAAGCGCAAATTCTTCGACGATCGAGACAAGAAGGTGCTGCTGGTCAACAGCTATGCCGTGTGGATCCTGGCATGGCTTCAGACGAATACGGCGGTTACCCAGGGCAAATATTATGGCCTGGAATATTACACGTTTGCGGCCCCGGCGTGGATCACCAACATTGCCGTGCTGACGGCCATTGCCTCCACGGCGGCCACGGTTCTGATGCTGGTCAATCGCTGGCGATCAAACGGCGGCAACCTGCCGTATAACGGCGTCGTGGCCTACGTCGCATCGCTTTACCTTTGGATTCTGATTGCGAGGATAAACCCGCTCTGGCTGCTTGTTGTGCCCGCGCTCCACTCGCTCCAGTACCTGGCGGTGGTCTGGCGGTATCAGACCAATGTCGAGCGCGACGATCCCGGCGCCGTCGGAGATCCGCCGCTGAAGCTCCTGGCCTTTCTTGGCCCGCTCTACAGGCTGCGGGTCTTGGGATTCATCGTCGGTGGTGCCGCACTTGGATATCTCGGTTTCTGGCTGATCCCGTTCGTGCTGACGGCTTTGATCCCGTACGATAAGCAGGTGCTTGGGTCATCGCTTTTCTTCTTCATCGTGCTGATATTCATCAACGTGCATCATTACTTCCTGGACAACGTGATGTGGCGTCGCGGCAACCCGGAGGTGTCAAAGTATCTGTTCCGCTAGGCTGTTCAGCGACAGCCCGCTATGAGAGCTGAAACCTCACCAAGAATACCAGATAGCACCCAACTGGATCGACAGTGCAAAGCTCTTGTATATCATTAACTTGTTCTTGTTATATCGCAGGTGGGGTAGCAAGAATGCGTGGGGTGCATGTCCGAGGTTGTCGGTATAGCTGACGCCTGGGTTGCAGCGGGTGGCACGATGGCTGAAAAGTCAGATTTTGCGGCGGTCCAGACCGATCTGGGCAGTCCGCGCGCCGATGAAGCGGGGGCTCCTGTTGTATCGGCGATTATCCCTTGCCTGAACGAAGAGCGCACGCTCGGCATCTGCATTCGCAAGGCTCTTGATGTCTTCGCCAAGCGTGGCGTCACGGGTGAGGTGGTGGTTGGGGACAACGGGTCAAGCGATCGATCGGTTGAGATTGCCGAGGCCCTCGGCGCGCGTGTCGTGCACCAGCGGGTCAAAGGATACGGCGCGGCGATCAGTGCGGCGGCTGAATCTGCGCGAGGCAAGTACCTGATCATGGCAGATGCAGACGATTCCTACGACTGGAGCGAACTCGGCCACTTCATCGACGCGTTGGAGGATGGTGCCGACCTGGTCATGGGCAATCGCTTTGCGGGCGGTATCGAGCCTGGCGCCATGCCTCCGCTGCACCGATATCTCGGCAATCCGGTGCTTTCAATGATTGCCCGCTGGCTTCACCACTCTTCGGTACACGATTTCCATTGCGGCATGCGGGGTTTCACCCGCGATGCGTTCCGCAAGATAGGCGCGCGCTCGCCCGGCATGGAATTCGCCTCGGAGATGGTCATCAACGCGCATCGCGCAGGCCTGGTGATCCGCGAAGTGCCGATCAAACTCCATCGGGACAAGCGTGACCGCCCACCTCATCTGCGCTCATTCCGCGACGGTTGGCGACACCTGCGGCTGATCGTAGCCCATGCGCCCGATACCATGTATCTCATACCGGGCGTGACCTTGCTGGTGCCTGGCATTGTTGGCCTTGCAATCCTTGCTGCTGGGCCTGTTCGCATCGGTGGGTGGTATTTCGGAATTCACTTCGTCGCGCTCTCAGCCATGGCGACTCTGATTGGCCTTTCAGCCATCTTGTTCGGGATGCTGGCCAAGGTCGCGATCGCAATCTACCAACCAGTCCACGGAGGTAGACTTGTGCCCAGGCTGATGCGCGGTCGCCCGTTGGAATGGCTGCTCTTCTCAGGTGGCGTGCTTGCCGTGGCTGGCTTTGCCGCGGACGTATTGCTGGCGCTACGCTGGATTTTTGTCGGCGGGCCAATGGAGCAGTCGGTGCACCTGACCTTTGTCATCACCACCGCCTGCGTGGCCGGCATGTCCATGGTGCTATCCGGTTTCGTGCTCAAGCTGTTGCTTGATAATTTGGATGACAGGCATGCGTTCCAATCATCCGACTGCCTTCCGAGCGGAAACTCGAGCAGGTAGCTGCGTGATCGAAAAGCCATTTCTGAGTGTCGTCATGCCGGTCCACGAAGGAGCGGTATGGATTGGCGCGACACTTGACTCGCTGGCTGCTGAGCCGACCGACGGCCTGGAGATAATCGTTATCGACAGCAGCCCGACGAGCACCACCGCTGCCATTGTTGAGCAATTTGTCCACCGATTGCCACTTCGGCTGGTTCAGCGAAGGGATCTCGGGCCGTGGCAGACGAAGACCAACCTGGGCGTCGAGCTAGCGGCCGCTGATCACGTCTGCATGCTTCACCAAGACGACCTGTGGCTGCCCGGGCGCGTTGAGGCTGCTCGCCGCTGGCTTGCAGACGGATCCGAAGCCGTGCTTCATTTGGCCCCGACCGCTATCGTCGACCGCTACGGCCGGCGAATGGGGCGGTGGAACTGTCCTTTGCCGGCTGACCAGGTGCTCGGAGCTGAATTCCTGCTAGAACGGCTGCTCGTGCAAAATTTTGTCTCGGTGCCCGCGCCGGTATTCCGACGAAGCGCATGGCTGGCGTGCGGGGGCTTGGATGAGGGACTCTGGTATACGGCGGATTGGGACATATGGGCGAAGCTCGCCAGTACGGGACCGGTGACCTATCACGACGAGATCACGACGGCTTTTCGGGTTCACGGCAGCTCGCTGACTGTTACCGGATCCCGCGACGCGAGCGAGTTCCGGTCACAAATGCAGATTGTCTTGGAACGCCATTTGCACCGACTTCCGGCGAGCAGTCGCCTTCGGGTAGAGCCCGCCGCCCGTGCGTCGATCAGCGTCAATGTGTTGCTGGCTGCTGCGTCGGGCGGCAACTTGAAGGCCTTGGTTCGCGCGACCGGTGTTGTGCTGTCGCTCGGGCCGATCGGAATGAGGCGCTATTTGCGCGACTCACGGTTGCGTGAGCGCACCGTGAGCCGACTTCGCGCGAAACTGACAGGAGCTTTTTGAGCCAATGCCCAGGCCTGCTATGGATTCCGGTGAGCAGGTGGGGGAGAAGCGTGCCCGTGAAAGACCACTTTTGGAACGAGGGTGGCGATACACGCTGGTGGGGTTGGTGTGCGCCATTGCGCACAACGCCATCATGATTGCTGTCGATCAAGTGGGGGTGCATTACCTGCTTGGCACCGTGATTTCATTCTTGGCTGTGACGCCTATCGGATACGCACTGCACAGCCGCTTCACCTTTGCCGAGCCTCTTCGCCTGAAGGCATTCACGCGTTTCGTAGGAGGCGTGGCCACGGCCTATCCAGTCTCGGTGGCCATGATGATCGTCCTCTGTTCCGGCCTCGGTCTTAGTGTTGCGATTGCGACACCGATCGCCACCGTCGCTCTATTCGTCTGGAATTTTGCAGCTGCGCACTGGGCCATCCTGCCGCGGCTCTATCTGCGGCGGCGGTGACGCGCGTATCGAGCGGCTTCTGAATCGACGCCCTGATCCGGCGATTAGGACGTGCGATCAAGATCGCTGCAATCCTTGCCATTTCTGATTTCCTTAAACGGCGAGCCGGTGTTTGCTGGTTATTCCTTGGTGGCAATCACCCTAATTGCTGTCGGATTGCGTGCCAGGACTTCCCCTAGGACTTGCAATGGGTGCGCCAAGATACCCAGTAGCAGCCAGAACAGATTGTTAGTTCCTCCGAAAATGTTGGCGAATGATCTCCCCATTGTCGGAACAGTCACCCCATGCACGGACTCAACTTTAAGGCCGTTGCGCTGCATCAATCTAACTAGTGAGCCCCGGGTAAAATGGTGCCTGTGGTACGGCAGGTACCAAGCATCCCAAAACTTTCCGAACGCCGTAGCCCACACACAATCGATGTTCGGAACCTCGATCACGACCTTGCCGCCTTGGCGCGCGTACCCGGATATGGTCGTGAGCAATCCAGCGGCATCATCATCATGTTCCAAAACGTGCAATGCCATGACGATGTCAAAGCTTTCCCTGCAGGAATTGAGTTCCGAAGGATCGAGATATGACCTTTCACCCAGCTCGACCGGAGGTTCGGCGTGCATGTCGGCACCAATGACTTCCGACGCACCACCAACCATTTCACCAAGGACTCTTGTGAACTGTCCGCTTCCGCAACCAAAATCGAGAATCCTTCCGTCCGCGCCGCCAAGTTGCCGCAATAATTTTCTGGCCTGTGAGCGGAAGGCAATATCCTTGATTGCGTGTGAGAGGCCTTTCGCGTCAGGCTGAAAATCCTGACTCTCGCGGTTTTGGTAGAGAAAGGCCACATCCGGCAACGGCGGCATGGAGACGCCGTGACCACAACGCATGCAACGGACAACCTCGGAGTGCCCGAACTTGCCGCTACGATCCAGGAATTTGCCTAGCGACACATACTGGCAAGTTCCCGAATCATCACCAAGGCAGGCCACTCGGAGTACCCCTTAACTGTGCATCGCCGTCCGGATTGGCACAAGACAATATCAACATTCCATTCGAGTGCTGGCAACAGCTAATGCAATTACCGCGAGCTGCCTTGTGAGCGCGCATTTCATGTGCACAATGCGCCTTCTACAACGATCAGGCTCGCCGTGGCTGCAAAGAATTTGGCATCGCAGATTCAATGAAAATAGAAGCGGGGCGATCAGGTAATGATGAGGCGTTACCCAGAATTGCAACTGCATTTATAAATACCGCCGTCGCTATAAAGATCGTCATTCTATTCGTCCTCGCGTACAATAGCCGCTTCGTCATGGACGAATTCGTCCAACTCGGATGGGCCAAATATTTCTCCAGCGGCCTGTTCGTTACGATCTGGCATGCCAAGGCGGTCGGTTATGCAGTTTTTTACGAGATTGCCCACCTGATCGGCTGGGATGCCACGTCGATTCTGCTTGCAGGCCGCATGCAGACCGCATTGCTGGCTTGCGGGACCATCGCTTCCGTCTACGCATGCGCTCGCGCTCTTGGCGAAAACCACGTCCGCGCCATGGCAATCGTCCTCATCCTCCTGTGCTTCTCGAATTTCATGGAGCGCGTCTTTCGAACCATCGCCGAACCACTGGCGGTGTTCTTCGCTGTGGCGGCGCTGCTGGTCATCCTGCGCGCACGTGCATTGACAGGACCGCAGCTTGTTATCGCCGGCGTCATAAGCGGCTTGGCTTTCCTCGCGACTCAGAAATCAGTCTATTTCAATGTTGCGCTTGGGCTTGGCTTGGTCGCTGACGCATCTTTGAACAGACGCTACGCGACAGGTGCAGTGCGCGGGGCATGGCTCGTGCTTGGATGGACTGTTCCGATAATTGCCTATTGCTTCATCTTCGGCGGCAGCGACCCTGTTCCCATTGCCAAGAACCTCGTATTCGGTCCGGTCGAGGTAGCGACGCGTGGGGGCGGTGAATACGGGGGGCTGAGGCGCTTCGTGCTGCAGACGCTCCTGCGGAACTACGTCCTTTATGTCCTCTGTTTCGCCGGCATGGCTCTGTCTCTGATGCAGATCACGAAACTCGATGAACGAAGGCGAGTTGCGTTGATCTTCACTGTCGTCATCACCGTGCTGGTTTTCGCGCACGACCAGCCGTGGCCCTACGTGTTCATTATGGCTCTGCCATTCATGTCACTGTGGTCGCTGACACTGCTCGACGGCATCGCAACCCACGCGCGTTACCTGCGCCTTGCATGGGTGGCACTGATCACAAGCATGGCCATAAGCTACGTGAGCAATGTCATTTATCTACGCACTGACAACAATGCGGCCCAACTTGAACTGGTCGCGCGTGCAGAGTCGTTACTCGCACCCGATGAGCGTTATTTCGACGGTATCGGGATGTTGCCCAATCGGCAGGAGCCGACGATTTTGTGGCTCGACAGGCACTCTATATTCGCGACCTTGCGGGAAGGCAGGAATTCCGAGGCCTACAATGTCTTTAGCAAGTCTCCGCCGAAGATGATCCTGTGGTCTTACCGGATGGACAATATCTATCCCGTGGTCGCGCCTCTGATTGCGAACAGTTACGTCAGCGTCGCCCCAAATCTCAGGATCGCTGGCTGTCGCCTTAATCCCGGTGAGAAGAAGTTTTTCGATGTCCCGATTGCCGGAAGCTATGCGCTCTACAGCGCAACCGGGACGCCCTTGCAAGGATCGGTCGAAATTGACGGCGCCGTGCTTCATCCGCCATTTCACCTTGAGACCGGATCAAGAACCCTGACATTGCAAGCCAGCTCAGGCGAAGCATTGCTGCTGCCGACAGGTTCCTACGCCGGACACTTCAAGGCGGGCAGTGACATTGATCTATTTGCCAACATCTACGACTGAGTCGATTCACGGTTTCGCGCTTACGGCAAATGCATTGCCGACAAGAATAATGTTTAGCCGGTTGCACAGCAGCTGGACCCTGAAGGTGCTCACATTCCTACATTCGCGGGGACGAGCCGGACGCGCAAGGCGCCGCGCTCGCACAAGGTCTAGCCGCCAGCGCCGTCATCCATCATTGTGTTGGTGAACGCCTCATAGGCCGTGCTGCATGTGTTGGAACGCGGACAATCCTTCACGATGAGCACGGGCGCCACCGTAAGGATCGCGGCAACCAGGATTTGCAGGCCGAGAGTGATGGCTTTCATCGTCTTGCCGAACAGGACGGTAAACATGAAATAGAGACCCTGAGCCATGCAGGCCGCCGTCAGAATGCCCAGAAGCGGGCGGGTGGCTGTTGCAAAAGGGGTTATGTAACCGTCCGGAAAACCTACCATGCTGAGTTCCATGGACCATTGCAGGGCCAGCACAACGCTCAGCCCCGCCCAGACAAGAGCGGCCGTGCGCGTAAACAGCATTTGCTTCGACCCTTCGCCGGCGGTTGGCTCCAAACGTCAAGCCCCTGCGAAAACCAGCGAGACATTGCCGCCGGCGTGGCGCTCCAGCCGGCCGGCGAGGTCGAGCTCCAGCAGCACCATGGAAACCTGCGCGGCGCTAAGGCCGGTATGGCGGATGACCTCGTCCACCGCGACCGGCGTCGGGCCGAGCACTTCGAGCACACCGGCACGCTCGTCCTCGCCGGGCGGCGGCGTTGCCGACAGTTCGGGCGGCTCGGCAAGCGGCGCCGTCCTTGGCGGCCGGGTGCCGGCGAGCGGCGCGATCGCGCTTGCGATGTCGGCCGCTTCGGTAACGAGCGTGGCACCGTCCTTGAGCAGGCCATTGGAGCCGGCGGCGCGCGGATCGAGCGGCGAGCCGGGCACGGCAAAGACCAGCCGGCCCATCTCGCCGGCCAGCCTGGCGCTGATCAGCGATCCCGAGCGTTGCGCTGCTTCGATCACGACCAGCCCGAGCGCAGCGCCGGCCACGAGCCGGTTGCGGCGTGGAAAATCCTGCGCGCGCGGCTGCCAGCCGAACGGCATTTCCGAAATGATGGCGCCGCCGCGCTCGGCGATCTCGTTGCAGAGACCGGCATTTTCGGGTGGGTAGGGCAGGTCGAGCCCGCCGGCCAGCACGCCGATCGTTCCCGTTGCTATGCTGCCCTGATGCGCCGATGTGTCGATACCGCGCGCCAGCCCGGAGACGATCGCGTAGCCGTCGCGGCCAAGATCCGCTGCCAGCATCCGTGCCATCTTGATGCCGGCAAGCGAGGCGTTGCGGGCGCCGACGATGGCGACCGCCGGCAGGCGGAACACCGCGGCCTCGCCTTTCACGGCGAGCAGCGGCGGCGGGTTGTCCATGTTTTTCAGCAAGGGTGGATAGTCGGCCTCGCCGATGCCGACGAAGCGGGCGCCGGCCTGGCCGGCCGCCTCCAGTTCCGCTTCGGCCTCGGCGACCGAAGGAATGCGGGCAATGCGGCTGGCGCCGCCGGAGATCATCAGCTCGGGCAGCATCTCGAGCGCTGCCTCGGCCGAGCCGAAACGGTTGATGAGCTGGCGGAAGGAGGCCGGGCCGACATTCGGTGTGCGGATCAGGCGAAGCCAGCTCAGCCGCTGCCGGTCGCTGAGGCGCGGCCCGACGGCAGGCTTGCTCACCCCTTGGCTCCGATCTTGCCCTCGGTGCCGGCAAGCAGCCGCGAAATGTTGGCGCGGTGTTTTGTGATGGCGATCAGGCTCATCACCGCGAACAGCCCGGCAATCTCGGGCGTGCTCAGGAAATAGAGCGCGATCGGCACGACCACGGCGGCCACCAGTGCCGCCAGCGAGGAGTAGCGGAACAGGAAGGCGACTGCGAGCCACACGACGGCGAAGATCAGCGCCACTTGCCAGGCCAGCCCGATCAGCACGCCGAGATAGGTGGCGATGCCCTTGCCGCCCTTGAAGCCCAGCCAGGCCGGGAACAGATGGCCGAGAAAGGCACCAAAGCCGGCCCAGAGCCCGAAGTCCGGCCCGAAGCGGGCAGCGATCAGCACCGCTGCCGTACCCTTCAGCGCGTCGAGCAACAGCGTCGCCGCGGCGAGCCCCTTATTGCCCGTGCGCAGCACATTGGTGGCGCCGATATTGCCGGAGCCAATCTTGCGCACATCGCCGAGGCCGGCGGCACGGGTGACCAAGAGGCCGAAGGGAATCGAGCCGAGCAGATAGCCGAACAGCAATGCCAGGATGACGCCGTAACCCATTGTTTCCCCCCGCGTTTCCCCAACCGATCGGAATAGCGCAATGCGCCGTGGCCGATCTAGGCCGAAAACACTGTGCGGCCCGCCACCATCGTTTGCAAGACCTTGCCCTGCAGCCGCGCGCCTTCGAAACAGGTGTTCTTCGAGCGCGAGCGGATGCCGCTTTCGCTGACGATCCACGGCTCGTCAAGGTCGATGACCGCCAGGTCGGCGACGGCGCCAGGCTTCAGCGTGCCGCCGGGCAGGCCGAACAGTCTTGCCGGCGCGGTGGACAGCGTCTCGATCAGCCGCAGCAGCGGCACATCGCCATTGTGGTAGAGTCTGAGTGCCGCGCCCAGCAGCGTCTCCAGGCCAATTGCGCCGGCCGCCGCATCGGCGAAGGGCAGGCGTTTGGTGTCGACGTCCTGCGGATCGTGCGAGGAGACGATAATGTCGATAGTGCCGTCCTTGACCGCCTCGATCATCGCCAGCCGGTCTTCCTCGGCCCGCAACGGCGGCGTCAGCCGGAAGAAGGTGCGGTATTCGCCGACATCGTTCTCGTTGAGCGACAGATTGTGGATCGAAACGCCCGCCGTGACATTGGCGCCGTCGGCCTTCGCCCGCGTCACCGCTTCCGCCGCCATCGCCGTCGAGATCTTGGCCGCGTGATAGGCGCCACGCGTCAGCCGCGCCAGCGCCAGGTCGCGCTCCAGCGGGATCGATTCGGCCTCGCGGGGAATGCCGGCCAAGCCAAGCCAGCTTGCGTAGAGGCCTTCATTCATGACGCCTGCCGAGGCGAGGTCGGCATCCTGGGTCTCATGGGCGATGACACCGCCGAAATCGCGCGCATAGGTCAGCGCCCGGCGCATCACCAAGGCGCTTGAAATGGTGTGGCGCCCGTCGGTGAAGGCGACCGCGCCGGCTTCGCGCAACAGACCGAATTCGGTCATCTCGCGGCCGGCAAGACCCTTGGTGATCGCCGCCGCCGGGAAGATGTTGACCACGGCCGTGTCCTTGGCGGTGCGCAGCACAAACTCTACCAAAGCGACATTGTCGATCACCGGATCGGTATCGGGCATCATCACGATGGAGGTGACGCCGCCAGCCGCCGCGGCGACACTTGCCGAGGCAATCGTCTCGCGGTGCTCGCCGCCAGGTTCGCCGATGAAGACGCGGGCGTCGATCAGGCCAGGGATGACCGCTTTGCCGGCGCAGTCGACGACGATGGCGCCCTCCGGCATGCCCTGGTTCAGGGCGGCCTTGCCGGCAGCAACGATCTTGCGGCCCTCGACTATGACGGTGCCGATCTCGTCGACACCACGCGACGGGTCGACGATATGCGCCTTGCTGAAGACCGTTGTCGTCATGCGCCGCGCCCCTCATGGTTGCGGCGCGGGTCGAGCAAAGCTTCCATCACCGCCATGCGCACGGCGACACCCATTTCAACCTGCTCCTGGATGACGCTCTGCGGACCGTCGGCGATTTCCGAGGCGATCTCGACGCCGCGGTTCATCGGCCCCGGATGCATGACCAGAGCGCCGTCCTTGGCCGCCTTCAGCTTTTCGGCATCAAGGCCGAAATAGCGGAAGTACTCGCGGATCGAAGGCACGAAGGCGCCTTCCATCCGCTCGCGCTGCAGGCGCAGCATCATCACCACGTCGGCGTCCTTCAGTCCTTCTGCCATCGAGCGGGCGACGATCACGCCCATTCTCTCGATGCCTGACGGCAGCAGCGTCGAGGGTGCCACGACGCGCACCTGGGCACCCAGCGCGTTCAAGAGCATGATGTTGGAACGCGCCACGCGCGAATGCAGGATGTCGCCGCAGATTGCCACGATCAGCTTCGACAGCGGTCCCTTGGCACGGCGGATGGTCAGCGCGTCGAGCAGCGCCTGCGTCGGATGTTCATGCGCGCCGTCGCCGGCATTGACCACCGAGCAGCCGACCTTCTGCGCCAGAAGTGCCGCCGCCCCCGCCGACTGGTGGCGGATGATCAATATGTCGGGGCGCATGGCGTTCAGCGTCATCGCCGTGTCGATCAGCGTCTCGCCCTTCTTCACCGAGGAACTCGCCACCGACATGTTCATGACGTCGGCGCCGAGCCTTTTTCCCGCAAGCTCGAACGACGATTGAGTGCGGGTCGAGGCTTCGTAGAAGAGGTTGATCTGGGTACGGCCGCGCAGCGTCGAGGCCTTTTTCTCCGGCTGCCGCGAAATGGCGACGGCCCGGTCCGCCCGGTCGAGCAAAAGCTCGATATCGGCGGGGGAAAGATCGCGGATGCCCAGAAGATGGCGGTGGGGATAGAGCGGCAGGGACGAAGCGTCGGTCATCTCAAGGCGCTGCTATAGGGTGCAGAATTCCCTGCTGCAAGCACCGGCTTTGGATTGCGGCCTTTCTCCCCGGTATTTTCGTCGCGCGCCTTGCGCGGCTTGGGCTATAACCCGCCGATGGCTTCGGATTCGACCGACCTTCGATGACAAGGACAAAGCGTGACCGACGACGTGACCAACCAGCCGCCGCCGCTGACGGGCGGCAACGCCTGGCGGGGCGATCCGTTGCTGATCCAGCTTGCCGAGCGCTTTTCCGATCCGGTGCGCAAGGATCTCGATGGGCTTGGCCGTTTCGTGCTGACGCAGGAAGCACAGGAACTGGCCCGGCTTGCCAATGTCGAGACACCGAAGCTCAGGACCCACGATCGCCAGGGCCGGCGCGTCGATCTGGTCGAGTTCCATCCCGCCTACCATGCGCTGATGCGCCGTTCCGTCGCCAACGGACTGCATTCCTCGGTCTGGGAAAATGGCGACGCCGAGATCGGCCGCCGCCACCAGGTGCGCGCCGCCCGCTTCTACATCACCGCCGAGCTCGAAACCGGCCACCTTTGCCCGATCACCATGACCAGCGCTTCGCTGGCAGCGCTGATGGCAAGCCCAAAGCTGTTCCGCGAATGGGCGCCGCGGGTGACGACGCGCAAATATGACCAGAGCCAGAAGCCGCCGGTTGAAAAGACCGGGCTGACGCTCGGCATGGGCATGACCGAGAAGCAGGGCGGCACCGATGTGCGCGCCAACGTCACCAGGGCTGAGCGCGCCGGTAGCGGCTTCTATCGCCTGACCGGCCACAAATGGTTCATGTCGGCGCCGATGTCGGACGCCTTCCTGGTGCTCGGACAGGCGCCGGAAGGTCTTTCCTGCTTTCTCGTCCCGCGCATCCTCGGCGACGGATCGGGCAACGGCTTCCGCTTCCAGCGGCTGAAGGACAAGCTCGGCAACCGCTCCAACGCCTCGTCGGAAGTGGAGTTCGTCAACGCCATCGGCGAGATGGTCGGCGAACCCGGGGCAGGGGTGAAGACGATCATGGATATGGTGACGCTGACCAGGCTCGACTGCGCCGTCGCCTCCTCGGCGATCATGCGGGCGGGCCTCGCGGAGGCCGTCCATCATATCCGTCACCGCCAGGTGTTCGGCGCCAACCTGATCGACCAGCCGCTGATGCAGCGCGTGCTGGCCGACATGGCGCTCGACGTTGCCGCCGCCACGGCGCTGTCGTTCCGGCTGGCGCGCTCGTTCGACGAAGCGGCCAGCGATCGGGGCGAGGCGGCCTTCGCCCGCGCCATGACGCCGGTCGTCAAATACTGGGTTTGCAAGATCGCACCGCCGCTGCTCTACGAGACGATGGAATGCCTCGGCGGCAATGGTTATGTCGAGGAGGCGCCGCTGGCCCGCTACTACCGCGAGGCGCCGGTCAATGCGATCTGGGAAGGCTCCGGCAATGTCATGGCGCTCGACGTGCTGCGCGTGCTCGGCCGCGCGCCAGGCCTGTTCGAGGAGGTTCTGGCCGGCATCGACCGCGACCTCGGCGCCGGCGGTCGAGGCACCATAGGCGTGCTCAAGGCGGCGATGCAGGTGGCGGCGACAGACGAGGGGTCGGCCCGCCTGCTCACCGAGCAGCTGGCGCTGTCGGCGGCGGCGGCCGAGCTTCGGCGGCTGGGGGCAGGGCGGATCGCCGATGCCTTCGTCGAGACGCGGCTCGCCGGCCAGTGGCGCAACACCTACGGCATGCTCGATTCGCGCCACGATGCGCGCATGATCATCGACACGCTCTATCCACCGGTGAACTAGTCTCGACGCGGGCTTTTCGCGGTTCGCCTTGCCCTGTGGATGGCGGTTAACCTTAACAAATGGTTTCCGTTGCGGTGGCCGGCCGCAGAGCCCACAGTCCTGACGGAGCAAGGATTGGTTAACCATAAGCCGCCTGTGCTCGCGAAGCAGGAACGCCATGCGGCACGTACTGACCTCTTTTCTGGCCTTGCACTGGGCGATCGTTTTCGCACTGCTGGCCTTCATCTGCATCGACGGCAACCGCGGTGTCGCCGGCGCTCTCGGCGTGCTGGGCGTGGCCGTCGGGAATACCCGCTTAGCCGGTCTCGAGAACGCCGTCGTCGTCGCGCCTTTGGCCATCGCACTGCTGGTCGTGGCGGTGCTGTTCTGCTGGGCCTTCGTCGAGACCCTGATCAACATCGCGGCAAATCCCGATGCCACCGACATCGTCGTACGCATCGCCTTCATATCGGCGTCCGGCGTCTTGTCGCTGATCCTGGTCGGCGGCGCCGCGCAAGGCATCGACGGGCTGTTCATGGTCATTGCCGTGCAACTGACGGCGCTGCTGGCATCCTATGTTGCGGTGCTGGCGGAGCGGCGGTCGGCGTTGGCCACGACGGTTGCCGCCGAGAGCGAGATCCGTGCCAGAGCCAACGTCATGGCGAGGGGGGCGGCGCACAGTTCCTTGCTCAACCGTATTTCCGGTCGATCGGACACGAAGCATGGGGATGGCCGCTGATGCGCACTTTGTTCGCACTTTGGGCGGCCCCCATGGCCCTGTTCTGGGGCTGGTTCTATCTGTCGCTCAACGACATCAATTTCGGCTATGTGATGCTGAGCCGTCAGTTGCATGACCTGGTGTTCCAACTCTACGGCCAGATGCTGGGCATCGATCCGGCGATCATTCCTGGCATGGTGGCCAAAACCTGCGTCTTCGACGGCTTCCTGCTGATGGCGCTGTGGGCGTTTCGCCGCCGCCGCAACATTGCCGCCTGGATCAGGAACCGCTGGATGAATCCGGTTCCGCCGGAGCGGATGAGCCGAGCGCCTGAAGCCGGTCAAGGACTCCCTGCAGAATAAAGGCGGCCGCCGCCGAATCGATCTTGCCGGCGCGCTTCTTGCGCGAGAAATCCATCTCGATCAGCGTCCGCTCGGCCGCCACCGTCGACAGCCTCTCGTCCCAGAGCACGAAAGGCAGGTCGGACAGGCCAGCCATGTTGCGGACGAAGGCACGCGATTTCTGGGCACGCGGACCTTCCGACCCGTCCATGTTGACCGGCAGGCCGAGCGCGATCGCGCCGACATTGTCTTTCTGCAACTGGGTGAGCAGCAGGGCTGCATCGAGCGAGAATTTCCGTCGCAGGATGACAGGGCGCGGGTGAGCGAAGGACAGGCCGCGGTCGGAAACCGCCACGCCTATCGTCTTGTCGCCGAGGTCGAGCCCGGCCAGTGTCCTGCCGCCGGCAAGCCGTGCCGGCAATTCCTCGATCGCTATGATCCCCAACGGTTTTCCTTCGATGGAGCGTGACACGCTCTTTTGACCGGCAATGACACTATGGCACTTTCATTCTGCAGGAGGCGTTCTATCTTCCGGCGCAGCAAAAATCGAGGAACACGACTGATGAAACTGACCTGGTATGGACATTCGGCATTCCGCATCGAAACGGCGGACGCCAATATCCTCATCGACCCCTATCTGGTCGGCAATCCGTCCTGGACGGGCGGCTGGGAAGGGCCGGCGGAAGGGGTCACCCATGTGCTGCTGACCCACGGCCACAACGATCATGTCAGCGGCGCGCTGGAAGTGCTCAAGAAAAGCGGCGCCATGCTGGTCGCCAACTACGAGATCTGCATGTACCTCGTCGGCAAGGGCGCCAGCGGCGACAAGATCAACCCCGGCAACATCGGCGGCACCGTCGATTGCGGCGCCTTCACCACCACCTTCGTCCAGGCCCTGCACTCCTCGTCGTTTGGCGGCGAGGGCGGTCAAAAAACCTATCTCGGCAATCCGGGCGGGCTCGTCCTGCATTTTCCCGAAGAAAAGACGCTCTACCATATGGGCGACACCGACATCTTCTCCGACATGGCGCTGATCAACGAATTGCACGAGCCGAAGATCGGCATCGTGCCGGTCGGCGACCGCTTCACCACGGGCGGCGCGGTAGCAGCCCTTGCCTGCCGGCGCTTTTTTCGCTTCGATACGGTCGTTCCCTGCCATTTTGGCACGTTTCCGATCATCGACCAGACGGCGGAGAAATTCGTTGCGGGAATGGAGGGATCCGGCGTGGACGTGGCGTTGCCGGGGATCGGCCAGACCATCACTCTCTAGGAAGACCGTCGCACTCTAGAAAAATGGAATGAAACCATGGCGTTGAGACAGACTCTTTGCGTTTCGATGTTGGTCGCCGCATCTCCGGCGCCGGCGGCCGACGATTTCATCGAGGGGGTCTATCTCCAGTCTGAGGAACTCTGCGCCAAGGCCAAGAAGGAGACGCTGCAGAGCGTGATCGACGCCGGCAACATCGTGCTGTCGGCCCACGGCCTGCAAAGCGTCGAATACAATTGCGAATTCCTTCAGGTCACCAAGGCAACGCTCTCGCCGAGCTGGGCGGTGACGGCCATTTGCCAGGAGCCGGGCTTTGTCTTTCCGGATGTCCTTTCGGTCACGCAAATGAGCCCGACGCAAATCGACCTGGTGTCGGTCCGCCCGGTCGTCGACGAAAGCGAGCAGGCCGGCAATGGCGGCAGTTATGTGCTGTGCGACGGCGTGGCTTTGCCTTAGTGCAGTTCCAGGAAAGTACGCGGGGGTTTTCCGTCCGGAGTTGCGCAAACAAACAGTTGGCGTGAACGGCGTGGAAAAAAGGCGCAATGATGCGTGGAGCTGCGTAAGCCCGTGACAATCCTGGAACGGCGTCTTTTTCGAACTGTCCGTTCCGCTGCGCCGCCCAGGTCCCGGGCCGTCCCGGCGGTTTAGCCGTTCGAGGCCGGCAGATCCCGGCACGATGCATGTTGCGCGGCACGCGCCGCGCCGCTATAGCGCTGGTTTTCCCGAGGCAACAGAAATGTCCGTTGATCTTCAGACAGTGAAGCGCGTCGCGCACCTTGCCCGCATTGCGGTGAGCGAGGAGGACGCCGAGCGCATGACCGGCGAGTTGAACGCCATCCTTGGCTTCGTCGAACAGTTGAACGAGGTCGACGTCTCCGGCGTCGAGCCGATGACGTCGGTCACGCCGATGGAGATGAAGAAGCGGCAGGACGTCGTCACCGACGGCAGCAAGGCCACTGACATCGTTGCCAATGCGCCGGCGACCGATGAGAATTTCTTCCTCGTTCCCAAGGTGGTGGAGTAGGTGGCGGTGGCAGTCGAGATCGCCATCGAGACGCCGCTGCAGGACGACGTGCGCACCCTGGTCGAGGAGCTCAACACGACGCTGCTCGAGCTGACGCCGCCGGAGCATTGCTACCATTTGACTGTCGAGCAGATGGCCGGCGAGGACACGAGCGTCTTCATCGCCCGCGACAACGGCCTGGCCATCGGCTGCGGCGCGCTGAAGCGTCATGACGGCTCGGTCGGCGAGGTCAAGCGCATGTACACACGGCCCTCGCATCGCGGCCGCAAGATCGGCGCCAGGATCGTCGAGCGGGTCGAGGCGCTGGCGCGCAGCGAAGGCTTGAAGCGCCTGGTGCTGGAAACCGGCGATCGCCATCCCGCCGCCTGGGCCGTTTACGAACGTGCCGGCTTCTCGCGCTGCGGTCCCGTGCTGGATTATCCCGATTCCGAGTGGTCGGTGTTTTACGAAAAGAGCCTTGCCTGATGAGCGACCTGACCCACCTGACGATTTCGCAGGCCCGCGCCAAGCTGCGCGGCAAGGAGATTACCGCGGCCGAGATCACCGAGGCCTACCTCTCGGCGATCGAGCGCGCCAATCCGGCGCTCAATGCCTATATCACCGTGACCGGCGACAAGGCGCGCGATATGGCCAAGGCCTCCGACGCCAAACTCGCCAAGGGCGAGGCCGGCGCGCTGGAAGGCATCCCGCTCGGCATCAAGGACCTGTTCGGCACCGAAGGTGTCCACACCCAGGCCTGCAGCCACGTGCTGGACGGCTTCAAGCCGCGCTACGAATCGACCGTCACCGCCAATCTGTGGGCCGACGGCGCCGTCATGCTGGGCAAGCTCAACATGGACGAATTCGCCATGGGCTCCTCCAACGAGACCTCCTATTATGGCCCGGTCATCAACCCGTGGCGGCGTTCGCGCCTCGACACGGTGGTGATGCCGACCACGCATCAGGGCGACGGCGGCTTTGTCTCGGCCGGCGGCACCAAGACCGCGCGCACGCTCGACAACGCCCAGCTCGTGCCCGGCGGCTCGTCGGGCGGCTCGGCGTCGGCTGTGTCGGCCTTCCTCTGCGCCGGCGCCACGGCGACCGATACCGGCGGCTCGATCCGCCAGCCCGCCGCCTTCACTGGCACGGTTGGCATCAAGCCGACCTATGGCCGCTGCTCGCGCTGGGGCATCGCCGCCTTTGCTTCCTCGCTCGACCAGGCCGGGCCGATTGCCCGCGACGTGCGCGACGCCGCGATCCTGTTGAAGTCGATGGCCTCCGTCGACCCGAAGGACACCACCTCGGTCGACCGTCCGGTGCCGGACTACGAGGCGGCGATCGGCAAGCCGATCAAGGGCATGAAGGTCGGCATTCCCAAGGAATACCGCGTTGACGGCATGCCCGAAGACATCGAGGCGCTCTGGCAGAAGGGCATTGCCTGGCTGAAGGATGCCGGCGCCGAGATCGTCGACATCTCGTTGCCGCACACCAAATACGCCCTGCCGGCCTATTACATCGTCGCGCCCGCCGAAGCCTCGTCCAACCTCGCCCGCTATGATGGGGTCCGCTACGGCCTGCGCGTGCCGGGCAAGGACATCATCGACATGTATGAGAAGACCCGCGCCGCCGGCTTCGGCCGCGAGGTCAAGCGCCGCATCATGATCGGCACCTATGTGCTGTCGGCCGGCTACTACGACGCTTACTATCTGCAGGCGCAGAAGGTGCGCACCCTGATCAAGCGCGACTTCGAGAACGTCTTCGCGGCCGGCGTCGATGTCATCCTGACCCCGGCGACGCCGTCGGCCGCCTTCGGCGTCGCCGACGAGGACATGGCCTCCGATCCGGTCAAGATGTATCTCAACGACATCTTCACCGTGACGGTCAACATGGCCGGCCTGCCGGGTATCGCCGTGCCCGCTGGCCTCGACGCCAAGGGCTTGCCGCTCGGCCTGCAGCTGATCGGCCGGCCCTTCGACGAGGAAACCCTGTTCCAGACCGCCCATGTCATCGAGCAGGCGGCCGGCACATTTCAGCCGGAGAAGTGGTGGTAGGATCGTCTCTCATCTAGCGCATTATCCTTTCCGAAAATCGGAATCGATTTTCGGAAAGGATAATGCGCAAAATCAAAGTGTTACAGCGTCCTTTGCGCGCCCAGGGACGCGCGGCGCTGTAATGGGGTGAGGGATGTTCTTCTATCTTTCCAAGATTTTCTGGTTCTTCATTCAACCGCTCAACCTGGCGATCTTCCTGCTGCTGGCCGGATTGCTCGCCGCCTTGCTCGGCCGCCGAAAACTGTTCGCCACCGGCAGCGTGCTGGCCTTCCTGATCCTCGCCGTGGCGGTATGGACCTCGCTCGGCGCCATGCTGCTCAATCCGCTTGAGGAGCGCTTTCCCAAGCCGCCGCTGCCGCAAAAGGTCGACGGGATCGTCGTGCTCGGCGGCGGCTTCGAGAGCGCCATCAACCTGGTGCGCGGCGGCTACGAGCTGAATTCCGGCGGCGATCGCATGGTCGAGACCGCGATCCTGGCCCGCCGTTTTCCCGAGGCGAAAGTGGTCGTCTCGGGCGGCAATGGCGAGCTTTTCCTCGAAGGCGAGGGCGATGCCGACACTGCACCCCGCCTGCTTGGCGCGCTCAGCGTCGCGCCCGATCGCCTGATCCTCGAGACCAAATCCCGCAACACCTACGAGAATGCCGTCTTCACCAGGCAATTGGTGACGCCGAAGCCGGGCGAGACCTGGCTGCTGGTGACCTCGGCCTTCCACATGCCGCGCGCCAAGGCGCTGTTCGACAAGGCCGGCTTCGCGACCATTCCATGGCCGGTCGACTACCGCACCTCGGGCAGGGAAGGCATCGGTCTGTTCCGCGACAATCCGGCCGATTCGCTGCAGGTCACCACCATGGCCATCCGTGAATGGATCGGCCTCATTGCCTATTGGCTGTCGGGCCGGATCGATCAGCCGTTTCCGGCTCCCGGCGGCTGACCGATCACCGCCTGTCTGGCGGCGGAGAAGAACTGGCGGCGCACCAGCACCGCAAGCAACAGCAGCGTCGACAGCACGAACACGATCGGGTCGACGAACCAGCCGAGATAGCCGATCGAGAAGAACACGGCGCGCAGGCCGGAATTGAAGTGCTTTCCGGCCAGCATGTTCATGCGCGTCGCACGCCACACCGCCGTCTGGCTGACCGGATTTCGCGCGGCCTCGCCATGCGGGATCGGCACAGCTCCAATCAGGATCGAGCAGTAGTTGAACAGGCGGTAGGCCCAGCCGAATTTGAAAAAGGCGAAGGCGAGGATCAGCACCAGGCCGAAGACTTTCATCTGGAACGCCGTGCGCGATGAGGTCGTACTCAACGGCAAGTCGCTCAGCACGGTCAGGACCTGGTCGGAGGCGCCAAGCAGGGCAAAACAGCCACCGAGCGCGATCAGCGAACTGGAGGCGAAGAAGGCGGTGCCCTGCTGCAGGCCGCTCATAATGGCGGTGTCGACGATACGGATCTCGCGCTCGGCCATGGTCCGCATCCAGGCGGCGCGTTGCGCGTTCATCGCCGTCGTCAGCGACACCCGGCTGACCAGCCTGCCGTCGGAGGCGAGCGTATGCAGCACCCAGACTATCAGGAATAAGGCCAGCGCCGTGAGATCGGCCGTCGACAGATGGAAGGAATCGCCCATGTGCCCTTTTACCACAAGCAAAGCGGCGTCTTCGATGGGCGAGCGCTGCGATGTCGCTGCAGGAGCAAACAAGGTCGGCAGGCGCCGCGCCGCGATCTTCAAAACAGCGGAAACATCATGAGAATTCCTATATGTAGGTTTCAAAGGGTCCAGGTTTCAAAGGACCAGGAGACAGCGCCGCGTGTTCCTTTCGGTTTTCGACCTGTTCAAGATCGGCATCGGCCCGTCGAGCTCCCACACGATGGGGCCGATGACGGCCGCGCGCCGTTTCCTCGACGAGGTCGCGGGAGACGACTGGCCACGCCCGGCCGGCGCCAGGGTCGACCGTATCGCTGCCAGCCTGCACGGTTCGCTCGCCTATACCGGCATCGGCCACGGTTCGGACCGCGCCGTGGTGCTGGGGCTGGCTGGCGAAACACCGCAGACGGTGGACCCCGACCAGGCCGACGAGATCGTCGCCCGCATCGCCGCCGAAAAGCGGGTTTCGCCGCCCGGACACCCGTCCTATCGCTTTGATCCTGCGACCGATCTGGTGCTCGACAAGAAGACGCCGCTGACCGGCCACGCCAACGGCATGGCCTTCTACGCCTACGATGCCGGCGACCGCCTGCTGCTCAAACGCATCTATTATTCGATCGGCGGCGGCTTCGTCGTTTCCGACGAAGAGCTGCAGCGGATGAAGGCCAAGGGCTCGGTGACGACCGAAGGCAAGAAAGTGCCTTACCCCTTCAAGAATGCCGTCGAAATGCTGGCGATGGCCGGCAGGAGCGGGCTTTCCATCGCCGAGATGAAGCGCGTCAACGAGGAGACGCAGATGTCGCGCGAGAAGCTCGACAGCGGCCTCGACGCCATCTGGAGCGCCATGAAGGGCTGCATTGATCGCGGCCTGTCGCAGGATGGCATCATGCCCGGCGGGCTGAAGGTGCGCCGCCGCGCACGGCAGCTCCACGACAAGTTGCAGGAGCAGTGGCAGCAGAACCGGCCGAACCCGCTGCTCGCCAATGACTGGCTGTCGATCTACGCCATGGCGGTCAACGAGGAGAACGCCGCCGGCGGCCGCGTCGTCACCGCGCCGACCAATGGCGCGGCCGGCACGCTGCCGGCGGTGCTGCGCTACTGGCTGCATTTCCATCCCGAGGCCGACCAGCCGAGCATCCGCGACTTCCTGCTGACGGCGGCGGCAGTCGGCGGCATCATCAAGACCAACGCTTCGATCTCGGGCGCCGAGGTCGGCTGCCAGGGCGAGGTTGGTTCGGCCTCAGCGATGGCGGCGGCTGGGCTTTGCGCCGTCATGGGCGGCACGCCAGAGCAGGTCGAGAACGCCGCCGAGATCGCGCTGGAACACCATCTCGGCATGACCTGCGACCCGGTCGGCGGACTGGTTCAGGTGCCCTGCATCGAGCGCAACGCGCTAGGTGCGGTCAAAGCAGTGACCGCCGCCTCGCTGGCTATCAAGGGCGACGGCGTCCATTTCGTGCCGCTCGACGCGGCGATCGAGACCATGCGCCAGACCGGCCTCGACATGAACGAGAGATACAAGGAGACCAGCCTTGGCGGTCTCGCAGTCAATGTGGTGGAATGCTGAGAGCTCTGCCACAGTAGGTATCTGTGGACTGGCACTGTGGAGAAGTCGGGCAGGGCCGTTGACGCATCCGCCTGCCGGACTAAACCTTAGGCGATGGCACTCAATCTCCTAAAACTCTGCGTCGGCTGCGACAGCGTCGAGGATCTCGAAGAGTGGATCGCCTTCCGCCTCGATGAGCGGCGCCGGGCCGGCGAGCCTGCGGAACACTGGCACACCACCCGCATGGTGCCGACGCGCGGCGACGAGGTCACCGATGGCGGCTCGCTCTACTGGGTGATCAAAGGCAATGTGCAGTGCCGACAGCTGATCACCGAGATCCGGCCGTTCACCGACGACGAAGGCATCGGCCGCTGCCGTCTCATGCTCAACCCGCAAGTCGTGCGCACCGACTGGCAGCCGCGCCGAGCTTTCCAGGGCTGGCGCTACCTGAAGCCGTCCGATGCGCCCGCTGATCTCGGCAAGGGCAAGGCCGCGTTTGCCGAGATGCCGCCGAAACTGCGGCTCGAACTGGCCGAACTCGGCCTGCTTTAATCAGCCATCCTGGAACCGCTTCTCCTGCCCGGCCGTGCTGGCCCTTCATGTCGCCCTAGATGGGACTTGCAAGCGCTGCCGCCGCGCCACATCTTGATCTCATGAGTGACAACAAGCAGCCCGTGCCCGCAAAGGCCGATACTGCGCCGGTCAAACCTAAATCAAGCGCCGGCGAGATCGATGCCTTCATACGTCAGGCGAGGACCCTTGCCGCATCCGCGACCGGTGTGGGCCGTCTGATCCTGTCCCTCGACGCCACGATGAGCCGGCAGCCGACCTGGGATCTGGCGAATGCGCTGCAGGGCGAGATGTTCGACGCCGTCGGCAAGGTCGGCAGCCTCAGCGTCCAACTGGTCTATTTCCGCGGGCTTGGCGAATGCCGCTCGTCCGATTTCGTCACCGACACCAATGCCTTGA
This sequence comes from Mesorhizobium sp. LjNodule214, assembly GCF_964252735.1. Lineage (NCBI taxonomy): Bacteria > Pseudomonadati > Pseudomonadota > Alphaproteobacteria > Hyphomicrobiales > Phyllobacteriaceae > Mesorhizobium > Mesorhizobium sp. LjNodule214. Next base: position 998,202 of record NZ_CAXUPE020000003.1, read on the forward strand.
AGCAGCTGATGACCGGCATCGAATGCCGCAGCGGCAACACCCAGATCGGCAAGGTGCTCGCCCATGCGCTGAAGGCGACGGCCAAGGCCAAGGTCAATGCCCTTGTCTATATCGGCGACGCGATGGAAGAAAACCCCGACGATCTGGCCGAAAAGGCCGCCAGCCTCGGTCTGCATGGCGTTCCGGTCTTCGTCTTCCAGGAAGGTCATGATTCCGGCGCGGAAAAGGCATTCAAGGAAATCGCGCGGCTGTCCAAAGGAGCTTGGTTCCGATTTGATCGGCGGGCCGCCGCGACCCTGGCAGGACTGCTTTCCGCGGTCGCCATGTTCGCGACCGGTGGGCTGAAGGCGCTGGAAGCCAGGGGCAGGCCGGGAGACCGGCTGTTGATCGAGCATTTGCGGGGCGGCGGGAGCTGATGGGCGCAATCATCGCACTTGTTGCACTGGTTCTGGTGCTTCTTGGCGTCATGACGATCTTCGTGCGCGCCGATCCGGCAAAGGTTGCGGACGGCTTGAAGACGCTGGGGCCGATTCTTCTGGCGCTAGCCGGTGCAGCCGTGCTTGTCGCGGGCCGCAGCAGCATCGGCGGCATGATGCTGGTTGGGGCGGCCGCCTGGTATGGTTCGATGCGGATGGCGCGGCCGACATCGAAACCGGCGACCAGCAACCGTTCGACTGTGCGCACCGCAGCGCTGGAGATGGAGCTCGATCACCAGACCGGCGGTCTGGAAGGCCTCGTGCTGGCCGGGCGCCACGAAGGCAAGATGCTTGGCTCGATGGGCCTGGCGGAATTGCAGCAGCTCTACCGCGAGCTCCCGGGCGATCCCGAGAGCCGCCAGTTGCTAGAGACGTATCTTGACGGCAGGTTTCCCGTCTGGCGCAAAAACGCTGAGCCGGACGGTGGCGAAGGGCTGGGTGTTGCGCCAGGTGCGGGCGCCATGACTAAGGAGGAGGCCTACAAGATCCTTGGTCTTGAAGCGGGGGCCGCCGCGGCGGATGTCCGCAAGGCGCACCGCCGCCTGATGCAGCGCCTGCACCCCGATATCGGCGGCACGTCGTTCCTTGCGGCGCGAATCAATGAAGCCAAGGACGTCTTGCTCTCCAACCACAATTAGTCTCCTTCGACGCAGAAATTTCCCGGGAGAATCCAGCACCGTCCTACTGTTGGACGGCGTAGCACGCGATTTTCTTCTTCTTCAAAGCACTGCAGGCGTTCCACGCGGCGCTCTTTGAACCGAAGCCGCCGAACCGAGCGCGGTAATAGGTCACGCCGTCCTTGTCGAACGCGACGGTGAAGCCGGCCGCATCGGCCAGGACCTTGGGCGCCTGCTTGCTCGTCTTGTCGAGGAAGGCCTGGGCTTCGGACTGCTTTGGCGACGAAGCGACCTGGATCGCCCAGCCCGACGGCACCGAGGCGGTGTTGACCGGGTCGACTGCAGGCGCAGGCTCGGCATAGGCGGCCACGACCTGCGCCGCCGGAACCTCGGTTGCTGCGGCAACAGCGACGGTCTTGACCTTTTTGATCTGGACGACGGGCGCGGTCTCTTCGACGACCGGCGCGGTGTCGTCCGCCGAGGCAACCGTCGTATCCTCTTCGACCGCCGGCTTTTCATCCGGCGTCGGCGCATCGTGCTTCGGCAGGAACACCTTGGCCAGCGCGCGGATCGGACCGTCGCCGTCGGCCTTGGCGACCAGGCCGCCGCCGCCGCGGGTCGACGCCCTCGGCATATAGGCATTGATCAGCGAGGCCATCTGGTTGTCGCGGCTGCGGCCCGAACTTCCCCCCATGACGACGGCGACGAGGCGGCGATTGCCATCGGAAACCGACGAGACGAGGTTGAAGCCGGAGGCGCGGGTGTAACCGGTCTTGATGCCGTCGACGCCCTTGATGCGGCCGAGCAGGCGGTTGTGGCCGTTGATGCGCTGGCGGCCATAGAGGAAGGAGCGCTGCGAGAAATAGCCGTAATACTGGGGGAAGTGCTCCCTGAGCGCTATGCCAAGCATCGCCATGTCGTGGGCGGTGGTGAACTGGCCGGGATCGGGCAGGCCGTTGGCGTTGCGGAAGACGGTGCCGTTCATGCCGAGCGCGCGTGCCTTGGCCGTCATCATGCGGGCGAAACCGGGCTCGCTGCCGCCAAGCAGTTCGCCGAGCGCGGTCGCCGAGTCATTGGCCGACTTGGTCACCATCGACAGGATGGCCGTCTCCACCGAAACCGCGCGGCCAGCTTTCACACCCAGCTTGGTCGGCGGCTCGGCCGCGGCACGGGCCGAAAACGGCACAGGCGTATTCTTGCTGATCCGACCTTTGGCCAGCGCCTCGAAGGTCAGATAGAGAGTCATCATCTTGGTCAGCGATGCTGGGTAGCGACGGCCGTTCGCGTCGGACGAATAGAGCACCTTGCCGGTCTTGGCATCGACGACGATGGCCGCGGACTTGGCCGCCATCGACGAGGCTACGTCGCCGACGACGACCGCCATCGCCAAAGCGACGATCATGACCGCCTTGAAGGAGATTGAGGATTTGGAGACGAAGCCCGACCACGCCTGACGCACTGAATACTTCCCTTGAATTTCATTGCCTTGGAGGCGGCAAAGGGACCTGCCTCGCTTCCGGCCAAACTATCGCGGTCGGCGTTACCAATCCGTTTATGGTAACCGCCGCGTTCACCATTTTCTTTGCGTTTGAGCCTCCCTTTATTCGAATTTTAGCCATTGCCGGCGCAGCGGCGCCCACGAAAAAGGCAAAAACTTGACTTTTGTGCAGCGCACAATATATTCATCGTGCATTGCACAAGGGCGCCCGGGGCTAAAGGGCGTTTCAACCAAAGGGAAACGTGAAATGACCCAGACCTATGAGGACTTCAGCAAATACGGCAAAGAGTTTGCCGACACCGGATTGAAGAGCTTCGCTTCCCTCTCGAAGGGTGCGCAGGCGATCGCCACCGAGGCTGGCGAGTACACCAAGAAGAGCTTCGAAGCCGGCAGCGCCGCGTTCGAGAAGCTGTTTTCGGCCAAGTCGCTGGACAAGGCGATCGAGATCCAGTCCGACTACGCCAAGCAGAGCTACGAGAGCTTCGTCGCCGAAGCCACCAAGATCGGTGACCTCTATGCGGAGCTCGCCAAGGAAGCTTACAAGCCGTTCGAATCGATCGTCGCCAAGGCGAAGTAATTTCGCCCGACGGCACTGAAAAACGGCCTGCGGGCCTGCAGGACAGACCCGGTCGCGGATGCGCGGCCGGGTTTTTTCATGCCCGGTTCAATTCCGGGGCTTTATGTCCTCACGATTTTCAAAATCGCTCAAGTTTGCCCACCTAGCCATATTGTCAGCTAACCAGAAGGGCTTAAAATCGTCCATCGAACACCTACATGTCGAACTCGCATGGGGATTCGAAAGAGGCAGGATTACGTGACGATCGGTTTGACTGCCACGGCAGGCGTGGTGCGGATGCAAAGTGACGATGACGGCAACGAGGCCGGTCGCGGCACTGCCGTCATCACGCGCACCAAAACCAAGACCAAGAAGCCCAGCCTTTATCGGGTCCTCATCCTCAACGACGACTACACGCCCATGGAGTTCGTGGTTCACGTCCTGGAGCGTTTTTTCCAGAAGGACCGCGAAGCCGCCACACGCATCATGCTTCATGTTCACAATCATGGAGTGGGCGAGTGCGGGGTCTATACATTCGAGGTGGCCGAGACCAAAGTGTCCCAGGTCATGGATTTTGCACGACAGAATCAGCATCCGCTGCAATGCGTGATGGAGAAGAAGTGAGGTAACATGCCGGCTTTCTCCCAAGGCCTGGAAAAGGCGCTTCACCAGGCGCTGACGCTCGCCAATGAGCGGCACCATGAATATGCAACGCTCGAACACCTGCTGCTCGCGCTGATCGACGACACCGAGGCGGCCGCCGTCATGCGCGCCTGCAACGTCGATCTCGACGAGCTGAAGCACACCGTTCTCACCTATATCGACACCGAGCTCGACAACCTCGTCACCGGCTACGACGAAGACTCCAAGCCGACCGCCGGTTTCCAGCGTGTCATCCAGCGCGCCGTCATCCACGTGCAGTCGTCCGGCCGCGAGGAAGTATCCGGCGCCAACGTGCTCGTCGCCATCTTCGCCGAGCGCGAGAGCCACGCTGCCTATTTCCTGCAGGAACAGCAGATGACCCGCTACGACGCGGTCAACTACATCTCGCACGGTATCGCCAAGCGCCCGGGCGCCTCGGAGAGCCGCACCCCGCGCGGCGCCGATGACGAGCAGGGCGGCCCGAACGGCGCCGAGCCGCAGGAGGAGAACGGCAAGAAGAAGCAGCAGCAGGACGCGCTCACCGCCTACTGCATCAACCTCAACAACAAGGCCAAGGCCGGCAAGATCGACCCGCTGATCGGCCGCGAGAGCGAGATCAACCGCACCATCCAGGTGCTGTGCCGCCGCTCCAAGAACAACCCGCTCTATGTCGGCGATCCCGGCGTCGGCAAGACGGCGATCGCCGAAGGCTTGGCCAAGCGCATCGTCGAAGGCGACGTGCCGGAAGTGCTGCACAACGCCACCATCTTCGCGCTCGACATGGGCACGCTGCTCGCTGGCACGCGCTATCGCGGCGATTTCGAGGAGCGGCTGAAGCAGGTCGTCAAGGAGCTCGAGGATTATCCTGGCGCCGTGCTGTTCATCGACGAGATCCACACCGTGATCGGGGCAGGGGCGACGTCGGGCGGCGCCATGGATGCGTCGAACCTTCTGAAGCCGGCGCTGTCGACCGGCGCCATCCGCTGCATCGGCTCGACCACCTACAAGGAGTTCCGCCAGTTCTTCGAGAAGGACCGCGCGCTGGTGCGGCGCTTCCAGAAGATCGACGTCAACGAGCCGACCATCGAGGACGCCATCGAGATCATGAAGGGCCTCAAGCCCTATTTCGAGGAGTTCCACAAGGTCCGCTACACGAGCGAGGCGATCAAGGCCTCGGTCGAGCTGTCGGCGCGCTACATCAACGACCGCAAGCTGCCGGACAAGGCGATCGACGTCATCGACGAGACCGGCGCCTCGCAGATGCTGGTGCCGGAGGCCAAGCGCAAGAAGACCATCGGCATCAAGGAGATCGAAGCGACGGTCGCCACCATGGCGCGCATCCCGCCGAAGACGGTTTCGGCCGACGACGAGAAGGTGCTGCAAGGCCTCGACATCGAGCTGAAGCGCGTCGTCTACGGCCAGGACACCGCCATCACCGCGCTGACCTCGGCGATCAAGCTGGCGCGTGCCGGCCTGCGCGAACCGGAAAAGCCGATCGGCTCTTATCTGTTCTCGGGTCCGACCGGCGTCGGCAAGACCGAAGTCGCCAAGCAGCTTGCCGCTTCGCTCGGCGTCGAGCTGATCCGCTTCGACATGTCGGAATATATGGAACGCCACACCGTCTCGCGGCTGATCGGCGCGCCTCCCGGCTATGTCGGCTTCGACCAGGGCGGCCTGTTGACCGATGGCGTCGACCAGCATCCGCACTGCGTGCTGCTGCTCGACGAGGTCGAGAAGGCGCATCCGGACCTGTTCAACATCCTGTTGCAGGTCATGGACCACGGCAAGCTGACCGACCATAACGGCAAGCAGATCGACTTCCGCAATGTCATCCTGATCATGACTACCAATGCGGGCGCATCCGATGCGCAGCGCGCGGCGATCGGTTTCGGTTCGACCAAGCGCGAAGGCGATGATGTCGAGGCGATCAACCGCCTGTTCACGCCGGAGTTCCGCAACCGTCTCGATGCGATCATCCCGTTCGGCTCGCTGCCGGTCCCGGTCATCCATCAGGTGGTGCAGAAGTTCGTCATGCAGCTGGAAGCCCAGCTTTCCGAGCGTGGCGTTACCTTCGACCTGTCGCCGGACGCGATCGCCTGGCTGGCCGACAAGGGCTATGACGAGCGCATGGGCGCGCGTCCGCTCGGCCGCGTCATCCAGGAGCACATCAAGAAGCCGCTGGCCGATGAAGTGTTGTTCGGCAAGCTGAAGAAGGGTGGCACGGTGCGCGTCACCGTCGAGAAGAAGGAAACCGGCGAGACCGGCCTGAAGCTCGAATCGCTGGCCGACGAGGCGCCGGTGAAGCCGAAGAAGGAAGAGCCGGACGAGGCGCCGAAGGCACGCAAGGCCGTGGCGAAGAAATCCACCGCGAAGAAGGTGGTGGCGCAGAAGCCGGAGCCGAAGGGCAAGGACGGCGGCAAGCGCAGCCTGGTGCCGCAACTGCCGCGCAAGGGCTGACAAGCCCTGAAGTCAAATAGTAAAAAAGCCCCGGAAACGGGGCTTTTTTCGTTGGTAGGAGGATGCCGCGTGGAAATCGGGAAAATCATCGTTCTGAACGGCGCGCCGCGATCGGGAAAGTCGAGCATTGTCCAGGTCATCCAGGAGACGTTCGACGGCGCCTGGATGAATCTGGGCGTCGACGTTTACGCACGGATCACCCCGCCAAGCTATCGTCCTGGCATCGGCCTGCGTCCCGGCGGAGAGCGTCCTGATCTCGAAATGTACCTACCCCAATTCTACGCCGCGCTCTATGAATCGATTGCCGCCCACAGTCGGTCGGGGCTGAATGTCGTCGCCGATGTCGGTCATCACGACGCCTATTCGAAGCAGTTCGACATCCTTGCCGATTGCGCCCGGCGGCTCGCCGGCCTGCCGGCGCTTTTCGTCGGTGTTCGGTGCCCGATTGAGGTGATCCTTGAAAGGCGCGCGCGGACGTCCGCGGAGGGCTATGTGACGGCATCGCGTGACGATCCGGCACCGCTGCCGGTCCAGCTCTGGCAGGAGGCGGTCCACAAGCCAGGCCTCTACGATCTGGAGGTCGATACCTCGCAGCTCAGTCCGGCGCAGTGCGCACAGGCAATCCTGCAACAGCTGGGCACGCAGCCGACCGCCTTTCAGAAATTGGCGCAATCGCTGGTTGGCTGAACTTCGGTTGCGGCCGGATCAGGTCCCGAGCGCGGCCCGTATCTTGCCAGCGTTCTCCACCAGCAGCTCCGGCTTTTCCATCTGTCCCGTATGCGGCTTCAAGGGGATGCCATCGAAGCGCGGAATGACGTGCACATGCAGGTGGTAGACGCTCTGTCCCGATGCCGGTTCGTTGAACTGCAGGATGGTGACGCCGTCGGCGGCGAAGGCTTTTTTGACGGCCCGCGCAACTTTCTGCACAACCGCAAAGAGCGGACCGAATGTCGCCGGATCGGCGTCGAGCAAATTGCGCGACGGCGCCTTCGGCACCACCAGCGTATGGCCGGTCCCTTGCGGCATCACATCCATGAAGGCGACAACCGCGTCATCTTCATAGACGCGATGCGACGGGATTTCGCCGCGCAGGATCTTCGCAAAGATGTTGCCGGGATCGTAGGTGGCTTCAGCCATGGCGTGCCCTCCAGATAATTGTCCAGCCCGTTTAGCGAAGCCGCTATCGCGCGGCAAGGCGACGCCGACCAGGCCCCAGCTATTCCGCCAGATCCTTGCGGAATGGCGTGTGGTCTTCGAGATATTCGCCCATGCGCTCGACTTCGCGGCGTTCCCGCCTGAGATAGTCGGCCACCGCGTTGCGCAGGCCGGGGTGCGCGATGTAGTGCGCCGAATGCATGGTCACCGGACGATAGCCGCGCGCCAGCTTGTGTTCGCCTTGCGCGCCGGCCTCGACCACCTTCAGCTTGCGCGCGATGGCGAAGTCGATCGCCTGGTGGTAGCAGACCTCGAAATGCAGGAACGGGTGGTGCTCGATGCAGCCCCAGTTGCGCCCATAGAGCGCGTCGGAGCCGATGAAGTTGATGGCGCCGGCAATGTAGCGTCCATTGCGCTTGGCCATCACCAGCAGGATGTCGTCGGCCATCCGCTCGCCGATCAGCGAGAAGAATTCGCGGTTGAGATACGGTCGGCCCCACTTCCGGCTGCCGGTATCCGTGTAGAAGGCGAAAAAATCGTCCCAGGCCTTTTCGGTCAGGTCCTTGCCGGTCAGCCAGTCGATCGAGATGCCGTCGGCAAGCGCCTCGCGCCGCTCCTTCTTCATCGCCTTGCGCTTGCGCGAGGCGAGCGTGGCGAGAAAGTCGTCGTAGTTCGAAAAGCCTTCGTTGAAGAAATGGAACTGCTGGTCGGTGCGATGCAGGAAACCTGCTGCCTCCAGTGTCGCGACATCGCTCTCGCCGGCGAAGGTGACATGGGCCGAGGACACGCCGAGCTTGTCGGTCACCATCTTGAGACCAGCGGCAAGGCCGGCCTTCACCGTTCCGGCGTCCTCGCCCTTGTTGACCAGCAGGCGAGGGCCGGTGACCGGCGTGAACGGCACAGCACTGTGCAGCTTGGGGTAATAGCGCCCACCGGCGCGCTCGAAAGCATCCGACCAGCCGTGGTCGAAGACATATTCGCCCTGGCTGTGCGATTTCAGATAGCAGGGTACGGCACCAATCAGCCTGCCTTGCGCATTCTCCAGCCTGAGGTGATTTCCCTGCCAGCCGGTACGCCGCACGGCGCAGCCGGAATCCTCCAGTGCACTCAGAAAAGCGTATGAAACGAGAGGGTTGTAGCCGTTTTCTGCATCGCCGCGCGTGGTGCCTGCAAAGCCGTTCCATTCATCGCAGGTGAAGGCGCCGATGCCGGCGGCGACACGGATCGAAAACTCCGCATTCGCCGTTTGCCCATCGCCTTCGTCACCCTGATCCATGAGGCTTATTTAAGCTCCCTATGGGGCCGTGCAAGCCTGGATCACGCCACCTTTACGAGATCGGGTTCAAAACCTTCGAAAGTCATCTGGTCGGCGTATCTGAAGGTGAGGTCCACCGCCGGCTGGTCATGCACGGTCCAGGTGATCACCGGCATTTTCAGCCGCTCGCGCACGAAGCTGACGAACGGGTTCGGCAGGTCGCCTGCGGCATAGGAGGTGAAGGCGATGTCATGCGCCAGCATCGAGAAATGCGCTTCGATCAGCTGGTTGTCCTTGCCATAGGCTGTCAGTCCGCCGGGGATGCCGGCCGCGTGTTTCGGAAAGTCGCGGATCAGCCAGTGGTCGAACGACATGATCGCAGCCTTGCCCCTGTAGCGCCTGAGCATCTTGCCGACGCTCTCCACCAGGCCATGGTCGTGACCGGGAACGCCCTTCAGTTCGACGACCAGCGGCACACGGCCGTCGACCAGATCGAGCGCCTGCTGCAGCGTCGGTACGTGGTCCGACGTGCCGCCGACCTTGAGCGTCGTCAGTTCGGCGGCCGTGCGCTGCCAGACGAAACCGTCCTGGCCGGTCAGCCGCTTGAGGTCGCCGTCATGGATAATGACGGGGATTCGGTCCGACGACAGGTGGACGTCGCATTCGATCGCATAGCCGCGTTCGGCTGCGGCGGCGAAGGCCGACAGCGTGTTTTCCCAACGCGTCTTGTTCATGTCGTGGAAACCGCGATGGGCGACAGGGCGCGCCGTCAGCCAGGAAAGATCGGTCATGATTGAGCCTGCTCTATTCGACTTCGAAGATCGCTTCGATTTCCACTGCGGCATTGAGCGGCAGCGAGGCGGTGCCGACGGCGGAACGGGCATGCTTGCCGCGCTCGCCGAGCACCGCGACCAAAAAGTCGGAAGCGCCGTTGGCGACCAGATGCTGCTCGACGAAATCTGGCGCCGATGCAACGAAGACGGTGATCTTCACCACGCGGCGGATTTTCTCGAGATCGCCGAGTGCCGCCTTGGCCTGCGCCAAAATGTTGATCGCGCAGTATTTTGCACCCTCCTTGCCGGCCGTTATGTCGACATCGCGGCCAAGCAGGCCGCTCGCCTGCAGCTTGCCGTCCTTGAGCGGCAACTGCCCGGCGGTGAACAGCATGTTGCCGGTTCGGCAATAGGGCACATAGTTGGCGGCGGGCGCGGCGGCGACGGGAATCGTCACGCCGAGATCGCTTAGCCGCTTTTCGATTGTTTCACTCATCGTATTTCCCTATTGCTTGAAGACGCCGCGCGGGCCGGGCCGAAATTGCTATTTTTGCCTCGCTTCCGCCATGACTTTTTTTAAGCTGGACCATCTTTCCCTGCGGCCTGCCATCAGCCGCGACGATCGGAGCACCATATGCGCGCAACGCGCCTTGCCTTCCACGCCGTCCTGCTGCCAACGCTCTTCTCGATGGCTCCAGCCTTTGCCGTGCCGGCTTTGCAGGCGCATCGGGCCGTCTATGATCTCACCTTGAGCAAGGCCTCCGATCGCTCGGGAATCACCGGCATTTCCGGCCGCATGGTGTATGAGTTCAACGGCTCGCCATGCGAGGGCTATACGGTCAAGTTCCGCTTCGTCACCCAGATCGTCACCAACGACAACACCAGGCTGACCGACCAGCAGACGACCACCTTCGAGGATGCCGAGGGCAAGACCTTCTCCTTCGTCACCAAATCCTTCGTCGACCAAAACCTCGACAAGGAGGTCAAGGGCACCGCGACGAAGGAGGCCAAGGGCCTCAAGGTCGATATCGACAAGCCCGAGAAGAACAGCCTGGAGCTTGCCGCCACCCAGTTCCCGACCCAGCATCTGGTCGAGCTGATCGGCAAGGCGGAAAAGGGCGAAAATTTCTATGAAACCAATCTCTTCGACGGCTCGGAAGACGCCAACAAGGTGATGACCACCACCGTCATCGTCGGCAAGAAGGCCGACGGCGACAAGGCCGATCCGGAAGCGCCGGCGCTGGCCAAGCTCGCCGGCGACAAATACTGGCCGGTCGACATCGCCTATTTCGACGACACCGACAAGACCGGCGAGGAGGTGCCGGAATACCGGATCAGCTTCAAGCTGCACGAGAACGGCATCACCCGCGACCTCACCATGGACTATGGAGAGTTCTCGATGACCGGCAAGCTGGTCAACCTGTCGCTGTTCGACCAATCGAAGCCCTGTCCGGCGAAATAGCCCCAGCCTGCTTGGGTTAACCACGACGCGGCGATCGACTTGAACGCGCCGCAATCAGGTTCCAGCTTTCCCTTGAGGCATATCGGGGGAGTTCAGCTTGAGCAGAATCGACGTGTTCGTGGCGCCGCGGCCCAATCCGGCGCTGATCAGGGTCATGACGGTGTTCAACCGGATCGTCATGCTGCGCGGCGTGCCGGGGTTTCGCGATCTCTTGCCCTTCAACCGGCTGGCCGGATTGCGCGGTGTCGCCAATGTCCGCCATATCGATTTTCCAGACGCTGACCGGGATCGGCTGAAAGCCTGCTGTGGCGCCGGCAAGGCGACGTTCATCACCCCAAACCATCCCGAATTCTTCACCGACTGGATGATCGACAAGGAGATCGTCTCGCAGGTCAGCCCGCTCGCCGCGTCCTGGGCCACGCATGGCGTCGTCAACGGCCTCGGCCGGTTGATGCAGAAATTCTGGCTGGCCAACAATCTGATCGCCCAGATCCCCGGCAACAGCCAGGCCGCCAAGGAACACTCGGTCGGCTGGGCGCTGCAAGGGCACGGCGTGCTCCTGCATCCGGAAGGCAGCGTCGGCTGGCACGGCAATGTCGTCGCGCCGCTGCTTCCGGGTGCCGTCGAGATGGGTCTCGAGGCGCTGAAGCGTGGCCGCGCCACGGCTGCCGATTTCAAGGTCTGGGTCGCGCCGGTGGTCTGGAAGCTCGCCTTCACTGGGAATGTCGAGCCGGCGCTCGCAAAGGAATGCACCTATGTCGAGCGCAGGCTGGGGATCGACCGCCGCTCCGCCGATACGCTGCCGGAGCGTGTTCACCATATCTATTCGACACTGTTGTCGCGCGACGTGGCCGCCTCGGGCATGGTGTCCGACCGGCGGCTCCCATACGACATACTGCAAAAGGCATTGCTGGTCGAACTGCGCCACCGGCTCGGCGAGGTCATTTCGGCCGGCACCGCCATCAGCGACATCGCCGAGCTGCTGCGCCTGTCACGCCGTTGGTTGCGCGAAAACGCCGGCGACGCCGAGAGATCGAAAAAGATCCGCGCGCTTACCGAGACGATCCAGCGCCTACAGCGGGTCGGGCCTTGGGCGTCAGTCAGTCCGACGGTCACACAGGAGGAGATCGCCGAGCATCTGAAGCGCATCCGCAACGACTATTGCAAGGGCGGACTGCGCGATACGCTCAACCGCTTCATTCCGCAGCCGGCCGGACCGCGCCGTGCCCATATCCGCGTGCCGGAACCACTGGGCTTGCACGCCTTTGAAGGCTCGGTCGACGAGGCGCTCGACGAATTGCGGTCGCGCATGCAGGAAGCGATCAGCGACATCGTGGCCGGTCTCGAAGCAAGCGGCGGCTTCATTTCCTATCCGAATCCCTTCTATCATCGCTGAGGTTGGACGCCGGGCTGATCGCATGGCTGCCAGAGAGAAATCGGGAGTGCGGCAAGCCTCATGGCGGTCTATGTCGATGCAGCAATCTGGAAATGGGCCGGCCACCGCTGGTGCCATCTGATGGCCGACGATACCGATGAATTGCATCGCTTTGCGGCCGCGCTCGGCGTCAAGCGTTCATCCTATCAGGGACCACCCAGGACATCGGCGCCGCATTATGACATAACCGGCTTCGAGCGCGACCGCGCGGTGCGGCTCGGCGCCATCGAATGCAGCCGCGAGGAGATCGTTGCGATCTTCCGGCGGGTGCGAGTGCCGAACGGGAAGAGACGGCGATGACATTGACGGCATTTCTGGCTTACTGCGCCGCGATCACACTTGCGGCTGCCACGCCCGGTCCGGCGATGTTTGCGGTCATCACCAGCGGCGTCTCGCGCGGCTTCGTTCGCGCTTTCATGGCCGGTATCGGCATCGCCGCCGGCGACGCGGTGCTGGTGATCCTGGCACTGCTCGGCCTGGTGGCACTGGCGCAGACCTTCGAATGGGTGTTTCTCGCCCTGAAATATGCAGGCGCCGCCTATCTGGTGTTTCTTGGCATCAGGATGTGGCGGTCGGCAGCCGTGCAATCCGATGGGCCGACTGCGACGCAGCCAAGGCTGTCGCGATCGTTTTTCCTCGGTGCTTCCATCGCTTTGGGCAATCCCAAGGCGATCCTGTTCCATGCCTCCATCATGCCGCTGATCCTCGACCTCGATACGATGACCTTCGCCGACGGATTGCTGGTGATCGCCGTCGTGATCAGCGTCAACATCCTTACCATGGGCGTCTATGCAGCATTGGCCGGCAGGGCTTCCGGCTGGTTCAGGACGCCGGGCCGTATGCGCCTGATGAACAGGTTTGCCGGCAGCGCCATGATCGGCACCGGTGCGCTGATCGCCGCACGCTGAGCCATAAGTCGGCGCAGCGCTTGCGTTTGTCGCGCATCCCCTCTATATGCGCGCTCATTCCACACACGGACTTTGGTGTCTGCCCGGGAGAAATCCGGCTGAAACCTCCGGTGGCGTTCAAGGACCTCGGTCCGGAAATGCCTGTGTCCGTGGAGGCTAACCGGAAAGGAACTAAGAATGGCTCTGCCTGATTTCAGCATGCGCCAGCTTTTGGAAGCTGGCATTCACTTCGGCCACCAGACCCACCGCTGGAACCCGAAGATGGCGCCTTACATCTACGGCGCCCGCAACAACATCCACATCATCGACCTGTCGCAGACGGTGCCTTTGCTGCACCAGGCGCTGAAGCAGGTGTCAGACACCGTCGCCAAGGGCGGCCGCGTGCTGTTCGTCGGCACCAAGCGCCAGGCATCCGACATCGTTGCCGATGCAGCGCAGCGTTCAGCGCAGTACTACGTCAATTCGCGTTGGCTCGGCGGCATGCTGACCAACTGGAAGACGATCTCGAATTCCATCCAGCGCCTGCGCAAGCTCGATGAGCTGCTGGCCGGCGAGGCCCAGGGCCTCACCAAGAAGGAGCGCCTCAACCTCGACCGCGAGCGCGAGAAGCTCGACAAGGCGCTGGGCGGCATCAAGGACATGGGCTCGACCCCGGACCTGATGTTCGTCATCGACACCAACAAGGAAGCGATCGCCATTCTCGAGGCCAAGCGCCTGGGCATTCCGGTCGTCGCCATCATCGATTCGAACTGCGATCCGGACAAGATCGACTTCCCGATCCCCGGCAATGACGACGCCGCCCGCGCCATCCAGCTCTACTGCGACCTGATCGCCAAGGCTGCGATCGACGGCATCGCTCGCCAGCAGGGCGCGCTCGGCGTCGACATTGGCGCCTCGGTCGAGGCTCCTGTCGAGCCGGCGCTCGATCCGACCCCGGCCGCCGAGAGCCCGGAAGCCTAATAGCGAAGGCCGGTTCCGGCCTTCATCTTTCCAATATGTTGGCGCGTTAAGCGCTGGTGTCGGGCGCATCATCGGGAATCGATGGTGCGTCGGCGCATTTGAAACAAAGAGGCGACAATGAGCATTTCGGCTGCACAGGTCAAAGAACTCCGCGACTTGACCGGCGCGGGCATGATGGACTGCAAGGCGGCGTTGAACGAGACCAACGGCAACATGGAAGAGGCCATCGACTGGCTGCGCAAGAAGGGCATTTCCAAGGCCGACAAGAAGGCCGGCCGCACCGCCGCCGAAGGCCTGATCGGCGTCGATTCCGGCGTCCGCGAGGCAGCCATCGTTGAAGTCAATTCCGAGACCGACTTCGTCGCCCGCAACGAGCAGTTCCAGGAGCTGGTTCGCAACATCGCCAAGGTCGCGCTCGCCTATGGCGGCAAGACCGAAGTGGTCGCTGCGGCGAAATATCCGGGCTCGGACAAGTCGGTCACCGACACCATCAAGGACGCGATCGGCACCATTGGCGAGAACATCAGCTTCCGTCGCTCGGCCAAGCTTGCCGTCGAGCACGGTGCTGTGGCGACTTACGTCCACAACGCGGTTGCCGATGGCCTCGGCAAGCTCGGCGTGCTGGTTGCCATCGAGACCACCGGCAACGAGCAGGCGGCCAACGCCTTTGCCCGCCAGGTCGCCATGCATGTCGCCGCCACAAACCCGATGGCGCTGACAGCCGAGCAGATCGATCCGGCGGCGGTCGAGCGTGAGAAGGCGATCTTCTCCGACCAGGCGCGCCAGTCCGGCAAGCCGGAAGCGATCATCGAGAAGATGGTCGAGGGTCGCTTGCGCAAGTTTTACGAAGAGGTCGTTCTCCTGAAGCAGGCCTTCGTGCTCAATCCCGACATTACCGTCGAGAAGGCGCTGAAGGATGCCGAGAAGGAGATCGGCGCGCCGGCCAAGATCACGGCCTATTTGCGCTTCGCGCTCGGCGAAGGCATTGAGAAGGAAGAGACCGATTTCGCGGCGGAAGTCGCTGCGGCGGTCAAGAAATAGCTCTGAAAAGAGCTCCCCTGCTCAGGCAGCACGGCCGGGCGTCCGCGAGGATGCCCGGCCGATTTCTTGTGCGGTGTCGATGAAGGCCCTGAGCTTCGGGGCCATCGACGCCCGGCGCGGGAAATAGAGGAACAGGCCGGGTTCCTCGATCGCCGATTGCGGCAGGATCTGCACGAGGCTGCCGGCGGCGATGTGCACGCGCACCAGCGGCTCGAAAACATAGGCAATGCCGATTCCGGCCAGCGCGAGATCGATCGCGGCGAGTGAATCCGTGACGATTGCCGTGCCGCGCGTTTCCACGGACACGTCCTTGCCGTCCTCCGTCAGATCCCAGCGATAGAGCGCGCCGCTGCGGACAAGCCGGTAGCCGATGCAATTGTGGTTCGCGAGATCGACCACATCGCGCGGACGACCGTGCCGCCCGATATAGGCGGGAGAGGCAACCATGACGGCGCTGAACGGCTGCGTAAGCCGGACCGTGACCATGTCCTGCGCGATCATCTCGCCGAGCCTGATGCCGGCGTCGAACCCTTCTCCGACGATATCGACGAGCCCCTGGTCGGCGACTATTTCGACCGTCACGTCCGGATAGCGCTCCGCCATCATTGCTGACACAGGCGTCACCGCCAGGGGGATCGCTATGTTGGAGGCGTTGATCCTGAGCTGGCCTGCCGGGCGCCCCTTGCTGCCACGGATACGATCCATCCTCTCGGCGATGTCCTGCAACGCAGGGGCGGCCGTCTCGACCAACGCCTTGCCGGCCTCGGTCAGTGAGACGCTGCGCGTCGTACGCGCAAACAGCGGTTGACCGATCCGCTCCTCGACGAGACGCACCGCATGGCTGACCGCCGAGGGGCTCATGCCGAGTTCGGCCGCGGCAAGCGCGAAGCCGCCGCGCCGGGCAACGGCGACGACGACTGGCAGATGGCTGAGCAGGTCTCGGTCCATTCATGAACAATATCGCATAGTCCTTGCGAACAATGCAATCTTCTCGATGCCAACGCGCCGGCCCATATTGCTCTCAACACATCGGCGGCGGGCTGGTGCACAAGGAGATGAGACATGAACGCGTTGAGAAACGTCACCTTCGCAGCAGGCATTGCGCTGGCGCCAGTCGATGCCGGTGGCGCCGAATCATCCGAGTGGCGGGTGCTCGCCGGCGAGCGCGCCGTCATCAGCATCGCCGACGCCATCGATCGCGCCGTCGACGCGCAGGACTGGCAACTCGCCCGCAGCTATTTCGCAGAGCGCGTCACGGTCGATTTCAGCAGCCTGAGCGGACAGCCTCCGGCAACCATTGCCTCGGACGACCTGATCGGGACCTGGGCGGCGAACCTGAGGGGCAGCAAGACAAGCCTGCACCTGCGCACCAACCACCAGGTCGCCATCGATGGCAACGGCGCCACGGTGTCGTCAAACGGCTACGCCTGGAACCGGATGGAAGGCAATGGCGACCCGCTCTGGGAAGTCTGGGGCACCTA
Organism: Mesorhizobium sp. LjNodule214; assembly: GCF_964252735.1. Classification (NCBI taxonomy): domain Bacteria; kingdom Pseudomonadati; phylum Pseudomonadota; class Alphaproteobacteria; order Hyphomicrobiales; family Phyllobacteriaceae; genus Mesorhizobium; species Mesorhizobium sp. LjNodule214. The sequence continues at coordinate 1,014,918 of NZ_CAXUPE020000003.1, forward strand.
CGAACACCACCTGACCCGTTCGGATGACGGCTGGAAAGTGGATCGCTTCGCATTCCGGATGACGCATGAGCGCGGCAACCCGTGGGTCAAAGCCACCCCTGGCCACTGACCGGCGGCATCAATCTTGATCTCGATCGGAGCGACACCATGACGATGACTTACTACAATCTCGGAAACAGCGGCCTCCGGGTGAGCCGCATGGCATTGGGCACCATGACTTTCGGCACCGAATGGGGGTGGGGAGCGGACAGGGAAACTGCCCGTGCCATGTTCGACACCTATGTCGAGGCGGGTGGCAATTTCTTCGATACCGCCGACCTTTACACCGGTGGCACCAGCGAGACCTGGCTCGGCGAATTCGTGGCCGATCGCGGACTGCGCGACAAGGCCGTGATCGCCACCAAGTTCACCATGAACACGGAGCCCGGCAATCCGAACGCCGGCGGCAACGGGCGCAAGAACATCATGCGCGCGGTGGAGGCTTCGCTCAGGCGGCTGGGCACGGACTATATCGACCTCTATCTCCTGCATGTCTGGGACAAGCTGACGCCGGCCGAAGAGGTCATGCGCACGCTGGACGACCTCGTGCGTGCCGGCAAGGTGCGCCATGTCGGCCTGTCCGACGTACCGGCATGGTATGCGGGCCGGGCGCAGGTGATCGCCGAATTGCGCGGCTACGAGCCGGTTTCGGCCCTGCAGCTTGAATATTCGCTCGCCGAGCGCACGATCGAGCACGAATTCGTACCCTTCGGCACGCGTCACGGCGCCGGTATCATGGTCTGGAGTCCGCTGGCCAGCGGCCTGCTCAGCGGCAAGTACCGACCGACCCAGGCCGGAAATGCCGGGCGGCTCGATGGTTTTCGCAACACCACCCATCCGGGGTTCCAGAAATTCACGGAGCGCAACTGGAAGATCGTGACCGAGCTCGAAAAGGTCGCCGCCGAACTCGGCCGCAGCATGCCCCAGGTCGCGCTCAACTGGGTGGCGACGCAGCCGGGCATCGCCTCTGTCATCCTCGGAGCCACGAAGCTGGCACAGCTGCAGGACAATCTCGGGGCGCTGGACTTCTCGATCCCCGCCGACCTTCGCGAGAGGCTGGATTCGGTCAGCAGATCACCGGCGCCATTTCCCTATTCGTATTTCGGTTCCGAGATACAGGCCCGGGTTACCGGCGGTGCCTCGACCGGCGACAAGCCTGTCGGCTATGCCCCGCCAGTACTCATCGAAGGTGAGGCCGTCAGCGTCACCAGCAGCTGACCGACCGCGACCAAAACAGCCGGGAATTGCGAAAGGGCGCCGCGTGACATCGCGGCGCCCTTCGTGTATCGGAACTCGGCATCGCGCCGGTGTTAGGAGCGCGGCGCCTGCGCGGCCTGCCCCCCAGGCGCATCACACGCAAAATGACGAGGACCAGATGACGGTGAAGCCCCTCTACCGACGTGTCTTGTTGAAAGCGTCGGGCGAAGCACTGATGGGCGAACAGCATTTCGGCATCGACGTCTCGGTTGTCGACCGCATTGCCGCCGACATCGCGGAGGCCCGTGCGCTGGGCATCGAGGTGGGAGTGGTCATCGGCGGCGGCAACATCTTTCGCGGCGTCGCGGTTGCCTCCAAGGGCGGCGACCGCGTCACCGGCGACCACATGGGCATGCTCGCCACCGTCATCAACTCGCTGGCGCTGCGCACCTCGCTGAACAAGATTGGCGTCGACGCGGTGGTTCTGTCCGCCATCGCCATGCCCGAGCTCTGTGAGAGCTTCTCGCAACGCCAGGCGACCGCCTACATGAACCAGGGCAAGGTCGTGATCTTTGCCGGCGGCACCGGCAATCCGTTCTTCACCACCGATTCGGCCGCTGCCCTTCGCGCCGCCGAAATCGGCGCCGATGCGCTGTTCAAGGGCACCCAGGTCGACGGCGTCTACTCGGCCGACCCCAAGAAAGACCCGAACGCGACGCGCTTCGAGCGCATCAGCCACGCCGAAGTCATCAACAAAGGCCTTTCGATCATGGATACGGCCGCGATTGCACTTGCGCGGGAAAACAACATTCCGATAATCGTCTATTCGATCCATGAGAAGGGTGGTTTTGGCGATATTCTGAGGGGCGGCGGCCGTTGTACGGTCGTTGCGGACGATTGATCCGGAGCTGTTTCGAAAACCAGGGCACCGGTTTTTTTCGAAACAAGGCTCGAACACAAGCAGTGAACCCGGCTAACGGGTCGAGGAGATAAAGATGAGTGGTGAGTTCGACGACCTCAAGCGGCGCATGGATGGGGCGATTGCCGCATTCCGGCATGATCTCGCTTCGTTGCGCACCGGCCGCGCCTCCAGCAACCTGCTAGACGCCATCCAGGTCCAGGCCTATGGCACCGCCATGCCGATCAACCAGGTGGCGAACGTGTCGGTGCCGGAGCCGCGCATGATTTCGGTTTCTGTCTGGGACAAGGCAATGGTCGGCGCGGTCGATCGCGCCATCCGCGAATCCAATCTCGGCTTCAACCCGATCGTCGACGGCACCAATCTGAGGATACCGCTGCCCGAACTCAACGAGCAGCGCCGCAAGGAGTTGGTCAAGATCTCGCATGGCTATGCCGAGAACGCCCGTGTCGCCGTGCGCCATGTCCGCCGCGACGGGATGGATTTCTTGAAGAAAGCGGAAAAGGACGGCGACATCAGCGAGGACGATCATCGCAAGCGCTCCGATCAGGTCCAGAAGCTGACCGACGAGATGATCAGCACCATCGACCACCTGCTTTCCGATAAGGAAGCTGAAATCATGCAGGTTTAGGGTCGGTCCTGCACCGGCTCGAAAGCGAGACAATGGCAACGCCCGCGCATGTCGCGATCATCATGGACGGAAACGGACGCTGGGCCAAGGCGCGCGGCATGCCGCGGCTTGCCGGCCATCGCGCCGGTGTCGAGGCGCTGCGCAAGACGGTGCGTGCCGCTCCCGGCCTCGGCATCTCGTTTCTGACCGTCTACGCCTTCTCGTCGGAAAACTGGTCGCGGCCGAAATCCGAAGTCAGTGACCTGATGGGCCTTTTGAAGCTGTTCATCCGCCGCGACCTCGCCGAACTGCACCAGAATGGCGTGCGGGTGCGAATCGTCGGCGACAGGGCAGGGCTGCAGCCCGATATCAGGGGATTGCTCCAGGAAGCCGAAACGCTGACCGCGGGCAATGAAGCGCTGACGCTGGTCATCGCCTTCAATTACGGCGGACGCGACGAGATCGTTCGCGCGGCGCGCAAACTCGCCGCCGCCGCCGCGCGCGGCGAAATCGATAGCGAGGCGATCACGGCCGACATGTTTGCCGGTTCCCTCGACACCGAAGGCATCCCCGATCCGGAGCTGGTCATCCGTACCAGCGGCGAGCTGCGGCTGTCGAACTTCCTTCTGTGGCAGGCTGCCTATAGCGAACTGGTCTTCCTGCCTTGCTACTGGCCAGACTTCAGCCGCGAACACCTAGCCGACGCTTTGCGCGATTTCGCCAGCCGCGAACGCCGTTTTGGCGGCCTTGCCGCCCAAGACGTGGCTTCGTGACCGGCGGGCAAATGAGCAACCTCCAGCTGCGGGTCGTCTCGGCCTTGGTGCTGGCAGTCATCACCCTTGGCCTGACCTGGTTCGGCGGATTGCCGTTCCGTTTGCTTTGTGCGGCGATCGCGGCCGCCATCTTCTATGAATGGTCACGCATGTCGCGGCCATCCGCCGGCGCGGGCCTCGGCTTTCTGCCCGAAGCGCTGCTTCTGGTTTTCGTCGGAGCGCTGATCGCGGGCCTGCCGGCATCCTGGCTGCTAGCCCTTGTCGCCGCTCTGGTTGTGGTCACGGCGCTCGGCGCTCAAATGCGCGGAGCAGCGCAATGGGATGCGGCCGGCATTGGCTACGCGGCGCTTTCCGGCCTGTCGCTGGCATTGCTGCGCGATGGCGACCGTTCCGGCCTGGTCGCGATCCTGTTCCTGTTCGCGGTGGTCTGGGCAACCGACATCTTTGCCTACTTCGTTGGCCGCGCCGTAGGTGGGCCGAAACTGGCGCCGTCGATTTCGCCGGGCAAGACGCAGAGCGGAGCGCTAGGCGGTGCGATCGGCGGCGTAATCGCCGGCCTGCTTCTGGCGACCGCCGCAGGTGCCGGCAATCTCGGTATGCTAAGCGTTGTTGCACTGGCTTTGTCGGTCATCTCCCAGGCCGGCGATCTTTTCGAGTCCTGGGTCAAGCGCCGCCACGGTGCCAAGGATTCCGGTACGCTGATCCCAGGCCATGGCGGTGTCATGGACAGGGTGGACGGGCTTGTCGCGGCGGCTATCGCCCTGTACGTCATCGGCTGGATTTCGGCGAGCGCCGACCATCCGGCACAGGGGCTGTTTCCGGCTTGAACGACACGACTGCATGGCGAAGAACGGGCTTGCATGCCAAAGAACCGGCTGCGCCACGGATTCGCCTGGATTGATGTCACAGTCACGGCGCGACCTGCGCCGCGGGCGAATTTGAGGGCATGACTTGAACGAGATATTTCACGCGGTCTTCAGCACCGACGGCTTTGTCCTCGGCACGCTGGTGCCTTTCCTGTTCGTGCTGACCGTGGTCGTCTTCGTCCATGAAATGGGCCATTACCTGATCGGCCGCTGGTGCGGAATTGGCGTGAAAGCCTTTTCGATCGGCTTCGGACCCGAACTCTTCGGCTTCAACGACAGCCATGGCACGCGCTGGAAACTCAGCGCCATACCGCTTGGCGGCTATGTCAAATTCGTCGGCGACATGAACGCCACATCGAGCCAGCCCAGCGCCGAGGACATGGAAACGCTGAGCGATGCCGAACGCGAGGTCGCTTTCCACACCCAGCCGATCTGGAAACGCGCGGCGACGGTGGTGGCCGGGCCGCTGTTCAATTTCCTGCTGACGATAGCCGTCTTTGCAGTGCTGTTTTCGGTCTATGGCCGGCCCGTGCTCGAGCCGACAGTGGCCGAAGTCAGGGCCGACAGTCCGGCGGCCAGGGCCGGCATCCAGCCCGGCGACCGATTCGTCAGCGTCGACGGCAGCGAGATCGAGACCTTCGCCGACGTCCAGCGCCTGGTCTCCGGGCGTGCCGGCGACGCCATCACCTTCACCATGCTGCGCGACGGCAAGGAGGTGACCGTCACCGCGACGCCGGAGCTGATGGAGCAGGAGGATGCTCTGGGCAACAAGGTCAAGGTTGCCGTGATCGGCGTCGCCAACAACACCGAACTCGGCCAGCCGCGGCTGATCACATACAGCCCCGTCGGCGCGGTGGGAGCGGCTGTCGAGGAGACCGGCCACGTCATTCAGCGCACCGGCCAGTTCCTGCAACGCTTCGTTGCCGGCCGCGAGGACAAATGCCAGCTGGGCGGCCCGATCAAGATCGCCAAAATGTCCGGCCAGGCGGCAAAACTTGGCTTCGAGTGGCTGGTGCAGCTTGTGGCATTCCTGTCAGTCGGGATAGGAATTCTGAACCTTCTGCCGATTCCCCCCCTCGACGGCGGCCATCTCTTGTTCTACGGCGTGGAGGCTGTCATCCGGCGGCCGGTCTCGGAATGGATGATGGAGATGGCCTATCGGGTCGGGCTGATTCTGGTTCTGGGCTTTATGGGTTTCGTATTCTGGAATGATCTGTTTGGGTGCTGAAATCATGAAGGAATTTGACTTCGGCACCGCCAATGTTGAGACGCCGTTTACCATGCACGGGGATATGCGTGACGCGAAAGCCACGCATCAGGGTTAAGTAAATACAAATTAACCAGAAGCCTTGCGTGTAGGGAAAATCCGGTTAATACGGTATGGGAAATTTACCGCACGTCCGGTTTTCTCGCCGTGGGGACTTCGAGAAAAGGTACAAAAGCCCGATGAAGGCAGCATCCAAGTTTCTGAGCGCCGCGTCCGCGGTGGCCTTGTCCGCCGCTCTGGTTGTGCCAGGCGCGCTCGCAGTGCAGTTCGTTGCCACATCAGCTGCCGAGGCGGCCGTTGTCTCGAGAATCGACGTTTCGGGCAACCAACGCGTCGACGCCGACACCATCCGCAATTACATCCAGATCAAGCCCGGCAAGGCCTTTTCCAGCTCCGATATCGACGATGCGGTCAAGGCGCTGTTCGGCACCGGACTGTTCTCGGACGTCCAGATCAATCAGGTCGGCTCCTCCCTGGTCGTCAAGGTTTCCGAATATCAGGTCGTGAACCAGGTCCTGTTCCAGGGCAACAAGAAGCTCAAGGACAACGCCCTTGCGGCCGCGGTCCAGCTGAAGCCGCGCGGAACGTTCTCGCAGGCCACGCTTGATTCCGATGTCGAGGCGGTGAAGGCTGCCTATCGCCGGATCGGCCGCGACGATGCCGCCGTGACCACGCAGATCATGAATCTCGGCGACAACCGCGTGAACGTGGTCTTCAACATCAATGAAGGCGGCCGTACGCAGATCGCCTCGATCAATTTCGTCGGCAACAGCGCCTATTCGAGCCGCCGGCTTTCGGACGTCATCGCCACGAGGCGCTCGTCCTGGCTCTCGTTCGTGCTGCGTGACGACGTCTATGACGAGGACAAGCTGCGCGCCGATCAGGAGCTGCTGCGCCGCTTCTATTACAATCACGGCTATGCCGACTTCCAGGTCGTCTCCGCGGTCGGTGAGCTTGACGACACCACCAACAAGTACACGGTCACCATCACCGTGCAGGAAGGTGACCGCTACACTTTCGGCGATGTCAGCGTCGAGAGCACGATCCCCGAGGTCGACAGCAAGTCGCTGGAATCAGTGGTCCAGACCCACAAGGGCGACGTCTACAACGCCGAGGACGTCGAGGACTCGATCATCGCGCTGACCGAGAGGGTCGCCGGTTCCGGCTATGCCTTCGCCCAGGTGACACCGCGCGGCGACCGCAACTTCGAGAACCACACCATCTCGGTCGTCTACACGATCGATCAGGGCACCAAGGCCTATGTCGAGCGCATCGAGATTCGCGGCAACGATCGGACGCGTGACTATGTCATTCGCCGCGAATTCGACGTCAGTGAAGGCGACGCCTTCAACCAGGTTCTGATCCAGCGCGCGAAGAAGCGCCTGGAAGCGTTGAATTATTTTGAGAAAGTCGACATCTCGACCGTGCCCGGCTCGCAGCCCGACCAGGTCGTGCTGGTGGTCGACGTGGTCGAGAAGTCGACCGGTGAGTTTTCGATCGGCGCCGGCTATTCGACCGGCGGCGAAACGGCAGGTCCGTCCATCGAGGGCTCGATCACCGAGCGCAACTTCCTCGGCCGCGGCCAGTTCATCAAGCTCTCGGCGGGAGGCGGCAAGAATTCGCGCGACTACAGCCTCTCCTTCACCGAGCCTTATTTCCTCGGGCGCCGTATCGCTGCCGGCTTCGACATCTACCAGCAGACGCGCAACTACGACAATTATGACAGCGAGACGTTGGGGGCGACCGTTCGTTTCGGCCTGCCGATCACCGACGACATCTCGACACAGCTGGCGTATAATATTTCCCAGGAAAAGTACAAGTTCGACAACGGTTGTAACCCTCCCCCTGGCGGAAGCTGCGATGTCTCCCTGGCGATCATAAACGGCGTTGCAGAGAGCCCGTGGCTCAAGTCATCGGTCAGCCTGGGGCTGCTCTACAACACCATCGACGACATGAAGAACCCGCACGAAGGCTTCTACGCCAACGTCAACACGGAATTCGCCGGCCTCGGCGGCGACGCCAAGTGGGTCAAGCTCACGGGCCGCGCCAGCGCCTACCAGACGCTGTCGGAGCAACTGGATCTTGTCGGGCTCCTGTCGGTCGGGGGAGGGCATATCGAAGGCTACGGTTCCGGCGATTTGCGCGTCTTCGATTATTTCCAGAGCAACGATCGCATGATCCGCGGCTTCGCCTATGGCGGTATCGGTCCCATCGATGCCCAAGGCGCTGGCGACCATCTTGGCGGCGACACCTATTTCAACGCCTCGGCTGAAACCCAGTTCCCGCTTCCGGTTGTTCCGGAGAGCTTCGGCTTGCGTGGCGCGGTCTTCGCCGATGCGGCGACGCTCTATGGCAACAAGCTTCCTCCAATCGGTGGGGTGGAGCAAGTCAACCAGTCGTCAGTCGGCATGCAATGGCGCGCCTCGGTCGGCGTCGGCCTGATGTGGGCGTCGCCTTTCGGTCCGATCCGCATCGACTACGCGATTCCGGTCAAGAAGGAAGAGACCGACGACGTGCAGGAATTCAACTTCGGCATATCGACCCGCTTCTGATCCGCGGGTGACGTTGCTTCCGGGCCGGTTGCGGTCCGGGAGAGAGTGATCCGACCCTAGCTGGATATTGCTTCTGGAATGACCGACCCGGTGTTCTTCGCGCCCTCACGCCGGTATACGGCCGGCGAAGTCGCGAATCTGACCGGCGCGCAGCTTGTCGATTCCGGCCAATCGCTTATTTCGATCGAGGCATTGGCGCCGGCCAATGAAGGCGGTCAGGACGCGCTCGTCTTTGTCGACGGCAAGCGCAATTTCGCGCTGATGCAGTCGTTGAAGGCCGCGGCTGTTCTTTGTCCGGCCGAATTCGCCGGCAAAGCTCCCGCGGGCATCGCCGTTCTGGTTCACCCGCGCCCGCAACAGGCTTTTGCGCTGGTCGGGCGTCTTCTGTTTCCGCAGGCTGCGACGCCGGGACCGATGACCGGCGAAACCGGTATCTCGCCACATGCCCACATCGATCCATCGGCGCATGTCGAGACCGGCGCCATCGTCGAGGCCGGCGCGGTCATTGGCCCCCGCGTGTCGGTCGGCGGTGGCACCGTCATTGCCCCGCATGCGGTCATCGGCCACTCCTGCCAGATCGGCCGCGACGGCTATATCGGCCCGGGCACCAGCGTTCAGTATGCGCTGATCGGCAACCGCGTCATCATCCATGGCGGCGCCAGGATCGGTCAGGATGGCTTCGGCTTCGTAGGCGGCGCCAAGGGTCCGGAGCGCGTGCCGCAGATCGGTCGCGTCATCATCCAGGACGATGTCGAGATCGGCTCGAACACCACGGTCGATCGCGGCGCCATGTCCGACACCATCATCGGCCAGGGCACCAAGATCGACAATCTGGTTCAGATCGCCCATAACGTCCGCATCGGTCGCAATTGCATTATTGCCGGTCTTTCGGGTATTTCCGGTTCCGTCGTGGTGGGCGACAACGTCACCATGGGCGGCGGCGTTGGGCTTGCCGATCATTTGACCATAGGAACAGGGGCCAAGCTTGCGGCGAGAAGTGGATTCATGAGCAACGTCCCGGCAGGCGAGATCTGGGGAGGCTATCCGGCGCAGCCGATGGCGGAAGCCATGCGCGAGATCGCCATGCTGCGCAAGCTCGCCAGAACGCGCAAACAGGGCGATGGGAATGGCTGACATGGTGGCGACGCTCGAGGCGGTCGACATATTGGGGCTGATGAAGCTCCTGCCGCATCGCTATCCGTTCCTGATGATCGACCGCATCGTCGATATCGACGGCGACGAGTCCGCCGTCGGCATCAAGAACGTGACCATAAACGAGCCGCATTTCCAGGGCCATTTCCCGGACCAACCGGTGATGCCGGGTGTGCTGATCGTCGAGGCCATGGCGCAAACCGCCGGTGCCATCTGCATCCGCAGCCTCGCCACCGAGAAACCGTCGCTGGTCTATTTCCTGACCATCGACAACGCCAAATTCCGCAAGCCGGTCGTCCCGGGCGACCAGCTGAGGATTCACGTCAAGAAAATCAAGAAACGCGGCAACCTGCTCAAATTCGCTTGTGAAGCTCTGGTGGACGGCGCAAAGGCCGCTGAAGCCGAGATCTCGGCGATGATGGTCACAAGCGTCTGACAATCGAATGCTCATGAAAATCCAGACTTCAATCCATCCTTCCTCGGTCGTCGAAGAGGGCGCTCAAATCGGCGAGGGTGTCCGTGTTGGACCTTTCTGCCATATCGGCGCCGACGCGGTGATCGGCGACCGCGTCGAGCTTGTCAGCCACGTTTCGGTGATGGGCGCGACCACCATCGGTGCCGCGACCAAGGTCTATCCGATGGCGATCCTGGGCGCACCGCCGCAGAACACCAAGCACAAGGGTGGCCGCACCACCCTGGTCATCGGTAAGAACTGCACGATCCGCGAAGGCGTCACCATGCATCTCGGCACCGATTCCAGCCGTGGCGAAACAACCGTGGGCGACAACGGCAATTTCCTTGCCTACGCGCATATCGCCCATGATTGCGTCGTCGGCAGGAACGCCACCTTCGCCAACGGGGCGACGCTGGGCGGCCACTGCGAGATCGGCGACAATGTCTATATCGGCGGTCTGACCGCTGTTCACCAATTTGTCCGCGTCGGCGACAACGCTTTTCTCGCCGGCTGCTCGGCCGTCGTCGGCGATGTCATCCCCTTCGCGATTGCCGTCGGCAATCGCGCCAGCCTGCGCGGGCTCAACATCATCGGCCTGAAGCGCTCCGGCCTGCCGCGCGCCGAAATCCATATGCTGCGCAAGGCTTACAGGACGATCTTCGACCGCTCCCGGACTGTTGGCGAGAATATCGAATTTGCCAAGGCGGAATTCGCCTCGTCGCCGACGGCCATGAAAATCATCGATTTCATCGCCAGTCGCGGCAAGCGGCACTATGCCGTCCCGTCGCTCAAAGGTGGCGACGGCGACGACGCCGATGACGAAGGCTGAGACCGCCGTAACCGCGCTTGATCTTCCGCCGGGCGCCAGGGTCGGCATCATTGCCGGCGGCGGCAGCCTGCCGGTCGAAGTCGCGGCCAGCCTCGCAAAACAAGGGCATTCGCCCGTCATCATCGCGGCTGAGGGCGAGGTAGACCGCAAGCCGGACCTCGCCGCCTACGAAACCGAGCAGCTTGCGCTCGAAGATTTCGGCTCGCTGGTCCCGCTGCTCAGGCGCAAACGGATTAGCCATCTTGTGCTGGCCGGCGAGATCAGGCGCAGGCCTAAATTGACCGGCATGCGGCCAAGCCTTGGCCTGCTGGCCGCCGTGCCTACGGTGTTAATGGGGCTGGCGCGTGGCGATGATGGCTTGCTAAGGATCTTGACGCGCTTTCTGGAAAAGCGGGGCATCAAGGTCGTCGGAGCACATGAGATCGTGCCTGAACTGCTTGCGGCCGAGGGCTCGCTGACCAAGGCAGAACCGCGGAAATCCGATTGGCGTGATATCGAAGCGGCCCGTGTGGCGGCAAAGGCCATCGGTGCGCTCGACATTGGCCAGGCCGCCGTCGCGATCGGCGGCCGGGTGATTGCGCTGGAAGGCATCGAGGGCACCAACGGGCTGCTCGAGCGGACGAGGCAACTACGTGACCATGGCCGGCTCGCCGGCAAGACGCGCGGTGTGCTGGTCAAATGCGCCAAGCCCGATCAGGAACTGCGAGCCGATCTTCCCTCCATCGGTCCGCTGACGGTCGAGGCGGCGCATGAAGCGGGACTTGCCGGCATCGCCGTCGAAGCCGGCCGTTCGCTCATTCTGGAAGGTCCTGTCACCATCGCACGCGCCAACGCGCTTGGTCTGTTTGTGGTCGGCCTGGCAGCGGCGGAGCCGGCTGATGGTCGCTGAGAAGCCGCTCAAGATCGCCATCGTCGCCGGCGAGGAATCCGGCGATCTGCTTGGCGCCGACATCGTTGCTGCACTCAAGCGGACGACCGGCCGCGAGATCAGGCTTGTCGGCATAGGCGGCCGTCATTTGCAGGCGCTCGGGTTGAAATCCCTGTTCGACGGCAGCGAGATCGCGCTGATGGGCTTCAGTGCCATCCTGCGCGACCTGCCGCGTCTGATCAGGCGCATCGGTCAGACGGCAAGCGCGATCGCCGCCGAAAAGCCCGACTGCCTCATCACCATCGACAGTCCGGATTTTTCGCTGCGCGTGGCTCGCAAGGTGCGCGCCGCCGATCCGAGCATTCCGATCGTCCACTATGTCTGCCCGAGCGTCTGGGCCTGGCGGCCGGGCAGGGCGGTGGCGATGAAGCCCTATGTCGACCACATCCTGTGCATCCTGCCTTTCGAGGTGAAGGCGCTGGCCCGTCTCGGCGGCCCGCCCGGCACCTATGTCGGCCACCGCCTGACGCAAGATCCGGGCGTGCTTGCTGCCGCCAGGGCACAAGGTCAGGCGCGCGACCTCTCGGAAGATCGCGTGAAGACCCTGCTCGTGCTGCCCGGCTCCCGCCGTGGCGAAGTGCGGCGCCTGATCGACGCGTTCGGCAAGACGGTGTCGGTGCTGCACCAGCGCGGTCATCGCCTGCGCCTTCTGTTGCCCACCGTGCCGCATGTCGCTGATCTCGTCAGGACTTCGGTCGCAAGCTGGGACGAAAAGCCGGAAATCATCCTGGAGGCCGAGCGCAAGTGGCAGGCCTTCGGCAAGGCCGACGCGGCGCTGATCGCCTCGGGAACGGTGTCGCTCGAACTTGCGCTGTCAGGTGTCCCGATGGTGTCCTGCTACAGGCTCGATCCCATGGCGCGGCTCGTTATGCCGCATCTGATTTCCGTCTGGTCGGCGCTGCTGCCCAATCTGATTTCCGACCGCACGCTCGTGCCGGAGTTCTACGACCAGTATGTCCTGCCGGAAAACCTCGCCCGGCAACTGGAGGCACTGTTTAACGACACCGGCATGCGCGCCTGGCAGAAGGACGGTTTCGCCAAGATCGCGAAGCGTATGGCGACGGAGCGACCCTCCGGCGATATCGCGGCAGAGGTCGTGATGGGCTGTATCAAGAGAGCGAATAGTGAGTAGAAGGCAGTGAACGCCGATCCGCGCTCACTTACTACTCACTATTCCCTACTCACTCCTCACTCACCTTTTCGCGATCGGCACGTAGTCGCGCTCCGGCGCACCGGTGTAGAGCTGGCGCGGGCGACCGATCTTCTGGTGCGGATCCTCGATCATCTCTTTCCACTGCGCGATCCAGCCGACGGTGCGGGCGACCGCGAACAGCACGGTGAACATGGTAGTGGGGAAGCCCAGTGCCTTCAACGTGATGCCGGAATAGAAGTCGACGTTCGGGTAAAGCTTCTTCTCGATGAAATAGGCGTCCGTCAGGGCGATCTTTTCCAGCTCCATGGCGATGTCGAGCAGCGGATCGTCCTTGATGCCGAGCTCGCCCAGCACCTCATGCGCGGTCTTCTGCATGATCTTGGCGCGCGGATCGTAGTTCTTGTAGACGCGGTGGCCGAAACCCATCAGCCGGAACGGATCGTTCTTGTCCTTGGCGCGGGCGATGAATTCCGGGATGTGGTCGACATGGCCGATCTCGCCCAGCATGTTCAGAGCCGCCTCGTTGGCGCCGCCATGCGCCGGGCCCCACAGGCAGGCGATGCCGGCGGCGATGCAAGCAAACGGGTTGGCGCCCGACGAGCCGGCCAGACGCACGGTCGAGGTCGAGGCGTTCTGCTCGTGGTCGGCATGCAGGATGAAGATGCGCTCCATGGCGCGCGCCAGCACCGGGTTGATCTTGTATTCCTCGCACGGCACCGCAAAGCACATGTGCAGGAAGTTGGCGGCGAAGTTCAGCTCGTTCTTCGGGTAAATGAACGGCTGGCCGATATGGTATTTGTAGGCCATCGCCGCGATGGTCGGCATCTTGGCGATCAGCCGCATCGAGGCGACCATGCGCTGGTACGGATCCGAGATGTCGGTGGAGTCGTGGTAGAAGGCCGACAGCGCGCCGACCACGCCGCACATCACCGCCATCGGGTGCGCGTCTCGGCGGAAGCCGGTGAAGAAGCGCGACATCTGCTCGTGCACCATCGTGTGGCGCGTCACCCGGTAGTCGAAGTCGTCCTTCTGCGCCTTGGTCGGCAGTTCGCCGTAGAGCAGGAGATAGCAGACCTCAAGGAAGTCGCCATGCTCGGCCAGTTGGTCGATCGGATAGCCGCGATGCAGGAGGATGCCTGCGTCGCCGTCGATGAAGGTGATCCCCGACTCGCAGCTTGCCGTCGAGGTGAAGCCGGGATCATAGGTGAAAGCCCCGGTGGTGTTGTAGAGCGAGCCGATATCGATGACGTCAGGCCCGACTGAACCGCTTCGCACCTTGAGTTCATGCGTCTTGCCGGCGAGCTCGAGCTTTGCGGTCGACTCGTGCGGTTTGCCGCCAAATTCCAGTTTTGTCGCAGCTTCGGTCATTGCAAACTCCTTTTCGTTCCTCATGCCGGCAAGGGCAAATCCTGCAAATCACCGGAATGCGCGTACTCGCCACCGCATTTTAGGAGGTGCGTGCCAGATTGGGCCAAGGCCTAATGTTGCACTGCGAAACGCGCCTTTCAATGCCAATCTTCTTGGGCCAGTTTTCCTAATCGATTTGATCCGCGATGCGCGCCAGGCTTTCGCCCCGGCCAAGCACGGCAAGCACGTCGAACACGCCCGGCGAGGTGCTCTTGCCGGTGAGCGCGGCCCTGAGCGGTTGGGCCACGGCGCCGAGTTTGTGGCCCTCGGCCAGTGCGAACTCGCGGATCGCCGCCTCCGCCGCAGCGGCAGTCCACTCGCCGGAAACCGCATTCAAGACACGGTGAGCGCCAGCCAGGATCGCGCGAGCGTCACCGCCGAGCAATGAAGCCGCCTTGTCGTCGACCGGCAGCGGCCGCTCGGCGAACAGGAAACCTGCGCCATCGACGAGCTCGACCAAAGTCTTCGCCCGCTCCTTCAGGCCGGGCAGGGCGGCCAGCAGCTGCGCCTTCTTGTTGCCATCGAGGCGCGCCGCGATTGCCGGGCCGCCCTCGAGATAGGGCAGCGTGGCGACGAAGATGTCGAGCAGTTCTGCATCGCCCATGCGCCGCATGTGCACGCCGTTCAGCGCCTCGAGCTTGGCGAAGTCGAAGCGGGCGGCACCCTTGTTGACGTCGCCGATGTCGAACCAGGCGATCATGTCCTTGATCGACATCACCTCGTCGTCGCCATGGCTCCAGCCGAGCCGCGCCAGATAGTTAAGCAGCGCCTCGGGCAGATAGCCCATCGCGCGATAGGCCTCGACGCCGAGCGCGCCATGCCGCTTCGACAGCTTGGCGCCGTCGGCGCCATGGATCAGCGGAATGTGCGACATGGACGGCACCTCCCAGCCCATGGCGTTGTAGATCACCGTCTGGCGGGCGGCGTTGGTCAGATGGTCGTCGCCACGGATGATGTGGGTGACGCCCATATCGTGGTCGTCGACGACGACAGCATGCATATAGGTCGGGTTGCCGTCCGAGCGCAGAATGATGAAATCGTCGAGATCCTTGTTGGGGAAGCGCACCTCGCCCTGCACGCGGTCGTGCACCACCGTTTCGCCTTCGGTCGGCGCCTTGATGCGGATCGCGCCCTTGACGCCTGCCGGCGCCTCCGACGGGTCCCGGTCGCGCCAGCGGCCGTCATAGCGGGGCGGCAGGCCCTTGGCACGTGCGGCCTCGCGCATCGCCTCGAGTTCGGCCGGCGTGGCGTAGCAGTAATAGGCCTTGCCCATCCGCACCAGATCCTCAGCCACCTCGCGGTGGCGCGGCGCGCGCTCGAACTGCGACACCGGCTCGCCGTCCCAACTGAGGCCAAGCCAGGACAGCCCATCGAGGATGGCGGCTGTGGCGGCGTCGGTGGAGCGTTCGCGATCCGTATCCTCGATGCGCAGCAGCATCGTGCCGGCGGTGTGCTTTGCATAGAGCCAGTTGAACAGCGCCGTGCGCGCGCCGCCAATGTGCAAATAGCCTGTCGGCGAGGGGGCAAAGCGGGTGACGACCTTGTCGGACATGGAACTCTCGGAAGCGCAGAAAGCGGATGTGATGCGCGGACTTTCGCGCGTTGCGCGTTCATGTAGCATAGGAGGTCTGGGGCGCAAGGGGCAGACCCGATGGCTGGACGAGGCCGGGGTGCAGGGGAGAGCGAGGGCGCGACGAGCAGCGTCAGCGAACGGACGCTGTTTGCCGATATTCCACACGCCGAGCCGATGCCGGTTTCATTGCTTGCGCCACGGCCGGGCTTCGAGCCTTTGCCGCCCGGCAATCGCGCGCCGGAGCTTGTCCCCGCGACTGTTTCGGTAAAGCGGGTCTCCGGAGCATTCCGCCGCCTTTCTGGTCCCGCAGTCCGGCGAAGCATCGCTGCGGCTGCCGGCACGGAGCTTGACCGCGGCATGGGCTTCCTGCTGGTGCCGGTGTTTCTGGCATGCGGGGTGATCTTCTATTTCTCGCTGGCGACGGAACCCGATTTCTACAGGCCCGTCGCCGTGGTCGCCTTGACGGCCGCCTGCGCGGTGGCTTCGCGGTCATGGCTAAGGACGCATTTGTGCTTCATGGCAGCGCTGCTCTGCGCGCTCGGCGTGCTCGCCGCAAAGGTCGAGACCTGGCGCGCCGGAACCCAGATGCTCGGCTCGGAGATCCAGACGCGGCTGACCGGGCGGCTCGCCAGCCTGGAAGAAATGGAAAACGGCCGCGTCAGGCTGACCATCGACGTCATCTCGACCGCCCATCCGAAGCTGCGCTATGCGCCGGAGCGGGTCAGGCTTTCGGCGCGGAAAGTTCCTCCTGATATGACCGCCGGTTCCCTGATCACCGGCTATGCCCGGCTACTGCCGCCGACCGGACCGGTGCGGCCGGATAGCTACGACTTCTCCTTCGACAGCTATTTTTCCGGCATCGGCGCCAGCGGCTTTTTCCTCGGCAATCCGAAGACTGTTGTCCCAAAGACTGGCGCCGGCGAAGACGCACCATCCAGGACGCGCTTGGCGTCCGCAATCGAGAATGCCCGGGAGAGCATCGCGGACCACATTCGCGGCCAGATTGGCGGCCCGGAGGGCGAGATTGCTGCGGCATTGATCGTCGGCGTGCGCGCCGGCATTCCCGATGAGATCAACGAGGCGATGCGGCGCACCGGCATCTACCACATCATCTCGATCTCCGGCCTGCACATGGCGCTGGTCGCCGGAACCATTATGGGGCTGCTGCGCGGCGCCTTCGCCCTGTTTCCCGATTTCGCATCGCGCCGGCCGGTGAAGAAATATGCGGCCGCCGCGGCGCTCTTTTCCATCGCCGCCTACCTCGTCTTTTCCGGCATCGTCGTCGCGGCCGAACGCAGCTTCATCATGCTGGCGGTGATGCTGGTCGCCGTGCTGTTCGACCGCGCGGCGCTCACCATGCGCAATCTGGCGATCTCGGCGATTGCCGTGATCCTGGTGTCGCCGCACGAAGTGGTCGGCCCGAGCTTCCAGATGTCGTTTGCGGCGACCGCGGCCCTTGTCGGTGCCTATGCCGGCTGGTCGGACTACCGTGCCGGCAGAGCGACGTCGCCGCCGCCACGGCGATCGCCGCTCGCCTTCGTCACGCGAAAATTCCTGCTCGGCATGGGCGGCCTCGCCATGACCTCCATCATCGCCGGCAGTGCGACGGCACTCTTCGCCATCTGGCATTTTCAACGCGTGTCGCCGCTCAGCCTGCTCGCCAACCTGGCCGTCATGCCGATCGTCTCGCTGATCGTCATGCCGTTCGCCGTGCTCAGCGCGCTGGTGATGCCGTTCGGCGCCGATGGACCATTCCTCTACGTGATGGGCAAGGGGCTGACGGCGATGATCGCAATATCCGGATGGATTTCCGAGCGCTCGCCGATCGATGCTGTCGGGCTGATCTCCATTCAGTCGGTACTGCTGGTGACGATCGCGCTGGTCATCGCCACCATGGCGACGACATGGCTCAGGCTGGCAGCCGTTCCGTTCGCATTCGCTGGCCTGCTGACTGTCTCCGACACCCGCATGCCGGATGTCCTCATCTCGGAGGATGGGCATCTTGTGGCAATGCCGATCGGGGGCGGCGAACTCGCCATCAACCGCGTGCGATCGAACGAGTTCACCACCGACAACTGGAAACGGGCTGTGAAGTCCGAAACCATTGTCGAACCCGAGACCTTCGAGAAGGGTGACGCGCGGTTCGACATGGATCCGGCCGACCTGCCGCCGGGCTCGCCCTTCTACTGCAGCACCGGTCTGTGCCTCGCACGGCATCCGTCTGGCGCGATCATCGCGTATGCAGAAGACCGCAAGGACGCGTGGCGAGCGTGTGCTTTCGCGACCCTGATCATCGTCAACGACGCCACCGCCTACGACCCTTGCCGCAATCCGCTTGTCCTTGTCGTCAAGAAACGGCAACTTGCCCGCTTGGGCAGCGCCGCTGTCTTCTTCAATCAGCAATCGGCAATCGCGCCGGCAGAGATAAACTTCGCGGTCGAGCAGCCGTACCGGGCCTGGCACGAGCAGCGAAGATTCTCACGCGAGGCGAGGGGCCTGCCGCCTTACAAGAGACCCGAAAGGCAGGCCAGCAAACCGCCGCCCAAACAACCGCCGCCGCCTCAGTAGCGGCGGATCAGACCGACCAGCTTGCCCTGCACCTTGACCCGGTCGGGCCCGAAGATGCGGGTTTCATAGGCCGGATTGGCGGCTTCCAGCGCGATCGAGGCGCCCTTGCGGCGGAAGCGCTTCAGCGTCGCTTCCTCCTCGTCGACCAGCGCCACTATGATCTCTCCCGGGCTCGCCGTGTCGGCGTTGCGGATGATGACCGTATCGCCGTCGAAGATCCCGGCCTCGATCATCGAATCGCCCTTGACCTCCAGCGCGTAATGCTCGCCGCCCATGATCATGTCCGGCGGCACCGAGATCGAATGCGTCTGATGCTGGATGGCGTCGATCGGCACACCGGCCGCGATCCGCCCCATCACCGGGATGGACACTGCCGCAACCGCATCGTCGTCATTGCCCGCCTGGGGCGTGCGCGACGATGCCATCGGCTTGATCTGCCGTCCGAGGCCGCCCTGCCCAAGACTGCCCTGAATGACGCTCGGCGAGAACTTCTTCGCCGCATTGAGGCCGGGAGCAATCGAGTCCGGCAGGCGCAGCACTTCGAGCGCGCGCGCCCGATTGGGCAGCCGGCGAATGAAACCGCGCTCCTCCAGCGCCGTGATCAGCCGGTGGATGCCCGACTTCGAGGCAAGATCGAGCGCCTCTTTCATCTCGTCGAAGGAGGGTGGAATGCCGCTTTCCTTCAGCCGCTCATGGATGAACATCAGCAGTTCATGTTGTTTGCGTGTCAGCATCGCGGCCCCCAACGGAATCAGAAAAACAAACCCAGAACAAACACTATCTGTTCCAGTTGTGTTCCGCAACTGTTTAAAGTTTAATGAATGGGTTAAGGCTCCCGAAACGATGTCGCGTGCGACAGCGAATATCCCAGCCCCTTAGATGCCGGCTTCATCGCATTGATTTTGTTATCGTTTACGGCCAACCACCGGCCTGGGAGCTGCTTGGAAGTCGGCAATCATTCGCCGCAAACAATGTAGGTAGGGCCGTGTTTGACGATCCAGCCCGCTCGATGCACCGTGAACGAAACGAACTCAAAATGCCAACTATGAGCAGGGGTCGAGGGTGTCGTTGGGCCGATAAGTCATCAATGCAGGTTCTTGCAGCGCGATGGCCTGTGATGAGAGAAAGTACCGATCGTCGGCTTGTCTCATCATTGCGTGCCGGTGTCGTGCGTATCTGGGGGGAGCAGACATATCATGACAGGAATTCCTGATCTTGCGGCCGTCGAAGCGATGGACGCCGCGGATCCACTGCGCCCCTTGCGCGACCGCTTCATCCTGCCCGAAGGGGTAATCTATCTCGACGGCAATTCGCTGGGTGCAGCCTCGCATGCCGCCTTCGACGAGCTACGCAAGGCGGCGACCGAAGAATGGGCGCACGACCTCATCCGCGCCTGGAACACTGCCGGCTGGTTCAACATGCCGGTCGAACTCGGCGATCAGCTCGGGCGCCTGATCGGCGCCGCTCCCGGCCAGACGGTGGTCTGCGACACAACATCGATCAACATCTACAAGCTGCTGCACGCGGCAATGGCCATGCGGCCGGATCGGCCCGTCATCGTCGCCGAGGGCGACAGCTTTCCGACCGACCTCTACATGGCTGAAGGTGTCGCCTCGACTCGAAAGAACACTGTGCTGCGCCTTGCAGGCGTCGACGCACCGACGATCGAAGAGCTGATCGACGACCGGGTCGCGGTGGTGCTGGTCAACCACGTCAACTACAAGTCAGGCGAACTGCGTGACATGACGGCGCTGACGCGCATCGCCCATGACGCCGGGGCGCTGATCGTCTGGGATCTCTGCCACACAGCAGGCGCCATGCCGGTCGAACTGGACACGGCGAATGCCGATTTCGCTGTCGGCTGCACCTACAAATATTTGAATGGCGGCCCGGGCTCTCCCGCCTTCATCTATGCCGCGGAGCGCCATCATGCCGATGTGCAGCAGCCGCTCAGCGGATGGTGGAGCCATGCGCGGCCCTTCGCCTTCGAGCAGGCCTACGCAGCCGGCACCGGCATCCGCCGGTTTCTGTGCGGCACGCAGCCGGTCCTGTCGATGCGCACGCTGAAGGGCGCGCTCGACATCTGGAACGATGTCGACATGGCGGCCGTGAGACAGAAAAGCATCGCCCTGGCCGACCTGTTCATCGAACTCGTCGAGGCAAAATGCGGCGCCTATGGTCTCACGCTCGAAAGCACCCGCGACAGCGCCAGGCGCGGCAGCCAGATTTCATTCATGCACGAGCACGGCTACCAGATCATGCGGGCGCTGATCGAACGCGGCGTGATCGGCGATTTCCGGGCGCCGTCGACCATACGCTTTGGCTTCACCCCGCTCTATGTCGGCTACGCCGATGTGTGGCACGCTGTCGAGGTGCTGGAAGACATCCTGCGCAGTGGGGCCTGGAAAGACGCACGTTTTGCCGTCAAGTCAGCCGTCACCTGAGCGGCAGGAAAAGGAGGGGGAGGGCACAGGTGCTGGAACATCGTATTTCCGACTGGGACAACGCCTATACAAACGGCGCCAACATAGCTGGCGGCGATCGCTGGCCGGCCGCCTGGGTCGAGCCCGCGCGGGCCTTTCGTGACGCTCTTTCGGCCGAGGGCAGGGCGCGGCTCGACATCGTCTACGGCGACAGACCGCGCAACCGGCTCGATCTTTTCCTGCCGAGCACCCCGCCCAAGGGGCTCGTGGTGTTCGTGCATGGCGGTTACTGGAAGGCGTTCGACAAGAGTTTCTGGTCGCATCTTGCCGCAGGTCCGATCGGGCATGGCTATGCGGTGGCGATGCCCTCCTACACGCTTAGTCCCGAGATACGCATCGGCGGCATCGTTCGCGAGGTCGGCGCGGCGATCGGCAAGGCGGCGGCACTGGTCGATGGGCCATTGATGCTGACCGGGCATTCGGCCGGCGGCCATCTCGCCAGCCGGATGGCGAGTGCAACCACGCCTCTGTCGCCCGAAGTGACTGGTCGCATACGTCATGTCGTGTCGATCTCGGGTGTGCACGACCTGCGCCCGCTCATGCGCACAGCCATGAACGAGACGCTGGCGATCGACGAGGCCGAAGCGCTGACCGAAAGCCCGGCCCTTCTGCGCCCGATGGACAATGCACGCCTGACCTGCTGGGTCGGCGGTGGCGAGCGCGCCGAGTTCCTGCGCCAGAGCGCGCTGCTTGCCAATGTCTGGATCGGCCTCGGTGCCGCGACCAGCTTGGTGGTCGAGCCGGACCGGCACCATTTCAGCATCATAGACGGTCTTTGCGACCCGGAGCATCCGCTGAGCCGGACGCTGGTTGTCGAGTAAGGGAACGGGTTCAGCGCAACATCAGCACGCTGCAGGCAGCGCCTGCTGCAGCGGCAGGGGCGAACGGCTCGCGCACGATCAGCCCGTTGGCGTCGGCGAGCATTCTCAGCATCGAGGAATCCTGGATGCCGAACGGCGTCGCCACCAGGCTGTCTCCATCTTCCCGGACCACGGCACGCACATAGTCTTGCCTGAGATCGTTGGCCGGCATCGCGGTCCCGAGGCGGGCCGCGCGCATGTCCTGCCGGAAGCCGCGGTCGCCGAGCCGCGCCAGCAGCGGCTTCAGGAACAGCTGCGAACAGACGAGGCTGGCCACCGGATTGCCGGGCAAGCCGATGCAGCTTATCTCCCCGAGCCGGCCGAACATCAGCGGCTTGCCCGGGCGCATGGCGATCTTCCAGAAGCCGAGCGTCATGCCTTCGCCGGTCAGCACGTCATGGATCAGGTCGTGGTCGCCAACCGAGGCGCCGCCGAGCGTGACGATGACATCGGCGCGTTGCTCGACCGCCTGCCTCACCAGCGCGGCAATTGCCTCCTTGCGATCGGCGGCGATGCCGAGGTCGAGTGCACGGGCGCCAACCGATTGCGCGGCGGCGGCGACGCCATAGGCATTGGACGAGATGATCTGGTCGGGGCCGAGCTCGCTGCCCGGCGGCAGGAGTTCGTCGCCGGTGGCGATGATGGCGACCAGCGGCCTCTTGACCACGCTCACGCTTGGGTGGTTGGCCGATGCCGCCAGGGAGAGTGCCGCCGGATCGAGCAGTCGGCCTTTTTCGAGCAGCACGTCGCCCCTGGTGAAATCGAGACCAACGCGGCGGATATTGCGTCCTTCGGCTGTCGGTTCCGTTACCTCGATGGCGCCGCCGCCGAGATCCCTGACATTCTCCTGGATGACGATGGTGTCGGCGCCTTCGGGCAGCGGCGCGCCGGTGAAGATACGCACTGCCTGACCATTGTGGACAGCACCTTCAAAGCCACGCCCTGCCGGCGCCATGCCAATCACCGAAAGCCGCGCCGGCACTGAGGCGATATCGGCGACCCGAACGGCGTAGCCGTCCATGGCGGAGGCGTTGAACGGCGGCTGGGTGCGCAGCGCCATGACGGGTTCGGCCAGCACCCGGCCAGCGGCATCGATGAGCGCGACGCTTTCGCTGCCTGTCGGCCGCGCGCCTTCAAGCAGGCGCTCGAGCGCTTCGGCGACCGGAACCAGCGCCATCTAGGCGCCTGCCTTATGGCCGGTGGACCGGTAATCGCCTGATTTGCCGCCGGTCTTTTCGACCAGCCGGATGCCGGAGATCACCATGGCGCGGTCGACCGCCTTGGCCATGTCGTAGATGGTCAGGCACGCGACCGAGGCCGCTGTCAGTGCCTCCATCTCGACGCCGGTCTTGCCGGTGACGCGGGCCAGCGCAGTGACCTTCAGGCCTGGAAGCGAATGGTCCGGCTCGATGTCGACGGAAACTTTGGTCAGCAGCAGCGGATGGCAGAGCGGGATCAGCTCATGCGTCTTCTTTGCGGCCATGATGCCGGCGATGCGCGCGGTGCCGAGCACGTCACCCTTCTTGGCATCCCCGGCCAGGATCATGTTCAGCGTTTCGGGAAGCATAGCGACAAAGCCTTCGGCGATTGCCGTCCGTGTCGTCTCGGCCTTGTCGCCGACATCGACCATGTTGGCCTCGCCCTTGGCGCCGAGATGGGTGAGGGCGGCTGCCATCGTCAGATGGCCTCGGCCGGCGCCTTGCCTGTCAAAAGCAGGCGTGTTGCCGCCGCGACATCCCGTTGCCGCATCAGGCTTTCGCCAACGAGGAAGCTGCCGATGCCGCTCCGTTGCATCCTGAGGCAATCGTCATGGGTGAAAATACCGCTCTCGCTGACCAGCAGCCGGTCGGCCGGCACCATCGCCGCCAGCCGCTCCGAGGTTTCAAGACTGGTTTCGAACGTTCTCAGATTGCGGTTGTTGATGCCGATCAGCTGCGATGACAGTTCTACCGCGCGCTGCGTCTCGGCCTCGTCATGCACCTCTATCAGCGCATCCATGCCGAGCTCGAATGCCGTCGCCTCAAGCTCGCTCGCCAGGGCATCATCGACGCTGGCCATGATGATCAGAATGGCATCAGCGCCCCAGGCGCGAGCCTCATAGACCTGATAGGGATCGAACAGGAAATCCTTGCGCAGCGCGGGCAAAGACACGGCCTTGCGCGCATTGGTGAGAAATTCCGGCGCGCCCTGGAAAGACGGCGCGTCGGTCAGCACCGAAAGACAGGCGGCGCCACCTTTCTCATAGGCCTGCGCCAGGGCTGGTGGGTCGAAGTCGGCACGGATCAGCCCTTTGGAGGGGCTTGCCTTCTTGATCTCGGCGATCAGGGCGAAGCCGCCCGTTCTGCGCTTGGCCTCGAGTGCTGCCAGAAAGCCGCGCGGTGCTTCGGCGTCCTTCGCTCGCGCCTTGATCTCGGCCAGCGGCATGCGTGCCTTCGCTGTGGCGATCTCGTCGCGTTTGTAGGCCTCGATCTTGCGCAGGATGTCGGACAAGGGCCTATCCGTTCGAAATTGCGACCAGCCTGTCGAGCACCTGGAGCGCCCGGCCGCTGTCGATGGCTTGCGCCGCGCTCGCCATGCCGTCGGCAAGCGTCGTCACCTTGCCCGCCACCACCAGCCCGGCGCCGGCATTCATCAGCACCGTATCGCGATAGGCGCCTGCGGCACCGCCCAGCATGTCGCGCAAGGCCTTGGCGTTGTAGGCGGCGTCGCCGCCGCGCAACTCGTCCTTGCTGTGGCGATTCAGCCCGACCGCTTCCGGGGTCAGCGTGAAGCTACGGATCTCGCCGCCGACGAGTTCCGCCACCTGCGTCTCCCCGGTGGTGGTGATTTCGTCATAGCCGTCGCCATGCACGACCCAGGCATGGTCGGCGCCCAACGCCTTCAGCGTTTCGGCGACCGGCATGATCCATTCCGGCAGGAACACGCCGACCATCTGCCTGAGGACGCCGGCCGGATTGGACAGCGGTCCGAGCAGGTTGAAGATGGTGCGGGTGCCGAGTTCGCCTCGGATCGGGCCGACATGCTTCATCGCCGGATGATGCGCCGGCGCGAACATGAAGCCGACGCCTGTCTCGTGGATGCAGCGGCCGATGGTTTCCGGCGGGATGTCGATCTTGACGCCGAGCGCGGTCAGGACGTCGGCGGCACCCGTGAGCGAGGACAGGCCGCGATTGCCATGCTTGGCGACCGGCACGCCGCTGCCGGCGATGACGAAGGCCGACCCGGTCGAGATGTTGACCGAGTGCGAATTGTCGCCGCCGGTGCCGACAATGTCGATGGCGCCGTGCGGAGCGTCGACGCGCAGCATCTTGGCACGCATCGTGGCGACGGCGCCGGAAATCTCGGTCACCGACTCGCCGCGCACGCGCAGCGCCATCAGGAAGCCGCCGATCTGGCCGGGCGTCGCATCGCCCGACATGATGATGTCGAAGGCTTCGCGCGCCTCGTCGAACGAAAGCGGTGTGCCGCCCGCGACCTTGGCGATGTGGGTCTTCAGCGCGCTCATCTGGCCTGCGCCTGGGCAACGGCGGCCTGGTCGATGCGGACGTCGTATTGCGTCTGCAACTGCGCCACCAGTTGATCGAGCAGATCGTCCGACATGCCGGCGGTGAAGGATTTCTGCGCGTCGTCCGGCACCGAGCTGGCATCGGCGCCGGCCGGTTCGAACACTTCGGCGACCTTGAACAGTACCTGTCCTTCGCCGGTGGGCGAGGGGATCAGCCCGGTTCCGCCTTCACCGACGCCGAACATCGCTGCCGCACCCTCCTTGCCGAAATCGACGTCGTCCGCCTCGCGCTTGACGCCGCGCTTGGTCTGCTTCTCGAGCTTGAGTTCGCCGGCGATGACATCGAGTGTGGTGCCGGCCTTGAGCCGCTTCTCCAGTTCGTTGGCCTTGGCGGTGAGCCGCTTCGTCGTCTCCGCCGCCGTCCAGTCGGCCACCACCTTCTGGCGGACCTCGTCCAGCGTGCGATCGCGGGCCGGCGTGATCGATCCGACCTCGTAGAACACGAAACCGTTGTCGGCGGTGGTCAGGCCCTCATTCTCGGCGCCGGGCTCGGCGGCGAACACCGATTTGATCAGCTCGGCCGATTCCGGCAGATCCTTGACGATCGTGTCGTCGGGCCGCAGGCCGGTGCGGTCGATCGCATCGATGGTGACGACCTTGAGCTTCAGCTTGGCGGCTGCGTCGGCGAGCGAACTGCCCGAGGCGCGCGTATCTTCGTAATTGTCGTGCACATCCAGCAGGATGCGGCTTGCCTCGCCCAGCGCCAGGTCCTTGCGGATCTGCTCGGACACTTCGGCAAGCGGCTTCACCACTTCCGGCTTGATGTCGGTGACGCGCAAAAGCACCGGTCCGAAGGCGCCCTGGACGACCGGACTGACTTCATTGGCGGCAAGCTTGAAAGCCGCGTCGGCAACGGCCTTGTCGGCGATCTTGTCCTTGGCCAGCGTGCCGAGCAGCGTATCGGCCTGCGTCTTGCCCTCGGCAGTGACGATCTTGTCGAAGGTCGCACCGGTCTTCAGCGAGTCCAGCGCTGCCTTGGCCGCGTCGGGCGACTGGAACACAAGCTGTTCGATGGTGCGCATTTCAGGCGTGGTGTAGCGCGACTTGTCCTTGTTGTAATCGTCGCTGATCTGCTGGTCGGTCACGGCGCTGAGATCCATGATGTCCTGCGGCTCGAGCCTGACATAGGAGAATTTGCGGTATTCCGACGCCGCATAGGCTTTCTTGCTGGCATCGAAATAGGCCGAGAGCACGCTTTCGGACGGCGCCTCGATCGGCTCGACCAGCGTCTTCGGCAACGTCAGGTAGTCGACCGTGCGGTCCTCGCCGCGATAGAGCGCCACCGCCCTGAGGAAGGTTTGCGGCGCCTTGAGGCCGTCCGAAACCGCCTCGACGATCTGCTGACGCACCGCCACCTGGGCGCGGTTCTTCAGATAGTCTTCGGGCCGCATGCCGACCTCACGCAGCAGGTATTCGAACGTCCTGCGGTCGAACTGGCCGCCTGGCCCCTTGAAGGCCGGGTCTTCGCGCGTGAGTTCGGCAAGCCGGTCCTTGGAGAGGCCAAGCCCGAGCTTGCGGGCCTGCTCGTCGAGGACGGCGCCCGAAACGAGCTGGGCCAGCACCTGATTGTCAATGCCGAGCGCCTTTGCTTGCTCGTGCGTGATGCGCTGGCCGAATTGCTGAGACATGACGCTGACCTGGCGATCATAGGCGAGGCGATATTCGTTGATCGAAACGGTCGTGCCACCTGCGGTGATCACCGCGTGGTGGCCGCCCAGCATGCCATCCACCATCCGAGTGGTAGCGCCCCAGGCGAGGAAACTCACCACCAGCAGGGACAGCAGCGCCTTCGCGACCCAGGTGCCCGCCGCGTTTCTCAAGATACCAAGCATGCATACTTCCGATTTATGCGCATTTCGCGTGCGCCCCAGTCTGAAACAAGCGCAATAGCGCCCTTCCAGTCCACTGTCGATTGCTTTGTGGCCTGATTTTGATAGTGAGGGCGGGAGCCCAATGTCGCCCGGAGAAACAAAGCCCATGACGCCTGGAATCCGCCCGCTCGTCGCCGGCAACTGGAAAATGAACGGCACCAGCGCCTCGCTGAACGAGCTGAGGACGATCGGCAACGGCTTCATGAGCGGACTCGACACCGAGACGGAAGCCGTGGTCTGCGTGCCCGCGACCTTGCTTGCGCACGCCGCCGAGATCCTGTCGCGCACCCCGGTGCGAACCGGCGGCGAGGATTGCCATCCCAAGGAGAGCGGCGCCTATACGGGGCGGATTTCGGCGGAGATGTTGAAGGACGCCGGCGCCAGCCACGTCATCGTCGGCCATTCCGAATGCCGCTCCGATCTCGGCGAAGACGATGCCCTGGTCCAGGCCAAGGCTTCCGCGGCCTGGCGCGCCGGCCTTGTGGCGATCATCTGCATCGGCGAGACCAGTGCCGAACGCGAGGCCGGCACGACGCTCGAAGTCCTGTCGCGTCAGGTCGCCGGCTCGGTGCCGCCGAGCGCCACTGCCGCCAACACCATCATTGCCTACGAGCCGGTCTGGGCGATCGGTACCGGCCTGACGCCGACCGCCGCCGACGTCGCCGAGGCCCACGCCCATATCCGCGCAAAGCTGGTGGAACTGCTCGGCAATGCCGCGGCACGGATGCGTATTCTCTATGGCGGCTCGGTCAAGCCCTCCAACGCTGCTGAGCTGCTCGGCATCGACAATGTCGACGGCGCGCTGGTCGGCGGCGCCAGCCTGAAGGCGGCGGACTTTCTTGGCATCGCCGAGGCTTATTTGAACATCGCGTAACCAGGCGGTTCATTGCCGGCCTGGGCGCGCTGGCGAAATCGTTGCAAAGACTGCAATGCTTCCCATATTCCGGCCACGGGCTTGGAAATGCCGTTAAAGCATTGTAAGGAGCCGCCTCCAAATCACCGGTCGTCTTCGCGGCCGCGCAAGGCCTTGCCAGGATAAACTATGGAAACCGTACTGATCGTCATCCACCTTATGGTCGTGCTCGCGCTTGTCGGCGTGGTGCTGCTGCAGCGCTCCGAAGGCGGCGGTCTTGGCATCGGCGGCGGTTCCGGTTTCATGACCGCGCGCGGCGCAGCCAACGCGCTGACGCGGGCAACGGCGATCCTGGCGGCCGCCTTCTTCGTCACTTCGCTGACATTGTCGATCCTTGCCCGCTATGGCGAAAAGCCGATCGACATCCTCGACCGCGCTCCGGCATCCTCCGACAATGCGGGCAAGGGCGTGCTCAACCAGCTGCCGGGCACCACGGCGCCTGCAGGCACCACAGCGCCGGCGGCTCCCGCCGGCAGCACCGCGCCGACGCCGCCCTCCGGCAACGATGCTGCGGCGACGCCTCCCGCGACCGCTCCGGCCGCGTCGGCGCCCGCGACTCCGGCCACCCCACCGGCGGCCAATGGCGTCACCTTGCCGGTCACTCCGCAGGTTCCGAACCAGTAGCCGGCAGAGCATGATCCCGAAAAGCGGAATCATGCTCAAACAAAAAGATAGAGCCCCATCCCGATTCTATCGGTGGAACAGGTCTATCGGCGTGGAACAGGCCTCTTGATGCCACGATCTGTTGTCGTTTGAACACAGTCGCGGCAAATGCCGCACGATCACGAAGATTCAACCGAGCGTAGCTCCATGGCGCGCTTGAGGCGCCCGTGGCTAATCGATTATAGATTGCGCGCGGCACTTTCGGCGTCCTTGGGGGGCGCCGGGCGACGCCGTGGGCAACAAGCATTGAACGATCGGATCTTCGCCATGCAGCTTCGCAGCTTCATTCTCCTGGGGTTTTGCGCCGTACTCGGCATGAGTTCGGCCGCCGTCGCCGGCACACCGGCAATGGTTTCACAGCAGTCGGTTGGAAAGACCGATGTCATCAATGTCGCCGCCGCCAAAAGCGATACGGCGCAGTTGAAGCTTCTCAAGAAGAAGAAAAATCCGAGCGCCGACGATCTGGCTCAGATCAGCAAGCTCGAAGCCAAGATCGCGGCCGACAAGGAAGCCGCCCGCGCCAAGGCGCTCGAGGCCAGGAAGCTGGCGATGCGCGACGCGGCCAAGGCCAAGGCTGGCGCGGAACGCCAGGCATTCCTGGCCAAGAAAGGCCAGGCTGCGGAAACCAAGGTGGCGGACGCCAAGCCGGGCAAGAAGACCGTCAAGATCATCGAGCTGGTTCAGCCGATCGCGCCAATCCAGTCCGCAGAACCGCTCCCGGCCGAGGCGATGAACGTGGCGCTGGCCGGCAACAACGGCGAGTTGCGCAGCGAAGCGCCCGGCCAGAAGCCGCGCAACATCGGGCTCTTCGCCGGCCTGTTCGGCGGCACGTCGTCCTCGTCGATGTCGCTGCTGCCGGAGACGCGGGCGCTCGATCAGGTGCTCGCCAAGAAGGAAGCCAAGAAGCAGTTCAAGGTGAAGCCGGAATTCGTGCCGCAGGAAGTGGAATTCACCGGCTACGCTGCGGGCACCATCGTCATCGACACCAGTGCCCGCCGCCTCTATTTGGTCGAATCGGCTTTCACTGCACGCCGCTACGCGATTGCGGTCGGCCGCGAAGGCCTGCAGTTCAAGGGCACGGTTGCGGTCGGCGACAAGCAGGAATGGCCGCGCTGGATCCCGACGCTCGATATGCAGAAGCGCGAGCCGAAGCACTATGGCCAGTACAAGGACGGCATGCCCGGCGGCGGCGAGAACCCGCTCGGCGCGCGCGCCATCTACCTGTATGACGGCAAGAAGGACACGCACCTGCGCATCCACGGCACCATCGCGCCGCAGTCAATCGGCACCAGCGCCTCCAATGGCTGCTTCCGCATGATCAACGAGCACGTCATGGACCTCTACAGCCGGGTCAGGGTCGGCACCAAGGTCGTCATTATCTAACAACCAAGGTCGTCATCATCTGACGGTTTGACAAGGAATGCCGAAAGGGCCGGCTCAGCCGGCCCTTTTGTTTTGATAGGAACACTATTAGCCCCTCGGGGCTTCGCGCCTTCTTGGAAAAAGCCTTCGCGGCGGTTTTTTCTCTGGCGGAATCAATCCGGCCGCGTTAAGCGATGACTCCCATGGCGCGATATGTATTCATCACTGGCGGCGTGGTTTCCTCACTCGGAAAAGGCATCGCTGCAGCGGCCCTTGGGGCTCTCTTGCAGGCGCGAGGCTATCGCGCGCGCATCAAAAAGCTCGATCCCTACCTCAACGTCGACCCCGGCACGATGTCGCCGTACCAGCATGGCGAGGTCTTCGTCACCGACGACGGCGCCGAGACCGATCTCGATCTCGGCCATTACGAGCGCTTCACCGGCCGCTCGGCCAACCAGCAGGACAACATCACCACCGGCCGCATCTACAAGAACATCATCGAGCGCGAGCGGCGCGGCGACTATCTCGGCGCGACCGTGCAGGTCATTCCGCACGTCACCGACGAGATCAAGCATTTCGTCCTCGACGGCAATGACGAATACGACTTCGTGCTGTGCGAGATCGGCGGCACCGTCGGCGACATCGAGGCGATGCCGTTCCTGGAGGCGATCCGCCAGCTCGGCAACGACCTGCCGCGCAACAACGCCGTCTATGTGCACCTGACCTTGATGCCTTACATCCCGACGGCCGGCGAGCTGAAGACCAAGCCGACCCAGCATTCGGTCAAGGAACTGCGCGGCATCGGCATCGCGCCCGACATCCTTTTGGTCCGCGCCGACCGGCCGATCCCCAAGGAAGAGCGCAGAAAGCTGTCGCTATTTTGCAATGTGCGCGAGAGTGCTGTCATCCAGGCGCTCGACGTGCCGCACATCTACGACGTGCCTATGGCCTACCACAAGGAAGGGCTGGACTCCGAGGTGCTCGCCGCCTTCGGCATCGACCCCGCGCCTAAGCCGCGCATGGAGCCCTGGCAGAAGGTCTCCGACCGCATCCACAATCCGGAAGGCGAGGTGACCATTGCCATTGTCGGCAAATACACCGGCCTCAAGGACGCCTATAAATCGCTGATCGAGGCGCTCTCGCATGGCGGCCTCGCCAACCGCGTCAAGGTCAAGCTCGACTGGATCGAAAGCGAGATCTTCGAAAAGGAAGACCCGACGCCGTGGCTTGAAAAGGTGCATGGCATCCTGGTCCCCGGCGGCTTCGGCGAGCGCGGCTCGGAAGGCAAGATCCTGGCGGCGAAATTCGCCCGCGAGCGCAAGGTGCCCTATTTCGGCATCTGCTTCGGCATGCAGATGGCCTGCATCGAGGCGGCGCGTTCGCTGGCCGGCGTCGAGCATGCCTCCTCGACCGAGTTCGGCCCGAGCAAGGAACCGGTCGTCGGCCTGATGACCGAGTGGTTGAAGGGCAACATGCTGGAGAAGCGCAAGGAGACCGGCGACCTCGGCGGCACCATGCGGCTCGGCGCCTACCAGGCCGAGCTCACCAAGGGGTCGAAGATCGCCGAGATCTACGGCGACACCCAGATTTCCGAGCGCCACCGCCACCGCTACGAGGTCAATGTCGACTACAAGGAGCGGCTCGAGGATTGCGGCCTGGTGTTTGCCGGCATGTCGCCCGACGGCGTGCTGCCCGAGACGGTCGAATACCCCGACCATCCCTGGTTCATCGGCGTGCAGTACCATCCGGAACTGAAAAGCCGGCCGCTCGATCCGCATCCGCTGTTCGCCAGCTTCATCGAGGCGGCGATGGAGCAGTCGCGGCTGGTATAGTAGCGCCAAGCCGGGTCCCGCGCCTCATGCAGACCTATGTCGCACTGCTCTACAGCATCATCCTGGGCGAGGGACGGCGCGTCGTCATGGCCGACCTCAGAGCGATGGCGGAAAGCCTGGGGCTGAAGAACCCGCGCACGCTGGTGGCTACCGGCAATCTGGTCTTCGAGACGAAAGCGACGGAAATTCCGGTGCTGGAGCAACGGCTGGAGGCGGCGTTCGAAAAAACCTTCGGCCGCCATGTCGACATCATCGTGCGCCGCGCGGATGACTGGCTGAGGCTCGCCGCCAGCAATCCGTTTCCGGTCGAATCGGCTGCTGCCGCCGATCAGGTGGCGGTGCGGGTGATGCGCAAGCCTGTTCCGGCGGAGGCTGCTGCAACACTGCAGACCTATGTCGGCAAGGACGAAAAAATGCAGGCGGTCGGCGGCGATATCTGGATCGTTTTTTCGCGCGCGACACCAAGTTCGCGGTTAATTGCAGCGACAAGCCACAAGCGCTTGGGCATCGGCACCTCGCGCAACTGGAACACGGTGCGCAGATTGGCCGAGATGGTCGGTCGATAGAGGAGGGGCGGCTTGCACCGCCCCTGACGATATTACTTTTCAAGCCTTCGCTGTCTTCGCTCCGGCTCCCAGCGCCATCGTGCGCAACACGTAGTAGATGGCGCCGGCGATGGCGACGCCGAAGAACCAGCCATAGACGCCCCACCAGGCCGGCAGCCAGTTGGTGAAGTTGGGCAGGATCGAGGAGAAGATGGCGCCGATGCCGGCGGCGATGAAGGCATTGACGTGCCAGCCGCCCTGGAATCGGAACTCGCCGTCTTCCCGGTAGAGTGCCTCAACATCAACCTCGCCCTTCCGGATCAGATAATAGTCGACCATCATCACACCGAAGATCGGCCCCATCGTCGCGCCGATGATGTTGACGAAATGCGCAGCACCGCCGTCCCATGGCGCGAAGGGATAGAGCAACAGCGCGATCACCGCTGCGATATAGCCGCCCTTCTTGAAGTCGATCTGGCGCGGGAAGACGTTGGAGAAGTCGAAAGCCGGCGAGACGAAATTCGCCACCACATTGATGCCCAGCGTCGCCACCGCGAAGGTCAAGGCCGCGAGTGCCGCCAGGAACCAGCTGTCGAATTTCGCCGAGATCTGGTCGGGGTGCAGCAGCACCTCATGGTAGACGTCGTAGGCGGCGATGGTGGTGACGCCGGCGACCAGCGAGAACAGGATCAGGTTGACCGGCAGGCCCCAGATGTTGCCCTTGCGCAGCGCGGCGTTGTCGGGCGCATAGCGGGCGAAATCGCAGAAGTTGAGATACAGCGCCGAGAAATAGGTCACCCAGATCGCCGCCACCGCGAACAGCGCCGTCCACGAGCCAGGCGTGCCGGGAACGCCCGCATCCTTGGTCTTCTCAAGCAGCACATCCATCGGGATGTCGCTGGTGAAGTCGAAACTCCCAGATTTGACGCAGAGATAGATCGCCAGGATCAGCATCATCACCCACACCGCCGGGCCGGCCCAGTCCTGGAAGCGGCGCACCGTTTCCATGCCCTTCTGGATGATCAGAAGCTGCAACGCCCAGATCACGACGAAACAGATCACTTCGAGGCCGCTATGGCCAAGGAAGTGCGAGTTCTGGTTGAAGTCGTCGAACCATTGCGAGCGGATCAGCAGCGCCACGATCGCGCCCGACGCCGCCGCCGTCTGTGCGCCATACCAGAAGCAGGCGACGATGGCCCGCACCAGGGCTGGAATGTTGGCGCCCCAGATGCCGAAGGAGGCGCGGGCCAGCACAGGGTAGGGCACGCCGGTCTTCACGCCGGCATAGCCGACCATGTTCATCAGCACGTAGATGATCAGCGAGCCGATACCGATGGCGATGATGAAATTGACGAACCCGCCGCAGAACAGGAACAGGCTTGCCGCCAGGTAATAGCCCCAGAGGCTGTGAACGTCCGACGTCCAGACGTTGAAGATCGAGAACGGTCCCCAGTTTCGAACCTTCGCCGGAGCGAGATCCTCATTGTACAGGTCAGGCGATGCGCCTTGGATGGTCATGCTTATGTCCTCCCCGGTTTGCCGCGCGCCTCCACGCGATGGCTGCGCAGCCTATGCCTGCCGTTGGGGAACCGGCAAGCAATCCATTTGCCGGCTTTGGCCTTAAAGATATTCAATGAGAATCGCGCTTATCAGCAGGGGCAAGCTGCTGCTTTCATGGCAGTAGCGACGATTCGATTTCGCCGATTTTGTTACGAGGGCCGAAGGCTGCCCGTTTTTTCCGCCAAATTTTTTATGCGCAGCCCACTTTTTTCTGGAACCAAATGCTCATCCGGGAGTTTAATGGGGTTCGATCGAGCGGAGGCGATCGGCCGGGAGGTTAAATATGGATCGCTTGCATTTCTTCACGCCTGTGCGCATTGCGCCCGGGCAGGGATACCCAGTGCAGGAAGTCGATAGCGTTGCCGAAGCCATGGTGTTCTTGCGTAAGTGGCCAACAGGACGGCGTGGACCGGTTTATCAGTGCGCCCTGAATTGCTGCGCCGCAGCACTGTCCGGCAACATGTCGGCCGAGGAGGCGAGGAAGGCTTTCACCGGATTTGCCCGCATCACCCGTCTGCTGGACGACGACATGGCGCTGCCGATCGGTGGCGAAAGCATGGAAAACGTCTACGCGTTGAGGCGGTAGGCCGGCTCTGTTTTCATCGTTGCACTTTGTGGTGCGCTTACGCTCACCGCAAGCGGCGTTACGCGGCATCCGTGTAGCGTTCGAGCGCAAGAACTGCCCGCCAGATTGCCGGAAACATGGCCGATTGCCCATGGACCGTTGCGGCTATAGCATCTCATCGTGGTTGAACAGACTTTCATCTTCGGCCCGTTCGAACTCGATCCGGCCGCGGGACTGCTGCGGCGGGACGGACAGATTGTCGCCCTTGGCCAACGCGGGATAGCGCTTCTGCATACGCTGCTAGCGGCGGGAGGCCAGACCGTCAGCAAGGACGAATTGATGGCCAAGGCCTGGCCGGGGATGATTGTCGAGGAAGCCAATCTCTCGGTGCAGATGGCGACACTGCGCAAGGCACTGGGCCCAGCCCCGGACGGCGAAGAGTGGGTCGTGACCGTCCCCCGGCTTGGTTACCGGTTGCCGCGCACAATCGCCCGGTCCTCGCTGTTACGGCCGTTGCGCCCATCCATCGCGGTCCTGCCGTTCCAGAGCCACCTTGGCGACGGCGAAGAAGAATACTTCGCCGATGGAATGTTCGAAGACATCATCACCGCACTGTCCCGATTCAGAACCTTCGCGGTCGTCGCACGCAACGCTGCCTTCGCCTACAAGGGCCGGTCGCCCGACAGCCGGGAAGTCGCCCGCGCCCTGGGAGTGCGCTATGTGCTTGAGGGAAGCGTGCGCCGGCGCGACAGCCGGCTGCGGGTCAGCGTACAACTCGTCGACGCCGCCGAGGCGACTGAGCTGTGGGCCGACCACTTCGACGGCGAAGTCACAAGCCTGTTCGATTTTCAAGATCGCATCACCGAGGCTGTCGTGGGCCTGGTCGAGCCCGAGGTGCGCAAGGCCGAGATCCAGCGGGCACGACGGAAGCCCCCGGACAGTCTCGATGCGTACGATCTCTATCTCCGAGCGCTTCCGCTGTTCCGCGGTGCGTCGCCAGAAGTAAATGCCGAAGCCATTCGCCTTCTTGAAAAGGCCATAGAACTTGACCCCACCTTTGCCATCGCACTCGCCTATGCAGGGTGGGCCTACGAGCGGAAGGAAACGTTTGGCCAAGGCCTGTCGAATGAGGAGCGACGACGCGCGCTCGAACTCGCCGAGCGGGCGGTAGATGCTGGTGGCGACGACCCGCTGGTCGCCGCGATATCGGCCTTGGTGTTCATGTCCGTGGGGCGCGAAGGGCGGCGTAGCCTCGTCATGCTGCGGCAGGCCTTGGCAGGAAACCCGAACAACTCAACTGTCTTGTCCTTGTGCGCCTTTTGTAACGTAATGCTGGGCGACTTGGCGTTCGGCCGCGAGTGCTATCTGCATGCCCTGCAGATCGCACCTGGGGCCTTGGACAATTATGAAATCCTTTTGGGGGTTGGGCTTTCGCACCTCGTGAGCGGCGAGTTCGAGCAAGCTTTGGAGTGGGCGCAACGGAGCCTTGCCGCCAACGGGGAATGGATCGGCGCTCACTGGACGTTGGTCGCCTCTTTCGCTCATCTCGGCCGGATGGATGAGGCACATGCCGGCGTTGCAACGCTGTTGCGCAAAGCCCCATTTACGCGGATGTCCGATATTGAAAGGATTGCCGATCGATATAGTGAGCGCTGGCAGAGCACTATTGATGGCCTGCGCAAGGCCGGTCTGCCAGACTGACATCGCCAGCCTTTGTATCTTTTTGGACCAATTTGGCACCGGCTTTGGGACTTGCGGTGCCCATCTCCATCAAACTCCCCCGATCGAACTGCTGTGGCGCAAACACGGGAGAGACAGATGACCAGCAATGCCAATGTCCACAACGCTGCCAACCACAACCGAGCAAAGGCCTTGGAGACACGCTTCGGCGCGTGGGCCGCCAGCTACGCGACAGGCCTACGCATTCGAACACGAGCCCTCATCGAGCGGTTGGTTGCTGTACCGGAAATTGATCCTACCGCCCACTTCACAAATCGCGAGTGGGCCGACCTGCCCAGCTATCATCCGGCAAGCGATCAGGACTAGGAACGAGCAGCGCATCCGGCGAGCAACCCTAAAGCAGACCGAACGAGCGCTGTGGATTTCCTGGTTGCGTTGCCGCCAAAGACAATCCATGCGAGCAGAAGCATAGGTGTTGGATGGGGGAAGGGGGTCCACCGCCTCGCCAGCAGTCAAGGAGACGACGCAAGTGCCAACTGGCGTTGCGGGAGCGCTAGTCGCTGCGGCTAGGAAAATCGCGCGAAATCACTTAAGTCAGCGGAAAGCTGCTGGGGTCGAGGCGGCGAGAGTTTCAAGCGGGCGTTGCCAGCTGAATCCTTTCCGAATCGAGGTCAGCGAAGCAAAAAATCGATTCCGATATTCTCTGACGCGGGACCTTCGGATCGGGGTCATGCGCTAGGCAGGTATCAGGACGGCGAGGCGATGCACGCCGACCACTGCGCTTGTATTCGTCGCCTCGTCGGTCTTGCCCTTGGCGCAGGTGTACATGTCGCCTTCCTTGAGCTTGAATTCCTTGTCCACCTTCTTGATGGTGAATTCACCGGAAACAATCGTGCATACCATGTCGTTGTCCATCACCATCGCGGGAACCACGGCTCCGGGCTGAAAGACTATGTCGACAATCGCGATGCTCTTGTAGGCGGGAATATCGGAGTTTCCTGTGCCGACCTCCACCACCCTGACGCCCGGCGCTAGCTCCTTGCCTTCAGTCGGACCGTATTCCTTGACCTTGGCAGATGTCGCCAGGGTGAACAGAGGCGTTACCGCGGCAGCCGTCATACCGAGGGCAATTGCAGATCTGCGATTCATGGTTTTCATCGCATCCTCCCAATGTTCGTCATGCGTGACTGTGCATGGCTGGAAATACATTAGCACAAACGAATTTAAGTGTATGCAACGCGACCCGCAGCAGTCCGTTCACTGCACCTTTTGCCGGATACTTCGAATGACAGCTTGAGCAATCCTGCAGGATAAGATGCAGAAGGTGCTCCGCCGGAAGTTTGGCGGGATCGGCTTCGGACACGCCCGGCCGCTTGCCAAGCCCATCACCAGGCCGGAACCCATGCGGATATCGTTGGTGATGCCGGCTGGCGCCTGCTCGGCGTCCGCGGCTAGTGCGCTCGCCAGCGTCCCGATATGACGGGCCAACGCCTCGAACTCCGGGCGAGCCAGATCGATATCCGGCCTGACGCCCGAAGGAGCTCCCAGTGTCGCACTCGGGAATTCGGCAATCAGGGCAGGGCCGGTGTGGGCGCGGATGGTTTCCGCCGTCGCCTTGAAGGCTGCGGCGTCATAGGCCAGTTTGCCGTCAAACATCCCCGCGATCGTTTTGGCGGCGGCCGCCATCTCCTTCATCAAGGACTGGCCTTGACTATCGCGTCGCCGCTGGCTGCGGCCACCACCACCGCAGAGGCGCCAGCATCGCGGCGGAGGCGGTTCGCTTCACTGCACCATGCGTTGTCCTGCCAGTTCGTCGATGATCGGACAGTCCGGCCGCTCGTCGCCGTGGCAATGCTCGACCAGGTGATGCAGCAGATGGCGCAATCCGACCAGTTCGGCGATCTTCCTGTCGATCTCCACCAGCCTGGCTTGCGCAATTGCCTTGACGTCGGCGCTCTCGCGCTCCTTGTCATGATAGAGCGACAGCAGCTGGCGGCACTCGTCGACCGAAAACCCCAGGCTGCGCGAGCGCTGCAGAAACCGCAGGCGGTGGATGTCGGCCACCGAATAGTCTCGATAGCCATTACCCGTCCGGGCCGGGCGCACAAGGCCGATATCCTCGTAGTAGCGTATGGTCTTCGACGGCAGGCCGGATTGCTCGGATGCGATGCCGATGTTCATGGTTGAAAATCTCCTTCTGCAAGGAAGATAGGCTGCCTTCCAGCTACTGGAAGGTCAACACGCCGTTACGATTCAGATGAGCAGGGCGCAGGCGTTTTGCGCTTGACCTTCCGGCGGCTGGACCCCTCAAGAGTAAAGCACCGTTCGCATTTGGGAAGGAATTTTGAAATGAAGGACTCGGGCTCGTTTGATCCTCGCCGGCGCGGCCGATTGGCTGAAAAGGAACGCCAGGTGAGACGGCGGCGCTAGTCGAATTGGGCGATATTCTCGCCTATGGCGGCCTCCTCCTGAGCGCACTGGTTGCCGCCACCATTCTGCCCGCCCAGTCCGAAGGTGTCTTCGCGGCCTTGCTGCTGCGCGGCACCTACCAGCCATGGGCGCTCCTGGCCGCCGCCTCGGTCGGCAACGTCCTGGGGTCGGTTGTTAATTGGGGCCTTGGCCGCGGCCTCCTCCGATTTCAGTCTTACCCCTGGTTTCCTGTCACGCCCGCCCGGCTCGGTTCGGCGGCCGACTGGTATCGACGCTTCGGACGATGGTCATTGCTGGCCAGCTGGATGCCGGTGATCGGTGATCCGCTGACGCTGGCTGCCGGAGTGCTGAGAGAGCCGTTCTGGAGTTTTCTGGCCATTGTCACGGTCGCGAAAGTCGGCCGCTATCTCGTCTTGATGATGATCGTTTCGAAGTGGCTGTGAATCCGTTGCCGGTCTTCCGGTGACCACGGCTCAGGGTTCTCCTGATGAGCGGTCGCGGCATTGCTTGAACGGCAGGCAAGCCAAAACCGCTGCGACAGCAACCGCAGGAGCAAACCAGGGTCTGCCTGGATGACCACGACGTCGTCCACGGTGACACCGTGACGCGTGAAGTCGAGACGAACGGACAAGTCGGCACGCGGCCACGAAAGCCGCGTTGGTCCTGACTACATGCTGAGAATCTTCTTGGCTTCGTTGAGCGCGGCCTCCGATCCTGCATGATCGCCGGCGGCATGCAATTTCTCGCCTTGGGCTCGCAGGTCTTTGACCTTAGCCAAATCGGCCTCCGAGAGGGTCGCGGTCGGCAGCGCCGCGTCGATCGCGGCCATGATGGTCGGGCATGAATTCGCAAAAGCAGTTGCTGGGATGACCGACAAGAAAAGCGCAAGTGAAATTGAGCGTAACATGGCTGTTCCTCCCTGCCGGCACCCGGATTGCATAGCATCGACGGCCGGCCGGTAATAATACATCGCAGCACCCGCTACGGCAATCGCCATGCGGGAACCCATGTGCCTATCTGGCGCGCCGCCGCCCGGCAGGCAATCTGCACCTGCGGGTTATCGGCGAAGGAGTTCATCAATGGCAGGCAGCGCGAGATTGCGGCTGCCAGCGCCGTCTTACTGTTACATACCGCCGCCGCAGCCGTCGGAGAGGTCCCACACATCGACGATCTGCTCGCCGGTGAAGCCGCGTTCATGGATCAGGTATTTCGCCAGCCCGCCATACATCTTCCAGCGCCAGCATTGGCAGCAACACGGACCTTTCTCTTCGGATTTGGCCATCGCATAGTCGTAGGCCTTCTGTTCGGTGCTGGTGAGCTTCACATCGTAGTAAGGCATCACCTTCTGCGCGATGCCCGACGGGATATCGTATGGATCGCTCGGGATCATGGCGATGTCGCGGTATTTGGTCAGGCCATTCACCTGCTCGACATAGCGCTTCATTTCCATCGGGCTGCAACATGACCCCTTGATCCGCGACGTGCTCGGCATTGTTGCGATCGACTCCGTGAACGTGCCCGAACAGGTGCTGTTGCCATTTTCGCTAAGGTCTTTGAAGCGGCTCGCCAAGCTGGTGTCCTCGGCGGCGATCGCCAAATCCGATTCCTTGAGAAAGCCGGTAACCGTCGCCAAGCCAAAAACACCGAGAGCAACCATTCGTCTGTTTGGGCACATTGTCCGGATCATGGCTAATTCCTTTCCCGGCCTCAGCCGATGCGCGTGAAAATGGGAAATTGCTCCAGCAGCCAGAACGAGAATGTCGACATCCGTCCGGTGATCATGGCGAGCCCCATGACCACCATGATGCCACCGGCCGCCGGCTGCAGCAGACGACCCGCCTGGCGCATCGCCTTCAGCCGCCGCACGAGGCCGTCGGTGAACAAGGCGGCAAGCAGGAAGGGAACACCAAGGCCAAGCGAATAGATGGCAAGCAGGGCAACGCCATCGGCGACCGTTGCCGAGGCCGCACCCACGGTCAGGATCGAGCCGAGGATCGGACCGATGCAAGGTGTCCAGCCGAAGGCAAAGGCAAGGCCGAGAGCGTAAGCGGACATCGCGCGTCCACCCGGAGCGGCGGCGTGAAACCGCGCTTCGCGCATCATCCAGCCCGGGCGGACGAGCCCGATCAGGAAGAGTCCGAACAGGATGACGATGGCGCCGCCGACGAGGTTGAGCTCGACGCGGTAGCTGAGCAGCAACCGGCCGAGCGCGGTGGCGCTGGCGCCCAGCACGATGAAGACAGTCGAGAATCCGAGCACGAAGCAGAGGCCCAGGGCTGCCGCTGACAAGCGGGCCATCCGGTCGGCAGGCCCGTCCATGGGCGTCCGGCCGGCGACATAGGAAACATAGCCCGGCACCAGCGGCAGCACGCAGGGCGAGAGAAACGACACGATGCCCGCCGCGAACGCGGTCAGCACGCCGATGTTGGAGAGTTCGGGCATTCAGCTGTTCCCGGTTGCTGGTGCGTGCCTCATTTCTGCAAGGCCCGTGCTTGCTCGATCAGTTTCTTCATTGTTGCGAGATCAGTAGCGCCAGGGAAAATCTGGTCGCCGACGACGAATCCCGGTGTTCCGGTGATCTTTAGCGCCTGCGCCAGTTCCGCGTTCCGGTCTATCGACGCCTGGATGTCGGGATGCTGCATGTCGGTCTTCAGGCGCGGGACGTCGAGGCCGACCTCGGCCGCAACCTTGAGCACGATCGCTTCGGTCACCCTTGTCTTGGCGCCGAGCAGTGCCTTGTGGAACGCCGCGTATTTGCCTTGCCGCTCGGCCGCGAGCGCCGCCTTGGCCGCGAACACCGAATCCGGGCCGAGGATGGGAAATTCCTTGTAGACGATCCTGAGCTGCGGATCGTCGGTCACGGCTTGCGCCATGATCGGTGCCACCTGGCGGCAATAGGGGCAGTTGTAGTCGAAGAACTCGACCAGGGTGACGTTGCCCTGCGCGTTGCCACCGACGGGGCTCTGCTTGTCGCGGAAGATGTCGTCGGCTCGCGACGTGAGTGCCGCCTTTGCCTCTGCCGCCTCGGCCTCGCGCTGGCGCGCATCCAGACTTTGCAGCGCCTGCATGACGACCTCCGGATGCGCGAGGATATAGTCGTGCACCCGCTGGTCGAACTGGTCCTGGGACATTTCGCCGCCCGCGCTCGCCGGTCGCTGCGCGCCTTGAAGGCCGAGCAAGAGCCATCCTGTCACGCCGGCAAGCAGAAGGGCGCGGACAAGCCCGCCCTCGTATCGACTTGCCTGTTTCGCGCTTGTGATCATATGCGTCTCTCCTTGCCATCCGTGGGGCGGCCCGCTGTCGGCCTGCCGCCGGTGAAAAATGCGTCAAAAGAGGTTCTTTAGTTTAGCCAGCCAGCCTTCTTCCGGTTCATCGTGCGGACGCTCGATGTTGTTGGTCAGCGCGTTGACCAGGGTGACGAGATTGACCGACGCGAAATTCAGGCCGTAGAAATTCGCCCGCCAACGGCCCTCCTTGTCGATCACATGGGTGACGATGCCGTGCATCTGATAGCCGTCATCCGACAGGGTGAACTTGTGGCCGAAGGCTTCCGCCAGCTTGCGGGTCGAGTCCTCCGACTGACCTTGGTTGGTGGTCAGGAACAGCCAGTTCACAGGATCGAGCCCGTGCGCTGGTCCGTAGTCGCGCAGCACGTCCGGCGTGTCTCGGGTCGGGTCGGTGGTGATGGTAACAAAGGCGACCTGACCCTTCATCGGCGTGCCGTTCACCATGGCCTGAATCTCGGCAATCTTCTCGGCGTGCAGGGGGCACACGTCCGGGCACGATGTGTAGATGAAGTGGAGCACGACGACCTTGCCGCTGAGATCGGCCAGCCGCACGACTCGTCCGTCGGCGGTGCGCAGCGTGAAATCGGGCGCCGGCTTGTCGATCGGCTGGAAATACTTCTCGTCGCCCTGAAGCATGGCGTCGACTTCATCCAGCGAGTGCGCTTGCGCGCCGTGGACAAAGCCGGAGATCAGCGCCGTCAGAGCGATCAGGCTGCGCAGCAAGCGCATCCCCAAAGCCGGAGAGAGAGCCTGTGGCTCGCCTTGGGCCCGGACGAACATCAACCATTGCCTTTCAGATTGATGGGCACTGCCTTGGCGCCATCGCTGTCCCCGTCGCGTTTTTGGGCGACGTCCTCGGTCGAGCATGACCGGCCGGTCATCCGGCTCATGCACAGGCCAAGCGCGCACATGGCAACGCAGGGCAACACGCTGAGCAGCAGCGGCGCAATTCCGGCGGCGACCAGCCATGTCCAGTTGAACGCGAGGCCGGCGATGGCAATGGCCGCGCCGGCAGCGATCAGGCCACGTCGACCGCCGAGAGTGTGGCGGATGGTGGCATCGCGTCCGGGCGAGGCCTGTCTGGTTTGGGTGAGTTCTGTCGTGGTCATCTATCGGGTCCTTTCTCAGTTGGCGGCAAGATACCTGCGGATGTACGCGACCATTTCGGGTGAATCCCATTCGGCGGGGCCGATCAGCCGACCGATCTCCTTGCCTTTGCGGTCGATCAGCAATGTCAAGGGAAGGCCGAGCGCGCCGAGCGTGAACATCGCCTTGCCCGATGTGTCGATGTTGAGGGCAAGGTGCTCGATGCCGATCTCGGTGAAGAAGTTTTTCACCTTGTCCGGGCCGCCACGGTCCATCGACAGCGCGACGACCGCGAAGTCCGGCCCGCCAAGTTTGGCCTGCAGCCGGTCGAGCGTCGGCATTTCCTTTCGACAGGGAGCGCACCATGTCGCCCAGATGTTGAGCAGCACGACCTTGCCACGGAAATCCGCAAGCGTTTTCGGCCGACCGTCGGCGTCCTCAAACCGGATTTCCGGCACGGGGACGGGAGCCTCGTGAACGACAAAGTTCTGCGGCGGCTCGACGGCCGATGCGGGCTGCGTCACCGCGAGCAAGGCGCCGAAGAGGGCGAGAGCGAGCATCTTCATGGTCGCCGCTCCTTCGCCTCGGCTCTCAGGCGCTCGACGAGCGGCAGAATCGTCTTCTCAAGCGCCTCTTCCGTAACCGCGCCAATGTGCTTGTAGGCGATGCGGCCATCGGCGCTCACCACGAAGGTTTCCGGTACCCCGTAGACACCCCAGTCGATGGCGACGCGGCCGTTCAGGTCCGCGCCGGTGCGTGTGTAGGGATCGCCCATCGTGTCGAGCCATCGTGC
Organism: Mesorhizobium sp. LjNodule214; assembly: GCF_964252735.1. Classification (NCBI taxonomy): domain Bacteria; kingdom Pseudomonadati; phylum Pseudomonadota; class Alphaproteobacteria; order Hyphomicrobiales; family Phyllobacteriaceae; genus Mesorhizobium; species Mesorhizobium sp. LjNodule214. Next base: position 1,058,700 of record NZ_CAXUPE020000003.1, read on the forward strand.
GGCGTCATCAGGCCTGTCCTTGTAGTTGAGTCCATGCAGCGGCACCGTCTTGCTTGTCGCTAGTTGCACGAACACAGGATGCTCCTCGCGGCAGGCCAGGCACCAGGATGCGAAGACGTTGACCAGCGAAACTTCGCCCCGCAGGTCGCTGCTAGACAGGCCAAGCGTGCGGCCCTGGACCGGCGGCAGGCTGAACTCGGGCACCGGCTTGTCGATCAGCACCGATGGAATATCCGATGCGTTGCGTGTGAGCCCCCAGGCGAGCACGATGGCGAGCCCGGCGAAACCCATCACAGGCAGGACGACCAGCAGCCGTCGTAGCGCAGCGCGCCGGATGGCCGGCGGTCCCGCATCGGATTGAACGTCACCGCTGGTCATGATGCACCCGGTCTATTGGGTCGACGTCCCGTCAGTACATATCTTGCGAGTGCTGCGACGGCGAGCACCAGAACCAGCAGGACAAGAAAGCCGGCTACGGACACGAACGTCATGGCCAGCCAGGTCTTGGCGGGGCAATCTGACATGTTCGTCAACATCGCGGTGTCCCTACTCCGTGGCGTAGACGGTGGGTGCTTTGCCGTCCTTGGTGAAAGCGTAAATCGTCCAGGTTCCGTCCTTCTCGCCGCCCATGCCTGGCGCGCCGGTCGGCATCCCAGCCAGCGTGATGCCGGTGATGGCGGGCCGTTCCGTCAAAAGCTTCCTGACGATATCGACCGGCACCAGGCCGTCGACGACATAGCCGTCGACCATCAACGTGTGGCAGCCTTCGAGATCGGCCGGCACGCCGGCATCGCTGCTGATTTGCGAAAGATTGTTGACGGCCTTGATCTCGACCTTGAAGCCATTGTGCTCCAGATAGTTGGCGTAGGATTCGCAGCAGCTACATTGCGGGTTCTTGTACATCACCGCATTGATCGTCGCCGCGACAGCGGGTAGGGGCATTGCTATCGCGACCGCGAAGGCGGCGAAGGCGTAGGTCGGTTTCATGTGCAGTTCTCCTTGGTTGATTGGTAGATCTGGTTGACGAAAAGGTTCAGCGGTTGGCGAAGAAATCAGGTTACTCGGAAGACGGTCATGAGGCCGGCCATCTGGTGGTCGACGATATGACAGTGCAGCATCCAGTCGCCGGGATTGTCGGCGACGAAGGCGCATTCGACCGTGTCCTTGGGGGCAAGCAGCACCGCGTCCTGCCATTGCCGGTGCGGCACCGGCGAACCGTTGCGCGAAAGCACCAGCATGCTGAAGCCGTGGATGTGCATGGGATGCCACCACGCGGTTTCGTTGCGCATGGTGAGATGACAAGTGGCGCCGCGTTTCAGCGTGAACTGCGGCATCATGCCGGCATGGCCGTCGCCGGTCATCGACATGCCGTTGATCGCCCAGGCAGCGCCGCCATTCATGCCGGGCGTCGCCATGCCCATCATGCCGCCGACGCCGGCGAGCTTGCCGCCGCCCATCATGCCGCCTTGCAACACGATCTGCTGGCGCTCGGCCCCGGCGAGGTCGGGTTCGGGCAAGGGATTGCGCGGCAGGCCGACAGGCGCGTCGAGAGGATGGGCGCGCAGCGGCGTCGCGTTGTCGTAGGCAAGGTTTGTCAGCGTGTAGGCAAGGCCGTCATAAAAATCGTCGACCACAGCGTGGCGGCTGCCGGGGTCGCCCTGCATGTCGAGCACGATGTCGATGCGCATGGCCGGCGCCAGCAGCAGACGGCCACCCTCCGGCTCATGCGGGTCGCAGGGCTGACCGTCGATGGCGACAACGACCGGGCGATGGCCTTCGAAGCGCAGCGCCATGATGCGGGCGAGCGAGCCATTGGCGAGCCGCAGCCTGACGCGCTCGCCGGCTTTCACGCTCTGGTCGGCCGGCACCGTGCCGTTGATGGTGACGACATTGCCGACGCGGCCAGACATCGACGCGTCCATGGCACTGCCGAAGCCACCGGCGATCTGCCCGTCGGAAGCAAGCCGCCAGTCCTGCAGCAGCCAAAGAAGGTCGCGATCGACGGCGACGGGCTCGCGCTCCTCGACGATGAGGGCGCCGGCAAGGCCGCGGCCGAGCTGCACGAGGCTATCGGCATGCGGATGGTACCAGAAAGTGCCGGCGTCGGGCGGCGTGAACTCGTAGACAAAGCTCGTCCCCGGCTTGATCGGCGGTTGAGTGAGGCCCGGCACACCGTCCATGCCATTCGACAGGCGGATGCCATGCCAATGGACCGTGGTGTCCTCCTCCAGCCCGTTCTCGACAGTAATGCGAACCGGCTGGCCTTGCCTGAGCCGCAGCGCCGGGCCGGGGACAGTGCCGTCATAAGCCCATGCGGACGTGGCTGGGCCGTTCGGGCCAGTGAACCGCACCTTGTTCGGCGCGACCTTGATCAGGCGTTCGTCCACGGCAGACGCGCGCCCGGGACGCGTCGACGCGGATACGGCAACGCTGGCGACCGCCGCGAGAAACCCCCGGCGGGATATGGAATAATGGAAATCGTCATTCACCCTTGTAGCCCTTTGCGATCTCGATCGATGGCGGGCATGCCGACATCAACTGGATTGCCATGCGTGCCTGCGGCACTTCGTTGCGCGCAGGCGATCAGGCGCCGGGGATCAGCCGTAAGACGGCTGAATCGGCATCAGGCGCTGGGTCTGGGAGGGTAAGGGTCGGGCAGGGAACTTCGCCCGCACAGGAACGGGGCGGGTAGCGCCGGCGGCTGCCGCAGCCTGGGAACCACCGCTATGGCGAGACCCTGAGGCAGCACCGCAAGCACCGGCGCAATGCACGTCGGCGGACAATGCATCGGATTGTCACTGCCGCTGGCATCCTTGAGGCAAGCCTTGCAATCGCCGGCCATGGCGCCATCGGCCATCTTGGCCATGCCGGTATCGGACGACATGGTCATGCCATCGCCCGCTGTCATTGCCATCCTTGCCGACATGACGCTGGCCTGAACTGCAGACAGGCTGAACCCCGCGGTCAGGAAGACCGCGAGCAGTATGACGAGCAGATGTTTTGGCGAAAGCCGGGCCATGATCCGCTCAGGCTGATCGCAAAGCGCTACTTTTGCAAGTCCCAAGCCCGTGATTGCCAGATGCTGCGACATCAGGACCGCCCGGAATGGCCTGGCACGATCTCGTCAATCCCGACAACCCGCGTCGCCGCAGGCCGCTGGGCGCCCTTCCGCACGCGCCTCCTGGACCGGCGGACACGGCACATCTCCGTAGGAGCAGAAAACGCAGCAATCCTCCGCCTTCGGGCGAAGCAACGTCCCGCAACCCTTGCACTCGTAGAAGAACTGGCAGGCATCGCCTGGCATCGTTTCGACGGCCCGGTGTCCGCAATCGGGGCAGGTGAGGGTGGATGTGAGCTGCGTCATTCGGGTAGCACCAGTTCGGCAATCAATGCCGGGCATGTTCGCATTGGCTGTGGTCCGCCAGCACCTCGATGACGCGGCATTCGCCGACCTTTCCGTGCCGGCAGCCTTCGACCATGATCTCCAACTCGGCCTTCAATGCGGTGAGGCTGCGTATCCGCTGAACCACGTCGGCCAGCCGCGCCTGCGCAATGGTATCGGCGGTGGCACAGGGCTGGCTGGGATTGTCCTGCAACGTCAGCAGGGTGCGGATGGCTTCGATCTCGAACCCCAGCTCTCGGGCATGGCGGATAAAGGCCAGCCGGCGCAAGTCGCTCGTCTCATAGAGCCGGCGGTTGCCGTCGCTGCGGTTCGGCTCGGGCAGCAAACCGATCTGCTCATAGTAGCGGATGGTCGGAACTTTCACGCCGCTCTGTCGGGCCGCTTCGCCAATCGGGACACTGCTCATCAATTTTCGCTTGCTCCTCTAGTCGCTAGAGAATGTAGCGTGGCGCTGGAACGGTTCAAGGAGTGAGACGATGGCTGCAACCGCCGCCCAAACCCGCTATCGCGTCGAAGGCATGGATTGTGCCGGCTGCGCGACGAAAATCGATGGCGCCGTGCGGCGCATGCATGGCGTCGAGGACGTGAACGTCTCGGTCACATCTGGCACCATGACCATCAGGCATAGGGCGGAAAGTGACCTCGCCGCGATCGAGAAAAAGGTGACGGGCCTCGGCTATTCCGTGGCTCAGCTCAAGGCCGGACAGAATGCCAAGCCGGCCGCGCACGGCGCCAACGACGATCATGACCACGCTGGCCACGATCACTCTGGCCTCACCGGCCACGATCATGCTCCGGCCTCGGGCCCGTGGTGGAACTGCGCCAAGGGCCACCTGACCATCGCCAGCGGTGTTGCGCTGGCCGCGGCTTTTGCGGTTCACACCGTCTGGCCGGCCACCGGCGTATGGGTTTTCATTGCCGCCATGCTGATCGGCCTGGTGCCGATTGCACGGCGGGCGGTGATGGCCGCGCTCGCCGGCATCCCCTTCACCATCGAAATGCTGATGACCGTCGCGGCCGTCGGCGCCGTCATCATCGGCGCCGGTGAGGAAGCCGCGACCGTGGTCTTCCTGTTTCTGGTCGGCGAGTTGCTGGAAGGGGTCGCCGCCGGCAAGGCGCGCTCCAGCATCCAGGCGCTGACCACGCTGGTGCCCAAGACGGCCCTGCTGGAGGAGAATGGCGCCACTCGCGACGTTCCGGCCGGTGCCCTGAAGGTCGGCGCCGTCATTCTGGTGCGGCCGGGCGATCGCATTCCAGCCGATGGCAAGATCATCGAGGGCGAAAGCGCCATCGATGAATCGCCGGTGTCGGGGGAAAGCGTGCCGGTCCGCAAGGGCGTCGACGCCGAATTGTTCGCCGGCACCATCAATGGCGACGGCGTGTTGCGCATCACCGTGACGGCGGCGGCGTCCGACAACACCATTGCCCGCATAGTCAAGCTGGTCGAGGAGGCGCAGGAGAGCAAAGCGCCGACGGAACGCTTCATCGACCGCTTCTCGCGCTGGTACACGCCTGCCGTTGTCGCCGTGGGGGCTCTGGTCGCAGTCGTCCCGCCGCTGGCCTTCGGCGGCGACTGGAACGAATGGATCTACAAGGGCTTGGCGCTGTTGCTCATCGGCTGTCCCTGCGCTCTCGTCATATCGGTGCCGGCGGCCATCGCGGCTTCGCTTTCGGCCGGCGCCAGACGCGGTCTGCTGATGAAGGGAGGTGCTGTGCTGGAAGGCCTCGGCAAGGTCACCGCCGTGGCCCTCGACAAGACCGGAACGCTGACCGAAGGCAAGCTCGTGGTGACCGATGTCATGGCGGTCGGCGTCAGTGAAAACGACGTGCTGTCGCTGGCGGCCGCACTCGAAACCGGGTCGAGTCATCCGCTGGCGCTGGCGATCCTGCGAAAGGCCAGGGCTGACCGTGTGCCGGTGCCGCAGGCGGCGGAAGCCAGGGCGCTAGGCGGCAAGGGTGTCGTCGGCCGTGTTGGCGGCAAGAACGTGTTCCTGGGCTCGCCGATCGCTGCCGGCGAAAAGGCCGCGCTGCCGGCCGATCAGGCGGCCCGCATCGCCGAACTCAACGATGAAGGCAAGTCGGTATCGGTGCTGCTCATCGACGATATGCTGGCCGGTTTCATCGCCATGCGCGACGAGCCCCGGCCGGACGCAATGGCCGGCCTAAGGGCTTTGACCGACGCCGGCATCAGGACTGTCATGCTGACCGGCGACAACCAGCGCACGGCGTCGGCGATCGGCAGGCAACTCGGCATCGAGGTGCGCGCCGAGCTGCTGCCGCAGCACAAGCAGCGCATCGTCGGCGAGTTGAAAGGGCAGGGGCTGACGGTCGCCAAGGTCGGCGACGGCATCAACGATGCGCCGGCGCTCGCCGCCGCCGACATCGGCATTGCCATGGGCGGCGGCACCGATGTCGCCCTGGAGACGGCAGATGCGGCGGTGCTGCATGGCCGCGTCGGCGACGTCGCCGCGATGATAAGGCTGTCTCAGGCGACCATGACCAACATCAAGCAGAACATCACCATGGCGTTGGGGCTAAAGGCGGTGTTCCTGGTGACGACCGTAGTCGGCATCACCGGCCTTTGGCCCGCCATCCTGGCCGATACCGGAGCGACGGTTCTGGTGACGGCCAACGCCATGCGGCTGTTGCGCTGGAAGGGCCTTTAGACGCGCTGGAGCAAAGCCCGCTCTGCCTCGTCGAGCCCGTCTTGAAGGCGGAGCGGGCTTTGCTCACTGGCTTTCGTATGCACTACGTGTGCAGTGAGAAGTTTGATGTAGCTGAGGGGCTTTCAGATGCTGCGGCAAAATCGTAAATTCGGATACATTTGGGCGGGCGTCCCTTGCCAAATGGTCTGTCGTTCCAGCACGGCATCGGAGCCTCGACGGGCGGCGCATCGTCAACGACGTCCAATAGCAGAATCGCGATCTGCTCATCAATCGCCGGAATTCCGCAAGGAGTGGGGTCATTTTCGATCAGTTGACGGACGAGATCGATCCAATCTGTACCAGGTACCCCAGATGGTAGATTGTGGTCAGTAGGCGCGCCGTCCACGTGACCTGAACCGCCGGGTCGAGACGGCTGACATGAGCCGACAAAGTCTAAGCCATGGCTGCCATGAACCATCGCGTCGTCACCGTGTTCGGTGGAACCGGGTTTCTCGGCCGCCGCGTTGTTCGGCATCTCCGCAATGGTGAGTTTTTCGTTCGGATTGCATCAAGACATCCGGAACGGGCCAAGAAATTGTTTGGTTCTGATGATCCGCAACTTCAATCGGTCGAAGCCGATATCCACGATGAGCGGGCGATCGCCCGTGCACTTGCCGGTGCCTACGGTGTTGTAAATGCGGTCAGTCTTTATGTCGAACGGGGACAGGAGACCTTTCATTCCGTGCATGTCGAGTCGGCTCGGCGGGTTGCAGCCCAAGCACACCGAGCTGGCGTCGAACGGCTCGCTCACGTTTCAGGAATCGGCTCCGATGTTGCCTCGCCGTCGCTCTATATCCGCAAGCGTGGCGAAGGCGAACTGGCGGTGCGTGCCGCGTTTGCTGACGCCACCATCATCCGCCCGGCGGTGATGTTCGGACCGGATGACGCATTTCTCACCATTATCCTCAAACTTCTCCGCCGGCTTCCAATCTATCCGATGTTCGGTCGCGGCCTGACGAGATTGCAGCCGGCCTATGTGGGCGATGTGGCAGAGGCGACCGCAAGAGCGCTGCAGGGGACGGAAACCCATGCGATCACGTATGAGTGCGGCGGTCCTCGCGTCTACTCTTACGAGGAATTTCTCAGAGCCGTTGCACACCAAGCCGGCCTTAGACCCAGACTAGTCCCAGTGCCATTTGCCGCTTGGCACGCACTGGCATGGGCCGCGGAAATGCTTGCGAGCCCGCCCGTCACTCGGAATCAAGTGGAGCTGATGCAGGTCGACAATGTGTCATCGCCGCAGATGCCCGGATTTGAAGAACTTGGCGTTTCGCCGCACCAGGTCGAGGAAATACTCCAGGAGATGTTGCGCGATCACTGATCAATGAGCCTCTTCGGTACAGCTCTCAGGCGCCACGATTGAGTGTCCGGAAATCGCGCCAACCGGCCAACTATGAATGCGATTTGGGACACGTTCCGGTCGTTGGGGTGCCGAGTGCCTCTATGAACCGGCGAGCAGGTTGATCTTCGCGGCCATGATGAAGTCGTTCTCGTGCAATCCCTTGATCTTGTGAGTCTGCAGCGAGACTGCCGCATAACCCCAGCCGAAGCAGATGTCGGGATGATGCCGTTCTTCTTCCGCCAATCGGGCAACTTTGTCGACGAAGCCGAGCGATTGACGGAAGTCCGCAAATTTGAATTTGCGGCTTAGCAGGCGCGCCTCCTCTAGTTCCCAGCCAGGGGTCTGGGACAGATAGCCCTCGGCTGCCTCCTGCGTCAGCGGCGCGACGCCGCCGCGGCAGGGCGTACAGGTTTTCTGAGCAATACCATCGGTCATGACAACCTCCCTTCGTGCTCATTCCGGGTGTAGCGTTCGCGTTTTTCACCTCGCCCGGTATTTGCTCGCATAATGCTTGGCGAGAGCCTTGCGAATCTGCTCGGCAAGGCGCTTGTTGCCGGTCGTCGCCTGCACCTTGTCATCGCCTTTTTGCGGCTTCGGCAGATCGGCACCCGGGCCTCGTTTCGTTGATTTGCGCATCGCAATAGATCAACGCCGTCACGGACAACCGGTTTCGTTCAAAGGACGATCTCCACAGGACTGCCGATCGCAAGACCGAGCTCGCCGTCCGCGCGCCCTTGATTGACCGCATCTCGGCAAGCCCGTTCGAGTTCTCGTACCAAAAGGCCGTGCCAGGCGGCCGATTGCTGAAGGTCGTCGCGCCATCCAGCACGCGATCTGCTGCGGCGAGCCTTGCGCCTGCCGGCAGCCTGGCCGCCCTCAGGCCGGTCATGGCATTGCCGAAATGGTCGATATAGACGATCTCGGCGAGGTCCTCCGGCCAGTCTCTACGGCGATCTGCTTCATCCCGGCGCGGCCTGCCGGGCGGCCGCTCACCGCGTGCCAGCATGGCAGCGACCGGGGCAAATAGGTCACGCCCGTGGAAGCTGGCAGACAGGCGCTCTGGCTTCCAGTCGATGTCCCAGCTGAACGTCTCGGCTGCGCTGCGCTGGATCAGCTCGAACAGGCCGTTGCCGGGACCGACGTACCAGCGACTGTCGGCCTCGACGATGACGGACGGCCGTGTCCCTCCGACGCCTGGATCGACGACACAGAGAAAGACGGTTCCCGCAGGAAACCACTGCGCGTAGACCGCCAGCAGGTAGGCCGACGCCTTGGGATTGCCGACCGGCGCATCGGAGAAGAGGTCGATCGCGGGGATGCCCGGCGCCATCTGGTGCAACACAGCCTTCACCTGACCCGTGTAGGGGCCGTGCAAGCCGAAATCCGTGAACAAGACAATCATAGACGGGCGCCGACTGCGCTGCGCTGGACATATAAATAGTCGGCCGGCAGGCGCATCCGCCGGCAGGCCTGAACGGCCGGGTTGGTTTCCATAACGAGGCGATCCGCCAGAACCCCTGCCTGCCGGACTGCCTCGGCTTCCCAACCGTGCAAGCCGTGCCCGGAGAGCCCCACCAGGGCCTGGACCTGAGAAGGCACCAGATCGACGGCAGCCGCTACCAGTAGGTGCTGTGCCGGCCTCAGCGGCAGCGGCAGGATAGGCGCCGAACGCATGATCGCGAGAAATTCGAGCACAATGGTCGAGCGCTCCAGCCGTCCGGCTGTCGCATGGAACAGCGCTTCAAGCTCGCCTTCCGATCCCGGTGCGCCTGTGGCGCCGAAAAGGCGCGCAGCGGGAACGCCCTCGGCATAACAGCGGTTGCGCTCCGATGCAGAGAGCTGCCGCACATAGACGTGATAAGCTTGGACAAAGCCGTATGTTGCCGTGCCCTGAACCCAGTTCAGAAGGTCGGGGTCATTGGCGCAATACGTCTCGCCTGATGATGTCACGCCTGCGACCCGGTCGTGTATCTGCCGAACACGTGCGATCATGGCCTCGGCCCTGGTGCGGGAGCCGTAGATCGTCACCATGGCAGCGAGCCCCGTGCTGTGCAGTCGCCGAATTGGATTCTGACGGAACGACGTATGCTCCCATACGCCAGTGCGCACGCGCGGTTCTGCAAGCTCCATGATCACGGCGGTGACGCCGCCGATGAACAACGAAAGCGGGTTCTTGAACACGCGCCACGACACGGAGTCCGACGATACCAGTCCGGCCTCGCCGATCGGTCGCGAGAAATCGATGTGAGGCCGGTCGCCAGGTTGCAGCACCGCCCGCGCTAAGGCCTCCAAGAGGCTTTGCGACGGCCAAGGCAGGACGATCGGCGTGGTCATGGCACGAGCGCCATTCACAAAAAACGCGCGCACCCAGCAGCGAAGTTGGGCCGCTGGATGCGCTTGGAGACACTACGGCCACTTTCTGCGGTGCTCGATCGCGCACAATAGCTCAATTGGATGACAGTGCCCACCCCGAGCGGACGCCGCGACAGCCGCGGGGGCCATTACGACCAGTGATGCCGCTCATGACTCGCAGGCCCTCGTCAAGTTGCCAGAGTTCACACGAACGAAGACTATCATCGCTCATACACTCCGACGAGAACCGCCTCGGCGAGGAGATGCCTGCGCGCTTCTCGTTCGACCCCCTGACACGATGGGTCGTTGCCGAGCGGCAGGTGATCGATCGACAGCGCAAGCAGCCGGAAGTGATAGCGGTGTGGGCCGTGGCGATGCGGTGGGCAGGGACCACCGTAACCTGGTCGCCGGAAATCGTTGGTTGCCTGCTTGAGGCCTTGCTTGCCGGGGTGCCATGCAGCGCCTTCGGCCAACTCCATACAATCGGCCGCAATGTCATAGGCCGCCCAGTGATGCCAGATCCCCGCCGAGGCGTCGGGATCATCGCAGAGAAGGACAAAACTGCGGGTTCCTGCCGGAGCGCCGGTCCAGCCGAGCGGCGGGGAAAGGTCCTGACCGTCGCAAGTGAAACGCCGCGGGATCGTCGTACCGTCCGCAAAGCCATTTGAAATGAGCTGCATGGGTCACCTCTGACGCTATTGCCGCGCCGCGCAGCACTCGTCCCCAAACGCCAGGTGCCAGGCAGAACTGGCAGGAAGCGCGGGCGTCGCCTTGAGGCTGCGTTCCGACACGAGCTTCACGGTTGATCGGGCGTAAGGATAAGCACTCTATCGAAAATGTACGAGACAATATTGAATGGCAGTTCGTTTCGCCCTGCCATCCCGTTTAAGCGCCGAACGTCACACATCGTAGCCAGTGACGGCAAGGCTGTGATACCATCGCACAAGTTGCGCCGCCGTTGGCAATTGCCATGCCCGCGCAACCTGACAACTGCGCAGTGCTAATCGAGTCGCGGGTCTCGTCCCGTTGAACGAGTGGCCTCGGATCATGGAACTCGTCGTTGCTCTTGGTCTGATCGTCTTCAAGGTCGCGTTGCTGATTGCGATCTTGCTGCTGCTGCCCTTGCCGCTAACCTGGCTGGAACGCAAGATCGCGGGGCACATCCAGCAGAGGATGGGGCCGATGCGTGTGGGATGGCATGGGCTGCTGCAGCCGGTGGCGGACGGGATCAAGCTCTTGACCAAAGAGGACCACATCCCGGCCGAGGCCGACCGCTTCCTGTTCAAATTGGCGCCAATCCTGGCGCTCGCTCCGCCCTTCGTGGTGTTCGTCGCGGTCCCCTTCGGCGAATCCGTCTCGGTCCTCGGCACTGAGATCACTCTTTACGTCTCCAACATGAACGTGGCGCTCCTTTTCGTCTTTGCGGTGATCGGGATTGAGGTCTATGGCGTCATCTTCGGCGGCTGGGCGGCGAACAGCAAATACGCTGTCCTGGGCAGCCTCAGGACCTGCGCTCAGATGATCAGCTACGAGATCCCGATGGGGTTCGCGGTCATCGGGGTGGTAATGCTTGCGCAATCCATGAGCCTGCTCGAGATCGTGCGGGCGCAAGCCAATGTCTGGAACATCGTCTACCAACCGGTCGGGTTCTTCGTGTTCTTCGTCGCCGGGCTGGCCCAAGCGCAGCGCATTCCCTTCGACCTGGCTGAAGCGGAAGGCGATCTGGGGGCCGGGTTCCATACCGAATACAGCGGTATCCGCTTTGCGTTCTTCATGGTCAGTGAATACGCCATCATGCTTCTGACGTCGGTCCTGGCGGTGATCCTGTTCTTCGGCGGCTGGAACGGCGTGCTGGTCCCGTTGCCACCGATCCTCTGGTTCCTGCTCAAGGTCGCGTTCTTCGTTTATGTGTTTATCTGGTTCCGCTTCACTTTCCCACGCTACCGCTACGACCAACTGATGGCGATCGGGTGGAAGGTCTTGCTTCCACTGTCAATGGCGAACATAATCATAACCGGTGTTGCTTTCCTTTAGGGGCCGCAGCGGCTCCGCAGCGGGGCGACGATGTCGCGCGCACTGGACAGAATTGGAACATGGATCGGCTGGGCGTTCTTCGCCGATCTGGCGAACGGCTTGGCGCTGACCTTCGGCTACATGTTCTCCAAATCCGTGACTATGCAGTATCCGGACAAGGAAAAATGGTTGCCCTATTCGCGTTACCGCGGGCATCACTTCCTTAAGCGCGACGAAGAGGGCGAGATCAAATGCGTGGCCTGCGAACTCTGCGCGCGGATTTGTCCCTGCTACTGCATCGAAGTCATCCCCTACGAGGACGAGAAGGGCAACCGACGCCCGGCAAAATTCGAGATCGACATGGCCCGGTGCCTATTCTGCGGGCTGTGCGAGGACGCCTGCCCGGCGGACGCGATCGCGCTTGGCCAACAGTACGAATTCTCGAGTTTTTCCTCGCGTGACCTGGTGATCGGGCGCGACGATCTGCTCGGCAAGCCGGGCAAGGCGATGACCGGCGGCGGCGTGGTCGCTGCACGCCTGAACACCGAACAGGACGTGCTGGTCGAGACGAGCGAGCCGCTGGGGTACAACTGGTGGCGGAATATCCGACGAACGTGAGTGCGCGCCAGCTGGCAAGCCGGAGCGCGCAGACAGGAGGCTCATATGCTGGTCTGCCAAATCTTGAAGACCAAGGCTCCCGAGGTCATCTCGGTCACTCCAAGTCAGACGATGGTGGAAGTGCTACGGCTGTTTCGGGAGAACAACATAGGCTTCGTGGTCGTCAGCCGTTTCCCCGGAGGGGATTGCCTGGGCACGCTGTCGGAGCGGGACTGCTGCAATGCCGTGGCTGAACACGGAACCAAGGCGCCCATTATGCGGGTCGCCGACATCATGAACCGCACTGTGGCGACCTGTTCGATACAGGATTTGTTGCCCTCGGTGATGGCGACCATGACCAACCGGCGCACGCGCCATGTGCTGGTCATGGATGGCGGCGCCCCTGTCGGCGTGGTGAGCATCGGCGACGTGGTCAAGCACCGGCTCGACGAATTGCTGAACAACGAGCAGGTGCTGCACGATTACATTGCCGGGACAGGTTATCACTGACGACGCCAGCTCAAGTGTGCAGGGGCGGGTGGGCTGCCGGTGGGGAGTGCGTAGTGCCTCAGCCCAGATTCTCAGGACGCGCCTCGACCCCGGCGACAGTGGCGATCTCGAAGGCCGCGTGCGCCATTTGAACTTCCACCGGACATGGGTATTCGCCCCGCCGCATCAGGCCGTTGAGACGGAGGGTTCTGTAGTTTTCGGGAACGAACACGAGGCCCGTGGGGAAACGCTTGTTGACCTTGAGCTTCGCCGTCAATTCGCCCTGGGCGGATCGCACGACCACCTGATCGCCATCCGAAAGGTCAAGCCGCACCGCATCCGGCGCGCTTATCTCGACATATGGGTCATCCGCGACCGTATTCAGGATCTCCGAGCGCTCGGAAAGATATCCGTTGTGGAACAGGCAGTTGCCGGTGACCAGCATGAGCCGGTCGGCTGAAATGGGGGCAGGCGGGAGGACGAAGAACTCGCCAACCGGTGGCGCAAGGGCTGCCTTCGTGAATGCTCCGTCGGCGCCAAGCCCGTCCTGCGTCAGCCCCTGGTAGGCCGGAACCAGCCGGGCAATCTCGCCGAAGATTTCGCCATGGATCGACGGCCGCAACGCTTGGCCCAGAAGCGCCGCAACGAAGTCGAATATCGCCAGATTGTCCCGCGCCTCGAGGGCTGGTTCGCGGAACTTGCAGACCTTCTGTGTGCGGCCTTCGTTGTTGGTGAACGTACCGGATTCCTCGCCATAACTCGCCGCGGGCAGCACGACATCCGCCAGGCCCGCCGTATCTGTGAGGAACGCGTCCTGCACGATCAAGAGATCGGCGGCGCGAAGCGCCCGCTGCACGAATCCCCGGTCGGGATAAGACATCAGGGGGTCGCTTCCGGCGATATAGAGCGCAGCCATTTGCTTTCTGTCACAGAGCTCCAGCATGGCGTCGAAATCCACGCCCGGTTCAGCGGGAATTTTGGCGCCCCAGGCCCGTTCGAGAGTTGTGCGCGCCGCATCATTGGCGAGCGCGCGCAGCCCCGGCAGCGCCGCCGGCAAAACGCCCATGTCCCAGGCGCCCAGTTGGTTGGCACGGTCGAAGAGGAACTGCATCGCCGGGCCCTTACCGAGTACGCGGAGAACCTGCAAAAGGTTGTTGAGCTGCTGCAACGTCGCGCGCGCTCGGGGCGATCTCAGGAGGTCGGCGCTGACAAGCACGGTGACGCTCCGGCCTTCCAGCAGCGCTGCGGCCACACGGCCCGGACCGTCACTGTCGGTGGCCGCTGCTGGCCTGCCGGTTGTCGCGCCGATGTCCGCAAAAACGTCGCCCGGCAATGCCTGACCAACTGCCCCCAGTCTGGTCACCACCGCGGCAAGGCCCTGAGCCTCACCGCCCGGCGGCACGCGAATGACTGCCCGCGCATCGGCGTCCAGACGGGATGGCCGCGCCGAGAGCATGAGTAACCTGGCCTGTCGCCGCCGTACACAATCTCGTAGCAAATATTCGGTGACTGGGTTTTCGTCCGTCACGTTGCCACCGACGACAAGCACACAGTCGTTGCCGATCACCTCCTCCAGCGGCGTGCGGGTGTAGAAGGCGGCCACCAACGGGCCGAGCGCATCAAAGGGCGTGCACCAGCGCGAGGAGCAGTCGATATTGTTGGTCTGGAATGCTGTCCGCATCAGCTTCTGGAACTGATAAAGCACCTCGTTGGGCAGGCGCGGCGAGGCCAGCCCGCCCGCAGCCTTGCTGGCGACGGCCGACAGCCGCCGGCGGAGGTAGTCCCCCGCTTCGTCCCAGGAAGCCGGAACCAGGACCCCGTCACGACGGATCATCGGCCGCTTGATCCGGTCCTGGCTCCCGACGAAGTCCAGACCGAAGCGCCCGCGCACGCAGAGCGTTTCGCGGTTGACCCCGTGCTCCACCTTCGAGCGGACCCGCATGAACTCGCCTTTGCGCGCGCCGACGGTCAGTTGGCAGCCGGTGCCGCAATGCGGGCAGACCGTGTCGGTCTCGACCAGATCCCAGGGCCGCGCCTTGTAGCGATAGGGGAAGCTCATCAGCGCGCCCACTGGGCAGACCTCGACGCAATTGCCGCATTGATCGCAACTCGCGAGACTGCCCTCGAAGCCAGTGATGGCGGTATCCATACCTTTTTCGACGGTGCCCAAGGCTACCGCGCCGACGACTTCTTCGCACATCCTGACGCAGCGCTGGCACTGGATGCAGCGGTTGACGTTCATGATGATGACCGGGCTGAGACGGATGTCCTCGGAATGGAACACACGCTTGGCATCGCGGAACCGGCTTGTGCGGGGCCCGTATGCCATCACCATGTCTTGAAGCTCGCACTCGCCGCCCTTGTCGCAGATCGGGCAGTCGAGGGGGTGGTTGGCGAGCAGCATGTCGAGCATGGAAGAGCGGGTTTCGTCGATCAGCAGCGTGTTCGTCCGCACCACCATGCCGTCAGTGACCGCGGTGGCGCAAGAAGGCTGTAGCCGCCGCTGCCCCTCAATCTCCACCAAGCACATGCGGCAGGAGGCCAGCGCCGGCAGCCGCTTCAGATAGCAGAAGGTCGGGATGTCGATGCCCAAACGCTCGGCGGCCTGGAGCACCGTAGAGCCGGCCTCCACTTCCAGCATTCGTTCATCGATTGTCACGCTAACCATGGCTTTCCTCGCGGTCCTCTCGCTGCGTCCTCCTCAGTGAAACGGGCACCTCCGCTCTTCGATATGCGCGACGAATTCATGCTCGAAATGCGCCAGTGCTGCCCGCAGGCCCATCGCCGCGCCGTCGCCCAGAGCGCAGAACGTGTTGCCGAAAATGCCCTTGCAGAGCGCCTCCAGCTGTTCCAGATCGCCCGGCGCGCCCTGGCCAGTCTCGACCCGGCGCAGCACTTTCACGACCCAGTTCAGCCCCTCGCGGCAGGGGGTGCACTTGCCGCAGGACTCGTGGTGGAAGAACTCGATGATCCGGGTGGCGACTTTGACAATGCAGGTCGAGTCGTCGATCACGATCACCCCGGCCGAGCCGAGCATCGAGCCAGCGGCGGCCAGCGAGTCGAAGTCCATCCGCACGTCCAGCCCGCGCTCCGGGATCAGCGGCGCCGAGACCCCGCCTGGGATCACCGCCTTGAGCTTGCGCCCCGGTAGCGGCCCGCCGGCGCAGTCCTCGATCAGTTCGCGCAGCGGTATCCCCATCGGCAGCTCGTAAAGGCCCGGTTTCCGCACCTGTCCGCTGAGGCAATAGAGCTTCGGGCCGGGGCTCTTGTCCGGGCCGATGCCGCGGAACCAGTCCGGCCCTCTCGCCACGATATGCGGTACGCAGGCCAGCGTCTCGACGTTGTTGATCACCGTCGGGCTGGCGTAGAGCCCTTCGACCGCCGGAAATGGCGGTTTCAGACGCGGCTGCGCCCGCTTGCCTTCGAGCGAGTCGAGCATCGCGGTCTCCTCGCCGCAGATATAGGCGCCGGCGCCGCAATGGATGTGCACGACGAAACTGAAATCCGAGCCCAGAATCCGCGTTCCCAGATAACCCTTCGCATGAGCCTCGGCGATCGCCCACTCCAGCCGGCAGATCGCCAGCGTGTATTCCCCGCGGATGTAGACATAGGCGGTTTCCGCTCCTATCGCGTAGGCGCTGATCGCCATGCCCTCGATCAGTTGGTGCGGGTCACGCTCCATGATGATCCGGTCCTTGAAGGTGCCCGGCTCGCCCTCATCGGCGTTGCAGCACAGGTATTTCGGCTTGCCAGCACGCTTAGGCACGAAGCTCCATTTCGCCCCGGTTGGGAATCCGGCTCCGCCGCGCCCGCGCAGGTTGGATTTCTTGACGAGGTCGATGATCTCGTCGGGCGTGTGCTCCCGCAGCGCCTTGGCCAGCGCCTGGTAGCCGCCGCCGGCCTCATAGGTCGTGAGCAGATGGCCATCCGGCACGTCCACGTTCCTGAGAAGGACCGGTTCGAACATGGCGCTATTCTCCCGGCGGTCCTGCGGCGGCAAGATCGGCGCTAGTCGCCTGCCGCACCGTCGCGCGCAGCCTGTCCAGGAGCGCGTCGATCCGCGTGATGTCGAGGTCGCCGTGATAGTCGTCGCCGACCTGCATCACCGGGGCCATCTCGCAAGCGCCGAGGCATTCGACGGTCGAAAGCGTGAACAGCCCGTCCGGGGTCGTGCCGCCGTTCTTGATGCCCAGCACAGCCTCTAGGTGCCTTAGCAGGTCCTCGGATCGGCACAGCATGCAGGAGACGTTGTCGCAGAGTTGCAGGTGGAACATACCCATCGGCTCGGTATGGAAGAGGGTGTAGAAGGTCGCCAGTTCGTAGACCCAGATCCGTTCGACACTGAGGATGTCGGCGACCTCTTCCAACACCGGGCCGGGCAGATGACCATGTTCCTTCTGCGCGATCAGAAGCGCCGGCATGATCGCCGAGCGCTGGTCGGGATATCGCGCCGCTGCCTCTTCGATCTTTTCGCGCATGGTCATCGCGTCCAAATCCCTGCTACTTGTCTACCTCCGCCATCACGGGGTCGAGGCTGCCGAGCACGGCTATCATGTCCGCCAGGTAGCGCGCGTTGGTGACCCCGAAAAGTGCCTGAAGGTTGACGAACGAGGGTGCCCGGACCTTCATGCGGAACGGTTTTGGCGACCCGTCGCTGATGATGTAGAAGCCGAGCTCGCCCTTTGGCGCCTCGATCGCCGAATAGACCTCGCCCTTCGGCACCTTGAAGCCATAGGCCGACAGGTCGAAATGCTGGATCAGCGCCTCCATCGAGCAGTGCACCCGATCCTTGTCCACCGGGAAGGCGACTGTCGGCATGTCGATCTGGAACGGCCCCTCGGGCATCTGGTCGAGGCATTGTTCGATGATCCGGACGCTCTCGCGCATCTCCTCGACCCGGCATCGCCAGCGCGCATAGCAATCGCCTTCATCGCGGGTAATAACGTTGAACGCGAGCCGGTCGTAGATCTCATAAGGCTCGTCGCGGCGGATGTCCCAGTCGACGCCCGAGGCGCGCAGGTTCGGGCCACTCAGGCCCAGATCGATGCCGTCCGCGGCGGAGATCACGCCGATCCCCTGCGTGCGCTTCAGGAACACGCGGTTGTTCTCAAGCAGCCGTTCATAGTCGCGTATCCGGTTCGGGAAGATATCGCAGAACTCCCTGATCTTGGGGAAAAACCCGTCGGGCAGGTCCTCGCGCACACCGCCGACCCGGCAGAAGGAGGTGTGCATGCGCGCGCCGCTGATCATCTCCATCAGGTCCATGATCATTTCGCGCTCGCGCATGGCGTAAAGCAACGCCGTCATGGCGCCCAGGTCCATCGGGAGCGCGCCGATGATCAGGAGATGACCGGAGATCCGCGCCAGTTCGGCCATCAACACGCGGATATATTGCGCGCGGATCGGCGCTCGAATGCCCATGAGCTTCTCCACTGCAAGCGCGAAGGCCAGGTTGTTCGAGGGCGGGCAGAGGTAGTCGAGCCGGTCGGTCAGCGGGAAGATCTGGGTGTAGGTGAAGCTCTCGGCCAGTTTTTCGGTGCCGCGGTGGAGGTAGCCGATATGCGGGTCCACGCGCGCGACATATTCGCCGTCCAACTCGAGGACGAGCCGCAGCACCCCATGCGTGCTGGGATGCTGCGGGCCGAGGTTGAGAAGCACCTCCCTGGTGTGGGGCGCATCGGCTTCTGGCAAGCTCAGTTCCGTGACTTCGGTCATCTCAAGTCCCGGTGGGGAACGGCCTCCTATGGAATGTCCTTGGTGGCAAGGTCGGGCTGTGTCGGCTGCGGACCTTCGGCGCCAAACGGGTTCAGCTTGTCCTTGTAGCCCCGGAGCGGAAAGTCCTTGCGCTGCGGGAAGCCCTCGAACCCTTCCCACATATAGATCCGGCGCAGGTCGGGGTGGCCCTCGAACCTGATCCCGTACATGTCCCAGGCCTCGCGCTCGTGCCAATTGGCAGTGCGCCAGACCCCCGTCACCGACGGGACCCGCGGTGGATCGCCAAGGCGGCACTTGATGCGAACGCGCCATTTGTTCGGCAGCGAATAGAGGTGGTACACCGCCTCGTAGCGGGGCATCGCGGGGTAATGATCGACCCCGCAGATGTCGGACAGGAAATCGAACCGCAGCGCCGGGTGTTCCTTGAGGAACCGGCCAAGCTCGACGATCATGTCAGGCGGAACGGCGAAAGCGTGAACCCCATGCGAGAAGCCAAGCTCCTCGATTGCCTCCCCGAAACGTTCCGCGATCAGGGTGCGGATGAGGGACGTCTCCGCGCTCATGGTACCGCGACCCGGTCCAGAGGCGTCCCGGCCAGCGCCCTGGATTTCTTGATCTTCTCCTGAAGCAGAAGGAAGCCGTGCATCAGCGCCTCGGGTCGCGGCGGGCAGCCAGGCACATGCACGTCCACCGGCACGAAGGTCTCCGCCCCCTGCACCACCGCATAGGTGTTGTAGACCCCGCCCGAGATGGCGCAGGTGCCCATGGCGATGACCCAGCGCGGCTCCGGCATCTGGTCGTAGAGCCGGCGCACCACGGGCGCGAATTTCCGCGTTATGGTGCCGGCGATGATCATCACGTCGGACTGGCGCGGCGAAGGCCGGAACACCACGCCGAAGCGGTCGAGATCGTAGCGGGCACACCCCGCCGAGATCATCTCGATGGCGCAGCAGGCAATGCCGAAGGTTTCGGGCCACAGCGCCGACCTTCGGCTCCAGCTGATCAGGCTGTCGGCCGTAGTGAACAGCACGCTGTCGCGGATCGCGTTGTTTACGCCTCCCATTCCAGCGCTCCCTTCAGCCAGGCGTAGGCGAAGCCCACGAGAAGCAGCAAAATGAAGATGAACATCTCGACATAGCCGACCAGCCCGATCTCTTTCAGGACAACGGCCCAGGGAAAAAGGAACATCGTCTCGACATCGAAGACGACAAATAGAATTGCGATGATGAAGAACTGCACCCTGAAGCGGCCTCCGGCGGCTTCGCCCGCCGGGTCCATGCCGCATTCATAGGGCATGTTCTTCGCGAGATAGGGATTGGATGGGCGCAGTAGCGAGGAGACAAAAAGCGTAACCATCGCCACCAGAACAATTCCGGCGACCATGAAAAGAACCGGCAGGAACTCCATTCCGGTCACGTCGCGTAGCCCGGTCACCTACCGTGGGCTTTGCTCAGGCCGCTACCGACCCGTCTGGGACCGGTGATGCGGGCGCCCTGGCAAGCAACTTGGGCATTCCTTTCTTGCACGGCCAGAGTATTCCGTCGGCCAGATCATTGCAAATCCAATCGATCAGCCGCCAACCGCGGCATGTTGAGCAAGCCCCAGAAACCACGCCGGAAATAGGCCGATGCCGATGGTACCGGCAGCGGTGAAGGCGAGTGTGGCGCCGACCGCGGGCGTCAGCGCCGGGTCGAATGTGTCCTCCGGCTCGCGCATGTAGATCACCATCACGATGCGGATATAGAAGTAGGCGGCAACGGCGCTCAGCAGCACTGCGATCACCGCCAGCATGACGAAACCCCGCTCGACGAGTGCGACCAGCACGTAGAACTTGGCGAAGAACCCGGCTGTCGGCGGAATGCCGGCAAGCGAGAACAGATAAAGCAGCATCAGAAGCGCCAGTCCGCGATGCGATTTGGCGAAACCAGCGTAGTGCTCGATGACCTCGCCCGAGAAATCGCCGTTCCGCATCATGATGACGATGCCGAAGATGCCGAGGTTCATGAACGCATAGATCAGCAAATAGAGCATCACGCTGGCAACCCCGTCCGCACCGCCGGCCGCCACGCCGAACATGGCGAACCCGGCATGGGCGATGCTGGAATAGGCCAAGAGGCGCTTGAAATTGTCCTGCACCAGCGCCACGAAACTGCCGAGCGCCATCGTCACTACTGCAATGACCGCGACGATGATCCAGACGTCCGAGGCTGCGACCAGTGGGTTGAGGAACACCCGCAGGATCACAGCGAACCCGGCTGCCTTGGGCCCCACCGACATGAAGGCAGTGATCGTCGTCGGCGCGCCTTCATAGACGTCCGGCACCCACATATGGAACGGCACTGCGCCGACCTTGAATACCAGCCCCGCGACGATAAAGACCACAGCCAGGAGCAATCCGGGATCGAGCGGATCACCAGTCACCGCCGCAGCCATCCTGTCCAACTGCGTAGTGCCGGTGAGCCCGTAGATCAGCGAAACGCCGTAAAGGAAAATCCCGGTCGAGACCCCGCCAAGGATCACGTATTTCAGCGCTGCTTCGTTCGACCGCCGCTGCAGCCGCAGGAAGCCGGTCAGCACATAGGTGCAGAGCACCATCAGTTCGAGGCCTACATAGATCGACAGGAGGTCGGTCGCCGAGGCCATGATCATCATTCCCGAAAGCGCCAAGAGCAGCAGTACATAGTATTCACTGCTCCCGATCCCTTCGATCTCGGCATATCTTCGCGAAAGAAGGAATGTCAGAACTGTAGCCAGGTAGAACACGACCTTGAAGAAGACCGCGAAGCGGTCGGCGACGAACATGCCCGAGTAGGCCGGCCGGACTTCGCCCGCCAGCATGAGTGTTCCCAAGGCGGCAATCAGCACGACCGCGACTGAAGCCCAGACAAGGAAATGCTCCTGCTCCTTCCGTACAAACTGCCCTAGGATCAGCAGGATGCAGGCCCCGGTAACCACCACGATCTCGGGCAGGCTCGCCAGAATCGACTGGAAAAGCGCGGCGGCGGTCACTGGGCGCCCCCCTTGCCGTGCACCTGCGCTAGTAGATGCTTCACCGAGGCGTCGATGATTTCGAGAAAGGGCTTGGGATAGAGTCCGATCCAGACAACGAAGACGGCTAGCGGCAGGATCGCCGCTATCTCGCGGGCGTTCACGTCGCGGATCTTGAACCGCACGCCGATGCTGGCCGGACCAAGCGCGACTTTCCTATACATGCCAAGCAGATAGGCCGCTCCCAGCAAGGCCCCCAGAACGGCGGCGGCGCCGACAGCGAGGTTGGCTGCGAACGCGCCTGACAGCACCAGCAACTCGCCCACGAACGAATTCGTCCCCGGCAGCGCCATCGACGACAGGGCGAATAGTGCAAGAAACGCCGTATAGACCGGCGCCGCCTTCATCAGCCCACCATATTCCGAGATGCTGCGTGTATGGGTCCGCTCGTAGATAAGACCCACGGACAGGAACAACGCGCCCGTCGTCACGCCATGATTGAACATCTGCAGGATGCCGCCCTCGAGCCCACGGAGGTTCAGCGTGAAAATCCCCAGCGTCACCAAGCCCATGTGGCTGATGCTGGAATAGGCCACCAGCTTCTTCAGGTCGTCCTGCGCCAAGGCGAGCAACCCGCCATAGACGATAGCAACAGCCGAAAGGACCTGCATCAGCGTCGAATAATGCACCGTCGCCTCGGGCAGCATTGGCAGCGAGAAACGCAGGAATCCGTAGGCGCCCATCTTGAGGAGCACGGCGGCGAGGATGATGCTGCCGGCCGTCGGTGCCTGCACATGGGCGTCCGGCAGCCAGGTATGGACCGGGACCATCGGCACCTTGACCGCGAAGGCGATCAGAAAGGCGAAGAACAGCCATGACTGGATCTGGAACGGCAAATCCTGCGCCATCAGGGTGCGGATGTCGAAGGTCTCACCACCGTGGAAATAGAGTACGATGACACCGATCAGGAACATCAGGCTGCCTGCCAGTGTGTAGAGGAAGAACTTGAACGCCGCATAGACCCGGCCGTCGCCACCCCAGACGCCGATGATCAGGTACATCGGGATCAGCATCGCCTCCCAGAAGACGTAGAACAGGAACAGGTCCAGCGCGCAGAACACGCCAAGCATCAGTGCCTGCATGGCCAGCAGGCTGACCATGAACTCCTTCACCTTGCGGTCGATCGCAACCCACGAGGCAAGCACGCAGATCCAGCCCAACAGCGCGGTCAGGAACACGAAGGGTGCGCTGATCCCGTCGATGCCAAGTGCGTATGTGATCCCTAGCGCGGGCACCCACGGGCGCGTCTCGGTGAACTGCATCTCATGGGTAGAGGTGTCAAGGCCGCCCAGCATGGCGATGCAAAGCGCGAAGTCGAGGACAGTGACACCCAGTGCCATCCACCGCACCACATTGTCGTTCCGGATAAACATCAGCGCCGCCGCCCCGACGGCTGGCGTGAACACGATGAGGCTAAGCAAAGGGATCGTCATCGCGCCCCCTACCGCCACGCCACTGCGAATACGGCGATCCCCGCGATCACACCAACAATCATCGCCAGCGCGTAATGGGTCACGACGCCGCTCTGGAGCCGCCGCAGCGCCCCACCGCCGAGCAGAATCGCGCGAGCGACGGCGTTCACGAAAGCGTCCACGCCGTGGAGATCGATCCGCAGTCCTGCCAGTGCCATCCCGTGCAGAAAGGGCAGCGCCGCAGTCTCGGACACATCGCTCACCGCCTTCTCGTAGCGCGCCAGCGGTTTTTCGGCGAGCCACATGAAGCGCCGCGCGCCCATGCGGTAGAACCAGTCGGTATCGATGCTGATCGTATTCTCGGGGTCGAGCGCCCTGAGGAAGATAACGAAGCCCAAGGCGGTGAACATCAGCACGCCAAGGCTCTCGGTGACATGGACGCCGATGTAGGGTTCGAAGTCGACCGGATGGGGCAGAAGCGCATAGAGCGTCTGGGGGAACATCCCGATCGCAATGCAGAGCACCGCTGCCATCCCCATCGCAACCAGCATGTTGCGCGGCGGCTCTCGCGCTTCCAGTCCTTGGTCCGTACCGAAGAACATGTAGTAGGGGAGCTTGAGCCCGGTGTGCAGGAACGTCCCTGACGACGCCATTGTCAACGCCAGCACGACCAGCGCGCGATGATCCTGTCCGGCGGCGGCCACCACCATCGACTTGGTGACGAAGCCTGAAAAGAACGGGAATGCCGAGATCGCGAAGGCGCCAACCATGTAGAGCGCAAGGGTTACCGGCATGGTTTTGTAGAGCCCTCCGAGTTCGGTAAGCTTGCGCCGCCCGGTGACGTGGATCACCGCCCCCGCGCCCATGAAGAGGAGCGCCTTGTAGAGGATATGCGCGAAGGCATGGCTGACGGCGCCGTTCACCGCCATCTCGGTTCCGATGCCGATGCCCGCCACCATGTAGCCCACCTGACTGACGATGTGATAGGCCAAGAGCCGCCGGCAATCGTTCTCCAGCACGGCGTAGATAACGCCGTAAAGCGCCATCACAATGCCGAGCCAGACAAGAAGATCGGTCCCCGGAAACGCCCGCGCCAGCACATAGACGGCGGTCTTCGTGGTGAAGGCGCTCATGAATACGGCCCCGGTGACGGTCGCTTCCGGGTAGGCGTCGGTCAGCCAGGCGTTGAGTGGCGGGACCGCGGCGTTGAGCAAGAACCCGGCAAGGATCAGGCAGGTGGCCAAGCCCAGCCCCCCCTCGATCGGGCCGAAGAGCAGCGAACCGGTGGCGAACCCATGGAGAATGATGCCGCCGAGCAGGGCAATGCTGCCGGTGATATGGATCATGAGGTAGCGGAACCCTGCGCGGAGCGCCTGATCGCTGCGCTGGGCAAAGACCAGGTAGGCAGAGGCAAACGTCATACCCTCCCAGAACAGGAACAGGGTCAGGTAGTCGCCGGCGAACACTACCCCGAGCGCGCTGCCGACGTAGACGAACGCCGCCACATGCTGTCCTGCGTGCGTCAGATGCAAGGCATAGACCATGCCGATCAATGCCATGATGCTGAAAACGGTGGCGAAGAGGATGCTAAGCTTGTCGACCTTCGCAACAATGATTTCCTGCTGGATGAACTGCGCCGCGCCGTAGTCGCCAGGCTGCATCGTGAGCACGGCCAGGATCGCCAGCGTTGGGATCAGCAGCACATAGGCCTTGCGGACTGACCCTTTTAAGAGGGGGATAGGAAGCGCGCCGAGAATGAACAGCAGGCCGGGATGGACGAAGTCAGTCATAATAGTCCTCGCGCCGCATCAGCCCGCACTGATGGCCAAAAAACTTGGACACGAAGATCAGAAGCACACAGGAGCCGAAGCCGTAGAGGGCAGACCAGCCAGGCAGCCGCTCCCACAGGTATTCGGCGTGTTCGCGGAAGACCAGAAAGTCGGCGATGATGATCAGGACGAGCACCAGATAGAATAGCCGGCGACGCCTTTTCGCATGTCTCTCATCGCCAAAGAAATCGACGACGCGCTTGATCATCTGACGACCCTTTCCGCCAGGGCGAGGAAATAGTCCGGGAAGATGCCCATCGCCACCGACAGGATGGCGGTCGCGACCAGCGGGACCGTCAACATCGGATTTTCACGAACGGTCGCCGGGCATTCCTGCGCCTCCGTCCCGAAAAAGGCGACATAAGTGACCGGCAGGAAGTAGGCGGCGTTAAGGACCGAACTTACCAAGAGCACGATAAGGAACGGGGTCTCCCCGGCCTCCACCGAGCCGAGCGCCAGATACCACTTGCTGATAAAGCCCCCAGTCGGCGGCACCCCGATCATGCTGAGCGAACCGATGAAGAACGCCCCCATCGTCCAGGGCAGTCTGCGGCCGATGCCGGCCATGTCGCTGATGTTCCGCTTGCCAGACGCGCAATAGATCGCCCCGGCACAGAAAAAGAGCGTGATCTTCGAGAATGCATGCGCCGCGATGTGGATGATCCCGCCGACCATCGCGGCCGGCGACAGCAGGACCGCGCCCAGCACGATGTAGGAGAGCTGGCTGACCGTCGAATAGGCGAGCCGTGCCTTCAGGTCGTCCCGCGTCAAGGCGTAGATGGACGCCATCAGGATCGTGAACGAGACCACATAGGCCGTGGCGATGCCTAGCCCCAGCCCGCCCACCAGTCCTGTGCCGAAGACGTGGAACACCACGCGCAGCACGCAGAACACACCCATCTTGACGACGGCCACCGCATGCAAGAGCGCGCTAACCGGTGTCGGCGCCACCATCGCGGCAGGCAGCCAGGCGTGCATCGGCATCACCGCGGCCTTGGCGAAGCCGAAGACGTAGCAGAAATAGACAACGGCCAGCAGCGGTGCCGAGGCGTCGACCCCCGCCAGCAGTCCCCCCGGCACAAAGTCGAGCGATCCCGCAATGTGGTAAGTCAACGCCAGCGCGGCCAAAAGTACGCTTTTCGACGCGCCCATCAAATAGACGAGGTACTTGCGGCTGCCCGCCCATCCCTCCTCGTCCTCGTGGTGGTAGACAAGCGGATAGGTAACGAGGCTCAGTACCTCGTAGAAGATCACCAACGTGAACAGATTGGCGGCAAAGGCGCCCCCGGCGGCCGCCGCGAGGCTGGCGGCGAAGCAGGCGAAGAACCGGGTCTGCGCATGCTCATTCAAGTGCCGCATGTAGCCGATGGAATAGATCGACGCCACGATCCACAGCAGCGATGAGACGGTGGCAAATACCATGCCGAGCGCATCGACACGGAAAGCGAAGTCGATCCCCGGCAGAATCTCGAACAAGCGCAAATCGACTGTCCCGCCCGCCAGTACCGTGGGCGCCATTGACGCGACAATTGCGAACATGGCGATCGCGGCCAACGGCGAGACGGCATCGCGAAGTTTCTCGCGTTTGTTTAGAAGGAGAACTGCAAGGGCCGCCAGAACTGCGACAGCAACGACCAGCAGCGGCCGGATCGATATCACCGGCTATCCTTTCATCATGGTCACTTCGTCGACCTTGAGGGTGGCCTTGTTCCTCGCGAGGGCGACTAAGATACCGAGGGCAACGGCAACCTCCGCCGCAGTGATAGCGATGACGAAGATTGCAAAAATCTGCCCGCGGAAGTCGTCGTGGTAGTGCCCGAAAGCGATGAAATTGATGTTGACCGAGTTGAGCAGCAGTTCCAGCGACATCAGCACGACCAGGATATTGCGCCTGAGCAGTACGCCCGCCGCACCGATCACGAACAGGACCACTCCGAGCACGATATACCACCAGAGCGGCACCATCACTGCGGCTCCTTACGCGCCAGCACGATGGCGCCTATCAGGGCCGCCAGCAGGATGACGGAGGCGACTTCAAACGGCAGGAGATAGTCGGCGAAAAGCGTCGTGCTGAGTTGCCTGACCTCACCGCCGGTGCGCATTGCGACGGGCTCCGCGACCGAAAAACGATCGCTCCTGAGCACCAGTACAAGCATCTCGATCCCAAGCAGGCCGAGCAGCACCAGAACAGGCAGGTTGCTGCCCGGCAAGAACCGCTGCAACACCGCTTCGCGCACATCAATCATCATGATCACGAATAGGAACAGGACCATGATCGCGCCGACATAGACGAAAATTTGGATGACCGCGAGCAACGGCGCCTCGAGCAAGACGAAGATCGCCGATACCTGCAGGAAACACGCCATCAGCGCCAATGCGCTATGAACTGGATTCCGCGCCAGGACCAAAGTCAGAGCCGCGACTACGGACGCCGCAGCGAACAGAAGAAAGAACCCCTGATCCATCGACGCCGCTCCTCCGACGCGAACTGTCACTTGGCGCGACAGGGCCGGACTTGAGATAGCTGTCCACTTCCGTTCACAAATTGTGCCCTAGTATCGGACTTTTCACAAGATTATCGTGGTTTGGCGCTACGCTAAACTCACTGCACATAATCGAGAGCGCAGTGCGCCAGCTCAATTTCCGGGTTGCCTCGGAAGAGTTGGGTGTTCGCGAGGGTACTGTTTGCGGGGCAGGGTGGGTGTTCATCGCGCAGCAGCGCTGCACCTTCGTCGCTCAATCCGATGGCCGTGAACTTCGCGAAAGCCTTCTCAAAACCGGATAGAAACTGGGGGCAACGTCACACAGTCTGGCGCTCAGGGTGTTAGAGGCACATAACTAAGTCATTCTCCGAAGGACCCAGAGCGACCGGCCCGCATGAGCGATCCCGGATAACAGTCGAAGGCGAGGATCATCTTTGAGCCGCTCAGCCTCGACCACATCAAGAAGCAGGACCTGCTGATCGGTCTCGTTGGCGTTCGGCGTAATCCACCAGCGCCCATCCTCGCAGCAAAGCCCGGCCTCCGGATGCTCCTGGAGGTATTCAATCGCATATTCGGCGTCCACTTTTCTCGGTGCGGCATCCACGGACATTTGCTCTTTCCTCCGCCGTCGGCGATCGCTTAGGGACTATACCTGATGATGGTGTCTGTTGCAGTGAGAACCCATCACGTCCGGCGGACGAATGGATCGGGCACTATCAGCCGCTGCCCGGCCGGCGCCCGGCGCCCGGCGCCATTACCGTGAAGAAACTACCGCACAGGCAAAGCGCCGGAGGATTGGATTCCGCTGCGCGGAGAAAGCTTTTACTCAAGGATCGAGCGAGCCACAACTGCACGTCGCGCCGTCGTGCTCGGTGCCAGTTTCATTGGCCTGGAAGTCGCCGCGGGCCTCCGGTCGCGCGACACCGAAGTTCATATCGTGGCCCCGGACAAGCTGCCCATGGAGCGGGTCCTGGGGCAAGAATCGGGAAAAAATCGGAATGAGAGGCATGCGGGCGCCCCAGGTTCCGTTTCCGTCAGCGATTGCAGGCGCTGCCCTGCCTTCAGCGCTTGGTTACCGCAGGGGAAGAAATTCATGGTGCAACGCACAAAAATATTGCTATTGGGCTGTGTCGGTTTCATAAATGAACGGGGCTTTGGGGGTGTTCACTGAAGGATGGAAACTATGCCCACCGCTGAAAAAACCCCTGATACCATTGAAGGCACCGCCTTACCGACCTTCGATCCGGCCAAGGCTACGGCCGAGTTCCGCGCTGCCGCTGAAAAGGGCGTCGAAAGGTCGAAAGAAGTTCTTACCAAATTCAAGGCCGGCTCTGAAGACGCCCAGAAGGCTCTTGAGTCGAGCGTCGAAACCGCCAAAGCCGTTGGCAGCGATCTATCGCTGAAGACAATTGCCCTTCTGCGCGTCAATACTGAAGCCGCCTTCTCGCACTTTGAAGCCCTAATTGCCGTTAAGTCGCCTTCCGAATTCGTTGAACTGCAGACCGCCTTCGTCCGCAGCCAGGTTGAAATGGCGGTCGAGCAGGCCAAGGAACTCCAGGCCGTCACGACCAAAGCCGTCGAGGACGTATCCAAGCCGATCAAGTCCGCCTTCGAGAAGGCGATCAAGGAACTCAAAGTCGCCTAGCTTTTTCTTGGGCGGAGCCTTGGTCGCTAGCCGCGCCTGATTTGCCGCATCTGGTCTCGTCGCGAAAACGGACAGAAAGGGCGGCAAATCGGCGGGGTGCACCCTAGGCTGAATCACCCCCGGCGCCGCCGCCGTTCTCGGGGATGAACTCGACACCGGCGGCTGAAAGCGCCGCGCGGATCACCGCAAGGGGGGGAACCGTTTGGGGCTGTCAGATTCTCAGGCAGATCCGGCAGGCGCCGCTCGGGGCCGAGATGGCCAGCTCGGGCAAGACGCGAAGAGCCAAGATCAGCGAAGGCGAGAAGCGGGCGACGTAGGTATAGGGCAGGTCACAGGCATGCCTCAGGACGCGCGGGGCAGGACAGCGGCCGGCAAGAACGCGCGCTGGTGGGGCTCAGTGGCCGGTCTTTTACGATCCCGGCTGGCGATACCGGATCGACTTCGCCTTCCCAAGGGCTTCCATAGTCTCTTCGACGCTTAGGAGAACGGTGGTCTCGTACGAGCTGAGCGCTCCCCCCGCACCGATGGCAAGCACGACCGATGCCATCGACACGTTGTCTGGCGCCTCCCACAGATTCCAGCCATCATGCTCTCCGAAGCATACCAGAATCCGTGCAGCTTTCCGCCCACCGACTCGATGTACGAACGGGCCGCCTCGCGTCGATCCTAGGGTTTTTGATCAAGCGCGCCCAGGTCTCGGGCGTATAGCTGAATCGCGAGAGATACATTGGCATGGTTCGCCTCTTGGGTCGCCGCCTAACCGGCTTGCGGGGTAGGTTCACCGGGTGACGAAATATGCACTCAAGCTTTAAGCGCAATATCATAACCGCTTAGGCATCCAGGCTATGCATTGTTCGAGGCGTTCCAGCTGAGCTTTCTGCAAACGAAGCTCGTAACCTACGTTTTGCAACTTGGATTTGCCTCTGGCGGCGGCTGCATTGATCAGTTCGCATTCAAGCTGAGCGATTCGATCTCGCACCTGCCGAGCTTCTGCCTGCCGTATGTCTCTAATCCAACCTGGGCCACGCATATTCAACGATCACCGTCCGTTCAGCAAAGGGGTAGCATTTGAAAACTAACGCCGGCAGATTCGAAAAACTCGAATTTTAACCATCGCAAAAATCACCGCCCTCATTGAGGCCAGAATAATCTTAATCGACTTGGTAACGGCCTGTTCAGCGCCAATGTCTAAAGAAACAATATGACGCCGCGCGCCAAGCGTATTCTGGGCAAATCATTGATCGTGACGACAATTGCAGTCGTCGCGACGTTCGGTCTGTCGTTTACGGCTAGACTTGCGTTGCAGATGCCGATCGACTGGCTGAGTTGGGTCGAATGCACCTTCATTCCCATTCTGATCGGAATGCCGGTCAGCGCCTACATCTTCGCCCAGTCCGAAACGATCCAGGATACATGTGACAAGTTGGAGAGGTCGCATACGGCCCTGAAAGAGGCGCACGACAGGCTCACCTTCGTAACCAGCCACGATCAGATGACGGGGCTCCTTAGCCGCGGTGAATTCATCGCAAGGATGGACAGAAGCCGCGATGAAGGAGAATGCGACACGCTTCTCCTGATCGATCCAGATCACTTCTCCTCGATCAATGACGAGCACGGACATTCCAAGGGTGACGAGGCTCTGGTTCGGATCGCGAAGGCGCTCGTCTATACGACTCGCCCAGGCGACTCAATTGGCCGCCTTGGTGGGGAAGAGTTTGGGGTCTTGCTACGCGACGTGCGCAAAGCGCAGGCGATTACCATAGCGGAGAACATCCGTCGGCTTGTCGAGGGGGGGCCCTGGGTCAAAGGGCA
Organism: Mesorhizobium sp. LjNodule214; assembly: GCF_964252735.1. Lineage (NCBI taxonomy): Bacteria > Pseudomonadati > Pseudomonadota > Alphaproteobacteria > Hyphomicrobiales > Phyllobacteriaceae > Mesorhizobium > Mesorhizobium sp. LjNodule214. The sequence continues at coordinate 1,089,545 of NZ_CAXUPE020000003.1, forward strand.
ACAAAATGGCGTGAGGGTGACTGTCAGCATCGGCGGTGCGGAAATCCCTCATAATGCAGATCCTCAGGATGTCCTCCGCGCTGCGGGTCGGTGCGTATTTAAAGCGAAACAAGGTGGGCGAAACCGCGTTTCGTTCGACCAGGAGGCAGCCAAGTTGCGAGTCGTGACACCGTAACCGACCTCCGAAGCCCCGCAATTCTGGTACGTTCGGCTGCTTCGTCAAGCGATAGGTAATATAGATGAGCCTGTGTCATCCAATCGGCTCAGGGAGCCCATAACGGGCTCGTGCTAGTCTAAAAGCATGGCGCGACTACCCCTCGCGCTATTGAGCGCCGGTTGAAGAAGCCCTCCCGGTCGCCATTCTCCCGGCGCTCATCCCCGCGCGCTGATGAGGCTCTGCGGTCTTGTCAGCGCGACTGAGTTCAGGAGTATAATCCTCCCTCGTGCGGCGACCCCCTCAACGGAGATCGCCTGTCGCAATGACCATGAAATATTCGTTTGTCGAGGACACACTCGGCAAGAAGCTCCAGATCGGATCGGGCTTGTCTGTCGACTGCATGACATGCCACAGGCATGTGAAACTCGATATCCAGACGCTCGTCGACCGGCTCGGCGAGGACTATGGCTGCCTGCATTGGGACTTGATCAAAGTGCTGTTCTGCCAGCCGTGCCGAGAGGCGGGGCGCCCCAGATCGCAACCAGGCGTTCACCCGCCATCCGAAGACGCCGGACAAGCGGCGCTAGACTCTAGGGCGAGACGCGCGCTGGAGAGCAGTTCTGCCACCTCCTTAAGACGGTGTCGACTCTTTGGCTGTTCAGCGCGATACTTTTGGGCAGCAAGGTTCGGATGCCGCAGGAGGGTGTGCCATGCGAGAATTGCCGTCCAACGTAGACGCAGACGCCGTGATTGAAGTCGGTCGTTACCTGGATGATCACGCGAAATCCACAGCAGTTTCGATTTCTGAAGCGCTTCGTATAGTCAGACGTCGCGTCCCCATATCGACCGTCGGCGACACATGGCTGGAGGAACTGATTATGGAAAGCGCCGCTACCAGGCACCTAGCCATTCTACTGGACAACCACTAGCGCTTGATGGGAAGGGCTGGACGTTTCAATCTAGGTCATGAGAGGCTTTAATTGCCTCCGGCCTGGCTGAAAACAACCGTCCCGTCGTCTTTGCGAACTTCCACCGCTACGATACCGTCACCCTGCTTTCGAGCAAGAAATGTCGCCTGCGCGTGGTCTCGTGCGGCTTTCTCGGTATCGAAGGGCGTCTTTTCAGCGATACCCTGTCTCCCGTACCAAATCACCGTATAGGCCACGGCTGGGACGCTCCCGATCTCTTAGCCATAGGGACTTCTTTTTTCTTGCCAGTAGCTCATCGCGATCGCCATCAGCGGTCGCTCGGTCATGCCTCGCGGCAATCGCATAGTCGGCTCTGTTGGTTCGATAGTCTTCTTCTTTTTGCACAGACATGGTTAGCGCGCCGGTTGTTTCTTAGCGTATTGGGCGACTGCACAGAGGAAAGCCAATGCGGCAGCATCACAAGCCATCCGCGACGGGCCTTTGGCGAAAAGCACGGCGTCAGCAACTCGTATCGTTAGGCCATGCTTTTTAGCGAAAGAGGTAACTTCGTAAGGCTGATCTTCAGATGGATAGGCGATGCCGAAATCGTCATTCATGGACTACATCCTCCCCAGTTCGCGACCTTTTTCCTCCTCGCGCAGAGGTAAAATTAACTGCCGGTGTGTCGCGCGAGTCTAGCAACTAGGGATTGTGTAAAACGATATAACTCCGCACCGCCTACATCTTGTTGTTGTCGATGATGCCGGCTTCGCCTTCGGGCAACTGATCGGCCTGCGGCCGCGGCTTTGCCAGCCTCACATCAGCGCCGCCGCCATTCTCCGGGATGAACTCGACGCCGGCCGATACGAGGGCGGTGCGCATCGTGTCGACACTGCTGACACGAGCATCCTGGCCGGCCTCAAAACGGTTGACCGTATTTCCTCCGACCCCAGCAGCGCTCCACGGCTCGTGGCATTTGATGCCGAATACCGGAATTATCTGCTCAGGTGTGAGCGGCACACCGCTTACGCTTTGCTGAGATCGCACAGGACAGACACAATGCCGGAGAGAGCCCATGTGCCGTCTTCGCGAGTTTTATACTGTTCTACGAGGTACAGACCGGTCGCCTCGGCGCGCGCGTCTCCGCCCCAACGAGGTTCCAATACAAGGCATGCATCCTTGATCTCGCGGCCGGGTTTCTCGTTCCGAATCTGGCAAGACCCGGCTCGCGTTCGGGCATTTGGAGCAAACTTTATGCGACGTTAGTGCATCGCTAGCCAAGCGGTGCCTGCAACAAGCGTGATCAGTGTCAGCGGCGGTCCAACCTTGAAGAACGCCCCGAAGGACAGGGCGTGCCTGCCGTCCGGGGCGTTCGAGCAGGCGGTGCGCCAGGCGGTGGCGGACGATCCGCTGTCAGTCGAGCTGATGGACGCCATGCTGTCTGCGCGCGCGGCGCTGTGGAGGCAGTATTGCCGCGCTACCGAACTCAACCAAGCAGCCGTCCCCCATCACCTTGAAGATGCGGCCACCGTGCTGGGCTACGGTGGGATCGAAGAACTCGCGACGATGCTGGCGCAGCGCACTCAGCGTGCGCTCTTCATTGGCCTCCATGAGACGGCTGTAGCCCACAACGTCCGCAGCCAAGATGGCGGCCAGACGTCGCTCAACCTGCTGCTCGGACAAAGCCTCGTTCCTCTCAATCGGGAACTATCCTATTCGATCCGGACACTAATGGGCAGCGCCATCGCCGAAGCAGCGCGGAAGGTCCCGAATGGTCAATAGTGGACATTCTTGACTGTCCGTTTTGCGCCGATCTCCGTCATAGAGGCAACCTTTGCCTCCGCCCGGAAGCGGACATCGTGGGTGACAATGCTGGAGGTCATGTTCGCGCCAGAAGCGGCCGTCTATGGGTTCGCCGCCAAATGGCGGCTTTGGGGTCAAAAGTTCGCGTTCGCGACAGGCCGGATCGCGGCATGAACGGACATTCGAGCTGTGCTTGATCTGCTTGCCCTTGTGCGGAAGCCGGTATTCTTCCTCTGGTCGACGAAAAACCGCTTGCGACGCGGGAGAACTGCTAAGGTATATCTCCGAAACAAGCGGGCCAACCGACTATGGAACGCCGCCTGACCGCAATATTGGCCGCCGACGTCGTCGGTTACAGCCGCCTTATGGGCCTTGACGAGGCCGGCACGCTGTCGGCGTTGAAAACCCATCGCCGTGAAATGGCTGACGGCAAGATCGCCGAACACCAGGGCCGCATCGTCAAGCTCACCGGCGACGGCATGCTTGTCGAGTTCCCGAGCGTGGTGAACGCAGTGGCATGCGCCGCTGACATCCAGCGCCGGATGCGCGAGCGCAATGTCGACGTGCCGGAGGAGCGCCGCATCGAATTCCGCATCGGCGTCCATCTCGGTGACATCATCTTCGAGGACAACGACATCTATGGCGACGGCGTCAACATCGCGGCGCGCATCGAAAGCATCGCCAAGCCCGGCGGCGTCGCGGTGTCCGGCTCGGTTCGCGACAATGTTGGCAACCGGCTCGATCTCTCCTTCGAGGACACCGGCGAGCAGACGCTGAAGAACATCGAGCGGCCGGTCAGAGTCTACAACGTCGACCTCTTTGCAGGCGCGCGACCGCCGCTGCCCGCTGCAACGGCAGTGCAGGTCAAGGCTGAGCCTGCTGCCAAGGCAAAGCCTTCGATCGCTGTGCTGCCGTTCAACAACATGAGCGGCGACCCCGAGCAGGAATACTTCTCCGACGGCATCACCGAAGACATCATCACCGATCTCTCGAAGATCTCCGGCCTGTCGGTGATCGCCCGCAATTCGGTGTTCACCTACAAGAGCAAGTCCGTCGACGTGCAGGAGGTCAGCCGGCGCTTCAATGTCGCAACTGTGCTTGAAGGCAGCGTCCGCAAGGCCGGCCAGCGCGTGCGCATCACCGCGCAGCTGATCGACGGCAAGGACGGCACGCATCTGTGGGCCGATCGTTACGACCGCGACCTGACTGACATCTTCGCTATTCAGGACGAGATCACAAAAACGATCGTCGACCAGCTCAAGGTCAGGCTGCTGCCGGAAGAAAAGAAGGCGATCGAGGCGTCGCCGACCGAGAGTGTCGAGGCTTACACCTACTATCTGAGGGGCCGTGAGTTTTTCCACCGCGGCACAAAGCTGAACTACCGGCTCGCCAGACGGATGTTCACGATGGCGATCGAGCTCGACCCGCTCTATGCGCGCGCCTATGCGGGCAGCGCCGATTGCGACTCCTTCCTGTTCCTCGACTACAGCGAGGAGGTGTCGCTCGACGGCATACTGGCCAACGCCGCCAAGGCGCTCGAGATCGAAAGCGGACTGGCCGAAGCGCATGCCTCGCGCGGACTGGCCCTCTCGGTCGGCCAGCGGTACGACGAAGCGGACCGAGAATTCGAGCAGGCGATCGCGGGCAATCCCAACCTGTTCGAAGCCCACTATTTCTACGCCCGCAGCTGTTATGCGCGGGGAAAGCTCGAAAAGGCCGCCGTCCACTGGGAGCGCGCCGCCGAGATAGACCCCAACGACTACCAATCCCTGCTTCTGCTGATTCAGATCTATCGCACGTTGGGACGGCATGAGGAACAAGGGGAGACGGCTCGCAGGGGTGTTGAACGAGCCGAGCGCGAGTTTGCAAGGAATCCGGAAAATCCCCGCCCTGCCTACCTCGGCGCCAATGCGCTCGCCGGACTTGGCGAGTTCGATCGGGCGAAGGAGTGGGCCGCGCGCGCTTTCGCGATCGACCCCGACGATGTCCTGACCCAATACAACCTTGCCTGCTTCCACTGCTTCCTCGGTGATTTCGACCGGGTGTTCGACATGCTCGAAAGGGTGATGCCGCGCGCCAACCACGAAATGAAAGCGTGGGTTCTGCAAGACTCGGATTTTGATCTGCTTCACAGCCTTCCGCGCTGGCAGACGGTGCTGGAGCTTGCGAGATAGCAATGGAACGCCGGCTTACCGCCATCCTTGCCGCCGACGTGGTCGGCTATTCCAGGCTGATGGGGCTTGACGAAGCCGGCACGCTGTCGGCGCTCAAGACGCATCGGCGCGAGATGGCTGACGGCAAGATCGCCGAGCACCAGGGCCGCATCGTCAAGCTCACGGGAGATGGCATGCTGGTCGAATTCCCAAGCGTGGTGAACGCGGTCGCCTGTGCCGCCGACATCCAGCGCCGGATGCGCGAACGCAATGTCGACGTGCCGGAGGACCGCCGCATCGAGTTCCGCATCGGCGTCCATCTCGGCGACATCATCTTCGAGGACAACGACATCTATGGCGACGGCGTCAACATCGCGGCGCGCATCGAGAGCATTGCCAAGCCTGGCGGCGTCGCCGTGTCCGGTTCCGTCCGCGACAATGTCGGCAATCGGCTCGACCTCTCCTTCGAGGACACCGGCGAGCAGACGCTGAAGAACATCGACCGGCCGGTTCGAGTCTACAATGTCGACCTCTTCGCCGGCGTTCCGCCGCCGTGCGTGGCGAACGGCGCGGCGTCGCCCAAGCCAGCGCCGGCGAAGGAAAAGCCGTCGATCGCTGTGCTGCCGTTCAACAACATGAGCGGCGACCCTGAACAGGAATACTTCTCCGACGGCATCACCGAGGACATCATCACCGATCTCTCGAAAATCTCCGGCCTGTTTGTGGTCGGCCGCAACACGGTGTTCACCTACAAGGGCAAGTCGGTGAAGCTGCAGCAGGCGGCACAAGAGCTTGGCGTGAAGTTTCTTCTCGAAGGCAGCGTCCGCAAGGCTGGCCAGCGCGTGCGCATCACCGGCCAGCTCATCGATGGCGCGACCGGCGGCCATCTTTGGGCTGATCGCTATGACCGCGACCTCACCGATATTTTTGCGATCCAGGACGAGATCACCAACACCATCGTCGATCAGCTCAAGGTCAAGCTGCTGCCGGAGGAAAGCGAGGCCATCGCGCAGGTGCCAACAGAAAACGTCGAGGCCTATACCAACTATTTGAGGGGACGGGAATTTTTCCACACGCGCACCAAGGGCTCATTGCAACTTGCGCGACGGTTGTTCTCTCGGGCGACGGATCTCGATCCCAACTATGCGCGCGCTTATGCCGGCATCGCTGATTGCGATTCGGTTCTGCACGCCTGGCACGGTGCCGAAATATCGCTGGAGTCGCTTTTTTCGACTTGCGCCAAGGCGCTGGCGCTTGATCCCAATCTCGCCGAAGTGCACGCCTCGCATGGCCTTGCCCTGTCGACCAATGGCCGTCACGCGGAGGCAGTCGCTGAATTCGAACGCGTGATCGCGCTCGATGCAAATTCCTACGAAGGCCACTATTTCTACGCCCGCCACTCGTTTGCGGAAGGAGATTTTGAAAAGGCGGTCGAGCTCTATGATCGTTGCGCCGAGATCAATCCCGACGACTACCGGTCGCCGCTGCTGGTCATGAACGCTCTGCATTCCCTTGGACGTCGCGACGAGGAGGCCAGGCTTGCCGAGGTGGGACTCGAGCGGGCGGAGCGGGCGCTGAAGCTGCACCCGGAGAATTCCGATCCCGCGCAACTGGGCGCCATCGCGCTCATCGCTCTCGGCCAGCACGACCGGGCCAAGGAATGGGCCGATCGCGCTCTGGCGATCGATCCGGACGACAACAATGCCATGTACAATATCGCCTGCGTCTATTCGCTGCTCGGCGAGGCCGACCATGCCATCGACCTGCTGGAGCCTTATTTGCGGCTGGTAGGGGACCACATGAAATCATGGTTCAAGAACGATTCGGATTTCGATCCCATCCGCAGCCATCCGCGCTACAAGGATCTGTTGAAACTGATCGAGTAGCAATTGTCCTGTTGGTGATGCCGCGAGCCAACCACGAAACGAAAGCGTGAGTCCTGCGGCATTCCGATTTCGGTCCGTTGTACGCCCTTCCGCCCTGGAGGAGAGTTCTGCTGTTCACGACATAACTCACTTGTAGATAGCCGGGGTTTGCGTCCTCATGGATGCATGAGAATCCTACCGTCATACCGTCGCTCTTCGGATTACTCGGACTTTCTTCCATGGCGCCTGCGAGGTCCGGATTGGGTCAGCTCACGACGATGCCCCCGCCGACCTGAATGTCCGCTCTTGAAGCTTCCGCAGCCTGAAGCTGCCAGTCCGCTGTCGGCCAGAGGCGGACAATCGCCACGGCTCGGGAACTTCTGGAATTGGCTGAAAGCGCCCCTTTGGCCAATCTCTACTGCACCCGCCGAGGCTCGTGGACGAATGCGCTCAGTCCAAGCCATTGCTGCATTGATTGCGCGAGCGCCGGGTCGCCTTCGATCTGCAGCTGGCCGTTGGCGGCTTCCTGCTTGATCGTCGTCAGCCCCATCCAGATTGCCGTCATGGAGCGCAGCGAACTCGTTACGAGAAGGTCAAGTTCGTGGCCTGGATCGAAATTGCAGAGGTCGACCGTGCCTCCTTCGGTCACGAGCCACCAGCTTTTTTGGGAGGGTGGAAGCTCGGAATACAGAAACTGTATCATACACCTCCGCTCGGGCAGCAGCTTCACATTGAGGCTACGACGCATATCCCACATGAGTAGGGACGGGTCGAGGTTCTTCAGCGAAAGCCGGGACTCCATCCAGCGCTGCGCCCATTTGCCGAGCCCCATGATCAAGGGCCGTAGTTCCTCCCCGGCCTCGGACAGCCGATATTCGACGGAGCCGTTGGCCCTCGGCAAGGTGACTACGACGCCGGCGGCCCGCAGTTCCTTGAGGCGCTTGGAGAGCAGGGCGGGGGACATCTTGGGCAGCCCGCGCCGCAAGTCGCTGAAGCGGGTGCTGCCGCAAAGAAGCTCGCGCACCACCAGCGTGGTCCAGCGACTGCACAGGATTTCTGATGCCATCGATACGGGACAGAACTGGCCGTAACTTCCGCGCTCTTCCATTGGCCACCTCGCTACTCGGCCGTTCGAGAAGTTACCGCACATCGAGGCTTTCGGAAATAGCGGGCAGTACAGATGCTGAACTAGAACGTCCGGCCATTACCGACGATCCTTCAGCCTCCTATAGATGGAGGATCTCATGTCACTGAACGCAACACTAAGCACCTCGGCAGGTTCACCTACGGTCGACACGGTCAACGAGGCCAGCGACGTCGTTGCCATAGCGCAAGGCCTTGCGCCCAAGCTCGCCGCCCGCACTGCCGAATTTGACGAGAACGATCGTTTCGTAGCCGAGAATTACGTTCTCCTGAAGGAGGCCGGTCTGGTTGAGGCTGGCGTCCCCCGCGAGTTGGGCGGCAAAGGCGCAGAAATACCGGAACTTGCCAACATGTTGCGCATGCTCGCCCAAGCGTGCGGATCCACCGCTCTTGCCTTTTCGATGCATACCCATCAGGTCGCCATTCCGGTTTGGCGCTGGCGCCACCAGAAGATCGCAGCGGTAGAACCAATTCTGAGACGGGTCGCCGCTGAGCGACTGATCTTGCTCTCGAGCGGCGGCTCCGACTGGATCGGCGGTTCCGGCAGGGCGACCAAGGTCGATGGCGGCTATCGAATATCCGCGCGCAAGGGCTTCACCTCCGGCGCCGAGGCCGGAGATCTGCTGATGACCGGTGCCGTGGTGGAAGGAACTAACACGGTGATCCACTTCGCCGCCCCGATGAAGGCCCCGGAAGTGCGCGTTGAGCAAACGTGGAAGGTGCTCGGAATGCGCGGTACCGGTTCGAATGACGTGGTCATCGACAACCTGTTCATACCCGAAGCGGGTGTTACATTTTCGCGCAGTGCCGGAGAGTGGCACCCGGTGTTTCAGATAATCGCCACGATCGCATTCCCGCTGATCTACGCCGTCTATCTCGGTGTTGCAGAGCGTGCGCGCGACCTTGCGGTAGACCTGGCGAAACGCAAGGCACCGACACCCCACAGTCTCGACCTCGCAGGTCGAATGGAGACCTCGCTCCGCGCCGCGCGCCTCGCTCACCGCTGGATGCTGGAAACGGTCGACCTCAATGCCCCTTCGGCAGACGCGGTCAATGAAGTGATGATCGGCCGTTCTCTCGTCGCCGATCATGCGATACGGACCGTCGAACTCGCGCTGGAACTGGGTGGCGGCGTGGGGTTCTACAGACGGAATGGGCTGGAGCGTTGCTTTCGAGACATCCAGGGCGCCCGCTTCCATCCGCTCCAGACTGGGCCGCAGGCTCAGTATGCGGGCGCGATGGCGCTGGGGCACCCCGTCGCCACGATCTTCTAGGGAGTCTATGCGATGGACACCAGGATAGCGATCTCGCAGAAGCCGCCGGTGCTGCTCGACCTCGAAGCGACTTACGAGCACGCAATCGCATCAATCGCCGAGGCCGCGGCAGAGGGGGCGAAGCTCATCGTTTTTCCCGAAGCCTATCTGCCCGGTTACCCGATCTGGATATGGCGGCTGCGCCCGGGCGGTGACATGACGCTTGCCAATTCCCTCCATGCAAAGCTCCGCCGCAACTCTGTGGACATCTCCGCCGGAGGCCTCGACCGGCTACGGGAAGCGGCGGCGCAGCACGGGATGATCGTCGTCATGGGACTGAACGAGATCGACTCCCAGCGCAGCGGATCGACCCTCTATAATACGGTCGTGACGATTGGGTCTGACGGCTCGATCCTCAACAGCCATCGCAAGCTGATGCCGACCAATCCCGAGCGGATGGTATGGGGCTTCGGCGACGCCAGCGGCCTTCGCGTCGTCGAAACACCGATCGGCCGCGTCGGCTCGCTGATCTGTTGGGAGAGCTACATGCCGCTCGCCCGCTTCGCGCTTTATGCCCAGAATATCGACATCTATGTTGCGCCCACCTGGGACAGCGGCGAGACTTGGCTTACAACCATGAAGCATATCGCTCGCGAAGGTGGCTGCTGGGTATTGAGCACCGCGACAGCCCTGGAGGCCATCGATATCCCGGAAGATTTTCCTGATCGCAGCAAGCTCTTTGCCGAGGACGAATGGATCAATCCGGGCGACGCCGTAGTGGTGAAACCATTCGGCGGCGTTGCTGCTGGCCCGCTGCATCGGGTGAAAGGAATTCTCTATGCCGACCTAGACGTAGACGCGGCCCGCGCCGCACGAAGATCGCTCGACGTGGCCGGACACTATGGCCGCCCAGACATCTTCAGGCTGGAGGTCGATCGAAAGGCGAGGCTTGCTGTACATTTCGACGATGGCACGCACGATCTTGAGCTTGGACGCCCTCATATGCCTTGACAGCTGATCTTCCTTTAACGCTGTGGAAGGTCAGCATCGGGGCCAGTCCACGACCTTTCAGCAGGTTGAATGTCTGCAATCTTCGCTACGAAGCCAGAAGCTGCCATTCCGCTTCCGGCCCCATTGCGGTCATTGCATAACTCGCCCAATTGGCCGTTACCTATCCCGCCTCAACTCGACGCCAGCCCACCAGACGTTGGTCGATTCATAGTCGATCACGGTCGCCGCAATCTGACGCCCGGATGATTGCCGTTGGTGAATTGCACGCCCTCTGCCTCGAGAGCAGCACGGATCTTGTGCTCTGACGCATGAAGAGGTCGCCAAGAGCTTCGTCCAGCCCATCACCGAACTCGGCGATGAGGCGTTCCATGACGGCATGGCCAGCCTGCTCAGAGGCTTCGATCGGGCCGTGCTGTCTTCCAATGCGACAAAGCCCGCCTATCCGGCGATGCAAACTTGCTAGCCAATCCGGACTAATCGGACACATTCACACCGACACGGTCGGCTCTCAGCCACTTATTGCTATTGCTCCAGAGACCGGCGTGATCCGGATCAACCGTGGTTTCCCTGATCGGCGCAATCCTTGTGCGAGACAATTGAAAAAATTCAGGAATAGACTAGATGGTGCGGCTCGCTAGGCCGAACCGATCGTTGCTGCCGGGCGAACGCGCCTCGCGGAAACGAATACGATGAGCATGTTGATCAACCGGCTGGCGATAGCCCCCATGATGGACTGGACGGACCGGCATTGCCGGTTCTTCCACCGTCAGTTGACGCGCCGTGCGCTGCTCTACACCGAGATGGTGGTGGCCGACGCGATCATCCAGGGTGCGCGGGAACGGCTGCTCGGCTTCGACGAGGCGGAGCATCCGGTGGCGCTGCAGCTCGGCGGTTCCGATCCGCAGAAGCTGGCCGAGGCCGCGCGCATCGGCGAGGCCTTCGGCTATGACGAGATCAACCTCAATGTCGGCTGCCCGTCGGATCGCGTCCAGTCGGGCACGTTCGGCGCCTGCCTGATGAAGACGCCGGTGCTGGTCGCCGATTGCGTTGCGGCGATGAAGACCGCGGTGAAAATTCCCGTCACCGTCAAATGCCGCATCGGCGTCGACGAGCAGGACCCCGAGCCGGCGCTCGATGCGCTGGCCGACGGCGTTTTGGCAGCCGGCGCCGACGCGCTGTGGGTGCATGCCCGCAAGGCGTGGCTGGAGGGGCTGAGCCCGAAGGAAAACCGCGACATCCCGCCACTCGACTATGACCGCGTCTATCGGTTGAAGACCAGAAAACCGAACGAATTCATCGGTGTCAATGGCGGCATTCAATCACTGGAAGCGGCGCGTCTCCACCTCGATCATGTCGACGGCGTCATGCTCGGCCGCGCCGCCTATCATACGCCGGGCATCCTGGGCGGTGTCGACGCGGCCTTCTACGGCGAGACATCCGGCGCCTTCGATTTTGCCGCGCTGATCGATGCCATGGCGGTCTATGCGGCGCGCCACATCGAGAAGGGCGGACGGCTTGGCCATGTCACCCGCCACATGGTCGGCCTGTTCCACGGCCTGCCCGGTGCACGCCGCTACCGGCAGATCCTGTCGACCGACGCGACGAGGCCGGGCGCCGGACCGGATGTGCTGAAGATGGCCTTTGCCGCCGTCGATTTCAGCAGCGCTGCCGCGGAAGCCGCCTGACGGATTTCAGTCCCTGAGGATCATCCGGTCGCCGCGCACGTCGAAACCCGACAACGAGCTGATGAAGTTCATGCCGAGCAGGGACTGGCCGAGCATGCCGGGCGCCGCGATCATCACCGGCATGTCCTTGCGCACGATGCCGCCGATCGCCACTTCGTCGGTCTTCACGGCGGCGGCGCGTGCCATGCCGTTGGCGGTCGAGACCGGTATGGTGAAGTTGAGGGCAGCAGGGTTGAAGCCCGCAGCCTGAGCGTCTTCCGCCGTCAGCACGATGCTGGTCGCGCCGGTGTCGACGACGGCGCGGATCGGTGCGCCATTGATCATGATGCGGGCTTCGAAATGGCCAGTGTCGGCCTTGTCCAGCGTCACCGTCGCGTGGCCGTCTTCCACGCCCAGCGCCAAGGGGCTGCCGGGAACGAAGCCGGCGGTCACCCGGCTGGCAATATCCTGCAGCTCGTAGCGGTACTGATAGCCGGCGATCAGCGCCAGCGCGATGACGGCCCAGGTGCCGAGATTGCGGGCCATATCGCCCAGTGACCGGCCTGAGCGAATGAGGCCGGCGCCGATCAGCGCAGCGATCGCGCCAAGCCAGATCAGCCGGCTGAAATCATAGTTTTCGACACCGAAAGTGCTGCCGGCCGAATCGTTGATCATCAGCAGGATCAGTCCCGCGCCGATCACGACCATCACTATCCAGAACAGTCGGCTCATTGGCTTTGCCGTCTCACGAGAGCACATCGCGCTCGCGCGCCATGCGCGTGCGGCGCGTTTCCCGGCGCGGTCGCCGCTCGACCGTTTCCAGCCTTGCTGGCAATTCGGCCATGACGCTGCGGCGCGTTTCCGGGGTCATACCGATCCAGGCGCCGATTTCCTCGCGCGTGCGGCCACAGCCGAAACAGAAGCCGGTTTTCATGTCGATCGAACAAACCAGGATGCATGGGGATTCGATGGCCGTCATGATATTCTCTTGCGTTACCTCCACATGGTGCAACGCCAAGGCCAATGCAAGCCCTCGGGATTGCGCCCTCGGCGAGCGTTTTCACGGCAAGACCGAAGGTTGTGCCGGCCGGGGAAGGCGGCTATGCCGCTGACCAGCTCCAGCAACGATCGCCACCGACATGACCAGCGCACTGCCTTTCGACGATTTTCGCAACCTGCTGGCAAACCTGCCGCCGGCCGATGCGCAGGCCGAGGCGCGTGTCCGCACACTGTTTGCCAAGGCCGACAAGCCCGGGGGATCGCTTGGCCGTGTCGAGGACATCGCCGCCTGGCTCGCCGCCTGGAGTGGCCGCGCCCCGCCGGCGGTGAACCGGCCTTTGGTCGCGATCTTTGCCGGCAACCATGGCGTCGCCCGTCACGGCATTTCGCCGCGGCCGGTGGCGGCCACCGCCAATGCCGTCGAGCTTTGTGCGGCCGGGGGTGCTGCGATCAACCAGATCTGCATCGCCAATGATCTAGGCCTGAAGGTTTTCGACCTCGCGCTCCATATCCCCACCGAGGACATCACCGAGGACGCCGCACTCGACGAGCGCGGCTGCGCTGCCACCATGGCCTTCGGCATGGAAGCGATTGCCGGTGGCAGTGACCTGCTTTGCCTCGGCGATCTTGGCGTCGGCAATTCCACCGTCGCCGCCGCCCTGTGCGCCGCGCTGTTCGGCGGCGGCGGCGCCGACTGGGTTGGAGCGGGATCGGGCGCCGATGCCGCAATGCTGGCGCGCAAGGCCGAGGTGGTCGACACGGCGCTTGCTTTCCATGCCGACGCCTTGCGCGATCCTCTCGAGGCCTTGCGCCGGGTTGGCGGCCGCGAGTTCGCGGCAATAGCCGGTGCCATCCTGGCTGCCCGCATGCAGAAGATCCCGGTGTTGCTCGATGGATTTGCCGCGACCGCCGCGGCAGCGGCGTTGCATGCCGCCAACAGGGCTGCGCTCGACCATTGTCTTCTGGCCAGCCTGTCGCCGGAGACGGGGCACGCAAAGGCCGCCGAACGGCTTGGCCTTCGGCCGCTGCTCGACCTTGGCGTGAGCCACGGCGAAGGGGTAGGGGCCGCACTCGCCGCCGGTCTGGTCAAGGCCGCCGCACTCACCAGTTCGGGTATGGCGGCGGCTGTTCGAAACTGATTCAGCGCCTGCGCGCGGCGACCGCCTTGGTGGGCAGAGCCGGCAGTTCCTCCATCACCCGGCTGAACGGGAAGATGGCGATCGCCTCGGTGCCCTCGCGCAGCTTGGAATGAAGCTCGAACTCGCCGCCATGCATGGCCAGCAGGCCCTGCACGATCGGCAGACCGAGCCCGGTTCCCTGTTCAGCGCTCTTGATGGCGATCGAGCCCTGGCCGAAGGCGGACAGCACGATCGGAATCTCTTCTTCCGGTATGCCCGGGCCATTGTCCTTGACCGAGATGTATTGCCCGCCGCCGGCAGTCCATCCGACGCGCACGCGGACCTCGCCGCTGGATGCGGTGAATTTGATGGCGTTGGACAAGAGGTTGAGCGTGATCTGCCTCACCGCGCGCTCGTCGGCAAACAGGCGCGGCAAGGTGGTTTCGAAATCCTGGACGACGCGGATGTCCTTGTTGCGCGCCTTCAACTCCATCATGTGGCAACAATCTTCGGCGATGCTGAGCAGCATCACCGGTTCCTCGTTGAGCTGGTAGCGGCCCGCCTCGATGCGGGAGAGGTCGAGGATCTCGTTGATCAGGTCGAGCAGATGCTGGCCGGACTCATGCACGTCATGGGCGTAGTCGCGGTAGGTCGGGTTGCTCATCGGCCCGAGCACCTCGTTGGCCATCACCTCGGAAAAGCCGAGGATGGCATTGAGCGGCGTTCTGAGCTCATGGCTCATCGAGGCGAGAAAACGCGACTTGGCCAGATTGGCATCCTCAGCCCGCCGCCGCGCTTCGTCCGACATCGATTTCGCCGTCTCGACCTCGGCGATCAAAGCGTCCTTTTCGGACCGGAACGACAAAAGCATCACTGACGAACGGTTGAGATTGCGCGCGACATAGATGAAGAAGGGCAAGGCTGCGACCAGCAGCGCGGCCATGATCACCTCGATCGGCATCCAGAACCGTGCGCCGGCATAGGCATAGACCGCCACAGGAACGGCAAAGGTCGCCAGCAGGGCGCCGCTCAGCGACGAGGCCATGACGGCGGTCGCCGCCATGGCAACCAGCAATACCATCGCCTTGACCACCTGGAACTGGTCGATCTGGCAGGTTGCGCAACCGAGCCAGGCGAACCAGGCCCAGCCGAGGCCGCATAGCGAGTGGCCGATCAGGAAATCCCTTTGCTTTCGCGACGGGTCGAGTTCGGACGCTTCCGCGCGTTCGACGCGACGCGCCATGAACGAAACGACGGTGTAGCAGATGAGCATGAACAGCGCCCAGACGGCGATCTGCTTGTCCATTCCGGTAAGCAGGCCTGCTGCCGCGATCGCCAGCACAAGCAGCGGAATCGCGATCACTCCACCCATCATCGAGCGAGCGTGCAGCTTCAGGAGTTCGCGGTCGAAGTCGAGATTGCCGGCCTGCTGCGAGAGACGGTCACGCGTCCTGCGCACCGCGCGCGCCACATCGCTGTTGCGATGCGGTTTCCTGCGGTCCACAATGAATTTGTCCGCTGTGTTCGAGCGTAGCAAAGGCATGGTAACTTCGATTTATGCGCGCAGCGATTTCAATTCGTTAAGCTACGTTCGAATGATTAAGAGACTGTTTGCCATATGAGCCGTTCGTGGTCGCCGAGGCCGCGCCGGCGCTATGCTCCGGCGCCACCGCGAAGCCTGTGGCGCCGGCTGCTGGACTACGGACTGACGGTCATCCTCCTTGGCTTGCTGATCCTGCTGGCGGCGCGCCTCGACCGGTTCGAGACGCGCAAGGCCGAGGGTGCGGCCATCGTCAATGACGGCGATTCGATCACGCTCGGCAGCGAGCGCATCCGCATGCGTGGCATCGACGCCCCGGAATACCAGCAGACCTGCCACAAGGACGGCGCCGACTATCCCTGCGGCAAGCTTGCGCGCCAGTCGCTGGTGCGGCTGATCGCCGGCAGGCCTGTCTCCTGCAGCGGCTGGCAGCGCGACCGCTACGGCCGGCTGCTTGGCGACTGCAAGGCCGGGAGCACGGATCTCAACCGCGCGCAGGTCGAGGCCGGCTGGGCGGTCGCCTATGGCGGTTTCGAGACCGAGGAGGCCGGCGCCCGCGCCGGCAAGACCGGAATCTGGGCCGGCAGCTTCGACGAACCGCAGGACTGGCGCGACACCCACGGCCACGAGCCGGTCGAAAGGAAGCACGGCACGCTCGCCTCGATCGGCGACGCCATGCGTGAGTTTTTCCGCTTCCGGTGATACCCAACAGGCGCATGAACCCTATAGTTTGTCAGGACCAATCGGGAGGGATGGAATGAAACTGTTCGACGGCGGGCGCGCGCCCAATCCACGCCGGGTCCGCGTTTTCCTCGCCGAGAAAGGGATCGAGGTTCCTTTGGTGCCCGTCGATATGGGCGCGCTTGGGCACAAACAAGAGCCGGTCAGCTCACGCAACCCACTGCGGCGCCTGCCGGTGCTCGAACTCGACGACGGCACCATCATCACCGAATCCGTCGCCATCTGCCGCTACTTCGAGGAACTGCATCCGGAGCCGGTTCTGTTCGGGCGCGGCGCGCTCGGCAAGGCCAAGGTCGAGATGTGGCAAAGGCGCATGGAGTTCAATCTGCTCAGTTGCGTAGCACAGGCCTTTCGCCACATCCATCCGGCGATGAAGGAATGGGAGATCCCGCAAATCCCCGAATGGGGCGAGGCCAACAAACCGAAAGCGATCGAATTCCTCAAACTGCTCGACGGCGAATTGGCGCAACGGGAATTCGCCGCCGGCGACGCGTACTCGATCGCTGATATCACCGGCTTGATCGCCATCGATTTCATGAAGCCGGCGCGCATCAAGGTGCCGGACGAATGCGCCAACGTGCTGCGCTGGCATCAGGCGATCTCCAGCCGGCCAAGTGCTGCTGCGTAGGGTTCTGTCGTGGACCTGATGAGCGAAGATCTGGAACGCCTGACGGCACGGGTCCGTGCCTGCCGCATCTGCGTCGAGCACCCGCTCGGCCGGCCGCTGTCGCACGAGCCGCGTCCGGTGCTGCGGCCGTCGTCGACCGCCCGCATCCTGCTTGCCAGCCAGGCGCCGGGCACCAAGGTCCACATCACCGGCATGCCCTTTACCGACGCCTCCGGCGACCGGCTGCGCAGCTGGCTCGGCGTCAGCAGCGAGGAGTTCTACGACACGGAAAAGTTCGCCATCGTGCCGATGGGTTTTTGTTTTCCCGGCCAGGACGCCAAGGGCGCGGACCTGCCGCCGCGGCGCGAATGCGCGCCGGCATGGCGCGTGCCGTTGATGGCGCTGATGCCGCGCATCGAACTGGTGCTGACGATCGGCATCTACGCGCAATCCTGGCACATGGGCGCCACGCGCCGTTCTTCGCTGACCGAAACGGTGAAGGATTGGCGCTCGATATGGGATGCCCCGGGCGGCCCAAAAGTGCTGCCGCTGCCGCATCCGTCCTGGCGCAACTCCGGCTGGCTGAAGCAGAATCCATGGTTCGAAATGGATTTGCTGCCGTTCCTGAGGTCGGAAATCCGCTATCGCCTTGTTTAGTCATCTTGCAAGAAATCACTCGCTTTTGCGGCAGTTGGGAGAATTTCGTTCTTGTGAAAGCCCCGGATAAAAGGGAATATAGCCAAACTATTCCCCAAAGCGCGTCGCGCCTGAAGGGAAGCCGTGACGCGCTTTGAATTCTTGTTTTTCTGCATGTCGTTATCCCAAAACCGCTGCGCACTTTTGGGCGACATGCATCAGGAGCATCCAATGGACCGCCTTGACAGAAAAATCCTTCGCCTCCTGCAGGAGGACGCGACCCTCGCGGTTGCCGATGTCGCCAAGAAAGTCGGCCTGTCGACGACGCCATGCTGGCGGCGCATCCAGAAGCTTGAGGAGGAGGGCGTCATCAAGCGGCGCGTCGCCATCCTCGATCACGAGAAGGTCAATGTGCGCGTCACCGTCTTCGTGTCGATCCGCACCAATTCGCACAGCCATGAATGGCTGCGGCGTTTTTCCGAGGTCATCCAGGAATTCCCGGAAGTGGTCGAGTTCTACCGCATGAGCGGCGACGTCGACTATCTGCTTCGCGTCGTGGTGCCCGACATCGCCGCCTATGACGCCTTCTACAAGCGGCTGATCGCCAAGATCGAGATTCGCGACGTGTCGTCTTCCTTCGCCATGGAGCAGATCAAGTACACGACCGAAATCCCGCTCGACTACATGGTGCTGGATAAGGAATCGGGCGCCAACGCCGCCTGATCATCAAGCCTTGTGTGATCCATTCGCTCGAAGATCACACGAGTTCGTTCCACTTACTTCTTCTTTTTGTTGAGAAAACTCCAAGGCGAGTTGACCGGCAGCGTCACCGTGTCCGGCACGGTGTCGACGCTTGCCACCTCAGCCTTGCGCACGGTGTAGCCCGACTGGATGACCGAGACGCCGTCGAGGATGAAAAGCTGGCTCTTCTCCATGCCCGGCTGCAGCGTGCCGGTGACGGAAACCGGCCGATAGGCTTCCGACATCGTGTAGGGATGGGCTGGCGTGACCAGCACGATCTGGTTCGGCGGCGGCGTCGGCATGTGGCTGCAGGCGCCCGTCCATGGCACCAGCAGGAACTGGTAGACGAGGTCGCCGTCGCGATCGACCGGAAGTGCATAGCCGGCTAGCTGAACGGTCTTGTCCTGCAAATTGATGGACAGCGTCTCGCCGTGGTCGGGCAATTTTGCCGCGATCATCGGCAGGCCGGCGTCTTCGGCGATCGCTTGCGTCGCCGGACGCAGGTCCTTCCAGAATATGTGCGCGGTCTCGGCCGAGGCATCGGCAGCAGTGGATACAAACAACAGAGCAGCGAGCGCTGCACCTAGTTTGAGACGGTTGCTCATCGGCCGCTTCCTTTGGCTCCAAGTAAAGACGCCGCCCGCAATGTCGTCAACGCTCGAGCCGCATCACATGTCTGCGAGATCCGGCCGTGCCGGTCTCGCGAAATCCGCGCGCCAAGAACATGTCGCGAAAACCCATGAAACTGTAGCTCGGCGATGCCTGGTCGACCGGATAGGCCTCGATCGTGCCGGCGCCCTTGGCGAAGGCATGATCGATCGCCGCGTCGAGCAGGGCGCCGGCGAGGCCGCCGCCGCGCAACGCTCTAGGCACATAGAAGCAGACGATCGACCAGACCGCGGTCTCGCTGTCGTCCTGCTGGCGCGACAGCTCGCGATAGGTCTGGCGTGGCGCGACCGAGCACCAGCCGACGGTCCTGCCATCGGCCTGGGCAAGAATGCCGACCGGCGTGCCGACCTCGACAAGCGCCATAATTGCTCGTTTCTTCTCGTCGTTGTCGACATGCTCGCGGCTGGAGAGGTTGCGCCACGCCATGCACCAGCAATATTTCGGCGCGCCGGGCTGCTCGAACAGAGTCTCGAAGTCGGCCCGCGTTTCTCGCGTTACTTCGACAAAGCGGATCCTGGCCGCGTCAGCCTTTTCTGGCGGCGAGCCGCTCGAGCGTCTTGGCATCGGAAAGTTCCCTCACCGCGTCCTTGCCGATCCAGCGCGCCGTCTTGTCGGTCGACCGCGCCAGCCGTTCGGCGACAGCAAGGGCGGCGCCGTGCATAGCCATGGATCGTTTGCCGATCGAACGAAGCGCCCAGTTCACGGCCTTCTTCACGAAATTGCGGTCGTCGGTGGCATGCGCTTCAATGATCTGCAGGAAGTCGAGGAAGGTCGTCTCTGGCTCTTTCTTTCGGTGGACGACCGACCAGGCCATCATGGCAAAGGCCGTGCGTCGAACGAACTCCCGTTCGTCGGCTACGAACGCGTCGATCAGGTCCCTCCAGCACTCCGTGTCGACGAAGAGATCGGAAACACCGTCGACGATATCCCACGAGTCAAAAGACGCCGCCCAATGCCTTGCATCCGCTGCAGGGAACCGCTTCGGGTCGGCCGTAACGGAAGCGATAAACTGCGCCTCCATGATACCGCTCTGCCATAGCTCGAAGGCACGTTCATGGTTGCGCTTGATTTTCTTGGCAATCTGCCGCTGCGCACCGTGCGGGATGCCGAGCGCTCGGTCGATCTTGATGCCATAGCGCAGCATGCCACGGCGGTTCTCCTCCGAGCCGATCGAACGCAGATGCTCTACGATTTCATCGGCGCTGGATTGGGGCGAAAGCTCAACCACCGCTAAGACCTATTTCTCCAGGCGCGCCAGCAGCGAAGACGTATCCCAGCGCCTGCCGCCCATCGACTGCACATCCTTGTAGAACTGGTCGACAAGCGCCGTCACCGGCAGCTTGGCGCCATTGCGGTCGGCCTCGGTCAGGCAGATGCCGAGATCCTTGCGCATCCAGTCCACGGCGAAGCCGAAATCATATTTGCCGGCATTCATGGTCTTGTGGCGGTTTTCCATCTGCCATGAGCCTGCGGCGCCCTTGGAGATCACCTCGATGACCTTCTCGATATCGAGCCCGGCCTTCTTGCCGAAATGGATGCCCTCGGCCAAGCCCTGCACCAGCCCGGCGATGGTGATCTGGTTGATCATCTTGGTGAGCTGGCCGGCACCTGCTGGTCCCATCAGCCCGACCATGTGGGCGAAGGCCTCGATGACGGGTTTTGCCCTGTCGAAGGCTGGCTGTTCACCGCCGACCATGACGGTCAGCACGCCGTTTTCGGCGCCGGCCTGACCGCCGGAGACCGGCGCATCGAGGAAGGAAAAGCCAAGCGCGTCCGCCTTCTCAGCCAGTTCGCGCGCGACCTCGGCCGACGCGGTGGTGTTGTCGACATAGACAGCGCCTTTCTTCATCGCCTTGAAGGCGCCGTCGGCGCCCGTCGTCACCGAACGCAAATCATCGTCATTGCCGACGCAGGAGAAGACGAAATCCTTGCCCTCGGCCGCCTCAGTCGGCGTTGCGGCAAAACGGCCGCCATGCTGGCCGACCCATTGCTCGGCCCTCGCCGTGGTGCGGTTGTAGACGGTGACGTCGTGGCCGCCCTTGTTGCTGAGGTGCCCGGCCATTGGGTAACCCATGACGCCAAGACCGAGAAATGCCACCGATGCCATAGGCCTACCTTCCAGCGGAAACGAGAATTTGCCGTGGAACGTCTAGGCCATGCGGCGGATTCGTCAAGATGCTGACACCGGCAGTGCCTTGGGCCTAAATCCGGAAACGCGTCAGCGTTTAAGGTGGATTGTGATCCGGCGTTCGATCCATTCGATGCCATGACGCAAGATCTCGACAATCACCAGATACACCACGGCGACCCAGATATAGGCCTGGATATCGAAGGTGCGGGAGTAGGTAAGCTTTGCCATGCCCATCAGATCGTACACGGTGATGATGGCGACGATCGCGGACGCCTTGATCATCAGGATAAGCTCGTTGCCATAGGGCCGCAGCGCGACGACCAACGCTTGCGGCAGGATGATCTTCCACAACGTCTGCAATTTATGCAGGCCGAGCGAAGCAGCACCCTCCCACTGGCCCTTCGGTACGCTTTCGATGGCGCCACGCAGGATTTCGGCCTGATAGGCAGCCGTATTCAGGGCAAAGGCAAAGACGCCGCAGTTGAATGCCTCGCGGAAAAAGCCCCACAGCCCGACCATTTCGAGTTGCGGCTTGAACGATCCGACCCCGTAATAGACCAGGAAGGCCTGGACGAGCAGCGGCGTTCCGCGGAAGAAATACACATAACAATAGGCAAGGCCGGACAGGATCCGGTTCTTCGACATGCGCGCATAGGCGACCGGAAACGACAGGATGGCGCCCAGCACAATCGAGATGCCGACCAGCGAAAGCGTGACGCCAAGGCCTTCTACGTAGCTTGGGCCATACTTGGCAAAGAGCTCGCCGTTCCAGGCCCAAGCCAGATAGGCGACGATGCCGCCGCCGGCGGCAATCCAGACGAGTATCAGCACATAGCCGATGATGCGTGAACGCGGCCAGCCACGCGCTCGCGGCGGAGGCCGTTCTACAGCGGTCTTGGCGTCGGCCACAATGCTCATCGCCGTGCCTCCCGCCGGCTAAGCGAGCGCTGTATGGCGCCGGTAGCCAAGGATGAAACGACCGCCAGGATAAGAAACACGACCGCGGCCACGCTGAAGAACAGGAAGGTGTGTTTGGTGACGCGTGCGGCCACGCCGGCTTGACGCAGAGTCTCAGCCAGGCCGACCACCGACACCAGCGACGTGTCCTTGAGCAGGCTCAGCCAGCAATTCTCCAGGCCTGGAAACGCGATGCGGACCAACTGCGGCAAGATCACTTTGCGCATCGTTTGCCCGTATGAAAGGCCGACAGCGTAGCCGCCTTCATATTGGCCCTTGGGGATGGCCCGGAAAGCCGAAAGAAATACCTCGCTGGCATAGGCCGAAAAGATAATGGCAAGCACGATCATGCCGGCGACGAAGGCGTTAACGTCGATGGTCGCCTCGGGCCTTACCAATCTGATGAGATATTGCAGGATCAGCGGGCCGCCGAAAAAAAACAGAAACAGCGTCACCAGTTCGGGCAATCCACGGAAGATCGTCGTGTAGATGTTGGCGGCGATGCGCAGCGAGGGCTCCTCGGACTGTTTGCCCAGCGCTATGAAAAAGCCGATCGTCAAACCGATTGGAAGGGTTGCCAGCGCCAGAAGAACGGTGACGGCGGCACCAGAGACGATGTCGTCAAGCCAGCCATCCGGTCCCCAACTCAGAAGCGTCCAAACGCTCAGCATCCGCTCGCCTGTTCTCCCAAATGCCTTTGGAGAGTCACGCCGCTGCACCCCTCGTGCCCGGCCTGTTCTTGCAAGAACGGCGGGACTAACCCGCCGTTCTCTGGATCAGAAGGCCGCGATCAGGAATCGCCGCCGTAGACGTCGAACTTGAAGTACTTGTCGTTGATTTCCTTGTATTTTCCGTTGGCGCGAATGGCGTCAATCGCGGCATTGAATTGGTTGACCAGGTCGGTCTCGCCCTTGCGCACGGCAATGCCGGCGCCCGGACCGTGGATTTCAACGACCGGCTTGATCGCACCGATCAGCTTGCAGCAGGCGCCGTCAGGCGAATCCAGCCACTGCTGCAGCACGACGATGTCGTCATTGGCGGCATCGAGGCGACCATTGGCGAGATCGAGCTGGTATTCCTGCGCGGTCGGATAGGGCTTGACCGTGCTGTCGGTGTAGATCTTGGTCGAATAGTTGAAATGCGTGGTCGAAGCCTGCACGCCGATCGTCTTGCCGGCCAAATCTTCCTTGGTCACGCCCTTGAGGTCGCTGTCCTTGGGCGCAACGATGGCCGGTGGCGTGTTGTAGTATTTGTGGGTGAAGTCGACCTTTTCGGCGCGTTCCGGCGTGATCGACATCGAGGCGACGATGGCGTCGAACTTGCCGGCTTGCAGCGCCGGAATGATCCCGTCCCAATCCTGGGCGACGAAGGTGCACTTCACCTTCATCTCATCGCAGAGAGCCTTGGCGATGTCGATGTCGAAGCCGACGAGCTGCCCGTCGGAAGTCAGGTTGTTGAATGGCGGATAGGCGCCCTCCGTGCCGATCTTCAGGGTTTTTTCCTGAGCCTGGGCAACGCCCAAGGTCAGCAGCGCAGCCGATGCGGCGAGCGCGATACGCAATGCAATACGCATGATGATCCTCTCATATTGTCCCGGCCGCTGTTCCATGCGGCTCTGAGGGCGGTGCTTTTGACCGCCCGCTGGCGGCGATACTCCCACTCTTTCCCCGAAAAAAGCAACTGCAAAACAGTGGCCTCGGGGATTTGCATTCCCGGCCAAAGATGACGCAGGGTTAGAACCAGGAAACAAGATTGGCGGCGGCTGAACGATGTTTTGCCGGCCCGTTCAGCGCTTCAGGCCTGCGATGCCTTCGACGAAGTCGGCTATCGATTTCACGTCGTCGAGATCGAACACCGGCAGACCTTCTCCATCGGCCGCGAAGTCGGCAGCGATTGCGACGATGTTGGGATCGCTGTCCGCAAGCGGGGTGCGGTCCTTGGCCTCCAGACGCCGCGTTTCAATCTTCTTGTGCGCCTCGCGCTTGTAGCCTTCGATCAGCACGATATCGGAGGGCGCTAGCCGCGACAGGATGGCGTCCAGCGTCGGCTCGTCTTCGCCGCGCAATTCGTGCATCAGCGCCCAGCGTCGGCCGGACACCACCGCGACCTCGGTCGCGCCGGCCTGGCGGTGACGAAAGGAGTCGGCGCCTTCCTTGTCGATGTCGAAATCATGATGGGCGTGCTTCACCGTCGACACGCTCCAGTTGCGCCGCACCAGTTCGGCGACCAGCTTTTCGGTCAGGGTGGTCTTGCCGGAATTCTTCCAGCCGGTGATGCCGAAGACGCGTCTCATGGTTCGATGCTCTGCAACAGACGCTCGGCCGCCGCAAGGTCATCGGGCGTGTTGATGTTGAAGAACGGATCAATCTCGTGTTCGCCGGAATTCCACATCGGAAACGCGACCTCGACAAAGCCATGCCGTTCGATGAAGGCGGAAACCCGCCGGTTGTCCTCATCGACCAGGAACCGGCGCAGGGCGTCGTGCAGACCAAGCGGCCAGAGCGCGAATGTCGGATGCCGCTTGCCGCCCGAACTGGCGACGGCGATCGCGCCAGGATGGTCAGCCGCCGCGGCGGTCAACCTATCGACCAGGTCCTCGGGAAGGAACGGCGTATCGCCGGCGGCGGTGACCACCCCGTTACAACCCATGGACGCCCATTCCAGGCCGGTCAGGATCCCGGCAAGCGGTCCCGCGTAGCCTTCCACCGTATCGGCAAGCACCGGCAGCCCGAACCTGGCAAAGCGCATCGGATCGCCATTGGCGCTCAGCGCCATCGGTCCCACCTGCGGAGCAAGACGGGCGACGACATGGTCGAGCAGCCTGCGGCCACCCAGCACAAGCAGCGTCTTGTCGCCGCCGCCCATGCGCCGCGATTGGCCGCCGGCCAGAATGATCCCTGCAATGTCCCGGTCCATGGTCCGCCGTCTTCTGTTCAGCCCGAAAATCGCGGGGTCTCGGGACGATCTATATGCCGTCCGGCGCCATGTCAGGTCCAGCGCTTTCGGCGGCGGTTTGTCGCTTGCCGACGACCCGTTCGCGGTAGAGCGCATAGAGCCCGGAGCCGACGATAATCGACGCGCCGACGATCATCGGCAGGTCGGGGATGTCGCCGAAGACGACCAGGCCGAGCAAGATCGCCCAGAGCAGGGCGGTGTAGCGAAACGGCGCGATGAAGGCGATGTCGCCCGACCGCATCGCCATGATGATGAATTGGTAGCCGATAAGTACGAGCACTGCTGCAAGCGCCAGCAGCACCGTGGCTTTGCCTGTCATCGGCGTCCAGCCGCCCATCGGCGAAAGCAGTGCCGCCCCCAGCACCGTCATGGCCAGCGCCGTGGCGGTCGACACCAGCAAGGTCGGGATCGCCTGCGGGACGCGCTTGGTGGCGAGGTCGCGCACCGCGCAGCAGGCAACGCTCGCCAGCGCCAGCAGCGAATAGACACTGAACCCTTCGAAGCCCGGCCGCACGATGATCAGCACGCCGGCAAAACCGACGGCAATCGCCAGCCAGCGCCGCCAGCCGACGCCCTCGTTGAACACAAGTGCCGCCCCCATCGTCACCGCCAGCGGCAGCGCCTGCAGCACGGCCGAGACATTGGCGATCGGCAGATGGGCAAGGGCGAGGAGGAACGACACCGTGGCGCCGGCCTCGCCGGCGACGCGTAGAGCCACCATCGGCTGCAGCATCGAGGCCGGCCGGGCCAGCGCGCCGCGCTGCCAGGCAAGCAGGCCGACGAACAGAGAAGCGAAGGCGCCCCGGATCAGCATGACCTGCGCCATGTTCATCGATTCCGAGGAGAATTTCGTGATCGCGTCGTTGAGGGTGAAGCCGACCATGGCCACCACCATGAACAGCGCGCCGCGAAGATTTGGCGAAAGAGGCAAGGGCATCACTCGTTGTGCTTCGGATCAGCCTGTATCAGCCGGCCGCGAAACAGCAACGTCAAAAGGACTGGGCCACGGCTTTGCGCCGTGGCCCACATATCCGCCCAAAGACCAGCAAAACTTACTTTGGCGTCAGCACCTCGGTGCCGTTGCCGTCCTTGCCGGCGATGGTCCACAGGCCGTGCAGAGAGCCGTCCTTCTCCACCTTGTAGACGACGAGGCCGATTTCCTTGCCCATCACGTAGCCGGCGGAAAAGGCATTGTCGTTGCGCATGCAGATGCCGTCCGAGGACGAGCCGCCCGTCTCCCAATGGATGGTGCAGGTCGTCCCGCTGGTCAAGGTGATGGTTGCCTCGCCGCCATAAGCCGAGCCGTCGAAATTGGTGCCGGCAACCGTATAGGTGCCGCCGATCGACTGCGCCGACGCCGGGACAGCAGCAAGGCCGAGCAAGGCAAGCGAAAGAATGAATTTGCGCATGTTGTAATCCCCCTTCTAGTGAAAACCGCTAGAGTCGGAGGCTAGGGCGGAACGCTCTGCCGGTAAATCAGGTCGCGGCCTTGGATCTGATAATTTTGCGGTGTGGCCGAGATGCTCACGGTCCCTTGAGGCTGTCCGCAATAGCGCCCACGAGCGGATCATATTTCGCCTTCAGGGCTGGCGGATAATCGATCCAGACCGTGCGAATCACGCCGTCCTTTCCGAACAGGCGGCGCTCGTAGAAGATTGTCTCGCCCTTGATGCCGGACAACACCGCCCAGTCCTTGCCGGTCTTGCTGTAGGTGATCTTGTAGCCTGGCTCCTTGCTGGCTTTCTCGGCGGCGACAAAGCCCTTCGGCGTGTCGTCGTCGATATTGAGGATGCCCGAACAGATCAGGCTGGCACCGTCGGGCGAGCTCCATTGCTGCCCGTCGCCATTCTCCGGCTCGGCTTCCCGAATGCTGAATATCTCGTCGGGAAAGGTGCAGACGGTGCCGAAGCGCGCGTTGACGTAGGTAAAGGAGGCCGCGACTGCAGCGGTTGCTGTTATCGTCGCCAAAGACGCCATGATCGAAAAGAGCCGCCGCATGTCTTGCCTCGAAACCGATGACCGGCCTCGAAACCGATGACCGGAAGGCAATCCTTGCACGAAATCGCCAAGAAAATCAGCCGCCGGTCACGCTCATGTGCCGCGATACCGAGGGACGACTGGTGCGGCGGTCGATGATGAAATCATGGCCCTTCGGCTTGCGGCCGATCGCCTCGTCGATGGCGTCGGCCACCAGCTCGTTGCCTTCGGACGCACGCAGCGGTGCGCGCAGGTCGGCAGCGTCTTCCTGCCCGAGGCACATATAGAGCGTTCCGGTGCAGGTCAGCCGGACGCGATTGCAGCTTTCGCAGAAGTTATGCGTCATCGGCGTGATGAAGCCGAGCCTGCCGCCGGTCTCGGCGACATGGACATAGCGCGCCGGGCCGCCGGTCTTGTAAGGGATGTCACTCAGCGTGAACTGCCGCTCGAGCGAGGCGCGCAGCAGCGACAACGGCAGATACTGGTCGGTGCGGTCGGCATCGATCTCGCCCATCGGCATGGTTTCGATAACCGTCAGGTCCATGCCACGGCCGTGCGCCCAGCGCATCATGTTGGGCAGTTCGGCGTCATTGAAGTCCTTCAGCGCCACCGCGTTGAGCTTGACCTTCAGCCCGGCAGCCTGCGCCGCGTCGATGCCTTCCATGACCTTGCCAAGATGGCCCCAGCGGGTGATCTGGTGGAACTTGTCGGCATCGAGCGTATCCAGCGACACGTTGATGCGCTTGACCCCGCAATCGGCGAGCTCGGCCGCGAAGCGCGACAGCTGCGAGCCGTTGGTGGTCAGCGTCAGCTCTTCCAGCGCGCCGCTGTCGAGGTGGCGCGAAAGCTGGCGCACCAGATGCATGATGTTCTTGCGCACCAGCGGCTCGCCGCCGGTCAGGCGCAGCTTCCGCACGCCCTTTTCGATGAAGACGGTGCAGAGACGGTCGAGCTCTTCCAGCGACAACAGATCCTTCTTGGGCAGGAAGGTCATGTCCTCGGCCATGCAATAGGTACAACGGAAATCGCAGCGGTCGGTGACCGACACGCGCAGGTAGCTGATCGTGCGACCGAATGGGTCGATCATGTCCATGTTCAAGCGTTTCCGTGGCCGTGAGCGGCGTCGTTATATACAGCTATGTGATACGATCCGGCCTTTCATTCAAGATAGCCGGTCTTGATCTTTGGTAACATTCCGCGACCGACATCGCATGTCGGCTGCCTGCAACGGCCTTTTCGCGTGTGGCGAAGCAGCGTAGGGAAGGGCGGACGTAACGCAGGAACGATCAGCATGACGGCGCCGAAGGAACTCCGGGTCTCGAAAGACCGCAAGCTGCTCACCGTCACCTTTCCGGATCACCGGCCGTTCGAGCTGCCGGCGGAATTGCTGCGCGTCGCCTCGCCCTCGGCCGAAGTGCAGGGCCATTCGCCGGACCAGCGGGTGACCGTGCCCGGCAAGCGCAATGTCGCGATCCTCAAGATCGAGCCGGTCGGCAATTATGCCGTGCGCATCACCTTCGATGATTTCCACGACACCGGCATCTTCACCTGGAACTATCTGCATACGCTCGGTCATGAGAAGGAAGAGCGCTGGAGCGCCTACCTCGCCGAACTTGCGGAAAAGGGGCTCAGCCGCGACCGCTAGTTTCATGCCGCTGTCGTCATGGCGTCATCGATCTGGAGTAGCGCCGGCAAAGGTTCGGAGACGAAAAAACATGTCCGTCATCACCACGGTCGAACAGCTCGAAGCCCTCTATGGCCTGCCCGGCGAGGCCTCGATGGTCAAGGAACTCGACCATGTCATCCCCGAATACGCGGCTTTCATCGCGGCTTCGCCTTTCGTGTCCCTCGCGACCAGCGGACCGGAGGGACTGGACTGCTCGCCGCGCGGCGATCTCGCCGGTTTCGTGCGCATCCATGATCCAAAGACGCTGATGATGCCGGACCGGCGCGGCAACAACCGTGCCGATTCGCTGAAGAACATCATTCGCGATCCGCGCGTCGGCCTGCTGTTCCTGGTGCCAGGTTCCGGCACGACGTTGCGCGTCAACGGCCGCGCCCACATCACCACCGATGCCGCGCTGTGCGCCTCGTTCAGCGTCGACGGCAAACCGGCTCGATCGGTCACCATCATCGATATCGATTCGGTCTATTTCCAGTGCGCCCGGGCCATCGTCCGCTCGGACCTGTGGAACCCGGCAAGGCATGTCGATCCGAAGTCGCTGCCGACACCCGGCCAGATCCTGGAAATCACCAGCCGCAAGAACATCGACGGCGAGGCCTACGACAAGGAATGGCCGGAGCGGGCGAAGAAGACGATGTGGTGAGTGAGCCCCGACCGACGTGTGTTGGGATTCAGGTCAGGCCGAGCCGAGAAGGGTGGTTTCCGAGAACGGAGCGCAGCGTACTTGAAGCACGTGAGCACCGGAAGCGCAGGAAACCGCCGTTTGCAGGCCGACTTCACCTGAATACCGACACACGTCACGCGTCCTTCAGCACCTCATAGATCTTGCGCATCTGCTCGCCGATCAAGTCGCACTGCTCCGGCGTCGACTGGCTCATCGCTTTCTCGATCAGCGCCATATGGATCTTCAGCGCCTGCATCAGCAGGGCCTCGCCCTCATTGGTCAGCGTCAGCCGCAGCACCCGCTTGTCCTTCTCGTCGCCTTCGCGGCGCAGCAGGCCGCGCGTTTCGAGCTGCGGCAACAGCATGGTGATGTTGGAACGGCCGACCAGGAGCTTGCGGGCAAGATCGTGCTGCGACATGCCGGGATGGCGATAGAGGTTCATCAGCACGTCGAGCTGCGCCGGCTTGAGATCCAGCGGCGCCAGCTTCATCGCCAGCGTACGCTCCAGCACATGGCAGGCGCGCGCCACCGCGACCCAGTTGCGAAAACGCGGGTTGTCCCAAGGCAGCTCTTGCTTAATGTTCATGTTTGAACTATTATGTTCATGCTTGAACGAATGGATGGATCGCCACTATGGCATCATTTGGATTGAAGGTCATCCGGGGGGTGTTCGGCGCTGCCGAGCATGTGGCACCGCGTCTCAGCGGCCGCGCCGCGTTCGAATTGTTCTGCCGCACGCCCAACGTCAAGGCTCTCAGCGACGGCGAGCGCCGCGCCGTCGATCGCGCCGCCGCCTTCATGACCGAGGCGCGCCATCACCGGCTGAAGACCAGGACCGGCTGCGTCATGCTGCATGAATTCCGGCCCGAGCCAGGCAGGGCGGCTCAAGGCACCGTGCTTGTCATCCATGGCTGGCGCTCACGCACCGAATATATGCGCGCGTTGATCGAAGGCTATCGCAATGCCGGCTACAGGGTCGTCTCGCTCGACCTGCCGGGCCACGGCCAGTCGCAAGGCCGCCGCCTGAACATGGTCAACGCGGTCGATGCGGCGCGGGTTGCCGGCGAATGGTTCGGCCCCTTCGCGGTGATCGTTGGCCATTCCTTCGGCGGCGCCGTCGCCGCCAACGCCGTCGCCGGTTCCGTCAAAGGTGTCCAGCCGGTGGCGGCCGAGCGGCTGGTGCTCATCGCGGCGCCGAGTTCGCTGCCGGCGATCTTCGACGACTTCAGCCGCATGCTCAATGTCGGCCCGCGTTCGCAGGTCGCCATGGCCGACCGGGTCGAAAAACTATCCGGCCGGCCGTTGCGCGAATTCACCGGCGATCGTCAGCTTTCCCAGGCGCCGGTGCCGACGCTGGTCATCCACGCGCCCGACGACCGAGAGGTCTCCGCCGATCATGCCAGGCGCTATGCCGGCGCCGGCGATCATGTCAGGCTTCATTGGGCAGACGGGCTTGGCCACCGTCGCATCCTCGCCGACAAGGGCGTGGTCGAGCGCGCCGTCGGCTTCGTTGCCGGCGAGCGCGAGCCGGTAGCTCTGCACTAAATTCTACTTCTTCCTTTGCCCGGGCTCGACCGGCAGCCCGGCCGCCTTCCAGGCGGTGTAGCCGCCGAGAATATGCTTGACCGGCGCAAGCCCCATGTCCTGCGCCGTCTTGGTGGCCAGCGCCGATCGCCAACCGCCGGCGCAGAAGAACACGAAACTCCTACCCGTGGCGAAGAACGGCTTGTGGTAGGGGCTTTCCGGATCGATCCAGAATTCCAGCATGCCGCGCGTGACATGCTTCGCGCCCGGGATCTTGCCGTCGCGCTCGACCTCGCGGGGATCGCGCAGGTCGACGAAGACGGTGCCTTCGTCATCGAGCAACCCGGCCGCTTCCTCCGGCGACATCACCTCGATCGCGGCATTGGCCTCGTCCAGCAGCTCGCGATATCCTTTTTTCACCGCCACGTCCTTCCCGACCGCTCGTTTTCGGCCAACGGGATTTCCAGCACAATGGCCGGCATTTGTCACGCAGGGTCGGCGCCGGCCATTGCCTTCCATGCCGCTATTGCTCCGGCTGCCGTGAGCGAGCATCAGCGGCGGAAGATGGCGACTCCCCGATTCGGCAAGGCCGAGGAGATCGCCGGCATGGTCGCCTGGCTGGCGGGGCCCGAGGGCCGATTCGTCACCGGCGCCGCGCTGACCATCGATGGCGGCGCCAACGCCTGACGCAACCCGGTTTCAACCGGCCGGAGCAGACACGAATTCGCTCCGACCGTCACAAACTTGTGAAACGGTTCTGCAACAGACCCCTCGAAATTTATGGAAGCTTAACGAAATCGGTATGAATCGGTATAGTCGCGCCTTACATCCGCCATGCGGTTGGCAAGATCGTCTAGCGGCGCGGAACGGGAGCCGGTTGCAACCGGAGCGGGTGATCCATGAATATCTTCGGAAACAGAGCCGCCGTAATGCCGCTTGCGGTCGCGGCAACGCTGGCCATTGTCGTGCCGCAAGCCAGCGCGCAGGGCCTGTTCGACATGCTTTTCGGCGGGGGCGTTCGCCATAATCCGCAAGGCGAGTTCCCGCCGCCACCCAAATACAAGCCGAAGCCAAAACCCGATACCGGTGGCGGTGGCGGCACCAGGATCAGCGGCCCATCCTATTATACCTACAAGGCCGACCGGCTGGTGCGTGTCGACTTCGCCGCGCTGATGCCGAAACCGCAGCCCGCGGCACCGCAGGACGCCGCATTCGTGCCGTCCGTCACCGGCAATGCCTTCGCCGAAGCGATCGCCGGTCTCAGCGACTATGAGCTTTATGCCGAACCGGATATCGCCAAGGCGCTGATCGCCTATTACTCGGCCAATCCGGATTTCATCTGGGTAAGCGGAACTGCTCCCAACAGCCGCGCGCAGGATGCGGTGCGGGTGCTTGGCGAGGCCGCGAGCTACGGCCTGACGCCGGCCGACTATACGGTCGACGTTCCGGCCGCCGCCGCGGCGTCTGCCACTCCCGACGAGCGCCTGAAAGAACTCGTCCGCTTCGAGATGGCGCTGTCGGCACGCGTGCTGCGCTACGCCCATGACGCCCAGAGCGGCCGCGTCGACCCCAACCGCATGACCGGCTACTATGATTTTCCGCCGAAGCCGCTCGACATGGAAGGCGTGCTGAAAACGCTCGCGCATACGCGGGAAGTCCGCACCTATCTCGAATCGCGGCATCCGCAAAACCCTGAATACCAGGCACTGCGGGTCGAGTTGGAAGCGCTCCAGGCCAGCGAGGAGAACGAG
The DNA here is from genome assembly GCF_964252735.1 of Mesorhizobium sp. LjNodule214. Taxonomy (NCBI): domain Bacteria; kingdom Pseudomonadati; phylum Pseudomonadota; class Alphaproteobacteria; order Hyphomicrobiales; family Phyllobacteriaceae; genus Mesorhizobium; species Mesorhizobium sp. LjNodule214. The sequence goes on from NZ_CAXUPE020000003.1 coordinate 1,122,196, forward strand.
ATCGTCGTCGATCCCAAGCTCTTGCTGAAACCCGGCGAAACCAGTCCTGAACTGCCGAAGCTGCTGACGTTGATCGCGCGCAATCTCGACGACGAGATGGGCGGCGACTATGGCGAGGTGCTGGCCAGACTCGGCAAGAGCGAGATCTATGACCCCGAGCTGGTGCCGGTCATCAAGGCGGTGCAGAAGCGGGCCGGCATGAAAGGCGACGGTGTCATCGGCCCGCGCACGGTCGCGTCGCTCGCCGGCACGTCCAAGGCCGACAAGATCGGGAAAGTGGAGGTGGCGCTGGAGGAACTGCGCTGGCTGCCTTCCGACCTCGGCAGTCCGCGCGTCTTCATCAACCAGCCGGCCTTCACCGCAAGCTATATCGACAATGGCGAGGTCAAGCTGAAGACCCGCGTGGTCATCGGCCGGACGACCAACCAGACCGCCTTCTTCTACAAGGAGATCAAGCAGGTCGATTTCCATCCCTACTGGGGCGTGCCGCAATCGATCATCGTCAACGAGATGCTGCCAAGGCTGCGCAACGATCCGGGCTATCTCGATCGCGCCGGTTACGAAGTCACGGATTCGCGCGGCAGGCGCGTCCCGTCATCGGCGGTTAATTGGGGTGGCTACGGCGCCAACATCCCCTACAGCGTGCGCCAGCTGCCAAGCGAAGCCAATGCGCTCGGCGAGCTGAAGATCCTGTTCCCCAACAAGCACGCCATCTACATGCATGACACGCCGCAGAAGTCGTTCTTCGAGCGCGACATGCGCGCGCTCAGCCACGGCTGCGTCCGGCTGCAGGATCCGCGCGGCATGGCGGCTGCGGTGCTCGGCACCTCGGTCGACTATGTCGTCGAGAAGCTGAAGCACGGGCATTCGACCGAGAATGTGACGCGGACCATCCCGGTCTATGTCGCCTATTTCACCGCCTGGCCCGACATGTCCGGCAACGTCGAATATTTCGGCGACGTCTACGACCGCGACACAAGGCTGATGCAGGCGCTGGACGCGACCGAGGCGGTTCGCTCACCGGCGAGCTGAAGCCTGTCTCGATAAAGCCTGCCCTCGGGCCTGGCTCAAGCTCGCTCGAAGTGCGGACGCCGGAAACCGGCGTCGCGCCCGGCAATCAGCCAATAGACCAGGCCGGCCACGACACCCGCCGTGCCGATGATGCCCATATCGGCCCAGCGCTCCGGATTTTCCGACGCGCCCGGCCAGATCAGGGCGAATCCGGCGACCGCCGCGATGGCGCCGAACATCATGTGCAGCAGGGCATTGCGCAGCGAGAAGAATTCGGCGATCAGCGCGAAGACAAGCGTCTGCATCCCGGTCAATATGATCGTCAGGAAATAGATGAACATGCCGAGCGGCGGCACCAGCACTGCCGCGATCGGGCTAACGCCCACGACGCTGAAATATTCAGGCGCGTTGGGCAGCGAACTCAGTATGGCGTAGATCGCCACCACCGCGAACAGCCCTACCAGAACCGCCACCAGATAGCCGGCGAGCATCATCAGGACGCGCTTCGATACGTGCTTTACCACCGCCATGCACCCCCGTGCCCGCAACTGCGGAGCCGCAGTCAGCCATCAAAGATGTGCCGGCGCAAGAGCCATATGGCGCCGTGCCATAGGTCCGCAGCGCGTTGGCGATCCTATTTCGTCTCGCCGGTCACCGGATCGTAGGAGATTTCGACTTTCGCCTTGTCGCTCGTATAGTAGGTGACGGTATAGACGCCGCTATCCCAGTCGATCTCCTTCACATAGCGGAAGTCGTTGCGCTGCTCGACCTTGGCGATGATCTCCGACAGCTTCTTGGCATTGGGCGGGGGCAGTGGCTTTTCGTCGGCCGCGAAAGCCGATCCGCTCACGAGAAAAACCGCCAGGCTGGTCGCCAGAAGAACGATGCGCATGAGTGCCCTCATTTCATGTTGGCCTGATGCGTTGGAAACTCGCTTCCAGGCCGGTTTGTTCCGGCGCGCCAAGGGCAGGCTCGGACCGCTGCACCACCATTGTTTGCAACTGCGATCCGGGATCATAAGAAACCGCACCCAATCGCTGCAGCTGCAATCTATGAATGCCATTGAATTTCAATGCGTAAGGGCAAATGCCCTATCCGAGATCTCAGATAACCGACAGCCAACCGTGACGGAGCCGCGCTGTGCGATACATTAGCTGATCGTGGTGGAGCTTTTGCTGTGACCCTGCTAGACTTCCTGCCATGACAGGGCGGTATCTGCGCGCCGGCCTGTCTGAATCTTCATTCAACAACGCGGCGAAGTGCCCAAGAGCGGGCAGTCGCCTGTGTTGGACAGGACCAGAAGGGACCGGGGGGCTCCAATATGGCTGAACGGAACTACACCCGTCAGCTGGCGACAATCATTTCCATCGATGCCGTTGGATTTTCACGGCTGATGGGTATCGACGACGAGTTGGCGGTCGCCGCGTTCGAGGAACGGCGCGACATCATCGCCGATAGCTGTGGGGCGTTTGGTGGCCGCACCTTCGGCGATGCCGGCGACAGCGTCATGGCCGAATTCGGCAGTCCGATCGAAGCCTTGCGTGCCGCCTTCGATTTCCAGGGCCGGATCGTGGCGCTCAATGCATCGGCAGCGCAAGACATGCGCATGCCCTTTCGTGCCGGCATCAACACCGGCGACGTCATCGTGCGCGAAGGCCGCCTCTATGGCGACGACGTCAACATCGCCGCCAGGCTGCAAGAACTCGCCCCGCATGACGGGCTCGCCATCTCCGAGACCACCTGGCACCACGTGAAGGACAAGACGACGGCCGAATTCACCGATCTTGGCGAATTCATGCTGAAGAACATCGCGCTGCCGGTTCGCGTCCTGATTGCCGGCCGCGGCGGCAACGGCTCCGCGCCCATGGCGCCGCTGGCCGCCATGTCGTCACCCCTTGGCCAGCGGATGCTCTCGCCCAAGGGCCCACCGGCGATCGCGGTGCTGCCGTTTGCCGGCGACGGCGGCGAGCACGACGTCGGCTACATGGCGGACGGCATTGCCGAGGACATCATCTACGGCCTCTCCAACACCAGATGGCTTTCGGTGATCGCCAAGAGCTCCAGCTTCCAGTTCCGCGACGACAGCCTGGGAACGCGGGTGATCGGCAACGCGCTCGGCGCGCGCTACATCGTCAGCGGGACGCTGACACGCAATGGCGGGCAAATCCGCCTCAACACGTCGCTTGCAGACACCTCGAACGGGCGCCTGGTGTGGTCGCAGCGCTTCGATCGCAACCTCGTCGACATCTTCAACCTGCGCGACCAGATCGGCAGCGAGATCGTCTCCATACTCGACAAGGAAGTCGACCGGGCAGAGCAGGCGCGCACCTTCCAGGTGCCCTGGGAAAGCCTGGAGACCTGGCAATTGGTGCGGCGCGGCCGCTGGCACATGAACCGGCGCACCCGCGGCGACACTGAAATCGCGCTGGATTTCTTCGAAAAGGCCTATCGGGAAGACCCGAATTCGAGCGCCGTGCTGAATGAGCTCGCATGGTGGTATTTCTGGCGGGCGTGGCTGCGTTTCGGCGACAGTGACGATCTGGAGAAGGTCGAGCAATATGCGCGCAAGGCCTTGCTCATGGATAGCCTGGACGCACGCCCGCACGCCCATCTCGGCGCGATCGACATTATGAGGGGAGAGCCGCGGGCCGCGGTCGAACATCTGGAGGAAGCGATCCATATCAATCCGAGCTTTGCCTTCGCAAGCTCGGCGATGGGCAGCGCCCGCCTGCTGCTCGGCGATGCCGCCGGCGCGATACCGTTTTTTCTCGACGCCGAGCGATTGAGCCCCTTCGATCTCTACAGGTTCCACAATCTGGGGGAACTGGCGGTCGCCTACAGTTTCGTCGAGGACTGGCCGGCCGCGATCGCCATCGCGGTTCGCTCGCTCAACCTGTCGCCTGGCTACTTCTACGCCAGGTTCCTCAAGATCGGCGCCTTGGGGCGCAGCGGCCGCACGGATGAAGCCCGACGGGAGCTGGCCATTTTCACGACAAGGCACCCGGATTTCTCCTACCAACGGGTGCGCTGGATACCTTTCGTCGACAAGGCAGCGAACGAATTCCTTATCGGCAATTTCGAAGCGGCCAAGTCGGGCAAATGATTTCGCTGCTGACAAGTGGTAGAACAAGCGTGACTGTGAAGAACTTAACATACGCGCAGCCGAAGCAAACCTAGGCCATGGGGTTAGCCGGTATCGCAATGACGTGGACAGCCGGGGGGCTTGAACGCGCATGATCAAGATCAAGTATTTCGCCGCCATTCTCGCCGCCCAGAAAAGCCAGCGTCCAGTATCGGAAATGCCGCCCTTCGACATCGGGCGGCTCCGTTCCAAGGGCGGCCTGGCATCTCGCATCGGCGGCTATCTCTTCAGCGATCCGCGCTGGATGCTGGCGCTGCTGCGCCGCTTCTGGCCAAACCTTGCTTTCGGCAATTTCCTGCTGGTGACCAGGAATGCCGACGTCCGCGACATCCTTGAGCGCGGCGACGAGTTCGAGACGCCCTACGGTCCGGAGATGGCCGAGCTGGCGCGGGGATCGAACTTCATTCTCGGCATGCAGGACGGCGCTGCCTACCGTCAGATGAAATCGTCAGTGCTGAGCGCCTTCCCGCCGGCGGAGGTCGAGGCCATGGTCCGGCCGATCGCCGCACGTCATTCCAAGGACATCATGACCCGGGCCAACCCCGGCTTTGACGCCATCTCCGGGCTGATGAAGATCGTCCCGGTGCGCATCTGCCGCGACTATTTCGGCCTCGAGATCGACAACGAGCCCGAATTTGCCGACTGGGCGATCGCATTGAGCGCGCTGTTCTTTTCCGATCCGACGGCAAGCCCCACCACCCGCCAGCTTGCCGTGGTCGCGGGCGATCGGCTGATCAAGGTCATCGACCACTCCATCGACGCGATCAGGGAGAGGGGAGGAAAGGACGAGCGGCCGCTGCCGAGGCTCGTCGCCCTTCTCGACGACGGCCGCCTGTCGAAACCCGACCTCCATTCGATCATACTCGGCATGATCGCCGGCTTTGTCCCGACCAATGTGCTGGCCGGCAGCAACTGCCTCGATGTCATCCTGTCCCGGCCAGACGCACGGCGGGCGGTCGATGCGGCGCTAGCCGACGACGATACCGGCAAGCTTGACCGGGCGATCATGGAGGCCATGCGCTTCAAGCCGATCTGGGTCGGTCCCTGGCGCTATACCTCACGTGACGCGACCATCGCCAGGGGCACGCCGCGCGAGCGGCTCGTGAAAGCGGGAACGGTGGTGATGCCGGCAACGCTGTCGGCGATGTTCGACCCCGAAGCGGTGCAAAACCCGAACGACTTCGACACCTCGCGCCCGCTTCGCGATTACATGGTGTTCGGCCACGGCATCCATTTGTGCATAGGCGCCGAGATCGCCAGGATTCAGATCGGCGAAAGCATTCGCGCCCTGTTCCAGAAGGACAGGCTGCGCCGGGCGCCCGGCAAGGCAGGGCGGATGACGCAAGTCGGCGCCTATCCGGAAAGCCTCAAGGTCGACTTCGACCGGCCGGCGCTGTGCCGCACGGTCGATCATTCGATGGTGACGGTGGTCTGCCCGATCACGCGGGCCACTTCGCTGGATGCCATACGCGAAAGGGTCGCGACATTAGGCAATCCGGCCACGAAGGCAGTCGGCGAGGAACTCGACATTGCCGGCACCATTCATTTCACCAGCCTGGCCGTTGCCGGCACTGGCGAGACAGATGAGGCGTCAGGCCTCGAGAAAGGTGCCCTCGTTCTCGAAATCTCCGGCGACGGCACCGCCGATGAGGTCATCGATGCCTTGGCGCAGGCCATTGGCCACCAGCTGCGGCCGATTTTCAAGGATTTCTGCGGCTTGCCCGAAGGCAGCGCGCTGAACGACTTCCTGCGCAAGCACAACGTCGCGATATCGCCATCATTCGGCAGCGCTGCCGGCCTGGTGTTTTCGGGCACGCCCGGACATTCGGTCCGACGCATCCTGGCCGAAGCAGAGCTCGCCGACGCCGTGCGCGACATCGTCGAGCAGCCGCGTGCCGGCAATGGTGACGCTGCTGCGGTGCTTGCCGAGGCCCGCCAGCATGTCCGGTCGCTCGGAAAGTTCAGCTGGGCATTCGAGCCTGCCGAAAGCCTGCTTGAAAGGCTTTCGGGTCATTGGGGCCGTGCCCTCATGACGACCCTGCTGGTGCCACCGGTTTTTGCGACAGTGGCGGTCATCTGGGCTGCTTGCTGGTACATGACTTACAGTGTGGTGTTCGGCAGGTCCATTGACCTCGGTTCCCACGAAATCTCGTTCACCGCCATAGCCATAGCAGTCACTTCGCTTCTGTTGTCGGCGCTTGGACTGTTAGCTGCGGCGGCGCTGCTGGTGTTCTTGTGCTTGCTGGCGTTGCGGCGCATCGAGGACAAGGATCGGCCGGAAAGCACATCGATCGGAATATCTGCCTTGAACGAGATACTCGCCAAGGAGGACCACGCGGCGCAGAACCATCTGACCGCGATCTCGACGATGAAGGCCGGTATCCTGCGTAGGCTAGCGCTCAGGTTTTCCTTCTACCTGATCTCGATAGCTGCGCAGAAGGTGTTCAAGCCAGGCTTTCTCAACACCATCAACACCATCCATTTCGCCCGCTGGGTGCTGCTGCCGGGCTCCAACAGACTGATGTTCTTCTCCAACTACGGCGGCAGCTGGGAAAGCTATCTCGAGGACTTCATTGCCAAGGCATCCGCCGGTCTGACCGGCGTGTGGAGCAACACCGAGGGCTATCCTCGCACACGCTGGCTATTCCTCGACGGCGCGCGCGACGGCGATCGCTTCAAGCGTTGGGCGCGGCGCCAGCAGGTGCCGACCCTGTTCTGGTACTCCGCCTATCCCCATCTCAACACCACGCGCATCCGCATGAATTCCCGGATCAGGCGCGGCATTGCTTCCGCCGTCGGCAACGAGGCGCGCGACTGGCTGAGCCTGTTTGGTTCGCTACCGCGTCCGGTGAGCGAAAGAACCACCGTTCAAAAGACGACCTCGCTGCTGGCCAATATCAGCTCAGCCTTTCCGGCGCCTCTCGAGCAGCAACTGGAAACCGGCGAGATCCAGTCCATCTTCTTCGGCCCGTTCGGCCCGCTTGGCTATGCGCATATGATTGCGATCCGAGTGCCGGACAAATTGCCGGCGTCCAAACGCCGGGCCTGGCTCGATTTCGTCATCGAACAGACGAGTTTCGGCGAAGGCAAGCCCGCCGCGCGAGCCATGACGGTGGCCTTTGGTCCCGGCGGTCTGCGGCAATTTGGGCTCGACGCGGGCGTCGACGACGATCCGCTAGACACATTCCCGATTGCCTTTCGCCATGGCATGGGCAATCCCGAGCGTGGGCGCATCCTGGACGACCGAGGCCGCGAAGCACCCGACGAATGGGAGTGGGGGTCGTTGAAGAAGCCTGTGGACGTGGTCGTCGTCTGCTATGCGAAAGAACCGGAAAGGTTGGCGACCGAGATCGCCGCCGTGAAACGAAAGACGACCGGGGCGGGGATGAAGGTCGTCGCTGAACTGCCGCTCGCCGTAAAGCGGGACCCGACCAACACGAACACGAAATCGTCGAACACGGCAAAACATGACGACAAGTCGGAGCGCATGCCCGCTTATGAGCATTTCGGGTTCGCTGATGGGATTTCGCAGCCGATCGTGCGGGGCACGACGCGCGCCAGCAGGGGCGCCGCGCCCATGCACCTGGTCGCGCCGGGCGAGTTCCTGTTCGGCTACCGTGACGAGCACGGCTTCTATCCGGCCTCGCCCTCGGTAAGCGCCTCGCGCGATCGGAGCGGTATCCTGTCGCAGGTGCGTCGTAGTCGGCAGATTCCGGGCCTGCCTCCACCCCCGCGGGATTTCGGCCGCAACGGCTCATTCCTGGTCGTTCGCCAATTCGAGCAGCATGTCGACATTTTCAACGACTATTGCAAAAGGGCCGCGGCGCGGGTTGCGCACGAAACCGGCAATCAGTCCATGACGTCGGAGTGGGTTGCCGCCAAGATGCTCGGCCGCTGGCAGAACGGCAGTTCGCTGGTGCGCAATCCCGATCATCCGGGACGCGTAGTCGACAACAATTTCGCCATCGGCGCCGAGGATCCGCAAGGGCATCGCTGCCCGCTCGGTGCCCACATACGCCGTTCCAACCCGCGCGACTCGCTTGGTGAGGACCGCGAGACGCAGATCAATATCGGCAAGCGCCACCGCATCCTGCGCGTCGGGCGCACCTATGAGAAGCAGGCCAGTAGGAGTGGAAAGGCCGAAAAGGGGCTGCTCTTCATGTGCCTAAACGCCGACATCGAGCGCCAGTACGAATTCATCCAGCAGACCTGGGTTTCGTCGACTTCCTTTCAGGGCCTGGTTGGCGAGAAGGATCCGACGATTGGTGCGCGCGACCAGGGCGGCCACTTCACGATCCCGTCCTGGGAGAAGGTCACGATCCTTCGGGAAATCCCGCAATTCGTCACCACGAAGGGCGGGGGCTACTTCTTCATGCCGAGCCGATCGTCGCTGCGCTACCTGAAATCGCGGCTCTGATTCGGCCCGGACTCGCTCAGTCGTCGTCCTGCGATTCGGCGATATGGGTGAGCGCCTTGCTGTCGGTTATGCGCAGGCCGCCACGCTTGATGGCGATGATCTGCCGGTTGCGCCAGTCGTTGAGCGTCTTGTTGACCGACTCGCGCGTTGCACCAAGGAACTCGCCAAGCTCCGATTGCGAGATCGGAATCCAGCCCGCGTCATCGGCCATGACGCCGGCGAGAAACACCAGGCGCTTGGCCAACCTGGCCTCGATGCCGAAGAAAGCTTGGTCCCCAAGCTCGCCGCTGACCCAGCGCAGCCGCGCGCACAACAACTCGATCATGGCGCGCGCCAGGGACGGGTTTTTCTCAATTCGGTCAAAGAGTTGAGTCCGGCTAAGCGAAACCAGCTCGCAAGCCGTGAGACAGATGGCGGTTGCCGTGCGCGGGCGCCCGTCAAGCGCGCCGATCTCGCCAACCAGGCTGCGCTGGAGCTCGATGTTGGCCACCAGCTTCTGCCCGCCGGGCGAGTAGATCGAAATCTCCACCGTGCCGCTCATCACGCCGTAGATGCGGTCGGCGGCATCTTCCTGGACGAACAGGTGCTGGCCGGCCGCGTAGCGTTCCAGCTTGCAGCCGCTGAACAGCAGGTCGAACTGGCTCGGGTCGATCCGTGCGAGGCGCGGCAGATCGTTCCTGTCGTTCGCGCTGGCGAAAGCCATATCGATTTTCCAATTACCCCAACCACTGAAGTTTACGGCAAGAGAGCACATCATCAAAGCCCGGCGTTCATGTAAGGCCGCAGCCGAAGCACGGAAGGCCGTCTGCACGCGCGGCGGGAGGTGGCCGGGAGCGCGCAGACGGCAGCCGTGCAAATGATTAGGTGCTCAAAAAACCCGCCTTGGAGCGGCTGCCTTTTCGAAGTCTGGGAAACTTGAAGCAGCCGGCCGAAGTGGAACCCCTGGCCACATTCGTGCGGAAGCCGCCGGCGATCTGTGAAGTCCGTCACAGAGACACCTGTCGAATGGCGCGAATGTCATGCAGCCGGCAAATCGGCAATATTTGAATGACAAACGATCCTGGAACATAGCCGTCGCTGCGAAAGTTGTTTGGCGGTTTTTCCACCCACACTTGCCAGCACCTGACAGTCGAGACTACGATTTCTACTTCAACCGATTGGGAAAGCGGAGCATGCCATGGCGACGGCAGCGGGACTCCTGATCAAGGTGCGCGGCGACGGCACCGGCTTTGCCGCGGGCAGCCGGTCATTGCGCCTCGGGGCGGTCGACGTCGAGCCAATCCTGCGCGTGCCGCCCGGCGCTTCGGGCGGCAATCTCGGCGCCGGTGCCGATCGCGGCGCGACCTGGCTCAGGCTAAGCGCCAAGGCCGGTTCGGAAAACCCCTGGGACGATGCCCATGCCCTTGCCGGCCAGGGCCAGGCTTTCGCGGCGACAGGCAGCCCCGACATCCTGGCCGTGGAGCCCGACATCGTCCAGCACTGGGACTACAGGGACGCCAATGGCGATCGTGGCATGGCGGCGAGCGCCAGTCCGGCCTGCACCTTCGATGACCAGGACCCCGCAGGCGGGCAGGCGACGATGCCGGGCGTCGTCGCCTGGAATGCCGGAGCGGCCTTCAGCCAGTTCGCCACGGCCCGCACCAAGGTCGGCGCCAAGCAGGCCAAGATCACCATCGCCCATCTCGATACCGGCTTCGATCCGGGGCATCGCACCTTGCCCGCCGGACTGCTCACCGCGCAGCAGCGCAATTTCGTCAATGACGGCGCCGGCCCGAACGACGCCACCGATCATGCCCCGGCAGGGGGTCTCGCCAGCAATCGCGGCCACGGCACCGGCACGCTCAGCCTGCTCGCCGGCAACAAGCTCGACGGCACCTCGCCGAATTGGCCGGGCTTCAAGGATTTCGTCGGCGCCGCCCCCCAGGCAAACATCATCCCGGTGCGCATCGCCGACTGGGTGGTGCGGCTCACCACCGGCACGATGGTGCAAGGCATCGACTATGCCCGCGCGAAAGGCGCGCAGGTGCTGTCGATGAGTATGGGCGGCCTCACCTCGCAAGCGCTGGTCGATGCGGTCAATCTTGCCTATGACAACGGCGTCGTGATGGTCACCGCCGCCGGCAACAACTTTACGATCACGCCGCGGAGCATCGTCTTTCCGGCCCGCTACAATCGCGTTCTGGCGGCCTGCGGCGTGATGGCCGATGGCCGCGCCTATTCCGGCCTGAGCTTCGGCACGATGCAGGGCAACTACGGGCCGCAATCGAAGATGAAGACCGCGCTCGGCGCGTACACGCCGAACGTGCCGTGGGCTGAGATCGACTGCGCCAAGATCGTCGACATGGATGGCAGCGGCACATCGGCGGCGACGCCACAGATCGCCGCCGCCGCGGCGCTCTGGCTGGCCGAGCACTGGAACGTCGTGAAGAAATACTCGCAAGCCTGGATGCGCATCGAGGCGGTCCGCTTCGCGCTGTTTTCCGCGGCGTCGAAGACCACGGCCAAGATGGGGGCGGCGGAGACACTTAAAAAGATCGGCCAGGGCGTGGTCCGGGCGGATGCCGCGCTCTCGGTCATGCCGCCGGCCGAGAACAAACTCCGCAGGTTGCCTCCGGCGGAATATTCCTGGGCCTGGCTGGATTTCATCACCGGGGGCGGCAACTCCGTGGCGGCGATGTCGCCCACCGACATCATGCACCGAAAAATGCTGGCGCTGGAACTGACCCAGATGGCGCAGCGCGTCGCGTCGGTCGACCAGGCGATCGCCGATCCGGATGTCGACCCCAGCAAGATCTCGGCCGCCGCGCGCAACCGCTACCTGGAAGCCGCGCTCGACGACGGCAAACCGTCCGGGCCGCTGCGGACCTTTCTCGAAGGCGCGCTGGGACGGCCTGGCGCCAGACCTCCTGCGCCGGCGGCGACGAAACCGGCGGCCCAGATCAAGCGCAAGCCGCGCGCGCTGCCGCCGCCCAAGCGCCGCCTGCGCATCTACGCGCTCGATCCTTCCATCGCCAAGCAGCTGGATTCAATATCCGTCTTCCAGGCGACCCTTTCCGTTCCCTGGGACGACGAGCCGTCGACGGCCAAGCCGTTGCTGCGCGGTCCAGTCGGCGAATATCTCGAGGTCATCGACGTCGATCCGGCATCCAACCGCGTCTACGACCCAGTCGACCTCAACGACAAGATCCTGCTCGCCCAGGACGGCCTGCCGCCCTCGGAAGGCAATCCGCAGTTCCACCAGCAGATGGTTTATGCCGTGGCCATGACCACGATCGGGCATTTCGAGCGCGCTCTGGGCCGCCGCGCGCTCTGGGCCCCGCACTATACCGGCAAGGTCGGCAGCCGTGGCAGCATGGCCATGAAGGCGCATGAAGTTCCGCGCCTGCGCATCTATCCGCACGCGCTGCGCACCGCAAACGCCTACTACAGCCCCGACAAGAAGGCGTTGCTGTTCGGCTATTTCCCGGCCGAGAGCAAGGAAGGCGACGTGACCACGCCGGGCACGACGGTGTTTTCCTGCCTGTCGAGCGACATTGTCGCGCATGAGATGTCGCATGCTCTGCTCGACGGGTTGCACCGTCTTTTCGAAGAAGCATCCAACCCGGACGTGCCGGCCTTCCATGAGGCCTTTGCCGATATCGTGGCGCTGTTCCAGCATTTCACCCTCAAGGAATTGGTCAGCTTTGCGATTGCCAAGGCGAAGGGCGATGTGTCCGTGGCCACGCTGCTGTCCGGCATCGCCGCGCAGTTCGGCGAGGGCAGCGGCCGCGCCGGACCGCTGCGCGACTATGGCGGCCCCGGCATGGCCGCGCTCGACTACACCAAGACCTTCGAGCCGCACGACCGGGGCTCGATCCTAGTCTTTGCCGTCTACCAGGCGTTCCTGGCGATCGCCGACCGCCGCACCGACGACCTGATCCAGTTGGCGACCGGCGGCACCGGCGTGCTGCCGGCCGGCACCTTGCATCCCAGCCTGGTCGAGCGCCTCACCGACGAGACCGCCAAGATCGCCCAGCAGATGCTGACCATGTGCATTCGCGCGCTCGATTACTGCCCCGCCGTCGACATCACCTTTGGCGAATATCTGCGTGCCCTGATCACGGCCGACATCGATGCCTTCCCCGACGATCCGCTCCACTATCGCCTGGCCTTCATCGAATCCTTCCGCCGATGGAAGCTTCTGCCACGCGACGTGCGCACCATCTCGGAAGAGACGCTTGCCTGGAGCGAGCCCGACGATCCGTCACCTCCCTGGCTGAAAGGGCTGCTGGACGAAATCGACCTCGGCTGGAACCAGAAGCTCGATCGCTCCGATATCTTCGCCCTCAATGAGAAGAACCGCTATGCGATGTGGCAGGCGATGCACCGAACCTTTGCCGCCCATCCGGCCCTTCACAAGGAGTTCGGACTTCTGCCCGACCTGCCGCGCTATCGCGACGACGGCACCCTTTTGGCCAAGGCAAAAAAGGGCGAGACCACCTTCAGCATCCTCAGCGTGCGTCCGACCCGTCGCGTCGAGTCCGACGGCTCGTTCCGCACCGAGGTCATCGCCGTCATTCAGCAACGCATTCCGATCGATTTCGAAGGCAAGCCCATGCCGAACGGCGTGAAGGCGGGCGACGGCTTCATCTGGTTCCGCGGCGGAGCGACGCTCATCATCGACCCGCGTGAGGGCAAGGAACGCATCCGCTATTCGATCATCAAGAACACCGGCAGTCTCGAACGGCGCAAGCGCCAGGCCGAGACCGCGACCGCGAACTACCTGTCGCCGCTGCGGGCGCTGTATTTCGGCAACGAGGTTTCCGAGCCCTTCGCCCTCCTGCATGCCAGCGATGGAGATGACGACCATGTCTAGGAGGCCGGCAACAAGAAACAGGCCGCAAGAAGCGGCGGGTGCGGCAGTGGCAAAGGCGGCAAAGCCTGCCGTGACGGTCCGGCACTATTGCCAGGGCATCGGCGACTGCCACCTGCTGAGCCTTCCAACGCCCGACGGCTCGTTGTTCCGCATGCTGATCGACTGCGGCGTTCATGTGTCGATCAAGGGTGGCCCGGCGCTGGTGGCGGACATCGTCGCTGACATCAAGAAGGCGACGGACGGCGGCAAGATCGACGTCCTCGTCGTCACCCATGAGCATTGGGACCATGTTTCGGGCTTCCTGACCTCGAAGGACCTGTTCGCGGGCTTTGATGTCAAAGAGGTGTGGATGGCATGGACGGAAAACCCGGCCGACCAGCAGGCCGTCGAACTCGACAAGTTCAAGGGCTCGGCCCTGACGGCGCTGCAAGGTGTGAGCCAGAGGCTCGATGCCGCGCAGGAGCCGACCGCCCATCTGGCAGGCATTCGTGACGGGTTGCAGTCGGTGCTCGGCTTCCAGTTCGGGGCCGCCGGCGAAAAAGTGCGCGCGGCGCGAGACGCCGCGGCCAGCCTTTCGAAGACCAAGCCAACCTATCTCGAACCAGGCAAGCCGCCGCTCTCGATCAAGGTCTTGCCCAATCTGCGCATCTACGTGCTTGGTCCGCCTCGCGACAAGGCAGCACTTCGGCTCGAGGAGAAGGCGGGCGAAATGTTTCCGCTTGCCAGCGGCGGTCCGTTCACGCGGGCGCTTGCCGCGGGGCTGAAGATGAACGACGGAGCCGGCGATGCAAACTATATCGATGAGCTCAGCCCTTTCGAGCGCCACGTCGGAACGGAATTGTCGGCGGCGCTGAATGGCGACAAGGGCAGTGATCCCAGGATCGATATCGGCGCCTTTGTGCGCGAGCACTATGCGGGGCCGGTCTCCCATCCGGCGCCAACGGAGGACCCCGACCAGGCATGGCGCCGCATCGATGCCGACTGGATGGGGATTGCCGCCGACCTTGCCTTGCAACTCGATCGCGGCGTCAACAATACCAGCCTGGTGCTGGCGTTCGAGTTCACCGACAGCAACAACGTGTTCCTGTTCCCGGGCGATGCGCAGATCGGCAACTGGCTGAGCTGGAAGGATTTGAAATGGCAACTGGAACAGACGACGGTGACGACCGCCGATCTTATGGCGCGCACGGTCTATCTGAAGGTCGCCCATCATGGCAGCCAGAACGCCATGCCGCAAAAACAGGGCATCGACCTTTTGACCAGCACCGATCTTTCGGCCTTCATCCCGACCAACAAGGATGACGCCAAGAAGGTCCGCTGGCACGAAATGCCCTACGACGCCATCCTGACCGCGCTTGCCGCCAAGACCAACGGCCGCGTGATCCGCGCCGACGACAAGTGGCTGGGCGACAAGAACGGCAAACCGGCCTTTGCCGCGCCCTCCGGATCGATCCGTGCGGTGCGACATGCGCCGCGGGATGCGGCCCGGGGCGAGGGCGGGCTTTGGGTGGAGGTTGATCTGGCGTGAGGCGGGGCAAAGCGCCGGCTGAAGAATGGCTGGAGCGGAGATAAGGAAAACAGATCAGCGCGGGTAGAATGGTGGGCGATGCAGGGATTGAACCTGCGACCCCACCCGTGTGAAGGGTGTGCTCTCCCGCTGAGCTAATCGCCCGCTCGTTGCCCGAAGGCCAAGCGAGCCGCGATATAAGGGAGGCTGCCTTGTGAAGTCAAGGCGATGTGCCACCATTCCAATAAGGACTGAAACAGGGCAAGGTCGGGTAGGCGCCTGAGCTTGGTAGCCTTCGTCGCTCAGTCGCCAGCCGCGGCGATCAGCCGTTCCGCCAGATCGAGCGTCAGTGCGTCGAAATGCGAGATCACTGCCGACGGTTCGAATTCGCGTACATGGCGTTCGGTGTAGCCGAAATCGACCGCCACCACTGGAATGCCGGCGGCCTTGGCGGTGTCGATGTCGGTTTGCGAATCACCGACCATCAGCGCCCGATGCGGGTCGCCGCCGGCCAGCTTGATGGTCTCGACGAGATGGCGCGGGTCGGGCTTGCGGAAGGCGAACGTGTCCTGGCCGGCGATCGCCGCGAAATGCTTCGCCAGACCGAGCGCCTCGATTAGCGCCACCGAATTCGCCTCGTATTTGTTGGTGCAGACGGCAAGCAGATAGCCGGCCTTCTCGAACCGGGCGATCGCCTCGACGACGCCGGGGTAGGGGCGCGACTTGCCGGGAATGTTGTCGGTGTAGTGGTCGAGGAACAGTTTTAGCAACCGGTCGTGCTCTTCCTCTGCCAGCGATTTCCGCTGCGCGGCGTGGGCGCGTTCGATCATCACCCGGCCGCCATGGCCGACGTAGCGCTTGAAGCCGGCTTCGTCGACGGCGGCCAGTTCGCTGGCGGCGAGACTGTGGTTGAGGCTGTCGAGCAGGTCCGGCGCCGTGTCGACCAGCGTCCCGTCGAGGTCGAACACGATGATCGGTCTGGTCATGGCCTGTCCTGTGGCGATTGCGTCGCCTGGGGCGATAACGCCTGCGCTCCGATAGGGCAAGCCGGCTCGGCCAATCCACAGCCGAAGACCGATCGAGAGAGGCGCGGCCTTTGACCGGGCGGGCAAAAATGCTAGGAGCGCGCGAACCAGCGAAACCGGACGAGACATGGGACCGCACAAGACATGGGCATGGATGCGAGGCAACTGAAGGTCGAGGCCGCGCGGGCAGCCCTTGCCCATGTCAGCGAAGGCATGCGGCTTGGCATCGGCACCGGCTCGACCGCCGAGGAGTTCGTGCGGCTGCTTGCCGAAAAGGTCGCCACCGGCCTCACCATCGTCGGCGTGCCGACGTCGGAGCGCACCGCGGCGCTCTGCCGTGAACTCGGCGTGCCGCTGTCGACGCTCGAGGAAACGCCTGAACTCGACCTTACCGTCGACGGCGCCGACGAAGTCGACTCCGCACTGACCCTGATCAAGGGCGGCGGCGGCGCGCTGCTGCGCGAGAAGATCGTAGCGGCGGCATCCGGGCGCATGATCGTCATTGCCGACCGTTCGAAAATGGTCGAGACCCTCGGCCGTTTCCCACTGCCGATCGAGGTCAATCAATTCGGCCTGCGGGCGACCGAAATCGCGGTCGGCTCAGCGGCCAAAAGTCTCGGTCTTTCCGGTCCGATTACATTGAGGATGACGGGGGGCCAGCCTTTTGTTACAGACGGCGGCCATTTTATCCTCGATGCATCTTTTGGCCGCATTCCGGATACAAGAGCGCTTTCGAATGCTCTCCACGCCATACCGGGCGTCGTCGAGCACGGTCTTTTCATCGGGCTGGCGTCAGCGGCCATCATCGCCGGCGGCGACGGCATCCAAACCGTCCATGCCGCCCGAAAACCAGGGAGTTCTACCGACCATGATGTTGCATAACCGGGTTCGCAGCCTTTCGGCCATTCTGGTGGCTTCGGCCGTCTTCGCGTTTTCTTCGCCTGTCTTCGCGCAGGACGTGACCGAATCGCACCTGAAGGCAGCGCGCGCCGCCGTCGCCGCGATCCACGCGACCGACCCGTTCGACAACATCCTGCCGCAGGCTGCCGCCGCTTTGGAACAGCAGTTGATCCAGAAGAACCCGGACATGCAGGAACTGATCGGCAAGACCATCACTGACAAGGCGATGGCATTGGCCTCGCGCCGCGCCGACCTCGAGAAGGAAGCAGCCCTTGCCTATGCCAAGGTCTTCTCCGAGAAGGAACTCAACGACATCGCCGCCTTCTACAGCTCCGATTCCGGCAAGAAGCTGCTCGACAGCGGCCCGACCGTGACGCGTGACCTGGTGAAGGCCGCCGACATCTGGCAGAACGGCCTTGCCCGCGATCTCGCCCAGCAGGTCGGCGAAACGCTGGCCGCGGCGGCGAAGGCCAATGCGCCGGCAGCGCCCGCTGACGCCACGGCCCCCGCCGACGGCGCTGCCCCGGCTGGTGGCGACGGGCCCGCCGACAACACGCAGAACTGATCCCGCTTTTCCAATGGCCTGAGCGCCGCTGGACCAAAAAGCCCGGTTTATCCGGGCTTTTCTTTTGGCTGTTGGCAGCCTACCTGTCTCAAGCATTTTGAAGGCAAGGAACAGTCTATGGCCGGTTACGACTACGATCTTTTCGTCATCGGCGGCGGCTCCGGCGGGGTGAGGGCGGCGCGCGTCGCGGCCGCGCTCGGCAAGCGCGTCGGCATCGCCGAGGAATACCGCTATGGCGGCACCTGCGTCATTCGCGGCTGCGTGCCGAAGAAGCTCTACGTCTATGCCTCGCAATTCCCCGAGCATTTTGCTGACGCCGCCGGCTATGGCTGGACGGTGCCCGAGGCCAGCTTCGACTGGCCGACGCTGGTCGCCAACAAGGATCGTGAGATCGCCCGGCTCGAAGCCATCTACGAGAAGAATGTGAAAGGCGCCGGCGGCGAGACCTTCCATTCGCGCGCCATGCTGGTCGACCCGCATGTGGTGCACCTTCTAGGCGAGGATCGCACCATCACCGCCGAACAGATCCTGATCGCCACGGGCGGCCGCCCGGCGCCGCATCCGGCGCTCGTCGGCCACGAACATTGCATCTTTTCCAACGAGGCCTTCGACCTCAAGAAATTGCCGAAGGCAATCATGATCGAGGGTGGCGGCTATATCGCCGTCGAATTCGCCAACATCTTCCATGGGCTCGGCGTCGACACCACGCTGGTCTATCGCGGCAAGGAGATCCTCTCGCGCTTCGACATGGACCTGCGGCGCACGCTGCACGAAACCATGGAAAAGAAGGGGATAAATATCCTCTGCCACGCCGTGTCGGAATGGGTCCGCAAGCGGCCGGACGGCAGGCTCGACGCCTTAGTCACCGGCGGCAAGGTGCTGACTGTCGACCAGGTCATGCTCGCCATCGGCCGCATCCCCAACACCGAGAATATGGGGCTGGAAGGCGTCGGCATCGAGCTCGGCAAGACCGGCGCCATCGTTGTCGACCAATACTCCCGCACCAACATCGACAACATCTGGGCGATCGGCGACGTCACCAACCGCGTGCAATTGACGCCGGTGGCGATCCACGAGGCGATGTGTTTCATCGAGACCGCCTTCAAGGGCAATCCGACCGCGCCCGACCACGAAACAATCCCGACGGCGGTGTTCTCGCAGCCCGAGATCGGCACCGTCGGCCTGGCGGAAGACGAGGCGGTCAAGCGCTTCTCCGACATCGAAATCTACCGCGCCTCATTCCGCCCGATGCGCCACACGCTATCCGGCCGCGACGAGAAGATGCTGATGAAGCTGGTGGTCGACGGCGCTTCGAAGAGAGTGCTCGGCGCCCACATCCTCGGGCCGGACGCCGGCGAAATGGCGCAGCTTCTCGGCATTCCGCTGAAGGCCGGGCTGACCAAGGACGACTTCGACCGCACCATGGCCGTGCATCCGACGGCGGCGGAAGAACTGGTCACCATGTACAAGCCGACCTACCGCGTGAAGGACGGTCAGCGCGTCGATTGACGCATTTCGCGACAAGAGCTCATCGCGACAAAAAGGTTGCCGCGATGAGTGTGCTTTGGCGTTGCTACAGCAGCGTGCCGTGCAGGATGACCAGCGCCACCGAGAAATAGATCACCAGCCCGGTGACGTCGACCAGCGTGGCGACGAACGGTGCCGACGCGCTGGCGGGATCGAAGCCGAAGCGTTTCAGCGCGAACGGCAACATCGATCCCGACAGCGAGCCGAAGGTGACGATGCCGACCAGTGCCGCGCCGACGGTCGCCGCGATCAGCTCCCAGTGCGGGCCGTAGTCGTAGAAGCCGAAATACTGCCACAGCGTGATGCGGCAGACGCCGACGACGCCGAGGATCGATCCGAGCACCAGGCCGGTCGGCAGTTCGCGCAAGGCGACCCGCCACCAGTCGCCAAGGCCGATCTCGCGCAGCGCCAGCGCGTGGATGACCAGCGAGGTCGCCTGCGAGCCGGAATTGCCCCCGGAACTCATGATCAGCGGGATGAACAAGGTGAGCACGATCGCCTTTTCCAGCTCGCCTTCATAGCTCTGCATCGCATTGGCGGTCAGCATCTCGCTGATGAACAGCGCGCAAAGCCAGCCGGCGCGCTTCTGGATCATGGCGAGAAAGCTCATCTTCATGTAGGGCTCGTCGAGCGCCTCCATGCCGCCGAAGCGATGCACGTCCTCGGTCGTCTCCTCGATCATCGTGTCGATGATGTCGTCGATGGTGACGATGCCGAGGATCTTGCCGTGGTCAATGACGGGGACGGCGAGCAGGTCGTATTTGGAGATCAGTTGCGCCACCTTCTCGCTGTCGGTGAGCGGCGAGACCGTCACCGGCGCGCGATCCAGTGCGACATCCATCACCAGATCGTCCGGATCGCCGGTGATCAGCCGGCGCAGGCCGGTCGAGCGCACCAGGACATGCGTCTCGGGATCGACGATGTAGATCGCGTAGATGGTCTCGCGCGTCCGCTCGACCTTGCGGATGTAGTCCAGCGTGCGGCCCACGGTCCAGTCCGAGGGCACGCTGACGAACTCCGTCGTCATCAGGGATGCGGCGCTGCCTTCGGGATAGCCCAGAATGGCAAGCAGCGTAGCGCGCAGCGGCGGCGCGAGTTCGACAAGCAGTTCGGAACGGGCCGGCTCCTCCAGCTCGCGCAGAATGTCGGCGGCACGGTCGACCGACATCCCAGTCAGCAGCTTGCCGGCCTTGGCGCGCGGCAGCGCCTCGACAAGCTCGGATGCGCCGTCGAGTTCCGGCTGGTCGAAGATCTCGACCAACCGCTCGAAGGGCACTTGGCAAAGGATACGGGCGATGGCGACGGCCTCGTCGCCCGCTACAGGGGAAAGTTCGTTCATTGGTTCACTCCTTGCCGTCCGGCAGGACGTGAACCGTCAAGGTCACGTCTAGGCGGACGGCGGTTGCGTTCGACTACTGTCGCCAGGCATGGCGCGGTGACCTTTCTGCTCGCGGGTTCGGGTTGGAATTCTGCGAGCCGGCGGCAACATAGGAGCGCGTCCTGCCGAGTCAATCGCAACGACGGGCAAAAGCGACACCGGAGAGGCGGGATCGCGAGACTGTGATCGCCGCACGAGGTGGCGTCAGCGCGGCTGATGCAATCGACAGGCAAGGAGGGCTGGAGTTATTTCTGCTTCAGCCGGCGCGGGAAGCGCAGCCATTTGTCCTCAATCGGCCTTGGGACCGGCCTTGGCTGTGCGAGGATGGTGGTGAGCTCGCGCGGCAGGCTCGGAGCCAGCGGCTTCTTGGTGGCGACGCCATCCGAGATCGCGACCACGCTGTGGTAGAACTCGGCGCCGGACAGCGAGCGAGGCGGCGTGGCCTCGTGCATGACGCTGATCACCGTGACATCGGGGCAATTGTCCTTGATCGCCTGGTGGAAAGCGATCTTGCCTTCGGGATCGAGCGCGCCGGTTGCCTCGTCGAGGAACAGCAGCCCAGGCTGCTGCAGGATGATGCGGGCAACCACCAGCTTCTGCTTCTGGCCACCTGAAAGAACCTGGTCCCAGTTCTTTCCCTCGCGGCTTTCATCCGCCATGTGCTCGATGAAGTCGCCAAGGCCGGCCTTGTGCAAGGCCGCTGCGACCTGCGCTTCGCCATGATCGTGCTCGGAGCCGGGCAGGCAGACCAGCTGCTTCAGCGTGACCTGCTGCAGCTTGACCTCCTGGGCGGCATAGAAAATCCTGATGCCTTCCGGGAAGACGATGGTGCCGCGGCCATAGGGCCACAGGCCGTTGATCGCCTTGATCAGCGAGGTCTTGCCGCACCCCGATTCGCCTTTGAGGAACGTCCATTCGCCACGCCTGAAGCGCAGGTTCGCCGCGCTCAGGAATGGCGTCGCGTCCTCACCCTGATGCGCCAGTTCGAGCTTCTGGATGGTCAGGCCGAAAACCGGGTTCTGGCGATCGTAGCGGAAGTCGGAACGGCCGGTCTGGCTGTAGAACTCCTGTGGATGCTGGACGTTCTCGATGGCGTTCGCCAGTTCGGTCACACGCTGGCTGTTGGCCCGCAATGTCGCGATATTCGGCATGACATGGATGAACCACGAACATTGGCTGATCAGCGAATTGACCATTTCGGAGCCGGTAATGTAGCCCTTGAGATCGAAGCCGTTGTGGATGAACGGAACAAGGCCCGGCCCGTAAGCAACGATGCGGGCACCAATGAAATTGTAGATCAGCTCGAACGAATTGTAGCTGGTGTTGACGATGTTCAGTCGCGCCCAGGTGCGGTCGATATCGACATAGAGCCGGCTGTGCATCGACTTCTGCACATTCTCGCCCTGCGAGGCGGCGACGTGGAAACTGCGGCGCAGGAAAGTGGTCAGTTCGCCGCGATAGCTGCCCTCGGACTGCTGCATCCTGACGTTGAGGCGTTCCAGCAGTCTGCCCAGTTTGACCGCGATCCAGGTGTTCAGCGGCACATAGGTGGCGACGGCCAGGAAAGCCAGAACCGCGCTGCCGTAGCTGCCGAGGAATTCCAGTCCTCTCACTTCCACCGAGGTCTCCAGCAGCTTCTGGCCGACGAAGTAGAGTGATGTCGCAACAGCCAGGACGCCCATGGCGAGGCCGATGGCGCCGCCGGTCATGTCCTTGATCGATTCCTGGATGCGCTGGTCGATGTTGTCGGGAGCAGCGTTGCCGGACGAACCATGCTGGGCGTGGAAATGCGTGTGATTGGTGTCGAGCAGCGCTTCGTTGAAGCGGCTATCCAGCCAGCCGCGCCATTTACGATGCAACGTCGCCGAAACGAGGCTGCGGATGCCGGTGAAGCCCGCGTCCTTGAGGATGACCAACAAGACCAGGATGCCGGCGTTGGTCAGCAGCGACTTCAGTGGTGTGGTATTTGCGGCATCGTGGAAAAAAGCGATCGAATTGACCAGTTCACCCGATGCTTCGGCGAACCACACGCCCGATTTGCTGGACAGCGCCGTGAGCAATGCGATGACGAGGGTGAGTGTCCAGGCTTCCTTCCAGCGGTCGGAGAACCAGTAGGCCCGCATCAGCCCCCAGAAGCTGCGCATCGACGACACCGGCGTCAGGGGCGATGGCCTCGCGGCCTCGCTAGCTAGTTCTGCCGGTACTGTACGTTGCGGTCTGCCGACCCGAATCACGATCCCGCCCAAACCTTTTCTAGTTTTGTTACGGATAGTAACACCAATTGATCATTTTCTATTAATTTTCTCCCGGCCTCTGTGAACACGCGCACGCAACGTTGCCATGGAGCAACAGGTCGGGCTGCGGAATCGGCACACGGAAAACGGATTATTGGTATTTATTCCAACAGGTTGAGCAGCTATGGCGGCGTTCGTTCCTACCTTCCCTAAGGGAAGCGTCTCACACGATTTTGTGAACCTTTTCGCCTTGCCGAGCGGCCGATTTTCCTACGAAGGACTGACTGGCAGGTCCCCAAATCGGGCTATCCCCGACCACTCCAGAAGTACTCTCGTGATGGCTCGCGGGCAGCCGAACCTGCATCGATTCGTCTCGCACGAAGCGTTCTGGGGCGTGGGCAGGTCGCGCCTCCGCAGATGCATGGCAAACCGCGTTTGACAATGCAGCCGTCCGGATCGAACCTGATCCACACATTTGGCGTAGGGGGTCTTCCATGTATGCACGAACATTTTCAGTCGCGATGCTCGCGGCTTTCGTCTGGCAGCCTCTGGCGCATGCCGGCAGCCAGACCATTCCGGCGAGCGCCGAAGGCCAGATCGAATTCAACACGCCATCGGGCAATATCGGCTGCATCTACACGCCGAAGGGCGGCACCAGCACCTATCAACCGCAGGACGGCGGGCCGGAACTGAGTTGCTCGCGCATCGCGCCGAGCTACGTGACCGTCATTCTTGGGCCGAAGGGACCGGCGACGCAGATCAAGAACCCCGGCGAGCAGGGTTGCTGCGGCGACGTCGCCAAGCTGGCTTACGGGAACAGCTGGAAGAAGGGGCCGTTCTCCTGCCAGTCGTCGACCAAGGGGCTTACCTGCGGCAGTAGCAACGGTCATGGCTTCTTCGTCAGCAAAGCCAAGGTGACGGCTAAGTGAGCTAGCTCGCCGTTTCCAACTCGCCTCGCGCCTTGGCCGCCGCGACTTGGCGGATGGCATCGGCAAGCGTGTCGGCGTCCTGCGCGCCCATCACCGCATATTTGCCTTCGAGCAGGAAGCACGGCACGCCGGTGATGCCCATGCGCGAAGCCGTGGTGATTTCGGTACGCACAGCCTCTACATCGGCGTCGGTCGGCAGCAGCGTTTCGACGACGGAGGCGTCCATGCCGGCTCCACGCGCTGCTTCGGCCAGCACGCCATGGTCGCCGATATTGGCGCCTTCCTCGAAATTCAACTGGAACAGGCGGCGCACCAGCCGGTTCTGCGCGGCATCGCCGGCAGCACCTGCCCAGCGGATGACGCGGTGGGCGTCGAGCGTGTTTGGCGCCACCTTGATGGCGTCGAAGGCGAAATGAATCCCTTCGGCCTCGCCCAGCGGCTCGATGCGGGCATGGATCTCACGGACGCGCTGCTCGCTGCCGAACTTGGCCAGCATGTAGGCGCGGCGATCCTTGCCTTCGGGCGGGATGGTCGGGTCGAGCTGGAACGGCCGCCAGCGCACATTGACGTCAATGTCGCCAACGGCGGCGATCGCCCTGTCGAGCCGCTTCTGGCCGATGAAGCACCACGGGCAGACGACATCGGACACAACGTCGACCGTGATCGAGTTCCCGTCGCTCATCTTCATCTCCTGTCTGGAAGGATTCAGTTCGCCTTGCGCCACCAGGTCGGCAGTTGATAACCGAATATGGGCGTCTTTTGCGGATGTTCCAGATAATTCCAGTAGGCGATCCACTGCTGGTCGTTGTGCTGCATCGGCACCATGTAGTTGCCCGAGATCAGCAACCGATCGAGAACGCGCACCGCCGCGACATAGTCTTCCTTCGAGCGCGCCCTCAGCATCGCATCGATCGCAGCGTCCACGGCCGGGTCGGAGACGCCGGCGAGGTTGAACGAGCCTTCAGCCTTGGCGGCGGAAGAGCCCCAGCGCCCGATCTGCTCGATGCCCGGCGACAGTGAGTTGTTGAAGCCGCTCGAGCCGATCAGCACCTCGAAATCGAAGCGCTGCTTGCGCGACTGGATCTGGTCGCCATCGAGGCTGCGGATGGTGACGTTGATGCCGATCTTCTCCAGCGTGCGTTGGTAGATCGCGGCGAGGCGTTCTTCATCTTGTGATGAAGTCATGATCTCGAATCCGAAGGGTTTTCCCTCGGGATCGAGCATGGTTCCATCCTTGACGCTGTAGCCCGCGGCCTTCAGCAGGTCGAACGCCGCCTTCAGTTCCTTGCGGTCCTGGCCCGAGCCGTCGGTGATCGGCGGCCGCCAGCTGCCGTCCATGACGTCGGCCGGAACGCGGCCGGGGTAGGGCGCCAGCAGCGCCTTCTCCCTGTCGTCGGCCGGATGGCCGAGCGCCGAAAGTTCGGAATTCTGCCAGTAGCTCATGGTGCGGTTGTATTTGCCGCCGAACAGGTTCTTGTTGGCCCATTCGAAGTCGTAGAGCATGCCCAGCGCACGCCGCACCACCGGGTTGGAAAATTTCTGCAGCCTGGTGTTGAACAGGAATCCGGTCACCACCGGCGGGATGCCGGTGTCGAAGGTTTCGGCCACCACCTCTCCCTTGCGAAAGGCCGGAAAGTCCATGTCGCGCTCGCGCTTGACCGGATCGGTCTCGTCGTCGATGGCGCAGATGCCTTTCTTGAACGCTTCGGTCTTGGCGTTGGCGTTCAGGAAATATTCGATGATGATCTGATCGTAATTGTCGAGGCCGCGCTTGGCGGGGACACCCTCGCCCCAATAGTCGGGATTGCGCTTGAACACGATGCGCTGGCCGGGCTGCACCTTGTCCACCCTATAGGGTCCGCTGCCGATCACCGGCTTCAGCGTCGTCTTGTCGAACGTCTCCTTGTCGAAGGCATGCTTCGGGATGATCGGCGTCAGCGCGATGATCAGCGGAAACTCGCGGTCGGCCTTGTCGTTGAAGGTGAAGCGCACGCTGTGGTCGCCGGTCTTTTCGAGCTTGGCGATCTTGGCCATGCGGTCGCTGTAGGGCGGGCGGCCCTTGTCGGTGAAGACGTCATAGGTGAACAGCACATCCTCCGGCGTCACCGGCTGGCCGTCCGACCATTTTGCATTGGGGTTGAGGTGGAACTCGATGCTCTTGCGCTCCGGATCCATGTCGGCGCTGTCGGCGAGCAGCCCGTAGAGGCTGAACGGCTCGTCGTAATTGCGCTGCATCAGCGGCTCGAAGACCAGATTGCCGTAGATCGTGTCCATCATGCCGCGCGCTGTGGTGCGCAGGCTTTTCAGGATGAACGGGTTGAGATTGTCGAAGCTGCCGACGACGCAATAGGTGATGCTGCCGCCCTTCGGCGCATCGGGATTGACGTAGTCGAAATGCGTATAGTCGGCCGGTAGCGCCGGTTCGCCCTGCATGGCGATGGCATGCCGCGGTTCCGACACGGCCGGCCGGAGCGAAACGGTCAGAAACGAGATCGCGGCGATCAGCCAAACGAGAACGCGGCCCATGACCGTCTCCTTGCAGGCGGCTTTGTGATTCGCTGTGCACCCTAGAGCATTTCAAGCAGGGATTGAATCGCTCTGCGGGAGAAGAGTTCGGCCTGCGGTGACGACCCTTGGCGCAGGACCTGAGCGCGGCATCTTCGCACCAAGAATCGCCGAGAACGGGCTGGATTCGACATCGCTGGCAGTGTAACACGCGCACCGAAGTCATGCTGTTGCCTCATTTCGGCAACAGGTAGCTGGACCACGCGGCACGAAGCGGCCGGTTCCGGGATCATTGAGAGGAAGTACACCATATGAAGAGCCTGAACAGCAACGCATACCGCCTTTCGGTTATGGCCGCAGGCGTGGTCGGCTTTCTGGGCGCTGAGCTTCCCGCTGCTTCGGCACAGCAGCAACAGCAGATTCCGCAAGGCTGGTTCAAGGCCTGCACCAAGCAGGAAGATGTCGATATCTGCAACGTCCAGAACATCGTCACCGCCGGCAACGGCCAGCTGGTCACCGGCGTCAGCCTGATCGAGCTGAAAGGCAAGGTGAACCGCAAGGTGTTCCAGGTGACGGTTCCGACCGGCCGTCTGGTGCCTCCCGGCATCGGCCTGCAGATCGACACCGGCAAGGCGCAGAAGCTCGACTACGTGATCTGCTTCCCCGACCGTTGCGTGGCCGAAGTGCCGTTGACCGACCAGCTCGTCTCGTCCTTCAAGAAGGGCCAGGCAATCACGCTCACCTCGGTCAATTTCCAGAACCAGCCGAACCCGATCAAGGTCGCGCTGACCGGCTTCAGCGGCGCCTATGACGGCCCGCCGCTGCAGCAGTCGGACATCGAGGACCGGCAGAAGAAGCTGCAGGACTTCGTGGCCAAGAACAACCAGGACTTCGCCAAGAAGCTCAAGGAAGAGCAGGACAAGGCGAAAGCCGCCAACTGATCACCGGGACTATCCCGGGCCATGAAAAAAGCGGGGCGTGCCCCGCTTTTTTATTGCCCCCCGCGTCAGTGTCTCAACTGACGTTTCGGCTGGTAGCGGCCATCGGGCCGCTTGTCGAACATCTCGCCGATCTGCGGATGCCGGATCGGTTCGCCCGACTGGTCCTCGAGCAGGTTCTGCTCGGACACATAGGCGATGTATTCCGTCTCGGAGTTTTCAGCCAGCAGATGGTAGAAAGGCTGGTCCTTGCGCGGCCGCACGTCGGCCGGGATCGCCTCGTACCACTCCTCGGTGTTGGCGAATTGCGGATCGACATCGAAGATCACGCCGCGGAACGGAAACAGCCGGTGGCGGACCACTTGTCCGATCGAGAATTTGGCCGTTTTCATCGTACTCACCACTTAAGTCTCTAAAGCAATTCCAGGAAAAGTGCGTAGCGGTTTTCCGTCCGGAATTGCGTAAAACAAACACCTAGAGCGGATTGGCGATTCTATCAAAAGCTGAACCGCTCTAGGACGGAGCAGGGACGCCCTAAGACCTTGAATCTACACAACCCGCCACCAAAATCGAGCCCGACTTTAGGGTGGGTGCCTATTGGCGCAGGCGCCCGGTCAATTCAATCCCGAAGCGCTTGACGTCTGGTCAAGCAACGGACCAGCCGGCAAAGAGGTTTCGGAACGGGGCAAGAATGTCCGATGTCGTCGGTCTTATTTACCGGCGGACCTGTTTCCTCAGGCCGCCGGCCAGCGCCTGAAAGCCGCTGCCCGGTCGCAGCCCCTCGCGCATGAAGAAGGCACGCAGCGGTGCGAAGCTGCCTAGCACGCTGAGACCGGCGCTGCGCGCCATCTGCGCCGGCAGCATGTCCGACAGCAGCGACCTGTTGAGCAGATTGACCGCGCCGCTGCGCGCCAATATGTCGGGCCGCCGCCTGGAATCATAGGCCGCAAGGCTCATCCGTGACCCCGGGTCGGATCGATTTTCGCAAGCGATTCCAATCAGGTCGTCGATATCCCTGATACCGAGATTGAGACCTTGTGCGCCGATCGGCGGGAAAACATGCGCGGCTTCACCGACCAGCGCGACGCGGTTCTGCGCGAAACGCCCGGGGGACGCCGCCGACAGGGGATAGACCTGCCGGCCAGGCTCGACGGACACCCGGCCAAGCATCGACTGCATCTGCTCTTCGACGCGCCGCGAAAGCGTGTCGTCATCGAGCGCCGCAAGCTCCTTCGCCGTCTCCGGTTTTACCACCCAGACAAGGCTGGAGCGGTTGCCGGGCAGGGGAACCTGCGTGAACGGACCGGTTTCGGTGTGAAATTCGGTCGAGGTGAAGGCATGCTCGCTGCGATGGCCGAAATTGAGGACTAGCGCTGCCTGCGGATAGTACCGTACGGAGGCGGGGATGCCTGCCGCCTCGCGCGCCGGCGACAAACGCCCATCGGCGGCAACCGCCAGCGATGCCGAAACCTCGCTGCCATCAGCCAATGTCGCATGGGCATGGCCGGCGTCGAGGCGCCAGTTTTCCACCATCGACTTCCGCCAGTCGATGCCGGAATGCGCGGCAACCGCCTTGGCAAGCGCTGGAAGGAGGGCGCTGTTGGGCAGGTTCAGCCCGAACTGCTCTTCGCCGATCTCGCTGGCGCGGAAGGTCACGACCGGGCTGCGGATCAGCCGTCCGGTTGCATCGACGATGCGCATCACCTTCAGCGGTGCCGCCTTTGGCCTGAGGTCGGCGAGCACGCTGAGCCGCTCGAGCACCGCGAGTGCAGGGTTCATCAGGGCGGTGGTGCGACCATCGGCGCCGGCTGCTTCCGGGCCGACCAGCGTCACCGGAAAGCCCGCCTCGGCAAAGCCGAGCGCGGCGATCAGCCCGGCCGGGCCGCTGCCGGCTACCAGTATCCGCGCTGTTTCCTGATGGTCCAATTTCGGCTTCCGGATCGCAATTGAGGCCCAACCGGCCGCCAACTTGTATAGGCCCGATCATGCGGCTTGATCAACGCGGCGATTCGGCCCATTTCGATTGCCATGAGCGACGACTTCAGCCATCTCGACCGGGCCGGCCGCGCCACGGCAAGTGTCGTGCGCAACCCCCGGCTGACAGTGACCGTCAGCGTTGGTATCGGAATCGCCCTTGCCTGGGCCATCCTAGCCGCGATGGCGATCCGCAGCGCCCAGGGCCGCTTTGCCGGCGCCGATGCGCCCGGCGATGCGATGCTCAGATATCTGCCGCGGCTGCCGCTGCCGGATTTTCTCGACCGTTTCTTCGCGCTTTGCGTCACGCCTGCGCCGCTTGCCGGATCGGCAGGGATGCAAGCCCTGGCGCTCATGTCGATGTGGTTCCTGATGGCGGTGGCGACGATGCTGCCTTCGGCAGCGCCCATGATCCGCACCTATTGCGAGATCGCCGACACGGCGCGGATCAAAAGCGAGCCGGTCGTCCACCCGCTTGTTCTGGTCGCCGGCTATCTCGGCACATGGCTGGTTGCGTCGGCACTGTTCGTCGCATTGACGCTCTGCGTCCACGCCATCGCTGCCTCCGGTCAGATGCTCGATCCGGCGGTCGGAACTGCCGGCGCGCTCGCCTTGCTGATTGCTGGCCTCTTCCAGTTCAGCACCCTGAAGGAAGCCTGCCTGACAAAATGCCGGAACCCGTTCTCGGTCCTGTTTGCCAACTGGAGCGCAAAACCCTTGCGCATCTTCAGGCTCGGCATGGAGCAAGGCGTGTGGTGCCTTGGCTGCTGCTGGGCGCTGATGCTGGTGATGTTCGCCGTGGGCGCCATGAACATCTTCTGGATGGCGCTGATCGGCCTGTTCACCCTGATCGAAAAACAGACGGCAGGCAGGATGCCAAGCCGTGTCGCCGGTGCGATACTGCTTGTGTGGGCAACCGCGCTGCTATTAGTCTCGGCCTGAGGGGGAGAGAATTCGATGAGCGACCGAGGCTGGGCGATGAAAGGAGAGCTCGTACTCTCCTGCAATTGCACGGTTTTTTGCCCTTGCGTGTTGTCTCTCGGCGGCCATCCGCCGACCGAAGGTTATTGCCAGACCTGGGCAGGCTTCCGCATCGACGCCGGCCATTTCGGAGAGGTCGACCTGTCTGGCCTCAATCTCGGGCTGATCATGGAAATCCCCGGCTACATGAGCCGCGGCAATTGGACCGCAGGCCTGTTCATCGACAAGCGCGCCTCGGTCTACGCGGTCAAGGCGCTGACCAAGATCTTCACCGGCAAGGCCGGCGGCACCACCTCGCTGCTCTCAATCCTGGTCGGAAAATTCCTCGGCGTCGAACAGGTGCCGATCAGCTATGAGACGCGCGACAAGACGCGCATCTTCCAGATACCGAAGATCATCGACGGGGCGGTGACGCCGGTTCCCGGCAAGGATCGCGAGAAGGATACGGTGATCAGCAACTCCGAATATTGGATCGCGCCCGAGATCATCGTGGCGAAGTCCGACAAGAGCAAGATGCGCGCCTTCGGTCGCAACTGGAACTTTGCCGGTCGCTCGGCCGAAATCTGCAAGCTGGACTGGCGGGGGCCGTGAGCAAAAACACATCGGCAAGGAAAACGGCCAAGAAAATTGCAGACCGAATTCCGCGGCCGAAGAAGAAAGTCACCTGGCCGCAGGCGCGCGCGTTTTCAGTCCATCTCCTGACCGCGTCGGGCTCGTTCCTGGCCTTCCTGTCACTGGTCGCCGCAAGCGAGCAGCGCTGGACGGCGATGTTCTGGTGGCTCGGCCTGGCACTGTTCGTCGATGGCATCGACGGGCCGATCGCCAGGAAGCTCGAAGTCAAGGAAATCCTGCCGACCTGGTCGGGCGAAATGCTCGACAACATCATCGACTATGTCACCTATGTGCTGATCCCGGCCTTCGCGCTCTACCAGCGCGGCTTCATGGGCGAAAAGCTGTCGTTCCTGTCGGCGGCCATCATCGTCGTGTCCAGCGCCATCTACTATGCCGACACTGGCATGAAGACGAAGGAGAATTTCTTCAAGGGCTTCCCGGTGGTCTGGAACATGGTGGTGTTCACGCTGTTCGTCATCGAACCGGGGCAATGGGTTTCCTTCGGCGTGGTGGTGGCGGCCGGCATTCTCACTTTCGTGCCGATCAACTTCATCCATCCGGTGCGCGTGGTGCGGTTGCGGCCGATCAATCTCGGCATGACGCTTTTGTGGTGCGCCTTTGGCGCTCTGGCGCTGGCGCAGGCAGCTCTCGCCGCCTTCTACGACCAGATCGGCGTGCTCGGCGAACAGGTCAGCGACTTCACCAAGATCGGCATCACCGTGACCGGACTTTACCTCGCAAGCATCGGCGCTATCATGCAGTTCTTTCCAAATCTCGGCTCCAAGCCCGGCGCCGGCAAGACCGACCCCAAAGACTGACAGCCGCCCCAGGCGAGCCGTGTCCCAAGAAAGACCAATCGATGCCCAAAGCAGTCCGTATCCACGCCCATGGCGGTCCGGAGGTTATGACCTATGAGGACGCCGATCCGGGGCAACCCGGCGCCGGACAGATCCTGATCAGGCACACCGCGATCGGCCTCAATTTCATCGATGTCTACCATCGCTCGGGCCTCTATCCGCCGCCCGGCGGCTTTCCGCTGATCCCAGGCGGCGAGGCGGCCGGCGAGGTGCTGGAAGTCGGTGCCGACGTCGACTGGCTGAAGCCGGGCGATCGCGTCGCCTATGCCGTCAATGTCGGCGCCTATGCCGAACAGCGCGTGGTTGCCGCCGACCACGTTGTGAAAGTGCCGGACGGCATCAGCGACGAGCAGGCCGCGGCCATGATGCTGAAGGGCATGACGGCCGAGTATCTTTTGCGCCGCACCTTCAAGGTGAAGCCAGGCGACACCATCCTGTTCCATGCGGCGGCCGGCGGCGTCGGCCTGATCCTGGGACAATGGGCCAAGCATCTCGGCGCAACCGTCATCGGCACCGCCAGTTCCGCCGACAAGATCGAGCTCGCCAGAGCGCATGGCTTCGACCATGTCATCAACTACAAGGAGCAGGATTTCGTCGCCGGCGTCGCCGCCGTCACCGGCGGCAGGAAATGCGATGTCGTCTACGATTCCGTCGGCAACGATACGTTCCCGGCCTCGCTCGACTGCCTGAGACCGCTCGGCATGTTCGTCAGCTTCGGCCAGTCGTCGGGGCCGATCCCGCCTTTCTCGATGTCGCTGCTGGCGCAGAAGGGCTCGCTGTTCGCCACCAGGCCAACGCTCTTCGTCTACAATGCCAAACGCGAGGACCTCGAAGCCTCCGCCGCGGCATTGTTCGACGTCGTGCTCAGCGGCGCGGTCGAGATCAGGATAAACCAGCGCTATTCGCTGAAGGACGCGGGCAGGGCGCATTCCGACCTGGAAGGGCGCAGGACGACAGGCACAACCATTCTCATCCCTTAGTCCCGTCTGCCTTGCTATCCATTAGAGCGACGTGCGTCCGCCTGGACGCACAAAGTACGCTCTAATACTTTGAACCAGCGCATCGTGCTTTCCGAAAATCGATTTCGATTTTCGGGCCGATGCGTTAGGTTTCCGCTGAAATTCTTGAAGCTCTTTCAAGTCGTGTGCCGCTTTCCGACGGGAGGCGGCAGCGCATACCATGCTTGCGGGAACACAGAACATATCTGGCAAACCAGATGGGAGGCACTGTGAGTGCAAATCATGACAGCACGACCCTGCTTGAGGTTCGTGGCCTTACCAAGATATTCGGCACGCTGACGGCGTGCGACCATGTCGATCTCAACATCGCCAAGGGTGAGATCCACGCCTTGCTCGGCGAGAACGGCGCCGGCAAGTCGACGCTGGTCAAGATGCTGTTCGGCTCGCTCGAGCCAAACTCGGGCGAGATCTTCTGGAATGGCCAAGAGGTCAGGATCACCAGTCCGGGCGCAGCCAAGAAACTCGGCATCGGTATGGTTTTCCAGCATTTTTCGCTGTTCGAGGCGCTGACCGCGGCCGAGAACATCGCGCTGTCGCTGGACGACGGTTCGCCGATCAGCAGCATTGCCGCCAAGGCGAGGGCGCTTTCCTATAGCTACGGCCTGCCGCTCGATCCGGAATCGCTGGTTGGCGACCTCTCGGTCGGCGAACGCCAGCGTATCGAGATCATCCGCTGCCTGCTGCAGACGCCGCAACTGATCATCCTCGATGAGCCGACATCGGTGCTGACACCGCAGGAGGCCGACAAGCTGTTCGAGACGCTCGAGCGGCTGCGCTCGGAAGGCAAGTCCATCCTTTACATTTCGCACCGGCTGGAAGAGGTGAAGCGCATCTGCGACCGCGCCACCGTGCTGCGCCACGGCAAGGTGGTCGGCCATTGCAATCCGCGCCAGGAAACCGCTTCATCGCTGGCCCGCATGATGGTCGGCAACGAGGTGAAGGCGGTGGTCCGTGCCCCGGCCGAAGGCATCGAGACCGCGCCTGCCCTGCTCGATATCCGTGCCCTGACCCGCAAGCCGGCAACGCCGTTCTCGATCCCGCTCAAGAACATCAATCTCTCCGTGCGCGCCGGCGAAGTGATCGGCATCGCAGGTGTGGCCGGCAACGGCCAGGGCGAATTCTTCGAATCCGTCTCCGGCGAGGTGCTGCAGCAGGATGCCGGCTCGGTGCGCATTCGCGGCAAGGACGCCGGCGGCCTCTCCATCACTGGCAGGCGGCTGATGGGCGCTGCCTTCGTGCCCGAAGAGCGGCTCGGCCATGGTGCAGCACCCCGCATGAAGCTTTCGGAGAACCTGCTCCTGTCGCGCCACGCCACCGACGGCAAGGCTTTTGTCGGTTCCGGCGGCATGGTCAAAAGCGCTGCGGTCTATAGCGCCGCCCAGCGCATCATCGAAGCGATGGACGTGCGCAAGAGCGCGCCGGATCCGGAAGCCGCGGCACTTTCCGGCGGCAATCTGCAAAAATTCATCGTCGGTCGCGAGCTCGACCGCAGGCCGAGCGTGATGGTGGTCAACCAGCCGACCTGGGGCGTCGATGCGGGTGCGGCCGCGCACATCCGCCAAGCCCTGATCGAACTGGCGCGCAGCGGCTCGGCGGTGCTGGTGATCAGCCAGGACCTCGACGAATTGTTCGAGATTTCGGACGCCATCGCGGTCATGCACAATGGCGAATTGTCGAAGCCGCTGCCGATCGCCGAAGCCACATTCGAGAAGATCGGACTGTTGATGGGCGGTGCCGAACCCGGCCACGCCGAACACACGCTGGAGACGGCATGATGCGCCTCGAACTCGTCAAACGCCCGCAGCGCTCGATGCTGTTTTCGGCGCTGTCGCCCTTCATCGCCTTCGGGCTGACGATCATCGCCGGCGCCGTCATGTTCGCGCTGCTCGGCGTCAACCCGTTGAGTGCGTTTCGTATCTACTTCATCGAGCCGATCAGCCAGGTCTGGCAGCTGCATGAACTGGCGATCAAGGCAGCACCCTTGATCCTGATCGCGGTCGGCCTGTCGGTTTGCTACAAGGCCAACATCTGGAACATCGGCGCCGAGGGCCAGTTCATCCTGGGCGCCATTGTCGGCTCGATGATCCCGGTGCTGTTTCCTCAGTTCGAGGGACCGCTGGTGCTGCCGCTGATGCTTTTGCTCGGCATGGTCGGCGGCGCCGCTTATGCGGCAATCCCGGCTTTGCTGAAGACGCGCTTCGGCACCAACGAGATCCTGACCAGCCTGATGCTGGTCTATGTCGCGCAGCTCTTCCTCGACTGGCTGGTTCGTGGCCCATGGCGCGACCCACAGGGCCATGGTTTCCCGCAGACCATTCAGTTCAACGACTCGGCCATCCTGCCGGAATTGATGCCGGACGCCGGCCGCGCCAACTGGGGCTTCGTCTTTGCGCTGGTCGCGGCGGTGGCGATCTGGATCCTGATGAGCCGCATGCTGAAGGGTTTCGAGGTCCGCGTGCTCGGCTCGAGCCCGAGGGCAGGGCGTTTCGCCGGCTTCGGCCTCAACCGCATGGTTTTCTTCGCCTTCCTGCTGTCGGGCGCGCTGGCCGGACTTGCCGGCATCTCGGAAGTCTCCGGCGCCATCGGCCAGCTGCAGCCGGTGATTTCGCCCGGCTACGGCTTCACCGCCATCATCGTGGCCTTCCTCGGCCGGCTCAATCCGCTCGGCATCGTTGCCGCGGGCCTGGTGCTGGCGCTGACCTATCTCGGCGGCGAGGCGGTGCAGAGCGCGCTCGGTATCTCCGACAAGGTGGCGCGTGTGTTCCAGGGCATGCTTTTGTTCTTCGTGCTCGGCTGCGACACGCTCATTCACTACCGCATTCGTCTGATCGGACTGGCCGCGCCGAAACTCGAGGCCGCGCCGAAGTTGAAGGAAGCCCGCTGATGGACATCACCGTCAACATCCTTTTGACCATCGCCACGGCGGCAACGCCGCTGCTGATCGCGGCGATCGGCGAACTGGTGGTCGAACGCTCCGGCGTGCTCAATCTCGGCGTCGAAGGCATGATGATCATGGGCGCGGTCGGCGGCTTCGGCGCCGGCTACCTCACCGGATCGCCATGGATCGGGCTGCTCGCGGCGGTCGCGATGGGCGCTGTGTTCTCGCTGCTGTTTGCCGTCATGACGCTGTCTCTGGCCACCAACCAGGTGGCGACAGGCCTGTCGCTGACGCTGCTCGGCCTCGGCCTGTCCGGCATGATGGGAACCAGCTTCGTCGGCCAGCCCGGCGAGCGGCTGCCGAACCTCGACATTCCCGGCCTGACGTCGATCCCGGTCGTCGGCAGGCTGCTGTTCGGCCAGGACCCGATCTTCTACATCTCGATCGCGCTGACCGCCGCCGTCATGTGGTTCCTGTTCAAGACCCGCACCGGACTGACGCTGCGCTCGATCGGCGACAGCCACACGTCGGCGCATGCGCTTGGCATCAAGGTCATCCGCTACCGCTATCTCTCGGTGATCTTCGGCGGCGCCTGTGCCGGCCTTGCCGGCGGCCACCTGTCGCTGGTCTACACGCCGCAATGGGTTGAGAACATGACCGCTGGACGCGGCTGGATCGCGCTGGCCCTGGTCGTCTTCGCCTCCTGGAGGCCATGGCGGGTGTTGGCCGGCGCCTACATCTTCGGCGCCGTCTGGATCGGCCAGCTTCATGCACAGGCTTTCGGCATTCCGGTGCCTTCGCAACTGCTTTCTTCGCTGCCCTATCTGGCAACCGTCGTGGTTCTCGTTCTAATCTCGCGCAACAAGCGTCTGACGATGATGAACACGCCGGCTTCCTTGGGGCAGCCATTCGTTCCGGATCGTTGACAATAACAAAGACGGGAAGCTCCAAGGCTTAACTCAGAGAGGTAACACAATGAAAAAACTGCTTATTGCCCTGATGACCACAACCGCCGCCCTATCGCTGGCGGTAACCGCCGAGGCCGCGGACAAGCTCAAGGCCTGCTGGGTCTATACCGGCCCGATCGGCGACTTCGGCTATTCCTACCAGCATGACCAGGGCCGCCTCGAAGTGGAGAAGGCGCTCGGCGACAAGGTCGAGACCGCCTATCTCGAGAACGTCTCCGAAGGCCCCGATGCCGACCGCGCTTTCGAGCGCCTGGCGCGCGAAGGCTGCAAGATCATCTTCGGCACCTCCTTCGGCTTCATGGATCCGGAAGTGAAGGTTGCCAAGAAATTCCCCAAGGTGATGTTCGAGCATGCGACCGGCTACAAGACCGGCGACAATCTCGGCATCTACAACGCGCGCTTCTACGAAGGCCGCTATGTGCTCGGCCAGATCGCCGCAAAGGAATCGAAGGCCGGCGTTGCCGGTTACATCGTTTCCTTCCCGATCCCCGAAGTGGTGATGGGCATCAACTCCTTCATGCTCGGCGCGCAGTCGATCAACCCGAACTTCAAGGCCAAGATCGTCTGGGTCAATTCCTGGTTCGATCCCGGCAAGGAAGCCGACGCCGCCAAGGCGCTGTTCGACCAGGGTGCCGACATCATCGTCCAGCACACCGATTCGACCGCTGCCCTGCAGGTGGCGGAAGAGCGCAAGCTGCACGGCTTTGGCCAGTCCTCCGACATGATCAAGTTCGCGCCGAACGCGCAGCTGACCTCGCTCACCGACGAATGGGGCCCGTACTATATCAGCCGCGTCCAGGCCGCGCTCGACGGCACCTGGAAGCCGGGCAATGTCTGGCTGGGCATCAAGGACGGCGCCGTCAAGCTCGCGCCCTTCACCAACATGCCCGACGACGTGAAGGCGACGGCCGAGGCGACAACGAAGAAGATCGCCGACGGCTGGAACCCCTTCACCGGGCCGATCGCCAAGCAGGACGGCACGCCGTGGCTGAAGGACGGCGAAGTCGCCGACGACGGCACGCTGCTCGGCATGAATTTCTACATCAAGGGCGTCGACGACAAGCTGCCGCAGTAAGCGCAAGAAAACTCAAACGAAAAGGGCGCCGCGAGGCGCCCTTTTTCATTCGGCGGGTTGCGCATCGGTGGAGGCGCGCCGAAATCGCGCCAGCGTGACCTCAACCGCGCGGCCAAGCCAGGTCTTGAGCGTGCGTTGGACCGGTCGCTCGAAATAGCGCCAGATCGCCCATGAAACAAAGAGCATGAGGGCGACGCAGCCCAGGGCGGCGGCCCATTTGCCGACCAGCGGTGCGACGGCATTGATCGCGAGATAGCCTATGTTCTGGTGCAGAAGGTAGAGCGGATAGGTCAACCCGCCCAGCGCCAGCGTCAGCGCGGACGGCCCGACATGGCTGCGCAGCAGAACGCCGCCGATCAGCATGGCATGCATCGCGAGATTGGCGATCACGAGATGTGGCTGCGAAACGGCGAGGCCATATTCGTTCAGCATCCAGTCCCGCGTCACCGATATCGTGCTGCAGGACAGCAGGAAGGAGGCCGCCAGCAGCAGCAGGGCCACCGGTGACCGGCCATGCGCATGGATATGGTGGACCAGTACGCCGGCGGCAAAGAACGGGCCGAACTCGGTGATCAATAGCAGCCTTATTGCGCGACTGCCGATGAAGAACTCGTTCAGCGCCGAGATCGCCAGCCAGATGAAGATCAGCTCCAGCTTGCGTTTCTGGAAGATGCCGGTGATCAGAGCGAGCGTCACCCATCCGTAGAAAACCAGCTCAAGCACGATCGACCAGTAGACGCCGTCCATGAACGGTTGGCCGAAGGCCGGCGCAAACATGGACAGGTTGGCGGCATATTGAGCGAAGGAGGTTGAAAACAGCGGTTCGCCGACAGAAAGGATGACGATGAAGGTGATCGTCATGCAGAGCAGAAAGCCCGGATAAAGACGCACGAAGCGCGCCATCGCGAACTGTTCCCAGTTGCGGCCTTCCGCCGACCAAGCGATGACGAAGCCACTGATCAGAAAGAACAGATTGACGCCGAGATAGCCGTAAATGGCGAGTGGCGCCATCAGCGGATAGCCCTCGACGAGCACCGCCAGGGGCCGCGCCGCGAAAGAAATAGTGGAAGATGACGACAGCCAGCGCAGCCGCCAGCCTCAAAGGTCCAGCGAAGCGATGTAATCCTGCCGCGCCGGTCTGGCGTGCATGCGAACCCCCGCATTGACAGTTTTGCAACCATTAATGCGGATCGCGGCCGAATGGGTTAAGACGCCGGAACTATCGCCGGTTGTAGTAAATGCGGCGAGGTTGAACGACGTCAGACCGCCGAGCCGTAGAGGTCGCAGGCTTCGCGCGGTCGATCTTGAAGGATCGCTCGACGGTCTTTCGCCAAGTGTTTGAGGCCCCGCCTGGCGCCGGCCGCTTTTGTGTGTTCCATGTCTTCGCGCCCCAGGCGCAAGGTCTCAGACACGGCTCCGTGACCGCCTTCACATACTTCAATGGCTTTTGCTTCCATGCTGATTAAGCGGCCCGGACGAAATCGGCCGGCGCGACAAGCGTCAGCAGGGGGAAGTCTCATGCAATTGAACAAAAAACTCTTAGCGATCATCGGGAAACGCATTCCCGCCATCTACGACGTCATCCCGCGCGGACCACAGGGGCGGCTTGTGCAAATCGCACTCAATCCTCAGCCGCTCCCGCCTCACGAACTGGGTGCCGCGATCGCCGACGAATTCGTCCGCTGCGCGTGGTTCGGCGAGCGAGGCGGGCTCGACATGCAAGCGTTGTTGAGCGACCTCGACGATTGGTGCCCCACGCGACCGAAGATACCGAAGCTTCCCCCGTGGTGGGGGCCATTTCCAGATCCGGAGCCGCGACCCGATTGGTTCGTGGACTTTCATTTAGGGTTTGCCGCACGCCTGTCGGTAGTCGCAGCCGAGTCGACGGACATGCGACTGGATAAGACCCTCGATCAGGTGATCGATCGGTCCCTGGCTGCAATCGAGGCGGTGAAGCTCTGACGAAACGCAACACAGGCTACCGAGGGGTGTGCCAGAAAATCTGAGGGCGCCGGGGAGGCGCCCTTTCGGCGGCTTCCGGTCTCGCAGGAAAGTGGCGAAGCGCACCGGGCCCGCCATAGATCCTGAGCCGGCTTCGTATCGCCCGTTCGAAATGTTGATTCTAAACCGCCGAGCCATAGAGGTCATAGGCATCGGCACGGTCGATCTTGACGGTGACGATGTCGCCGGCGCGCAGCGGGCGACGCGATTGGATATGGACCGAGCCGTCGATCTCAGGCGCATCGTATTTGGTGCGGCCCTTGGCAGACGTGCCGTGTGCCTCGTCGATCAGCACCGGCAGGCGCTTGCCGACCTTCTTGGCGAGTTGCGTCGCCGAAATCTTCTGCTGGCGCTGCATGAAGCGGTGCCAGCGTGCTTCCTTGATCTCCTGCGGCACCTGCTCGAGGCCGAGATCGTTGGAGCGCGCACCCCTGACCGGTTCGTATTTGAAACAGCCGGCGCGATCGGTCTTGGCCTCGTCCAGCCAGTCAAGCAGCATCTCGAAATCCTCGTCCGTCTCACCGGGAAAGCCGACGATGAAGGTCGAGCGGATGGCGAGATCGGGGCACACATCGCGCCAGCCGCGGATGCGCTCCAGCGTCTTTTCGCCATGTGCCGGCCGGCGCATGTTCTTCAGCACCTGCGGCGAGGCGTGCTGGAACGGAATGTCCAGATAGGGAAGGATTTTTCCCTCGGCCATCAGCGGGATGACGTCAGCGACATGCGGGTAGGGATAGACATAGTGCATGCGCACCCAGATGCCGAGCTTGCCCAATTCCTCCGAAAGATCAAGGAACTTCGCCCGCACCTCGCGGTCACCGAACACGCTGGTCTGGTATTTGATGTCGATGCCGTAGGCGCTGGTGTCCTGCGATATGACGAGGATCTCCTTGACGCCGGCCTTGGCCAGCTTCTCCGCCTCGCGCAGCACGTCGGCCGCCGGGCGTGAGACGAGATCGCCGCGCAGCGCGGGAATGATGCAGAAGGTGCAGCGATTGTTGCAGCCTTCCGAAATCTTAAGATAGGCGTAGTGGCGCGGCGTCAGC
The DNA here is from genome assembly GCF_964252735.1 of Mesorhizobium sp. LjNodule214. Taxonomy (NCBI): domain Bacteria; kingdom Pseudomonadati; phylum Pseudomonadota; class Alphaproteobacteria; order Hyphomicrobiales; family Phyllobacteriaceae; genus Mesorhizobium; species Mesorhizobium sp. LjNodule214. The sequence continues at coordinate 1,162,540 of NZ_CAXUPE020000003.1, forward strand.
TTGACGCCCTGCGGCGGCAGAAGATCGATAAAGGGATCATGGCTTGGAGGCGCCGCCTCATGCACCGCGGCCATCACGCTCTCATAGGCCTGCGGCCCGGTGATGGCGAGAACGTTCGGATGCTTCTCGCGAATGACATCGGGCTCGGCGCCGAGACAGCCGGTGACAATCACGCGGCCATTCTCGGAAAGCGCGGAACCGATGGCGTTGAGCGACTCGTCGCGGGCCGAATCGAGGAAGCCGCAGGTGTTGACGACGACGAGATCGGCGCCGTCATGCTTGCGCGCGATCTCGTACCCCTCGGCGCGCAGGCGCGTGATGATGCGTTCCGAATCCACCAGGGCTTTCGGGCATCCAAGACTGACGAAACTGACGCGGGGGGCTGCGGACATTTGCGGTTTCCAATGGACGCGGGCCGGAAACCCTGAGGTCCGGCCCGGAAGTCCCGATGCATATCGATCTTGTGAGCTCTCGCGGGAGCCTAATTTGCGCGGCGCAATAGCACAGTTCCGCAGTCAAGCAAACCGGCGAACGGTTCGTCGCGACGCGAGCCGACCGCCCTGCAAGGGACCGGGCTCAATGATGGCTCGGTCCGAACCAGGGCGCCAGGAACGCAAACTGTTCGGGGAACTGCTGCACGGCACCATCCAGAAACATCTTCACCGCGACGTAGAGGATGATCAGGAGGCCGATATAGGCAATCCAGCGGTACTTGTGCAGGAGGCGTGCGACAAACGAAGCGGCAAAGCCCATCAGCGCAATCGACAGCGCCAGGCCGATGATCAGCACCGTCGGATGGTCCATTGCCGCCCCGGCGACCGCAAGGACGTTGTCGAGAGACATTGAAACGTCGGCAATGACGATCTGCCACGCCGCCTGAGCGAAGGTCTTGCGCGGTCCCTTGCTGCCAATCCTTCCGTCCTTGTCGTAGTCGACATTGGACAGCGATTCCGTCGCATCATGTTCCTGCTCGAGGGTGACACGCAACTCGCGCCACATCTTCCAGCACACCCAAAGGAGCAGCAGACCGCCGGCGATGAGGAGCATGGGGCCGATGGCGAGCAGCCACTGCGTGATCAGGGCAAAGAAGATGCGAAGCACGGTGGCCGCCGCGATGCCGACGAGAATCGCCTTCTTGCGCTGGTCGGAGGGAAGACCGGCCGCGGCAAGGCCGATGACGATGGCGTTGTCGCCGGCAAGTACGAGGTCGATGGCGATGACCTGGAGCAGGGCCGAGAGGCCTGCGGCGGTGAAAATTTCCATCGGCTGGAGGCCCTTTGCTTGTTCGCCGAGTGTCGGTCGTCGAATGTCCAGACGCCGTAACGTGTATGGTTCGTGCGCGTCAAGGGATTGCAGGGGACAATGTCGGACGCCTGCCTTGCCGCATCCGCGATACAAGGCAAGCAGCACTGTCGCCGAGGGCGGCCAAGGCCCGCAAATGCCAGGGGATCGGGGGTTAGAGAATTCTAATCGTAGAGATTGTACTTCGTCCAATCGGACTGCGGAATTTCGTCGCCGATGTGGTAGCGGAGCTGCAGCACCTGCATATGGTCCGGTGCGGTCTGGCACTTGAATTTCAGCCGATACCACTGCCCCTTGCTGCGAAAGGCAGCCCCTGGGCTTCTGATCGCGTCGGTACCCATTTCCGGGGTCGCGAAGGCGTAGGCGACGACGCGATCCGCCTTGAACTTGTGGTCGTCATGGGAAATCCGGTCCAGCACCTCTGCATCGCAGCGCTGTTCGAGTCGGGTCTGTGGATCGAGTTTCAGCAGGCCGGCGCGTAGCGCGCTATCCATCGCGCTGGCCGGCCACGCCAGCATCATGGACGCCAGCACCATAAGGCAGAGCTTTTTCATGGGCGCGACAAGCAGCATATTTCGTCCGAGAAATCAACCAAGCGCGATCGCAAGCTTTGCCCCGAAACCATCGGGAAAGCAGGCGCGGAACGGCCGGACGGCAGGGGGTCAAGTTCAACTCGCCTGCCAATTCCGCATGGTGTATATTCGCCTCCAGCACCTTCGCAGAAGGCGCTTGTTCGCGGGCAAGGATGATCTTCCGCCACAGCGTCTGGGCACTCGCCACGGGGGGATTGGATGTGAGATTGATCACATCTCACGCGCAGCAGATGCGAGATGATGCGCTGCGATCCGTGACGTCAGCACTGGAGGCGACAATGCGGGCAACCATTTCAATCCTCGTTCTGGCAGCAGCACTGGCGGCGTCGAATTCGTCGCTTGCCGACCCGGTCCAGTCGTCGGAAGACATCATCAAGTTTTTCGCCAAGACGTCTGATCTGGGCGCATCGCGCGGGATATGCGTTGGCGTGTCGTAGCTTCCTGACGTGCCGGAGCGGTCGACGTCCGTGTTGCCGAGGAACGCCGACGCGGCCACGAGCACATAGCTTGTGCCGTGACGATAGAGGCCATAGCCGCCGAACACGCAAGGCTATGCGGTAACCGGATCGGTCGGCCGTATCTTCAGCCTGACCGATCGGGTGCGCCTTGATCTGCGCGGCGGATTGTTGGGCGTCACGTTTACCGGTGATGCCTACACGGACGACTCCGACACGGATTTCGGAAAGAGCCGCTTGTCGTTCGGCGCGGTCAAATTCGATCCCGGAATCTATGCCGATTTTCTACTCGGGAACAGCATGGTGATCAGCCCCTATGCGCGGGCCGATATCCAGCAGCGCTTCGGTTATTCGAACACCGCCAGCGTTGAAGGCGTGGAGAGCGAGTTCGACGATGCGGACCTGTCGGTGGCGTTATCCTCGGGCTTCAATCTCAAGATGACGCAAGCGACCACGCTCAGCAGTGAAATTCGCGGCAAGTGGTCCGAAGACAGCTCAACCATCAGCGGCAAGCCGGGCTTGAAGATCGCGTTCTGACATTCAGCAAAGAGCGTTGGTTGCGGCCGGATCGAATCCGCCTTGATCCAAGCAACAACTCACAGCGGTGCTGCGCCGCTCGACTGCTCGAGATGGACCTCGCCGTCACCGCGGGAAGGGAGGCCGGGTGCCGGCGACGGGCATATTGCCGTGGTGGACAGCCCGTGCCTGAACACGGCTGCGACGCCATGCGCCGTAGCCACATCATTCTGCCGCGATCGGAACCATTCCGCGACAAAACTTGACCATTTTCATCAAGAAACGTACTGAAGCTAGAGTCTCGATCAGATGAGGGGAAAGCGTGTCCTTCGTTCCGCGCATGGAAAGCCGCATTCAGGGATTTTCCGTCATTGGCGGTTTGAAATGCCACGTCTGGGACGGCGCGGTTGCCGACCTCTGGGATGTTTCATGCGCGGACAAGGCGGAAGGCTTCTATGTCTCTCCCGACCCCCGGCTGTTTGTCGCGCTCGATGTCGACGGCGACGGCGCCTTCTTCGTCGAAGGGGCCAAGGGCGAGGCGCGCCGCCACGACCGGGCCTTTTCCATGGCCTATATTCCGGCCGGCGTGGCGATCCGTGGCCGGGTCGAGGGACTGCGCCGGATCAGGCATCTCGACCTGCATTTCGACGCCGCAGCCCTGACGCGCCGCTTCGGCCGCGGCCTCGATCGCGAGGCTTTGCAGGTGTCGCGCTTCCAGTTTCGCGACGACCGGATCGCTGCGCTTGCCGGCCTGATCGCCGCCGAATGCGACACTGGCCAGAAGCTGCATGATCTCTACGGCGAGGGCCTGCTCAACGCCTTGTTCGCGAGTCTTTTCCAGATAGACCGGCCGGTTGCCGCGCGGCGACGGGCGCCATTGTCCCGTCGCCAGCTGCGCCTGGTCACCGACTACATAGACGCGCATTGCCTGGACAGGATCCGTCTCGCCGACCTCGCCGCGCTGACCGGCCTGTCCGAAACCGCGACAAGCCACGGCTTCAAGGCGGCGACGGGCGTGCCACCGCATCGCTGGCAGATGCAGGCGCGGATCGGCAGGGCACAGGCGATGATGGCGCATGATGCCGCCTCGCTCGGCGACATCGCCGAGGCGACCGGGTTTTTCGACCAGGCCCATCTGACGCGGGTGTTCAAATCAGTCGTCGGAGTGACGCCGGGCGCCTGGATGAAGAGCGCCGGCCGCCAGTGACATTTCCGCAACATGACGCTGCGATGTCAGCCGTTTGGACAAGAACCGACAAACCGCCCAATTCCATCCAATGACCCGCAAATAAGTTGAGATAAATGATCAAGTATCTCAATTTCGACAGGCGGACCTTTCCTCATGAGCAGAACTTACTGGATGAAGTCGCTTCTGGCGGGCAGCGTCGCCGCTGTCGCGATGATCCCGCCGATGGCTGCGTTCGCGCAGACTGCGCAAACCAGTACCCAGCTCGAACCGGTGCTGGTCGAGGGCGAGGCGGGAGATAGCGCGACCGGGTCGGTCGACGGCGTCGTCGCCAGGAAGACGACGACCGGCTCCAAGACGGCCACCGATCTCAAGGACATCCCGCAATCCGTCTCGGTGATCGGCCGCCAGGAAATCGATGACCAGGGCGCGCAGAAGGCCGACGAGGCGCTGCGCTACACTGCCGGCGTGTTTGCCCAACCTTTCGGCCCCGACAGCGACACCAACTGGATGTTCATTCGGGGCTTCCAGGCGACGGACACCGGCGTCTACATGGATGGGCTGCAACTGTTCAGCTATGGCTTCGGCGGCTTCTATGTCGACTCGTTCGGATTGGAACGCATCGAGGTGCTGAAGGGACCGGCTTCCGTGCTCTATGGCGGCAGCAATCCGGGCGGTCTGGTCAACTATGTCAGCAAGCGGCCGGATTTCGAGCGCAAGCGCTATGTCGAAACCGGAGTCAACGATGCCGGCAATGTCTATCTCGGCTTCGATGTCGGCGACGTGGCTAGCAATGGCGCTGTCAGCTACCGGATGACGGGCATGGTCGCCGGCGGCGACACTTACAGCGACTTCCAGGACGGCTGGCGCGGCTTCATTTCGCCAAGCATCAGCTGGAAGCCGGACGAAGCAACAACGCTGACCATTCTGGCCAACTACAGCCACATCGACGAGAACCACAATGGCGGCAGTTTTCTGCCTTACGACGGTACGGTGACGGACCGGATCGTCAATGGCGTGAACTACGGCCGCATCGACCCCGACGCCAACTTCACGGAACCGGGCATCGATCTCTACAAGCGCGAACAAGGCTCGATCGGCTACGAGTTCGAGCACACTTTCGAGAATGACTGGACGGTGCGCTCCAACATGCGTTTCACCGCCGCCGATATCAATGAGGTCAATGTCTACCCCAACGGGTGGGCAAGTGCGACGCAGCTGAACCGCATCAACTTCGGTCACGACACCGACGCGATGACGTTCCTGTCGGACCTGCAGATCGAGGGCAAGGTGGAGACCGGCCCAATCGAACACACGCTGCTGGCCGGCATCGACTACAAATACTACAACATCGACCAGGTGCAGTCGTCGGCCCTCTTCGGAACGACCCCACCGATCGACGCCTTCGACCCTGTCTATGGTGCGCCGCTTACAGAGCGCGTCAGCTATCTCAATCAGGATCTGACGCAGAAGCAGCTCGGCTTCTATGCGCAGGACCAGCTGCGCTTCGGCGACGGCTGGCTGGTAACGCTGAATGGCCGCTATGACCGTGGCAGGCTCGAAGCCGACAATCGCCCGACATACTACTCGGCGAGTTCCACCACGCAGAACAGCACCGTTGGCGACTTCTCTGGCCGCGCCGGCCTCGCCTATGAGTTCGCCAACGGCGTAACCCCCTATGTCAGCTTCGCCACCTTCTTCAACCCGATCATCGGAACCGACGCGAACGGCAATCTGTTCAAGCCGGAGGAGGGCGTACAATACGAGGCTGGCATCAAATACGTGCCGACCTTCATGGATGGCCTGTTCACCCTGTCGGTGTTCGACTTGACCCGTCAGAATGTGCCTTCGAACGTTACTCTGTTCACACAGCTGCAAACCGGCGAGGTGCGCTCGCGCGGCGTGGAGCTGGAAGGCAAGGTGAACGTCACCGAGGATTTCCGGGTAACGGCTGCTTTCACCGCCAATGACATCGACATCACCAAGGACGAAGATGCGGCGCTGATTGGGAAGACACCCTTCATCGTGCCCGAGGTCATGGCCTCGGCCTCCGTCGACTACACCTTCCGCGGCGGCTGGTATGACGGTTTCTCGATCGGCGCCGGCGTGCGCCACATTGGCTCCTCATGGGCCGACAATGAGAACACGTCGAAGGTGCCGGCTGTCACGCTCGCCGACCTGAAGCTCGGCTACGAGAAGAAGGACTGGGGCGTCGATCTCAACATCACCAATCTCTTCGACAAGACCTATGTCGCCAGCTGCCAGGGCCTTGCCGTATGCAGCTACGGCGAAGGCCGGTCGTTCAAGCTGAAGGCGCATACCAACTGGTGACGACCCAAGGGGAGCCGGGGACGAGCCTTCCGCATCAGCCTGTATGGTCCAGTAGTCTGGTGGTGATGTCAGGACGATGTTCGGAATTGGCGCGATCGATGCCCTCTACGGTGATCGCGAACATCCCGTTTTCGATCCTTGCAATCCAGCCTTTTGCTTTGAGATACCAGAGATGAAACTCCAGGTGTTCACGCGGACAGCCTGATAAGCGTTCGAGTTCTGTATCGCCAATGCCGGGATTGTTCACGTCTTGCCGGCGTTTGACATAAAGAAGCGAGAGCACTTTGGCCTGAATGACGACGTCCCGTTCGATGCCTTTGGTGTTGCCGGCTTCCTCAGTCAACTCGCGCCGAAGGTTCAAATGGTCTTTATACTGAATGTCATACTGCGCGCGCTTGACCGGATCTCTGAGCGTATTGTGGGCCTCCACGATTTCGCTGAAGCGTGCTTCATCACCGGTATTTTGATTATCGGGATGGTAGCGCATAGCAAAATGACGAAATATCCGTTCTATCGTTTCCGAGTTGGCGTTCGGGCTGATTTCCAGAGTTTCGTAGTAGTCAATGAACATAGTGGCGCCCCCACGACATCGCTATTGCGCACACCGGCGGGCCTCCGCCAGAATCCGCCGAGCGGAGCGCAAGTTGTCTTAGAGTGTTTGGCGAGCCCACCGCGCCCCTCCCGACTTCAACCACGCCGTAATATCAGCATAAAGCTTGTACGAACTCTTTACGAAAGTCGCAGGTCGGACCTCTGCCGCCATTGCTCAGACCTCTCGCATCAGATTAGAGGACTTCGGTTGAGCCGGCATGATACAAACGTCGACAAATCCGCACCGTCGTCGCCATCATGGTTGTCGCTGCAAGTGGTTGATTCCTCCGGGATGTAAGTTCTGGGACGTGCCACGGTCCCGCTTAGCATTTATGTGCATACGCTGCCTGGTCAGCAGGAAGGCGCCGCAGCGGTGGTTGACGCCGCCCTCAATGCCGCTCTACAGGAATGAAAGTGCGAACCGGTCGGGAACGCCTTCGGTGCCAATCCGGTGCCAACTGCCCGAACTGACCGAAAGCGAAATCCTAAGTGATTGAAAAATCACAATGGAGGGATGGCCGAGCGGTTTAAGGCACCGGTCTTGAAATTCGCTTACGCCCATACCGCCCAATCCTTCCCTGTCCCGCTCTATCTCGTATTATCAATGGGATAAGCGGCATCTTGCGCTTTTGATCCCGTCTCGTCATTGGCCGTGCTACCGAGTTCGGTAGCAAAATGGTAGCAGCGTGTTCGCGGGCTGTTCCACAAATAAAAAGCCGCCACCGTGAGGCAGCGGGCCAGCTAGGCAAATTTGCCGAGGTCAGTTCGCCTTCACGATGTTTTGGCTCGAACACAGGTCTTCGGAATTGGCGGCAAGCCGCTCGGCCAAGTCTCGGGCAATCCAAAGCAAGCCGTTCACGTCCTCTATGTCGGGAACCTCTAGCGCCTTTTCCGTGATGACGTTGATGACGGAGGAAAAGTTACAGCACGAAGCAGCTTTGAAAGTCATCAGGTTGGCAATGGAATTGACCTCCGCCGTCGAGGCCCGGGGCGCTTCCCCAGCCATTAACCATGCGTTAACCCTGTTGTTGACAGGCCGGCTTTGCAAGCGCCTGATTGCAGCGGGCAGGGGTATGGGGCAATGGGCAATCAATCGTGGAAAATGGCGGTTGAACTCGACATGGCCGGCGGCAGGCCGTTCGTTCGTGTGATCGACAACGGCGTCGTGCACATCAGGTTATTCGAGAAGCAGTCCGAGGCAGAAGCCTTCGCGCAGATCGAGAAGGTGCGCCTAGGTTCCAAATGCTGGACAACATCGTAGCGTGGTTCAAGGCGATGTTCCGGGAAAGGCACCAAACCCACGCCCTCACCCAGCGAGGGCAGGCCAAGAAGGACAAGTCCTTCTATAGGACGTTGGCCATCGACGGGAAGCGCCATCCCACCGCCCGCGAAGAGCAGGCCAAAATGGACAAGAAGGATCGCGATTAAGGCTACCCGGCTTGTCGGTCATCTTCTCGGTGGCGAAGCTTGAGCTTCTTCATTCAGCTTCGGTTGTCAACGCTCCATTGACCGGGCCCCGCGAAAAACAGGTAGAGGAAGGCAAAGCAGAACAGGATCGCTGCATCGCCCATATTGTTCGCAGGGAAAAACCCTTGTTTGGCGTGCACCATGAAATACGCGACCGCCATCATTCCGCAGAGGATGAAAGAGACCGGCCGGGTCAAAAAGCCCACTAGGACCAATAGACCGCCGACGAATTCAAGAATCCCCGTTATCAGCTCCAACGTTTCCGTGCCGGGCTGTGCGGGCATCGTCGAGGGTGGAAAATTGAAAAGCTTCTGGGTGCCGTGTTCCAGGAACAACAGTGCCACAACGATTCGGAACACTCCCAAGGCATGAGGCGAATATTTGGAAAGGGCCTGAAACATCAGAAACTCCGTCGTGCCAGTCCGCCGAGCGGGAGTACAATGAGATTTGCGGCATTATGTAGCAAAAGCACCAAAGGTGTCGGGGGACTATCTAGGCCTTGTCCTTGTGGACTATGAAAAGCTTCGGCTGGTGGGCTTCGCGGATGATCGTGAGAGCTTCGTCTCTGGTGATGCCGACCTTGCGGGCATAGTAGGCAGCTTCTCTTTCCAGATCGCCTTCTGATGGCGCTTCAACCGCCTGCTTCGCTTTCTGCTTTGCCTTCTTTCCCATGTGCCGAATCATAGCACATTCAGCCTGCCAACCCTATGGCTAGCTATTCCGCTGGGTCGCCCGGAATGGCGTCATGAACGTCCGTGACGATGTAGCCTTTTCTGGTAGTGTCTCAGTTGCGACTCTGGCCTCATCCGATTTGAGGATGGAGGAACCAAACACCGCCGTTTTGCCAGGTATCCGCGATGATTGACGGGCCTATAACCTCGCCAGCCGGCGAGCAATCGGTTCGCCGTCGAAGGCCTTCAGCCACGCGTCCGCATACTCTTGCCAGTACTGGGGCACGTCTCGCGCCTTGCCGTCCCTGCGAGCTTGGACACCGTACATCCACGCATATGCAAAACGCTCATGGTCCTTTCTAGCCACCACCATTTTGGTCGTCCGTGCGTCAACAGGAAGTCTGTTCACGCGGTTGACGGTGAATCGACATCGTCAGCAATCTGTAGAATAGTGCCCGCCAGGAGTTGGGGAGGAACTGTTGACTTCAGAAGTGTGCATTATGAATAGGCTTGCCGTCGTGCTTGCCGCCGACAGCGCCACAACCGTCACATACTGGACAGAGAACGGAAAGGAAGAGCGCTACTTCAAAGGCGCGAATAAAATATTTCAGCTCTCTGACTTCGCCCCTGTCGGAATCATGATCTTTGATTCGGCGGACATTTTGAGAGTGCCATGGGAAGTGGTTATTAAGTCTTTCCGACAAAACCTAGGGACAAAGACGTTTAATAACATAGCAGGATACGCGAACGAGTTTTTCACGTTTATCGAAACGAACACGCGCATTTTCCCTAAAGAGATTCAGCATGAGGCTTTTATCAACGCGGCGCGATCCGCTGCACTTCAAACAGCTGTAGAGGCAACCCGTCAAGAACCCGCCGACAAGCATACCGAGTTGTTGGACGCAGCTGTCCAGTTGCGGCGTGCGGAAGTGGATGCAATTGACCTCATGGAATGCATCGGCGCAGAACTGCCGGCCGAAATCTCAACAAATGTCAGAGAGGAGCTCGGGAAAGCGATTGGAGAGTGGTTGGACGAGCTGAACATAGGGCGACCTTCAGATATGGATGCTATGGCCGACTTAGGTACCATGGAGGTCTTCAAGGATCCGAAGGAACACATGAATACCTGCGGGTTGGTTTTCGCTGGGTTTGGCGATCACGACATTTTCCCCACCATGACTGAGTATACATCGTGCGGCCTGCTAGGCGGTAAGCACGTACAATCGCTGACTTCCACCATGGCGATCGACCACGACACCCCAGCTTGGCTCTCGGCATTTGCCCAAACCTCCATGAGCGACACTTTCGCGGCAGGCGTTAGCCTGGACATATATGGCTCGCTGATGGGAGCAGTGGCGGAGGGGATTGCCGCATTTGCCGATGAGCTTGCTAAGGCAGCCAACATTGACCTCCAGGCCATTCCGGCCATTGATGATTTGAAGACGCAAGCCCGGCGATCAATTGGCAGCAGCGTGTTGGATCGCGCACGGAACGAGCACGCAATCCCGATGAGACGGGTGTTAGGCGCATTACCGGTGGACGAATTAGCCGAATTGGCGGAAACCTTAATCAACCTTCAATCGTTGAAGGAGAAGGTGACGAAGCCATCAGAGTCTGTCGGTGGCCCAGTTGACGTAGCCGTAATTACACGCAATGAAGGGCTGGTTTGGATCAAGCGGAAGCATTATTTTGATCCGGCCATCAATTCCAGATACATGCAGCGTCAAATGTCGATCCACAAATGATTCGTCACGGAGCACCAAAATGAGCACCGACGCATTCATTTCAACGAAAGCACCGCAAATGGCCGACCTTGCACGCCGTGGCGCTCCACGCGAAGCGACAGACCCTATGCGCGAACAGACCGTTCGCGACTACAAAGAATTTGTGGACAAGGTAAATCGCGCCACCGATTCTGATATGGCCCAGAGTCTGCTTCGCCATTTTGCTCGCTAAAAAGGGCGTCCTGCCAGCGCCAGCACGACGCCAGCGGACAAGGTGAAGGCCAGCGAGTCGATCATCATCGCTTGGCCCTCAAAACCTTCATCGGCTCAGGGTCAAATACTGACATTTGGGCGGCCAACATCTTGTCTTGAAGCGCGCCGGCATCGGGGTCGCGCCGAATGCCCTCGGGATAAGTGGTATCGGCGAAGGCCGGGGCGGTTTCCCACGGCTTCAAATTGAGCGAAGCCGTCTGAGCGCAATAGCAGGCGAACGTCGCCACCTCTTCCCAGGGCCGATCCTTCAACATGCTGGCGATCTGGCCGGCGCGGCTGGGGTCGCGGGATGCGATTTCCATGCAACGTTGCAGGGCTTTCTTGTCCTTAGCGTTCATTGGCCATCATCTCGTAGGCGCTCGGCTCCCAGCCGCTGTTTCGTTTGCGTCCAGCGGTCTTCGGATCTTGCTGGGATTGAGGGGTCATTCGCAGGGAACGAGCCGCCGCTGATGCCGCGCGCGTCTCGCGTTCGCGCATCTTCAGCAGCCTGTCGAACCGCTCTAAGCCGCCTTCCTTCACGAGCCATTCCGGGCGGAATTCCGCGACCATCTTGGAAAGATCGCGCGCCGAAACAGAATGCCGGACATAGCTCGCCAGCAGTTCGGCGTTTTCCGGCCGAAAGAAACCAGACGGCATGCAGGCAATCATGTCGAACCACATCGCGGCCTCGGCTTCAGACAGACCTTCTGCCGGTCTCAACGTGGTCGCCTGACCAACATTGATGGTTTGGATTGCCAAGCTGGCCGCCGATTTCCTGCCGCGTGTTGCCAATCAAAAAGGCCTTTCTGAAATCAAAAATTGTGGACGGTTAGGGTAGTGAAACTGTCCGAGCGGTAGGCGCTTTTGACTTGCGGGAATCGACAATGTCCCCCCCTGGGTGCTCAAGGACATGATGGCCTCCACTTCGACGGATCATGCATGGCACGCCACTCGCTCAAGCCGGCTTCGAAGGCTGCAGCGTCAATCTGCACTGGCCATGTGATCGACTGGAAATAGACGGCGTCAGCGGCGTCATATCCCCAAAGATGAATGGTCTGGCCATCCTCGCACAGGATCGGGTCAATCTGTTCGATCGCTGGTTTCATTTCGCCTCCAGCTTGTGCGCTTCGCCAGACTTCACGCACAACTTCCAGCCAGCCGGCGACTCGTTGGGCCTAAGGCCCTGGCTATCGATCTGTGCTGCCCAGAGACCGCCCTTGAACGTGGCGAATTCGCCGGCCCTAAACCACTGGTCAGCCTTCCACACGCCTTTGTACAACGGCAGCGACGGTGCTTCTGCTTTGGAAGCGAGAGGCGCATCCCAGAACTTCCTGCCGTCATCGCCATCGCGCAGGATTTCGAACCGGCAATTTGGGTTGGCGCCCGCGCGGCAGACCGACACCTCGCGCAGTTCCATCCCGTCATAGAACTTGACGCCATCGACCACGCTCAAGACCTTGCCCGAGCCCGGCGTGCATGAGACGGAGAAGCAAGCGACATCGCCGGACTTGATCAGCTTTTCTGCATGCTGGGCCGCGAAGTGGTCGTCCAGCCAGGCGCGGATATAGACGCCGGTTACCGATCGCCGGATGAAGTAGATACTGCCAATCGGCTCATAGTCCTTGGCATGCTCGGAAAACAATGGGAGCGGTAAGCGCGCTTCTATGCCTCGGCTCCAGATAGCCTGCCTATGGCTGTCGATCGCAGGCGTTGACGCCGTCCCATGGATCCTGAGAGCGTCGGCCTTTGGCTCAATTTCCATCCAATCCACATCGCCGCCATTCACCCAGGCAGGAAGTTCGGCATGCGGAACCTCGGCAAGTTTCGGCGCGTACTGGCGTTCCAGCGCGGCGATTTCTTCCGGCGAGCGATCGACCACGAACCGACGCACGAAAAGCGTGCCGTTCGATAAATATTCCGCTTCATCGTATGGCATGGCGATATAGCCTCAAGCCGGGCTGTCGCCGCTGGAGCCCCAGGCAACGTCGGTGACCTTGCAAAAGGCGGTGTCCCGCAAGCGCTCGACGCCGAAAAAGACTTCAGGCATCAGGCCGACCAAATTTCGCTGCCACAAATTGATCAGCGTCGATGAAGCCGTGGTCGGGCTGTCCGGGCTGCTTTCCATTTGGATGTTCGCGTGACGTGCCGACTTGATGTCGATGCCGAGCGCGTCGCCAGCCAGGCCGGCAGCATCGACAAGGCCGAGTGTGCCGGCGGCGAGAGCGTCGCAGGCCATCGCCGGCACGCTGCACATGCTGCCGCCGACCGGCGACATGTCTGGGAAGGTGAATGTTCCGCCGTCGATCAGCGTCGATGCGGAAATGGCAACGTCCGGCGCCATGACGAGCAGCGGCCGGCTTTCCGACGTAAGGCCGGCATGTCGGAACAACCATCTCAGGTCGATCGCCGCTGCGCTGGAGGTGATGCCGGCAGAGCCATTGACCGGCGTGTTCGCGTCGGTGATCAAGCTGAAAAATCCCGCATCGACGCTCGCCGTGATAGCGCGCCTCAATTCTGTGGAAAGAAACGCCTCGCCGCCTGTCGACAGAAATCTCAGAAATTCGTCCGACAAGACGACGATGCCGGCGGCGCGAACCGCATCAATCGTCACGTCGTCAGATGCCATTCGCGAAACCTTGATCGCCTCACTTTCGTTGACGATCCCGATAGTTGCGGCGCCTGTCAGCCAGGTAAGCCGCTGACGAAGAGGAATGCGCATCATGCCGTTGTCGAGCAGGCGGAAGAATGCGCTGGAGTTGCGCAAAAGCGGCGCGAACGATGTCAAAATCTGCTGCGTCTGCGTCAAACCGGCGAGGTCGCTGTCGGTCGTCAGATGAGCCGCGATGGCTTTCATGACGCGCTCGGGAGCGCCGAAGTTTTCAGCCGCCTGTCGGACTGTTCCAACAGTTTCCCCGAAAAGGACTGACTTTGCCCATATGGCCAAGTGGCTGGTGTTTTCGGCGAGGCTGATAGCGGTCAGGTTGCGCATGGGTGGATCTCCAAATCAGAGCCCGAATCTAGCAAGAAAAATTTCCCGCACCCGTCACGCGTGACGCTTGTTCATAAGGTCGATCGCCTTCGCCAATGCCTCAACAATGGCGTCGATATTTTCGGAATCCCATTCCGGCAGCAGGCCGGCTTCCACCAAGGCACAGGTGGTATCCTGGCGATGGAATGGCACATGAGGTGCAACGATACCCTTGGCTCTACGCTTGCGTCGTTGACGCTCCGCTGCTTGTGCTCGTTTCCTTTCTTCCAAAGCGGAGGTCTCAAAGTCTTCTCTCGGTTTTAGTTTCGGTCTTGTCTCCTCTCGGTCTGTGGTCTCACGTCTCACGTCTCGGTCTCGGTCTCGGTCTAGTCTTCTGTATCGGTAGCCTTTCGATAGCCTATCCATAGTCTATCGAACCCGCTGAAGGATTGGAGTGTTTGCGAGCCGTGAGTGGTTGCTGAGTTCGCTGTTCACCACGACCTCGCTCTGCCCGCCCCAATCGGTCTCACAAAATTCGGCTTCGGCCTTTTCGCGCAAGGGATCGCTGTCGATTTTGTTGATGAGGCGGCGGGCGCCCTTGGCGTGCTTCGCATTGGTTGGCGGGTTGTGCCTAAACCAGCGATCTACAAACACCTCTTCCGTTGCCCGATCGAAGCTTATGAGGGCGGCGGCAGCGAGCAGATCGCGGGCTGTCCGGTATCGTTCCATCGCCCAGCCGAGATCTGCGATTGCGTACCCATCGGGCAGCCTGAAGCAGCCAGAGGAATTCATGTGGTCGCAGGTCATGTAGTAGACCAGCAACAGCCGCTCATCGCTCCCCTGGAGCCCAAGGAAGCGCGGCGAGCGCCATAGGGCTGGCGAGACCTTGGACCATTCCCGCCCGCTCATGGGGTGGCCTCGCATTTGAAGGCCGAAACCTTCAGTTCGCGCTCGGCCGCCTTATGATGCTTCCTGCAAGCCACTGACAAAAAAGTGGGGTTTTCCATTCCGGGTGATGGGCGTCCGTCTTGGGATCGCCGCAGACTTCGCATGGCTGGCGCTCGATGATGCCGCGCCTGATCGCAGACGCCGTGGCGCTGTGGCACCAGGCTGCGATCGGATTGCGCTGCCGCCACCGTGCTTGCGGCGTGACCGCATTTGCTTGAGGTTTGCGCTTTTTCCGTCTAAGTTCGTGGCGTTCAACTACTTCGATTTTGAGAGCCGGTCCCGTCGCGAGCGGGCCGGCTTTTTCGTCGTCATGGAGAGACATTCGCGCCTCCCCGGATCTGATGCGATTGGCGAATCGCCTGGCACGTTTCCAAGGCACTAAGGCCGAACATCTCGCGCAAGGCGGGCACCAGCGGCGCCGGGCGCTGCCTCGGTGGGGTGGCGGCAAGCCATTCGGCAGCCTGGTCGATCGCGGCGGTATGCTCATGCTCGGGCGGGCTGAGGTCGGCGGCGGTCATGGCAGCCATCCGGCGACAGATGCGAGTAGGAACAGCAGCGCGGCGGCGCTGACGACGTAGGTGAGGGTGGCGGCCATGTTATGCGGCCGTCCCATTCAGCATCCGCTCAAAGGCGGCCTTCGGAACCTTCAACAATTTGCCGAAACGGATGGTCGGTATCTCGCCTCTTGCCGCCGCTTCGTAACTGGCATTGCGGCCCAAGCCGAGCTTCGCGCCCGCTTCTGGCACTGTCATTACGACACTGTCAGTCTGCTCCTTCGTCATGTCTGCTTCCTTTCTGGCTTACAATGTGTAAGGCAATATCGGCCTGTCCGTTGACCTACGCAACAGGACCGACTACATTCTGTAAGACAGTTTTCTGCGGTGGAGACATTTATGGGCAAGCGTGGACCGGCGCCAAAGGGCGAATACGAAAACAAATCCAACGTCTTGTCGACGCGAATTAGAGGTGACACCCGAGCGCATTTGGTAGCAGCAGCTAAGGCGTCTGGCCGTTCACTCAGTCAGGAAATCGAGCATAGATTGCGCCGCACGTTCATCGACGATGCGCGAATCGAGGACGCTTTCGGCGGTCGCCGAAACTATCTGCTGATGCGAATGGTCGCGCTCGCTGCCGAGTCGGCTTTCAGATTCACCGGCCGCGAGAGCAATTGGCTGGACGAGCCAGTAGCGTTCGATGCCGCCTTCAAGATGATCCAGGAAATCCTGACGGCGATCCGCCCGGTAGGCTCCACCGACGACCCCTCTTGGGATGAGAACGATCGAACCAAACTTGCACAAGTATGGTCGGACATCACATGGTCCGACGTTCAGACGGCTGACCCGACGCTTCCCCTAGACTCACCAATCGAAGACGCGCGGGAGGCATTGTTCAACGGGATGCTCAAGACCGATCTCGGCCCCTTGGTAAATCGGCCTCGATACCAGATTGATGAAGATGGAATTCCACACCGCCAGACGGGTCACAATGAGAAGGGATCTTCCAAATGAAAGGCCACGTCAAAGAGCGCTCGCCCGGCAAGTGGGTCATTGTCCTCGATATCTACGATGCGGCCGGCAAGCGGCGCCGCAAGTGGCACACGTTCGAAACCACGTCTAAGCGGAAGGCGGAAGAGGAATGCGCCCGGCTCATCACAGAGTTGAAGAGCGGCAACTACGTCGAGCCGACAAAGCAGACCATCGCCGAGTTCTTGGATGAATGGCTGAAATTCATCAAGCCGTCCGTGGCGCCGAAGACGCATGAACGATACGCCGAGATCCTGCAGAAGGGTGTTGCGCCGCTCCTAGGCGACGTGACGCTCGCGAAGCTGAAAACCGACAGGATCGACGGCGCCTTCACGAAAGCGCTCACAGAAGGCCGCAGGGACGGGAAGGGCGGGCTTTCGCCGCGGACGGTCCATCACATGCGCCGAGTGCTCATCAAGGCGCTGGGACAGGCTGTGACGTGGGATAGGCTGGCGAAGAACCCGGCCTCGGCGACGACGCCGCCAAAGGTCGAGCGCAAGACCATGCTGGCTTACGACGCCGAGCAGACCGGCGATCTGCTGGCAGCGCTGAAAGGAACCAGGATCTATGTTCCCGTCCTACTAGCCGTCATGTGCGGCCTTCGGCGCGGCGAAGCGATCGCGCTGCGCTGGGGCAACGTCGATCTCGACGGCAAGAGCATGGCCGTGGTGCAGAGTGCCGAGCAGACGAAAGACGGGGTGCGCTATAAGGAACCAAAGTCCGGTCGCGCCCGCACGGTGGCGATTTCGGCGACCGTCGTTGACGAATTGCGGGCTTGTCGAGCCCGCCAGGCTGAGGAACAGTTGAGGCTCGGCATTCGCCTCAATGATCATTCCTTTGTGGTTGCCCAGCCGGACGGCCAACCTATTCAGCCCCGATCATTGACCCACGAGTGGGTCAGGATCATCGGCAACACCGCCTTACCCCGCATTCGCTTCCATGATCTCCGGCATACCCACGCTTCGCAGCTCTTGGCGGCCGGTGTGCATCCGAAGATCGCCAGCGAGCGGCTTGGGCATTCGTCGATCGGCATCACGCTCGATCTATATTCACACGTCATGCCTGGAATGCAGGCCGACGCTGCCGAGCAGGTTGACGCTGTGATCCAACGCGCGGTAAAGGCGAAGGCGCAAAAGGCCATTCGGTAGCAATTCGGTAGCAGCAGCCATTTTAGACGCAGCTTGAAAACCAGAAAAGCTAACGAAATCAAGCCTTGGAGGGATGGCCGAGCGGTTTAAGGCACCGGTCTTGAAAACCGGCGTGGGCGCAAGTTCACCGTGGGTTCGAATCCCACTCCCTCCGCCAGATTTTCCCGCGATTGAAATACGTTGGAAAATTGACCGGAAGGGCGCCTCAGTCTTTCCTTACACAGACATCAGTTGGCTCGTGATCTAGCGCCTACGATTGCATCCACCAGCTTGCGAGGGAGATTGCAACGGCGACGCCTAGTATGATGGCGAAGATCGTGACGAGGCGCATGCGCTTCGCCGACCTCGTGCGACGAGGCCGGGACGCTGGCGCATAAGCACTGTAGATGCGCCGACCATCTTCCTCAAAGCGGTCGCTGTTTGGATAGGCTCTCTTAGGCTTAGATCGCGGTCGCAGGATACCCATCGGCTGACGATATAGCAGCTGTCGGCCGCCTTGAAGCCTGAATACTACCTATTTAGCAATTGCTTGCATTTCGCCCTAGGGAAGATGCTTGCTGCTTCCTAATTGCCGGCCATCAACACAAGTGTCGTCCGCGTTTTGCCTGCTTCGGCCTGCTTGCGGCAATGTTCCGGGATGTTCGGCCAAATTGCCACGTCGCATTGCACCATGGGTTCGGCAGTCATCTCTACGTTGGCAGCCTCGCTGGTGGATGACGCAAACAGCAGCGTCTCGGTCATAAGCCCGGCGACGGCCGCGACCTGTGTCAGCACGATGGCGAAAGCGACATTTTTAAGCATCCGGCCACAACGCGCCAAGCGGGCGCCGGTTCCATCTTGTGCCTCGCGCCATCCGCGGCGAGGGCGTGCCACAATCTCGCCCGGTTCCGACCATAATCGGTTAATACCGTGATAAACAATTCCTGTGCACAAGGGGATTGGGGATCAGGGTGTCGCTGGCATGTTTCGTGCGGGTGCTTTGGCTCCACGGAATTCAGCTGGCAGCGAGACTGTAGGGGACATCAGGAAAAATGCAGACTTCGGCGCGCCCGCGTCTTCGTCGCGCTCCCGCTTTCGTGCTGTTCGCCGCTTCGGCGGCGTTGCTGGCTGCCTGCGCGGCGCCGCAGCCGAAGGCGATGGTCGACACCAGGAAGCCGCGCTCCAAGGAGTATTTTTCCGAAACCGAATATGGCGTGAAGGCAAGCCCGCGCGTCAGGTTCAATATGGCTTCCATCCCTCGTGGCGGCGGCCGCGACCAGCTCGGCAAGCCCTACCAGGTGCGCGGCAAGTGGTATTATCCGAAGGAAGACAGGCGCTACGCCAAGGTGGGTCTCGCCTCCTGGTATGGCGATGCGTTCCACGGCCGGCTGACCGCCAATGGCGAAATCTACGATATGAAGCATCTGACGGCGGCGCATCCGACCATGCCGCTGCCGAGCTATGCCCGCGTCACCAATCTCAAGACCGGCAGCTCGGTCATCGTGCGCGTCAACGATCGCGGTCCCTATCACGAGGGGCGCATCATCGACGTGTCGCAGCGTGCCGCCGAAATGCTCGACTATTCCAATATCGGCACCGCCAAGGTGAAGGTCGAGTATGTCGGCCGCGCCCCGCTCGACGGCAATGACGACCAGTATCTGATGGCTTCCTACCATCCTGGCAACAGGGCGCCGGACCCGTCCGACGGCCTGCCGACCGGCGTCATGGTCGCCATGAATGGCCCGTCGCCGAGCCTGCCGGCGAGCGCCGCCGCCGTGCCGTTTCCCGGTCAGCTGACCGATTCAGGCCAGCGGCCCGAAGCGCAGCCGGTCATGTCCTTGCAGGCCCCGTCTTCCAGCGATGTCACGCTGCCAGATTTCGGCCCGATCGTGCCCGAGCGGCCGGCAATCAACCTGCCGCCACAATCGCCCTTTGCCATGGCCTCGCTGTCCTATGCGGACGAGCGTGTCGAACGCGCCGACGTCTTTGCCGCTTTGGGCGGCCAGGGCATGTCGCCTGCCTATGTCTTGCAGTCCTGGAAGCGGACCAACCCGCAGACCCCGTCGGCCACCACCGACTATGTCGCGGCCGGTTCGTTCGAGGATGTCGCCGAAGCCAGGCGCGTGGCGGCCGGGCTCGCAGGCTTCGGCAAGACCGAGATCCAGCGCTCCGACCTCGATGGCAAGGACTGGTATTCGGTTAATCTCTATCCGGACGGCCATGGCAGCCTGGACGAGATGCTTCAGGCCGCGTGGTCGCATGGCGCGCCGGACGCGCTTGTTGTGCGCAACTGATCAATTTTGCGCTCGCAGTTGATCCGCCGGGAAAAAGCCTGATAGCTTTGCGGGCATGACGCACGCCGGCTAACGGGTCGAGATTCCTTATGCAATTTCGCTTTTTCTCGCCTGTCGCGGGGCTTCTGGGACTTGGCCTGCTGCTGCTTTCGCTGGCTTCGGCGAGCGCGCAGCTATTCGAGACGAAGGCCGCGCAGGCCTTCATGATCGACGCCGAAACCGGCACCGTCCTGTTCGCCAAGGATGCCGACAAGCCGATCCCTCCGGCATCGATGGCCAAGCTGATGACGATGGAGGTGGTATTCAACGCCATCAAGTCCGGCCGCATGACGCTCGACGACACCTTCGTGGTCAGCGAGAACGCCTGGCGCACGGGCGGCGCCCCGTCGGGAACCTCGACCATGTTCGCCAAGCTCAAATCGGCGGTCAGCGTCGGAGACCTGATCCAGGGTGTGACCGTGCAGGCCGCCAATGACGGTTGCATCGTGCTTGCCGAAGGCATGGCCGGATCGGAGGCGAACTTTGCCGCGCAGATGACCGAGCGCGCGCGTCAGCTCGGCCTGCAGAAATCGACCTTCGTCAACGCGACCGGACTGCCGGCCGACGGACAGCAGACGACGGTGAAGGAGCTCGCGCTTCTGGCGCTGCACATCTGGCGCGACTACCCCGAGTTCTTCCGCTATTACGGCCAGCCGGAATTCACCTGGAACAAGATCACCCAGAAGAACCGCAACCCGCTGCTCGCCATGGGCATCGAGGCCGATGGCTTCGTGGCCGGCACGAGCGAGGCGGCAGGCTTCGGCATCGTCGGCACCGTCAGCCATAGCGGCACGCGGGTGATCGCAGCGATGAGCGGGCTGGCCAACGACCGCGAACGGTCCGAAGAGGCGCGCAAGCTGCTCGACTGGGGCTCGCGTTCGTTCGAAAAGACCGAGATCTTCGCTAAGGACGAAGTGGTCGGCGAAGCCGCAGTCTTCGGCGGCGCCAAGTCCGGCGTAGCGTTGAAAGCCAAGGGGCCGGTGGACATTTTCCTGCCGATCGCCAATCGCGACAAGCTGACCGCAAAGATCGTCTATGACGGGCCGGTTTCCGCACCGGTCGAAGCCGGGCAGCCGGTCGGCGTGCTGCGCGTCTGGATCGGCGACACGCTGAGCCAGGAGACGCCGCTCTTCGCGGCCGAGTCGGTTGGCGTCGGTACGCTGCCGCAGCGCGCGCTCGATGCCGCGAAGGAACTGGCCGTCGGCTGGCTGCGTTAGAGCAATTCCAGGAAAAGTGCGCAGCGGTTTTCCGTCTCGGAATTGCGACAGATAGTTTGGGACGGAAGCGGCTGGGAGTTCTGGCCGAGGTCGTGGACCTTTTTTCAAGCCGGGACTAAGAGAGCATCCAGACCAGGGCGGCACGGCAAAGGCAGTTTCGAGTGGCGAGCGGATTTTTCATCACCTTCGAAGGCGGCGAGGGCGCCGGCAAGTCGACGCAGATCGAGCGCCTGGCAAGGAAGGTGCGCGCCAAGAAGTACGATGTCCTCGTCACCCGCGAGCCGGGCGGCTCGCCGGGCGCTGAAGCGGTCAGGCATGTGCTGCTTTCAGGTGCCGCCGAACCTTTCGGCCCCAAGATGGAGGCGCTGCTTTTCGCGGCCGCGCGGTCCGACCATGTCGAACAGGTCATCCGGCCGGCGGTCGAGCGCGGCACGATCGTGCTTTGCGACCGCTTCATGGATTCCTCGCGCGTCTACCAGGGCGTCACCGGCGGCCTCGATCCAGCATTCATGGAGGCGCTGGAGGAGGTCGCCATCAACGGCATGGTGCCCGACATCACGCTGATCTTCGACATCGACCCGGCCGAAGGCCTGCGGCGCGCGACAGCGCGGCGCGGCGCCGGCGACGGACCGGACCGCTTCGAAAAAGAGACCCTTGATATCCACCAGCGCCGCCGCGAAGCGTTCCTCGCAATCGCCGCGGCGGAACCGGAGCGCTGCATCGTCGTCGACGCTTCCGCCGATCCCGATACGGTCGAGCATGTCGTCACCGCCGCCGTGTTCGCCGCCCTGGAGACCATGACGCCGGCCAACAAGCGGCAGGTGGCGCCCGCATGATCTTCGAACGCATCGCCCCCGAGCAGCACGACACGCTGGACGGCGTGCCGGAGCCATCCGAAACGCCGCGCCTGGTCGGGCATGCGCAGGTGGCCGCCATGTTGGCCGCGGCCTATCGCTCCGGCAAGCTGCCGCATGCGCTGATCCTTGCCGGGCCGATCGGCATCGGCAAGGCGACTTTAGCCTTCCACCTGGCGCACCATCTCTTGAAGCATCCGGCCTTCGAAAAGGCGCCGGACGCGATAGCCGTTCCCGATCCGGCGTCATCGCTGTTTCGCCAGATCGCCACCGGGGCACATCCTTCGGTGCTGCATCTGACCCGTCCGGCCAACGACAAGACCAAGAGCTTCAAGACGGTCGTCACCGTCGACGAGATCCGCAAGGTCAGCCGCTTCCTGTCGCTGACCTCGCACGACGGCAGCTACCGGATCGTGATCGTCGACCCGGCCGACGACATGAACATCAATGCTGCCAATGCCTTGCTGAAGAATCTTGAGGAACCGCCGGCACGCACGCTGTTCGTTCTCATCGTCCATGCGCCGGGCAGCCTGCTGCCGACGATCCGCTCGCGCTGCCAGATGGTGCGGCTGACGCCGCTCGACGCCGAGGACCTGATGACAGTCCTCCAGGGCATCGAACCGCCACCGCCGGAAGAGCCGGCAGCACGCGCAGCACTAGCCGAACGGGCAGGGGGCAGCGCCCGCAACGCGATCCTTTTGACTCAATATGGCGGGCTGGAGATTGCGGCCGCCCTGGACGCCCTTGTCGGCGCCAGAAAGAGCGACGTCACCGGTGCCTATCGGCTTGCGGAGGCCGTCGGCGGCCGCGACCAGGCGATCCAGTTCGACATCTTCAACCGCCGAGCATTAGACCTGCTCTCGACCGGGGCCAGCGAGGCGGCACTTGCCGGCGATCTGGCGCGGGCCAAAACGCTGTCGGACACTTGGCACGAGGCGCTGAACGCTATATCCGAGACTGACACCTACAATCTCGATAAGAAGCAGCACGCTTTGACCATGATCGACCGCCTGAACTCTGCAATGCGAATGTGAACGCGGCCTTGGCCTCGGGATGGCAATCGCCGTCTCGATGCGATATCCACCGCCACACTCCCATTCAGACATTCATGACGGCTTCATCCATGGCACGCGAAAAATATTACCTGACCACTCCGATCTTTTATCCGAACGGCAAGCCGCACATCGGCCATGCCTATACCGTCATTGCCAGCGACGCGCTGGCTCGTTTCCAGCGTCTCGACGGCAAGGATGTGTTGTTCCTCACCGGCACCGACGAGCACGGCCTCAAGATGCAGCAGACGGCCGAGAACGAAGGCATAACGCCGATCGCGCTTGCCGACCGCAATTCGGCGATCTTCCGCTCGATGACCGAAACGGTCGGCGGCTCAAACGACGAATTCATCCGCACGACGGAACCGCGCCACTACGCCTCCTGCCAGGCGATCTGGAAGGCGATGGCTGCCAATGGCGACATCTATCTGGACCGCTACAGCGGCTGGTATTCGGTGCGGCAGGAGGCCTATTTCGACGAGAGCGAAACCACGCTCGGCGAGGATGGCGTGCGCCGCGAGCCGCTTGGCTCGCCGGTCGAATGGAACGAGGAGGAAAGCTATTTCTTCCGGCTGTCCGCCTATCAGGACAAATTGCTGGCGCTGTATGAAAACCAGCCGGATTTCGTCGGTCCGGCCGAGCGCCGCAACGAGGTGCTCAGCTTCGTCAAATCCGGCCTCAAGGATATCTCGATCTCGCGCACCACCTTCGATTGGGGCGTCCCGGTACCGGGCGACGACAAGCATGTGATGTATGTCTGGGTCGATGCGTTGACCAACTACATCACCGCCGCCGGCTATCCCGACACCAAGGCCGAGAAATGGAGCTTTTGGCCGGCCACGCATATCATCGGCAAGGATATCGTCCGCTTCCACGCGGTGTATTGGCCGGCTTTCCTGATGTCGGCCGGGATCGAACTGCCGAAGCGGGTCTTTGCCCACGGCTTCCTGTTTAACCGCGGCGAGAAAATGTCGAAATCGGTCGGCAATGTCGTCGACCCCTTCACCATGGTCGAACACTACGGTCTCGACCAGGTGCGCTACTTCTTCCTGCGCGAAGTGCCTTTCGGCCAGGACGGCAGCTACAGCCACGATGCCATCGTCAATCGCACCAATGCCGATCTTGCCAACGGCCTCGGCAACCTGGCGCAGCGTTCGCTGAAGATGATCGCCAAGAACTGCGATGGCGTGGTGCCGAAGCGCGGCGAACTGACCGACGCCGACAGCACCATACTAAATCAGGCGGTGGAGGCACTCGCCGTCGCGCGCAAGGCGATGGCAGATCAGGGCATCCATTTGGCACTGGCGGCGATCTTCGGCGTGGTAGCAGAAGCCGACCGCTATTTCGCTTCTCAGGAGCCCTGGGCGCTAAGCAAAAGCGACCCAGAGCGTATGGAGACGGTTCTGTGGACGACGACCGAAGTCGTCCGGCGCGTGACACTGCTGTGCCAGCCCTTCGTTCCGGGGTCGGCCGCCAAGCTGCTCGACCTGCTGGCGGTGCCGGCAGACAGCCGTGACTTCGCGCATGTCCACGCGGACTATGCGCTCGTACCTGGCACGACATTGCCCGCGCCGGAGGCGATCTTTCCGCGTTACATCGAAAAGCCGGACGCGAACGCCTGATGCTGGTCGACAGTCACTGTCATCTCGATTTTCCTGATTTCGCCGAGGAGCGGGCGGCAATCGTCGCCCGCGCCAAAGCGGCCGGCATCGACCGCATGGTCACGATCTCGACGCGTGTGAAGCGGTTCAATCAAATACTTGAAATCGCGAAGTCTTTTGACGACGTCTATTGTTCCGTCGGCACCCATCCGCACAATGCGGCTGAAGAGCTTGACGTGACGACCGACGAACTTGTCCGGCTCTCCGCTCATCCAAAGGTGGTGGCGATCGGCGAGGCCGGGCTCGACTACTTTTACGATCACGCCCCGCGCGACGCGCAGGCCCAAGGCTTTCGCACCCATATCGCCGCCGCGCGCGCGACCGGCCTGCCGCTGGTCATCCACGCCCGCGACGCCGATGACGACATGGCAGCGATCCTCGAGGACGAAACAGGGAAGGGCGCCTTCCCCTTCATTCTGCATTGTTTTTCGTCGGGACGCCGGCTGGCCGAAGTCGGTGTTGCGCTCGGCGGCTACGTGTCCTTCTCCGGCATCCTGACCTTCAAGAATTCAGCCGAGCTGCGCGCCATCGCGGCCGACGTACCGCATGACCGTCTGCTGGTCGAAACCGACGCGCCATATCTCGCGCCGATCCCGTTTCGCGGCAAGCGCAACGAGCCCGCCTATGTCGCGCATACGGCCAAGGTGCTGGCCGAAACGATTGGCGTCAGCGAGGCCGAGATCGCTGATATCACCACGGACAATGTCTTCCGGCTTTTCGGGAAAATGCCGCGTCCGGGCGCGCCGGGCGCCTGAGGCATGAGCGACCGGCTGCGCCTTACCATTCTCGGCTGCGGCTCGTCGCCCGGCACGCCGCGCATCACCGGCGACTGGGGCAATTGCGACCCGGCCAATCCAAAAAACCGGCGCATGCGCACGGCGGCACTCGTCGAGCGCATCGCGGCGAACGGCGCCAAGACCACGGTTGTCATCGACACCGGACCGGATTTCCGCGAGCAGATGCTGCTGGCATCGGTCAAACGCGTCGACGCGATCATCTACACACACCCGCATGCCGACCATATCCACGGCATCGACGATCTGCGTGGCTTCGTGCTCGAACAGCGCCATTTGATCGATATCCACGCCGATCAGCCGACGATGCAGCGCCTGCGGCAGGCATTCGGCTATTGCTTCGAAACGCCACCGGGCAGTTCCTATCCGCCGATCGTGCGCGCCCACATCATCGACCATGCCAGGCCGGTGGTGATCGAAGGCGAGGGCGGCGCCCTCACCCTTGAGCCGCTGCCGCAGATCCATGGCGACATCATCTCGCTTGGCTTCCGCATTGGCCGGCTTGCCTATTGCCCTGACATCAGCGACTTTCCAGACGCCACCACGGAACGGCTGCGCGGCCTGGATATGCTCGTCATCGACGCGCTGCAGTACAACACCCATCCGAGCCATCTGTCGCTCGATCAGGCGCTTGGCTGGATCGAGAAACTGGCGCCGAAGAACGCCGTGCTGACCCATATGCACGGGCCGCTCGACTACGCCACGGTGATGGCCGAGACTCCGGACAATGTCGTGCCGGCCTATGACGGCATGACGATTGAAATCCCTTGTGACTGAGAACCGCGAATCGGGATCAGGCGCCATCAGTTCGATCTCGTTAAAAGCCGCCGCGTTGCAACAGGCGCCCAAACAATAGGCGCCAAGCCTCTGACAATTCGAAGCAATTTCGTCTGGGCGCTACACTTTCCACCATACCAAACAGTTCCATAATCTATCTTATGCGACTTTCTGATGTGGCTGCTATCTAGTAGTGCGACAGTGCGAGACGTTGTTGGTCGGCCCTCGTAATTGCGAGCGCGCCGCTGTCTGCGGCGCGCTCGACCCATTTCAATTCGAGCGATCGGACCAAAAGCGCCGCCCACTATTCCAGAATGACCCCAAAGGCACCGCCCACTATTCCAGAATGACCACGGCCTCCACCTCGAACAGCATGGGGTCAGTTGCAAGCTTGGGAACCGGAACCAGAGTCTGCGCCGGCAGCGCGGCGCCGAACATTTCCTTGACGTTCTTGGTCAACACCTCGAGCTTGGACATATCGTGATCGACCACGAAGACCGTGAGCTTGGCGACCTGATCCCGCTTGGCACCGAGCGCATCGAGGGCGGCGCCCAGATTTGCATAGGCCTGCTTAACCTGGACTGCAAAGTCGGGCGACAAGGCTCCCCTGCTGTCTTGGCCGCCTTGTCCGGAGATGTAGGCCACCCGGGCTTCGCGGGGCACGATCACCGCGGTGCTGTAGCCATTCGGCGTCGGGTCGTAGAGGTTTTGTGGATTGACGATGGTCAGCTTGAGATCATTCTCATTCGCTGTCGTCGCAGTGGGAACTCCCATGGTCATGGTGATTAGCCCTCCGATAAGCAGGTGCTTGATTGTGCGTGACATGATTTGGCTCCGCCGATTGTTGGCAACGTACCCTCGCCTATGCTAATGAATCATACGGCGTACGAGTCATCGTATAGTACAACGTACCAGTCAAGCGGTCTGCGTCGAACATTCCTGACGGCGCCTGCCAAAATCGAGTTCGGCCAGCGAGGAACACGGATGGCAGTCAAACCCGGCGGCACCCGGAGCAAACGCTCTCGGCGGACGTCGCCCCAGCCCGAGCAGGAGCCGCGCAATGAGCCGCCGCTTTCCAAAGAACGCATCGTGGCCACCGCGGTGGAATTGTTGGATGCCGGGGGACGTGACGCATTGACGATGCGCCGGCTGGCCGATCGCCTCGGCTCGGGGGCGATGAGCCTATATTGGCACGTCGACAACAAGGAGGAGGTCTTTGATCTGGCGCTCGACTCGGTGCTCGAATATCGCGGACCGGCGCAAATGGTTGAGTCTCAAGACTGGCGCGGCGAGGTCGTTCATGTGCTCGAAGACTGGCGCGCCAGCATGCTGCGCCATCCCTGGTCGGCATCGCTGTTGCCGCGCCGAGCCCTCGGCCCGAACATCCTCGGTCGCCTGGAACTGCTGAGCAAGACCTTGTCGAGAGCCGGTGTAGCGGACACAGATCTGAACGTCGCGATATGGTCGCTGTGGAACTATGTGATGGGCGCCACCATCACCCGGACGAGCGTCGACCTCTCGGACGACGACAGGGCCGCCGCGCAGCAGCGTCTTGCCAGCGAACGCTATCCGACAATCGAACGCTCTCGTTTGCTGTTGGATAACGATTGGGACGGCGCTTTTAGGAAAGGCCTCGACTTCCTGCTCGATGGCCTCGCTCCAAGATAGCAAACAGCCTTACTTCAACGCCGAAATCTCAGTTAAACCATCATCATGACCGCCTCGCCTCCCTTTCTCGGCTTTCCCGATCGCCTCGCCGCTGGCCGCATGCCCCGTGCGGTGATCTTCGGAGCCGGTCACGGCAGCACCTATCCCGGCAAGGATAGCAGCGGCCACGCCTTGGCCGCCGACGCCATCCGCGCTGCGAGCCAGGAAGATGCCGCTCTCGTCGAGCACTGGGATTTCGATCTCGGCGGCCCGCTGTTCGACGGCAAGCCGGTTTGTTGCATCGACGCCGGCGACATCGCGACCACCTTGCATGACAATGCCAGCAACCGGGCCCGGATCGAGGCGAGGACGCGCGAGGTCCTGGCAGTGCCCGCCGTACCGATCCTGCTCGGCGGCGACTGTTCCGTGACCATTCCCTTCCTCGCCGGCTTTGCGGACCACGGGCCGGTCTGGCTCCTGCAGATCGATGCCCATATAGACTGGCGCGACGAGGTGCATGGCGAACGCCACGGCTATTCGAGCCCGATGCGCCGGGCGAGCGAGATGACGCATGTCGCCGGCATCGTGCAGGTCGGCCTGCGTAGCGTCGGCAGCGCGCGCCTCACCGACATCGAAGCGGCGCAGCGCTATGGCAGCCGCTTCGTGATCGCCCGCGAGGTTCACGCCCGGGGGGTCGAAGCCGCTCTCCGGCATATTCCGGAAGGGGCGCGGATCGTCGTCACCCTCGATTGCGACAGCCTCGATCCCGGCATCATGCCTGGCGTGGCGGCGCGGCGCCTGGCGGCCTCACCTACACGCAGGTGATCGACCTGATCGCGGGCCTCGGCAGGCGGGCCAGGATCGCAGGATTCGACCTTGTCGAGCTCTATCCGCCCGCCGACCTTGACGGCCTGTCGGCCCTGACCGCCGCGCGGCTTCTCGTCAATGTGATCGGCACCATCGTCCGGCAGGTTTGAAACCCGGCTTCCCCTCGCCTCTATACCGCTTTGAATTCAGCTCGAGCGTCCATGTATGCTGACGGACTGGGCTCGCTTTTCATCATCGTTTTTCGCCAAGCTTCCTGCTCGGCGTTTATCAGAGCCAATTCCCAAACACAGGCAATAACAGGTCTCTTTACCGTATCCATCGGTTCGGTGGCGGAATACCGCTTCCGATAGATATGCTGACAAAGCACCGAACCTTGTATCCACCAGTGAGCCGAGATGGAAACACCAAGCTCGCCAGGATGAATGATCACAAAACCCATGCCGTTGTCATCACCCTCGTCCGCCACACGCGGCAGAACCTCCTGTCGCACGAATGACTGCGCTAGGCTCGCCATAGGCCCGTCGACTTCCTTGTCGTCTGCGACGAGGCCATAGACTTTGAGCTTGAGGCCGCCAATGTCCCATTGGTCCAAATTTGAAACAGCACGTGGACGGTAGATCTCGATTGTTTTGGAATTCACTGGGCTCACTCCGGCCAGCCGTTCGCGCACGACGCTACAGCAGACGTACCTGATAGCTCAGAACACGCTTCGCGGCAGGCTCGATCAGCATCACGCCGGGCTTGTCGATGAACTCACCATCGAAATCCGCCGGGCTTGCAAGGCCGTGCCAGGGTTCGATGCACAGGAATGGCGCGCCGCCGGGTTTGGACCAGATACCCAATTCCCGAAAACCCTGCCACGACATCTCGATCGCCGGCCCGCGGTCGGCGGCGTAGCGCACGCTGGAACTGACGGGCCGATCCATGATCACGGCGTCCTCGTCGAAGAGCCTTTCGGAGAGTGCCAGCCGTTTGCCCTCCACAGGCGTCGGTTGCGGCGCGGCCAGGAGCAGGCCATCCCTCAGCCGGCGGATAGGAGCGTTTTCATTATCGGCGAATGCAAGCTGGTAGGCTGTCTTTGGCAGATCCGGCAGCAACGGCCAATTGAACGCCGGGTGTGCTCCGATCGACGCCGGCAAAGGTTCTTCGCCGGTGTTGGTGATCTCGAAGGTCACGCCGAGTTGCCGCTGGCCCAGGCTGTAGCTGACCGCAAGGCGAAAGGCGAACGGGTAGTGGGCGCGGGTATCGGCATCGTCGGTAAGAACCAGCGTGCAGGAACGAGGCCCCTGCTCCGCCCACGTAAAACGTTTGTCGCGGGCGAATCCATGCTGTGTCATCGGATAGCTGCGCCCCTGATGGCGCAACTGGTCTCCCGTCAGTCGGCCGACGATCGGAAACAGAACCGGTGAATGACGCCGCCAGGCCGGACCTGCCTGCCAGAGAAGCTCGGTTCCCTCCGCATCGCGCAAGGAGACCAGTTCGGCCCCCTGCCCGACGATGGTCGCCGAGATGCCGTCACCGTGAAGCGTCACCTGTTCCATACGTCCTCGCGGGTGGCTGGTGTGGCCGGCAGGCTAGCAAAAGGCCCAGCGTGAACTCAAGAGCCGCGGGCTGCGCCGCACTCATACAGCCGGACGAGCGCATTCAGCTACAGTTGAGATTCGCGCTGCTTCAAATGAAAACCGTGGCCGGAGGTTTCCCTTCGGCCACGGCAAGGTTCGAGGTGTTGCCTGCTACGGTCGGTCCGGCTACTCACGCTCGCCGGTGAAGTTCAGCAACAGCTGGAAGATGTTGATGAAGTTCAGATAAAGCGAGAAGGCGCCGAAGACGGCGAGCTTCTGCTGCGATTCCGCATCGAAGTTCTCCGCATACTGTTCCTTTATCGTCTGCGTGTCCCAGGCGGTGAGGCCGATGAACACGGCGATGCCGATCACCGAAATCGCGAACTGCAGCGCCGTCGAGCCAAGGAAGAGGTTTACCACGCTGGCGATGACCACGCCGATCAGGCCCATGATCAGGAAGGACGAGAACTGGGTCAGGTCGCGTTTGGTCGTGTAGCCGTAGAGGCTGGTGGCGCCGAACATGGTGGCGGCGATGAAGAAGGTGCGCGCGATGCTGGTCCCGGTGAAGACCAGGAACACGGAAGCCAGCGACAGGCCCATGACCGCGCAGAAGGCCCAGAACATGGCCTGCGCGCTGGCCGCCGACATCGTCTGCATCTTGAACGAGAACAGCAGCACGAAGGCGAGCGGCGCCAGCATCACCACCCATTTCAGCGGGCTGGAGAAGATCGGCACGTAGAGGGCGGGCGTCGAGGCCACGGCGAAGGCGATGAGGCCAGTGACGACCAGGCCAAGGCCCATATAGTTGTACACGCGCAACATATGCTGGCGCAGGCCCTCGTCGTAAACGGCGCCGGCTCGGGCGCCGGTGCCTACGCGGTATCCAAGATCGGGGGTATTCATGCTGGTTCTCCTTGGCTGGATCGGATCAGTAAAGCGTCTTGGCGAGTGTCTCGGCGGCGCGGTCGAGGTCGCGGACATCGCTTCGCGCGACGATTGCGTAGGCGACATCGCCAATCTGGAAATAGGCGGACGAGATATCGCCCGAGGGTGCGACGGCAGGCCTGACCACGTCGAACGTTCCTGGCCTGACGGCAAACAGCGAGATAAGCCCAAGCTCCTTGGATTCGACGACCATTTCGACGCTCGGGCCGAATTGTGACGGATAGACCTGCACGTCGCGGACCTTCCAGTCCTTCGCCAGCGACGGCATGACGATCGCCGTGGCGGCGCGGATCTCATCGCTGTCGTAGTTCGGCGCTTCGACCTGGGATGGCATGGCTTCGCGCATCAGCGTCGTCCTGTGCGCCCGGATCGCCTCCTCGAGATAGGCCGGCGGCTGGGTCGAGGCGACGACCTTGGTCACCGGCCCGAGCATGCCGTTCGCCAGCCAGCCCGCGGCGATGCAGCGCCGAGCGCTGCTCGTCCGGCAGCTCGAAAAAGGCTTCACGTATCTGCGCCAGGCGAACGGAATGCTCCTGCGGTGCCTGCGTGCTGCCGTCGGCGAGGTGTCTAACCTGCTCGAGCCGCGCCGCTTCGGACCGGCGCGACCGCAAGCGGTCGATGAAGGCATTGTGGACGATCGACAGCAGCCACGCGCGCAAATTGCCGCCGGCGCGGAACGTCCCGCGCCGCTCATAGGCCCGCACCAGCGCGTCATGCACCAGATCCTCGGCATCGGCGCTGTCGCGCGTCAGCGAGTGCGCGTAGCGGCGGAGCGAACCCAGCTGTCCTACGATATCGAAGCGCGGCATCGACCGTTTCATGCCCTGTTTACGGAGCACGGCCGGATCTTAATCCCGTCATCGACAAATTTTAGACGATGCTGGCAGCCGCTCAAGGCCTTTCGCCGCGCCGCAGCCTGCCCTCGATCATGGCGATGACCGGCAAGAGGTCGGCGACGCCATTGACGACATAGTGCGCGCCGGCGGCGCTGAGCCTGGCGATTGCCTCGACGCGTTTTTTCCTGAACACGTCAGGCGCCAGCGCCTGCGTCTCGGCCAGCGTGTGGCCGAAGACGTTGCCGGTCACGGCGACGCCGACCGTCCAGGCGCCGGCGTTGGTTCCCTCGGCGATGCCGACTTCGGTGTCGTCGACCTTGACGCTGAGCCATGGCGGGTAGACGCCGAGCTCGGTCAGCGCCTTCCACAGCATGAACGGCGTCGGCCTGCCGTCCGGCGTCTCGCCGGTGCAGACCAGGCAATCGGGCGAGAACCCCTGCCCGGCCGCCACCGGCAGGATCTCGGCCATGATGTCGCGCGTATAGCCGGTGGTCGAGCCGATCTTGAAGCCGCGCGCCCGTAGCGCCGCGACGACATCGGCAACGCCGGGGATGACATCCGAAAACCGCGCCGCCACCGCCCGGTTCTTCGGCACGAACACAGCGTAGACCGCATCGATGTCGGCCTCCGTCGGCGCGTGGCCGCGCTGTTTCGCCCAGGCCGCCGCGACCCTCGGCAGCGCCATCAGCGCCGCGATATGCGGGCGCTTGGCCATGCCCATCGGCCCGCGCGCTTCATCGACGCTGATCGCCACGCCGAACTCGGCAAAAGCCTCGACGAACACGCCCATCGGTGCCAGCGACCCGTGGTCGACGACGGTGCCGGCCCAGTCGAACACCACGGCACGGAGCAAGCCCTGGGTGGCCATTATGCGATCTTCCTCATCTGGGACGTGGTTGCGCCGAACAGCTCTTCAATCGCCTCTTCGGCGATGGCAAAAGAGGTGCTGGCGCCGGTGCCGCTGGTGATCATCACCAGCCGCACATCCTCATGCGGCGCATCGGCGAACATGGTGCGGTCGGACGCCGAGGCGTAGATGCCCGTCCAGCGCTCGAGCACGCGCGGAACCGGTCCGCCGAACACGGCGCTGAACTCCTCGAGGATGATCTCGTCGACCCGCTCCGAGGCGAACGGATCGGGCGTCGTCGCATAGTGATGGGAATCGCCCACCACCAGCGTGCCGTCGCCGCTCTGCACCACGATCAGATGCACGCCATTGTCGAGCGCATCGCGCTGGTCGACTTCCAGCCGGCGCCGCAAGGCGACCGCCTCGGGCAAGGCGGCATAGCCGGCATAGCGCGCAAGCCCGAGGTCGGACATCACCGACACCGGCAGCCTGAAACCGGGATCGGCAAGCCGCATCATCTGCAGCTTGCAGCGCGTGACGGCATAGCGCGCGATGCGGTCGGGATAGAGCGTCGCCAGGTCGTCGCCCGGACAGACGATCGCCTTGCCGGCGTGGACAATGCCGCGGCTGGTTTCGATATCCGGCGGCTCGACCCGGCGAACCGCCGTTTCGCGGCGGAATTCGACGCCGTGCCGTTCGGCGAGAAAGGCCGCGAGACGCGGGATCGCCTGGCGCGATTCGACACGCACCTCGTGCGGGCTCCACAGGCCGCCGGCGAAGTCCTGTCCGGCGAAACCGGGATAGTCGCGATGGAGCACATCGGGTTCGAGCAGCTTGCACCCGTCGCCCATCTCGGTTTGCAGAAACGCCTCGACCACCGCCCGCGCCTCCGGACGGCGCGCCACGACGACGGCGCCGCGCTGGATGACATCGATGCCGGCTGGCCCGGCCACCTCCAGCCAGACATCACGTGACCGCATCGCCCGCCGCCAGACCTGGCCGCGCTCCTGGCCGCTGACGGTGATAAAACCGAAATTGCGCACCGAGGCGCCATTGGCCCGCACGTCGCGATCGATAACGACGACGGAAAGGCCGCGGCGAACGGCAGCCAGCGCATGCGCCAGGCCGACAATACCGGCGCCGACAACGGCGAGGTCGAATTTTTCTTGCCGGCTCATTTTGGTCCTACGCCGTCACTCTCGCGCTTGTCCTGGAAAAGGCTATTCAAACTACGCCGATGTGACAGGAACGTGTAGGACACGTTTCGCGTCTTGTAGCTCGGGCTTTTCAGCTTTCCGCGCAGGAAAAGCGCTGGCGAAACGAAGCCGATTTGCGTATCACTCCGCCGCCATTGGAGCCATGTCGATGTTCGAAACCCTGCAGCCCGCCCCCGCCGACAAGATCCTTGCCCTGATCGGCCTCTATCGCGCCGACCCGCGCCCCGACAAGGTCGACCTTGGCGTCGGCGTCTACAAGGATCGCGACGGCAAGACGCCGGTCATGCGCGCCGTCCGCGAGGCCGAAAAGCGGCTGCTCAACAGCCAGGACACCAAGACCTATCTCGGCCTTGCCGGCGACACCGGTTTCAACACGGCGATGGCCAGATTGGCCTTTGGCGATGCCGTCGATTTCTCTCGCGTCCGCGCCGCGCAGGCGCCCGGCGGCTCCGGCGCGCTGCGGCTGGTGGCCGAACTTTTGAAGCGGACCCGCGCCGACGCGACTATCTGGCTCTCGGACCCGACCTGGCCGAACCATATGCCGGTGATGCGCGCCGCCGGCCTGCAGATCCGCGAATACCCCTATTTCGACGCCGCTACGGGCGCCGTTCGCTTCGATGACATGCTGGCGGCATTGCGGACCGCGAACGCCGGCGACGTGGCGCTGCTGCATGGCTGCTGTCACAACCCGACGGGCGCCAATCTGGATGCGGCGCAGTGGGCTGCCGTGACCGAGATCGTAGTCGAGCGCGGCCTTTTGCCTTTTGTCGACATTGCCTATCAAGGCTTTGGCGAAGGCCTTGAGGCCGACGCCGCCGGAATGCGCCTGCTCGCCGCAAAAGTTCCTGAAATGGTCGTCGCCTCGAGTTGCTCGAAGAACTTCGCCGTCTACCGCGACCGCGTCGGCGCGGCGATGATCCTGGCCAAGGATGGCGCCCAGGCCGACGTGGCGATGAGCCAGATGCTGTCGGCGGCGCGCGCCATCTATTCGATGCCGCCGGACCATGGCGCGGCGGCGGTGCGCATGGTCCTGGAAGATGCCGCGCTACGCGCCGACTGGGAAGCGGAGCTCGAAGAGATGCGCCTGCGCATGCTTCGCCTACGCGTCGCGTTCGCCGAGGCGCTGCGCCGGCAGTCGAATTCCGACCGCTTCGATTTCGTCGCCAGCCATCGCGGCATGTTTTCACGGCTTGGCCTGACCGAGGCGCAGGTCGAGCGTCTGCGCGCCGAGTATGGCGTCTACATGGTCGGCGACAGCCGCATCAATGTCGCCGGCCTACCGGAAGACGGCATGGACAAGCTCGCCAAGGCGATCGTCTCGGTGCTCGACTAGCGCCAGTCGACCTCTTGGGATCGGCTGGTTCCGCACCGGCACCTGTGGACAATACCCCCTCGCCGGCCGACGGCATTGGCCGGCCGGCCGCATGCGCGATAGCATCCGGCTGATGAAACCTTCGCAAGACATTTCCCGGCTGATCGAGATCATGGCGGCGCTCAGGGAGCCGAAGACCGGTTGTCCATGGGATATCGAGCAGGATTTTTCGACGATCGCGCCCTACACGATCGAGGAAGCCTACGAGGTGGCGGACGCCATTGCGCGCGGCGATCTGGACGACCTGCGCGATGAGCTCGGCGACCTCCTGCTGCAGGTCGTCTATCATGCGCAAATGGCGGAAGAATCAGGCGAATTCGCCTTTGGCGACGTCGTCCAGGCCATCACCACGAAGATGATCCGCCGCCACCCGCATGTCTTCGGCGACGAAAAGGCGCGCAGCGCCGGCATGGCCAAGGGCATGTGGGAGAAGATCAAATCGCAGGAGAAGGCGGCGAAGCGAGCCGCCCGCATCGCCCGCGGCCACGATCCGGAAGACCATGGCAAGGGGTTTCTGGACAGCGTGCCGGTCGCCCTGCCCGCGCTCACGCGGGCGCTCAAGCTGCAGGAGAAGGCGGCCCGTGTCGGCTTCGACTGGAGCGAGGCGGCGCCCATCCTCGACAAGATCGAGGAGGAGATCGGCGAATTGCGCGAGGCTCTCGCCAAGGGCGACGCAGCACCCATCAAGGACGAGTTCGGCGACATGCTGTTTGCCATCGTCAATCTCGGCCGCCACCTCAAGCTCGACGCCGAAGCAGCACTCAGCGGCACCAACGAGAAATTCCGCTCGCGCTTCCACTATGTCGAGCGGGCGCTGGAAGCCTCCGGCAACACGCTGGAAAAGGCGACGCTGGAGGAGATGGAAGCACTCTGGCAGCAGGCCAAAGGCGCGAAATAACCAGGCTTATCCGTTGTTTTTACGGTGCAATCGGCTTTCGACCTCTTGCCGGGCGCTGTGCGTGGCCTTGAGCGAGATGGTCGCGCTGCCATCCTCGTTGTCGGTTCGCGAAACGACATCGCCATTGCGGTAGAGCCAGTCGACGAGGCCGAACTGCGCCGGTTCGATGGTCACCGTCAGCTCCTCCAGTTCGCCTGCCATCCTGGTCTCGATCAGCGCCTTCAGCGCATCGAGGCCTTCGCCGGTGACGGCGGAAATCGCAATGGGCGGCGCTTTCCTGCTGTCATTGCCGTCGGCAAGCAGCCTGGCACGATTGCCCTCGTCGAGCAGATCGATCTTGTTCCAGACTTCGATCACGCGCTTGGCATCGCCGGCATCGACGCCGAGGTCGGCCAGGATGCGCTCGACATCCTCGGCCTGCGCCGCCGTGTCGGGATCGGAGATGTCGCGCAGATGGATGACCAGATCGGCCTCGACCACCTCTTCCAGCGTGGCCCGGAAGGCCGCGACCAGATGCGTCGGCAGGTCTGAGATGAAGCCCACCGTATCCGACAGGATGATCGGCGTGCCATGCGGCAGGCGCACGCGGCGCAGCGTCGGATCGAGCGTGGCGAACAGCATGTCCTCGGCCAGCACCCCTGCCCCGGTCAGCTTGTTGAACAGCGTCGATTTGCCGGCATTGGTGTAGCCGACGATCGCCACCACCGGGAACGGCACCTTCTTGCGCTTGGCGCGGTGCAGGTCGCGGGTGCGGCGCACCGTTTCCAGCTCCTGCTTCAGCTTGATGATCTTGTCCTGCAGGATACGCCGGTCGGATTCGATCTGCGTTTCGCCGGGACCGCCGAGGAAGCCTGCGCCGCCGCGCTGGCGTTCGAGGTGGGTCCAGCTGCGCACCAGGCGACCCTTCTGGTAGTTGAGGTGGGCGAGCTCGACCTGCAGCGTGCCTTCCTTGGTCCGCGCGCGCTCGCCGAAGATCTCCAGGATCAGCCCGGTGCGATCCAGCACCTTGGCGTTCAGTTCCTTTTCGAGGTTGCGCTGCTGCACCGGCGTCAGCGGATGGTCGACGATGACCACTTCCGCGTGGCCCTCTTTGACGATCCCGGCGAACTCCTCGACCTTGCCGCTGCCCAGCAAGGTCGCCGGGCGTGGATCGTTGACGGTGGCCACCGCCGTGTGGATCAGATCGAGGTTGATGGCGCGGGCAAGCCCGACCGCTTCGTCATGCCGCGCCTCGGCCGAGCGCGTCAAACGCGGACGGTTCGACTCATCGTCGCTACGCTGATGGCGGGTAAGCACAGGCACAATGACAACCGCCCGGGTCGGGCCTTTGGCTTCCGTCCCCGGCTGACGTGCCAACTTTCCGCGGACGCTGCGGTCCGCGTCTTTCTCACGTGCCAATCAGGCGCCCTGGCTTTCCTCGCCATCGAACATCTGAACCGGCTGGCTCGGCATGATCGTGGAAATGGCGTGCTTGTAGACAAGCTGGGAATGGCCGTCTCGACGTAGCAACACACAAAAATTGTCGAACGAAGTGACGACGCCGGTCAGCTTCACGCCGTTGATGAGGAAGATGGTGAGTGGATTTTTGCTCTTGCGAACTGAATTCAGGAACAGGTCCTGAAGGTTTTGCGATCGTTCCGCCATTGTTCTTGTCTTTCGCCGATCCCCTTCGGTTTGCAGCCAATGCGCCAAATTACCGAGCGCATGTCAAGCGCGCAAACACCCTCTTGCCGTCAGTAACGACAAGCAGAACGAGATAAATTGATGTTCATTCCACCTGTGCGGTTATCAGGCTGGACTTTTTTCCGCAATGTCAAAAAAGGCTTGGCGCAACGAAAGTGTTATTGAGCCGGGGTGGCCGTTGGCGATCGGAGCACCGTCAATTGCCACGACCGGCATGGCGATCGTGGTCGCCGAGCTGATGAAAGCCTCTCGCGCCGCCTTGGCTTCAGCCACCGAAAAACCCCGCTCCTCGACCTTCAGGCCGAGCTTGTCGGCCACCTCGAACAGCGTCGTGCGGGTGATGCCGCGCAGGATGCCATGCTCGGCCGGCCGCGTCACCAGCACGCCATCCCTGGTGACGATCCAGGCATTCGACGAACCGCCTTCCTTGACCGTGCCGTCGGTGTCGACGAACCAGGCCTCCTGGGCGCCGGCCTCCTTGGCCTTCTGCTTGGCGAGCACGTTGGGCAGCAAGCCGACGGTCTTGATGTCGACCCGGTCCCAACGGTTCTCCGGCACGGTGATCACCTTGATGCCGGTCTCCGCCCTTTTGGCCGCGGCGGCCGGATCGGCCTTCCTGGCAGTCACCACCAGCGACCGCCTGGTGCCCGCCGCCGGGAAAAGAAAGTCGCGGCTGGCGACGCCGCGCGTCACCTGGACATAGACCAGGCCGTTGGCGACATGGTTGCGGCGCACCACTTCGCGCAGGATGAGCGGCAGCACGCCGCGCGTGACCGGCCAGTCGATCGACAGCTCGTTCAGCGAACGGTCCAGCCGCGCGAGATGGCGCGGCATGTCGACGATGAAGCCGCGCGCCACCTCGCAGACCTCGTAGACGCCGTCGGCGAATTGATAGCCGCGATCCTCGATATGCACGGCGGCGTCGGCGTGAGCGACATAGCGCCCGTTCACATAGGCAATACGCGGCATGGGAAACCCTCAAGAAAAGTCCCGACTTTCTTAGGCGATTCCGCCGCGGCCGTAACCGGCAATTGCGTGGGCCAGACCGGCCTCACCCGAGCCCCCCGCGGTCAGACGCCGAGCGACTTCAACTTGCGGTGAAGCGCCGAGCGCTCCATGCCGATGAATTCGGCCGTCTTCGAGATGTTACCGCCGAAACGGTTGATCTGGGCGATCAGATAGTCCTTCTCGAACTGTTCGCGCGCCTCGCGCAGCGGCAGCGCCATGATGTGCTGGTCGGACTGGTTCGGCGTGCGCGGCATCACATCGCCGATCTCGGACGGCAACAGGTCGGCGGTGATCGGCGCATCGACATTGTCGCCACGTGCCAAGATCATCAGCCGCTCGACATTGTTGCGCAGCTGGCGAACATTCCCCGGCCAGTTGTGTGCCTGTAGCACCGCCAGCGCGTCGTCGCCGATGCGGCGCGGCTTGATGCCGGCCTGGCGCGCGATCTGCTTCATGAAATTGTCGACCAGATAAGGAATGTCCTCGCGCCGCTCGGCCAGCCCCGGAACCATGACCGGGACCACCGCCAGGCGGTGGTAAAGGTCCTCGCGGAAACGTCCGTCAGCAATCATTGCTTCCAGGTTCTGCGAGGTCGACGAGATGATGCGGACGTCGACCTTGACCCGTTTGGTGCCCCCTACGCGTTCGAACTGCTGCTCGACCAGCACGCGCAGGATCTTGTTTTGCGTCTCGCGCGGCATGTCGGCCACTTCGTCGATGTAGAGGATGCCGCGATGCGCTTCCTCCAGCGCGCCGACCTTGCGCTCGGTGCCGTTCGATTCGGTGCCGAACAACTCGACCTCCATGCGCTCGGGCGTGATGTTGGCGGCGCTCAGCGTCACGAACGGCGCACCCTTGCGCGTCGACAGCGCATGAATGGCACGCGCCGCCAGTTCCTTGCCGGATCCGGAAGGGCCGACGATCATGACGCGGCTGTTGGTTGGCGCGACCCGCTCGATCGTCTGGCGCAACTGGCTCATTGCCGACGACATGCCGATCAGGTCGAAGGTCTCGCCGCTGCGCTGCTTGAGGTCCGAGACTTCGCGCCGCAGCTTCGAGGTCTCCAGCGCACGTTCGGCGATGAGAATGAGCCGGTCCGCCTTGAACGGCTTCTCGATGAAGTCATAGGCGCCGCGACGGATGGCCGACACCGCCGTTTCAATGTTGCCATGGCCGGAGATCATCACCACCGGTAGCGTTGGATGCATCGTCTTGATCTCGTCCAGCAATGCCAGACCGTCCAGGCGCGAGCCTTGCAGCCAGATGTCGAGGAAAATCAGCCGCGGCGCTCGATCGGCGATCACCGCCAGCGCACTGTCGGCATCGAATGCCGTGCGGGTTTCGTGACCTTCGTCGCTCAGGATACCGGCGACGAGTTCGCGTATATCTTCCTCGTCATCGACGATGAGAATGTCAGACGCCATTACCGACCTTTTCAGTTTCTCTTTCGTTTTCCGCCTTGCTCTCGCCGCGCGACGGCGCGGCGGCAGCAGAAGGCGGCAGGATGATGCTGATCATCGCACCGCGCCCGCCGTGGAAGTCCGCCGGCGCATCGTGCAGTTCAAGCCGGCCGCCATGGTCCTCCACGATCTTCTTGACGATAGCGAGGCCGAGCCCGGTCCCCTTCTCGCGTGTCGTCATATAGGGCTCGAGCAGCCTTTGGCGATTCTCGCGCGGCAAACCTTTGCCATTGTCGATGACGTCGATTCTGATGGCGCCATTCTGCCGTCCGGCTTGAATCCGGATTGTGCCGTCCGAACGATCTTTTGCATCAAGTCCGTCAATGGCCTCGGCAGCGTTCTTGATGACGTTGCCGAATGCCTGCGCCATCAGCCGGCTGTCGAAAGTGCCCTTGAGCGGGTCATTGCCGAAAATCCGCTCGAAGGCGATGTCGGAACGGCTGACCTCGACCAGGAACGAGGCCTCGCGCAGCGATTCGCGCAGGTCGATGGCCTTCATTTCGGGTTTCGGCATGCGCGCGAAGGCCGAGAACTCGTCGACCATGCGGCCGATATCCTCGACCTGGCGGATGATGGTGTCGGTGCATTGATCGAAGACCTCGCGATCTTCGGTAATGACCTTGCCGTAGCGGCGCTTGATGCGCTCGGCCGACAGCTGGATCGGCGTCAGCGGGTTCTTGATCTCGTGGGCGATGCGCCGCGCCACGTCGGCCCAGGCTGACGAACGCTGCGCCTGGACGAGGTCGGTGATGTCGTCGACGGTCACGACATAGGATTTCTCCTCCGCCCCGTCGTCGCCCGCCTCGATGGTGATCTGCACGTTGAAGGTCCGCTCCGTGCCGGCGCGGTAGAAAGTCACCTGCTCGCGATAGACCGGCTTGCCCGACTTGCGGCCGATCTCGAAGACGCGGCCGACATGCGGCAGCACGGCGGACAGGTTCTGCCCGAGCGCCGCGGTGGCCGAAATGGCCAGCATCGTTTCGGCCGAGCGGTTGACGATGGTGACGATGCCATAGGGGTCGACGCCGATGACGCCGGCGGTGACGCCGGCCAGCACCGCTTCCGAAAAGCGCCGCCGCTCGTCGATCAGGTCCTTGGCGGACAGGATCTCGTTGCGCTGCGATTTCAGCTCCAGCAGCATCTTGTTGAAGGTGTCGCCAAGCGAGGCGACGTCGCCGTCGGAAGGCCTGACCGGCACGGCAACGTCGAGATTGCCGGTCGCGACCTCGTCGGCGGCGCCGATAAGCTGGCGGATCGGCCGCACCAAGCGGTCGGCGACCGCGATGCCGGTCCAGATCGCCGACAGGATGATGATCAGCGTCAGCGACAGATAAGGCAGCGCGAAGGCCACCTGCGAGGTGCGGCGATTGTCTTCCAGGCCGCGATATTCGTCGGTGTTGGATCGGACGATCTGACGTGCCTTGATCACTTCGGGATCGACCAGGCGGATGGTGTAGAGGTAGAGCCCTTCGATTTCGCGCAGCTTGACGATGGCGCCCATGATGTTGCGCGTCTTCGGCTCGATCAGCACCGGCTTGCCATCGGCGGCGCTGGTCACGGCACCTTCCGGCGGCTCCGGCATGGCGAAGTCCGCATCGGTCTTGGCGCTCATGACGAAGGAGCCGTCGGGCTTGATCAGCGCCGCATGCGCCAGCGACCGGCCCACCGCTTCCTTGTTCATCAGGTCGAGAAACCCGGTCCGATCGAGGCCGTAGAGCGTACGCGACGCATCGAGATCATAGGCCATCGACAGCGTCGTGCCCTGAAGATTGCGAGCGTTTTCCTGGACATAGGCGTCCGCAATCGACAGCGACGAATTGACGATCGTCTTGGTGCGGATCTCAAACCAGCGGTCGAGGCCGATATCGAGCGTGATCGAGGCAATGATCGCCACCATGATCGCCGGGATGGCGGCGACCAGCGCAAACATAGCCACGATGCGCACATGCAGCCGCGACGCTGCCTTGCCGTGCCGGCGCGCCATCACGATGCGGTGAACTTCACGGCTGACCAGCGCGATCAGGAACAGGACGAAGACGGCGTTGAGCGCAATCAGCGCCAGAGTCGTCCTCTCGTTCGGAACGATCGGCGTGGCGCCGACCAGGATGGCGAAGGAAATCGCCGCCGTGATCAGCGCGCCGGCGATCGCCACCACGCCAGGCAGCGCCAGCAGCCGGCGCCTGTCTTCGACACCGTGCCTGCTGAAAATCGGTTCGTTCAGTGTAGGGGCCTGAGTCGCCATGTCGCCGTCTAGAGCCAGTGATTGCGTCGGATCTATGCAACGCATTGTGGCGATTATGCAACAAGTGTGGCCGGGACGGAAATCTTTCCCCGGCTCATTGGCCTAAAGCGCCGGCTCAAGGACCTTTTTGTCCACAGGCACTACAGCGTGCTCTCGAAAAGTGGAATCCGGTCTTCTGGAAAACCTCATGCTAAAACAAATAGATAGAGCCGCGCCCCGTTTCTGATTATGTCGGGATGGGGCCCGCTCTAAGCCGGCCTCGAGGACTTGTAGACGTTGACGCCGAGCTCGCGGATCTTCTTGCGCAGCGTGTTGCGGTTGAGCCCCAAAAGTTCGGCAGCCTTGATCTGATTGCCGCGCGTTGCTGTCATCGAGGCCAGAACCAGCGGATACTCGACCTCGGACAGAATGCGCTGGTAAAGACCGGCCGGCGGCAAGTCGCCGGCAAAGGATGCGAAATAGCGCTGCAGGAAATGCTCCACCGCCTGGCCGATCGAGAGGTCGTCCGGAATGAGATTGCCGCCACCCGGAACGACGGGCCGCTCTCCAGTCTTGAGCTCGGCCTCGATGATCTCGGCGGAGATCTCATCCTGCGAATAGAGCGCGGCCAACCTGCGCACGAGGTTTTCCAGCTCGCGCACATTGCCCGGCCACGGATAGCGCTTCATCAACTCGATGCCGCCGGTCGAGATACGCTTGGTCTGCAGGCCTTCGCTGGCGCCGAGCTTGAAGAAATGCCGTACCAGATCCGGAACGTCTTCGGAGCGCTCGCGCAGCGCCGGCAGCCTCAGTGGCACGACATTCAGGCGATAGAACAAATCCTCGCGGAACAGCCCCTGGTTGATCAGCGTGCGCAGGTCCTTGTTGGTGGCGGCGACGATGCGCACATCGGTCTTGATCGGCGTGCGCCCGCCGACCGTGGTGTATTCGCCTTGCTGCAGCACGCGCAGCAGGCGCGTCTGCGCCTCCATCGGCATGTCGCCGATCTCGTCGAGGAACAGCGTGCCGCCTTCCGCCTGCTCGAAGCGGCCGGTGGAGCGGTTCTGCGCGCCGGTGAAGGCGCCCTTCTCGTGCCCGAACAATTCCGATTCGATCAGGTCGCGCGGGATGGCCGCCATGTTGATGGCCACGAACGGCCCGCCGCGGCGGCGGCCATATTCGTGCAGCGCCCGCGCCACCAGTTCCTTGCCGGTGCCCGACTCGCCTGAGATCATCACCGTCAGATCGGTCTGCATCATGCGCGCCAGCATGCGGTAGATGTCCTGCATGGCCGCCGAACGGCCGACCAGCGGCATCGTCTCCGGTTGCTCGTCGGCACGCGCGTCGATTTTCGGCCGCCTCGGCTCGGCCAGCGCCCGGTTGACGATGCTGAGCAGTTCGGTCAGATCGAACGGCTTCGGCAGATATTCATAGGCCCCGGTTTCGGAGGCCCGGATCGCGGTCATGAAGGTGTTTTGTGCACTCATGACGATGACCGGCAGTTCCGGCCGCGCTTTCTTGATGCGCGGCAACATGTCGAAGGCGTTCTCGTCGGGCATCACCACATCGGTGATCACCAGATCGCCCTCGCCCGCCGCCACCCAGCGCCACAATGTCGAGGCGTTGGAGGTCACGCGCACCTCATGGCCGACGCGCGACAGCGCCTGGTTGAGGACCGTGCGGATGGCCGCATCGTCGTCGGCGACCAGAATATTGCCGCGAACGGTCATTTGCGGTCTCCTTCATTGTCATCGCCGGTGCCGAACGAAGTTTCCTTCCAGGCCGGCATTAGTATGCGGAATGTGGTTGCGCGCGGCGTTGAATCGCATTCGATGATGCCGCCATGCTCGCCGACCAGCTTCGCCACCAGCGCCAGGCCGAGGCCGGAGCCGTTCGGCTTGGTGGTGATGAAGGGATCGAACAGGATCGGCAGGATATCTTCCGAAACACCGGGGCCATTGTCGCGCACGCAGAATTCCAGCGGCAGGGAGACGCGGTCCTGCGTTCCTGGAACCGAAACGCGGATGCCCGGCCGGAACGCGGTCGACAGCACGATCTCGCCCTGCGGGTCGCCGCCGATCGCCTCGGCGGCGTTCTTGACCAGGTTGAG
The DNA here is from genome assembly GCF_964252735.1 of Mesorhizobium sp. LjNodule214. NCBI lineage: Bacteria > Pseudomonadati > Pseudomonadota > Alphaproteobacteria > Hyphomicrobiales > Phyllobacteriaceae > Mesorhizobium > Mesorhizobium sp. LjNodule214. Next base: position 1,207,516 of record NZ_CAXUPE020000003.1, read on the forward strand.
GAACACCTGGATCAGCTGGTCGCGATTGGCGAAAACCGGAGGCAACGATGGATCGTATTCCTCCAAGATCTTGATCCGCTTGGCAAAACCGTTCTTGGCAATTGCCTTCACATGGTCGAGCACGACATGGATGTTGACCGGGTAGCGGTCGATCGGCCGCTCGTCGGAAAACACTTCCATGCGATCGACCAGCGACACGATGCGGTCGGTCTCGTCGGTGATCAGGCGGGTCAGCGCCCGATCCTCGTCGGAGGCGGAGAGTTCGAGCAATTGGGCGGCACCCCGGATACCCGACAGCGGGTTCTTGATCTCATGGGCAAGCATGGCGGCCAGGCCGGTGACCGAGCGCGCAGCGCCGCGATGCGTCATCTGCCGGTCGATCTTGTCGGCCATCGATCGTTCCTGGAACATCACCACGACCGAGCCCGGAAATTCCGGCACCGGCGCGACGTAGAGGTCGACGACCTTTTCGATACCGAGGCGCGGCGACGAGACATCGACGCGATATTCGTTGACCGGCGCCCGACGCTCGCGCACCTGGTCGACCAGCGTCAGCAGCGGGCTGCCGAAAGGCACCAGCTTGGACAGCGTGTTGCGGGCAAGCATGGTGGCGCTGGCGCGAAAGAAATCCTCGGCGTCGGCATTGGCGTAGGTAATGAAGCCTTCGCCATCGACCATGATCACCGGGCGGCGAATGGTGTTCAGCACGATCTGGGCGGCATCCACCATGTCCGACCCCACCATGTCCGACCCTTGAGCAGCTATGGCCTTCATGCCGCGCTCCGCAAGGTCACTGGTGCGCCGACGATCGAGAACGCGTCGCGCAGTTCGGCAATGACCCTGGCTGGCTCGAAGGACGTCAAAATGGCCTTGCGCTGGTCGGGACCGACGCCGGGGGCGTGGCGGTCGAGATACCAGCCAAGGTGCTTGCGCGCCTGGCGCAGCCCGCTTTCGCTGCCATAGAGCGACAGCATGTCCTCATAATGGGCGATGATGTAGTCGGCGAGAGCCCACGGGCTTTCCGGAATGCCCGTTGCCTCGCCGCCGGCCGCGGCGATGCTGCCTGCAATCCACGGCGCGCCATAATGCGCGCGGCCGACCATCACCGCGTCGGCGCCGGACTGCTCCAGAATATCCGCCGCCTCGGCGGCCGAACCGACATCGCCATTGGCAACGACCGGGATCGACACCGCCTCCTTGACCCGGGCGATGGCGCGCCAGTCTGCCTTGCCCTGGTAGAACTGGCAGCGCGTGCGGCCGTGCACGGTCACCATGCGGACACCCGCCTGCGCGGCGCGGCGTGCAAGCATCGGCGCGTTCAACGCGTCCTCGTCCCAGCCGAGCCGCATCTTGACCGTGACCGGCACCTCGACGGCGCCGACCACCGCCTCGATCAGCGTCAGCGCGTGGTCGAGATCGCGCATCAGCGCCGAACCGGCATAGCCGCCCGTCACCTTCTTGGCCGGGCAGCCCATGTTGATGTCGATGATGTCGGCGCCCTCGCCCGCGGCTATGCGCGCGCCCTCGGCCATATGCACGGCCTCGCGGCCGGCGAGTTGCACCATGTGCACCGGCAGGCCGGAATGGCGGATACGCAGATCGCAGCCGGCCCTGCCCTTGGCCAGTTCCCCGCTCGCCACCATTTCCGAAACGACCAGCCCGGCACCATGCGCATGGGCGCGCTGCCGGAACGGCTCGTCGGTTATCCCGGACATCGGCGCGAGAAAGACGCGATTGCGGATCGTCACGCCGCCGACGTCGAGCGGCACAGTCAATTTGGTCAATTCAGGCATGCACAAAAACCAAGCATGTTCGATTGCTGCACATTCTCTAGCCAGAACGGCGACAATGTGCAACGCGGAATGACGCCACATTAAGGCGCATTTGGGAAAATACCGGTCTTCGGCTTTGGCCGCGACCAAAGCGCCGCGCGTCCTTCAGGACGCGTAAAGGACGCTTTGGAACTTCACAATTGGCGCACGATCTTTTCCGAAAACCGATTACACTTTTCGGGATCGTGCGCTAGGACCAATCCGCATGACTGACGCAAGTGAAAGACAAACCGGGGCGGCAACGGACAAGGTCGGCGTGGTGATCGTCGCCGCCGGTCGGGGCGCGCGCGCGGGACAGGTCGACGGTCCGAAGCAGTATCAAAGCATTGGCGGCCGCGCCGTCATAACACGAACGCTGGACGCGTTCCTGGCCCATCCGAGAGTAGGCCAGATCGTCGTCGCCATCCATGCCGACGACCGCGACCTCTTCCGCAAGGCGGCCGGCGCCAATGCCGACCGGGTCATCGCCATTACGGGTGGCGATTCGCGCCAGGCCTCCGTACGGCTTGGGCTGCTCGCCTTGAGAGACCACGCGCCGGGCCGGGTCCTCATCCATGACGCAGTGCGTCCCTTCGTCGACGGCGGCTTGATCGAACGCACCATCGAGGCCATCGGCGAACGCCAGGGGGCACTGCCGACGCTCCCCGTCGCCGATACGCTGAAGCGCGAGTCGGCCGCCGGCATGATCGAAGAGACCGTTCCGAGGAACGGGCTACATGCCGCCCAGACGCCGCAAGGGTTTCCGTTCTGGCCGATCCTGGCGGCGCATGAAAAGGCGCATCATCTGGGCAAGGCGGATTTCACCGACGATGCCGCGATCGCCGAATGGGCGCATATTCCGGTCAAGATCGTCCCAGGTTCGCCAGACAATGTGAAGCTCACCTGGGCAAGGGACATCGCCATGGCGGACCAACGGCTCTCCGGCGAACGACCGCGCTTTCCGGACATCCGCACCGGCAATGGCTATGACGTCCACGCCTTCGAGCCCGGCGACCATGTCACCCTGTGCGGCGTCGCCATTCCGCACGACAGGAAGCTATCCGGCCACTCCGATGCCGATGTCGGCCTTCATGCCCTGACCGATGCGCTGCTCGCCACCTGCGGCGCTGGCGACATCGGCACGCATTTCCCACCTTCCGATCCGCAATGGAAGGGTGCTGCCTCGCGCATCTTCGTCGAACATGCGGCAAAGCTGGTGCGCGAGCGCGGCGGACGCATCGCCAACGCAGACATCACGCTGATCTGCGAGGCGCCTCGCATCGGCCCGCATCGCGAAGCGATGACGGCAGCCCTTGCTTCGATGCTCGGCATTGCGTCGGAACGAATCTCGGTCAAGGCGACCACCAACGAGAAGCTCGGCTTTGTCGGCCGCGAGGAAGGCATAGCAGCGATCGCCACCGCCAGCGTCGTTTATCCAGGCGACGTTCCGGCATGAACAACGGCGATCTCGCCAACGCCTTGCTCCAGGCCTGCCAGCGCCGCGGCATCATGCTGGCGACGGCCGAGAGCTGCACCGGCGGCATGATCGTCGCCACGCTGACGGACATCGCCGGCTCCTCAGCCGTGGTCGACCGCGGCTTCATCACCTATTCCAACGAGGCCAAGATGGAGATGCTCGGCGTTTCGGCTGGCACGCTCCAGGCGCATGGCGCCGTGTCGCGCGAAACGGCGCTGGAGATGGCAGAAGGTGCGCTGGCCCATTCGCGCGCCGGGCTGACGCTCGCCGTCACCGGTGTTGCCGGCCCAGGCGGCGGGTCGGCGGAAAAGCCTGTCGGCCTCGTCTGGTTCTGCGTTGCCCTGGCCGGCCATCCTGTTGTTGCCGAGCACCGGCTGTTTGCCGACCAAGGCCGTGCCTTCATCCGCAGCGAAACGGTCAGGCACGCGCTGGAACTCGGCTTGCGCGCGCTTGGAGAAGATCAGGCTCTGGCGCCGTAAATCACGTTGGCACGCTTCTCGAACGCCTCGGAAAACATGCGGAAGCCGCGGTCGAACATCGTTCCCATCAGTGCGCCGAGAATGCGGCTCTTGAACTCGTAGTCGATGAAGAAATGGACCTCGCAGCCGCCGTCGGCCGGGTCGAAACGCCAGATATTGCTTAAGTATTTGAACGGGCCGTCGATGTATTTGACGTCGATGGTGTTTTCGTCCGGCTTCAGCAGCACCTGCGTGGTGAAGGTCTCGCGGATCGCCTTGTAGCCGATGCTCATATCGGCGACGAGAATGGTGCGGCCGTCGCGTTCCTTGCGCGAGCGCACGGTCAGCGCCTCACAGAGCGGCAGGAACTGCGGATAGGCCTCGACATCGGCGACCAGCCTGAACATCTCTTCCGGCGTATGCGCGACGCGGCGGGTGGCTTCGAATTTCGGCATGAAGACGGGATATCAGGCGGTTTTTCTGAGCTGCGCTTCGCGCGCCGCGCGCAGCCTGGCGAAATCGTCGCCGGCATGGTGCGAGGAGCGCGTCAGCGGACTCGACGCCATCAGCAGGAAACCCTTGGTCTTGCCGATCGTCTCGAAGGACTTGAATTCCTCCGGCGTGACGAAGCGGATCACCTGATGGTGCTTTTTCGACGGCTGCAAATACTGGCCGATGGTCATGAAGTCGACATTGGCCGAGCGCAGATCGTCCATCAGTTGCAAGATCTCGTTCCGCTCCTCGCCGAGCCCGACCATGATGCCGGACTTGGTGAAGATCGACGGGTCGAGCTCCTTCACCCGCTGCAACAGCCGGATCGAATGGAAATAGCGCGCGCCGGGCCGCACCGTCAGGTAGTTCGACGGCACCGTCTCGAGGTTGTGGTTGAACACATCGGGCTTGGCCGCCACCACGATTTCCAGCGCGCCGTCCTTGCGCAGGAAGTCGGGCGTCAATATCTCGATCGTCGTCGATGGCGTTGCCGCCCGGATCGCACGGATGACCTCGGCGAAATGCTGCGCACCACCATCGGCGAGATCGTCGCGGTCGACCGAGGTGATGACGACGTGGCTGAGGCCCATCTGCTTGACGGCATGCGCGACGCGCGCCGGCTCGTCGGCATCGAGCGCCGTCGGAATGCCGGTGGCGACATTGCAGAAGGCGCAGGCGCGCGTGCAGATCTCGCCCATGATCATGAAGGTGGCGTGCTTCTTCTCCCAGCACTCGCCGATATTCGGGCAGCCGGCCTCCTCGCACACCGTCACCAGCTTATGCGACTTCACGATCTCGCGCGTCTCGGCATAGCCCTTCGAGACCGGCGCCTTGACGCGGATCCAGTCGGGCTTGCGCAGCACTTCCTGATCCGGCTTGTGCGCCTTTTCGGGGTGCCGCAGCCGCGGCGCATTGGCGATCGTGTCGAGAACAGTGACCATCTCAAACCCGGTTCATTGGCGAGCCCCTGTCCGGCGCTCGCGTTCCAACGTCATCTAAGGCTTTTCGGCGCAAAGAAAAAGGTCATGCCGGCGCATGACGGCAGGGCCTTTTTCGCATAGCGGCATTCGGCCGGATCTAGCGGCGTACCAACCGTCCTGCAAAGATCAGCAGGCAGGCACCGATGAAGCCGGTGATCAGATAGGCGAACCAGCCGACGCCGAAGGGCTCGATGCTGAGGCTCTGAGGATTGCGTTCAGCACCACCGCGCCGACGATGCCCATGATGATGTTCATGAAGATGCCGGTGTTGCTCTTCATCACCATCTCGGCCAGCCAGCCCGCCAGACCTCCGATGATGATGGCTGCAATCCAGCCCACGCCATTCACGTCCATATGCCCACTCCTCGTATGATGGGGGAAAATGCATCCGCAAACGAACTGCCTTGCCGTCGCGTTCCTCCGAGCTTTGCGCGTGAGTCCCGCACAGCCAATTTATCATGCGTTGAGCGCCCGGCCATAGGCGTCGAGCACGCTCTCCTTCATCATCTCCGACAGCGTCGGATGCGGGAAGATGGTGTGCATCAGCTCTTCCTCGGTAGTCTCGAGGTTCATCGCCACGACAAAACCCTGGATCAGTTCGGTGACTTCGGCGCCGACCATATGCGCGCCGAGCAGCTGGCCGGTCTTCTTATCGAAGATGGTCTTGATGAAGCCCTGATCCTCGCCGAGCGCGATCGCCTTGCCGTTGGCGCCGAACTGGAAGCGGCCGACGCGGATGTCCTTGCCTTCGGCCTTGGCCTTCGCTTCGGTCAGGCCGACGGAGGCGACCTGCGGGTTGCAGTAAGTGCAGCCCGGAATCTTCAGCTTGTCGGTAGCGTGCACGCCGGGGAAATTGGCGATCTTCTCGATGCACACCACGCCTTCATGCTCGGCCTTGTGGGCAAGCATCGGCGGTCCGGCGACGTCGCCGATGGCGTAGATGCCAGGCACGTTGGTCTTGCCATAGCCGTCAACGACAACGCAGCCGCGGTCCGTCTTCACGCCGAGCGTTTCGAGACCGAGATTCTCGATATTGCCTTGCACGCCGACGGCCGAGATCATGCGGTCGGCGGTGATCTTCTCGACCTTGCCATCCTTCATCTCGACATGCGCGGTGACCGAATTGGCTGACTTCTCGACCTTGGTTACCTTGGCTTCGAGAATGATCTTCATGCCTTGCTTTTCGAACTGCTTCTGCGCGAATTTCGAGACCTCGGCGTCCTCGACCGGCATCACCGCCGGCAACAGCTCGACCACCGTCACCTCGGCGCCCATGGTGCGGTAGAAGGAGGCGAACTCGATGCCGATGGCGCCCGAGCCCATCACCAGCAACGACTTCGGCATTTCCTTCGGCACCATCGCCTCGAAATAGGTCCAGATCAGCTTCCCGTCCGGTTCGATGCCGGGCAGCGCCCTTGGCCGCGCGCCCGTCGCCAGGATGATGTGCTTGGCGGTGTAGGTGCCCTCGCCCTTGACGCCTTTCGGTGCTGGCGGCTGCGGCTCCATCGGCTTCTTGGCTGTCTTGGAGACGACGATCTCGCCCGGCTTCGACAGCTTGGCTTCGCCCCAGATGACGTCGACCTTGTTCTTCTTCATCAGGAAGGCGACGCCGCCATTGAGGCGCAGCGAGACCTTGCGCGAACGGTCGACGACGGCGGCAGTGTCGGCGCTGACCTTACCGTCGAGCTTCAGGCCGTAATCCTTCAGATGATCCGAATAGTGCATGATCTCGGCCGAGCGCAGCAGTGCCTTGGTTGGGATGCAGCCCCAGTTGAGGCAGATGCCGCCGAGATGCTCGCGCTCGATGATCACCGTCTTGAAGCCGAGCTGCGCGGACCGCACCGCCGTGACATAGCCGCCGGGGCCGGAGCCGATAATGATGACGTCGTAGGATTCAGCCACGGGTTTTCTCCCTGATTTTCTAGAGTTCCAGCATCACGCGCACCAGCGGTGCCAGCGCCTTGCCGATGTTTCGCGTGTTTTCGGCGTCGAGATGGACGCCGTCGAGCGGCGTGGTCGTCGCCACCGTGCCGGCATCGAAGAAGCCGCAGCCGGCCTCGTCGGCAAGCGCGGAAAATTGCGGCGCCAGCCGTTTTGACGCTTCGTCGCCGCCGGCGAACATTTCCTTGAACTCGGCATTGTCGGTGCGGCTGACCGCGGGCGGCGCGACGAGCAGGATCTGCGGCGCCGGCCAGTCGAACGGATAGTCGTGGCCGCGCACGATGTCGATCAGGCGCTGCATGCCCTGCTTGGCGGCGACCGGATTGCCGTGGATCCACGGCTTCATGTCGTTGGCGCCAAGCATGATGATGATCAGGTCGAGCGGCGCATGCGTCATCAGGACCGTCGGCAACAGTCTTGCACCGTTGCGATCGGCACCAGCCAGGTGGTCGTCGAAGGCCGTGGTGCGGCCGTTCAGTCCGTCGGCGATGACCTCGATGTTCCCGCCCAGTGTCGCGCGCAGCACGCTCGGCCAGCGGTCTTCCAGCGCATGGCGGCCGAGGCTGGCGGCGTCATAGCCCCAGGTCAGCGAATCGCCAAAGCAGAGAATTGTCGTCATGCGTTTGTCCCACCCCTGCCGAACCCTGCCGCCGAGCCTTTGAGGCGCCAGCGCACGAACAGCCATTGCACGATGATCGCCACGACGCCGGGCAGGATCAGCCCGGCAACGATGGAAAGATCGCTTGCGATCGCACGGTTGTCGGCCGGCACGGAAAACGTCCAGCCGGCGAGCGCCAACAGCGTTAGTGCGAAAACCGCAAGCGGCCACCACAACATGCGGTCGACCGCCCGAACCGGCTCGGCGCGGAACTGGACCAGAAAGAAGATGACCGTCACGACGATGATGATCAGAGCCGTCGCCGCGAAGACCAGTATGTACTCTTCCGTCGCACCAGTGAGGACGGCCAGTTCCTGCACCACCAGCCCGCCAGCCAGACCGGAAAGGATGAAGGCGAAAAGGCTGGTGAAGAATTTCCGCACCGCCTTTTCCTTTCCTAGACCAGCATGCCCATCGGGTTCTCGATCATGCGCTTGAAGGCGCCGAGCAGTTCGGCGCCGAGCGCGCCGTCGACGGCGCGGTGATCGGTCGACAGCGTCACCGACATGACGGTGGCGATCTTGATCTCGCCGTTCTTCACCACCGCCCGCTCCTCGCCAGCGCCGACCGCCAGGATCGTCGCATGCGGCGGGTTGATGACGGCGGCAAAGTCCTTGACGCCGAACATGCCCAAATTGGACACCGCCGTGGTGCCGCCCTGATACTCTTCCGGCTTCAGCTTGCGGCTGCGCGCCCGGCTCGCCAGATCCTTCATCTCGTTGGAGATGGTGGACAGCGTTTTTTCCTCGGCGCGGCGGATGATCGGCGTGATCAGGCCGCCGGGGATCGACACCGCGACGCCGACATCGGCGTGCTTGTGCTTGACCATGGCGCTGTCGGTCCACGACGCATTGGCATCCGGCACCGCCTTCAGCGCCATGGCCATCGCCTTGATCACCATGTCGTTGACCGAGAGCTTGTAGGCAGGTGCCTCGCCTTTCTCGGTCTTCTTCACCGGTGCAGCGGCATTGAGTTGCGTGCGCAGCGCCAAGAGCGCATCGAGCTCGCAGTCGAGCGTCAGATAGAAATGCGGGATGGTGCTCTTGGCCTCGACCAGCCGCCGCGCGATGGTCTTGCGCATATTGTCGTGCGGGACGAGGTCGTAGGAGCCTTCGGCGAACAGTTTTAGCACCTGATCGTCCGACATCGCCTTTGGTGCTGCAGCGGCCGCGGATGCCGGTGCGCCGGCGGGCGCTGCCTTCGCGGCCGGAGCTGCCTTGGCGCCACCGCCGGCAATCGCCGCCTCGACATCGGCCTTGACGACGCGGCCATGCGGGCCGGTGCCCGTCACTGCCGAGACATCGACGCCGGCGTCCTTGGCAATGCGCCGGGCAAGCGGCGAAGCGAAGGTGCGCTCGCCAGCCGCGTGGCCATTGGCAACCGGCGCCGCTTCTGCCTTGGGCGCCGGCGCTGCAGCGGGTTCCGACTTCGGCGTTTCTGCCTTGGCTGCCTCGGCGTTGGGTGTCTCGGCCTTTGCCGGCGCGGCAGCTCCGCCGCTCTTGGCAGCTGCTCCCGCATCCTCGCCTTCGGCCGCAAGCACCGCGATCAGCGCATTGACCTTGACGCCTTCGGTGCCGGCTGGAACGACCAGCTTGGCAACCGTGCCTTCATCGACGGCCTCGACCTCCATCGTCGCCTTGTCGGTCTCGATCTCGGCGATAACATCGCCCGGCGAGACCTTGTCACCTTCCTTGACCAGCCATTTGGAAAGATTGCCCTCTTCCATCGTGGGCGAGAGCGCCGGCATGGTAATATTAATTGGCATGAGGTCCCTCCACTTGGGCAATCGTAACAACATCCAATCGCCTGCCCGCGATCTCTTTTCCAAGCGCGTGTTCCAGAGCGAATTTGAATGCGACAAAGTAGCAGGCAAACGATATCGCGAAGGCCACGTAGGTTATGCTTTGAACAAGCCGTTCCGTCGGCACTCCAGCGCTCACAAGAATTTGGGGTAGAAAGAGACTGAAGACGAAGTTCACAACAATTCCAAGGATAATGCCCGCGATTACCGTCTTCCAGAAGATCGACCAAGCAATGCGCCACACGCCAGGAGCGGTCGACATCTTTGCTATCCCCGATACGTGACGGCTTTGACCGCCTCGACGACCTCGCCGATATTCGGCAATGCCAGCTTTTCGAGGTTCGCCGCATATGGCATCGGCACGTCCTTGCCGGCGACGGTGATGACCGGCGCATCGAGGAAGTCGAAGGCGCGCTGCGACACCTGGTTGGCGATGTGATCGCCGACCGAGCTCTGCGGGAAACCTTCCTCCACCACGATCAGACGGTTGGTCTTCTTCACCGAGGCGATGATCGTGTCCAAATCGAGCGGACGGATCGACCTCAGATCGATGATCTCGGCGTCGATGCCCATGCCGCGCAACTCGGCTTCCGCCTTGATCGCATAAGTCATGCCGATGCCGAAGGAGACGATGGTGACGTCCTTGCCCTGCTTATGGATGCGCGCCTTGCCGATCGGCAGCACGAAATCGTCGAGCTTCGGCACGTCGAAGGACTGGCCGTAGAGGATTTCGTTCTCAAGGAAGATGACCGGGTTCGGATCGCGGATCGCGGCCTTCAGCAGGCCCTTGGCATCGGCGGCCGTGTACGGCATCACCACCTTGAGGCCGGGAATGTGGCTGTACCAGGCGGCATAGCACTGCGAGTGCTGGGCAGCGACGCGGGCAGCCGCCCCATTCGGTCCGCGGAAGACGATCGGCGCGCCCATCTGGCCACCGGACATATAGAGCGTCTTGGCGGCGGAGTTGATGATCTGGTCGATCGCCTGCATGGCGAAGTTGAAGGTCATGAACTCGACGATCGGCTTCAGCCCGGCCATCGCAGCACCCACACCGACGCCGGCAAAGCCATGCTCGGTGATCGGCGTGTCGACGACGCGGCGCGGTCCGAACTCCTGCAGCAGCCCTTGCGTGATCTTGTAGGCGCCCTGGTACTCGGCGACCTCCTCGCCCATGACGAAGACGTCGCCGTCGCGGCGCATTTCTTCGGCCATGGCATCGCGCAGCGCTTCGCGCACCGTGGTCGAGACCATCTCGGTGCCGGCTGGAATGTCCGGATCGGCGGCGATTTCGGTCTTCGGTGCCGCCGCGACAGGCGCCGCGGCCTCGCTCTTGGCCGCCGCAGGCGCAGGCCCCGCTGCTTCAGCCTTGGCAGGTTCTTCGCCGATGCCTTCGCCGGCCTTGTCGACATCTTCGCCATCAACCGCAAGCACGGCGATCACCGCGTTGACCTTGACGCCTTCGGTGCCGGCTGGAACCACGATCTTGGCAATCGTGCCTTCGTCGACCGCTTCGACTTCCATCGTCGCCTTGTCGGTTTCGATCTCGGCGATGACGTCGCCGGCGACCACCTTGTCGCCTTCGTTCTTCAACCACTTGGAAAGATTGCCCTCTTCCATGGTCGGCGAGAGAGCGGGCATGAGAATTTCGATCGGCATGTCCTTGCCCTCCCCTTACAGTACGATGTCGGTCCAGAGCTCGGACGGATCCGGCTCTGCGTCGTTCTGGGCAAAATCGGCGGCGTCGGCGACAATGTCGCGGACTTCCTTGTCGATGGACTTGAGCTCGTCCTCGCTTGCCCACTTCTTGTCGATCAGCCGCGCCTTGACCTGCTCGATCGGGTCATGCTCGGAGCGCATCTTCTGCACTTCTTCCTTGGAACGGTACTTCGCCGGGTCGGACATCGAGTGGCCGCGGTAACGGTAGGTCTGCATTTCCAGGATCAGCGGCCCGTTGCCGGCGCGGCACCATTCGGTGGCGAGGTCGGCGGCGGCCTTGACCGCGCGCACGTCCATGCCGTCGACCTGGATGCCGGGGATCTTGAACGAGGCGCCGCGATGCGAGAAATCGGTCTCGGCCGACGAGCGCGACACCGAGGTGCCCATGGCGTAGCGGTTGTTCTCGATGATGAAGATCACCGGCAGCTTCCACAGCGAGGCCATGTTGAAGCTTTCATAGACCTGGCCCTGGTTGGCGGCGCCGTCGCCGAAATAGGTCAGCGAAACATTCTTGTTCTCGCGATAGCGGTTGGCGAAGGCAAGCCCGGTGCCAAGCGACACCTGTGCGCCGACAATGCCGTGGCCGCCATAGAAATGCTTCTCCTTGGAGAACATGTGCATGGAGCCGCCCTTGCCTTTCGACAGGCCGCCACGGCGCCCGGTCAATTCGGCCATGACGCCGCGTGGCGACAGTTCCATCGCCAGCATGTGGCCGTGGTCGCGATAGGCGGTGATCATCTGGTCGCCGTCGATCAGCGCCATCTTCATGCCGGTGACGACCGCTTCCTGGCCGATATAGAGGTGGCAGAAGCCGCCGATGAAGCCCATGCCGTAAAGCTGGCCGGCCTTTTCCTCGAAGCGGCGGATGAGCAGCATGTGCCGGTAGGCGGCAAGCTCCTCGTCCTTGGTGAAATCTGCTGGCTTAGGGGCGGAAAGTCCCGATGATTTGACGGATTTGGCAGGCGCTTTTCTGGCGGCGGTGGCCATGCATCACTCCCTGTTGGCGTCTCTTTGCGGACATTAGAGCAAGATGAAATCTGCTCTGAGGGAGATCAGTTCTCCCCACCGATTTGAGCAAGGCTAACACGCGGGAAAGCGTTTCGCCATGCAGAAAAATGCATGGCTGTCATGCGTCTAAGCGATTAAAATCATTGAAAATATCAACGATTAACTGAAATCCAGTTATTTCGCTGAAGCCGGCAGCATGATGGTGATTTCGTCGGCATGGGAGACATTGAGCGCCTTGCGCGCCTGCTCGTCAAGCATGTCCTTCTCCAGCGTGCCTTCATGCATCAGCTGGACACGGCGCTCGAGATCGACCCGGCGCGCCTTGATGGCATCGAGCTTGCCCTGCAGATCTGTCGCCTGGGCCTCGAGCTGGTATTTGGAGTAGATGCCGAACTCGCCGTGATAGGCGTGGAAGCCGAAATAGGCCAGAAACAGCACGCAGAGCGAGGGGATGATCAGCCGGCCGGTGTTTCTCTGCTTGTGCTGGCGTGTCCACATGGCGCTCTTCCTCTCAACGCCTCTTTCTCGCCGATTGTGCTTAATGGACGGTTACGGGCGGCCGGATTCGGCAGCCGCGAAAAACAAAAGGGCGGGAATGTTCCCGCCCTTGTCGTTACTGGATATGGTCCGGAGATCAGCTTTTCACGATCGACTTGCCGGCATAGCGCGCCTGCTTGCCGAGCTCTTCCTCGATGCGGATCAGCTGATTGTACTTGGCCATGCGGTCGGAGCGCGACAGCGAGCCGGTCTTGATCTGTCCGCAATTGGTGGCGACCGCCAGATCGGCGATGGTCGAATCCTCGGTTTCGCCCGAGCGGTGCGACATGACGGCGGTGTAAGCGGCCTTGTGCGCGGTCTCGACTGCGTCGAGCGTCTCGGTCAGCGAGCCGATCTGGTTGACCTTGACCAGGATCGAATTGGCGACACCCATGCGGATGCCGTCGCGCAGCCGCGCCGTGTTGGTGACGAACAGATCGTCGCCGACCAGCTGCGTCTTCTTGCCGATGAGGTCGGTCAGGATCTTCCAGCCTTCCCAGTCGTCCTCGGAGAGGCCGTCCTCGATCGAGATGATCGGATAGTCGGCGGCGAGCTTGGCCAGGTATTTGGCCTGCGCCTTGGGATCGCGGGTCTTCTTCTCGCCTTCATAGACGTAGTTGCCATCCTTGAAGAACTCGGTCGCCGCGCAGTCGAGGCCAAGCGCCACGTCCTCGCCCGGCTTGAAACCGGCCTGCTCGATCGATTCCATGATGAAATCGAGCGCCGACGGCGCGCTCTTCAAGTTGGGAGCGAAGCCACCCTCGTCGCCGACATTGGTGTTGTGGCCGGCATCCTTCAGCTTCTTGCGTAGCGTGTGGAAGATCTCCGAGCCCCAGCGCACGCCGTCGCGCAGCGTCGGCGCGCCGATCGGCAGGATCATGAATTCCTGGAAGTCGATCGGGTTGTCGGCATGGGCGCCGCCATTGATGATGTTCATCATCGGCACCGGCAGCAGATGCGCCTTGGCACCGCCGACATAGCGGTAGAGCGGCAGGCCGGCCGCTTCGGCGGCAGCCTTGGCCACCGCCAGCGACACGCCGAGGATGGCATTGGCGCCGAGCCGGCTCTTGTTGGGCGTGCCGTCGAGCTCGATCATGGTCTGGTCGATGTGGATCTGGTTTTCGGCTTCCATGCCGCCGATCGCCTCGAACAGTTCGCCGTTGACGGCCTCGACCGCCTTGAGCACACCCTTGCCGAGGTAGCGGGGCCCGCCATCGCGCAACTCGACGGCTTCATGAGCGCCGGTCGAAGCGCCTGACGGCACGGCGGCGCGGCCCATCGAGCCGTCTTCCAGCACCACGTCGACCTCAACGGTCGGATTTCCACGGCTGTCCAGGATTTCACGCCCGACAATGTCGATGATGGCGGTCATTTGCGATGTCCCCGATTGATCGATTGAAGCGTCGCGCCCCTCTTAGCCAAAGCGCTGCAAAAGGCAATCGGGCGGCTTGCAAATAGTGCCGCTACGTCGATTCACGAAGCGCAAATTTCTGTCATCATAAGTCATGCGCGGCAAACTGGTTTCTGGACTATGATTCTGGCGCGCGGGGCGAAACAGGAGGAGTTTCGCCATGTCCCAGTTGAGCGGTATCGTGAGTTTGTTCCTGATCGCTGCGGCGTTCCTGACATCGTGCGACAGCCAGAAGCCACCGCAGGGCGCGGTGCAATTGTCGACCCTCAACGCAGCGGAGTAGCTTTCTTCGCAGAAAAGGGCTCCCGCCATGCGGGGGCCCTTTCGATTCCGGCTGGGCTGGCCCAGCCGGTCAATGCCAGTAGGGATCGACCTTGTAGTAGTCGAATGAGGGCCGCTGACGAAGGTTCCAGACTTTTCTTCGGCCTCGATTGGTTTACTCAGCCAGAATGAAAGTGACCTTCATATTGACCCGGTAAGCGGCGATCTTGCCGTCCTCGACGACGATCTTCTGGTCCTGGATCCAGGCGCCCTCGACGTTCTTGAGGGTCTTTGCGGCGCGCGCAATTCCCTTTTCGATGGCGTCCTGAAAGCTCTTCTTGGACGACGATGTGATCTCGGTGACGCGGGCGACGGACATGGCTTCCTCCTGCCAGGGCGCTCAGTTGCAGGGCAAGCCTACAACCGGCTCTCTGCAACCACAAGCCGGCGCAAGATCAGGCGGGGCTGGCCATCAACATCAGTGCCCTTTCGCCACGCGGTCGAACGCCATCAGCCTTTCGAGCAGCGCCGGCAGGTCCTTGAGCGGCACCATGTTAGGGCCGTCGGAGGGCGCATTGTCGGGGTCCTGATGCGTCTCGATGAACACACCGGCGACACCGACCGCGACCGCGGCACGCGCCAAGGTCTCGACGAAGCGACGATCGCCACCTGTGGATCCGCCCTGCCCGCCCGGCTGCTGCACCGAATGCGTGGCGTCGAAAATCACCGGCGCGCCGATCTCGGCCATGATCGGCAGCGCACGCATGTCGGAGACCAGCGTATTGTAGCCGAACGAGGCGCCGCGCTCGGTGACCAGCACATTGGCGTTGCCTGATCCCGTCACCTTGGCGACGACGTTCTTCATGTCCCATGGCGCCAGGAACTGCCCCTTCTTCACATTGACCACCTTGCCGGTCCTGGCTGCGGCGATCAGCAGATCGGTCTGCCGCGACAGGAAGGCCGGTATCTGCAGGATGTCGACATGCGGTGCGACCAGCGCGCACTGCTCTTCGGTGTGGATGTCGGTCAGAATTGGCAGCGAGAATTCCTTGCGCAGATCGTCGAACACCGGCAGTGCAGCCTCGAGCCCGGCGCCGCGCGTGCCGCCGAGCGAGGTGCGGTTGGCCTTGTCGTAGCTGGTCTTGTAGACGAGCCCGATGCCGAGCTTTTGCGTCAGTTCCTTGAGCGCCCCGGCCATGTCGAAAGCGTGCTGGCGCGATTCCAGTTGGCACGGTCCGGCGATCAGCGACAACTGCGCTGCGTTGGCGAACACGACATTGCCGACGGTTACCGACGAATTGGGCTTGCTCATGGGGTCTCCCGGAAAATAAAGGCTGCGCCCTGCCCGGGCGCCGGCGGCACGACAATTTCGTTGCCGCGTATGTTGTGTTCGACGGATCCGGCTGCAAGCAGCCTCGCCACGGTGTCGGCACTGCCGACCGAAAGGACGATCGCCGCAAACCGAAGCTGCGACGGCGCTCCGGCCGGAATGCCGAAGCGGGTGGCAAAGGCGGCAGGATGCAGGATGGTCAGTGTTGCGTTGGGCAACTCGAACACATCGTCATCCTTGTTCGCCAAGCCGGCGGCGATCGAGATCAGCCGGCGTTGCCCGGCCGGCAGGTCGCTGACCGCCACGATCTCGGCAATACCGGTGACGCCATTGCCATGGGCCTGCAGCGCGGTGCGGTCGATTTTCGGTGCATTGATCCGCTCGCAGGCGAACAGGAACGCGTCCGTGGCCGCGTCACCTGCAGCGAAGGCCAGTTTGAAGGACGCGGTGTCGCTCTTGCCGCTCACATCGGTGAAGGCCCGCGAAAAAGTCAGCTCGTTTCCCGCCGACAGGCCGGCTTCGACATAGCGCGCGTGATCCGCATCGGCGTCGGTCGTTCCGAAGACCAAGGCGCTGAACCCTTCATTGCCGAGGCTGTGGCGATAGAGGCGGTCGCGCGCGACGAAGACGTTACCCTCGGCGATCGCGCTCGCCACTGCCTGTCCATCGCCGACCGCGAGCGGCTCCAGGTAGGTGCCGTCGGCAAAGAAGACGCAGCAATTTTCCGTGCCGAACGGATGGATGCCGGTCGGCGCCACGACAAAGCCAAGCGAGGCAAGCCGCGCCCGCGCGACATCGAGGCTCGCGGTCGGCAGCACAAGGTGATCGAGCGGGTGAGCCGCGGGCGCTTTGGTCATGCGGGTGCGGTGTGCATCATTCCCAAGGCTGGTTCAAGAGCTTCACCTTGGTTGCCGTCCCTGATCGCATTTGCAGTCACCGGGAAGCAACCCTAGGTGGCGGTTGCGGCGATCGTGGTAGTCGCCGCGCTGGTGCTGAGCACGCGGCCGGGCGTCGACCCCGCGGAGACTTCCGCCGTCCAGACGGAATGAGACCACTCATCCATGCATTCGAGGGCATTGCCTGCAGCCGAAATTCGCTCAGGCAGCTACGACATCGGCCGAATAACGCAATTCGCGCAATGGCTTAACCCGGCTGGTCGTCTCGGCGTAGAGCGGATGCGCCTTGTAAGCGGCGAGTGCGGCGTCATCTTCGAATTCGGCATAGACGACCACGTCGATCGCATCCGAAAGCGGATCGACCTTGGTGTTGAGGGTCACTTCAAAGAGGCTGGAATGCGGGATCTTGCCCAGCACCATCAATCCGTCGCGCACGGCTTCCACATCCTCTTTGCGCCGGGCGCTGAAGAAAACGATATGCCGGATCAACCCAACCTCCTGATCGGTAAGCGCGGCTGTTTTGTGCGAGCGCAGCCGTCGCGTCAACCGGCAACGATGTCGCGCCAAGTCCTTTGGAATGCGGGGGGCGAAATTAGAGCATGATCCCGAAAAGTGGCGTCCGGTTTTCGGAAGAGATCATGCTCAAACAAAAAGATAGAGCCCCATCCCGATTCGATCGGGATGAACAGGCTCTAGGCTGCGCCGGTGACGTAGCGCACGATGCGCGACATCTCCCTGACCGTGTAGTCGAGGTAGCGGCCCTCATTGTAGAGGCCGTCCCAGATCAGGAAGAAGGTGAAGCCGACGATCACGATTACATAGCGCATGGCTAAAACTAACGCATATGGGTAGGCGCAACCATAGCGATTCCCATCGCCACGGACACTCTCCAGCGGATTTTTCGTAACCTCGGATTCGGTTGCCTGGCACTGCTTTGCTGATCGCTTGCCTCTTGAAGTTCCCGTCGATGACGTGGAAGATTGTCGTGGGAATTCACAGGGAAGCGCGAAAACCCTTGAGGGGCGCGTTTTCATTCGAGCCCGCCCGCTGCCGAATCGGCAAGCTGTCGAGATCGGCGAGCGGAGTTCGAGCCTGGCGAAGGAACCGCAAGAGGGTGGGAGCCGGCATATTGCGCTGGCTCTGCGGAAGTTCAGGGGCGTGACATGACCTACAGCGAACACAAGAGCGGTGGCCTGGGCGGCATGGCTCTCGGCGACGCGGTAAAGCTCGACGAGTTCAACTTCGCCGAGATCGTCAAGGGGCTGCCGGCCAAGGCACGCATGGTCCTGTCGGCCGCCATGAACCTGCCACGCGGCTCGCTCAAGGTCAGGATGCCGGACGGCCGCGCTGTCCTCGTCGGCGGCAAGGGGCCCGGCCCCGACGCCGAACTGGTGCTCAAGAACTGGCGCCTGCCTGGCCGCGCCTTTTCCGGCGGCACGATCGGCCTGGCCGAGTCCTACATGGACGGCGATTGGGAAAGCCCCGACGTCACCAGTTTCCTGGAGCTGTTCGTGGTCAACTCGGCCATCGGCGAGCGTGTCGCCGGCGGCGCCAATTGGCTGATCAACACCGTCCAGCGCATCCGTCACTGGTTCAACGACAACACCCGCACCGGCTCGGAGCGCAACATTTCGGCGCATTACGATCTCGGCAACGCCTTTTACAAGCAATGGCTGGACCCGAGCATGACCTATTCGTCGGCACTCTACGCGACCGGCGCCAACGATCTGGAAAGCGCGCAGGCCGCCAAATACCGCGCGCTGGCCAAGGACACCGGCATCGGCAAAAAGGACCACGTGCTCGAGATCGGCTGCGGCTGGGGCGGCTTTGCCGAGTTCGCCGCGCGCGAGATCGGCTGCCGCGTCACTGGCCTGACCATCAGCCGCGAGCAGCACGATTTTGCGAGGGAGCGCATCCAGAAGGCCGGGCTGGCCGACAGGGTCGATATCAAGCTGCAGGACTACCGCGACGAGACCGGCACCTATGACCGCATCGCTTCGATCGAGATGTTCGAGGCGGTCGGCGAAAAATACTGGCCGGTGTTCTTCGCCAAGATGAAGGCCTGCCTGAGACCCGGCGGCACAGCGGGCCTGCAGATCATCACCATCAACGAGGATGCCTACGACACCTATCGCGCCCGCCCGGACTTCATCCAGCGCTACGTCTTCCCGGGCGGCATGCTGCCAACGCCGTCGATCCTGAAATCGTTGGGAAGAGACCATGGCCTCGCCCATCTGCGCGAGCGCGTCTTCCCGGACGACTATGCCCGCACGCTCGCCGAATGGCGCCAGCGTTTCTGGGGATCCTGGGAAAAGATCGTGCCGCTCGGTTTCGACGACCGCTTCAAGAAGCTCTGGGAATTCTACCTGCACTATTGCGAAGCCGGCTTCCGCGCCAGCTATATCGACGTCCGCCAGGTGGTCTACAGGGCCTAGTGCGCCACCAAGAGGGGGGAACGCATGAGCACAAATTGCTCATGCGAACGTGATGAAACCGCGATCGGACCCCGGGCGTTTCCTGCTGTCCGCCGCTTGGCACTGCATCGTGTCAAAAACGAGCGCGGAGCATCCTTGGCAACAGGAGGCTTCCTTGAACCGAAACCAGACCGCCGCCGGGCTGTTGCTTGCCGTGATATCGGCAAGCACAGCTCAGGCGAAATCATCCATCCCACAGTCACCAACGACCCGCTGGGTGCGAACACCACCGCCACCCTCACACCTGGAATCAGCGACCTCATCAACAACACGCCGACATCGTCCATCCCGGCGATCCATCACCCGAGAGGCATGACGCCCTTGACCGTTCCCAATGATCCGTTGGGCGATTCCATCCAGCCCGCGTTCCCTGGACCGGTCACCGCTCCCGCGACCGGCTCGCCCTAGATTGGCCGCCGGTTGGCGGCCCCAGCCGGGCAACAAGCTAAGCGCGACCCTGCTTCAAAGAGCGATGCGGTACTTTGCAAACCCCGCTTCGCCCTCGCCTGCGGGCTCGATCTTCAGGGATTTCACCTCGGCGATGAAATCCTTCGCCTTGGGTCCGGTCTCGAACACGACGCTGGTTCCCGACAGCGGCGCGAACGACCAGTTGTTATCAGCGGATGGGTTTATCGTACCTTCGCTGATGATGTAGCGCACGATCACGTCGCGATTGGTGTCCGGCGCCTCATAGATGATCTTCAAAGCATTGATATCGGGGAAATTGCCCCCGCCGCCGGCGCGGTAATTGTTGGTCGCAACGACGAATTTCGCTGCGGGATCAATTGGCTTGCCGTCGAACATCAGATCGACGATGCGGTTCGAGCCGGCATTCGCCAAGCCACCCTTGGCATCGTATTTCGGCGGCTGCGAGAGGTCTATCTTGTAACTGACACCGTCGATAACGTCGAAATTGTAGGAGGGGAAATCGGTGTTGATCAGCGGCTCGTCCGCTTTGCCCGCCTCAATCCGGTTGAAGATACCGGCCGACATCTCCAGCCATTCCTTGACTTGCGCGCCGGTGATTTCAACCGCCCGCACGGTGTTCGGATAGAGATAGAGATCGGCGACATTCTTGATAGCGATGTCGCCCACCGGCACGTCGGTATAGTAGTCGGCGCCACTACGCCCACCGGCCTTGAAAGGAGCCGCGGCCGACAGCAACGGCACGTCCTTCCATTGCGTGCTCTTGAGGATGTCCTTGAGGTACCAGCTCTGCGCCTGATTCACGATCTGCACCGACGGATCGTCAGCGACTAAGGCGAAATAGGAATAGAGCGGCGCCGACGTCTTGCCGACCGGACGGCGCACATAGGCCAGCGTCGCCTCATGGTCCTGTTCCAGTGCGGCAATGATGCGCTTGTCGTCGCCGACCGTCGCCTTGTTCTTGTTGTCGATCCGCTCGTAGATCGGCCGCGCCTCGGAGGTCGCCGAAACGACCCGCCATTTCGAGCCGTCGCGCTCCAGAAGCAGGTCGATCAGGCCCATATGCGACCCCCAGAACCCGCCCATCACGGCAGGCTTGCCCTGTAGCGTGCCCTTTTGCGTGTCGACGGCCTCGA
This sequence comes from Mesorhizobium sp. LjNodule214, assembly GCF_964252735.1. Taxonomy (NCBI): domain Bacteria; kingdom Pseudomonadati; phylum Pseudomonadota; class Alphaproteobacteria; order Hyphomicrobiales; family Phyllobacteriaceae; genus Mesorhizobium; species Mesorhizobium sp. LjNodule214. The sequence goes on from NZ_CAXUPE020000003.1 coordinate 1,228,329, forward strand.
GCGATTGAAAGTCCTTCTTGCCGGGGAAGACGAGATGCTGGTGGCCGGTGAAGACCGCATCGATGCCTTCGACGCCGGCGACGAAGAAGGAAGCATTTTCCATCATGTCGCCTTGCTTGACGTCGATGCCGGAATGCGAAAGCGCAATCACGATGTCGGCGCCCTGCTCCTTGATCTCGGGCACCCAGGCCTTGGCCGCTTCGACGATATCGCGCGTCTTGACGTTGCCTTCGAGGTTTTTCAGGTCCCAGACCATGATCTGCGGCGGCACGAAGCCGATGATGCCGATCTTGATCGGCTGCTCGGCGCCCGACCCGTCCCTGATCTTCTTGTCGAGGATCACGTACGGCTTGAGGTAGAGCTTGTCGTCCCGCGGATTGGTGGCAAGCTCGGTGCCGCGGATCAGGTTCGCGCAGACAAACGGAAAATTGGCGCCGGCCAGCACCTTGTCCAGGAACGACAGGCCGTAGTTGAACTCGTGGTTGCCGAGTGTCGAGCATTCGTACCCAAGCAGGTTCATTCCCTTCATGACCGGATGAAGATCGCCGTCCTTCATGCCCTTCTCATAGGCGATGTAGTCGCCCATCGGATTGCCCTGCAAAAGGTCGCCATTATCGATCAGCATCGAGTTGACCGCTTCCTTGCGCACCGCATCGATCAGCGAAGCCGTCCGCGACAGGCCCATCGTGTCGTTTGCTTTGTCGGCGTAGTAATCATAGGGCAGCACGTTCACATGGATGTCGGTCGTCTCCATGATCCTGAGATGCGCCTGGTTGGCTTGAGCGCGGGCTGAGAACGGGTGCAGCATGATCAGCGCCCCGGTTGCGGCGGCGCCCGCTAGCAACGAGCGGCGGGAGACAGGGTGGAGCAGTTGGGACATTGTTTTTTCCTGTTTCGACAATGCGACAAGCCCTGCCCCGAAGCGAAAGCTTCGCGCTGAAATCCGGCCATGTCCATCGGGAATCCAGTCGATCAGCAAAAGGTGACGGGCGGATGAAACGTCTTCGCGCCAAGCAAGGTCAGCCCTTGTCGTCGTCGCCCTGGGTGATCAGCCGCGCACTGCGTTGTCCGGTCGCATAGATCCATAGCCAGCTAAGCGAAACCGCCAGCCGGTTGCGAAAGCCAATCAGGAAATAGATGTGGGCGATGCCCCACAGCCACCAGGCGGGCCAGCCGGTAAGCTTAATCCAGCCGAAATCGATGACCGCGGCGCGCTTGCCGATCGTCGCCAGATCGCCGTCATGCTTGTAGCGGAACGGCCGTGGCGTGGCATTGCCGGCAAGCCTGGCCTTGATGGTCGCGGCGACATGCCATCCCGCCTGCTTGGCGGCCGGGGCTACGCCAGGCACCGGCTTGCCGTCAGGCCGCAGGACATGTGCCGCGTCGCCGATGACAAAAATCTCCGGGCTGCCTGGCACGGTGAGGTCGGGCTCGACGAGCACCCTGCCCGCGCGATCCGCCGCCGCCCCCAGCCATTCGGCGGCCGGCGACGCCGCAACGCCTGCCGCCCACAGGATTGTCCGGGCCGGCAGGACTGTGTCGCCGAAGACGACGACCTCGGCGTCGCAGCGTGTCACCGCGCGGCCGAGTTCCACCTCGACGCCGAGTCGCTCGAGCGCCATCCTTGCATAATTCGAGAGCTGCGGTGCGAAATTGGCAAGGATGCGGTCGCCGGCCTCGATCAGCACCACACGCGTCTGGCGCGTGTCGATGTTGCGGAACTCGCCGCGCAGCGTGTCGCGCGCGAGTTCCGCAATAGTCCCGGCCAGTTCCACGCCGGTCGGCCCGCCGCCGACGATTGCCAGCGTCAGCAGCGCCTTTCGCTTTTCGAGATCGGTTTCCCGCTCGGCCTGCTCGAAGGCCAGAAGGATGCGCCGCCGGATGGTGGTCGCGTCCTCGAGTGTCTTCAGCCCAGGCGCAAAAGGCTCCCATTCGTCATGGCCGAAATAGGCGTGGCCGGCGCCGGTGGCGAGCACCAGCGTGTCGTAGGCGACCGCGCTGCCATCGTCGAGCAGCACACGCTTGCCGGCGCGGTCGACGCCGCTGACATTGGCGAGCAGCGTCGTCACATCCTTGCGCTTGCGCAACAGATGGCGGATCGGCCAGGCGACCTCCGAGGTCGCCAGCGCCGTGGTCGCCACCTGATAGAGCAATGGCTGGAAAAGATGATGGTTGCGCTTGTCGATCATGGTGATGCGCACCGGCACACCCGATAGCGCTCGGGTGAATTCGAGACCGCCGAAGCCCGCGCCGACAACGACGACATGATGGCTGGCTTCGTTCATCTCATTCACCCCATGGGCGCGTAAATTCACCAGCTTCGATATAGGCATTTTTGTGCACTGCAACAGTGCCCCGACTGCCCGGGACTCGCCGCTCGATGTCGTGAATGCACATGCCGGCCGGCTCATGCGGGGTATAGCCTCCGGACTGGATGACCGGAGTGAAGCATGGCTAGCGATCGTGACGGCGAAGATCCGGCGCAGTATTCCTCGCCGCCCTGCTTCATGCATGAGCTCGATCCCGAGTTCCGCACGCCGCTCACCGAATGGACCGACGTGCGGCGCTGGCGCAAGGCCGAGCGCGAGCGGCTGATCGCGGCGCGGCTGGCGGTTTCCGCCGACGCACGAACGGCAATGTCGCAGCGCATAGCCGAAGGCCTCGACGCGCTGATCGGCGACATTGCCGGCCGCCTGGTCAGCCTCTATTGGCCGTTTCGCGGCGAGCCGGATCTGCGCCCATGGATGGTATCCATCAACGAGCGCGGCGGCCGCACGGCCCTGCCCGTCGTCATCGAGAAGGGACAGCCGCTGGTGTTTCGCGCCTATGTCCCTGGCGATCGGCTGGAGAAAGGCGTCTGGAACATCCCGATCCCGGCCGAAGGCGATCCGGTGCTGCCCGCCATCGTCATCTCGCCGATCGTCGGCATCGATCCCCGGAACTATCGCCTGGGTTACGGCGGCGGTTTCTTCGACCGCACCCTGGCCGCGATGCCGTTCAAGCCTTTGGTCATCGGCGTCGGCTACGAACTGCAGCGCATCGCCACGATTTACCCGCAACCACACGACATCCCGATGGACCAGGTGGTGACGGCGACCGCCAGAATTTAGCAGCCTAAGCCATTTCAAGCCTCAGCCCCACGGTCGTCCGGTCGACGATCTCGCGCAAGGCGAAGGACGAATTGATCTTCGTCACATGCGGCATGGCCGACAGCCATTCCTTGTGGATGCGCTCGTAGTCGACCAGATCCTTTGCTGCGATGCGCAGGATATAGTCGTATTCACCTGACATCAGGTGGCAGGAAAGCACGTTCGGGCAGCGCTTGATCGCCGCTTCGAAATCCGACAGCGTCTTCTCGAATTGTCCCGACAGCGATATATGCACGATCGCCGTCATCTGGTGGCCGAGTGCTGCATTGGAAAGCCGGGCATGATAGCCGCGGATGGTTCCGGATTTCTCCAGATTGTCCAGCCGCCGCGAACAGGCCGACTGCGACAGGCCGACCTTCTCGGCGAGTGCGGCATTGGGTATCCGGCCATCCTTCTGCAATGTCTCCAGAATGGCGATATCAATCCTGTCGAGTGGCATTCTTCGGGATTCCTTCGAAAATCCTGATATTTCGCGCAACAATTATCGAAGCATGCCGGCTAGCGCAAGCGCATTCGCAAACACCTGCGCAACGATTCATGGTTCACTGGGTTCAATGCATGTCGCCCAAAAGTGTTCAGCAGTTTTGGGAGTAACGACATGCTCGAAAACAACAGGGAACGCGCCCTTAAGGGCCGGATCAGGAGAAGAAAATGCGCGTCGGCTGCCCCAAGGAAATCAAGAACCACGAGTACCGCGTCGGCCTGACGCCGGGCTCGGTCCGCGAATATGTCGCGCATGGCCATGAAGTGCTGGTCGAGACCGGCGCCGGTGCCGGCATCGGCGCCGACGACAATGCCTACCGCGCCGCCGGCGCCACCATCGCCAAGACGGCGGCCGACGTGTTCGCCAAGTCCGACATGATCGTCAAGGTCAAGGAGCCGCAGCCCAATGAGTGGGTCCAACTGCGCGACGGCCAGATCCTCTACACCTATCTTCACCTGGCTCCGGATCCGGAGCAGACCAAGGGCCTGCTCGCCTCCGGCGTCACGGCAATCGCCTATGAGACCGTCACCGACGATCGCGGCGGCCTGCCGCTGCTGGCGCCGATGTCGGAAGTCGCCGGCCGCCTGTCGATCCAGGCCGGCGCCACCGCGCTGCAGAAGGCCAATGGCGGCCGCGGCGTGCTGCTCGGCGGCGTGCCCGGCGTGCTGCCCGGCAAGGTCACCGTGCTCGGCGGCGGCGTCGTCGGCCTGCATGCCGCCAGGATGGCGGTCGGCCTCGGCGCCGACGTCACCATCATCGACCGCTCCATCCCGCGCCTGCGCCAACTCGACGACCTGTTCGCCGGCCGCGTCCATACCCGCTACTCGACCGTCGAGGCGCTGGAAGAAGAATGTTTTTCGGCCGACATCGTCGTCGGCGCCGTGCTGATCCCGGGTGCTGCGGCACCCAAGCTGGTGACGCGCGAAATGCTCTCCGGCATGAAGAAGGGTTCGGTGCTGGTCGACGTCGCCATCGATCAGGGCGGCTGCTTCGAGACCTCGCACGCCACCACCCATGCCGAGCCGACCTACGAGGTCGACGGTGTGATCCATTACTGCGTCGCCAACATGCCGGGCGCGGTGCCGGTCACCTCGGCGCACGCGCTCAACAACGCGACGCTGCACTACGGCCTGCAGCTTGCCGACAAGGGTCTGAAGGCGCTGGTCGACGACCACCATCTGCGCAATGGCCTCAACGTCCACAAGGGCAAGATCACCAACCGTGCGGTGGCCGAAGCGCTCGGCTACGAGCTGGCCGAGCCGAAGGCAGTGCTCGCCGCCTAGAGCAATTTCAGGAAAAGTGCGCAGCGGTTTTCCGTCCGGAATTGCGCAAAAACAAAGAGTTAGAGCGGATCGGCGATCCTGAACCGCTCTAGCACGCAAGCAAGAGCTTCTTCCCGTCTCGCCCGCCGGTTCGTTCCGGCGGGTTTTTCTTACCGGCAAAAGCGCGCAACAAAAAAGCGGAGCCAAAGCCCCGCTTCCTCGATGTCGAGATGTGCCGCCGGTCCATCCGCGGTCGGCAATCGATCGACGACTACCTTCTAGCGCGCTTATGCGACGGGAGTACGACAGCCGTCACCAACATTGCGCTCCGCCGCAGTGACCAAATACGCCCTGTGTGAAGTATTTCACATTCGGCGTTCGAAAACTGTGCCTACACAGGTGTCGTTCCCTGACGGCTCGAGCCGCCTCCCAGACGCCGGCGAAACCCAAGCTTTGCCGGCGGCTTCGGACGCAGCTTCTGTCATACGATTCCCCAACCGCCCGCCAGATCATCGGCGGGCGTCTTTTTTGCGCACCTCAGGCGCGCTCGATCCGGCACTGGTAGCAATTGTTGCGCGCCGAGCGGACGTGGACGTAAGCGATGTCGTCGCGCTCGAACAGTGCCTCGGCGCGTGCCGCGATGGCTGCCGTCGGGATGACGCCACCACTGCCGTAGACGATGCGGTCGTCGCTGCCATAGCCGCGCACGATATAGTCGCTGCTTTCCAGCATGTCGGGCAGCGCCTCGGCCTCGGCCGCGCGTTCGCATTCGCCGGCATGCAGGAAGATCGGCCCGGTCTCGGCGTAGGGCTGCAGTTCCGGAAACGGCCGGTAGGCCAGGATCAGATAGGCATCGCCGGCGGCGACATTCCTGAGGCAATGGCGGCACGGCACGCCGTCACCGTCGGAAATGCTTTGCTCGGGCTTGCGGCCATAGGCGTCCGCCCCGCCGCGCTGCAAGGCTCTCACATCTTCGGTCGGCAAGGCTTTGAACTGGATGGTCATGGCGAAATCTCCGGTGTCGTGACCGGAAATTATGCTGTGGTCTGAGCTCGTCCCACCCGAATCCTGCCAACCTCAATCCATAAGGGCGTCGAGCCCACGCATCAGTCCGATGACTTCCGGAACCCGCCGGACGGCGAGCAGCGTGCCGGCGACATAGGGTGCTGCGGACGAGCCGGCGTCATGGCGGATGGTCAGCCGCTCATCAGGCAGGCCGAACAGTGCTTCGCAGGACAGGATGTAGGACGGCAGACGCAGCGCATGCACCTGGACCCCCTCGCCCGCGCCGACCGCGGCACCCCGTGTTCCCGGCACACCTGACACTTCCGACACGGGCCGCGCAGTCGAGGCATTGCGGATGTCAGCCAGCGCTTCGGCCAGCTCACGCGCCGTGCCTGACGGCGCATCAGGCTTCCTGGCGCCGGCATAGTCGATGACCTCGACATCAGGCACATATTTCGCCGCCATCAGGGCGAAGCGTTTCATCAGCGTGGCGGTGATCGAAAAATTGCCGGCCGCGATGACGCCGACCCGGTTGGCGCGCGCAGCCGCATCGATGTCGGCATAGTCGGCGGCTCCGAGCCCGGATGTGCCGATGACCACGTGCCGTCCCTTCTCGATGGCGAGCAGCACGTGGTCCTTCACCACATCCGGCTTGGTGTAATCGACCAGCACGTCGGACGGCGCCTGCAGCGCCTGCGCCAACGAAGCGGCAGCGATCACGCCATTGGCCGGCACACCGACCAACAGGCCGGAATCCTGTCCTGCGCCGCTGCGCGACACCGCACCGGAGAGCTGCATGTCGGCCTGCGCCGCGATCGCCGGCACCAGTGCCTTGCCGACCCAGCCCGTCACGCCTGCCATTACCACCCGTATCGTCATGATCCGATCCTTTCGCCATCGCTATTGGCCCTGGACGATCAGCGTTATGCAAAGAGCCCGGCTCGTTCAAGCCGGGCTCTTTCCGCATTTCTTCAAGAGTTTCGAACGAGGCTATCTTATGAAATCGTCGAAACGACGCACCGTCACCCGGCGATTGGGCAGCTACGGCCGCATGACGCTGGCCGAGCGCTCGGCGAAGGTCATCGGATGCACGATCTCCTTCTTTTGCGCCACCGGCGCAAAGCCGAGTTTCTGGTAGAGCGGCAAGGCCGCCGGATGGTCGAGCGTGCAGGTCTGCACCGTCACCCGCTTCGGTCCGTAGGACCAAGCGGCGGCGATCGCCGCGCCCAGGAACCAGCGGCCAATGCCTTGCCCGGTGGCGTGCTCCATCATGCCGAAATAGGCGAGCTCGACTTCTTCCGGCAGATGCGGCTTGAGGTCGAAGAAACCGGCCGGCGCGCCGTCGAGATAAAGCACCCTGATGTCGCGGTCTTCGCGATGCAGATCGGCCGAAAGCTCCTCATCGTCCAGCCGCAGCACATTGACCCAGTGCCATTTCCGCCCCACCCGATCCATCAGGTAGCGGTAGAAATGCAGTGGAATATCCTTGGTTTTCAGCAGTGCAATCTGGCGGTTGTACGGCACCGGCGGCGAGTAGGCCGGCGGCACATGCATTTCGAGAAACGTCACCGTGACGTCGATGTCTTCCAGCGCTCCGTTTTCCATCACCGTCATTCCTTGCCCGTCACCACCGGCGTATCGCCAAGCCCGCCCCATTCGGTCCACGAACCGTCGTAAAGCCTGTTGTCGGCATGGCCAAGCGTCTCCAGCGCCAGCGAGATCGCCGCCGCAGTGATGCCCGAGCCGCATGACGTGACGACCGGTTTCGACAGATCGATGCCGGCATCCTCGATCACCTTGCGCAGGCGATCCTTGGGCAGCAATTCGCCGTTCTCGGCGAGTGCTGTAACCGGGACATTGCGCGCGCCAGGCATATGGCCGGAACGGACGCCGGCGCGAGGTTCAGGCTCGGTACCGGCGAAACGGCCGGCGGAGCGCGCGTCGGCGATCTGGCTTTCTCGTTTGTCGACGATGCGGCGCATCTCGGCGAGGCTGACGACGCGACCTGCGTCGAAATCGGCATGGAAGATGCAAGGTGCCATCTTCGTCTGCTCCGCCGTCACCGGGCGACCCTCCGCCTTCCAACGGTCGAAGCCGCCGCTCAGGATATAGACCTGGAAGACACCCATGACCCGGAACATCCACCAGCCGCGCGGCGCCGAAAAATAGCCGGGGCCGTCATAGACCACGATCGTATCGTCGGCCGAAACGCCCATGCCGCCAACATACTGCGCGAAATTCTGCGGCGACGGCAGCGTATGCGGCAGGCCGGACTCCGGGTCCGAGATCGCATCCTGGTCGAGAAACCGCGCGCCTGGAATATGTGCCGCCTCGTATTCGGCGCGCGCGTCGCGCTTCTGCGCCGGAAGGTACCAGGACGCATCGATGACCGTCAGGCCCGGCTCCCCCAGGCGCTGCTGCAGCCAGTCCGCGTCGACGATGAAAGGACTGTCCTCGGCCATTCTTTTTCTCCTGCTCGCCTGTGGCAGCACTGACATTCAGATCGCCGGCATCGGCCCGAAGCGTATACGGAAGCGCCGGTTCTCGCGGCCTTTCTTTTCGATCTTGCCGATATGGATCTCACCGACTTCGCCGGTGCTCTTCACATGCGTGCCGCCGCAAGGCTGGCTGTCGATCGAGGCATTCTCGCCGATGCAGACCAGCCGGATCATGCCGGTGCCGACAGGCGGCCGCACATTCTTGGATTTCACCAGGCCGGGATTGGCCGCCAGTTCCTCGTCGGTGATCAGCCGGGTGAAGATCGGATGGTCGGCGCGCACCAGTTCCATCAGCCCCGCCGTCACGTCCTCCTTGGTGAAGCCGGCATCCGGAATGTCGAAGTCGACGCGGCTGTCGTCCTCGGAAACTGAAGCGCCGGTGATCGGGTACGGACAGACAACGGTAAGCAAGTGGCAGGCGGCATGCATGCGCATCAGAAGGTGTCGTCGCTCCCAGTCGATGGCGAGCTTCAGCCGCTCGCCGACACCAGGAACCGCTTGCTCGGGCGACGGAACATGGATGATCTCGTCCTTGGTCTCGCCGGTGATGGTGGCGGCAACGGCGATGCGGCTGCCATCGGCGCGCTCCAGCACACCGGTGTCGCCCGGCTGGCCGCCCGACGTCGCATAGAAGATCGAGCGGTCGAGGATGATGCCGCCGCGCTCGTTGACGGCGACGACCGTGGCATCAGTCGTCCTCAGATAGGCGTCGTCGCGAAACAGCGCTTCGGTCTTGTGTGCCATCACGCGACCTTTTCGAACGGCACCGAGATTTTGCTCTGCTCGTCCATCCAGCCCGGCGCCGGCAGCCCCTTCTCGCGCAGGAACTCGGGGTTGAACAGCTTCGACTGGTAGCGCGTGCCGTAGTCGCAAAGGAGGGTCACGATGGTGTGGCCGGGACCCAGTTCGCGCGCCAGCCTGATCGCCCCGGCAATGTTGATGCCGGTCGAGCCGCCGACGCACAGCCCTTCTTCCTGGATCAGGTCGAAGACGATCGGCAGCGCTTCCTCATCCGGAATCTGGAACGAAAAATCCGGTGCGAAGCCTTCGAGGTTGGCAGTGATGCGCCCCTGGCCGATGCCTTCGGTGATCGAGCTGCCCTCGGACTTCAATTCGCCGCTGGTGTAGAAACTGTAGAGTGCCGCTCCCAGCGGGTCGGCGAGCGCGATCTTGACGTCGTTGCTTTTGGCCTTCAACCCAAGGCCAACGCCGGCCAGCGTCCCGCCGGAACCGACGGCCGACACAAAGCCATCGACCTTGCCGCCGGTCTGGGCCCAGATTTCCTGCGCGGTGGTGCGGATATGGCCGTCGCGGTTGGCGACATTGTCGAACTGGTTGGCCCAGATCGCGCCGTTCGGCTCCGAACGCGCCATCTGCTCGGCCAGGCGCCCCGAGAGCTTCACGTAATTGTTGGGGTTCTTGTAAGGCACCGCCGGCACCTCGATCAGCTCGCCACCGAGCATTTTGATCGTGTCCTTCTTCTCCTGGCTCTGCGTGTCCGGGATGACGATCACGGTGCGATAACCGAGCGCCTTGGCGACCAGCGTCAGGCCGATACCGGTGTTGCCAGCCGTTCCCTCGACGATGACGCCGCCCGGCTTCAAAAGCCCGCGCTGTTCGGCGTCGCGGATGATGAACAGGCCGGCCCGGTCCTTGACCGACTGACCCGGATTCATGAATTCGGCCTTGCCCAGGATCTCGCAACCGGTTGCTTCCGACGCTTTGTTGAGGCGGATCAGGGGCGTGTTGCCAATCGCTTCGATCACAGAACGATGCATGGAGATTCCTTGTGTAGGTGCGGCGAGACCCTAGAAACCCGAAGCTTCGGTTTCAAGGCAAGAATTTGCCTGGACTAGCGGCATTTCGGGCACCGCAATTGCCAGGATGCGTCTCAAAACGGATGTGTTGTCAAAATGTTCATTTCCACGTCGCGCGAAAAGCGCCCTTTTCATTCGATTTATCCACCGCTAGAGCACTATCGACACATTCACAGGGCGCAGCATGACTCTCTATCGGGCCAACCCGAAGCACGGTGTCGCCTGGATCACCGGCGGCAGCAGCGGCATCGGCCGCGCATTGGCCAAGGATCTTGCGGCGCAAGGCTATGCCGTCGCGGTGACCGCACTCGACAACGATCCGGTCGACACGCTGCTCGTCGAGACAGCGCAGATGCCCGGCCGCGTCACCGCCTTTCCTTGTGACGTCACCGACGAGCAGCGCATGGCAGCGACGGTCGCGGCGATCGAGAAGGATCTCGGTCCGATCGTGCTGGCCGTCTTCAATGCCGGGAACTACATCGCCACCCCCGGCGAAGACCTGGTCGTGCGGGATTTCCGCCGGTCCTTCGAGGTCAACTATTTCGGCATCCTCAACGGCCTGGTGCCCGTCGTCGAGCACATGCGGGTGCGTTCGCGCGGCCATGTCGTGCTTGTCGGCTCGGTAACGGCCTATTCCGGCTGGCCGACCACCGCGGCCTATGGCGGCACCAAGGCGGCCATCAACATCCTCGCCGAGTCGCTGAAGTACGATTTCGACAAGATGAACATTCGCGTCCAGGTGATTAACCCGGGCTTTGTCGACACGCCACTGACGGAAAAGAACATGCTGCCGATGCCGGGCCTTATGCCTGTCCATCGCGCTTCGCGCCGTATGGCGCGCGGCATCAGATCCGGCGGCTTCGAAGTCACCTTTCCCTACCACATAAGCTGGCCCCTGAAGCTGCTCGGTCTGCTACCGCGGCCGGTCGGCCGATGGGTGATCGGCCTGACGACCGCCTGGATGGCCCGGCCGCTCAATTTCGACCGCAAGCCGCCCGGCGAATAGACCGCGCAGGCGGATTAGCGAAGGCGCCGTCCAAGTGGCGGCCGCGCCGTCCACAGGTGGCGACCGCGTCGTCCACAAGTGGCGGCCGCGCCGTCCACAGGCGCCCCGTTGCCTGTTTGCGATCGCGCCCGTAGGTTGAGAATTATTGCGTGGAGTCTGTTAATGGGGCGACGGATCGTGCTTGCGGTGTTGGGCCTCGCCGTCGTTCTTGTCATGGCCTTCGTGCTTGGCCCGCGCGTTCCCGTCGACACCACGATCCGCTTCGATCCCAAGGGGATCGGCGACGATCCGCAGGCCTATCTGGCGCGCGAAGAAGCCGCCGTTCCCAATATCCGCGACGGGCTGGAGAAGGAAATCATCTGGGCCGACCCGATGGTTCACGCCAGGACAAAGCTGGCGATCGTCTACATCCATGGATTCTCGGCGTCGAAGGGAGAGGTTCGTCCGCTGCCCGATGACGTGGCAGACCAGCTCGACGCCAACCTCTTCTACACCCGCCTCACCGGCCATGGTCAGGACAGCGCCGCAATGGCTGAGGGTAGCGTCAATGCCTGGATCAACGACTATGAGGAAGCGCTCGCCATCGGCCGGGCGATCGGCGACAAGGTGATCGTCATCGCCACCTCGACCGGCGGCTCGCTGGCGGCCTGGGCGGCGACGCAGCCGGATGCCTCGGACGGCGTCGTGGCGATCGCATTCATCTCGCCCAATTTCGGCGTCAAGGCTTCCGGTGCCGAGATCCTGACCATGCCGTGGGGCAAGCAGATCGCCGAACTCGTCGGCGGCAAGGAGCGCAGCTTCCCGACGCGCAATGCGCTGCACGAGAAGTTCTGGACCTACAAATATCCGATGGCGGCAACGCTGCCGATGGAGGCGCTGGTGGAACTTGCCCATGGCGCGCCGGTGGAGAAGGCGACCATCCCCGCTTTGTTCATCTTTTCCGATTCGGACAAAGTGGTACGGCCCGACCGCACGCGCGAGGTTGCCGGACGCTGGGGTGCCGCGCATGAACTGGTGCCGGTCGACGACACCGGCGACCAGGACAACCACGTCATTGCCGGCGACGCGTTGTCGCCGTCGACCACGGCCTTCCTGGCGCAGCGCATCGTCGTCTGGGTCAAGGCGCTCACGGAATAGACCCGAAACGAAAAGGGCGACCGAAGCAGCGCTTCGGTCGCCCTTGTTTCAGTCAGCGGCGATCGGGCCCAAGGCTCGACCGCGCAGCAGGTTCAGGCAGCCCGTGTAGCCGGCCGCTTGCCGCCGAAACGGCGCTTGTTGTTGCCCTTGAACGGCTTGCGGCCCTCCGGGCGCTCGCCTTGCGGCTTGGCCGTGAACGGACGATCGCCAGCCGGCTTGTCGCCGAACCGCTTCTTGCCGAAACCGTTGTTGCCGCCCGGCCGCCTGCCGTCGCGACGGCCGTTGTGGTCGGCGCGGTCATTGGCCGGCTCGAAGCGCTCGTTCTTCTCGGCAGGATTGCGCTGCGGATCGGGGCTGCCGAGATGGTCGGCAACGATCGGCAGCTTGCTGCGGATGATGCGCTCGACCTGGCGCAGCTTGCTGTTCTCGGACGGATCGCAAAGCGTAATAGCAATGCCGTCCATGCCGTTGCGGCCGGTGCGGCCGATGCGGTGGACATAGCTTTCCGCTTCATCAGGCAGGTCGAAGTTCACCACATGGCTGATGCCGGGCACGTCGATGCCGCGCGCCGCGATATCGGTCGCCACCAGAATGCGTACCGAGCCCTCGCGGAAATCGTTGAGCGCCTTCTGGCGGGCGTTCTGCGACTTGTTGCCGTGGATGACGGCGGCCTTGAAACCGTCGCGCTCGAGATCCTTGGTCACCCTGTCGGCGCCGTGCTTGGTGCGCGAAAAGATGATGACGGACTTCATCGCCTCGTCGGCGAGCATCTTGGACAGCACCTGACGCTTCTGCTTGGTGCGGGCAAAGACGACGCCTTGCACGATCTCGGCCGCCGCGGTGCTCTGCGGCGAGACCTCGACGCGAACCGGGTTCTTCAGCAGGCCCTTGGCCAGTTCGGCGATTTCATCCGGCATGGTGGCCGAGAACAGTGCCGTCTGACGGTCGGGCGCGGTCGCCTTGGCGATGCGCTTGACGTCGTTGATGAAACCCATGTCGAGCATGCGGTCGCCCTCGTCGAGCACCAGCCATTTGGTGTCGGAGAGAATGAGGTCACCCTCGCGCACCAGGTCGGTCAGACGGCCGGGCGTCGCGATCAGGATGTCCACGCCCGGAGCAACCTTCTTCACCTGGCTGAAGCGGGAGACGCCGCCCAGCACCAGCGCGGTCGAGACATGTGCGCCCTTGGCGAGGATCTTGATTGTATCCTCGATCTGCACTGCAAGTTCGCGCGTCGGCGCCAGAATCAGCGCACGGGTCGTCTTGGCGCGCCGTTTGGTGCCGAGCGCGATGATCTTCGACAGGATCGGCAGCGCGAAGGCCGCCGTCTTGCCGGAGCCGGTCTGGGCGATGCCGAAAATGTCACGGCCTTCCAGCTGCGGCGGGATTGCCTGGACCTGGATCGGCTTCGGCTCGGTGAAGCCCGCGGCATGGGTCGCCTTGAGCAGCGCGCCCGAAATTCCAAGTGCTGCGAAACCCGAGAGTTCCCCAGTGTCCTTACCGGACAAAGTGTTTTCGTTGGTCAAAATATTCTTCTTTCACGCGGCCTGTGGCCGCAAACATCGATGGCGGCAGGGCGCAACCTGCCGTCGAAAAAATTGTCATGGAACGACAAGGCGGCGGACGTTCTTCGTCCGCTCGGCTGCGCTGTCGTGCCCGCAGGCATCATGCCACGGGGCTTTTTCGCCGCCTTGCCGATCAACCGGAAAGAGGGAAAACAGACGCAACCAGTCTCATTCGTCGAGAAGGCCGGAAAGTGCCAGCCCAAGCGCCTATGCCGCTGCATATGGCTGAGTTCGCATCGAAATGCAAGGGCTCGATGTTGCAGCGCAACAAATCGAGGGCGAAAGCGGCGCTTGCGCTCGCTTGCGGGCATCATTACCACAAATGCCACTTTCCATATTGGGGACCGGGCGATGAAGGACGTGCTGAAGGAACTCGAGCGCCGCCGCGAGATCGCCCGCATGGGCGGCGGCCAGGCGCGCATCGACGCCCAGCACAAGAAGGGCAAGCTCACGGCGCGCGAGCGCATCGACGTCTTTCTCGACGAAGGCTCGTTCGAGGAGTTCGACATGTATGTCGAGCACCGCTCGACCGATTTCGGCATGGAGAAGACCAAGATCGCCGGCGATGGCGTCGTCACCGGCTGGGGTACCGTCAACGGCCGTCCGGTCTATCTCTTCGCCAAGGACTTTACCGTCTTCGGCGGCTCTCTGTCGGAAGCCCATGCCGAGAAGGTGGTCAAGGTGCAGGAAATGGCGCTGCGCAACCGGGCGCCGATCATCGGCCTCTACGATGCCGGCGGCGCCCGCATCCAGGAAGGCGTGGCGGCACTCGGCGGCTATGCCGAGATTTTCCAGCGCAACGTGCTCGCCTCCGGCGTCATCCCGCAGATCTCGCTGATCATGGGTCCTTGCGCCGGCGGCGACGTCTATTCGCCGGCCATGACCGATTTCATCTTCATGGTGCGCGACACCTCCTACATGTTCGTCACCGGGCCGGACGTGGTGAAGACCGTCACCAACGAGACGGTGACCGCCGAAAGCCTCGGTGGCGCCAGCGTCCACACGACTAAATCCTCGATCGCCGACGGCGCCTATGACAATGACGTCGAGGCGCTGCTGCAGATGCGCCGGCTGGTCGACCTGCTGCCCGCCTCCAACACGGCCGAGCTTCCCGAGATCGAATGCTACCAGTCGGTGACCGACAACGACCTGTCGCTCGATCGTCTGATCCCGGACAACGCCAACAAACCTTACGACATCAAGGAACTGATCCTCAAAGTTGCCGATGAGGGCGACTTCTTCGAGATCCAGCAGAGCTTTGCCAAAAACATCGTCACCGGTTTCGGCCGTGTCGAGGGTCGCACCGTCGGCTTCGTCGCCAACCAACCGATGGTGCTGGCCGGCGTGCTTGATTCCGACGCCAGCCGCAAGGCGGCGCGCTTCGTGCGCTTCTGCGACTGTTTTTCGACCCCGATCGTCACCTTCGTCGACGTTCCGGGCTTCCTGCCCGGCACCGCGCAGGAATATGGCGGACTGATCAAGCACGGCGCCAAGCTGTTGTTCGCCTACGCCGAGGCGACCGTGCCGAAGATCACCGTCATCACAAGAAAAGCCTATGGCGGCGCCTATGACGTCATGGCCTCGAAACATTTGCGCGGCGACATGAACTATGCCTGGCCGACGGCGCAGATCGCGGTGATGGGCGCCAGGGGCGCGGTCGAGATCATCTACCGCAAGGACATCGGTGATGCGGAAAAGATCGCAGCGCATACAAAGGCTTACGAGGACCGCTTCCTGTCACCCTTTGTCGCCGCCGAGCGCGGCTATGTCGATGAGGTGATCATGCCGCACTCGACCCGCCGCCGCATCGCGCGGGCGCTGCGCATGTTGCGCAACAAGGACATGCAAAACCCCTGGAAGAAGCACGACAATATTCCGCTCTGAGTGAGCCACGCCATCGCGGCAGACCTTCTCCCAATCGAATAGGTAGTCAAACTTTTGGATCCAATCCTCGTCTTCTGTTTGCCGGCGATCGGCGATTTCGTTCGTTGCCATTCGGCCATTCTGGTCATCGCCGAACGGTTTCCCGGCCATCCCCTCGATGTCATCACCTCGCCGCTTGCAGCGCCCCTCGCGCGGCTGATGCCTCACGTTAGGAAAGCCTGGGTGCTGGAGAAGCGGCACTTGCAGGCTGGTTTCGGCATGCGCATGCAACTGGCCCGCCAACTTCGCGAGCAGAATTATCGCGCGTGCTATCTTCTCACCAGCAGCACCAAGGCGGCCCTGGTGCCTTGGATGGCGGGCATCCCCGAGCGCATCGGCTATCCGCGCGAATTGCAGTTCGGCATCGTCAACCGGCTGCCGGCCGACTGGCTGAAGAGTTTGGTGGCTTTCGGCCCTCGCAAGACAAGGCTGTTCGAGCAGGTCTGCGCGATCGCCATGCTGGGTGAGAAGCCGGTTGACGGAACGCGGCTTCCGCCGCCGCGAATGGTGATCTCGCCCGAGGAACTGTCGGCTTGGCGCGTCCGGCATCGGATCGACGCAGCAAGGCCGGCGCTGGTGCTCTACACGTCGGACTTTGCCAACTTCCGCTCATGGCCGGCGGAGCGTTTCGTCTCGGTCGCCAGGGATCACGCCAAGCGCGGCTGGTCTGTATGGATTGTCGGCGGTCCGCGCGAACGCGAGGCCGCCGCCCAGATCCGGGCAGCGCTTCCGGAGGCGGTGGATTTCACGTCAACCCCTGACATCACCGACGCCATGTGCCAGATCGCTGCCTCGACCGTCTTCCTCGGCGTCGATGGCGGCATCGCGCATGCGGCCGCGGCTTTGGGCGGGCCGTGCGTGCTCATCTTCGGGTCGAACCGCCCCTACGAAACCGGTCCTGTGAACGACCAGGTTCGGTATGTCGAGCCGCCGATTTCGACGCCAAGCTGGATCGAGCATACGCGCGATGTCAGCGAAGAGAGAGTGCTTGCGGCCCTGGCGGACGCTGTAGCGCGCCACCCGCAAGGCGCCTGAACTGGCGGCTATTCCCCTGCTGCCGCGCCGAAGCCCGCGCCCATTGTCGCACGCGCCGCACTCGCCCATGGCGTTGCATGGTTGTCGATGCGCATCTGGAAGATGAAGTAGGTCGGCGAGCAGAAGCCGATGCCTTTTACCTTGCCGACACCAGGCGTGTCGGGTGGCAGCGACTGGCACATATAGTCCTCGCGGCAGAAATGATCCGCTGAGCAGGCCGGCCTGTTGCCGCGATTGACCGCGCCGTCGAGGCACTGGTCGAAATTGTTGGTCGCCACGCAGGTATCGAACTTTTTCCCGCCAACCAGCCCGCAGATCTCGTTGGGCACCGGCTTGCCCGCCTTGAAGGCGGCGAAGGTGCGATCCTTGTCGTCGCAGCCGCGATAGGCGATGCCGGCCGGCACGCCGATCTTCGGTGGACGGCAGGTATAGGCGGTGCGTGAAATATCGGTCGCGAAAGCGGCGAACTGCCCGGTGATCTTGTAACGATCGTTGAAAGGCTGCGTCTCGTTGCTGGCGATCGAGCCGGTCAGGCATGGATGGCCGGAAAACATGTCCTTGCTATCCTTGGGCAGCAAGCATTGCGCGAGCTTGGTGCGCACGCCTGAAGCGGTGGCCAGCTGCGTACAGACAGTGCCGCCGCCGCATTGCCAGGTGGCGCCGAAGCGGGCGGCGTCCTCCGGCACCAGGCACGGCATAGCCAGCTCGGCCGGCGCGTAGTCGACCTCGCCCGCATCCGTCCAGGCGGCCGGCGGCGCGAAGGACAGCGGCCGAAAACCGTTCGGCTCCTTGCCCTCGGCCGTGGCGCGCAGCCAGGCCTCGCGGCGCGGTATCTCCGCATGCAGATGCGGAGATATGCCGACCTCGATGCGGTTGAGCGGCGACGTCGTTCTGTCGTCGAGGCCGATGAAATGGAAGCCGGCGGTGGAGCCCGCCTGATGGCAGCCCTGGCAGGTGCCATTGTCCAGCCGCTCGACCAGCGCCTCCGGTGTGCGCACCAGCTTCAGCCCGGAATAATCCAGCCCGCCGAAATCCGTTGGCTGGAACAAAGGCGTAAACGGGTGGTTGGCCTGCCTGGCGCTGCCGAAGGTCGACCACGAAATGACCTTTTTGGCCAAGAATTCCTCGGGGATTTCGTAGACGCCGAGATCGACCGCCGCCACGTTGTCACTGATATAGTCGGCAAGCCTTTTCTTGAGCGCTGCATCTTGCGTCAGCCGCGCCGTATCCGGCGTGTTTTCCAGCGGCTTCTCGGCGATGGCGGCACCGTCAAAGTCGAAGATCCGCATCAGATAGGCGGCCTGTCCGCCGAACTCGGTCTCCTGGCCGGACGGAAAGCGGACGATCTGTGCGTTGAGCTCAAGCTGCTTGAAGTTGAGGCCGGCCTTTTCCAGCGGCCCTCCAACAAGCCAGCCGGCATCGACGCTCTCGTCGAGCTGCGGCGTCCAGCGCCCCGCAACGCCGACGCAGCCGCCGTCGGCATCCGGCGCGGCGCTGTAGACGGCGTTGAAATTGAACGGCAGGCGCGAGGCCAGGATCTTGCCGTTCTTCTTGAAGCTGTAGGCAAGCCGGTAGATGAACCGCACCTCGCCGCAGCTGCCCTCGCCCTGCACCTTGGCGAAATCGCGCCGGTCGATCCGGTTGACGACACCGACCAGACGGAAGCGCGCGGCATCGGTCTTCAGCCAGCGCATGTCCATGATGCGCCCGACATTGCCGTCGGTCACCTCATAGAGCGGCCGCCCGCCGGCCTTCATTTCCGCCCGCAAGGCGGCGACGTCGCCTGCCACCGTGTCGACGATCGCGTGATAGGCCGGCGCCTCGTCATAGAGGGCCTTCAGGTCGTTCTCGCCATCGACACCGAAAACTCCGGCAAAGCCAAAACCCCTGGCGTCGAGGGCGGTGAGAACCGCCGGATCGTCGACCATGGTCACCGGACCCTCGGCGCGCGCCATCTGCGCCATCAAGAACGCGACAAGAAATCCGGCAATCAGCGTGAAGCGTTGGGTCATCCAGCGATTCCCTTGCGGCTGCGGATCAACTCGAGCAGCACCGGCACCATGGCAAGCGGCAGATCCTCGGCGATCAGCCCCGGCCCGAAGCGGCTGCCCGCCTCGGCATGGATCCACGCCGCCGCGCAAGCAGCCTCGAAAGGCGGCATGCCTTGCGCCAACAGTCCAGCGATGATGCCCGCCAGCACATCGCCAGAGCCAGCGGTGGCGAGCCAGGGCGCGCCATTGCTGTTGATCGCCGCCAAGCCATTCGGCGCCGCGATCACCGTGTCGGCGCCCTTGTAGACGACGACACCATTGGAGCGCTGAGCAGCCGCGCGCGCCTTGGCCAGCTTGGAGAGCGCGTTGTCGCCTGCAATTTCAGGGAAGAGCCGCCCGAATTCGCCCTCATGCGGCGTCATCACCAGCGCCGGGGCTTCCGATCGGCGCACCGTGTCGAACAGCGTATCCGGCTCTTCGCGAAACGAGGTGATGCCGTCGGCATCGAGCACCAGCCCGTCGATCCGGCCGGCGGCACCTTGCTGTCCGGCACCAAGTATCGCCAGGGCAAAATCCCGGGTCTTGTCACCAACCCCGAACCCAGGACCGAGGACGAAGGCCGATGGCCGCCGTTCAGCGATGAAATCGTGCACATCGTCGACCGTATCGGCCTTGCGCAGCATGATCGAGGTGAGGTGCGCGGCATTCACCTGCATGGCGTTCGCCGGCGACAGCACCGTCACCGCCCCTGCCCCGGTCCTGGCGGCGGCAAGCGCCGACAGCCGCGCAGCACCCGTCGACGATGGCCCGCCGGAAAAGACCCCGGCATGGCCACGCCTGTATTTGTGTGCATCGACCGCCGGCACGGGAAGCGCGTCCCGCCAAAGAGCGGGTACGTTCTCGAAGGTCTGCGTCTTGAGTTGCGCAATCACTTCGGCCCCGATACCGATATCGGCAAGCACGATCTCACCGCACAACTCGCGCCCCGGCAGCAGCAGGTGGCCGGGTTTCTTGCGCGCGAAGGTAACGGTGACGTCGGCGCGGAACGCCTGCCCCGGTCTGTTGCCGCTTTCGCCGGAAACGCCGGACGGCAGGTCGACGGCGACGAGCGGCAGGTTCAGCGCTGTGGCGATCTCGACCGCCCGGGCTGCATCACCCGACAGCGCCTTGGACAGCCCTGCCCCATAGAGCGCGTCGACCACGACCGCGTTCTTCTCGGCGCTGAATGCCGACAGCGGCCGGGATGCGACCGGACATTCGGCGGCGGCCATGGCCGCATCGCTGCCTGCCCTGGGCGGGCCCGATGCCCACACCCGGACATCGACGCCGCTGTCATGCAGCACGCCGGCAACGACATAGCCGTCGCCGCCATTGTTGCCGGGACCACACAGCACATGCACGCGTGCCGCGGCCGGATAGCGCGCCAGCACCACGGCGGCCACCGCTTCGCCGGCACGGCGCATGAGGCCGAAGCCATCCAGCGGGCCGGCGGCGATCGCCAGCCGGTCGGCTTCGCCCATTTCGGCCGGAGACAGAAGTTCGTTGCTCATGGATTGCCGTCCGCATTTCAATCGAGCATTGTCCAGTTTTAAGTCTGACGCAAACGCCGAGAGGCGGATTGCGAGAGCGAAAGCATCGTTGGAGGAACGAAGCGCCGCGCAAACTGCCCGCAAAATGTACGACTTGCCTAATTATTAGGCGGACAATCGCAACCGCTGTGTCTAGGCTTTAAGTGTCCATGCCGCTTCCAATGCAGCGAATGACGCGAATATGCATCGGGTGGCGGCATGGTGTTGAAATCGCGTGATACCGCTTTGTTTTAGCCGAAATTGGCACAGTTCGTGCTTGAAGGAGGCGCAAGCGGGGCTCACAACCCGTCTTTTTGGCAGTGGAGGCCATTTTTTACATGAAAAAGATCGAAGCGATCATCAAGCCGTTCAAGCTAGACGAAGTGAAGGAAGCGCTTCAGGAGGCCGGGCTGCAAGGCATCACCGTCACCGAGGCCAAGGGCTTCGGCCGACAGAAGGGCCATACCGAACTTTACCGGGGCGCGGAATATGTCGTCGATTTCCTGCCCAAGGTGAAGATCGAGGTCGTGCTCGGCGACGATGCGGTCGAAGGCGCCATCGAGGCCATCCGCAAGGCGGCGCAGACTGGCCGTATCGGCGACGGCAAGATCTTCGTCTCCAACATCGAGGAAGTCGTTCGTATCCGCACCGGTGAAACGGGTATGGACGCCGTCTGAGCTTTCTGATTTCAGTTTCCTCGAACCGTCAGCGCACAGGGAAGACATGACATGACGACAGCCAAAGACATCATGAAGCAGATCAAGGACAACGACGTGAAATTCGTCGACCTGCGCTTCACCGATCCGAAGGGCAAGCTGCAGCACGTGACGATGGATGTCGTCGAGG
Organism: Mesorhizobium sp. LjNodule214; assembly: GCF_964252735.1. Taxonomy (NCBI): domain Bacteria; kingdom Pseudomonadati; phylum Pseudomonadota; class Alphaproteobacteria; order Hyphomicrobiales; family Phyllobacteriaceae; genus Mesorhizobium; species Mesorhizobium sp. LjNodule214. The sequence continues at coordinate 1,249,615 of NZ_CAXUPE020000003.1, forward strand.
TCGAGGAAGACATGTTCGCCGATGGCGTCATGTTCGACGGCTCCTCGATCGCCGGCTGGAAGGCGATCAACGAGTCCGACATGGTGCTGATGCCCGACCCCGACACGGTGCATATGGACCCGTTCTTCGCCCAGTCGACCATGGTCATCCTGTGCGACATCCTCGATCCGGTCTCCGGCGAATCCTACAACCGCGATCCGCGCGGTACCGCCAAGAAGGCCGAGGCCTACATGAAGTCGGAAGGCATCGGCGACACCATCTATGTCGGCCCGGAAGCCGAGTTCTTCGTCTTCGACGACGTCAAGTACAAGGCCGACCCTTATAACACCGGCTTCCGGCTGGATTCGACCGAACTGCCGTCCAATGACGACACCGACTACGAGACCGGCAACCTCGGCCATCGTCCGCGCATCAAGGGCGGCTATTTCCCTGTGCCGCCCATCGATTCCGCGCAGGACATGCGTTCGGAAATGCTGACCGTGCTTGCCGAAATGGGCGTGCGCGTCGAAAAGCATCACCATGAGGTCGCCGCCGCCCAGCACGAGCTTGGCATCAAGTTCGACACGCTCGTCCGCAACGCCGACAAGATGCTGATCTACAAGTACGTCGTGCACCAGGTCGCCAACGCCTACGGCAAGACGGCCACCTTCATGCCGAAGCCGATCTTCGGCGACAATGGCTCGGGCATGCACGTCCACCAGTCGATCTGGAAGGGCGGCAAGCCGACCTTCGCCGGTAACGAGTATGCCGGCCTGTCGGAGAGCTGCCTGTTCTACATCGGCGGCATCATCAAGCACGCCAAGGCCATTAATGCCTTCACCAACCCGCTGACCAATTCCTACAAGCGTCTGGTGCCGGGCTATGAAGCGCCGGTGCTGCTCGCCTACTCGGCGCGCAACCGTTCGGCGTCCTGCCGCATTCCGTTTGGCTCGTCGCCGAAGGCCAAGCGCGTCGAGGTCCGCTTCCCCGATCCGGGCGCGAACCCCTACCTCGCCTTCGCTGCCATGCTGATGGCCGGCCTCGACGGCATCAAGAACAAGATCCATCCGGGGCAGCCCATGGACAAGGATCTCTACGACCTGCCGCCGAAGGAATTGAAGAAGATACCGACCGTCTGCGGCTCACTGCGCGAAGCCCTGCAGAGCCTCGACAAGGACCGCGGCTTCCTGAAAGCCGGCGGCGTCTTCGACGACGACCAGATCGACAGCTACATCGAGCTCAAGATGGCCGAGGTGATGCGCTTCGAAATGACCCCGCATCCGGTCGAATACGACATGTACTATTCGGTCTAAGCTTCTGATCGGATTGAGATTTGAAGCCCTCGGAGGTCGCCTCCGAGGGTTTTTTCATTTTGGCTCAATGAGCCGCAACCTGGCGGAGCCGATCCGCCGCATTGTTGCCGGCCACCAAACGTCCCACAAAAAAAAGCCCCGGCGTCTCCGCCAGGGCCTTCCAGGAGCCGGTTTAACAGCACAGTGCGGGCCATCCGGCCCGTGCCGTGGCAAGGGGTCAGGCGGCGGCCGATACCTCGCCGCTGGCCGGAACCGACGCGATCGTCTTCAGGATCTGCGAGGCGATCTGGTAGGGGTCGCCCTGCGAGTTCGGGCGACGGTCTTCCAGATAGCCCTTGTAGCCGTTGTTGATGAACGAATGCGGCACGCGGATCGAAGCGCCGCGGTCGGCGATGCCGTAGCTGAACTTGTTCCACGGCGCGGTCTCGTGCTTGCCGGTCAGACGCTTGTCGTTGTCCGGGCCGTAGACGGCGATGTGATCCATCAGGTTCTTGTCGAAGGCGGCCATCAGCGCTTCGAAATAGGCCTTGCCGCCGACGTCGCGCATATAGGCGGTCGAGAAGTTGGCGTGCATGCCCGAGCCGTTCCAGTCGGTGTCGCCGAGCGGCTTGCAGTGATATTCGATGTCGATGCCGTACTTCTCGGTCAGGCGCTGCATCAGGTAGCGCGCCATCCACATCTGGTCGGCGGCCTTCTTTGAGCCCTTGCCGAAGATCTGGAATTCCCACTGGCCCTTGGCCACTTCGGCGTTGATGCCTTCATGGTTGATGCCGGCGGCGAGGCACTGGTCGAGATGCTCCTCGACGATCTGGCGCGCGACCGAACCGACATTCGAGTAGCCGACGCCGGTGTAATACGGGCCCTGCGGCGCCGGATAGCCGCTCTCCGGGAAGCCGAGCGGACGGCCGTCCTTGTAGAAGAAATATTCCTGCTCGAAGCCGAACCAGGCGCCCTCGTCATCGAGGATGGTGGCGCGCTTGTTGGAGCTATGCGGCGTCACGCCATCTGGCATCATGACTTCGCACATCACCAGCACGCCATTGGTGCGGGCCGGATCCGGGAACACCGCGACCGGCTTCAGCACGCAGTCGGAGCTGTGGCCTTCGGCCTGCTGTGTCGAGGAACCGTCGAAGCCCCACAGCGGCAGCTGCTCGAGCGTCGGGAATTCGGCATAGTCCTTGATCTGGGTCTTGCCGCGAAGATTGGGGACCGGGGTGTATCCATCGAGCCAGATATACTCGAGCTTGTATTTGGTCATTCTAGAGCCTCTCGTTGCTTGACCACCGCACACGGTGTCGACGCATGGCCGGATCGAGCCGACCTGCCGGACCGTTAAAATGCAAATCGTGTGCCACTCGCGCTCCAGCGGGTGCGGCAAAATGGTCGGGGCATCGCGTTGAATTTGCTGAACCGCCTCAGCAATGCGCCTAGATCGATCAAAAGCATATCATGCATAAATATTGTGCAAATACTGATCTTTTCGTAGGCATATTGCCTAAATGACTCGCAGGACCTATCTTGCTGGAAAGCTGAATCGACAAGCCTCAGCACAAGAAAGGAGCCCGACAATGGAAATCGTTTCTACCCGTCCGTCGGCCAAAATCCTGATGTTCCCGGTGGCAGCCCGCGCAGTTGCCTCAAATTTAAGCGGAAAGGCTAAGTTCGCGGCAGAGCTTGCCTCTTTGCGCAATGATCTCACGGATTTCGGCAGCGGCTGGTATCACGAGGCAGCCATCGAGGAAGCGCAACAGGATCGGAAGAGCTAATGCATGTCGCCCAAAAGTGCGCAGCGGTTTTGGGATAACGACATGCATAAAAACAACTGAATCCATTTCAACGCGACGCGCTTTAGACCCTTGCGCATCGCTTCTGATGAATTAAAAAGCCCGGCGCGATCGCTCGCGCCGGGCTTTTTCTTTGTACCGGAGCCGTCGGCTACTTGGCGTGCAGGTCGGTTCCCAGCGTATCCTTGACGAAGATCATGCCGATGATCAGCGTCATCGCTGCGATCACGATCGGGTACCAGAGACCATAATAGATGTCGCCCTTGGCCGCGCTCAAGGCGAAGACCGTCGCCGGGAGCAGGCCGCCGAACCAGCCGTTGCCGATGTGATAGGGCAGCGACATGCCGGTATAGCGGATACGGGTCGGGAACATCTCGACCAGAATCGCGGCGATCGGTCCGTAAACCATGGTCACGTAGAGGATCAGGATAAACAGGATGCCGGTGACCTTTGTCCAGTTGACCTGCGCGGGATCGGCAAACATCGCAAACGCGCCGGACGCTGGGATGTTGTAGACGGTCACGTCGGTGGCGCCAGCGGCTTCATCGGCCGTCAGCACCTTATCCGTGACCGCCTGGGCGACCGGAACCGTCGCCTTCTCGCCGGCACGAATGGCGACGGCATCGAGCTTCAGTTCGGGATTGGCCGCGACGAAGGCGTCAAGCTTCTGGTCGGCGACCTTGGAAGCGGCACGCTTCAGCGGATAGCCGCCATCCTTGAGTGCCATGTTGACCGCCTTGGTGAAGGCGCCATCCTTGGCCTTGGCCTGATCGCCGGCAGCGACCGCATCATAAGACTCGACCGTCTCGCTGCCGACCTTGACCGTCGCCGCAGTTCCAGGTGCGGCGGTGGTGACTATATCATAAGGCACCGAACTCTTGGCCAGGAACGAGGTGGCGATATCGCAGGACGTGGTGAACTTCGCCGTGCCGACCGGGTTGAACTGGAACTTGCAGTCGCCGGGAGCCACGGTGACCGTCGCACGCGTGTTCTCCTGCGCGGCGGCCAGCGTCGGATTGGCCGCCCAGGTCAATGCCTTGAACAGCGGGAAGTAGGTGAAGATCGCCAGAGCCAGCCCCGCCATGATGATCGGCTTGCGGCCGATCTTGTCGGAGAGCCAGCCGAACACAACAAAGAAGATGGAGCCCAACGCCAAGGCGATGGCGATCAGGATGTTGACCGTCTGCAGATCGACCTTGAGAACGTTCTGCAGGAAGAACAGCGCGTAGAACTGGCCGGAGTACCAGACCACGGCCTGGCCGGCGGTGAGGCCGAGAAGGGCCAGGATGGCGATCTTGGCATTCTTCCACTGACCGAAGGCTTCCGTCAGCGGAGCCTTGGAGCCCTTGCCCTCGTCCTTCATCCGCTGAAAGGTTGGCGATTCACTGAGCGTCAGGCGAATCCAGACCGATATGCCGAGCAAGATGACCGAAACGAGGAATGGAATCCGCCAGCCCCAGGCGGCGAAGTCCTCTTTGCTCAACATCGCCTGGATGCCGAGGATGACGATCAACGACAGGAACAGGCCAAGCGTCGCCGTCGTCTGGATCCATGAGGTGTAGAAACCGCGGCGGTCGTCGGGCGCGTGCTCGGCGACATAGGTCGCGGCACCGCCATATTCACCACCGAGCGCCAGACCCTGCAACATACGCAGCGCGACCAGGATGATGGGAGCGGCGATGCCCCAGCTCGCGGAACCTGGAAGCAGGCCGACCAGGAACGTCGAGCTGCCCATGATCAGGATGGTGACGAGAAATGTATATTTGCGGCCGACGAGATCGCCGATACGGCCGAACACCAGCGCGCCGAACGGGCGCACCAGGAAGCCTGCGGCGAAAGCCAGCAGGGCGAAGATGTTGCGCGTCGCTTCGGGATACTGGCTGAAGAAGGTGGCACCGATAAAGGCGGCCAGCGAGCCGTAGAGATAGAAATCGTACCATTCGAAAACGGTGCCGAGCGAGGAAGCGAAGATGACCTTCTTTTCCTCTCGCGTCATGCCGCGGCTGGTTTCGCCGACGGTCGATGCCATTGCCATGAAAATGTCCTCCCTTGAGATCTCGTCTGTCCTCGATGCTGCGCGCCCTCGTCCGCGTTCCCTCTGAACGCAGACTCAAAGCCAGCCAACGGCGCAAAAATGACAGAAAGCAGCGGCCGGAGGCAGACCGACCTTGGAATCATGACTTTCGTATTAGGTGCGATGCGAAAGGATCGGGAAAATGGCTATTTCAGCGCCTCGAGAAGACTGACCGCCGCCATCATGTCACGCTTGCGGGCCGACCGGCGCGCGGCGGCTTCGGCATCCTGCCCCCAGTGCTCGACCTGCCAGTCTTCATCGACATGGGCAGCAGCCCAGGCCGCCTCGCTGTCGAGCTCGCCGAAATCCACCGCCAGCGCCAGCAGCGCCGAACCGGTCAGCGACGTCATGACATGGATGGCCGCCAGCCGCAGCGGTTCCTTGCGCTGGGCAAGGTGGACGCCCAGCACCGCGATGGTCTCGCGCGGCTGCTCGACATGGATGATGCCTTCGGCAAGGTTGAAGCGAGCGCCAAGCGCGGACCGCGCCCAGTCGATGACGGGATCCCAGAGCTCATTCTGGCGGTCGACCAGCCCTTGCGGCGCATCGGCGCGGTAGCAGAGGAGATCGGACGAGGCAAAGCGCAGAACATCCTCCAGCACCGCCTGCGGGTCGCTGGCGACGCCGTCGATGGCCGTGTTGACGAGACGCATCACCGGCATCGAAACCGGGTCGATGGTCTCGCTCTGCGCATCGAACTCGCCGGCGACCAGCGCCGCCGCCTTCTCGGTCGGCAGCACCAGCAGCGCCTTGCCGGGCGTGCGTACCGGCCTGCCGTCAAGGTGAACGGCAAATCCCTCATCGGTCGATGCCACCGAGACGTTCTTGTAGAAGCGCTTCGGCAGCGGCGTCTTCATCTGGATCTGGGCGCGGCGCACCGGGTCCGGATCGGACAGCTGCTTTCCCGCTTCGAGGTCGTTGAGGATATCGCGCATGCCAGAACTTCCTATCCGGGGATTTGCTTGCGCACCGGCCGGTTGACGATGATCAATCCGGCCGCGATCAGGCCGAGTGCCAGAAAGATACGCACGGTCAGCGGTTCGCTCAAGATCACCGCGCCGCACAGCACACCGAACACCGGCGACAGGAAGGTGAAGCTCGACAGGCCGGATGCCGGGTAGCGCCTGAGCAGCCAGAACCACAGCACATAGGTGAAGGCGACGACGTAGACAGCCTGGAACAGCAGCGCCAATGTCGGCAAGGCGGCAAGGTCGCGGATGGATGGTCCGGCGAAAGGCAGGACCAGGACACCGACGACGACGGCGCCGGCCAATTGATAGAGCAGCAACTTCTCGGCGCTGGTCTCGGCCAGCTTCGAGCGCTTGATGACGATGCTGGTCAGAGCCCAGAGGATGCCGGCGGCGAGGCTGAGCAGATCACCTGTCAATGTCGAGCCACCGGCGGCACTCATCTTGTCGGAGAATACGGCGGCCAGTCCGCCAAATGCCAGCACAAGGCCGACAAGCTTGCGCCCCGTGATGCGCTCGTCGAGCAAGAAGTGACCGCCGACCAGCACCCAGAACGGCATGGTGTTGACCAGAAGCGTGTTGCGGGCAACGGTGGTGTGTTCGAGTCCGACATAGAGGCACAGGAACTCGACGCCAAACAGCGCGCCCACCACGGCCCCCGCGACAAGGGTCTTGTCTGAATTAAACAGCGCAATACCGCGCCAACGGCACCAGCCAAGGACGCAAAGGCCGCCGATGACCGAGCGCGCGATCGACAGGAAGACCGGGTCGTAGCCTGCATAGGAGATCTTGGCGGCGACATAGTTGAGCCCCCAGGAAAACGTCAGCCCGACCATGATGGCCGCTGCCGCCAGGTCGACCGCTTCGCGACGATCCAATGCGGGCGCAACGGCCAATCTCAGTCCTCCGCGCTGGCGTCGTCGAAGCCGATCAGGTTCCAGCTCTGGCGCATATGCGGCGGCATCGGCGCGGTCACATCGATGACACCCTTGTCCGGGTGCGGAATGACGATGCGCCGCGCATGCAGATGCAGGCGGTTTTGAATGCCGCCCGGAAAGTCCCAGTTGGTATCGGCCTCGAAATATTTGGGGTCGCCGATGATCGGGCAGCCGATATGGGCGGCATGAACGCGAAGCTGGTGGGTACGGCCCGTATAGGGCTCCATTTCCAGCCAGGTCATCGTCTGTGCCGCCTGCTCGATGACGCGATAATAGGACACGGCGTGATCGGCGCCCTTTTCACCATGCGCGGCCACGCGCACCCGGTCGCCGTCCGCTGTCGGCTCCTTGATCAGCCAGGTCGATATCTTGTCCTCGCGCTTTGGCGGAACGCCCTTGACCAGGGCCCAGTAGGTCTTCTTGGTCTCGCGCGCCCGGAACGCCTCGGAGAGCTTCATGGCGGCAAGCCTTGTGCGGGCAACGACCAGCACGCCTGACGTGTCGCGGTCGAGCCGGTGCACCAGGCGCGGCTTCTCGCCCTTCTGGTTGCGCCAGGCTTCGAGCATGCCGTCGACATTGCGGGTGACGCCCGAGCCGCCCTGGACGGCCAACCCCGCCGGCTTGTTGAAGACGAAGACCTTCGGGTCCTCGTGGATCAGCATCTTGGCAAGCACGTCGGCATCGCCCTGGTTGCGGATCGAATGGCCGGTGAGCGGGCTCTCGCCCTTCTTGTCGACTTCGAGCGGCGGCACGCGGACCATCTGGCCCGGCTCGACGCGGGTGTCGGCCTTCACCCGGCCGCCATCGACGCGGATCTGGCCGGAGCGCAACAGCTTCTGCAGATGGCCGAAACCGAGACCCGGGAAATGGGTCTTGAACCAGCGATCGAGCCGCATGCCCGCCTCGCCGGCCTCCACTGTGATCTGTTCTACGCCTGCCATTTTCGCCTATCCGCTTTCTCGCGCATGACCCCGAAAATCGATTCCGATTTTCGGAAAGGATCATGCGCAAGATCAAGGTTTTACAGCGTCCTTTGCGCGTCCAACAGGACGCGCGGCGCTGTAGGCCGCGGCAATAGCACTATGAAACGGTTCTTGCGAGCCAAAGACCCAGAAACAGGGCAAAGATCGCGCCAATCACGCTGGCAAGCGCATATCCGAACGCCGGCAGCGCCGCGCCGCGCCCCCACAGCGTCGCGAAATCGAGCGAAAAAGCCGAAAAGGTGGTGAAGCCGCCCAGGATGCCGGTGGCGATGAACAGCCGAAACTCGTTCGATCCGCCGCGCCGCGCCATGATCGCAATGAATAGACCCATGCCAAACGAGCCGACGACGTTGATCGCCATCGTGCCCCAGGGAAAATTCGGGCCGGCAAAGCGCAATGCTGCGAAATTCACCAAATGACGCATTCCGGAGCCAATGGCCCCGCCCACGGCAACGAGGAGAAGATCAATCATCGCCGGTCCACCGTCCTTGATCGCTATTTCAGTTCGCGCCGACCTTTTTCGGCTTGCTGGAGCCGATCATCTTCCAGTTCTTGTAGAACATGGAATTGATCCGCTCGACGCTGACCGAGACGATGGCAAGCAGCGCCGAAATCAGGCGCGGAAACGGCGATGGGCGAATGATGTCCATGAACACGCAGTACCGGCGCCCGTCATATTCGTTGACCGAGCGGTGCAGCAGCGTGTCGTCGAAAATGTACAGCGGATTGTCGTGCCAATAGTTTTTGGCGTTGTTGCACTCGACGAAAACCTCGGCCTTCACCGGGAGAAGGTTGTAGAGGATGCGCAGGCTGAGCCGCAGCGGCCCGAAATGCCAGGAGGTCGATTCCTTCCCCCTGAAAACCGATACGGCGATCGTCTTGATGTATTTGAAATCCTTGTTGAATTCGGCGACGTTATCGATCTTGTGCTTGCCGTACCACTGGTACACATACATGCCCCGGCGGCCGGTGCCGAAATTGGCATCGATATCGGCGATGATCTCATCCTTGCGCGCTTTGAAGACATCCAGGACCTCGTTGACCTCGCGCTGATAGTCTGGCGGGAACTGCTCCAACTTCCAGACGCCCGGGTTCCTGTAGCAAAGCAGATCGACCAGCAGGTTGAAGGGCGACAGCAGCCAGGTGAAGATTCCGTTGCCGAGGAAATAGCCGCGAAACAGCGACAGGTTCTTGTTGGCGTTGCGCAGCACGTCGATCAGGCCGCAGACGATCCAGATCGTGGTCAGGATCGGAATGAAGTAGAAACCGATTGCAAGCAGCGACACCGCTATGACCAGCTGGCGGAGGGATTTGCGAAGGGACTTTGTCATTTTTTGCTCGCGCCAGGCGCGATTTCCTGTTCCGAGTGACTATCGCCAAGCATCTTGACAGCGACCACCCCCGAGGTCGTGCGCCTTGATAGGGTCTTTTGTTTCCCGGCACAATGCCATCGCATTTCGTCCGCTTGGCCGACCGCCATTGCCAACAATAATATTTGGAGTATGCCGCTCCACTTCAGGTCGGTGTACGGCCGCGCGCGCCAAGCCTACCTTTCCCGCTCGCTGCGCAGCTTTGCCCAATACTCCAGCCGCTTGCGGATATCGCGCTCGAAGCCGCGCTCGGGCGGGTCGTAGAAGGTTCGCCGGCCCATCTTTTCCGGAAAGTAATCCTGGCCGGAAAAGGCGTCCGGCTCGTCATGGTCGTAGCGATAGCCGGCGCCGTAGTCCTCTTCCTTCATCAGCTTGGTCGGCGCGTTGAGGATGTGCTTGGGCGGCAGCAGCGAACCGTGCTCCTTCGCCGCCTGCGTCGCCGCCTTGAACGCCGTGTAGACGGCATTCGATTTCGGCGCCGTGGCGAGATAGACCGTGGCCTCGGCGAAGGCGAGTTCGCCCTCGGGCGAGCCTAGATAGTCATAGGCGTCCTTGGCGGCATTGGCGACGACCAGCGCCTGCGGGTCGGCCAGTCCGATATCCTCCATCGCCATGCGCACCAGCCGGCGCCCGAGATAGAGCGGATCCTCGCCGGCGTCGAACATGCGGGCGAGATAGTAGAGCGCTGCATCCGGGTCGGAACCGCGCACCGACTTGTGCAGCGCCGAGATCAAATTGTAGTGGCCGTCCTGGCCCTTGTCATAGATAGGCGCGCGGCGCTGGACGATGCGTTGCAGGCCCTCCGGCGTGAACACCTCGCCGGCTTTGGCCGCCCGCCAGACTTCCTCTGCCAGCGTCAGCGACGCACGGCCGTCGCCGTCGCTCATGCGGATGAGCATCGCCCTCGCCTCGTCATCGAGCGGCAGCGCCCTGCCCTCGGTTTCCTCGGCCCGCGCCAGAAGTTTCGCGATGCTCTCCTCGCCCAGCGAGTGGAAGACCAGCACGCGTGCGCGGGAAAGCAAGGCCGCATTCAACTCAAAGGACGGGTTCTCGGTGGTGGCGCCGACCAGCACCACCGTACCGTCCTCCATGACCGGGAGGAAAGAATCCTGCTGGGCGCGGTTGAAGCGATGGATCTCGTCGACGAACAGCAATGTCTGGCGGCCGTTGGCGCGGCGCAGCTTCGCCGCCTCGAACACCTTCTTCAGGTCGGCGACACCGGAAAACACCGCCGATATCTGCTCGAAGGCGAGACTGGTCTCGCCGGCGAGCAATCGCGCGACCGTGGTCTTGCCGGTGCCTGGCGGGCCCCAAAAAATCATCGAGCCGAGCGAGCCGGAACCGATCAGCCTGGTCAGCGCGCCATCTGGCCCGGTCAGGTGCTCCTGGCCGACGACCTCGCCCAGGTTTCTCGGGCGCAGCCGGTCAGCCAGCGGCCGGCCGGGCGGCGCCCTTTCTGGTTCATCGACGCTGAACAGATCGGCCATGCTGGTCTTTTGGTTGGAGTCATATCTCTTCGGAAAGACCGGCTCAGTAACGCAATACCTGGCGCAGTATCTGCCCGCCGCGCTCGACGGTAAAGCGCCACCAGCGCGTATCCTGCTGGGCTATCTGAGCCAGCGTCGCTGCCGTATCGATGGTCGTGCCATTCACTTCACGCACGATGTCGCCCGGCTGGAAGCCGAAATCGGCGGCGGGCGAATCGCGATTGATATCGACCACGGCAATCCCTTTGATGTCGGTGCGCAGGCCAAGCCGCTGGGCAAGCCGGGGCGACAGCTCCGCGACCTTGGCGCCGGAAAAAGGACTGCGACCGTGCAGCGTCACTTCGGAGGCCTTGGCGCCTTCCGGCGCCCGCTCCAGCGCGATGTCCATCGTCGCCTGCTGGCCCTTGCTCAGCACGGCGAAGCTGGCCTTGGTGCCGATCGACAGCGTCGCCATCCGGTAATCCAGCGCCTCGATGCTTTCGACAGACGTGCCGTTGAGCGACAGCACGACATCGCCGGGCTTGAGGCCAGCCTTGCCGGCAGGTCCGGCTGCATCAACCGATGAGACCAGCGCACCGGTCGGCTTCTCCATGGCAAGCGATTCAGCGATCTGCGGCGTCACCGCCTCGAATTCGGCGCCGATATAGGGCCGCTCGAAGAAGTCGAGCCCGGCCTTGGCTGCGTCGGCAAAGGCGCGCACCATGTTCGAAGGGATGGCAAAACCGATGCCGATCGAGCCGCCACTGCGGCTGTAGATCGCCGTGTTGATACCCACCAGCTGGCCACCCATGTTGATCAGCGCGCCGCCGGAATTGCCGGGGTTGATCGCGGCATCGGTCTGGATGAAGTAGCCCGAATCCGAAACACCGATATGGCTGCGGGCAAGTGCGGAAACGATGCCGCTGGTGGTGGTCTGGCCGACGCCGAACGGATTGCCGATGGCCAGCAACAGGTCGCCGACCTCGAGCGCGTCGGAATCGCCGATGGCAATCACCGGAAACGGCTTGTCGGAAGAAATCTTGAGCACGGCGAGATCGAGCGTCTCGTCCTTGAGCATGACCTTGCTGGTGAATTCGCGCCCGTCCGCGGTCGCCACCTTGACCTCGTCGGCGCCCTTGATGACGTGGAAATTGGTGACGATGACGCCACTCGGGTCGACCAGCACGCCGGAACCCAGCGAGGATTGCGCGCGCGGCTGCGCCCGCCCGAAGAACTCCTCGAAGAAGGGATCGCCTTCGAAGGGCGACGTCACCTTGGCCGTCTGCGAGGCATAGACATTGACCACGGCCGGCGCCGTCTGCTTGACCAGCGGTGCGAAGGAAAGCTGCACTTCCTCGCGGCCGAACGGCACGCGCTTGTCTGGGCCGGACGTGGCGTTCTCGCCTTCGACGCCATGCAGCAGATCGGTCAGCACATCGGACAGGCCGGGGTCGGCGGTCTTGGCGGCGTCTTCGGCCAGCGCATGCCTGGCCGCCGGCACGAAGGCCAGCGCCATGAGGGCGCAGATCAGAACAAGGGACAGCCGTTTCACGCGCATTCCGAATCCTCCAAATCGGGCGCCATTGTCCCGACGATTGTGCAAAATGAAAGGCTAATGCACTGAAATCTGATTATTATCGCGCAAAAGCCTGGGCTTGGGCCGCGTAGCCGCACAACCGCTGGCTCCAGAATGCAAAAAGGGGCCCGCAGGCCCCTTTGAACTTCTCAGGATGCCGAGCCTTATGCGGCAGCGGCTTCCTCGTCGGTGCCTTCGGCTTCGATGCGGGCGCGGTCGCCGGCGCCCTTGGCCGAGGTATCGCGGTCGACGAACTCGATGACCGCCATCGCGGCGTTGTCGCCGTGGCGGAAGCCCGCCTTCATGATGCGCAGGTAGCCGCCGTTGCGAGTGGCGTAGCGCGGCGCAATCGTATCGAACAGACGCTTGACGACGCCTTCATTGCCGATCTGGGCAATCACCTGACGGCGCGCATGCAGGTCGCCGCGCTTGCCGAGCGTCACCAGCTTCTCGACGATCGGACGCAAATCCTTCGCCTTCGGCAGGGTGGTGACGATCTGCTCATGCTCGAGCAGCGACACGGCGAGGTTGGCAAACATCGACTTGCGATGGCTTATGCTGCGGGCGAACCGGCGGCCTTTAAATCCGTGGCGCATGGCTCTTCTCCTTCATTCCGGGTTCACGAGGCCTCAGCCTCAGTTTGTTAGCCGCATGATCTTGTCCGAAAAGTCTGCAACTTTTCGGGATCACGCTCAGTATTGATCTTCGTAACGCTTGGCGAGGTCTTCGATGTTTTCCGGCGGCCAGTCCGGCACTTCCATGCCGAGGTGCAGGCCCATCGCCGCCAAGACTTCCTTGATCTCGTTCAGCGACTTGCGGCCGAAGTTCGGGGTGCGCAGCATCTCGGCTTCGGTCTTCTGGATCAGGTCGCCGATATAGACGATGTTGTCGTTCTTCAGGCAGTTGGCCGAACGCACCGAAAGCTCGAGCTCGTCGACCTTCTTGAGCAACGCCGGGTTGAAGGCGAGCTCGGTGACGGCCTCGGCCGCGACTTCCTTCTGCGGCTCGTCGAAATTGACGAACAGGCCAAGCTGGTCCTGCAGGATGCGGGCGGCGAAAGCCACCGCGTCCTCGCCCGAGATCGAACCGTCGGTCTCGATGGTCATGGTCAGCTTGTCATAGTCGAGCACCTGGCCCTCGCGGGTGTTCTCGACCTTGTAGGACACCTTCTTGACCGGCGAGTAGAGGCTGTCGACCGGGATCAGGCCGATCGGCGCGTCCTCGGCGCGGTTGCGCTCTGCCGGCACATAGCCCTTGCCGGTGTCGACGGTGAATTCCATGCGGATCTCAGCGCCCTCGTCCAGCGTGCAGATGACGTGGTCGGGGTTGAGGATCTCGACGTCGCCAACTGTCTGGATGTCGCCGGCGAGCACGGCGCCCGGGCCCTGCTTGCGCACGACCATGCGCTTGGGGCCATCGCCTTCCATGCGGATGGCGATTTCCTTGATGTTCAAAACGATATCGGTCACGTCTTCACGCACACCGGCGATGGACGAGAATTCATGCAGAACGCCGTCGATCTGCACGGCGGTCACAGCCGCACCGCGCAGCGAAGACAAAAGCACGCGGCGCAGGGCATTTCCGAGCGTCAGGCCAAAGCCGCGCTCGAGCGGCTCGGCGACCAGCGTGGTCAGCGTCTTCTTCTTCGACGAGAACTCGATCTTGTTCGGCTTGATCAGTTCCTGCCAATTTTTCTGGATCATGATGCTTTCCTTCCGTTGCCCCGCCACCATCCAATCGTGGCGGGCGACCTGGAATGCCGCGGAGGAACGCTTTTGGCGTTCGCGCGGCGTTCGGTAATTTTAGACGCGGCGCTTCTTGCGCGGGCGGCAGCCATTGTGCGGGATCGGCGTCACATCACGGATCGAGGTGATGGTGAAACCGGCCGCCTGCAGGGCGCGCAGCGCCGATTCACGACCGGAGCCGGGTCCGCAGACCTCGACCTCGAGCATGCGCATGCCGTGCTCCTGGGCCTTCTTGGCGACGTCCTCGGCAGCCATCTGGGCGGCGAACGGGGTCGACTTGCGCGAACCCTTGAAGCCCTGGGCACCGGCCGACGACCAGGCGATCGAATTGCCCTGCGCGTCGGTGATGGTGATCATCGTGTTGTTGAAGGTCGAATTGACGTGGGCAACGCCCGACGAGATGTTCTTGCGTTCGCGACGGCGAACACGAGCGGCTTCCTTGGCCATGATGGTCCTTTCAGTTGATCTCTACACCGCCGTAATGCCAGCGGCTCCACCTAGAAAGTGAGTAGTGAATTGGTGAGTAGTGAAGAGATGCAGGCGTTGCCGCTGCTTCTCACTGCTCACCACCGACTACTCACTCCAAATTACTTCTTCTTGCCGGCGATCGACTTGGCCGGGCCCTTGCGGGTGCGCGCATTGGTATGCGTGCGCTGGCCGCGAACCGGCAGCGAGCGGCGGTGACGCAGGCCGCGGTAGCAGCCGAGGTCCATGAGCCGCTTGATGTTCATCGAGACTTCGCGGCGCAGGTCGCCCTCGACCTGGTAGTCGCGGTCGATCGTCTCGCGGATCTGCAGCACTTCCGCGTCGGTCAGCTGATTGACGCGACGCTCGGCCGGGATGCCGACCTTGTCGACGATCTCCTGGGCGAACTTCTTGCCAATGCCGTGAATGTACTGAAGCGCGATGACGACGCGCTTGTTGGTCGGAATGTTGACGCCGGCTATACGAGCCATGTTCTTCTCTTCTCCATATGGGCCGGACGAGCCGGCGCTTCAGTTGCCCCGCGTCCGGTGGAGGCCGGCCCATGCGGGAGTTTCCAGTTCAAAGCGGCTGCCTTGCCCTTGCGGACAAGCAAAGCCTATGCCTGATGGAAGACGGGCCGCCATACCCCAGCGGACCGCCGCAGTCAAGCGCAATCGTCTACTTTCTCTATGCCGCCGCCTGGGTGACCGATCTGAGCACCGCTTCGATCTCTCTCGTCACCGTATCGATGTCGGCCATGCCGTCGACGCTCTTCAGCCTGCCCTTGGCATAATAGTAGCCGATCAGCGGCGAGGTCTTCTTGTAGTATTCCTTCAGGCGCTCCTCGAACACCGTCGGATTGTCGTCCTTGCGCACCGGCTGTCCGGCCGCCTTGGCCTCTTCGGCGCGTTTGACGATTCGGCCGACCAGCGCCTTGTCGTCGACGACGAGCTCGATGACCGCGTCGAGATTGAGACCACGGTCCGCAAGCATCGATTCAACCGCATCCGCCTGCACCAGGGTGCGCGGGTAACCGTCGAGAATGAAGCCCTTTACGCAATCGGCCTGATCGATACGCTCGGCCACGATGGCGTTGACGATGGCGTCGGAGACCAGCTCGCCGGCGTCCATCACCGCCTTGGCACGCTTGCCGACTTCCGTGCCGGCCTGAACGGCGGCACGCAGCATGTCCCCCGTGGATAGTTGGGGGATGCCATGTTTTTCCACCAGTCTCTGTGCTTGCGTCCCCTTGCCCGCTCCTGGCGGCCCAAGCAATATCAACCTCATCTGGCCTTCTTCCCCCCGCGCAGCTTCGACTTCTTGATCAGGCCCTCATATTGGTGCGCGATCAGGTGGCCCTGGATCTGCGCCACCGTATCGAGCGTGACACTGACCACGATCAGAAGCGATGTGCCACCAAGGTAGAATGGTACGCCAGTCGCTGAAATCAGGAATTCGGGCAGCAGACACACCAGCACCAGGTAGATGGCGCCGACGACGGTGATGCGCGTGAGAACATAGTCGATGTAATCAGCGGTGCGCTCGCCCGGACGGTAGCCCGGGATGAAGCCCGAATGCTTCTTGAGCTGGTCGGCGGTGTCCTTGGGGTTGAAGACGATCGCCGTGTAGAAGAAGGCGAAGAACGCGATCATCGCCGCATAGAATGCCATATAGAGCGGCTGGCCGTGGCCGAGCGCCGCCAGGATGGTGCTTGCCCAGGCAGGCATGCTGGTGGTCTGCGAGAAGCCCGCGATCGTTGCCGGCAGCAGCAGCAGCGAGGAGGCGAAGATCGGCGGGATGACGCCCGACGTGTTGAGCTTCAACGGCAAATGCGAGGTGTCGCCCTGGAACATGCGGTTGCCGACCTGGCGCTTCGGATACTGGATCAGCAGGCGGCGCTGGGCGCGCTCGAAAAACACGATGAGCGCAATGACGACGATCGCCAGCACGATGATGGCCAGGATGAGGCCGGTCGACAGTGCGCCGGTGCGGCCAAGTTCCAGCGTGCCGGAAATGGCTTGCGGCAGTCCAGCGACGATACCGGAGAAGATGATCAGCGAAATACCGTTGCCGATGCCGCGCGCGGTGATCTGTTCGCCGAGCCACATCAGGAACATGGTGCCGCCGACCAGCGTAACGACGGTCGAGATGCGGAAGAACATGCCCGGATCGTTGACGATGCCGTTGCCGCCTTCCAGGCCGACCGAAATGCCATAGGCCTGCACCAGCGCCAAGAGCACGGTGCCGTAGCGCGTGTACTGGTTGATGATCTTGCGGCCCTGCTCGCCTTCCTTCTTCAACGCCTCCAGCGACGGAATGACCGAGGTCATCAGCTGCATGATGATGGAGGCGGAGATGTAGGGCATGATGCCCAGCGCAAAGATCGCCATGCGCTGCACGGCGCCGCCGGCGAACATGTTGAACATGCCGAGCACGCCCTTGCTCTGCGAGGTGAAGGCCTGGGCGAAAGCGTCGGGATTGATGCCGGGAAGCGGGATGTAGGTGCCGAGACGATAGACGAGCAGCGCGCCGATGGTGAACCAGATGCGTTTCTTCAGGTCCTCCGCCTTGGCGAAGGCCGAAAAATTCAGATTCGAGGCTAGTTGTTCAGCAGCCGAAGCCATGCCTGATTCTCCGCTTGGTCACGCTCGATGGCCTGCCGCTCAGGCGGTGCGTGTCACCGAAGCTCACGAGATAAGCTCCGGACCTTGAACATGCAAGCGGCCGCGTTGACGCGGCCGCCTTATTGATCGGATCAAAGCGCGTTTCGAGGCAAAACCGAAGTCCGCTCTTGCCGCTCGCGCTTCAAATCGCCGTTACTCGGCGGCTGCCTTTTCCGGCACCTTCACCGAACCGCCGGCCTTCTCGATCTTCTCGATCGCGGCCTTGGAGGCACCGGCGACGTCGAAGGCGAGCTTGGCCTTCAGTTCGCCGTCGGAGAGGACGCGCACGCCGTCCTTGACGCGGCGGATGACGCCGGCTGCGACGAGGGCCTCGGCCGTCACGGTCGCCTTCGCATCGAGCTTCTTGGCATCGATCGCGGCCTGTATGCGGGCCAGCGACACGACGGTGAAGCTCTTGGCGAAGATGTTGTTGAAGCCACGCTTCGGCAGGCGCCGATAGAGCGGCATCTGGCCACCCTCGAAGCCGTTGACGGCAACGCCGGAGCGCGCCTTCTGGCCCTTGACGCCGCGACCGGCGGTCTTGCCCGAGCCGGAACCGATGCCGCGGCCGAGACGCTTCTTGGAATGCGTCGCGCCGTCCTTGTCACGCAGATCGTTGAGTTTCATCTTGCTTCTCCTGCGCTCTTGCTCAGCCCTCGTCCACGACGCGGACGAGATGCTGGACGGCAGCGATCATGCCGCGCACGGAGGGCGTATCTTCCAGCGTGCGCTGCTTGTGCATCTTGTTGAGGCCGAGGCCGACCAGCGTCGCACGCTGCTCCTTCGGCCGGCGGATCGGCGAACCGATCTGCTCGACGGTGATGGTCTTGGTTGCTTTCTTGGCCATGGTCAAAATCCCTGGTCAGCGTCGACTATTCTTCAGTCGCGACGGCGGTGCCGCGGCGAGCCTGAAGCGTCGAATACTTGATGCCGCGCGCGGCAGCCACATCCTTCGGATGCATCTGGCTCTTCAGCGCGTCGAACGTGGCGCGAACCATGTTGTACGGGTTCGACGAACCCATCGACTTGGCGACCACGTCATGCATGCCGAGCGTCTCGAAGACGGCGCGCATCGGGCCGCCGGCGATGATGCCGGTACCCTGCTTGGCAGCGCGCAGCAGCACGCGTCCGGCGCCCCAGCGTCCCTCGACGTCGTGGTGCAGCGTACGGCCCGAGCGCAGCGGCACGAAGATCATGTCGCGCTTGGCCGATTCGGTCGCCTTGCGGATCGCCTCCGGCACTTCGCGCGCCTTGCCGTGGCCGAAGCCGACACGGCCCTTCTGGTCGCCGACGACGACGAGTGCTGCAAAACCGAAGCGACGGCCGCCCTTGACGACCTTGGCGACGCGGTTGATGTGGACGAGCTTGTCCACCATGCCATCGTCGCGCTCTTCGCGATCACGGCCGCGGCCGCCATCCCTACGTTCCTGTGCCATATCCTGTTCCTTGTTTTTTTCCGGAAGCACGGTTGATGATGATATCCGGTGCCGCTTTGGGTCACCGGGGGCGAAAAATTAGAAGCTGAGCCCACCTTCGCGGGCAGCTTCGGCCAGCGCCTTGACGCGGCCGTGATAGATGTACGGGCCACGGTCGAAGACGACTTCCTTGACGCCGGCCTTCGAGGCGCGCTCGGCGATCAGCTTGCCGATCGCAGCGGCGGCCGCGGTATCGGCGCCGGTCTTGAGCGAACCCTTGAGATCCTTCTCCAGCGTCGAAGCGGCAGCGATGGTGTGACCCTTCGCGTCGTCGATCACCTGGACATAGATGTTCTTCGACGTGCGGTGCACCGAGAGCCGCGGACGCTCGCCGGCGACCTTCTTGATCTGGCGGCGGACGCGCTGCGCACGGCGCTGCGTGGATTCTTTGGTGCCCATGGTGGTTCTTCCTTGCCTTCAAAAAACGGGGGCCGCCGTGTGCGGTAGGCGAAAGCGCCTCCCGCGACCGCTCCCCGCGGCGTTACACTTACTTCTTCTTGCCTTCCTTGCGGACGATCTTCTCGCCCGCATAGCGCACGCCCTTGCCCTTGTAGGGCTCGGGACCGCGATACTCGCGGATCTCCGCGGCAACCTGGCCGACCATCTGCTTGTCGATGCCGGTCACGGTGATTTCCGTCGGCTTCGGCACGGTGATCGTGATGCCCTGCGGCGTCTCGTAGACGACGTCATGGCTGAAGCCGAGCGCGAGCTGCAGGTTCTTGCCCTGCATGGCAGCACGGTAGCCGACGCCGGTGATCTCGAGCTTCTTCTCGAAGCCGTCCTTGACGCCCTGCAGGATGTTGACGATCTGCGTGCGCGACATGCCCCACTTGGCGCGGGCTGCCTTGGTCTGGTCGCGCGGCTGGACGGCGATCTCGGTGCCTTCCATCTTGACCAGCACTTCGTCGTTCACCACGAACTTCAGCTCGCCCTTGGGGCCCTTCGCCGTCACGGTCTGGCCGTTGACGGACGCGGTCACGCCCTGCGGCAGCGAAACGGGTTTCTTTCCAATACGAGACATTTTGTTGTCCTCGTCACTTCTCTTGGTTCAGGTTCCAGTTTCCGGGCATTCCCGAAAACCGGATACCGCTTTCGATATCAAGCGCCGGATCAGAAGATCTGGCAGAGGATTTCGCCACCGACATTCTGCTCGCGCGCTTCGTGGTCGGCCATCACGCCCTTCGGTGTCGAAAGGATGGCGATGCCGAGGCCGTTGGCGACATGCGGAATCGACTTGGCCGAAACATAGACGCGGCGGCCAGGCTTCGAGACGCGGGCGATTTCGCGCACGACCGGCGCGCCGTCGAAATACTTCAGCTCGATCTCGATTTCGGACTTGCCGTTGTCGAAGTCGGTCTGGCTGTAGTCGCGGATATAGCCTTCCGCCTTCAGCACGTCGAGGACGCGGGTACGCAGGCGCGAGGCCGGCGTCGAAACGCTCGACTTCTTGCGGCCATAGGCGTTGCGGATGCGGGTCAGCATATCGCCGAGAGGATCGCTCAATGACATGTTATGTCCTCCTTACCAGCTCGACTTGACCAGGCCCGGGATCTGGCCGTTGTTGCCGAGATCACGAAGCGCGATGCGCGATACCTTGAGCTTGCGATAGTAGGCACGCGGGCGTCCGGTGACTTCGCAGCGGTTGCGGATGCGGATCTTGGCCGAGTTGCGCGGCAGCGCCGCGAGCTTCAACTGGGCGCGGAAGCGCTCTTCCATCGGCTTGGACTGATCCATGATGATGGCCTTGAGCGCCTTGCGCTTGGCGGCATACTGATCCGCAAGCTTCCGGCGCCTGTTGTTCTTCTCGACTGAGCTGGTCTTTGCCATTTCAGATTTTTCCTTTTTCGCTGCCGTTACTGGCGGAAGGGGAAGTTGAAAGCCTTGAGCAATGCCCTGGCTTCGTCGTCCGTCTTCGCCGTCGTACAAACGATGACGTCCATGCCCCAGACCTGATCAACCTTGTCGTAGTTGATCTCCGGGAACACGATGTGTTCCTTGATGCCCATGGCGTAGTTGCCACGGCCATCGAAGCTCTTCGGATTGAGTCCGCGGAAGTCGCGGACGCGCGGCAGCGCGATGTTCACGAGGCGGTCGAGGAACTCGTACATGCGTTCCTTGCGCAGCGTGACCTTGGCGCCGATCGGCATCTTCTCGCGGACCTTGAAGCCGGCGATCGAATTGCGGGCGCGGGTGACGACGGCCTTCTGGCCGGCGATCATCGCCAGGTCTTCGGCCGCGATCGAAGGCTTCTTCGAATCGCCGGTCGCTTCGCCGACGCCCATGTTCAGCACGATCTTGTCGATGCGCGGAACCTGCATCTCGTTTTCATAGCCGAACTGCTCCTGCAGCGCCTTGCGGATGGTCTCGTTGTAGACCTGCTTGAGGCGCGGCGTGTTGGCGGCAGCCGCCTGCTTGGATTGAGCCTTAGCCATTGATGACTTCTCCCGAGCGCTTGGCGACGCGCACCTTCTTGCCGTCCTTCTGGAAGATGAAGCCGACGCGGGTCGGCTTGCCATCCTTGGGGTCGGCCAGCGCGATGTTCGACAGCTGGATCGGCGCTTCCTTGGTGATGATCCCGCCCTCTTGGGACTGGGACTGCTTCTGGTGACGACGGATCATGTTGACGCCGCGCACCAGCGCGGTGTCGTCCTTCGGCTGCACCGATAGGACTTCGCCCGAACGGCCCTTGTCCTTGCCGGCCAGCACGACGACCTTGTCGCCTTTTCTAATCTTTTGCATTGGTCCGGCTCCTTACAGCACTTCAGGCGCGAGCGAGATGATCTTCATGTGGTTCTTGGCGCGGAGTTCGCGCGGAACCGGTCCGAAGATACGCGTGCCGATCGGCTCTTTCTTGTTGTCGACGAGAACGGCCGCGTTCTTGTCGAAACGGATCACGCTGCCGTCCGGGCGGCGGATGTCCTTGGCCGTGCGAACCACGACCGCCTTCATCACATCGCCCTTCTTCACGCGGCCGCGCGGAATGGCTTCCTTGATCGACACCACGATGATGTCGCCCACGGAAGCGTATTTCCGCTTCGAGCCGCCCAGCACCTTGATGCACATGACACGACGAGCGCCGGAATTATCCGCGACGTCGAGGTTTGTTTGCATCTGAATCATGACTGGCCGCCTTCTTCTCTTCTTAGCGGGACGGGTTCTTCACCCCTCCCCGGTCTGTCCAAAATTCGTTTATTTACGCCTGGTCCGAAGACACGACGATCCAGCGCTTGTCCTTGGAAATCGGCTTCGATTCCTGGATGAACACCTGATCGCCGACCTTGTGGGCGTTGTTCTCGTCGTGCGCCTTGTACTTCTTGGTCATGCGCACGGTCTTCTTCATCACGGGATGCGTGAAGCGCCGTTCGACCTTGACGACAACCGTCTTCTCGTTCTTGTCGCTGACGACGGTGCCCTGCAGAATGCGCTTTGGCATGGTTTTCGTCCTTAAGCCTTCTTGGCCGCGGACTTTTCCGCAGCGATGGTCTTGATGCGCGCAATGTCCTTGCGGACCTGCCTCACGCGCGCGGTCTTCTCGAGCTGGCCGGTGGCCTTCTGGAAGCGCAGGTTGAACTGCTCCTTCTTCAGGCTGGCCAAATCGTCGGTCAGCTGGTCCTGGGTCTTGGTCCGGATGTCTTCGGCTTTCATGGTCAGCCCGTCCTTATTCTGCGATGCGCTGTACGAAGCGCGTCCTGACCGAGAGCTTGGCCGCGCCGAGACGCAGCGCCTCACGGGCGGTTTCTTCGTTGACGCCGTCGATCTCGAACATGATGCGGCCCGGCTTGACGCGCGCCGCCCAGTAGTCGACCGCGCCCTTGCCCTTGCCCATGCGGACTTCGGTCGGCTTCGAAGTGACCGGCACGTCCGGGAAAATACGGATCCAGACGCGGCCGGCGCGCTTCATCTCGCGGGTGATCGCGCGGCGGGCCGCCTCGATCTCGCGCGCGGTGACGCGGTTCGGCTCAAGCGCCTTCAGCCCGAAACCGCCGAAATCCAGGTTGGTGCCGCCCTTGGCGGTACCGTGGATGCGGCCCTTGAACTGCTTGCGGAACTTTGTGCGCTTTGGCTGCAGCATCGTTCTAACTCCAAATTCCTAAATGTCTCAGGCGTTTTCGCGACGGCGACCGCGTTCGCGCTCGCCACCACCACCGCCATGCGAATGATCGCCCTCGGTGGCGCGGCGCTCCGAAGCCATCGGGTCGTGCTCGAGGATCTCGCCCTTGAACACCCAGACCTTGACGCCGCAGATGCCATAGGCGGTGTTCGCCTCGGCCGTGCCGTAGTCGACGTCGGCGCGCAACGTATGCAGCGGCACGCGGCCTTCGCGATACCATTCCATGCGCGCGATTTCGGCGCCGCCCAGGCGTCCCGAGCAGTTGATGCGGATGCCTTCGGCACCGAGGCGCATCGCCGACTGCACGGCGCGCTTCATGGCGCGGCGGAACGCGATACGGCGCTCGAGCTGCTGGGCGATCGACTGGGCGACCAGGGTCGCGTCGATCTCGGGCTTGCGCACCTCGACGATGTTGAGGTGCGTCTCGGACTTCGTCATCTCCATCAGCTTCTTGCGAAGCTTCTCGATGTCGGCGCCCTTCTTGCCGATGATCAGGCCCGGACGCGCCGCATGGATGGTGACGCGGCACTTCTTGTGCGGACGCTCGATCACGACCTTCGAGATCGCGGCCTGCTTGAGTTCCTTCTCAAGATACTTGCGGATCTTGATGTCCTCATGCAGCAGCTGGCCGTATTCGCCGGTGTTCGCGAACCAGCGCGAATCCCAGGTACGGTTGATGCCGAGACGCAGCCCGATCGGATTGACTTTCTGGCCCATTATGCGGCCTCCCCTTTTTCCTCGACTTCACGAACGACGATCGTGAGGTGCGAGAACGGCTTCTCGATACGGCTGGCGCGACCACGGCCACGGGCATGGAACCGCTTCATGACGATCGACTTGCCGACATAGGCTTCCGCCACGATCAGCGCATCGACGTCGAGGTCGTGGTTGTTTTCCGCGTTGGCGATCGCCGATTCCAGCGTCTTCTTGACCGTACCGGAAATCCGCTTGGCCGAGAATTCGAGGTCGGCAAGCGCTGTCGCGACCTTCTTGCCGCGGATCAGCGCGGCAACCAGGTTCAGCTTCTGCGGGCTGATACGGATCGTGCGCAGAACGGCGCGCGCTTCGTTGTCAGCAAGCCTGCGCGGAGCTTTGGCCTTGCCCATGATTATTTCCTCTTCGCCTTCTTATCCGCGCCGTGACCGTAATAGGTCCGGGTCGGAGCGAATTCACCGAACTTGTGACCGACCATGTCCTCGTTCACGGAGACGGGAACATGCTTCTGGCCGTTGTAGACACCGAAGGTGAAGCCGACGAACTGCGGCAGGATGGTGGAGCGGCGGCTCCACATCTTGATCACCTCATTGCGACCGCCTTCACGAACCTTGTCCACCTTCTTGAGAAGGTAACCGTCGATGAAGGGGCCTTTCCAAATAGAACGAGTCACTTGGCGTTACCTCTTCTTAGCTCTTGCGCTGATGGCGCGAGCGCAGGATGAACTTGTCGGTCGCCTTATTGGACCGCGTCTTCTTGCCCTTGGTCGGCTTGCCCCAGGGCGAAACCGGATGGCGGCCACCCGAGGTGCGGCCTTCGCCGCCGCCATGCGGATGGTCGACCGGGTTCATGGTCACGCCGCGATTGTGCGGGCGCTTGCCGCGCCACACCGTGCGGCCGGCCTTGCCGTCATTGATGTTGCCGTGGTCGGGGTTCGACACCGCGCCGACGGTCGCCATGCAGGAGCCGTGCACGACGCGCTGCTCGCCCGAGTTGAGGCGCAGGATCGCCATGCCCTGGTCGCGGCCGACGAGCTGGGCGTAGCCGCCCGCCGAACGGGCAACCTGGGCGCCCTTGCCCGGCTTCAGCTCGATGTTGTGGACGATCGTGCCGACCGGCATCGATGCCAGCGGCATCGCGTTGCCCGGCTTCACGTCGACCGCTTCGCCGGCCACGATCTTGTCGCCGGCAGCAAGGCGCTGCGGGGCGATGATGTAGGACAGCTCGCCATCGTCGTACTTGATCAGCGCGATGAAGGCGCTGCGGTTCGGATCGTATTCAATGCGCTCCACCGTGCCGACGACGTCGAACTTGCGGCGCTTGAAGTCGATGATCCGGTACGTACGCTTGTGACCACCGCCGATGAAACGGGCAGTGATGCGGCCGTGATTGTTGCGGCCGCCCGACTTGGTCAGGCCTTCGGTCAGGCCCTTGACGGGCTTGCCCTTGTAAAGGCCCGAGCGGTCGACGATGACCAGCTGGCGGGTGCTCGGCGTTACCGGGTTGAATTTTTTAAGTGCCATTGTCCTGTCCTCGCGGCCTTGCTCAGAGACCCGTCGCGACGTCGATCGACTGGCCGTCGGCCAGCGTCACAACCGCCTTCTTGACGTCGCTCTGGCGGCCGATCGTGCCGCGGAAGCGCTTGATCTTGCCCTTGCGGACAAGCGTGTTCACGGCCATCACCTTGACGCCAAACAGCGCTTCGACAGCGGCCTTGATTTCCGGCTTCGACGCCTTCTTGGCGACGTTGAAGACGACCTGGTTCTGCTCGGAAGCCATGGTCGACTTTTCGGTGATCGCCGGCGAGACGATCACGTCGTAGTGACGAAGGTCGGTCATTTGAAGCGCTCCTCGAGAGCCTCGACGGCGGCCTTCGAAAGGACCAGCGTGCCGCGGCGCAGAATGTCGTAGACGTTGATGCCCTGGATGGGCAGCACGTCGATGTTCGGGATGTTGGTCGCCGCCAGCTTGAAGTTCTGGTCGAGCTCGGCACCGCCGATCACCAAAGCGTTGGTCAGGCCGAGCGTCGCGAAATTCGCGATCAGCGCCTTTGTCTTGGCCTCGGTCAGCTTCAGCTCGTCGATGACGATGATCGACGCGCTCTTGGCCTTGGCCGAGAGAGCATGCTTGAGGCCGAGCGCGCGAACCTTCTTCGGCAGGTCGTGCTCGTGGCTGCGAACGACCGGGCCGTGGGCCTTGCCGCCGCCGCGGAACTGCGGAGCGCGTGCCGAATGGTGACGGGCGCGGCCCGTACCCTTCTGCTTATACATCTTGGCGCCGGTGCGCGCGATCTCGGCGCGGCCCTTGGCCTTGTGCGTGCCCTGCTGCTTCTTGGCCAGCTGCCAGCGCACGACGCGCTGCAGAATGTCCTCGCGCGGATCAAGGCCGAAAATCTCCTCGGAGAGTTTCACCTTGCCGGCGTCTTTGCCGCCCAGCGTTGTGATCTTGAGGTCCATTATTCCGCTCCCTCTGTGGCCGGGGCATCGTTCTTGGCGCCACTTTCGGCAGCAACGGCACGGATCGCGGCAGGCTTCGGCGCATTGGCCGGCAGCGCCACCTTGGCCGCGTCGCGGACCAGGATCCAGGCGCCCTTCGACCCGGGAACCGCACCGCGGATCAGGATCAGGCCGCGGTCGGCGTCGGTCGAAACGATTTCGACATTCTGCGTGGTGACGCGGGTGTCGCCCATGTGGCCAGCCATATGCTTGCCCTTGAACACCTTGCCGGGGTCCTGGCGCTGGCCGGTCGAGCCGTGCGTACGGTGCGACACCGAGTTACCGTGCGTCGCGCGGCCACCACCCATGTGGTGACGCTTGATGACGCCCTGGAAACCCTTGCCGATCGTCGTGCCCGTGACATCGACCTTCTGGCCGACGACAAAGTGCTCGACGGTGATCTCGGCGCCGACATCGATCATGTTGTCGGCGGAGACGCGGAACTCGGCGACCTTCGCCTTCGGCTCGACGGAAGCGGTCGCGAAATGGCCGCGCATCGCCTTCGACGTGTTCTTCACCTTGGCAAGGCCAACGCCGAGCTGGACGGCGGTATAGCCGTTCTTCTCCTGCGTGCGCTGCGCCACGACCTGGCAGTTCTCCATCTGGAGAACGGTGACGGGAACATGCTCCCCGGCATCATTATAGATGCGGGTCATTCCCACCTTCTTTGCAATCACACCTGAACGCATCGGTTCAATTCCTTTAGAGTTCCGGGCCAGGGGCACCGCCCCTTACCGCGCTCTCATTCCCTTAGAGCTTGATCTCGACGTCCACACCGGCGGCCAGATCGAGCTTCATCAAAGCATCGACCGTCTGCGGGGTCGGATCGACGATGTCGAGCAGACGCTTGTGCGTGCGCATCTCGAACTGCTCGCGGCTCTTCTTGTCGACGTGAGGCGACCGGTTGACCGTGAACTTTTCGATCCGCGTCGGCAGCGGAATGGGGCCGCGGACGTTGGCGCCGGTGCGCTTGGCCGTCGACACGATTTCCCGTGTCGAGGCGTCGAGCACCCGGTGATCAAACGCCTTCAGGCGGATGCGGATATTCTGTCCGTTCATGCGTCACTTCCTTGTTCTGGCGCGGCGCGGGCAACTCCCGCGCCCGCGACAGATCGGTTTAAGTCCAAA